>NZ_JBNCLH010000007.1:533686-535543 GCF_049844575.1 Kribbella sp. DT2 | reverse complement strand
AGCTCGCACTTCACCCGGAGGTCTTCCCCATGTCACCTCACCACGCCGTCACCAACGTCCGTGGTCAGTACACCTAGAGCGTGTCGCCCGGTCCCGCCAAGTGCCGCGCAGTAGGCGGGGGGCCGGGAGACACGTCCCGGCACTACAGTTGAGCGACTTGCTGCTGTTGGGGTGTTGGGGGATGGATGAAGCGCGCTGCCGGGCTGCTGCTCGCACTGGGACTACTGGCCGGCTGCACTGACGACAAGGCGGCGCCTCCTCCAGCACCCGAGCCAGTGCCCACTGCACTCCCCGCAGCGGCCACTACCGAGCTAGGCCCGACAGGACCCAGTACGGCGGCCGCCTGCGACGGCATCGGCATCGCGCCGGGTCAGGACCCTCAGCAGGTGATCGACCAGCACCCGCCGGGCTCCACTTTCTGCTTCAGCAAGGGGCTGCACCGGATCAGCCGTGCGATCCGGCCGACCGAGGGCTCCACTCTGGCCGGCGACCCGGGGGCGGTGCTGACCGGCTCGGTCGCGCTGAACACCTGGCAGCGCGACGGGGAGTACTGGGTGGTCCGCGGAGCGCTGCCTGCGGCGTACAAGCTGAAGGGCAAGTGCGAGGACGAGCGGACCAACCCGTGCCAGCCGGGTGAGCAGGTGTTCGTCGACGGGAAGCACCTGACGCGGGTGATGAGCCGACAGGCGCTGGAGCCCGGGACGTTCTACGGGGACTACGCGGCGAACGCCGTGTACGTCGCCGACGATCCGGCCGGGCACCAGGTCGAGATGTCGAAGACCGAGACGGCGATCGAGAAGTCGGCGGCGAAGGTGACGGTGCGCGGGCTGACCGTCGAGCGCTTCGCCAGCCGGCCGCAGGGTGGCGCGGTTCAGGTCGGTACCGACTGGACGGTCGAGGCGAACGAGGTCCGCTGGAACCACGCGGTCGGGATCATGGTGATCGAGGGCGACCGGGCCGTCGTACGGCGGAACACGGTCGCCGGCAACGGGCAGCTCGGGGTCGGGCAGTACCAGTCGGCCGAGGGACGGATCGTCGAGAACCTGATCACCGGCAACAACACCGACGGGTTCTGGATCGCCGACTGGGAGTCCGGCGGGATCAAGGCGACGCGGTCGTCCGGTGAGGTGTCCGGGAACGACATCGTCGCCAACCGCGGGATCGGGATCTGGAGCGACATCGCCGAGTACGACCGGCGGATCAGCGCGAACCGGATCCGGGACAACGCCGCGGACGGGATCCGGTACGAGATCAGCTACAACGGCGTGATCGAGGCGAACGTTGTCGAGAGCAACGGCTTTGGCACCGGGCGGGGGTCCGGGCCGAGCCTGTGGGACGGCGGCGGGATCAACGTGAACACCTCGGCCGACGTGAAGGTGGTCGGCAACCTGGTCCGGGCGAACCGGAACGGCATCTCGATCCAGTCGCGGACGCGCGGCGACGGGCCGCGCGGGCGCTACGTGCTGCGCGACGTGCTGGTCGAGGGGAACCAGGTGGTGATGGACCAGCAGACCGCCAGCACTGGGGTGGTGGAGAACAAGGACTCCCCCGCGCCGGGCTCGGTGGTGTTCCGGCGCAACAGCTACCGGATCGGCGACCGCGCCGCTGAACGCTTTGCCTACAAGGGCACTCAGCTGACCTGGCAGCAGTGGCAGGCCGCCGGCTTCGACCAGGACAGCCGCAGCAGCTAAGCGCCGTACGGGATCAGCCGTGCCCGGTCTCCGGTGACCCGCTGTTCCGCGGCTGTTCCGTTGTTCGACGACTGACGCGTTGTATCGCGGCCGGGGGGGGACAACGGCACAACCGCGGGGTGGGGGGGCGGGGTGGGGTTGGGCTCGCGGGGGGGCCGGAGCCAGG
>NZ_JBNCLH010000007.1:281253-533676 GCF_049844575.1 Kribbella sp. DT2 | reverse complement strand
CCGCCCACCCCGCCCCCCCCGCCCCCCCAGTCCCGCTCCTGAACCTTTGGTGTCCGCCTTTCGCTTTTATCTGCGTCAGTCGTCGAACAACGGAACAGCCGAGGGCTAGAGGCGCTGGGTCGCGTAGGTCTCGATGGCGGCACGCAGCCAGGGTGGGAGTTGAGGGTCGACGGCGGCGACCATCGCGCGCTGGTCGGCGTTCTCCACGATCAGGCGGCCGAGCTCCCGGTACGCCGTGGCGTCGGCGGGCCAGAGCGCCCGGATCGCGCGGTAGTGCTCGTCGACGAGGTCGAGAGCGCGATCGTCGCCGGGGTGGATCCCCTCGTGCAGCAGCGCCGCCATCCGCCCGAGCAGGTCGCGGTGCTGCTCGGCAGCCTGATCGTAATCGTCCTTGGCCCACTCGGCCGTGACTGCGGCAGCGGTCTCGAAGTGGGCATCGACGCCGCGTCCGTAGCGCTGACGCAGGTCCTCCTGCAGCCCGTGCCGGCCCAGCGCGAGGTCGGCGAGGAACTCGTCGTTCTGGTCGAGCTCGTCGGCCGACAGCCGGTTCACCGTCCGGTCGATCACGCCGAGGATCTCGTCCAGCTCGGCCCGGTCGGCGGCGATCCGCGCGCGATGGTCCCGCAGCTCGGCCGCCGCGCGGGCCTCGTCGGCCAACGTCGCGTCGATCGCCGGCAGCGGCATCCGGAGCCGGCGCAGCAGCAGGATGCGCTGCAGCCGGATCAGCTCGGCGCGCCCGTACCAGCGGTAGCCGTTGACCGCTGTCCGCGCCGGGGTGAGCAGGCCGATGTCGTCGTAGTGCCGCAGCGTCCGCGCCGACAGCCCCGACATCGCGGCCACCTGGCTGACCGAGTACTCCATGGTCGCCACAGTAGTGACTGGACCTTCTCGTTACGGCAACCCCTAGCGTCGAACGCATGACGAACCTGACCTTCGCCGATGTCCGGATCTTCGACGGCCGGGAGGTTGTCGGCGGCACCCACCTGCGCGTCGCCGACGGCCGGATCGATGCCATCGGCAACGCCGAGATCGCCCGGCCGGGCGACGAGATCGTGCCCGGCGGCGGCGCGACCCTGCTGCCCGGACTGATCGACGCCCACGTCCACCTGCTGCCCGGCAGCGCCCAGCTCGCCGCGACGTTCGGCGTCACCACGATCATCGACCAGTTCAGCAAGCCGGACGTCTTCCAGCCCGAACTGGCCGCGGGGGCTGACGCGGAGGCGGACGCGGGAGCCGGGGCGAGGGCTGGGGCCGGGGCCAGGGCCGGGGCCGGGGCGGGAGCCTGGGGCGGTCCCGGCGGAGGCTGGGGCGGGGGTCGGCCCGTGGCCGCGGCTGTTCGTACGGCGGGGATCGGGGCCACCGCGCCGGGTGGGCATCCGAGCATTGCCTACGCGCCTTTCCCCACCGTGAGCAGTCCGGCCGAGGCGGTGGGGTTCGTCGCGGCGCGTGTCGACGAGGGGTCGACCCACCTCAAGCTCATCTACGACGACGGTTCCGGGGCCCTGCTCGATCTGCCGTCGCTCGACGTCGCGACCATGGAGGCTCTGGTCCGCGAAGCCCGGCGGCACGGCCTCCCGGTGGTCGCCCACGTCTCCACCGCCCGCGGCGCCGTCGTCGTCGCGCAGTGCGGGGTCGACGTCCTCGCCCACATCCCCTTCGACCGAATGACCGACCAGGAGCTCACTGCCGTCGCTCGTACCGGCGTCGCCGTGATCTCCACCCTTGGTGTCATCGACGGCTTCCCCCTCGACGGCGTCATGCCCCTGCTGAACCAGCCAGAACTGGCCGCCCGCTTGTCGTTCCGCTGGCAGCGGGTCCTCAACGCCCAGGCCAACCGCTGGATGCCGCCCGAACCACCGGACGGCGCCGCCGCGCGGTACAACGCGATGGCCCTGCACGAGTCCGGCGTACGCCTGCTCGCCGGCACCGACGCACCCAACCCGGGTCTGGTCCACGGCGCCAGCCTGCACCGCGAGCTCCAGCACCTCGCCGCCGCAGGGCTTCGACCGGCCGAAGCCCTCACCGCGGCAACCACAACACCCGCGGAGGTCTTCGGACTGGACGGTCGAGGTCGCCTCGCCGTCGGCGGACGAGCCGACCTGATCCTGGTCGACGGCGACCCGACCGTCACGATCGAAGCCACCCAGGCCCTCCGTGGCACCTGGATCAACGGCCGGCCGGTCGACCCCGGCGCCTACGCGGGCAGCGAGACCGAACGCGGCGGCATCTGCTGGCTGCGTGGCACCACGGACAAGATCATCGCCGCGATCCGCGACCAGTGGCCCGGCTTCCCGTCCCCCGAGGAGGTCACCCGCGACGACGGCGAGCTGCTCGGGTACGCCGTACCGCTGGCCGGTGGTTGGCAGGCGACGACGGTGTTCGGCGCGGCACTCGGGCCGCTCACCACTCACGACGACGCCACCGAGCTCCTGCGCACCGAAGGCCTGGCAAGTCTGGCCGAGCTCTGGTGGGTCCGCACGATCGATCACCCTGACTGGCGTGAGGCCCGCCTGACCGAGGTCCAGCCCGACCGCCTCCGCCTGCACTGGGCCGACCCCATGCTCGAGCAGCCACCGACCGGCAGCTGGTACGACGTACTGGACCTGGAGGTGAAGCGCTAGGGCGTCCGGTTCTGGTCGGCGGTGGCTGCGAGGGTGCCCAGGAGTCTGACGGCTTCGGCGCTGGGTGAGCCTGGCTCGGCGTGGTAGACGACCAGCTCCTGGCCTGGCGCGGAGCGGACGTCGAAGGCCTGCATGCGCAGGCGCAGCTCGCCGACCGACGGGTGCAGGAAACGCTTGGAGTCCAGTGCCTTGCCGCGGGCATCCTGCCGCTGCCAGATCCGGCTGAACTCCTCACTGCCTGCCAGGAGCTCGCCGAGCACCGCACGAACGCGTGGGTCGTCCGGCGCCTCGCCGTGGCCCAGGCGGAAGCCGGCCACCGAGTTGGCGGCGACCGTTGACCAGTCCGCGTAGAAGGTCCGCGCCTGTGGGTCCAGGAACAGCAGCAGCATCAGGTTGCGCGAGAACGCGTACTCACCGAACAGCGCGTCGGCGATCCGGTTGCTCGCCAGTACGTCGTACGCGCGGTTGTAGACCAGCGCCGGGTTGTCCGGCCAGGCGTCCATCAGCTGCAGCAGCCCTGGATCCACCCGGTCCGTGACCGCGGCCGAGCGAGGACGCGGCGCCAGTCCGGCCAGCCGGAACAGGTGGAGGCGGCCGTCGTCGTCCAGGCGGAGTGCGACCGCCAGTGCGTCGAGCACCTGGGCCGACGGGCTGCGCTCGCGCCCCTGCTCCAGCCGGATGTAGTAGTCGACGCTCATCCCGGCCAGCATGCTGACCTCCTCGCGCCGGAGTCCGTCGACCCGGCGGAGCCCGGTCGACGGGAGCCCGGCGGACGTCGGTGAGACCAGCGCGCGTCTGCTGCGCAGGTAGTCGCCGAGCGGTGTGCTGCCCATGTCCGTCAGCTTAGGAGGCTGCTGAGGGACGTGCCTGGTACCAGTACTCCCAGGAACCCCGCGGTCTCCCGGAGCGGCCACCGGACGACCGAGCATCGCTGGTGAACACCCAGCGATCCTCAGGAGGACCCACGATGAGCACCACCCCAGAGCCGAAGGTTGTCCTGGTCACCGGCGCCAGCAGCGGCATCGGCGCGGCAGTCGCCGAGCACCTGGCAGCCCTTGGGCACCAGGTCGTCGCCGGTGCGCGCAGGACCGACCGGATCACCGAGCTGGTCGACCGCGTCCGCGCCGCGGGCGGCAGCATCACCGGACGGGCGCTCGACGTCACCGACCGGGCGGACGTCGAGGCCTTCGTCGCCGCGGCCGTCACGGCGTACGGGCAGGTCGACGTACTCGTGAACAACGCCGGCGTGATGCCGCTGTCCCGGCTGGACCGGCTGCTGGTGGACGAGTGGGACCGGATGATCGACGTCAACGTGCGCGGGCTGCTGCACGGGATCGCCGCCGCGCTGCCGGTGTTCCAGCGTCAGGGGGGTGGGCACTTCGTCACCGTCGCCTCGATCGGTGCGCACCAGGTGAGTGAGACCGCGGCGGTCTACTGCGGGACCAAGTACGCCGCCTGGGCGATCACCGAGGGCCTGCGGCTCGAAGTGGACCCGTCCATCCGGGTCACCACCGTCTCCCCCGGCGTCGTCGAGTCCGAACTGGCCGGCACCATCACCGACCCGGGCGCGCGGGAGCTGATGGAGTCGTACCGGGCGGAGTCGATCCCAGCGTCCGCTGTCGCCGAGGCGGTCGGCTACGCACTCGGGCAGCCGGCAGCGGTCGACGTCAACGAGATCGTGCTGCGCCCGACCCGCCAGCGGTGATGTGGGCGGAGGAGGTGCGGGAGGGGGCAGGCGCGAAGAGGGCGGGTCGCCAGAACTTGCCCTGCGAGCGGGTCGCCGCCCGGCACCCGGTGGTGCCCGTCAGCGGTGATGCGGCCGGTGAGGTGGCCAGTGGCTGAGGCCACTGCGGCCGGAGGATGCGCGAAGTGGGCGGCCCGGAGAAGAACTGGCCCGGAGGAGCCGACCGCCGCCCGGCACCCGGTGGTTCCCGTCAGCGGTGATGCGGCCGGTGAGGTGGCCAGTGGCTGAGGCCACTGCGGCCGGAGGACGTGCAGGAGGGGCGGCGCGGCGACCAGAGGCCGGCCGCGGCGGAAGTCGTCCTGCGGCCGGAGGTGGCGTGCGAGCGGGTTGCTCCTGCTCCGCGGAACGGCCGGGTGGCGCCTACCGGAGTGGTGGCTTGGCGGGCTTGGCTTGGGGCTGGTTGGGCAGGAGGAGCGGGAGGGGCTCGTACGGTTTCTGGCGGGCGGCGGCTCTGGACCGCTGGCGTAGTCGGTCGGAGTCGCAGACTGCGGCGGCGACCAGGAGGTGCAGGGTCATCGAGCTCAGGTCGGACAGGCCGCTCTCGTTCAGGGAGGCGACCGAGACGTAGCCGAGCAGCAGGGCTCCGCAGGCCTTCACGTACGGCGTGGGGGCGCGCAGGACCGAGACCCAGGCGACGATCATCGCGATGCCGACGATGACGACGGCGAGCAGGCCGGTCTCCCAGTAGAGGCCGAGCCAGCTGTTGTCGATCGCCATCACGTCGATGTCGCCCTCGCCGCGGCGCAGCAGGACGCGCTTGTTGCCCAGGCCGTGGCCGATGATCGCGGTCTGCAGCGAGACCTGCTCGTCGAGCACGTACTGCCAGCTGGTGGTCCGGCCGCTGAGCGAGCTGATCTGCTCGGTCCCCTGCCCGCGCAGCAACCACGTGTGCAAAGACGGCACCGCCAGGAACACCAGCCCGACCAACCCCGGTACGCCGAGCGTCAGGATCCGGCCGGCCCAGGTCTTGCGGGTCAGCAGCAGCGCGAGGATCAGACCGAACGCGACCGCCGCGGCCGCCGTCCGGGTCCGGCTGAGTGCGACCAGGACCAGGCCGACGCCGATCAGCGCGCCGGCCGGGACGAAGGACAGCTTGCGGGAGATCAGCGCGATGATCGCCAGGCCGAGCAGGATCGCGCCGACCTCACCGACCCGTGGCGGCAGCATCGGGATGATCACGCCCTGCAGGCGGAACCCGGTACCGAACGAGGACAGCGGCCGCCACGCCTGGCCCGGCGCGTAGGCGACGCTCAGGACGACGGTCGCCGCGAGCACCGCGTGCGCCCACAGGTGCGCCCGGATCAGCCGCTCGGGCACCGCGATCAGCGGCCGCCAGAGCAGGAACATCAGGACCAGGCCGATCATGAACCGGGCCAGCCGCAGCAGCGGCCCGCCCGGGTCGGCGAGCAGGAAGCCGGTGGCGGTCGCGAACAGCACGTAGACGACGTACAGGTTGGTGGACGGGCTGATCCGGGTCCGGAACCCGGGCCGGGTGGCGGCCAGCACGATCAGGAAGATCGCGCCGAGTAGCGCGCCCTTCATCAGGCTGTTGGTCGACCCGGTGGTCCCCTGCGGCGAGGCCGTCCGCGACGACCAGGGCTGGACGCCGAGCACCAGCAGGCACCACAGGACCAGCCAGAAGACCGACGGTTTCTCGTTCTCCTTGCTGTCCGTGGTGCCCGGCACCACCGGCGCCGTCAGCGTCATTCCCGCACCGTCAGCGCATCGGCAGGGTGGGTGAGGAGTCGGCCGGCTTGAAGTTCACCGGGATGCCGAGCGTCTCGTCGTGCGGCGACGCACCGATCAGGACGACGCCGAGCACCGGCGCCCCGGCGAACGCCAGCGCGGCGGTCAGCCGGCTGACGTCGGTGTCCTTGTCGTGGCCGACCTGGACGACCAGGATCGAGGCGTCGACGGCGGCGGCCAGCGGGGTGATCCCGTGCCGGCCGACCGAGGCCGGGCCGTGGATGACGACCGAGTACCCCGGGGGCAGGTCCGCGACGATGCCCGGGACCAGGGACGGGCCGACGGCCAGCGCCGTCTCGTCCTTGGTCAGACCGGGCGGCAGCACGTACAGGTCGGCGACCGTGCCCGGACGGAACAGCTTGCGGGCCCGTACGGCGCGCGTCGGCGCCGGCTCGCTGACCAGGTCGGTCAGGCCCTCGTGGTCGGTGACGTGCGACAGCACCGGCGTACCGCCGAGGTCGGCGAGCACCAGCAGCGTCTCGCGGCCGTCGCGGGAGCTGGCCTCGGCCATCGCCAGCGCGATGCCGGCCGAGTTCGGCGTCGGGGAGGCCGAGACGATCAGCAGGGCACCGGCACCGCTCGCGCCGATACCGCGCGGGTTGAGCTCGCGGCGGGCCAGCGCTCCGCTGGCTTCGGCGCCCAGCGCGGTCAGCTCGGACGGCGGCAGCTGCGGCGCGGCCCGGTGCCAGAAGCGGCGCCGGCCGATCGCCGCGGTGATCACCGGAGCACCGGAGGCACGGGCCGCCTGGTCGCGGGTGAGCACGAACGGGCTGAGGTGAGTGCTCAGCAGGGCCAGACCGAAGCCGAGCACCAGACCGAGGATCGCGCCGACCAGGATGTCGCGGCTCACGATCGGCGAGGAGGTCGCGGCGTCCTTCGTGGCCGGGGTGACCAGCTCGCTGCTCGCACCGACGCCGGACAGGGCCTTCTTCATCGCGGAGGCGTCGTCGGCGGCCTGCCGGGCCTCGGTGGCCAGTCCGACGCGCTGGTCGCGCAGCGCGGTGGCGGTCTGGGAGTCGCCGCGGGCCACGGCCTCGGAGATCTGGCTGACCAGGGTCCGCGACTGGGCGGTCGCCGTACGGGACCTGTCCTGGGCCTGGCCGGCCAGTGTGGTCAGCAGGGCCTTCGCCTCGTTGCTGCGCTGGGCCAGGTAGATCCGGGCGATCGCGTTGGCGCGCCGGACCGCCTCGTCGGCGGTCGGGCCGTCGGTGGTGATCAGGTAGGCGTTGTCGGTGACCGCCTTGACCCGGGTGACCGTGGCCAGCGACTGCACCGACTCGTCGGTGGTCGGCAGCTCCAGGGACTTGGCCACCTCGCGCAGCAGCGCCGGGCTGGACATCACCCGGGCCTGCGTCTCGGCCGGCAGGTCCATGCCCAGCGGGCCGGTCTTGTCCGCGCCGGTGGGCAGCTTGCCGACCAGGGCCGGCGGTACGGCGGGGCCGATCACCACCTGGCTGGACGCCGTCCAGCGCTCGGTCTGCGACAGCGAGAACACCGCGGCCCCGAGCACCCCCAGCAGCGCGCAGCCGAGGATCAGCCACTTGTGCCGCAGCAACGACTGCGCCGTGTCACGCCAGACAACTGTGCCCGGTTCCATCCGGTCCCCCTTCGTTCGCGGCGCCTCTAAGACCTGGACGCGCCGCTCCCCCGACCGGTTCACCACCCCGCCCCCGGAGCACACGATGAGCCGGTTTCAACACTGGTCACCAGCGGTGACCGTATCCCTGCCGCAGCACAGGATATCGGCATCACCAGTGCAGTGAAACTCGTCCGGGGTCACGGTCCGTGCAGACCCACGACGCAGAGCGGGAAGTTGAAGCCGCAATCGCTTGTAACGTTCACACAGCGTGACATTTCCTGGTAAGTGCCTCAGATTCCCCCGCAAGAGGCTGGTCAAACATCACTTTGTGTGGCCTACTCTGTTCTCGGGGGATCACCGGTACGGAATCTTTTGGTCATGTGTGGCGCCCGTCTCGGGCGCCGGTCCGAGGGGGGACACCGCAGTATGAAGAAGAGATGGCTTTTCGCGCGCCTCGGGGTGGTGGGCGTTCTGCTGGCCGGGGTGCTGGCACCGACGCCCGCGCAGAGCATCAGCGCGTCGCTCTCGGCCGAGACCAGCCCGACCTGGCAGACCAACGCCAGCGTCCAGGGCCTGGCCGTCGCGGCCGGCAAGGCGTACGCCGGCGGCCGCTTCACCAGCGTCCGCCCGCCGGGCTCGCCGCTGGGCACCAACGAGGTCGGGCAGGCCTACCTGGCCGCCTTCGACACGACCACGGGCGACCTGGTGGCCGCCTTCAACCCGGTCCTGAACGGCCAGGTGTACGCCGTCGCGGCGTCGGCCGACGGGTCCCGGATCTACGTGGGTGGCGACTTCACCCAGGTCAACGGCGTGACCCGGAACCGGATCGCCGCGTTCGACACCGCCACCGGCGCGCTGGTGACCAACTGGAAGCCCTCGGTCTCGTACCGGGTCAAGACCATCGCGGTCTCCGGCGGCACCGTGTACTTCGGCGGCTCGTTCGGCCTGGTCAACGGCGTCGAGCGGCTCCGGCTCGCGGCGGTCACCGGCGACGTCGGCACTTTGTTGCCCTGGGCACCTGCCGTGAACGGCGACGTGTACGCCGTGGACGTGTCCGACGACGGCACGAAGGCCTACGCCGGCGGCCAGTTCAGCACGGTCAACGGCACCACCCAGAACACCGTCTCGAGCCTGGACCCGGTGACCGGCGCGGTGCTGCCGTTCCCGGCCGCCTCGGCGGTCCCGCCGCCGAACGGCCAGTGCACCACGCGGGTGAAGGCGATCGACGCCAGCGGCGACAAGGTCTACTTCGGCAACGGCGGTGACGGCGGCGGCTGCTTCGACGGCACCTGGGCCGCGGACGTCCCGACCGGCGCGCTGGTCTGGAAGAACCAGTGCCTGGGCGCGACCGAGGCGGTCAAGGTCGTCAACGGCTGGCTCTACAAGGGCTCGCACGCCCACGACTGCGCCAACGGCGGCGCCGGCGGTTTCCCGCAGGGCTTCGGCTACCGGTTCCTGCTGACCGAGTCGCTGTCCGACGGCAAGCTCGGTCCCTGGTTCCCCAACACCAACGCCGGTCCGCCCACCGAGGTCGGCCCGCTGGCGTTCGCCACCGGCGGCTCGGACCTGTGGGTCGGCGGCGACTTCACCACCAGCAACGGCACCGGCCAGCAGGGCCTGACCCGGTTCACCAACACCGGTCCGGGCGCGGCTCCGGCCAAGCCGGCCAAGCTCACGCCGTACAGCGTGAAGCCCGGTCAGGTGGAGATCCACTTCCCGACCGTGGTCGACAACGACGACAGCACGCTGACCTACCGGCTGCTGAAGGGCTTCACCAACACCACGATCGCGACCTGGACCGCCACGTCGACGCCGTGGGACAAGCCGTGGCTGCACTACACCGACACCGCGGTGACCCCGGGTGAGTCGACCAACTACCGGGTCGAGGTGACCGACGGTACGACGACGCTGCGCGGCAACTACTCCGACCCGATCACGGTCGCGAGCACGCCGTCGACGGCGTACGACCAGCTGATCGCGGCCGACGGCCCGCAGGCGTACTGGCGGCTCGGCGAGGCCGCCGGCACCACCACGTCGGTGGACTCCTCCGGCCAGAGCAACAACGGCACCTACAGCGGCGTCACGCTCGGCGGCTCGGGAGCGATCCCCGGCAACACCTCGGCGACGACGACCTCGAGCGGCCGGATGGTGGGCGAGAAGGCCTACAGCCAGCCGCAGCAGTTCACCGTCGAGGCCTGGGTCAAGCAGAGCATCCTGCGCGGCGGCCGGATCGTCGGCTTCGGCAACTCCAAGACCGGTAACAGCGGTGACGGCGGCGACCGGATGCTCTACATGCGCTCCAACGGCGCGATCACGTTCGGCGTCAACGACGGCACCCGGCGGGTGCTGACCAGCGCGTCGAACAAGAACAACAGCCAGTGGCACCACGTCGTGGGCACCTACGACAACGGCGCGATGAAGCTGTACGTCGACGGCGTGTTGGCCGGCAGCCAGAGCGTCGGGCAGGCCTCCCTGTACTACGGTTGGTGGCGGGTCGGCTACGACGCCACCGGCAACTGGTCCGGCGGCGGTGCTACGCAGACCGGCCTGGCGATCGACGAGGCGGCGGTCTACCCGTACGCGCTCAGTGCCGCGCAGGTTCAGGCGCACTACGACGCACGCTGAGCGGACAGTCAGCCTGCTATAGCACAACGTCATAACGCTGGTGGGAGGCCGCCTTCCACGCTGCTTCCCACCAGCGCTAGATTTCGCGTGCTGATACAGACAGGCCCGCCCGCTTTCTGAGGACATCGATGAAGAAGTTAGTTCTGGTACTAGTCACCGCCGGGGCTGTCCTGGCCGCGGCGCTGATCCCGGCCGGTCCACCGGTGGTGGCCGCCGCGCCCGGGTTCGGCACGGCGGTCTCCGCGCTGCGGCAGAGCACCTGGCAGACCAACAAGCCGGTGAACGCGGTCGCCATCGCGGGGAACAACGTTTTCGTGGGGGGACTTTTCACCAGGGTCCGGCCGCCGGGCAAGAAGCTCGGGGAGGGCGAGGCGGTCCGCACGTACCTGGCCTCGTTCAGCCGTACCAGCGGTAACGCCTCGAGCTTCGCGCCGGTGCTGAACGGCGCGGTCTACAGCATCGCGGTGTCGCTGGACCAGAAGTGGATCGTGGTCGGTGGGGACTTCACCACGGTCAACGGCAAGACCCGCAACCGGATCGCCATGTTCAACGCGGCGACCGGCGCGCTGGCCAGTTTCGCGCCCTCGGTCGCGACCCGCGTGAAGGCGGTCGCGATCTACGGCAACAGCGTCTTCTTCGGCGGCTCCTTCGGCCGCGTCAACAACACCGTGCGCAACAAGCTGGCCGCGGTCGCGCTCAACAGCGGCGCCCTGCTGCCGTGGAACCCCGACGCCGACGGTGACGTGTACGCCGTCGACGTCGCCGACAACGGCACCAAGGTGTACGCCGGCGGCCCGTTCCGGACCGTGCACAAGCAGCACCACAACACGCTGGTCTCGCTGAACAACAGCACCGGCGACCCGATCGCGATGCCGGCCGAGGCGTGGATCCCCGAACCCACCAGCAAGTGCCTGACCCGGGTGAAGGACATCGACACCTACGGCTCGAAGGTGTTCGTCTCCAACGGCGGTGACGGCACCGGCTGCTACGACGGCATCCTGGCCGCGGACGTGGCCACCGGCAAGCTGCTGTGGCAGAGCAAGTGCCTGGGCGCGACCGAGGCGGTCAAGGCGATCGGCAACTGGCTCTACAAGGGGTCGCACGCGCACAACTGCAGCCCGGACGACCCGTCGTACTTCAAGGACGGCTCGGGCACGCACTACCTGCTCGCGCACTCCGGGGTGACCGGCAAGCTCGGCCCCTGGTTCCCGAACACCGACGCCGACCCGACCAGCACCACGAAGGTCGGACCGCTGGCGATGGCCGCGACCGGGACCGACCTGTGGGTCGGCGGTGACTTCCTGAAGGTCAACGGGGTGGGCCAGCAGGGCATCACGCGGTTCACCAACGCGATCGGCGGCGCCAAGGCACCGGCTCCGGCCGCGCCCGCGGCGAACAGCCCGGTGCCGAACAAGGTCGGCCTGTCCTTCAAGACCGTCGTCGACCCGGACAACATCACGCTGACCTACAAGATCTACCAGGGCTCCCGGCTGGTCGGGACCTGGAACCGCAACACCTACTCCTGGCAGGCCGCGCAGCTCGTGACCTACACCGACAACGGTGTGAAGAGCGGGCAGAAGGTCAACTACCGCGTCGAGGTCCTCGACGGCCGCAACGTGGTCAAGTCGGCCACCTCGGTCACGGTGCAGGTGAAGTGATGCGGGTGGGGTAACACACCGCGCCGCACAGCGCGGCGCGGACATCTCTGAGGGGGGATGTTGTTGTGAAAAGGGTGGGGATCCTTGCACTGGGTGGAGCACTGGTGGCGGCGTTGCTGTCACCGGTGCCCGCACAGGGCATCAGCGCTTCGCTGTCGGCTCTTCCGAGCGCGGCGTGGCAGACCAACGCCAGTGTCCAAGGCCTGGCGGTCGCAGCAGGCAAGGCGTACGTCGGGGGACGTTTCACCACGGTCCGGCCACCGGGGGCGGCAGCCGGCACCAACCAGACGAACCGGACCTACCTGGCCGCGTTCGACCAGGCCACGGGGGCGCTCGACACCGGGTTCAACCACACCCTGAACGGCATGGTCTGGGCGGTCGCCGCCTCCGCCGACGGGTCCCGGGTGTTCGTCGGCGGCGACTTCACGCAGGTCGACGGCCAGACCCGCAACCGGATCGCCGCGTTCGACACGGCGACGGGTGCACTGGTGAGCAACTGGAAGCCGTCGGTGTCCTACCGGGTCAAGGCCCTCGCGGTCTCCGGCAGCACGGTCTACCTGGGCGGCTCGTTCGGCCTGGTCAACAACGTCGCCCGGCCGCGCCTGGCGGCCGTGACGACCAGTACGGCGACGCTGCTGCCCTGGGCGCCGCAGGCCGACAACGACACCTACGCGATCGACGTCGCCGACGACGGCTCGAAGGTGTACGTCGGTGGCACCTTCGCGACGATGAACGGCGTCGCGCGCTGGGCCGTGGCCAGCCTGGACCCGGTGACCGGGGCGCTGCAGCCGTTCCCGGCGGCGTCCGCCGTACCGGACCCTGCGCCGGGCTGCACGTCGCGGGTCAAGGACATCGAGACCGCGGGCGACCGGGTCTACTTCGCCAACGCCGGCGACGGTGGTGGCTGCTTCGACGGCACCTGGGCCGCAGACGTTGCCAGCGGCAACCTGTTGTGGAAGAACAACTGTCTCGGCGCGACCGAGGCGATCACCTACGTGAGCGGCTGGCTGTACAAAGGCTCGCACGCGCACGACTGCAGCTACCAGGGCGGCAGCGGGTTCCCGCAGGGCGCCGGGCGCTTCCTGCTCACCCAGAACGTCGACACCGGCGAGCTCGGGCCCTGGTTCCCGAACACCAACACCGGTACGCCGACAGCGGTCGGCCCCCTGGTCTCCGCGACCGGCGGCACCGACCTGTGGGTCGGTGGCGACTTCACCACGGTGAACGGCTCCGGCCAGCAGGGTCTGGCCCGGTTCACCAGCGCCGGACCGGGCGCGGCTCCGGCCAAGCCCGCCAAGGTGGTCCCGGTCAGCTACAAGGCCGGCCAGGTCAAGGTGAACTTCCAGACCGTCCTCGACAACGACGACATCGGGCTGACCTACCGGGTGCTGCGCAGCTTCAGCAACACGACGGTGGCGACCTCCACGGCCGAGTCGCGGTTCTGGAACCGGCCGTGGCTGTCCTTCACCGACACCGGGCTGACGCCGGGCTCGTCCCAGGTCTACCGGATCGAAGTGACCGACGGGAACAGCACGCTGCGGGGTGACTACTCGCTGCCGGTCACCGTGGCCAGCGTGGACGCGCCGTACGACCAGCAGGTGCTGGCGGACGGGCCCACGGCGTACTGGCGGCTCGGTGAGCCCAACGGCACGGCCAACGCCACCGACTCGTCCAGCCAGAACAACACCGGCCCGTACGACGGCGTCAGCCTCGGTGCGACCGGTGTGCTGACCAGCGGCGGCAACACCGCCGGTGACTTCGGTGCCAACAGCCGGCTGATCGGTCAGACGGTCGCCAGCCAGCCGCAGAACTTCAGCGTCGAGGCCTGGTACAAGACCACCTCGGGCAGCGGCGGCAAGATCGTTGGCTTCGGCAACAGCCCGAACGGGACCAGCAGCCAGTACGACCGGCACTTGTACCTGCAGAACAACGGCGTCGTCACGTTCGGCGTCTACGACGGCTCCACCCGGGTGATCAACTCGGCGGCCGCCACGAACGACGGCCAGTGGCACCACGTGGTCGGCACGTTCGCGCCGGGCGAGATGAAGTTCTACCTGGACGGCGTGCTCCAGGGGACGCAGACTGTAGCCAATGCCGAGCCGTACACGGGCTACTGGCGGATCGGCGCCGACAACCTGAACGCCTGGCCCAACCAGCCGTCCAACGCGGGGATCAACGGCACGGTCGACGAGGTGGCGGTCTACCCGACGGCACTCACCGGCGACCAGGTCCAGACACACTTCGACGCTCGGTAGCACGTCCACAGCCTGGTGGGCCCCCGTCGCGGGCCCACCAGGTTCCAGCGGATCCGGTGGGGGGTCACCGGCCGCGTCAACGGGTGGTACGGCGGTTCTGCCGCCGTACTTGGTGCCGGGGTGGGGCCCGGCTGTTCCAGGGGGCATTTGATGAGACTCAGAAGAACGACCTGCGCACTGGCCGCGGCCGGTCTCGCGCTGGCGGTCGTGCCCGCGCTGCCGGCACCGGGTACGGGCGCATCACTGACCGCCGTGGCCAACTCGGCCTGGCAGACCGACGCGAGCGTGCTCGGTCTGGCGGTGGCCGGAGGCAAGGCGTACGTCGGTGGCCGGTTCACGCAGGTCCGGCCGCCGGGTGCGGCAGCGGGCACCAACCAGACCGGCCGGACCTACCTGGCGGCCTTCAACCAGACGACCGGTGCGCTCGACACCGGCTTCAACCACAGCCTGAACGGCATCGTCTGGTCGATCGTCGCGTCGGCCGACGGGTCGCGGGTCTACGTCGGCGGTGACTTCACGCGGGTCGACGGGCAGGTCCGCAACCGGGTCGCCGCCTTCGACACCGCGACCGGGGCGCTGGTCGCGAACATCCGGCCGTCGGTCTCGTACCGGGTGAAGACGCTCGCGATCGGCGGCAGCTCGCTGTACTTCGGGGGCTCGTTCGGCCTGGTGAACAACGTGACCCGGAACCGCGCGGCGGCGATCAGCACCGTCGACGGCAGCCTGCTCCCGTGGAACCCGAACGCGAACGCCGACGTGTACGCGATCGACGCGGCCGACGACAACTCCAAGGTCTACCTGGGCGGCACGTTCTCCCAGGTCGGCGGCACCAACCGGTGGGCCGTGGCCGCGGTCAACAACTCGACGGGCGCGATGGTTCCGTTCGCGGCCGCCTCGGCGATGCCGAACCCGAACGGGTCCTGCACGTCCCGGGTCAAGGACATCGAGACCGTCGGCAACCGGGTCTACTTCGCGGCCGCCGGTGACGGCGGCGGGTGCTTCGACGGGACCTGGGCGGCCGACGTACCGACCGGGAACCTGGTCTGGAAGAACACCTGCCTCGGGGCCACCGAGGCGGTCACGGTCGTCAACGGCTGGCTCTTCAAGGGGTCGCACGCGCACAGCTGCCCCGGGGCGTTCTCCGACGGCACCGGCGCGCACTTCCTGCTGCTGCAGAACCCGGCCAACGGCGCGCTCGGTCCGTGGTTCCCGAACACGAACGCCGGTCCCCCGACCCAGGTGGGCCCGCTCGTCTCGGCGACCGGAGGCAGCGACCTGTGGGTCGGCGGCGACTTCACCAAGGTGAACGGCGCCAACCAGCAGGGGCTCACCCGCTTCACGAACATCGGTCCCGGCGCGGCGCCGCTCGGTCCGGTGCTGCCGACGCTGTCCAGCACGACGCGGGGACAGGTGCGGGCGAGCGTGCAGACCTCGCTGGACAACGACGACACCACGCTGACCTACCGCCTGCTCCGCAGCGGCAGCAACACGGTCGTCGCCACCACCACGGCGAGCTCCACGTTCTGGAGCCGTCCCAGCATCACCCTGACCGACACCACGGCGCCGTCGGGGACCTCGCAGATGTACCGGATCGAGGTCTTCGACGGGAACCACCAGGTCCGCGGCGGATTCGCCACTGTCACCGTCCGCTGACCGGGGGTGGGGCCTGGAGCATCCCTGAGTGCTCCGGGCCCCGCGCTCCTGCCTGCTGAGGTGTTGCCGGTGGTCGGGGTGAGCCGACCCGGTCGAGCCGGCCCTGGTGGGCCGACCCGGTTGACCAGCCCGGTCGAGCCAGCCCGGTTGAGCCGGCCCGGCAGGTTCCGGTCGGGGCTGCTGGGAAGACCTTCCTGCTTCCTAGGCTGTGCGGATGACCTCTCGTCTGCGCGGCCTGGCTCTGCTGCTGGTGCTTCCGGTGCTGGCTGCCTGCTCCTCCGGCTCCGGCGAGACCTCCGCTCCCCCGCCGGCCTCCCCGTCGACCGGCGCCACACCGTCGGCGACTCCGGCCAGTACGCCGCCGAAGGCCACCGGGGTGCACGTCACCAAGGCTCAGCTCGCGGCCGCTGAGCCGTGCGGGTTCGTGGACACGCGACTGCTGTCGACGTACGGCAAGGCGACGGTCACCCCGCAGCGTGGGTTCGTCGGCTGCGACTTCTCCGCGGCGGGGAAGAACGCCAACGACCTGAGCGGGGTCGTGGAGCTGGAGATCGGGCTGAGTGGGACCAAGCCCGGCGAGCCGCCGCAGACGGCGCGGACGATCGACGGCGTCGCCGTGTACGCCCAGTGGACCTCCGACCGGGACCTGTGCCTGCGGGACATCGTCGCGATGCCTGGCGCGGTGCTCTCCGTCTACGCCTCCTGGAGCACACCTCCGGCCGGTGATCCGTGCGCCGGGGCGGACGCGATCACCCGCTCGGTCGTCCGGGCGCTGGCCGAGGGCAGGACCAAGCCGGCGAACTGGCCTGCCTCGTCGCTGGCACAGCGGGACGCCTGCAAGCTGCTCACCGCGGCTGAGGCGGCGCGGGTGCCGGGGAGCGACCGGAGCAAGCACCCGGCGTTCGCTGGGCACGGCTGCACGTGGGGTGGGGAGGACGTGAAGCTGCCGAGCGTGTACGTGTCGCTCAGCCGCGAGGAGCCGCCGTCGAGTGGTCCGGCGGTCACGCTGGAGGGGCGCCGGGCCCGGCTCGACCCGAAGCCGCGCGACGAGTACGCGAACCTGATCGGCCCGTCGCTGCCCAACTGCTCCGCCGCGGTGAACTACCAGCCGCTCCGCCCGGCCCACGGCAACTGGGTGGAGACCCTCACGGTGGTAGTCGCCGCCGACACCGACAACTCCACCAGCCTGTGCAACCTGGCCAAGGACTTCGCCCGCGCGGCACTCCGCCGCGTGCCGGCCGCCTGAGCCCCAGGCGGAGGGCGCCTGGCCCGTGGACGCCGCGGAGGCGGGCGGTAGGTCCCGGCGAGGCGCCTGGCCGGTCGGCCCCGGCGGCCAAGGCCGGCCCAGGCGAGCTCCTGCTGATCAGTGGTCAGGCGTGGAGAGCCCAGCATCAGCAGGTGCTTCTGCCGCCGTACGGGCTGCTGTGCGGTGGGCTACCAGGGCTCTGTGGGCCTCGTGCCACCACAGGAGCAGGGTGCAGAACGCCGCTGACGCCAGGCCCCACGCGGCGCCTTGGGCACCACCCAGGGTCGCGCCGGTGACTCCTGCGGCGATCAGGATGACCGAGGAGATCAGCCGCACCCGCAGACCGCGTCCGGCTGCCGCCAGCGCGCGCATGATCGCGAAGGCGCCCGCGTTGGACGCCCCCAGCGCCTGCAGCAGGATCACCGGCACCATCACCGCGCTCGCCTCGGCCCACACACCAGGGCCCAGCAGCGCCCGGCCGATGGACTCCGGGAGCAGCAGGAAGATCGCGCCCCACGCCAGCGCCCCCGCACCGACCCCGAACGAGATGACCAGCCCGACCCGCCAGAGCCGGCGGTGCGAGTGCTTCAGCGCCCGAGCAGCCTCCGGTACGGCGACCGCCCGGATCCCCTGGTTGAGCACGTTGACCGGCCCGAGCAGCACCTGCGCACCACGGATCCCGGAGACGGCCGCGATCCCGGCGGCCGCGGTGATGCCGAGCATGTAGACCTGGATCGTGCCGCTGACCGCGAGCATCTCCCCGACGTACTTGGGGGTGAGGTCCCGGTTCTCCCTCAGCCAGTGCTTGACCAGCCGGAACCGCGGCAGCAGACCGGTCTGGAACCGCCCGAACACCGCGGCGATCACCGCCCCGAGCCCCCAGCACAGCGTCAGCGAGAACGCCGTCGCCGTGCCGGTCAGGTAGAGCCCCGCGAACAGCACCCCCATCGAGCCCAGCCAGACGGCGTCGTTGAAGAACGCCCGCCGCCCGTCCCCGACGACGAAGAACGCCCACCGCCACGCGTCCTGCAGCAGCAGGCCGGGCATCGTCACCGCGAACGCGATCAGCACCCCGTGCGACGGTACGCCGGGCACCGCCGCGATGATCAGCCCGACGAGCATCGCGACCAGCCCCGCGAGCAGGGCGGTCGCCGTACCGGACCGGACGGCCTTCTCCCAGGCCGGTGTGCGGTCCCCGGAGTGCCGGACGGCCAGCGGCTCGGTCGCGACCGCGCGGGAGACGTTCAGCGCGATCGTGTAGCCGCCGAAGGCGAGCGCGTAGACACCGAAGTCGGCGACGCTGCTGCTGCGGGCGACGAGCACGCCGACGGCCAGGTTGCTGAGGCTGGACAGACCCTGGTCCGCCAGTCCCCAGCCGGCCCGGCCGGCCGGCCCGGCGAGTTTGCTGAGCTTCGGAAGTTTCAAGAAACCGGCTTCGGAGGCTGTCGCAGGATGCCCACGGCGAACCGCGGGATGCCCAGTACGTACCGCCGCCACAGCCGGCGCGGCTCCTTGTACAGCCGGTAGCTCCACTCCAGCCCGGACTTCTGCATCCAGACCGGCGCCCGGTCCAGCCGCCCGGTGTGGAAGTCGAACGCCGCCCCGACGCCGATCAGGATCGCCGCGTCCAGCCGGTCGCGGTGCTCGGCCATCCAGCGCTCCTGCTTCGGCGCGCCCAGCCCGACCCAGATGATGTCCGGCCCGGCCGCGTTGACCTTGTCCACGATCGCCGCATCCTCCTCGGCCGACAGCGTCCGGTACGGCGGGGAGTAGACGCCGGCCACCACCAGCGAGGGGTGCCGGGCGACGAAGTTGTCCCGCAGTTGCTCGGCGACGCCGTCGGCTCCGCCGTAGAAGTACTGCGACCAGCCGCGCTGAGCCGCCTCGGCCATCACCCGCTCGATCAGGTCGGGCCCGCAGACCCGCGCCATCCGATCGAAGCCGGCCTTCTTGCCGGCCCAGACCAGCGGCATCCCGTCGGCCAGCGTCAGGCCGGACGTGTTGTACACCTCGGTGAGCTCGGCGTCGGCCCGGGCGTGCAGCAGCGCGTTCATGTCGGACACGCAGACCAGGTGCCGCTCGCCGCCGTCGATCCACCGGCCGAACGTGTCGACGGTGCCGTCCATGTCCGTGACGCTGACGTGGATCCCGAGCACGTCGACCCGTTCGCCGGTCATCGCTCAGTCCTCTGCGGTCAGTGCGGCCAGATCGGCGTCGACCATGATCCGGACCAGCTCGGGCACGTGGACCTGCGCCTTCCAGCCCAGCTCGACCTGCGCCTTGGAGGCGTCACCGATCAGCGAGTCGACCTCGGTCGGCCGCTCGTAGCGCGCGTCGTAGTCGACGAACTCCTCCCAGTCCAGCCCGACGTGCTGGAAGGCCAGCTGGACGAAGTCCTTCACCGAGTACGACGTACCGGTGGCGACCACGTAGTCGGCCGGCTTGTCGTGCTGCAGCATCCGCCACATGCCCTCGACGTACTCCGGCGCGTAGCCCCAGTCGCGGCACGCGTCCAGGTTGCCCAGGTACAGCCGCTTCTCCTGGCCGGTCTTGATCCGCGCCACCGCCCGGGTGATCTTGCGCGTCACGAACGTCTCGCCACGCCGCGGGCTCTCGTGGTTGAACAGGATCCCGTTGACCGCGAACAGGTCGTAGGCCTCGCGGTAGTTCCGGGTCATCCAGTACCCGTACAGCTTCGCGGCGCCGTACGGCGAACGCGGGTAGAACGGGGTGTGCTCGTTCTGCGGCGGCGGTGTCGCGCCGAACATCTCCGACGAGCTCGCCTGGTAGAACCGGCAGTCCAGCCCGATCATCCGGATCGCCTCGAGCAGCCGGGTGGTGCCCATCCCGGTCGTGTCACCGGTGTACTCCGGCTCGTCGAAGCTGACCCGGACGTGGCTCTGCGCGGCCAGGTGGTACACCTCGTCGGGCTGGATCGACGCCAGCAACGTGACGAGCCGCGAGCCGTCGGTCAGGTCGCCGTAGTGCAGGAACAGGCGCTTGTCCTGCGCGTGCGGGTCCTCGTACAGGTGGTCGATCCGGTGCGTGTTGAACGTGCTGGCCCGGCGGATCAGGCCGTGGACCTCGTAGCCCTTGCCCAGCAGCAGCTCGGCCAGGTACGAGCCGTCCTGCCCGGTGATGCCGGTGATCAGTGCCTTCTTCACAGTGCCCCCCACTGTCTTCGCAGACCCATCCGTCATGAGCCCTGTCCCCTCACGGTGTCGAGGTACCAGGAGTAGACACTCGCGACGCCCTCCTCGAGACCGATCCCCGGCTTCCAGCCCAGGGCGGCCAGCTTGCTCACGTCGAGCAGCTTGCGTGGTGTGCCGTCCGGTTTCGACGGGTCGGTGCCGATCGCACCGGTGTAGCCCACGGCCCGCGCGACGATCCCGGCCAGCTCGCGGATCGTCACGTCGGTGCCGACGCCGACGTTGATCGTCTCCGGCTCGTCGTAGTGCTCGAGCAGGTGCAGGCAGGCGTCGGCCAGGTCGTCCACGTGCAGGAACTCCCGGCGGGGCGTTCCCGTCCCCCACAGGACGACCTCGGGCGCGCCCGAGGTCGCCGCGTCGTGGAACCGCCGGATCAGCGCGGGCAGCACGTGCGAGCTGGTCAGGTCGAAGTTGTCGTTCGGCCCGTACAGGTTGGTCGGCATCGCCGAGATCCAGCGCAGCCCGTATTGCCTTCGGACGGCCTGGACCTGCAGGAGGCCGGCGATCTTGGCGATCGCGTACGCGTCGTTGGTCGGCTCGAGCTCGCCGGTCAGCAGGCTGGACTCGCGGATCGGCTGCTCGGCGAACTTCGGGTAGATGCACGACGAGCCGAGGAACAGCAGCCGCGGCACCCGGACCTCGAGCGCCGCATCCATCACGTTGACCTGGATCCGCAGGTTGTCGCTGAGGAACTCCGTCGGGTGGTCGCGGTTGGCCAGGATGCCGCCGACCCGGGCGGCCGCGTCGATCACGACGTCCGGGCGGTGCTCGGCGAAGAACGCGAACGTCGCGTCGCGGTCGCGCAGGTCGAGCTCCTTCGACGTGGCGCCGACCAGGTCGGTGAACCCGGCCACCTCGAGCCGGCGCCACAGCGCCGACCCGACCAGGCCACGGTGCCCGGCGATGTAGACCTTCGCGGTCCGGTCGATCTGGTCCACCTGGTCGTTCTCCCCCATCAGTACGCTCCGGACCCGCGGATCACCGCACGGGCCGTCTTCCACAGGATCAGCAGGTCCAGCGTCATCGACCAGTTGTCGACGTACCGCAGGTCCAGGACGACCGACTCCTCCCACGACAGGTCGCTGCGGCCGCTGACCTGCCACAGGCCGGTCAGGCCGGGCTTGACCAGCATCCGCCGGGTGTCGTCGGCGGCGTACTGGGCGACCTCGCGCGGCAGCGGCGGCCGCGGACCGACCAGCGACATCTCACCCCGTACGACGTTCAGCAGCTGCGGCAGCTCGTCCAGCGAGAAGCGGCGCAGGATCCGGCCCAGGCTCGTCACCCGCGGGTCGTTGCGCATCTTGAACAGCACCGTGTTGCCGTCGCTGAGCGCGTGCAGGTCGCCCAGCCGCTGCTCGGCGTCGACGTACATGCTGCGGAACTTGAGCATCTTGAACTCTTCGCCACCGCGGCCGACCCGGGACTGCTTGAACAGCACCGCGCCCCGGCTGCTCAGCTTGACGGCCAGCGCCAGCCCGAGCAGCACCGGCGCGGCCACGGTCAGCAGGATCAGCGCCAGCACCCGGTCGAAGACGCCCTTCAGCAGGTGCGGGCCACCGCTCACGGACGGACGCTCCAGGTGCAGCAGGGACAGGCCGGCCACCGGGCGGACCGAGATCCGCGGTCCGGCGACCTCGATGATGCCCGGCGACACGATCAGCTCGACGCCGCGCTGCTCCAGCGCCCAGGACAGGCGGCGCAGCGACTGGCCGGCCAGGTCCGGGTCGGAGGCGACCGCGACGACGTCGACCGCGTGCCGGTCGACGGCCGCCATGATGTCGGCCTCGTCCAGCTCGTCCGGGCCGACCAGGCCCTCGACGGCGGGCCGGCCGTCACCGCGCGGGCGGCAGGTGGCCACCACGCGGAAGCCGTCCGACGGACGCTTCTCCAGGTGCTCGCTCAGGTGCGCGGCCTGGCCGTTGCGGCCGACGACCAGCACGCGGCGCATGCAGCGGCCGCGGTACCGGTGCCGGCTCAGGTCGCGGCGCAGGCCGTACCGCAGCAGCAGCGCCAGGACGACGGTCGCCGGGATCGCCAGCACGACGAAGCCGCGGGCGATCTCGCTCTTGGTCGCGTACGACGCGATCGCGACCACCGCGGTCAGCCCGGCACCGGACCGCAGGATCGAGCGGAACTCGTCCGGCCCGGCGCCGAAGTACCGGGTCTCGTAACCGCGCGACAGCGCGACCGCGGCCACCCACGCCAGCGGCAGCAGGCTGCCGAAGACCAGGTAACCGCCACCGACCTGGTAGCCGAACCTGGTCAGCAGGGCGATCGACACACCGATCACCGCGGCCAGCAGGTCGCCACCGAGCGCGGCCCAGCGGTAGACGGCGACCCACTGCGGCTCGGTCGACCGCGCGGATCGAGGAACGATGGCAGGGACCGAGTCCGGGACCACCCAGACCGGCCTTCGACGGTCGAACAGCTCAGGCTGCACGACTTTCGTGGTCACGCTTGCTGAACCACTCGAACCCGTTTCGGACACGACTTCCCCCATGACGGCACGATCCGTCACCCTCAGTCACCCCCCGGTGAACCGGCTGCGCTATGAGTCACACTCCATCGCTTTCTGCTGTGGACTCAGTCGCATTGATGCCGTGAATTCTCCGTCCCGACGACGGCAATTCATCGAAGAGTACTACGCGCGACAGCTGTCCGACAGTAGTAACTACGCAGTGTCGGCAGGCGTTACGCCAGGTGTGATTTCGGGATCGTATCGTTGGGCAGTGGGCGGTTTGGAAAAGGCTCCGGCAGGAACCACGGACCACCTTAGAGGGCACTGCCGTCACGCACAGTGGCGACCCGGCCTTCTTGACCGAACCGTGCCCTGAAACAGCTCCAGGTGCGGAACCCGAACGGGTCCCGCACCTGGACGGCACGCAGGGGACGACAGCGGAATCAGCCGGCGATCAGGCCGTCTCCGCTGATCAGCTCACGCATCTCGGCCAGCGTGCTGTCGCCCGGCGGCAGGATCGCGTCGGAGTCGTGCAGCTCGTTGTCCGGTACCCGGTCGCCGCTGCGGACGAACGCCAGCAGCGCCTCGAACGCGGTCTTGAACCCGGCCTCGTCGCCGGCCGAGACGGCCTTCTCCAGGTCGGTGTCGACCGCGTTCAGCTGGTCGAGCTTCTCGTCGGCGAGCCGGTACTGCCCCTCGCCCATGATGCGAACGATCATCGAACGTCTCCGTCCTGCGGCCGAACCGGCTCCTGCACCGGCTGCTGGGCCGGCTGGGCCGGCTGCGCCCCGCCGGGGGCGTCCTGGGACAGCTGCTTCGGCGCTTCGGAGCCGCCGACCTGGGCCTTCATCGCGGCCAGCTCGCTCTCGACGTCGGAGCCCGTCGACATCCGCTCGAGCTCGAGCGTGATGCTGTCCTTGCTGCTGCCGGAGGCGTCGTCGAGCGCGCCGGAGGCGAGCAGTTCGTCGATCGCGCCGGCCCGGGCCTGCATCTGCTGGGTCTTGTCCTCGGCGCGCTGGACCGCGAGGCCGACGTCGCTCATCTCCTCGGAGATGCCGGAGAAGGCCTCGTTGATCCGGGTCTGTGCCTCGGCCGCGGTGTAGGTGGCCTTGATGGTCTCCTTCTTGGTGCGGAAGGACTCCACCTTGGCCTGCAGCCGCTGGGAGGCCAGCGTGAGCTTCTCCTCCTCGCCCTGGAGCTGGGCGTGCTGCGCGGTCAGGTCGTCGATCTGGCCCTGCAGGCCGGACTTGCGGGTCAGGGCCTCGCGGGCGAGGTCCTCCCGGTTCATCGAGAGCGCCTTCTGCGCCTGTTCCTGCAGCTTGGCCGACTGTGCCTGCAGCTGCGAAGCCTGCAGCTCCACCCGCTTCCGGCTGGTGGCCACGTCGGCCACACCACGGCGTACCTTCTGCAGCAGCTCGAGCTGCTTCTGGTACGAGTAGTCAAGGGTTTCGCGAGGATCCTCAGCCTTGTCCAAGGCGGTGTTCGCCTTGGCCTTGAAGATCGTCGACATCCGCCTGAAGATGCTCATCGATATCCGTACCCCTTCTGTGCCGGAGAGTGGACCCGGCGTGCGTGTCATCCACCCTATGTCCCCATGGGTCCCCACACCATCAGGACCGGCCCCGATAAACTGGCCCGATCCTCCGGGGACCACCCCGAGTGATCGACTCGCAGTCCGAATGAGGTCCAGCTCCCGTGTTCCGTCGTAGCAAGTCCGAGACACCGTCAGAACCCGCCGTGGCGGAGGCCCAGGGCAAGACCGGGGGCAAGGGGCGCCCGACCCCGACCCGGCGCGAGGCCGAGCAGGCCCGCAAGGCCGCGCTGAAGAAGCCGCGCAACCGCAAGGAGGCCTCGGCGTACCGGCGCGAGAAGATGCGCGCCGAGCGGGCCAAGATGCAGGACGCGATGAAGACCGGCGACGACCGGTACCTGCCGGCCGCCGACAAGGGCCCGGTGCGCCGGTACGCCCGCGACTACGTCGACGCCCGCTGGTCGGTGATGGAGTTCGCGCTGCCGGTGCTGCTGGTGATCTCGCTGCTCGGCGTGGTCTTCTCGGGCGTGTTCACCTGGCTCCCGGGCCTGGTCAACCTGCTGTTCCTGGTGATGATCGCCTGCATCGCGGCCGACTGGTTCTTCCTGTCCAGCGGGATGAAGCGGGCGATCGCGAAGAAGTTCCCGAACGAGGGGACCCGCGGGATCGGGTTCTACGCCGTCCGGCGGACCATGCAGATGCGGCGCTGGCGGCTGCCCAAGCCGATGGTCGCCCGCGGCGAGAAGCCGGCCTGACCTGGTGCGCCCTCGGCTGACGGGGTCGCCCGTCCTGAGCAGCCTGTACGACGCCGCGCTGCACAACCTGCTCGACGTCAACGTCACCGCCACCGGGTACGTCCGGGCCGGCGGTGGCTACGACGACCCGTGGACCCGGGACGCCGCGATCAACTGCTGGCACGCCGCCAGCCTGCTCACGCCCGACGTGGCCCGGGCGACGCTGCTGAAGGTCTGCGACCTGGACCGCGGGGTGGTCGCGCAGGACAACCAGTGGTGGGACCAGATCATCTGGGTGATCGGCGCGTGGCAGCACGTGGCCGTCACCGGCGACACGGAGTTCGGCGCCACGGCGTACGAGATCGGGCGGGCCTCGCTGGAGATCCTCGACCGGACGCACCTCGACGCCGCAACCGGGCTGTACGCCGGGCCGGCGCTGATGCAGGACGGGATCAGCGGGCTGCCGTCGTACGAGGAGCGTGCGCCGTACTCGGAAGGCGACTCGTCGTACGTGCTGGACTACCCGGGGACGGCGCAGCTGCGGTGCCTGTCGACCAACGCGGTCTACGTCCGGGCGCTGCGCTGCCTCTCGCTGCTGGGTGGCGAGCCTTCGTTCGCTCGGCGGGCCGATGCGCTGGCTTCGGCCATCAACCAGCACCTCTGGGACGCCTCGACCGGGCTGTACGGCTACTTCCTGGGCCCTGACGGCCTCGACCCGCACCAGGAGACGGCCGGTCTGGCCCTGGCCATCGAGTTCGGCATCGCCGGGCCCGAGCGGACGCAGCAGATCCTGGCCAACGCGCACCGTGAGCCATTCGGCATGGTCAACGTCTGGCCGCACTTCCCCCGGTACGACGCCGCCCACCCCGGGCGCCACAACGCCATCTGCTGGCCGATGGTGATGGGCCTGTGGGCCTCGGCCGTCGCCTCCACCGGCAGCCCGGCCCTGTTCGGTGCGGCACTGAACGACCTGACCCGGCTCTTCCAGTCCAGCGACAACCAGCTCTTCGAGCTCTACAACGCCACCACCGGTGCCGTCGACGGCGGCTGGCAGACCGGCCACCAGTGGGAGTCCCTCCCCCACCAGACCTGGTCGGCCACCGCCTACCTCCGCCAGATCCACGAGTCCCTCTTCGGCCTCCACTTCACGCCCGCGGGCATCACCGTCACCCCGGTGGTCCCCGAAGGCCTGGGCGACCTCCACCTAACCGGCCTCCCCTACCGGGCCGCCACCCTCGACATCACCCTCACCGGCACGGGCACCCACCCCAAGCTGCTGGTGGACGGCCAGCCGGCCACCGCCGTACCGGCAACCCTCACCGGCCCCCACGCCCTCACCATCGAGGTCAGTTGAACGACTGGCAGCACGCCCTGGCCGGCTCTCCCTGGCTGGCCCACACCATCAGGGCAGTAGAGCTCGGCACTGCCCACGGCTGGGACCGGCCGCCGATTCCTTCGCTGCCCCACCTCAGCCGGCTGCTCCAGGCCGCCCGGGTCACCCCGGTGGTCGTCGACAGCTCGCCGTACGAGGTGCTCGCCTGGGACCTCGCCGACGGCAGCACCACTGGCTGGCTCTGTCTACCGCCGAGCACTACGCCGCCGGTGGGGCCGCCGGACGCGCTGCACGACCTCTGGCGGGTGACCGGCGGTGTCGTCGACCGCTGGAACGACCCCGACACCTGGGTGTGCAACCACAACTCAGTGCTGACACCGGAGCTGGCCGCGGCCTCGGCGGCCGAGCTGGTCGCCGACTGCTCGTTCCTCTGGGACGGGCTGAGCCTGCCGATCGACCCGGCGGAGTACGGCGTACTGGCTGAAGAGGCCAACAGGAACCTCACACTGTTCCATCGAGCGTCCGGTGAGGTGCTGCTTTTCGCGCAGGACCACGCCTTCGGCTACGTCGAGACGCTCGACGGGTGCCCCGAGTACACCTTCCACCGGATTCCGTCGGCGCCGGACGTGACCGCGTGGGTGGAGACCGTCGCCGGGCAGTGGCTGGCGGCTGTCCGCCGGTAGGGAGTCGCCGGGCGTGTGCGGACGGGTGGAAGTAGGGTCGGTGCCATGGACTTTCGGTATCTCGGAAACAGTGGACTGAAGGTCAGCGAGATCTCCTACGGGAACTGGCTGACCCACGGGTCGCAGGTGGAGAACGAGCAGGCCAAGGCCTGCGTGAAGGCGGCGCTCGAGGCCGGGATCACCACGTTCGACACCGCGGACGTGTACGCGAACACCGCGGCGGAGACCGTGCTCGGGGAGGCCCTGGAGGGACAGCGGCGGGAGTCGCTGGAGATCCTCACCAAGGTGTACTGGCCGACCGGCCCGGGCGGGCCGAACGACGTCGGCCTGTCCCGCAAGCACATCCACGAGTCGATCAACGGCTCACTGAAGCGGCTCAAGACCGACTACGTCGACGTCTACCAGGCGCACCGGTACGACACCGAGACGCCGCTGGAGGAGACGATGGAGGCCTTCGCCGACGTCGTCCGCCAGGGCAAGGCGCTCTACATCGGTACGTCGGAGTGGACCGCCGACCAGCTGCGCGAGGGCCACCGGCTGGCCCGCGAGCTGCGCGTCCCGCTGGTCTCCAACCAGCCGCAGTACAACATGCTCTGGCGCGTCATCGAGACCGAGGTCGTCCCGGCCTCGGAGGAGCTCGGCATCGGCCAGGTCGTGTTCTCCCCGATCGCGCAGGGCGTGCTGACCGGCAAGTACAAGCCGGGCCAGCAGCCGCCGGAGGGTTCGCGGGCGACCGACACCAAGGGCGGCGCGAACATGATCAGCCGCTGGCTCAAGGACGACGTGCTCAACCGCGTCCAGGAGCTGCAGCCGATCGCCGAGGAGGCCGGGCTGAGCCTGTCCCAGCTGGCGATCGCCTGGGTCCTGCAGAACCGCAACGTCTCCTCGGCGATCATCGGTGCCTCCCGCCCCGAGCAGGTCACCGAGAACGTCAAGGCGGCCGGCGTGAAGCTCGAGGACGCGCAGCTGAAGCGGATCGACGAGGCGCTCGGCAACGCGATCGAGAGCGACCCGGCCAAGACCACGCAGAACTCGCCGCAGACCCGGCCGGGCTCGTGAGCTGGACCTGGCGGTTCGAGACCGCCGCCGGCGAACCGGCCGACCCGGGCGACCTGGGCACGGCCGACTTCTCCGCTCAGGGTGACGCGGAGAGCTGGCTCGGCGAGATCTGGCGTGAGCTGGCCGACCAGGGCGTCGCCCAGGTCTACCTGCTCGAGGACGGCCGCGAGGTCTACGGCCCGATGAGCCTGGCCGCACAGGAGTAGTACCGACCTAGAGCCCGTACGGCGAGCTGGTGGTCCACCAGGTTCGCCGTACGGGCTCGTGCATGCCTGGGGTGGGTGTGGCCTCTTCGTACGGGGCGCAGTGTGGGGTGCCGCACGTTCGGTGTGCGGGCCTCCGCGCGGCTGGGCGTGGCGGCGGTAAGCTGCGCCCGAACCACTGCTGTGCCGCAGGGAAGCCGGTCCGAAGCCGGCGCTGACCCGCAACCGTAGGCCGCACCCGGCTCCACCGGGCGGCGGTGAGCCGGAACACTGCGTCCAGGCAGCAGGCTCACCGACCCGCCGAGGACCGCGGGAGGAGCCGTCCCCGTGCACCCGGCGGTGGCACCTCTCCTCTCGTTCGCCCCGGCCCGAGCGAGGACACGAGATGACTGCACACCGGACCCTGCGACTGGTCCTCAGCCTGCTGGCGGGTCTCCTGCTGGCGGGGACCGTCACCGCCGGCACAGCCCTGGCTGGCAGCTCGACCCAGACCGACCGGACCAGCAGCTCGGCCCAGGCCGCAGGCACCAGCGCAGCCGCCGGCACTGCCCCGGCCGCCGGCTCCGCCCGGGCCGAGGACGGCTACCGGTTCTGGGGCTACTACCAGTGGGCCAAGGGCCAGTGGGCGTTCGCCCAGAAGGGTGCGGACCAGGTGGTCCCGGCGGACGGCTCGGTCGAAGGCTGGCGGTACGCGGTCGGCGGTGCCAAGCCCCGCGTCCCCCGCGCGGCCGGTGAGTTCGAGACGATCTGCGGCGCGACCCCCGCGGAGACCGGCAAGAAGCGCGTCGCCCTGGTCGTCGACCCCGGCACGGCGGCCGACTCCGGGACCGGTGTCGCCCCGCCGCCGGCCACGGGCACCTGTGTGGTCACCGACGCGAAAGCGACCGGCGCCAAGGTGCTGGCCGCGATCGGCCCGGTGCGGATCGAGAAGGGCCTGACCTGCGGCATCGACGGCTACCCGGCGACCGGCTGCGGCACCACCGTGAAGAACATCAAGGTCCCCGCCACCGACGAGCCCGTCACGCTGGAGATCGGCCCGGCCGCCGGTTCGGCCGCCTCCCCCACCCCGGCGCCGAACCCGACCAACGCCGCCCAGCCCCCGACAGCCGACGACGAGGACGACGGCGCTCCGGTGACGGGCATCATCGTCGCCGCGGTCGTCGTACTGCTGCTGGCCGGCGGTGGCTTCGTGCTGGCTCGCCGACGCGCGCAGAGCTGATCAGGTGCGCGCGGTCCACCACCTGACGCTCCCCCGGGCTCTGCACCCGGGGGCGTGGTGGTTGTGGGCCCTCGGCCTGGCCGTAGCCGCCAGCAGGACCCGCAACCCGGTCCTGCTCATCCTGATCCTCGCCGTAGCCGGCTTCGTCGTGGCTGCGCGCCGCAGCGACGCCCCCTGGGCCAACAGCTACCTGGCGTTCCTCAAGTTGGGCCTGGTGGTGATCGGCCTCCGCGTCGTACTGCAGGCCTTGCTCTCCACCCGCTCCCAGGGCAACACCCTCCTCTTCACCCTCCCGCAGATCCCCCTGCCGGACTGGGCCAGCGGCGTGAAGCTCGGCGGCGAGGTGACCGCCGAGGCGCTCGTCACTGCCCTGTACGACGGGGGCCAGCTGGCCGTGATGCTCTGCTGCATCGGCGCGGCCAATGCCCTGGCCAGCCCGCGCCGCCTGCTCAAGTCGTTGCCGGGAGCCCTCTACGAGATGGGCGTCGCCTGCGTGGTCGCGCTGACCTTCGCGCCGCAGCTGGTCACCGACGCCCGCCGCATCCGCGGCGCCCGGCGCCTGCGCGGCCGCACGCGCGGCTCCTTCCGTACGACGGCCATGCCGGTCCTCGAAGGCGCACTGGACCGCTCGGTCGAGCTGGCCGCGGCCATGGACTCCCGCGGCTACGGCCGTACGGCGCACGTGCCGCGCCGCCAGCGCCAGATCACCGGCGCCTCGGTCCTGCTCGGCCTGCTCGGCATCATGCTGGGCGTCTACTCCCTGCTCACCGACGCGATGGCCGCACCGGCTGCTGGTGGAGCGCTGGCGTTCGGCGTACTGCTGGCAACCGGTGCGATGGCTGTCGGCCGCCAGCGGGTCACCCGGACTCGCTACCGGCCGGACCCGTGGGCCCTGCCGGAGTGGCTCGTCATCGGCTCCGGTGCACTCGCTGCGGCCGCACTGATCATCGCAGCGGCCCGTGGGGTCGAGGGGCTGGTGCTGCCGGGCCCGCTGGTCGTGCCGCCGGTCCCGCTGCTGCCGGTGCTCGGCATCCTGATCGGCCTGGCGCCTGCTGTTGCTGCTCCTCCCCTGACCCGACGACGTGAGCTGGTGACGGCATGATCGAGTTCGACCGGGTCACAGTCACGTACGACGGCGCCGCGTCGCCGGCCCTGCGAGACGTGAGCTTCACGGTCCCTGAGGGCGAGCTCGCGCTGGTGATCGGCCGGACCGGCTCCGGCAAGTCCACCCTGCTGCGGGCGATCAACGGACTGGTCCCGCACTTCACCGGCGGCACGCTGGCCGGGCGGGTGCTGGTCAACGGGCGGGACACGAAGGACTACCGCCCGCGCGACCTGGCCGACGTGGTCGGCATCGTCGGGCAGGACCCGATGGCTGGGTTCGTCACCGACACGGTCGAGGACGAACTGGCGTACAGCATGGAGTCGCTCGGCGTGGCTCCGGACGTGATGCGCCGCCGGGTCGAGGAGACGCTCGACCTGCTGGGGCTGGCCGACGTACGGGACCGGCCGCTGACCGCGCTGTCCGGTGGGCAGAGGCAACGGACAGCCATCGGAGCTGCACTGACCTCTCACCCGGCGGTGCTCGTACTGGACGAGCCGACGTCGGCCCTGGACCCGCAAGCGGCCGAGGAGGTGCTGGCCGCGCTGCAGCGGCTGGTGCACGACCTGGGCGTCACCGTGGTGATGGCCGAGCACCGCCTCGAGCGAGTCATCCAGTACGCCGACCGGGTGGTGGAGATCTCGGGAGCTGTCGCCAGTGGGCTGCCGAGCCAGGGCGCTGGACCGCCCGGCCAGGGCGCCGGGCCGCTGGTTTCCGGCGCTGTGTCGACCGGGCTTCCTGCCGACGTCATGGTGACCGCGCCGGTTGCGCCGCCGGTGGTGGAGCTGGGGCGGCTGGCTGGGTGGTCGCCGTTGCCGTTGTCGGTGCGGGACGCTCGCCGGGCGGCCGGCGTACTGCGGGAGCGGTTGGGCGATCACCGGCCGACTCCTCGCGTCACGGCGATCGGCAATGAGCTTGCCCGATGCAACGACCTCGTCGTCAGCTACGGGAGCGTGCCCGCCTTGCGTGGGGTCTCGCTGACGCTGCGCGCCGGTGAGGTGGTCGCGCTGATGGGCCGCAACGGCGCCGGCAAGTCCACACTGCTCAACGCCCTGGTCGGGCTCGTCCAACCGCGCTCAGGCAGCGTGGTGGCGGCGGGGATCGACCCACGGCGTACGAAGCCCAAGAAGCTGGTCAAGGCGGTCGGGCTGGTACCGCAGGAGCCCGCTGACCTTCTGTACGCACCGACCGTCGCAGAGGAGTGCGCAGGGGCCGACAGCGACTTCCGCGTGGCCGCTGGCAAGTGCCGCTCGCTGCTGGAACGTCTGGCACCAGGCATCGACGACCACATGCACCCGCGCGACCTGTCCGAGGGCCAGCGGCTCTGCCTGGCACTGGCCGTCGTACTGTGCGGTGCTCCCCCGCTGCTCCTGCTGGACGAGCCGACGCGCGGGCTGGACTACGGCGCGAAGCGACGGCTCGTCGAGATCCTGCGCGAGCTCGCCGCGGACGGCCACGCGGTCGTGCTGTCCACCCACGACGTCGAGATGGTCGCCGAGGTCGCCACCCGGGTCCTCGTCCTGGCCGACGGCGAACTCGTCAGCGACGGCGACACCGCAACGGTGATCGCCGGCTCCCCCGCGTTCGCCCCACAGGTCGCCAAGATCCTCGCGCCCCTCCCGTTCCTCACGGTCGGCGAAGTAGCCACCGCCCTGGAGCGCGCATCATGACCGCCCCGGAGCAGGCGCTCGTGGAGCACCCCTCGCGCGGAGCAGTGACCCCACCGGAGCGTTTCTCGTGACCGCCCTGCAGGTGCCCTCCCGGCTGGTCCGGCTGAAGCCACGCAGCACGGCGACGCTGCTGCTGGCGTCGGCGGTCGGCGTGCTGGCGTTCGGCTGGCCCCTGATCTGGCAGACCGACCAGGCCGGTGCCTCCGCGCTCGGGCACACCACCGACGCGCCCTGGCTGTTCGTCCTGCTGCTGCCGCTGCTGGTGGCCGTCGTACTGGCTGAGCTCGCCGAGTCAGGCATCGACGCCAAGGTGATCTCCCTGCTCGGCATGCTCGCCGCCGTCGGCGCCGCACTCCGCGCACTGGGCCCCGGCACAGCCGGACTGGAGCCAGGCTTCTTCCTGCTCATCCTGGCCGCCCGAGCCTTCGGCGCGGGCTTCGGCTTCGTCCTGGGCGCGGTGTCCCTGCTGGCCGGCGCACTGATCAGCGGCGGCGTCGGACCGTGGATGCCGTTCCAGATGCTCGCCTGCGCCTGGGTCGGCTGCCTGGCAGGCCTCCTGCCGCGGGTCGGCGGCCGGCTCGAGCTGCTGCTGCTCGCGGCGTACTCGCTCGTCGCAGGCATCCTGTACGGCGTCGTGATGAACCTGTGGTTCTGGCCGTACGCGACCTTCGGCAGCGACTTCTCGTTCATCCCCGGCGACGGCCTGGCCGAGAACCTGCACCGCTACTTCCTGTTCGTCGTCGCCACGTCGCTCGGCTGGGACATCCCGCGCGGCATCCTGTGCGCCGTCCTGGTGCTCGCGCTCGGCCGCCCGGTCCTGAAGGCCTTCCGCCGGACGGCACGGAAGGCCGCGTTCGACGTACCGGTCAGCTTCGAACGCTAGCCCGCAACCTGATCGCGGAGACCAGGAAGAACACCCCGCCGAGCAGCGCGTACCCGCCGAGGCTGGTCAGCGACGGGTCGGCCGCGGACGCCGAGAGGGCGAACGACGTACCGGCGAGCACCGAGATGCCGCCGCTGAGGATCATCGGCCACTGACCGCCGAGCGCACGACGGCGTACGGCGACGACGAGCTGGACGATGCCGGCGACGATCGCCCACGCACCCCAGACGCGCAGGACCGCGGGGATGCCGGACGTGGTCGCGACGACGAGGCCGACGGTGGCGAGGCCGCTGATCACGATGTTGGCGATCAGGGCCGGCGTCCTGGAGCTGCGGAGGTCGACGACCGCGGCGGCGACGTCGAACAGCGGGTAGACGATCAGCAGCGCCACGCTCAGCGGGCCGAGCTTGCCGGCGCTGAGCAGCAGGAGGACCGCCCAGACCAGCGCGAAGCCGAAGCGGACGAAGTACAGGCGGCGGAGTGCCGCCGGGACGGTGGTCGCGGGCAGGGAGGAGGTTGCTGTGGTCACGGGAACTGGTCCGATCTGCGAGATAGACTAACTAGTAACTCTACCAATGATCATGCACCGTCCAGGCCGGTCGGCGCAAGCGGAACGGGGGCCACGTACGATGCCGACCATGACCGAGCCGGTGCGAGAACGACTGCTCGCGGCCGCCGACGAACTCTTCTACGCGCACGGGATGCGCGCGGTGAGCGCGGACAAGATCATCGACCGGGTGGGCACCACGAAGGTGACCTTCTACCGGCACTTCCGCACCAAGGACGACCTCGTCGTCGCCTACCTGGAACGGCGCGCGGCCGCCGAGCGCGCGGGGGTCGAGGCCGTGATCGCCGCAGCCGGCGGCGACGCCGCGGAGGTGGTGCGGCTGATGTCGGCCGGTCTCGGCGAGATGGCCTGCCTTCCCGGCTTCCGCGGCTGCCCGTTCATCAACGCCGCGGCGGAGTACCCCGACGCCGACAGCGCGGTACGCCGACTGGTCGACTCCCATCGCGACTGGTGGAAGAAGATGTTTCAGGACCTCGTCGCGCCGCTCGGCCTGCCCGCGCACACCGGTGACGACCTGATGGTCCTGCGCGACGGCGCGATGGTCGCCGGGTACCTGAGCGAGGCCGACGCCGCCGCGGGTGCCTTCCTGCGCGCGGGCCTGGCGCTGATCGGCGATCCGCGGGATGGCTGAACTGGTCACGTCGACAGCCGGCGCGACGGTCGATGGCGTACTACGGCTGACCGGCGAGGGCTTCACTCCTGTCGAGGGCTACCAGGTCACGGTCACCCGCACTGCCGGCGGCCTTCGGTACGACGTACTGACGCCTGCCGGAGACCAGCTCTCATGGACCGCCCCGGAGGTGGGAGCGCAACTGGATGCGGGGTTGGGCGCGGATGCTGCCCCACGAGTTCGGGTGGGGGGACGAAGGTCGAGTCCGGCCGCGGAGGGGCGGTCGGAACCGGACGTGGCGCGGGGGCGGACCTTGATCCTCGGCGGGGCCCGCTCCGGCAAGTCCACCGCGGCCGAGCGCCTGCTGGCCGACACCCCCGACACCCTGTACGTCGCCACCGGCGGCGACGGGTCCTCGGACCCCGAGTGGGCCGACCGCATCGCCAAGCACCGCGAGCGCCGGCCGGCGTCGTGGGGTCTGGCGGAGACGATCGATCTCGTTCCCCTGCTCGAGCCGGACGGGCCGCCGCTCCTGATCGACTGCCTCACGCTCTGGCTGGCCCGCACCATGGATGCGTGCGACATCTGGGACCACCCGGAGAACCTGCCCGCCGTCGAGCAGCGCATCGACGACCTGGCCGCCGCCTGGTCGGGCACCCCTCGCCTAGTAGTTGCTGTGAGCAATGAAGTCGGCTCGGGCGTGGTTCCGGGCGACGCGGGCACCCGCTTGTTCCGCGACTTGATGGGTCGTGTGAACGCAACGATCTCCCGCGAGTCCGACACTGTCCTTTGGTGCGTGGCCGGCCGGACGGTCGCGCTGTGAGAGGTCCTGGCCGGGCGGGCCGGCGCCCCGCGAGAGGCCGCGCCCGGGCGGACCATCGGCCCGTGAGAGCTCACGGCGGGTCCGGCAGCTGGCTCGCAAGCGGCACAGCATGAGGCTCGACGGGCTGCGGCTGGCGTTCGGGACCCTGACGGTGCTGCCTACCCCGGCTCCTCAGCGGGTGGATCGGATCACGGCAGGCGGCGCGATGCTGCTGGCTCCCGTGGCCGGGGTGGTGATCGGCGGTTTGGCGGCTGCGGTGGTTGCCGCCGTACAGGCCCTGCAGCCGGGAGCGGACCTGCTGGCGGCAGTGCTCGGGGTGATCGCCCTGGCAGTGCTCTCCGGCGCACTGCACCTCGACGGACTGGCGGACACCGCCGACGGGTTCGGCAGCCGGCGCGACCGGGAGACCAAGCTCCGCATCATGAAGCAGAGCGACATCGGTCCGTTCGGCGTGGTGACGATCGCCGCCGTACTGCTGATCGACGTCGCAGCCCTCACCACCTGCGCGCAAGCCGGCTTCGGCTGGCAGGCCGTCCTCGTCGCCACAGTCGCCAGCCGACTCACCCTCCCCTGGTCCTGCCGCGTCGGCGTCCCGTCGGCTCGCCCCGATGGCCTCGGCGCGATGGTCGCCGCCACCGTCCGCCCGTACGCCGCCGTACTGGTGACCCTGGCCGCTCTGGCACTCCTGCTGGCCCTCACCTGGCTCACCACCGACGGCACCACGCTGCCGACCAACAGCTCCAGCTGGCGCCCGCTCGTCGGCACCAGCTTCGCCGTACTGCTGGCCGTCGTCCTGGCCCTCACCACCGCCCACCAGACCACCAAGTCCCTCGGCGGCATCACCGGAGACACCCTCGGCGCAACCGTCGAACTGGCCGTCCCGCTGGCCCTCCTGACAACAGCACTCGCCCTCTGACTCAGCACTCGTTCTCTGGCTCAGCACTCGTCCTCTGGCTCAGCACTCGTCCTCTGGCTCACCTCCCGTCCTCTGGCTCACCTCCCACCCCCTGACAGCTTCACGCCGGGCGCACTCCGGCGGCCAACGCGCCCGGCATCTCAACATCGCACCCACAACGCCGATTCCCCGGCCGGCTCCTCAAACCGGCCGCCCCTCCGGACCTGCCGGCGACGACTCTCGCCCTTCGACCCACCACCGCTCGGAGTTAGTTGAATACAGTATGTGATTCTCCCCCTCAAGCCTGGCGTCCCCGAGGCTGCTGGGACTGGTGGTGCATTAGTGTCGCGGCGGACGTCCTGACGGGCAGGACTACGCGTAACGGCGAGGACACATGGCGATCACGGTCAGGACGAGCGGGACCATTCCAGCGACGGAATCCCTGCAATCCGTTATCTTTATGTAATGAACGCAACCCGCCCGGCACCTGGCTCACAGGCTTCGCTCCGCGAAGCCAACCGTGAGCGTGTTCTGGGGGTTGTCCGGCAGCACGGTCCGCTCACCCAGGTCGAGATCGCCGCCGCCTCCGGACTGTCCGCCGCCACGGTGTCCAACATGGTCAAGGAGCTCGACCAGGCCGGTCTGGTCGGGGTGTCCCCGAGCATCCGCAACGGCCGCCGCGCCGTACTGGTGTCACTCGCCTCCGGCGGCGGCCTGCTCGCCGGGGTCGCCTTCGGCGAGCGCGACGTCCGGGTCGCCATCGCGTCGGAGAGCCGCGAGGTCCTCGCCGAGCAGCTGATGCCGCTGCAGGCCGACCACGTCGCCGACGACGGGATGGAACGCGCCGCGCGCCTGCTCGCGGACCTCGCCGAGACCGTCGGCCAGGGCGTCGAGGCCATCGGCGCGATCGGCTTCGGCCTGCCGACGCCGGTCGACTCGGTCAGCGGCGAGGCCGGGTCCGACGCGGTCCTGCCCGGCTGGCGCGGGGTCAACGTCGCGGCGGCGATGGCCGGCTACCTGCGCGCCCCGGTCGCGCTCGACAACACCGCGAACCTGGCCGCCCTCGGCGAGCTCCGCGCCGGCGCGCTGCGCGACGTACAGCACGGGTGCTACATCAAGTTCTCGTACGGCGTCGGCGCGGGGATCGTGCTCGGCGGTGAGGTGTTCCGCGGCTCGGCCGGTACGGCGGGCGAGATCGGCCACCTGACCATCGACGAGAACGGCCCGATCTGCCGCTGCGGCAACCGCGGCTGCCTGGACACGTTCGTCGGCTCCCGCGCCCTGCTCAACTCCCTCGCCGCCTCGCACGGCCCGCTGCGCCTGCGCGACGTCATCACCCGCGCCCTGGCCGGCGACCTCGGCTGCCGCCGCGTCATCGAGGACGCCGGCCGCCGCGTCGGCGTCGCCGTCGCGGGCCTGGTCAACCTGTTCAACCCCGAGGTCATCGTCGTCGGCGGACGCATGGCCGAAGCCGGCGACCTGATCATGGTCCCGCTCCGCGAAGCCCTCGACCGCTGCGCCATCCCCAGCGCCGCCGCCACCGTAGAGCTCCGCCCCGCCGAACTGGGCGACGCCGCCGACGTCCTGGGCGCCATCGAACTGGCCTCGGTCCTCAGCCACACCCGAGTAGCCCGCGCCTAGCTGATACATCCCCGTACGCCGACCAACAGGCGTCGACTCGAGGCCTGCGGGGTGGGCCCTGGGCGCCATCGATCTGGCCTCCGTCCTCAGCCACACGCGAGAGCCCGCGCCTACCTGGCACATCCCCGTACGCCGACCAGCAGGCGTCGACTCGAGACCTGCGGGGTGACCCCCTGGGCACCATCGAACTGGCCTCCGTCCTCAGCCACCCGAGCCCGCGCCTAGCCCGCACACCCCCGTTCGCCGACCAACGGGCGTCGCAACTCGAGGCCTCAGCGTCATCGAACCGGCCTCCGTTCTCAGCCACACCCGAGTAGCCCACTCCTGGCCTGCACACACCTCCGTACGCCAGCCACCGCGCGTCGCCGGCGGGCCGCCTCCCCTCGTCGCAGCCCCTTCGACAACCCACCCACAGGCGCACCCCGAGCCCGACCATCCCCTGCACCACCCGGCAACTACGCCGCCTCATGGTCCGCTCCCTGCCCCGCATGCCCTCCCTGTGGCTGGGCTGGGTAACGATGCGGCCGGCCAGGCCGCATGGGCTGAGGCCGCTCCGGCCGGATAAAAGCCAAAGGTGAAGTCGACGGCAGGCACGGGGCCTGCGATCGTCGGCGGGCGTGCCGGACAACGGCTGGCGGCAAGCACGGGGCCTGCGGTCATCGGCGGGCGTGCCGGACAACGGCTGGCGACAAGCACGGAGCCTGCGGTCATCGGCGGGCGTGCCGGACAACGGCTGGCGGCAAGCACGGGGCCTGCGGTCATCGGCGGGCGTGCCGGACAACGACTGGCGGCAAGCACGGAGCCTGCGGTCATCGGCGGGCGTGCCGGACAACGACTGGCGACAAGCACGGGGGTGGCGGGCAGGGCCGGTGGATAGACATGGGGGCCTGCGATCGCGGGCGGGCATGACCGGTCGACGGCTGGCGACAGGCATGGGGGTGGCGCGCAGGGCCGGTGGATAGACAAGGGTGCCTGCGGTCGTCGGCGGGTGGCCGGTCGACGGCCGGTCGCAGGCACGGGGTGGCGGCAGGGCCGGTGGATAGACATGGGGGCCTGCGGTCGTCGGCGGGTGGCCAGTCGACGGCCGGCGGCAAGTATGGGGGTGGCGGGCAGATGCGGTGGCCAGGCGCGGAGGCCTGCGGTCGTCGGCGACGGGCGTGGCCGGTCGCCGGCTGGCAGCAGGCATGGGGCTGGCGGGCAGGGGCGGTGGCCAGGGGCGGTGGCCAGGCATGGAGGCCTGCGGTCAGCGGCGGGCGTGGCCGGTCGACGGCTGGCGGCTGGCGGCTGGCGGCTGGCGGCTGGCGGCTGGCGGCTGGCGGCTGGCGGCTGGCGGCTGGCGGCTGGCGGCGCAGGATGGGCGGCCTGCGGCAAGGAGGCAGCTAGCGCCGCTGGCAGTGGCTGGTGGTGAGGGAGCCGCCTGTGACCGGCCGCCGACGAGAGGCGGCTGAAGGGCCGCTGGCCGGTGGCGGCGGGCAGCGGGCGCGGCCGGCGGCGGCGGGCGGCGGCCGGCGACTGTGGCTGTGGCTGTGGCTGGCGGCCGTACTGGTCGCTGGTGCTGGTGCTGGTGCTGGTGCTGGTGCTGGTGCTGGTGCTGGCGGCAGCCTGGTGCCTGGTGCCTGGTGCCTGCTGGCTGTGCCTGGCGCCTGGCGCCTGGTGCCTGCTGCCTGCTGGCTGGTGGCTGGTGGCTGGTGGCTGGTGGCTGGTGGCTGGTGGCCAGCATGGGAGCACGGCCACTGCTGGGCGGAAACCCCAAGTAACCGCCGGGGACACATACCCGTAGCACCCTCGTAAGAGATGGTGACGGAATGCGCCGGGATGGCAGCAGTTGGTGGAGATCGGGGAAGCTCGGGCGGGAGCGCTCTCTCGGGTGAGACGACCGTGTGACAACGATATGTCTACTTCTTGAATTCAAGCCTTGACGTCAAGGCTCGGGCGAGCTTGACTCTGAGTAGGCCTACTCGGGCCCTCACGTCAAGGAGTCACCAGATGTCCGTTTCACCAACTCGTCTCGTCGGCCTCGGTATCGCCGTGTCGGCCCTGGCTGTTTCGCTGGTCGCCTGTGGATCGGACGACGGCGGCTCCGACTCGGCCGGCGGTTCGGGCGGCAAGAAGATCGCCCTGCTGCTGCCGGAGTCCAAGACCACCCGGTACGAGGCCCTCGACCGGCCGCTGTTCACCGAAGCCCTCAAGGCCGCCTGTGCCGACTGCGAGCTGATCTACAGCAACGCCGACCAGGACGCCGCCAAGCAGCAGACGCAGGCCGAGGCCGCGCTGACGCAGGGCGCCAACGTGCTCGTGCTCGACCCGGTCGACGGGAAGGCCGCGGCCGCGGTCGTCGCCTCCGCCAAGGGCCAGAACGTGCCCGTCATCGCCTACGACCGGTTCATCGACGGCGCGAACTACTACGTCTCGTTCGACAACGAGACCGTCGGCAAGCTGCAGGCGCAGACCCTGGTCGACATCCTGAAGGCGGCCGGCAAGACCTCCGGCAACCTGGCCATGATCAACGGCGCCCCGACCGACCCGAACGCGGCCGACTTCAAGAAGGGCGCGCACAGCGTGCTCGACACCAGCGGCTACAAGGTCGCCGCCGAGTTCGACACCCCGGACTGGAGCCCGGACAAGGCCCAGGCCTGGATGGAAGGCCAGCTCAGCGCGATCAAGAACGGTCTCGTCGGCGTGTACGCCGCCAACGACGGCACCGCCGGTGGCGCCATCGCCGCCCTCAAGGGTGGCGGCGTGAACCCGCTCCCGCCGGTCACCGGTCAGGACTCCGAGCTCGCCGCGATCCAGCGGATCGTCGCCGGTGACCAGTCGATGACCATCTACAAGGCCGTCAAGCCGCAGGCCGAGGCCGCCGCGAAGGCCGCCGTCGCGCTGGCCGGTGGCGGGCAGCCCGAGGCGACCGGTGACTTCAAGGGCGTGAAGTCCACGATCCTCGACCCGATCGCGGTCACCAAGGCCAACATCAACGACACTGTGGTCAAGGACGGCATCTACAAGGTGACCGACATCTGCACCGCGTCGTTCGCGACCGCCTGCACGGCCGCCGGCCTCAAGTAAGGCAGCCCAGCCCCGGTGGGCGCCCCTGGCTCTGAGGAGGCCAGGGGTGCCGCCGGGGTCACGGCCGTGAACGAACCTCTCAGGAGCTGAATCGATGACTGTCACACCCACCCCCGTCGGGACCGGCACCGTGCTGGCACTACGGGGCGTCTCCAAGCGCTTCGGCGCTGTCCAGGCCTTGAAGAACATCGAGCTGGACGTCCGTGCCGGCGAGGTGCTCGCCCTGGTCGGTGACAACGGCGCCGGCAAGTCGACGCTGGTCAAGACCATCGCCGGCGTCTACACCGCCGACGACGGCACGATGGTGTTCGACGGGCAGGAGGTACGGGTCGGCAGTCCGGCCGAGGCTCAGCAGCTCGGCATCGCCACCGTCTTCCAGGACCTGGCCCTGTGCGACAACCTCGACGTGGTCGCGAACCTGTACCTCGGGCGCGAGCTGCGCAAGGGCAAGGTGCTCGACGAGGTCGAGATGGAACGCTCCTCCTGGGAGCTGCTGCGCCAGCTGTCCGCGAAGATCCCGAGCGTCCGGATCCCGGTGGCCAGCCTGTCCGGCGGACAGCGGCAGACCGTCGCGATCGCGCGCAGCCTGCTCGGCCAGCCCAAGGTCGTGATGCTGGACGAGCCGACCGCCGCGCTCGGCGTGGCCCAGACCGCCGAGGTGCTGAACCTGGTCGAGCGGCTGCGCGAACGCGGCCTCGCGGTCATCCTGATCAGCCACAACATGGCCGACGTGATGGCGGTGGCCGACCGGGTCGCCGTACTGCGCCTGGGCCGCAACAACGGCGTCTTCAACGTCAGCGAGACGAAGTCGCAGGACATCATCGCCGCGATCACCGGCGCCACCGACAACGCGGTCTCCGAGCGCGCGGCGCGCCGGATCCGGCAGGAAGGTTCCGCATCATGAGCACCCCGGTCGACGGATCGAAAGCTCCCGTGCAGGACTCCGTGCCGGAGGCGCACGAGGCGGCGGCGCTGCCCGCCGACCTGCAGGACGAGCGCCTGATCGCCAGCAACGGCCTCAGCGGAGCGGTCTCCGCCTTCACCTCGCGGCTACGCACCGGTGACCTGGGCTCGGTCCCGGTGGTGGTCGGGCTGATCATCATCTGGGCGGTCTTCCAGATCTCGAACAGCAACTTCCTGTCCAGCCGCAACCTGGTCAACCTGACCCTGCAGACCACCTCGGTCGGGGTCATTGCCCTGGGCATCGTTCTGGTCCTGCTGCTGGGCGAGATCGACCTGTCCGTCGGTTCCGTCAGCGGCTTGGCTGCCGCGGTGCTGGGCGTGACGTTCGTGAACAAGGGCTGGCCGCTGCTGGTGTCGCTGGTCCTCGCCGCGGTGATCGGCCTGATGATCGGCTTGTTCTACGGCGCGCTGTACACCCGGTTCGGGGTGCCCAGCTTCGTCATCACACTGGCCGGCCTGCTCGGTTTCCTCGGCCTTCAGCTGCTGGTGCTGGGCAAGGAAGGCACGCTGAACATCCCGTTCGACTCGGCCATCGTCAAGTTCGCCACCCAGAGCTTCCTGTCGCCCGCGCTCGCCTACGGGCTGGTCGTGGTGGTCGTCGCGGTCTACACCCTCAGCCGCCTGCGCAACCGAGGCGCCCGTGCGGCGGCCGGGCTGTCCGCGGCGCCCACCACGATGATCGGGATCAAGGCCGGCGCGCTCGCGCTGGTGCTGCTGATCCCGGTCCTGGTGCTGAACGGCGACCGCGGTGTCTCGTCGATGTTCCTGTTCTTCGTCGTCCTGGTGCTGGCCACCGACTTCATGATCCGGCGGACCCGCTGGGGCCGTTCGGTGGTCGCGGTCGGCGGCAACGTCGAGGCCGCCCGGCGGGCCGGTATCAACGTCCGGTTCATCTACCTGTCGGTCTTCGCGGCCTGCTCCACCTTCGCCGCCGTCGGTGGCATCCTGGCCGCCGCCCGGCTGATCGCGGTGAACCAGAGCAGCGGTGGCGCGGACACGAACCTGAACGCGATCGCCGCCGCCGTCATCGGCGGGACCAGCCTGTTCGGCGGCCGCGGTTCGGCGTACTCGGCACTGCTCGGCGCGCTGGTGATCATGTCGATCTCCAACGGCCTGGCGCTGCTCAGCCTGGACTCCAGCGTCCGCTACATGGTGACCGCGGGCGTGCTCCTGGTCGCCGTGACGATCGACTCGCTCAGCCGCCGCAGCCGTCAGGCGCACGGCAGGGCCTAGCTGCGTCACTCCCCTAGACCGGCGGGTTGCTGCTTGACCCCTGCATCGGCAGCAGCCCGCCGTACCAAACGCCGGAGGCGTGACAAGGCAACACAGCAAACGCCGGAGGCGTGACAAAGCAACACAGCCAGCAACGGACCGCGACTCCCCCGCCCGGGAGTCGCGGTCCGTTGCTCGTTCAGAGAGCTTTCTACACCGCGTTGACTGCTCGGGTCGCCACCAGGGCACCACGCCGTACGGCGTGCTCCAGCGCCCAGCGGCGGGCCGCGAAGTCTGCCGACGGGAGCGAGATCGCGACCGAGGCCAGTACGACGCCCGCCGACGACCGGACCGGCGCGGCCAGGCAGGACAGGCCGTCCTGGAACTCGCCGATCTCCAAGGCCACGCCGGAGCGGCGGACCTTATCGAGGTGGGTCTCGAGGGTCGGGCGATCGGTCATCGTGCTGGTCGTGCACTGCCGCAGGCCGACCCGGTCGAGGTAGGAGCCGCGCGCCTGCTCACTCATCGCCGCCAGCATCACCTTGCCGAAGGCGGTCGCGTGGGTGGCCTCGTGGAACCCGATGTCGAGCACCTGCACCCGCGGGCGCCGTTCGGAGTCGACGACGTGCGCGATCACGACGTCCACCTCGCGGTACACCGCGTAGTACGCCGCCGCGTCGGCCTCCAGGTGCAGACGCCGTACGGCGGACGCGATCAGCGGCGGCACCTCGAGCTGCCGCTCCAGCCCCTGCTCGAGCAGGCGGACCCGGTAGCCGAGGCCGTAGCGGTGGTCCTGGGCGAGGTGCACCAGGTAGCCGGACTCGGTCAGCGTCGCCAGCAGGTGGTACGCCGAGGGCAGTGCGAGCTGGAGGTGCGCGGCGATCTCCTTGGCGGTGACACCGTCGCGGCTGGCGGCCACGAACTCCATCGCCTTCAGCGCACGCGACACCGACTGCACGGTCCCGGCCGCGGGCGTGGCAGCCATCGCCGGCGGGTCGAACGGGTGCGCGGGCATGCTCACCCTCACAGAGTGCCCTGAATTCAGAGCCGGCGCACCGCCTGACCGCGCGGCCCGATCGCCTACCACCCGGCCGCCTTCACTCGGCCGCCTGGTACTGGGCCGGCTGGAACTGGGCCGGCTGGAACGGCGCCGACTGCTGCTGGGCCGACTGGTGCTCGGCCTGGGGCTCAGCCGCCTGGTCGACACCAGCAGGCCGCGGCAGCCCGTACCGCACACTCAGCAGCCCTCGGCACAGCCCCGAGTTCCCCTCGATGCTGATCCGAGTGGTCTTGGCCATCCGCAGCTGCAACGGCAGATCCACCGCAGTGATCGGAGTCCCGTCGTCCTGGACCAGCAGAGCGGCCTCGGGTCCGTGGTCCAGGCCCAGGTCGTCCCGGCGGCGCAGCAGACGCTCCAGCTCCACCTTCGAGTCCAGCGCCGCGTCGGCCTCCCCCAGGGTGGTGTCGGCGAGCGTCAGCATGGTCCAGCCGGCCTTCAGGAGGCGGCTGGCTACCTGTTCCTGGCAGGCCCGGTGGGCCTTGCGGCGGAAGGTCCGGCGGAGCTCCTCCAGCTCGCCGTCCGCCAGGCCCGGGAAGGAGCCCTCGAAGCCCCGGGACGCGGCGACGCCGTTGTTGATCTCGTCGGAGGCGAAGTGGTCCTCCAGCCGGACGACCACCTTCCGTACGCCGGGCACGGCCGCCACCGCGTCGTACGCGTCGGCGACCATCAGGTAGGCGAAGTTCGGCGCGCAGAAGTACGTCGGCAGCCGCAGCTCGACCTCGACGGCGCCTTCAACAGACGACACCCCGGCGACGAACCCGAGATCCGTGACCGGCGCGTCGAGCTCGGGGTCCCGGACCGTTCCCAGCGCGGTCCACAACTCCTCGGCGACCCCGTCGGGCCGCGTAAACACCTCAGGTCCCAGCACACCGGCCTCGCCGGCGACGGCACCCATCACGCCACCGACACCGGTTCGGAGCCGACGGCGCCGTCGGCCGACTCGGGCAGGCGCAGCTCGGCCGGTACGTCGATGTCGTACAGCTTGGCCGCGTTCAGCCCGAGGATCTTCTTCTTCGCCTCGACCGTGAGGTCCGGGTACTCGGTCAGCTCCGCCGGGTAGGAGAAGTCGACGAACCGCTCGATCAGCCAGGCCGGCGTCCAGATCGCGTAGTCGCTGGCGAACGTGATCCGGTCCTCGCCGATCCAGTACAGCAGCTCACCGATGATCTGCGCGAAGTACTTCGGACGGCTGTGGATGAACGGCATCGCGACCGCCAGACCGCCGTACACATTGGGTTCCTGCGTCGCGATCCAGCAGAAGTCCTCCAGCCGGGGCAGGCCGACGTGCTCGACGATGAAGTTCAGCCCCGGGAACGCCGACGCGACGTCGTCCACGTCCGCGACGTCGAAGGCGTCCCGGTTCAGCGGGTAGATCGTGGGGCCCTTGTGGATGTGGACGTTCTTGATCCCGAGCTCCTCGCAGCGCTCGAGGTACCGGTACGACCACGGGTCGGTCAGCTTCCAGCCCTTCGAGTCGCCCTTCCACTCCGCCGTGTAGAGCTTGACGCCCTTGAGGTTCCACCGCTCCGAGAGCTCGGACAGCTTGTCCAGCCCGGCCTCACCGTCGCGCGGGTCCCAGGCCCCGTTGACGATGAACTTGTCCGGGTGCTTCTCGGCCAGCGCGCCGTCCTGCTCGGTGGTGTTGAACCCGTTGACGTAGAAGTCGGTCAGGTACGTCGGCTGGAAGATCGCCCGGTCGACGTACCCGTCGGTGAACAGGTCCTTGAGGATCCGCTCCTCGGACTGCTTGTGGAACTCCTCCAGCGTCCACACCTTGTCCGCCGGCGACAGGTTGCGGTGGTAGTCGTAGAAGCAGTTGATGAAGCCCTCGCCGTACCGGTTCGCCTGGTTGGCCGGGGTCGCGTCCCACGCGTGCACGTGGCTGTCCACGATGAAGTAGCTGTTGCCGTCCTTGCTGTACATGGTGGTGCTCCCTCAGCTCGTCAGACTGTGCTAGCTAGTGAGAATGGCGCGGCCGCCGGGAACCCGGCCGCCGTCCAGGTCGTCCAGCGCGGTCAGCGCGTCGTTCAGCGTGTACTGCTTGGTCGCGAGCCTGACCCGGCCCTGCGCGGCCAGCTCCATCAGGTCGGCCAGGTCGTTGTACGAGCCGACCAGGTTGCCGACCACGTTGATCTCGCGGGAGATCACGTCGATGGTCGGGACGTCGACCTTGCCGCCGTACCCGATCACGAAGTACGAGCCGGAGTTGCGCGTCATCGCGACGCCGTCGGCCTCGGTGCCGTTCTCGCCGACGAAGTCGAGCACCACCTGGGCGCCCTCGCCGCTGGTCTGCTCGAGCACCTGCTCGACCTGGCTGCCGTCGCTCAGCACGGTCGAGTGCGCGCCGAGCGCGATCGCCTTGTCGAGCACTTCCTGCGACCGGTCGACGACCGTCACCCGCGACGGCGTCATCGCGACCAGGCACTGCAGCCCGATGTGTCCGAGGCCGCCGGCCCCGATCATCACGACCCGGTCCGCCGGGTGCAGCAGCGGGACGGCCTTACGGACCGCGTGGTACGCCGTGAGGCCGGCGTCGGCCAGTGCCGCGACGTCGGCCGGCGCGAGCCCGTCGTCGAGCTTGACGATCGAGCGGACCGACGTCCGGAGGTACTCGGCCATGCCGCCGTCGGTGTCGATCCCCGGGAAGCGGGAGTCGGCGCAGTGCACGTCGTCACCGGCCCGGCAGGCGCGGCAGAGTCCACACGTCACCAGCGGGTGGAGGATCACCTTGTCGCCCGGCGCGACGGTCGAGACCGCGGCGCCGACCTCCTGCACGGTCCCCGCGTTCTCGTGGCCGATCACGTACGGCAGCTCGACGCCGGACTTCTCGGCCCACTGGCCTTCGATGATGTGCAGGTCGGTCCGGCAGACGCCCGCGGCGTCGACCTTCACGATCACGTCCAGTGGTCCCTGCAGAACCGGGTCGGGGATGTCGTCGAGGGTGGGTGGTTTGCCGTACTCGTGGACGCGCACTGCCTTCACCGTGGCCACAACCTTTCGGGGTCTGCGATGGTGGATCTGATGGTGTCGGCGCGGCACGGCGTACCGGAAGGGGCGTTATCGCCTTCCGATAACCGCCCGCCCGGGCACAATGGCGGCCATGAGCACACGCAGGCCGCCGATCAAGGCGCAGGCCACCTCCGAGGACCAGTCGGTCACCACGCTGGAGCTGTTCTTCGACCTGGTCTTCGTCTTCGCGCTGACCCAGGTCACCGCGTTGATGGCGCACGACCTGACCTGGGCCGGAGCGGTCCGCGGGGTGCTGCTGATCGGGCTGCTGTGGTGGAGCTGGATCGGGTTCTCCTGGGTCTGCAACCTGGTCAAGGCCGATGAAGGCTCGATCCGGACCGTGATGCTGCTGGCGATGGGCGCGATGTTCGTGATCGCGCTCGCCATCCCGGAGGCGTTCCACGACCTGCCGGGCGGGCTGCCGGGGCCGGTGGTGATCGCGATCGCGTACTTCGTGTTCCGGGCGATGCATCTGGTGCTGTTCTGGCTGATCGCGGACGGCGACAAGACGCTGCGCCGTACGCTGCTCCGCTTCGCCCCGGCGATGCTGGCCGGTACGGCGTTGCTGCTGATCGCGTCGCAGTTCCACGGCCGGACCCAGACGCTGTTCTGGGCGGCCGCACTGGCCGCCGACTACGGCGGCACCTACCTGATCGACGCGCGCGGCTGGCGGCTGCGCTCGGCCGGCCACTTCGCCGAGCGGCACGGGCTGATCGTGATCATCGCGCTGGGCGAGTCGATCGTCGCGATCGGCGTCGGCGTCACCGATCTCCCGATCTCCTGGCCGATCATCATCGCGTCGATGCTCGGGTTGGCGATCGCGGCGGCGCTGTGGTGGATCTACTTCGACGCGACCGTGCACTACGGCGAGCAGGCGCTCGCGGCCGAACCGCACGAGACCCGGCCGAAACTGGCCCGGGACGCGTACACGTTCCTGCACTTCCCGATGGTGGCCGGCATCGTGCTGCTCGCGCTCGGGCTGAAGAAGGTGCTCGAGTACGTCGGCGACACCGAGCACCACCACCTCGACGACCCGCTGAAGGGCGTCGGCCTGTACGCGCTGTTCTTCGGCGTCGTGTTCTACCTGCTCGGCCACGTCGGGTTCAAGTACCGGACAACGAGCTCGGTCGGGTGGAGCCGGCTGATCACGGCCGCGCTGTGCGTGATCGCGGTGTTCGCGCTGGCGAAGGTCCCGGCGCTCGGACAGGTCGGCGTACTGGCGGCGCTGCTGGCCGGGCTGGTCGCGTTCGAGTCGGTACGGTTCGCCCGCGAGCGGGACGAGCTCAGGCACGGACATTCGAGCTAGCTGAAGGTTTCCCGCGCCGCGGCGGCTCCTAGGCTGCGGCGCGTGAAGCTCGTAGCAGACCAGCAGGAGTTGGCCGCCGGCGTCGGGTGGGTCGCCAAGGGACTCCCCCACCGAACCAGCACCCCGGTCCTGCTCGGGCTGTACTTTTCTGCCGGCTTCGCCAATACGACGGTCGCCGGGACCGACCACGCGATGGCTGCCGAGGTGGTGCTGAACTGCCAGGTCGATGCCGAGGGCACCTGTTTGGTGCCAGGGCGCATGCTCGCGGAGATCACCAAGCTCCTACCGCCGGGTCCGGTCGAGCTGACCGCCGCCGACGACCGCTTCGTCGTGCGCAGCGGGGGTGCTGTCTATTCGCTGCCGCTCCTGCCGGTGGCCGACTACCCGACGAACACCGCCCACCGAAGCCAGGCACCGCTCGTAGCCGAGCCAAGCCCAGCACCGCTCGTAGCCGAGCCAAGCGAAGGCGGGGGCGACGCGGCCTCCTCCCCCTCCCCCCGTTCAGCGGTTGATGCTGGTGAGTTCGCCGTGGCGGTGGGGCAGGTGGGGGTTTCTGCTGCTCGGGACGACGTGGTGCCGGCGTTGGCGGGGATCAATCTCAGTTTCTCCGGGGACACCGTCGAACTGGCGAGCACCGATCGGTATCGGCTGGGGATCGCTCGGGTTGAACTGACCGAGCCGGTGGAGGCGTTCGACGTACTGGTGCCTGCGAAGACGTTGGGTGAGTTGTCGCGCGCGTTCGCCGCCGACGGTGGGCAGGTGTTGCTGTCGCTGGCCGACGAGACTCTGCTGCTGCGCAACAACGAACGGTCAGCCTGGGTGCGCACGCTCAGCGGCCCGTACCTGCCGTACCGGCGAATCGTCCCCGACGAGACCCCCATCAGCGCGACCGTTGACCGGATCGCGTTGCGGGACGTGGTGAAGCGGCTGAGCGTGGTCGCCGACGGGATGACGCCGATCTGGCTCGAGTACGGCGAACGCTCGGTCCGCGTCTACGCCGGATCCGGCGACGACGCGTCCGGCGCCGAGACGCTGCCGATCACCGGCTCAGGCGATCCGCTGACGGTCGCCTTCACCGGGCAGCTGCTGTTGGACGCCATCAACTCGTTCGCGACCGAGCAGCTCACCATGTCGTACACAGGCGGCCGCAAGCCCGCCGTACTGACCGGCGGGCAGAGCTACCTGCACGTGATCACCCCACGCCTACTGCCCCAATAACAGGACGAGGTCCCACCCGAAGCGGGTGGGACCTCGTACCAAAAGAACTACTCAGGCAGTAGCAGCCGTGAGATCGACCTTGGGCTCGGCGAAGTGACAGGCAGCCGTGTGGCCGTCCGTCGAGCGGGGCTTGATCTCCAGCAGCGGCTCCTGGGTGGCGCAGATGTCCTCCGCCTTCCAGCACCGGGTGCGGAACCGGCAGCCGCTCGGCGGGTCGATCGGCGACGGGACGTCCCCGACCAGCCGGATCCGCTCCTTCGGCGGGACACCACGGATGGTGCCCAGGTCCGGAGCGGCCGACAGCAGCGCCTGCGTGTACGGGTGCTGCGGAGCGGTGTAGATCTGCTCCCGCGGGCCCTGCTCGACGATCTTGCCCAGGTACATCACGGCGACGGTGTCGCAGAAGTGCCGGACCACACCGAGGTCGTGCGCGATGAAGACGAACGCGATGCCGAGATCGCGGCGCAGGTCCTCCATCAGGTTCATCACCTGCGCCTGGATCGACACGTCGAGCGCGGAGACCGGCTCGTCGGCGATGATCACCTCGGGCTCGACCGCGAGCGCGCGGGCGATGCCGATCCGCTGACGCTGACCGCCGGAGAACTCGTTCGGGTAGCGGTTGTGGTGCTCGGGGTTCAGGCCGACCCGCTCCAGCAGCTCCTGGACGCGGTCGAGCTCCTTGCCCTTCTTCACCAGGTTGTGCACCCGCAACGGCGTACTGATGATGTTGCTGACCGTCTGCCGCGGGTTCAGCGAGCTGTACGGGTCCTGGAAGACGATCTGCAGCTCCCGGCGGAACGGGCGCAGGTCCTTCTCCTTCAGCCGGGCGATGTCGGTGCCCTTGAAGAGGATCTGGCCGGCCGTCGGGGTGAGCAGCCGGGTGATCATCCGGCCGGTGGTCGACTTGCCGCAGCCGGACTCGCCGACCAGGCCGAGGCTGCCGCCCGGCGCCAGGTCGAAGCTGACGCCGTCGACGGCCTGAACCACCTTGCGGGTCCGGCCCAGCCCGGCGGCTTCCTTGATCGGGAAGTGCATCTTGAGGTCGCGGACCTGCAGCAGCGGCGTGGTGGCCGCGGCCGGCGTACTGTCCTGCACGGGATTGCTCATCTCTCTCCTCAGCCCAGTCTCGGTGCGACCTCGGCCTCGTAGATCGAGGCCTTGTCGTGCAGGTGGCAGCGGGACGTGTGCGCGCCGGCGCCGTCGACCGGCAGCAGCTCGGGAAGCTCGGTGGTGCAGCGCTCGCCCTTGACCCGCTCCGTGTAGGGGCAGCGGGGGTTGAACGAGCAGCCGCCGGGCAGGTTCAGCAGGCTCGGCGGCAGCCCCTTGATCGGGCGCAGCCGCTCGCTGGCCGCCGACACCGTCGGGATCGACTCCAGCAGACCCCAGGTGTAGGGCATCCGGGGCTGGGCCAGCACGTCGGCGGCGGTGCCGTACTCGACGCAGCGCCCGGCGTACATCACCAGGACGTCGTCGGCCATCTCGGCGACCACGCCCAGGTCGTGGGTGATCAGCACGATCGCCGAGCCGAACTCCTTCTGCAGGTTGTTCAGCAGGTCCAGGATCTGCGCCTGGACGGTGACGTCGAGCGCGGTGGTCGGCTCGTCGGCGATCACCAGCTTCGGGTCGTTGACCAGACCCATCGCGATCATCGCGCGCTGCCGCATCCCGCCGGAGAACTCGTGCGGGTACTGCTTGTACCGGCGGACCGGGTTCGGGATGCCGACCAGGTCGAGCATCTCCAGGGCGCGCTTCTTGGCGACGTCCTTGGAGACCTTGTGGTGCACCAGGTACGCCTCGGAGATCTGGTTGCCGACCGTGTAGAGCGGGTGCAGCGAGGACTGCGGGTCCTGGAACACCATCGAGACCGCGTCGCCGCGGATCTTCATCAGGTCGTTCTCGGGCAGTCCGACCAGCTCGTCGCCGCCGAGCTTGATCGAGCCGGTGATCTGGGTCCGCTTGCGGTCGTGCAGGCCCATCACGGCCATGCTGGAGACCGACTTGCCCGACCCGGACTCGCCGACGATCGCCAGCGTCCGGCCCAGCGGTACGGCGTACGACAGGCCGTTCACCGCGCTGACCAGGCCGTCCGCGGTCGGGAACTTGACCGCCAGGTCGGTGACCTCGAGGTACGGCGTCTCGCCGCTCGGGTTGAGCGATCCCTGCCGGCGCTCGCGGGTCGCGATCGACGGCCCGCGCTTGGCGTCCGCCGTACCGGCGCCCACGGTGCTCGCACCGCCGCCGGCTGCACTGTCGCTCACGTTCGAGCCTGCCTCTCCGCTGCCGCCAGTCTTCCCCGGCTCGTTGATGGGTGTGCTCATGCCAGCCTCACCCGCGGGTCGACGAGGCTGTAGGCGACATCGACCAGGAAGTTCATCGCCACCAGGATCACCGAGGAGACCAGCACCGTCCCCATGATCACCGGCAGGTCGTAGTTCTGCAGGCTGTCCAGGACCAGGTTCCCCAGGCCCGGCAGGTCGAAGATCCGCTCGGTGAAGATGGCGCCCGCCAGGCTGGCGGCCACGTCGAGACCGAAGATCGTGATGACCGGGATCAGGCCGGAGCGCAGCGCGTGCTTGTAGGTGACCTTCCGGTCCGACAGGCCCTTGGCGCGCGCGGTCCGGATGTAGTCCTCGCTGAGGGTCTCGACCATCGAGCCGCGCGAGTAGCGCGCGTACTGCGTGCAGTTGTAGATCCCCAGCACCAGCCACGGTGTGAGTAACCCGACGAACCACTTGGCCGGGTTGTCCGAGAACGGCGTGTAGCCGCCCCGGGGCAGGATCGGGTAGAGCACCGTCAGGTACAGCGAGATCATCAGCGCGACGATGTAGTACGGGACCGAGCTGAGGATCAGGGTGCTGCTCATCAGCGCCCGGTCCCCGATGGTCCCCCGTCTCTTCGCAGCCATCGAGCCCACGAAGACACCAACGGTCAGAACGATGACGGCGTACCCCGCGATCAGCGAGACGGTCACCGGCATCCGGGTGGACAGCATCTCCGTCACCGGCCGGTCGTTCTTGAACGAGTAGCCCAGGCAAGGCGCCTTGCACTCGGTGACGACGCCGGACGTCTCGAAGGTCCGCCCGGCGAAGATGCCCGCCGTGTACTCGGCGAACTGCTGCACCTTGGGCTTGTCCAGGTGCAGGTTCTTCTTGATTTCTTCGTACCGCTGCTGGGTGCAGTTGCGGTCGCCACAGATCGCCGCGGCCGGATCCGTCGGCGCGACGAAGAACAGCGTGAAGGTCGCGATCAACGTGACCAGCACGACACTGAGCGCGCTGACGAAGCGGCGCGCCACGAAGTAGAGCACGAGGGATTCTCCTCACCGATCGGGGTGGTGACCGGACCGAGGTCCGGCCACCACCCCACCATCAGATGATCAGGTTGCGATCAGGCCGCAGTCCGGATCAGGGCTGCTTCAGGTACATCGAGGTGAACTCGGGCAGGCCCTGGGTCGGGTCGTTGACGACGTGGCCCAGGTTCTTCCCGATCGGGAACGAGCTGGCGGTGTAGTAGAGCGGAAGCACCGGCAGGTAGTCCTGCAGGATCTTCTTGTCGAGCTTGCTCCACTCCTTCAGCTGCTCGTCCGGACCGAGCGCGGACACGCGGTCGATCTCCTTGTCCAGCTCGGGGACCTGCAGCTGGCCGACGCTGTTGCCCAGCTTGATCGCGTCGGAGCGGAACAGCACCGGGAACCAGCTGGTGCCGCTCGGCCAGTCGGAGCACCAGCCGGCCGGGGTCTTGCCGATGTTGACCGGCGCGTCCTGCTTACCGGTCAGGGTGCGGATCTGGGCCTTCGGAACGCCGATCGCCTTGACCTTGAAGCCGGCCGCGGTGAACACCTGGGTCCGCAGCTGGTTGACCTGCGTGGCGATCTTGTCGTCGTTCTGGTAGTACCAGCTGAGCTCGAAGTTCTCCTTGCCGAGCTCCTTCAGCGCGCCCTTGACCTCTTCCGCGATCGCGGGGTCGGACGCGCCCTTACCGGTACCGGTGAGGCCCGGCAGCTCGTACTTCTCGTAGCCGGGAACCGCCGGCGGCAGAATCGTCGAGGCCGGGATCGCGCTGTCCGGGCTCAGGCCGGCGACCTTGCGCCACTCGTCGTACGGGTACGACTTGGCAATCAGCTTGCGGACCTCCAACGGGATCCGCCGGGAGTCCATCGTGTACATCTGGTTGCACGGCTGGCCACCGCGGATGATCTGCGCCTGGTCCTTGACCTCAGGGATCAGCGAGACGTCCAGGTCGGAGTAGTTCAGCGCGCTCGCGTCCGGACCGGAGCTGGCCAGCACCTGGCGCTGCACCTTGATGGTGTCCTGGGCGAACTTGAAGTCGAACTTGTCCGGGTACTGGTGCCGCACCGGGTCGCTGTTGGCGTCCCAGTTCGGGTTCTTGACCAGCTTCAGCTGCGAACCGGGGCTCAGCTGCTCGACCATGTACGGGCCGGTCGCCATCGGCTTGAGCTGGTAGTTCTTCTGGTTGTCCTTGGCCTTCGGGATCGGCGTGAACATCGGGAACGCCGCGTAGTACGGAAGGTCGTCGAACTTCTTCGCCAGGTGGATGATCAGCGTCGACTCGTCCGGCGTCTCGACACCGGCGTAGTTGTCACCGTCGGCGAACGGGCCCTTGTAGGTCTCGCCGTCCTTGAAGAACTGGGTCTGGTACTTCGGTCCGGCGTCGAAGATCTCACCGGCGAAGGAGCGCTTGATCGCGTACGCGTAGTCGGCGGCCTTGACCGGCGTGCCGTCCATGTACTTGATGCCCTGCTTGAGCTTGAACGTCCAGGTCAGGCCATCGGCGGACTTGGTGCCCAGGTCCTCGGCGAGGTCCGGCACCAGGGTCGGCTTCTGGTCCTTGTCGTCCAGCTTGTACTGGGTCAGCGACCGGTACATCAGCTTGGCGATCTGGTTGCCGTCGGTGTAGTAGATGTCCGTCGGGTCGAACGTGTCCGGCGTGACGTCGGACAGCACCGTGACGGTGCCGCCCTTCTTGGCGCCCTCGACCTCCGGCGCCGGGCCCTTGAGGGTCGGGTCGGTGGCCTTCTCCTGCGCCGTGCCCGCGTCGCCCGTGTTGTTGTTGCCGGCACCACTGTTCGACGACGGGCTTCCGCACGCGACCGCGGCCATCATGACCGTCGCCGCGACAGCGGTGATCCGTTTCCACTGCATTGTCGTGTTTCTCCTTTTCTGCCGCTGGGGCAACGCCGGCATTACCGGCGAGTCTTGGGGTCGAAGGCATCCCGCACCGCATCGCCCAGCAGCGCGAGCGCCAGGACGAGGGCGGTGATGCCGAGGACGGGGAGCCACAGGTAGAGCGGGTCCGCCTTGAACCAGTTGGTCGCGGTGGCGATCGTCTGCCCCCACGACGGGATCGGCTCGATCAGCCCGACCCCGAGGAAGGACAGGCCCGCTTCCGCGGTCACGTAGGCCGGCAGCGACAGCGATGCCGAGATCACGATCGGGGCGACCAGGTTGGGAAGCAGTTCCTTGAACAGCACCTGCCGGGTGGGAACACCGATCGCCTTGGCGGCGAGCACGAACTCACGCTCGCGCAGGGACAGCACCTCGCCGCGGATGATCCGGGCCAGGCCGGCCCAGCCGAAGAACGAGAGCACGAAGATCAGCACGAAGAAGCGGGTCGAGGCCTGCTCGTCCGGGGTCAGGTTGAAGCTGCCGCCGCGCAGCGACTCCACGATCGGCACCATCGCGATCGCGAACAGCAGGTACGGCAGGCTCAGCACGAAGTCGATGAGCCAGGAGATCACCCGGTCCACCCAGCCGCCGAGGAAGCCGGCCAGCAGGCCCATCACGACTCCGACGACGGTGCCGAACAGGGTCGCGACGAAGGCGACGATCAGCGACGGGCGGGCGCCGTACACCCAGCGGGCGAAATTGTCCCGGCCGGTCTTCGGCTCGACCCCGAACCAGTGGTCGGCGGTCGGTCCACTCACCGGGAACCCGTAGGCGTCGACCAGGTCGGTCTGGAAGGTGCCGATGTCACCGCCCTCGAGCTTGGCCAGCAGCGGGGCGAAGATCGCGACCAGGATGAAGAACAGCACGATGCACGCGCAGATCACCGCGAGCTTGTCCTTGCGCAGCCGCTCCATCGCGATCCGCGTCGGCGATTTCCCGTGCGCCACACTCGGGTCGCGTACGGGCTCCGCCGACGCCGGGTGGTCCTCGACACCTACGGTCGAGTCGGGTGAACCGATGCTCATTCGCACTCCGTCAGCTCTGTCAGCCAGATTCCGGGATGGACCGGCCACGGTCTGTAGATCGGGCCGGGCCCAGGGTCGTACCACTTGTTGCAGCCGAAACGCCTTGACAACCACCGGCGGCACAACCGCGCGCTAGCCTGCCCGACACTCCGGTGCGTTGCCAGCGGCTTCCGGCAGCAGTGTACAAATCGTTACCGGAACGAGTACCAGGGCGGTACATTTGGAACGAATGCTCACGCTACGCAACTGTTTGTCCACAATTTGCGGCGGCACAGCACCGACAATGGCCATTTTGTGCCAGATTGTCACAGACAGTGCAGAAAGTTGATCGCTCAGTCGACCACTACGCAGAGTGAGCATCGACGGTGCGTGCCAGCTCCACCTGGCGCCCGAGCTCGATCACGCCCGGCTGGTAGCCGATCGCGGCCATCGCGTCGATCCCGGCCGCGAGCACCCCGAGCCCTTCGTCGCCGTGGCCGGACCGCACCGCGAGCCACGCCCGACCCATGCACAACTGGACCTCTCCCCAGGGATCCGGCCGGGCGGCGAACACTTCGGCGGCCTGGTCGAGCAGCTTCGCCGCCGCGGTGAAGTCGCCGCGCAGTACCAGCGCCCGGGCCTCGACGACGTCCACGTGCGCCCGGCCGAGGTCGTCGCCGATCCGGCCGACGATCTCGCCGGCCTCCGCCACGATCTCCTCCAGCTCGGCGAGGTGCTCGGCACCTTGTCCCGGGCCGCTGCTCAGGTCCTGGGCGAACAGCACCAGCCGGATGGCATGGATCCTCGTTCCCGCCGGGCTGACGGCCCGGAGCCGCCGTCTGACGTCGAGCGCCTCGGAGGTCCGCCCGGTCGCTCTGAGGCCCACGCTGAGTTGGTCCAGAGCCCGTGCCTGGGCCGCCGCCGGGTCGGCGCACCGGTCGGACAGGGCGAGAATCCGATCGGCCGCCTCGATCGCGCCTTCGTAGTCGGCTGCCTCGGTAGCCGCGTAGGCGACCTGTGCCAGCGCGGCCGCCTGCCGTTCGGGGTTGCCGGTGCGCTCGGCGGCCGCCAGCGCGCGGCGCCCGATCTCGCGCGTGACCTCCAGGGGCGCGTTGCCCTGCGCCACCGCGCCGAACCTGCGCTGGAGGACCTCGGACTCGATCTCCGGATCCGTGGCGCTGGTTGCGGCGTCCGCCACGGCGAGCACCTCCTCACGCAGCTCGCGAAGGTCCCGGACCATGAGGAAGTCGTCCAGGCGCATCGCCAGCATCGCGGCCAGCCGCGGCCGGCTGGACGCGAGACCGACCGCTGCCGCCATCACCGGCGCCTCGATCTCCAGCCAGTCGGCCCCGGCGGCCGCCGCCCGGTCCGTGTCCTCGAGCGGCCGTCCCTCGCCGGCGTCGAACTCCATCCGCCGCGTGACCATCGGCCCGATCTCCTCGTCAGCGATCGCCAGCAGCCGCAGTACCGCCTGCAGGTACCGGGTCTCGACGGTCTCGCGATCGGGGTAGGTGTCCAGCTCCTCGACCGCCCGGGCGCGGACGAGCGCGTGCAGGCCGTACGTCGATGGGCTGGTCCGGCGCGGCTGGACCAGGCCGAGAGCCACCAATTCGACCAGAACCGCCCGGGCTGCTCGCTCGTCCAGATCGAGCAGTGGAGCCGCGACCCAGGCCGAGAACTCGTCCGCACCGACCAGCGCGAGACAGCCGAAGAGCCGCCGCGCCGTCTCCCCCGCCGTACGGAGGGTCAGGTCGAGGCTGGCTCGTACGGCGCGATCGCCGGCCACCAGGTAGTCGAGCCGGCTGGACTCGTCGGCCAGGGACTTGACCACCTCGGCCACGTCCTCGCGGATCAGGCTGAGTCGGGCCCCGACGATGCGCAGCGCGAGGGGCAGGCCGACGCAGTAGCCGACGATCTCCTGCAGCTCATCGGCCGGACGACCGGACAGTGCGGCGAGCAGGTCCGCACTCGTGGCGTGGTCGAGCGGGCTGATCTCGCGGTGGATCGCGTCCTCCAGACCCAGCAGCGGCCGCCGGGAGGTGACGACTACCGCGCACCGGCTGTCGGCCGGTAGCAGCGGGCGCAACTGCGCCGCGTCCGCCGCGTCGTCCAGGACCAGCAGCACCGCCTTGCCTGCCAGGGTGGACCGGAGCAGAGCCGACCTCTCCTCGACCGACTCGGGCAGGTTGTCCACGCCGAGCGAGCGGAGCAGCCGTCCGAGCAGGACGCCGGGCGGCACCGGCTCGCCGTTGACGTCCTGGAGCCTGGCGAACAGTTGGCCGTCGGGGAACTCCGCCGCCAAAGCGTGGCCCAAGCGCACGGCGGTCGCGGACTTGCCGGTGCCGGCGGCGCCGTACAGGGAGATGACCGTTGGCAACGAGGCGGGCTGCCGGGTGGGGGGCAGCGCGGCAGGTGCTTCGGTTGGATGCAGGGCTCCGGTGAGTGCTTCGATCGGGGGCAGCGCTCCGGTCGATGGCAGCGGTCGGGTCGGGCGCTGGGCTCCGGACGAACGCAGGGCTGCGGCCAGGGCTGGGACTGGGGTGCGCCGTATAAGTGCCGTCAACTCCGCCAGTACAGCGTCGCGGCCGACCAAGACGCCGATGTCGGCCGGGAGCTCGCGTGGGCCTGGTTCGGCGGCGCGGAAGTCCAGGGACTCGTCCTGGCGCAGGATGGCGACCTGGAGGTCGCGCAGCTGTGGTCCGGGCTCGACACCAAGCTCGTCGGAGAGGTGCCGCACCAGCTCGGCGTACGCCGCCAGCGCGTCGGTCTGGCGACCGGACCGGTACAGAGCAAGCATCTGGGCCTCGGCCAGCGACTCCCTGGTGGGCTGCTCGGCAGTGAGCTCGGCCAGCTCGGGGAGGAGCTCGCGGTGGCGCCCCAGTGCCAGCTCAGTGGTCAGGCGCAGCTCCTGCGCGGCCCAGCGGGACTCGTCGAGGCCGACGCACAGCCGTCGACGTACGGTCTCGGAAGCGACGTCGGCCAGGGCAGGGCCTCGCCAGAGCGCCAGTGCGTCCGTCAGGAGCTTCCGGCGTTGCTCCAGGTCGTCGAGCGGCTTGGCCTGCTCTACCAGCGCGGCGAACAGCTCCACGTCGGTGCGACCCCCGGCGCCCTCGATGGCATACCCGTGCGAGCCGTTGACCAGTCTGCTGTCACCGGTCGCCAGGACGCTCCGCAGACGGGACACGTAAACCTGGAGAGCGCGCTTGGGATTGCCGGGCTGTTCCTCCGGCCAGAGCAGCTCGATCAGGCGATCGGCGGGCACGGCCTTGCCGGACTCCAGCAGCAGGACGGCGAGCAGCAGACGCTCCTGCCGCCGCTTCAACTCGACCTGGTGCCCTTCCGCCCAGATCTGGACAGGACCAAGCAGTCGAAACTCCACGGCCCGCAGCGTAGTCCGGTGGTAAGGCCCCGGTAACAGCCCGCCCGCATCCTGTCCGCGCGACGCCCCACCGCCGCACTCCGCGCCCCACGGAAGAGGTCGATGCGCGTGCCCAGCCAATGGTTCACCGTCACAGCCGCCCTGACCCTCATCACCACCACCCTGCTCACCGGCAATCAGTTCCCCACCAACACCCCTGGCCGCTCCTGGTGCGGCACAGCAACAACCCCCCACGCCCACTGCCGCACCCCAGCCGCACCACGAACCCACCTCACCGCCCGAATCAAACCCCTCCGCCGCCGTCCATCAGGCACAGAACCCCTAACCGGCACACCGCCCAAACCCACCAGCCAATCCCCCTACACGGCCACTCTCAGAGCCACCATCCATTCCCCCTGCACGGCGACTCTCAGAGCCACCGTCCAGAACCCTGCGCCGCCGCCACCCAGCACCACCGACCAGAACCCTGCGCCGCCACCCAGCACCGTCAATCACAGGCGCGCGCCGGCGCCGTCTCACACCGTCAGGCGCGGTGCGGCGACCACGCCTCCCACCTGCCACCCCACCGGGATCTCTCCACACCAAGCCCCGGCCGCAGCGACATCAGCCACCCCGGACCTGCCCGGCCGCACAGCAGACGACCTGTAGCTGCTCGCCGGCGCCACCGTCACCCCACGCACTCGGGCGCGACGGGCCGACCAAGTCGCCAGCTGCACCCAAGTCACCCACCTGCAACCCCACAACGCCCCCTCCACACCCCACCCGGCCGCAGAGGCATCAACCACCGCAGACCTCCCCGGCCGCACAGCCGGCGACCTGAAGCCGCCCACCCGCCTGCGCCACCCCACTCCGTCGGGCGCGGTGCAGCGCCCACGCCTCCGACCTGCGTCCCCACCGGGTCCTCTCCACGCCACCACCCCACCGCAGCGGCATCAGCCACCCCGGACCTGCCCGGCCGCATGGCAGGCGAGCTGCAACTGCTCGCCCACGCCGCCGTCACCCTGCGCCTTCGGGCGCCGCGGGCCGACCACGCCGCCCAGCTGCGACCAGGCAGCACTGCTGCGCCCCACCGGGACCTCTCCACACCACCCGGCCACAGCGGAATCGACCACCGCAGAGCTGCCCGGCCGCAGCGTAGGCAGCCTGTAGCCGGACGTCCGCGCCGCCGCCAGCCGGCGCCTTCGGGCGCGCTGGGCCGACCAGGGCGCGCCCGACTGCGACCAGGCCGCCGACCTGCGCCCCCACGGCAAGCTCTCCACATCACCATCCACCCGCAGCGGCATCAGCCACCGCGGACCTGCCCGGCCGCACGGCAGGCAACCTGTAGCTGCTCACCCGCATCGGCGCTACCCGCACCCTCGGACGCGGCTGACCGACCAGGTCGCCCAGCTACGACCAAGTCCCCCACCTGCATCCCCACAACGACCTCGCCACACCAGCACCTCGGCCGCAGCGGCATCAACCACCGCAGACCCGCCCGCGGCGGCATCAACACCGCGGTTCTGTCCGGCGCACGGCAGGCGACCTCTAGCTGCTCACTCGCCCCCAGGCCGAGCACCCAGCCCGACCAGCTCAGTCCTGGCGGACGTTGACCGTGACGAACGGCGGCTTGACGACCTCAAACGCCTCCTGGCGTCCGCGGATGTCGACCGTCACCTGGTCGCCTTCCTTGACGCCGGCGTCGAGCAGCGCCAGCGCGATGCCCTTCTTCAGGGTCGGGGAGAACGTGCCCGAAGTGACCTCACCCAAAGCCCCCTCGGCCCCGCCGACGGTCATGTGCGGCCGCGGGATCCCCCGGCCAACAGCACGCAGGCCGCGGAGCACACGCTTCGGCCCGGCCTCCTTCTCGGCGCGCAGCGCGGCGTCGCCCCAGAAGTGCTCCTTCTTCCACCCGACGGCCCAGCCCGACCGCGCCTGCACCGGGGTGATCTCGGGCGAGATGTCCTGCCCGTGCAGTGGGTACCCCATCTCGGTCCGCAGCGTGTCCCGCGCCCCGAGTCCGGCCGGCACGATTCCGTACTGCTCCCCCGCGACCAGCAGCGCGTCGAACACGGCGACAGCAGCGTCGTTCGGTACGACGAGCTCGTAGCCGCGCTCGCCCGTGTAGCCCGTCCGGCACACCACAACCGGCGTACCGGAGAAGTCGGCGACGGCGAACGCCATGTAGTCGTGCCCCGTCGGCAGCCCGATCGCGGCGACGACGTCGTCCGAGTGCGTCCCCTGGACGGCGAGGATCGCGTAGTCGTCGTGGGTGTTGGTCACCACGACCCCGTCCGGCGCCTGCTCGGCCAGCCGGCGAACCACCTCGGCGGTGTTGGCCGCGTTCGGGATCAGGAACACGTCGTCGTCGGCGTGCAGGTACGCGATCAGGTCGTCGACGACGCCGCCGTCCTCGGCGCAGCACAGCGTGTACTGCGCCTGGCCCGGCCCGATCTTGCCCAGGTCGTTGGTCAGGCAGGAGTTCACGTACGCCGCGGCGCCCGGTCCCTTGACCGTCGCCTTGCCCAGGTGGCTCACGTCGAAGACGCCGACCGAGGTCCGGACCGCGGTGTGCTCGGCCACCACCCCGCCGTACTCCAGGGGCATCTCCCAGCCGCCGAACTCGGCGAACTTGGCTCCCAGGGCGACGTGCCGCTCGTGCAGCGGGGACTTCTTCAAGCTGGTCATGCAGCGGAACCTACCTGACGGTCCTGGCCGCGCGGGACAGCCCGATGGGGCAGGCTCGGTGGTGTGGCACGCATCTCGTGCCGCGCTCCCACGTAGCATGCTGACGCAGCATTCACGTACCGTCACGACCGGCGCACCTGCCATCCGGTCAAGGAGGACTGAGGATTTCGTGAGCACCATCACCCTGAGCAAGTCAGATGCGGCCGGCGTCAAGACCGACGTCGTCGTCATCGGTGTGGTCAAGCTCGACGGCGGCGTCGCGCTGCCGGCCGGCACCGAGTCGCTGAACGCCGCGTACGACGGCCGGCTGGTGGAGGTCCTGTCCGGGCTCGGAGCCACCGGCAAGGCCGGTGAGGTCACCAAGGTGCCCGGCCCGAAGACGGGCAAGTCGGCCACGCTGATCGCGGTCGGTCTCGGGGCCGCGCCGGACGGCGCGCTGAAGACCGAGGACCTGCGTACCGCCGCGGGCGTCGGCGTACGGGCCGCGAAGACCGCGCAGTCGGTCGCGTTCGCGCTGCCGACGCCGGACGCCGACTGCGTCCGCGCCGTCGCCGAGGGCGCCCTGATCGGCCGGTACTCGTTCAACGCCTACAAGTCCGAGGCCTCGACCGACGCCCCGGGCAACCTGACGCTGCTCACCGACCTGGCCCGCAACAAGGATGCCAAGGCCGCGCTGGAGCGCGCCCAGGTGGTCGCCGACGCGGTCCACCAGGTCCGCGACTGGGTGAACATGCCGCCCTCGGACCTGCACCCGGCCGAGTTCGCCGCGCACACGCAGAAGCTGGCCAAGGAGTACGGCGTCAAGGTCGAGGTGCTGGACGAGAAGGCCCTGGCCAAGGGCGGGTACGGCGGCATCCTCGGCGTCGGGCAGGGCTCGGACAACCCGCCGCGGCTGATCCGGCTCAGCTACACGCCGAAGAAGCCGGTGACGCACCTGGCGTTCGTCGGCAAGGGCATCACGTTCGACTCGGGCGGCCTGTCGCTGAAGACGGCGTCCGGGATGATCAGCATGAAGGCCGACATGGCCGGCGCGGCCGCGGTCGTCGGCGCGACGCTCGCGATCGCGCGGCTCGGGCTGCCGGTGCAGGTCACGACGTACGCCGCGATGGCGGAGAACATGCCGTCGGGCTCGGCGGCGCGGCCGTCCGACGTACTGACCATGTACGGCGGCAAGACCGTCGAGGTGCTGAACACCGACGCCGAGGGCCGGCTCGTGCTCGGCGACGCGCTGGTCCGCGCGTCCGAGGACGCCCCCGACCTGATCGTCGACGTGGCGACGCTGACCGGCGCCTGTGTCGTTGCCCTGGGCACCAAGGTGGCCGGTGCGTTCGCGAACACCGACACCGCCCGCGAGCGGGTCGTCGACGCCGCGATCGCGGCCGGCGAGGCGATGTGGCCGCTGCCGATCCCGTCGGAGATGCTCGACAAGCTGCGCTCGCACTCGAAGGTCGCCGACCTGGCCAACATCACCGGCGAACCCTGGGGCGGCGCCCTCGCCGCGGCCGCCTTCCTCGGCGACTTCGTTGCCGACGGCATCGACTGGGTGCACCTCGACGTCGCCGGCCCCGCCTTCAACGACGGCGGCCCGTCCGGCTACACCCCCACCGGCGGCACCGGCTACTCGGTCCGCACATTGGTAGAACTGGCCGCCGCGGCCAGCTGAGTTTGAGCTGCTGGAGATCCGCTACCCGACCGGGTAGCGGATCTCCAGCATCGTGCAGCCCTCCGCGGTGCTGTACGGGCCGTGGGGCATGCCGGGGTGTCTGGCGGCGTACTCCCCAGCGCCGAAGGTCTTGCCCAGGGTGAGATCTGTCAGCGAGCCCTCCAGCAGGTAGACCTCCTCGAAGTACTCGTGCCGGATCACCTCTTCGCCTGAGACCGTCCCCGGAGCCCAGCGGGCGATGCGGGTGAGATCGTTGTCGGGCCCCTCGCTCAGAATTCGCTGCGTGATCCCGCCGCCGGCGTCGGTCCACTCGACCCCGTCGACCGCGAAGAACTCGTGCTCGGCCTTCATCTCAGTCCCCTCCCTGCCTCAGCCCCATCTCAGTCCCACGCCTCGGCGAGCTGCTCCACGGCGTACTCGATCCTGCTGGTCAGCCCCCGCGGGTCGCTCAGCTCCACCCGCCACGCGTCGGCGAACTGGTCCACCCCGGCGATCATCGGAATCGTCCCACTCAGCAGCACGGTCCCGGGCCGCAGCAGCTCACCCAGCTCCTTCACCCAGTACGACGGCGGCAGCAGCTGCGCGAGAGTGCCGTCCTGGATCAGCTGCTCCTCGCCGCCGTGCCGCACCCACGCCTTCAGCGTGAACTCGTCCAGCTCACCCTCCACCGACGCCAGCGGCCACGCGACGTCGCCGAGCACGTCCGGCGCCGTCTGCTTGCTCCACGCGACCCCGTGCACCTCCAGCGCCCGATCCGTGTGGTCGCACGCCACCGCCAGCAGCAGGTCGTCCGGCCCGTCGCCGACCACCAGCGCCCACTCCGCCTCCCCCGACGTACGGGCGTGGGCGACCTGGATCACCTCCGGCCGACTGACGAGCGTCGCTGACAGCGGGTACAGCGTCGGGATCCGCCCCGGCGCCGGCACGCCCAGCTCAGCCAGCTCGTCGACGTGGTGCTGGACCTGCGTGGTGTCCCGCCCGGCGTACCCGGCGTTGAGCGCGTACCGCACCTCGATCTCCCGCACCGCCCCGTCCGGGAGCGTGAATCGCAGAACCTGAGCCATCAGAACCTCCTGTGAGCCTGCTACTCGGCGTGTCACTCGGCAGAAATCTCACACCACCGCTTGCGTGACACGTTGTATACGACGAGTATGGAGCATCGTCCCGAGGAGGTCCACCCGATGCCAACGCCCACTGGCCCAGTGCCCACCACGTCCGGTCCGCAGCCCGCGGCCGCGTCCCAGGGCGACCGCCGGAGTCTCTACAAGGCGTTCGCCGCGAGCCTGTCCGGCACGTCGCTGGAGTGGTACGACTTCGCCGTCTACAGCTCCGCCGCCGCGCTCGTCTTCGGCGACCTGTTCTTCCCCGGCAGCGACCCCCTGACCGGCACGCTCCAGGCGTTCGCCACGTACGCCGTGGGCTACGTCGCCCGCCCGCTCGGCGGCATCTTCTTCGGCCGCCTCGGCGACGTGATCGGCCGCAAGCGCGTGCTGGTCGCGACCCTGCTGCTGATCGGCGTCGCCACCTTCTTCATCGGGCTCCTGCCGACGCACGCCCAGGCCGGTGCGATCGCGCCGGCCCTGCTGGTCTTCCTGCGCTTCGTGCAGGGCGTCGGAGTCGGCGGCGAGTGGGGTGGAGCGGTCCTGCTCAGCAGCGAGTTCAGCCAGGCCGGTCAGCGCGGCTTCTGGGCGTCGGCCGCGCAGGTGGGACCTCCGCTGGGCACGCTGATGGCGAACGGCGTACTGGCTGTGCTGGCCGGCGCCCTCTCCGAGGACGCGTTCCTCAGCTGGGGCTGGCGGGTCGCGTTCCTGCTGTCCGCCGTACTGGTCGGGTTCGGTCTGCTGATCCGGACCAAGCTGGAGGAGACGCCGGTGTTCAAGGAGCTGGAGGCGCGCGGCGACCGGCCGACCGCACCGGTAACCGAGGTGTTCCGCACGCAGGGCCGCGGCCTGGTCGCGGCCATCCTGGCCCGGGTCGGGCCGGACGTGCTGTACGCGATGTTCGCCGTGTTCGTGCTGACGTACGCGACGCAGGAGCTCGACATGAGCCGCGGCCAGGCAGTCACCGCCGTACTGGTCGGCTCCGCGTTCCAGGTCGTGCTGATCCCGCTGTCGGGCTGGTTGTCCGACCGGTACGGCCGCCGCCTGATCTACGGGATCGGCGCGGTCGGCGGAGCCGTGTGGAGCGTGGTGTTCTTCGCCATCGCGTCGTCGCTGGCCACTGTGCTGCCTGGTGTAGTGATCGGGCTGGTGTTCCATTCACTGATGTACGGCCCGCAGGCGGCGTTCGTGTCCGAGCAGTTCACCGCCCGGCTGCGCTACACAGGCAGCTCGCTCGCGTACACCCTGGCCGGCGTCATCGGCGGAGCCCTGGCCCCGCTGGCGTTCACGTACTTCCTGGCCAAGGCCGGCACGGGCTACGTGATCGCGGCGTACATCGTGGTCGCCTGCCTGGTCACCCTGGTAGGCCTGCGCCTCGGCCGGGCTGTGCAGGACGACGTAGCGGCCAGCCCGCAAGACGCTGCAGCCACTGCATGAGTCAGGCCGCCGCTGCCCAGTACGGCGCGGCCGGGTCGTGCACCGCCCAGCCCTGCACGACCCGGCCCAGCACCGTCGAGCCCTGGACGGCTCGCCCCGGCATGACTCGGCGCAGCCCGGCCCAGCCCCGCGTGACTCGGCCCAGCACCGCCCAGCTCCGTAGAACCCGGCCTGGCACGCCCCGGCCCGACGACATCCCCAGCTACAGCAGCCAGCCAGTCGGCTCAGCCCTGCATGAGGATGCTGCCGGTGGTGTCGAGGTGGCGGAGGATCGCCGCCTCGGCAGCCGCCGTGTCGCCGGACGCCAGGCCGTCCACGATGGCCTGGTGCTCGGCCAGCACGTCCTGCCGCCGAGTGGCACTACGCCGAAGCGCCACAACCCCCAGCAGCACGTGCCGCGCCCGCAAGCTGTCGTACAGGCGACCGAGCACCGAGTTCCCCGCCGCCTCGATCAGCAGCGCGTGGAACTGGCTGTCCAGCTCGATGAACTCCTTGGCGTCACCGGACTCGACAATCGCCCGCTGCTGCTCCAGTACGGCGGACATCGGCGCGACCGGCGTCGTACCGGCCGCCAGGCAGGACGTCGCCGCCCAGCACTCGATCACCCCGCGCGCCTGCATCATCTCGGCGATCTCCCGCCCCGGCACCGGCGCGACGAACGCTCCCCGGTGCGGGACCAGTTGGACCAGGTCCTCCGCAGCCAGCATCAGCAATGCCTCACGCACCGGCGTCCGCGAGATCCCGACCTCGGTCGCGACCGCCTGCTCGTTGATGAACGTCCCGGACACCGCGGGATCGCTCAACACAGTCCCCCGCAGGTACTGGTAGGCACGATCGCGGCCAGAGTCCCCACTCAATTGCATACTCAATGTATACAGCCTAGGAGGGCTAATGACATCCCAGTCAACGCCACTGACCGCTAGCCGGCCTGGACCGCAGGGCGACGTGCCGTCGACGCTGCGGGTCGCCGCCGCCCAGATCCTGACCGGCGCAGACCCAGTCGCCAATCTAGCTCTAGCAACCGAAGCCGTACGCCGGGCCGCCAACGCCGGCGCCTCCCTGGTCGCTCTCCCAGAAGCCACGCTCGCGGCATTTGGCAGCGACCTCCGAGCAGTGGCCCAACCCCTCGACGGACCGTTCGCAACCGGCCTACGCAAGGTCGCAGAGGAAGCCGGCGTGGTCGTCATCGCCGGCCTGTTCGAGCCCTCGACCGACGGCCGCGTGCACAACACACTGCTCGCCACCGGCCCCGGCGTCGAGACGTCGTACCGCAAGATCCACCTGTACGACGCCTTCGGCTCACGAGAGTCCGATCTGGTTGCCCCCGGCAAGGATCTGGTGACCTTCGATCTTCAGGGCGTGACCGTCGGGCTGGCGACCTGCTACGACCTGCGCTTCGCCGACCAGTTCAGCGCACTGGGACGCCTCGGCGCACAACTGATCGTCGTACCGGCCTCATGGGGCGCCGGCCCCGGCAAGGAGGAACAGTGGGATCTGCTCACCCGAGCCCGCGCATCCGACGCCCAGTCCTGGCTCCTGGCATGCGACCAGGCATGGACTCCCCCAGCAGGAACCGACCCACTCGGCATCGGCCGCAGCGTCCTCGCCGACCCACTGGGCCGAGTCAACACCCGCCTGGGCTCCGAGACCGGCCTGCTACTAGGCACAGTCGACGTCAACCTCACCACCACCACGCGCCAGCGCGTGCCCATCCTCTGACCGACCCCGATCGCATCCAGCACACCGCGTTCGCGAGTCGCACACCAGCACCACAGCGCTCAGAGCTCTTGGGCCAGACTTTTAAGCCAGCCCGTTCTTCTTCTGGCGGGCGTTGTACTCACGCATCCGCGGCGGGTACCCCACGACGGCCGCGTCGTACGACGGGATGCCCAGCTTGTTCAGGAAGTTGTGCGCCCACTCGACCGAGGGCACCCGGCGACGGGTCCATTCACCGTCGACGGCGACCAGGAGCAGCGTGTACTCCGTCACCGCGGTGCGCGGCTCGACGAACCCCTCGACGCCCTGGCGCGTCTGGACGAACTCCCGCAGGTGCGCCTGGTCGGGGTTGTCCGACTTGCGCATCGTGCCCGGCCTCTGCCGGCGACCGAACCACTTCATGGACAAAGTGTCCCCTATTCGCGAGTGAACGTTGTGCACTCAAAGCGTACAAGTGTGCTGGTTGGAAGCGTTGTGGGTCGCCCTATCCTTCACAGCGGCCCCCGCCAGTGAGCCACCACTGACGAGGGCCTCGAACGGACACTGGAGGTCCGCCCGTGAGCCCATCCAACCAGAGCACTCCTGAGCAGGGACTGCCCGACTACGACTTCGAGACCGCCACCGAGACCGAGCGGTGGTGCTATGACCAGGGCTATGAGGCCGGCTGGAATGCGCGCCTGGACCCGTCCACGATGGACATGGCCGCCGTCGAGGCGGAGCTGCGGGTCTGCATCACCGCGCTCGAGCGCATCAAGACAGAGCGGTCGTGACCCGCCGGGAGCGGCTCGACCAGATCGAGCACGCCATCAACGAGGCACTCGACGAGATCCAGGCTCTCCGGGAGAGCCACGCGGAGGACCCGTCGTCAGCGGAATTCGCGGCAGCCGAGGCCGAACTTCGGCGCACCCTCTACGGCGTCCAATTGGCCGTGGATCAGCTGGACGCCCGTTACCCGGAGCAGCAGCAGTGATCGGCGAGGCGATCCGGATCTCGATGCCGTTGGTCGAGTGGGTCCTGATCACGGGCTTCGCGTTCGTCATCGGCTGCTGCGTCGGCTGGTGGGTCCGGGGCCGGTAGGCAGGTGCGAGGAATCTCGCACCTGTTGCAGATGCAACACCTGAAACGCAGCGCCCGCCGGGAGGGGTCCGGCGGGCGCTGCTGTCCGTGGGCTACCCGCCGATGAGGGGGGCGACCAACTGCCCGACCACTCCACCGCCGGCCGCGGCCAGACCGGCTGAGATCCAGACAGCTCGCTCCAGGCGCCGGATCCGGCCCTCGTGGTCCTGATGGCCGCCCGGGGTGTTGTCCTGCTCGAGCGCCCGGATGCGTCCCTCGTGGTCCGCCGACTGCTGCAGCGCCACGTCCTGCTTGGTCTCGATCCGGATCAGCCGCTCGATCACCGGACCCGGGTCACCTGCCTGAACGGTCATGTCAGTTGCCCACCCGTCGTACGCCCACCCGCGAGTACAGACCGGCGGTATCGCCCCGGAGGTTCAGGGCGCCGCCGCTGTTCTGGTGCGCCTGGAACTTGATCGTGCTGGCAGCCCCCAAGACGACCTCGTTGTAGATCTGCACCGTCGCTTGGTAGGTCGCCGTGGTGACGGTCGGAACCAGGATGTTCTGCCCGACCACGCCGTTGATCACGGGCCGGATGCCGCGGCTGCCTGTCGCGTTCGCGGTGTACGAGATGGACGCGAACACCAGGTAGCGGCCGGCGGGCGGCAGGGTCCAGGTCCCGCCCGAGTACGTGACGGTGTCGCTGTTGTCGACGCTCCACGACGTGATATCGGTCCACACGCCAGACGTTCCGGCGGCCACGTCGGCGTTCAGGTGCGCGTAGCTGTACGGGCCGGTGTCCAGGGCAAGGAAGTTGTCCCTGATGTGGGTGTTGAAGATCGCCGCAGTGGGCTGCTCGCCGGCAACCCAGGTGCGGGGCGGGGTCCAGGCCATCAGAGTTCCTCTCTAGAGCGCCAGGACGGCGCGACGCTTGAGTCGGACAACGGCTTGCAGGCCGTCGTCCTGAGCCTTCACAACACCGTTCACCGACCTGATCACCGTGAACGTCTGGATGGCGCCGGGAGTCGTGCCGGAGATCGCGGTCACTGTCATCTCCTCACCGGCCACCATGATCGAGATCGGCATCTGAGCAGGGTCGGTCGTCCACAACGTCACGCCGTCCTCGGTGCGGACCTGCATGCTGGTCGCGGTGGAGGAGATGTTGGACCACAGCTGCGTCGTGTCACCGGAGCCGAGACGGGTGCCCACGTCGGTCAGCTCGAACACCTCGTATCGGTCGGCCGGTGCGCACACGTAGGTGATGGTGTGCTCGACGGCGCCAATGGATTCCGAGTAGCCCTGGACCAGGAGACTGAGATCGTCGTAGATGTTCGCCGCTGCGGCTCCGTTGATCTCGATCCTGTCCCCGACGTCGACCGCCAACGCGTCCGCGATCAGCGGGGCGATGTCGGGCGCGGCGAGGTTGACCGTGATGGACGGGTAGCGGGCGGCGTCGAGGGTGCCGAGGTGCAGCAGCCAGCCGGCAACGGGCGGCAGCAGGTCGTCGGACTCGATATTGACGGTGACCTCATCCTTGTACCGGCCGACGCCCAGCGGCGGCGGCGCGATCGACAGAGGCCCGGTCTCCTGGAAGATCCGGTAGCTGTCGCCGCCGCGGCGTACCGCGGTGACGTCGTTGCGGGTGTTCTGGTCGTCGTCGACCGGCTCGAATGGGGTCGACACGTGGCCGCCGTCGAACTGCAACGTGAGTGCCGGGGTCTGGTTGTAGAGGCTTCCGTGTGTCCGGTACAGCAGGCCGAGTGCGTCGCGGGGCTCAGCGAGGGTGCCCATGTCGGCGCCCTCGGCGTCGCGCAGCTGCTTCAACTGGGCTTCGTTGTACTGCGGCCCCATCGGCATCGTGTCGGCCAAGGCACCGACGTTCTGCAACGAGATGTCAGCAAGGCCGAGAATCCGTTCGATCCGCTCGCCCGCGAGTTCGCCGGCGTACCCACGGGCGGCGTCGGTGACGTCAGCCGCTGAAGGCCACACCACCGACGCCGAGTCAGCGAACACGGCGACATGCGCGAGGGTGATCCAGGACTCCGCCGCGCTCGACCGGGCGTAGTCGAACCGGATCACTGACAGTCCTGACGACCGATAGCCCGACTGCGTCCCCGTCGAGATCTGCGCACCGTCGATCCAGACCGTGAACTTCGAGTCAGCTACACCGGTCGGTTCGACCTGGAACCGGACGTGATGCGGTAGGCCGTCGTTCAGCGCGGTGACGTCGTCCACGATCAGGAACCCGATAGGGCCGGTTGCCGGGTCGGTGAAGCCAACTTGCAGTTCGTCCGTCGAGCCGAACATGTACAGGGTCCACAGGCAGCCGGAGTAGTCCGGCATGATCATCTGGAACGAGCCCAGCGACGGGGCCTGGAACACGAAGTCGACAGCCCATTGAAGGTAGCCGTTGGCGACGTCCGCTCGGATCGGTGCACTGTCGGTGTGGAACAGCGCCATACCGGTGCCGAGGTAGTTGGTGTCGCTGCCGGCGGAGCCGGTCTCGGAGACCTCGAGTGGTTCGCCGTACCGGAACGACCCGGGGCCCTCGCTGTAGAGCCGGAAGCCCGTTGTCTGTTGTCCCCACACCGGAGCGATGTCGAGGCTGTACTGGGTCCCGACGCCACCGGACAGCGGCCAGTACCTGAACAGCCCTGCCGAGGGCTCCAGGAAGGCGCGCAGGCCCGTGGACGACGGCTCGTCGCCTTGGCCCAGGCGGCGCAGGATCCCGGCTGCCTCGATCGGGATCCACGCGTCGTTGCCGGACAGCTCGTAGCGGCCGGGGAACTCTGCCACCTCACCGTAGAACCGGTAGTTCGCGGCCCGGACCGATATGCCGATCAGTCCGTAGTGCGCGGACGAGGCGTTCCAGCCGACCGTGTAAGTGGTGGGAGGCAACGACGTCGGCCACCGCGATGACGCGACGGTCTCGTTGCCCACGTCCGTTTCGCCTGACTCGGTGAAGGAATTGCGCGGCGTGATCGTGGACCCGTCGTTCAGGTCGCTCAAGAGCGACCCGAACAGGCAAGATCTCTTGGTGGTAAGAAGGTTCCGCCCGGGGTTGGCACCCGGCGTCCCGCCGCTCTGGCCAATCACTGTCGCGTCCAGCTCCGCGCCACTGCCCCCGGTGACGGTGTGCACAGCGGCGTGCCGCAGGACCGTGGAGGCGGTGTCCACGACGACGGACTGTGGCCCTTCCGGCACGGGGCCGCTGAGGAAGTACACCGACCCGACAGCATTCAGGCTGCCGAGCGTGAAGCCAGCGAAGAGCTTGCGCGTCATCGTGACGCCGCCGTACTTCACAGAGAACAGGCTGGAGGACGTGGTGTTGACCTCCCACAGGATCAGCGCGACGCCTGTCGGTTTGCCGGCTGGCGTGTGGGTGAACGAAAGGTCGCCGGTGCCGCTGGACTGACTGAAGGCGTCGTACGTCGCGTCCGCCTCGATGACTACCCGGATCGGGGTGTTGCGGCCGATCTTGCCGTACAGATCCGACGTGGGGTTACGCGGCGAGTAGCGCCCACCGCGGTTGTTCAGGGTCAACGAGCACGCCGCCGGCGGGGCCTGCCCGGACTCGCCGGTCCTGCCCCTGGTGATCTCGATGCCACTGTCAACCCGTACATCGGACGTGATGTCCGTCCACGTCTCCGCGTCGGTTTGCAGCTCGACCCGGATGTCGCTCATCGGGGTCCCAGCACGGTCTGCACGACGCCGCCCTGGTTCCGGATCGACTTCCGCAGCACCTCGACCAGGAGGTCCCCGAGTTTCGATCCGTCGCCTGCGATGACGATCGTGCCGGCGCCGCCGGAGGCGTGGGCGGGGGTGATTCGCTCACCGGCCTGCAGCAGCGCGAGACCTTCCTGTCCGGGTGCCCCCGGCATGATGCCGCCGGTGTGGAAGCTGGGGATGCGGAACTCTCTGCCACCGAGACCGGGGATCCAGTCGGGGACCGAGAACCCCTTGCCGCCAACGGTGCTGTTCCAGGCGGACTTGATCCCGGAGAACGCTGAGGTGAATGGCCGTTTGATCGTGTTGGCGAGGCCACCGAAGAACCCCCCGATCTTGCCGGGGATGCCTTTGAACCAGTTCAGCATCGTCGTACCGGCCTTGGGGACGGCGCTCAGGTAGCCCCCAATCTTGCCGGGCAGTTCCTTGAACCAGCCGACCAGCCGCCCACCCGCGTCGGTCACCCCACGGAAGAAGCCGCTGATCTTGCCCGGTAACCCGGAGAACCAGCCGACGAGATCCTTGCCCTTGTCGATGACCCAGCCAAACGCCGTCTTGATGCCCTTCATCGCGCCGTCGACGATGGTCCGGAAGGTCTCGGACTTCTTGTAGGCGATGACGATTCCGGCGACCAGCAGCACCAGGGCAGTGACCACGAGCCCGATCGGGTTCATCCGCATGACAGCGTTCAGCGCCTTCTGCGCTCCGGCCATGGCGTTAATGATCCCGGTCTTGCCCATCGGGATCAGGAAGCTCGCCATGCCGCCCGCGAGGTCCGCCGCGCCCTGTCCGGCCATCACGAAGCCGTCGAACAGGTTGCCCTTGGCGATCTCCCCGACGCCGCCCATCAGGTCCTTGGTGCCGGTCAGGGTGTCGGAGAACCCCTGCGCCTTGCCCTCGGCGCCGTCCGCTGCTTCGCCGGCGCGGTCGAACGACGGGGCGGTGTCGCGGATCTTGCCGGACGCGTTGCCGACGTCGGTGTCCATCTGGCGGGCGGAGGAGCCGACCTTGTCGAACGCGGACTCCAGCTTGCTCGAGTCGCCCGCGAACGTCAGCGTGACCTGCGGCTTACCGGCCATCAGTCGACCTCGATCCCTGCCTGGCGGGCCACGTCCAGCAGTGCCTGCTCGACGAGCTCGGCGTAGCGCGCCCGGTTGTCGAAGTACGCGTCGTAGATGTACCGGCCGTGCTTGATGAACGGGCGGTTCACCGAGCGGTTCTTGCCGACCCGTCCGCCGAAGTCGAGCCACGGGTAGTACGGGACGCGCTTGGAGCCGCCGACGATGCGGGAGGCGGTGGCGGTCGAGCGGGACTTCACTGACGCCTTGGCCTTGCCGGACTTGGTGGGGATCTTCTGCCGGGCGTCGTTGACGACCACGTCAGCGCAGCCGTTGAACGCCACCCGTAGCGCCTTCGGGAGGTCACTGTCGAGCTTCTTCAGGTTCTTGGTGAACTCGGCGAGCCCCTCGACCTTGATCGCGTCCGTCATCCCTGCTCGCCTCCCTCAGCCTTCAGTCGTTCAAGCTCTTCCCTCTGTGCGATGCGGGCGTAGTAGATCCCCCACCGGACGAACTCGTCACTGCTCATCTGCTCCCGGAGCAGGCCCACCGTCATTCCCAGCTTCGTCGCCAGGTAGAACTCGAACTCCAGGTCCGGCGTCGTCTCGAAACGACACCACCGCCTCCTTCTCGCTGCCCTTCGCGAGACCCGACAGCTCCTGGATCTTGTTGACGACGGGCTCGATCTCGCCGGCCGGTGACACGGTCTGCCACTGGCCGACCTCGCGCTCGGTCAGCTCGGGCTCGACCATCCCGCAGGCGAGGATCAGGCGTTCGCTGGAGGCGGTGTCGCCGCGCTGCTGCACCCCGAACACCTCGCCGCGGGACAGGCCGCGTACCCGCACGGTCCCCATGCCCTCGACCTCGACCGTGCCCTCAGGCATCCCCGACGCCGTCGCGGCGCGGGGCGCCAGGAGCTTGTCCTTGTCCATGCCCATCACGCCGAGGTGGTGCTGACGACGGCATCCGAGATCTGCATCTCGCACGACCAGGTGACCATGTCGGCGACCGGGTTGGTCTCGACGTAGCCGGAGACGAGCACGTCCATCGTGTCGACCGGCTTGCCGGTGCCGGTGCCTTCGGGCTTGCGGACCAGTTCAACCACGGTCCCCAGCAGGGGGCGGATGATCGCCCGGGGGCCGGTGACTGCCGTGCTGTCGTAGATCCCGGACATGCTGGCCTTGCCGTCCAGCAGGCCACCCACGTAGACGTGGGCGGACTTGCCGTAGGTCGTCACGTCGTGGCTGTCGGCCGAGCGGTTCAGCTCGCTCGTGGTGGTGAACGCGGACAGGTCGTCCCCGTCCAGCGTGATGACTGTGTCCTTGCCGTGCTTGAACGCCATGGTCAGACTCCTTGTCCGGCTATGTCGAGGGTGAAGGTGGCGCCGAGGTACTCCACGGCGCCGATGCCGATGACGTCGAACGAGACCCCGGTGACGCGGACGGTGTCGAACGCGGTGTGGGCGCCGGCCTCGACAGCAGCCTTGATCGAGGTGGACCCGGATCCGTTGACGTACTTGGCGACGTTGTCGCGGGACGCCCGGTCGGACACCTTGCCGACCAGCACGATCACGGGCAGGTCGGAGATCCGGTCCATGCCCCGGCCGTAGGTCTCGTCGAAGGTGTAGGTGTCCGGGTAGGTGACGATCGCCGCGGGGGCAGCGATCTTGTTGGGCGGGTAGGCGTACACCCGCAGCCCGGTGATGGTGCGGACGCTGTCCGCGATCTCGTCCATGACGTCGCCGAGGTTCATACCGCAGCCCACCACCGCTGGTACGGACTCAGGACGACTGCGACGTCAGGGTCAACCTTGGCCAGCAGCCGCATCTCGGAGCCGATGTCCGGCGAACCGGCGACCCCGAACGCTGCGTCACGGCGGGCGAAGAACCGGGACGCCTGCAGGAGAGTCGCCTGCTGGACCGCGAGCGGGACGTCAGTCCAGCCCCAGCGGGCAGTGATGCTGATGCCGTCCTCGGTGCGAGTGCCGCCCTCGTTGAGGATGAGGGACGTCCAGGGCTTGCCCTTGACGTCGGCGTTGCTCGGCTGGAGCGAGTAGTCGGTGACAGCAGCGTCGCCGGTGATGGACAGTCCCGTGACCGTCATCAGGTCGTCGATGGCAACGACGTACCGGCCGCGACCTCGATCCCAGCTCGCCGTGTAGGTCCGTGCCTCGGGAATGTCGACCAGGCCGAACTGCCGGTTGCAGTGCTGGTCGACGGCGCGGGAGGCGGCAGGGATGGCCCAGGCGATCTGCATGTCGTCGACCGAGTCGCTGATGCGCAGGTACGCCTTCAGGTCCTCTTCCGTGACGTAGTCAGGTGCCCACATCTCTGCCGCCTCCTCCCGCTACTTCTTGGCCGTGGTCTTCACCGCGGGCTTGCTGTCCGCGGTCTGGACCTCGGGCTCGTCGACCTCGCCGGCGCGTGCGGCGAGCTCCTGGCGAAGCGTGGTGAGCTCCGCCTCCAGCTCGGCGCGACGCTCGCCCAGCTCCTTGATGGTTCGCTTGCTCATCTCAGAACCTCCGATCAGACCGCGTTGATGAGGACGCGGTAGGCGTTGGTGTCCTGCGGGACCCCGTCCGCCCGAGCCCACAGCGTGTACTCGACCTGCCCCTCGTTGGCCCGCGAGTACGGGTTCACGATCAGGGTCAGATCCTTGACGCGGCGGATGACGTAGCCGGCCTGCAGGTCGCCGAACACGCCCCACTTGTTCGTGCCACCGTCGGTGTAGGTGGCGAACGCCTGGTCGATGACGACCGGGTAGCCGAGCAGGGTCTTGTTCGTCGGCCCGCCGGAGATGCCGTCGTTCTGCATGTTCAGGAGCGGGCGTCCCTGGCCGTCGACCAGCGTCTCGATCTTCGCGAGCGTGGCGTCGTTGAACGCCCACTTCGCGTTCTCGCGGTACTCGGGGTCGACCTCGTGGACCGCCGCGACCAGCTCGGCGTAGGTGATGCCCGCCGAGGTGAACGCGGTACCGCTGGTGCCGGTCGTGATGCCGAACGGCAGGGTGGTGCCCGCGCCGCTGACCCAGTCCACGGCCTGCTTGCGAGCGATGCGCTCGCCCAGTTTGCGGGTGACCAGCGCCTCGATGTCGAACGCAGAGTCCTGGAGCAGCTCGACGGACACGCGCAGCGGGAGGTTCGAGGCACCCGGAGCGACGTACTTGAACGCGCCCAGCACCTTCTCGCCGAACACCAGGTCGGCGCCACCGCTGGCAGGGGCAGTGCCCTCAGCAGCGATCACACCGGAGTTCGCGGTGTCGTCGAGGGTCGGCCACCGCAGCGGCTCACCGCTCGAGGTGGAGATCTCCTCCACCGCGCCGGCCAGGCCACCGAACGCCTTGAGTCGCTCGGTCAGCTTGTCCCGCATCGAGTCGGGGACGGTGTACCCGCCGGCCGAGTCGGTGCCGACGCTCTGGGCGCGCAGCTCGACGATGTCGGAGTTCTGCTGTCCGGTGCGCAGGTAGTGGTTGAAGGCCCGCTCGAGGCTGTCCTCGGCCTTCTTCGAGGAGCCCGTGGCGAGGACGGGGGTGGTGGTCGGGGTCACGTACGCGGCCTGCCGGGAGCGGATCTCGACATCCTTGCGCTTGGCGGCGAGCTCGACTTCGAGCTTCTCGTACCGCTCGATCTCTTCGTCAGTCAGGGCCCGCTCGGTGCCATCGGGTGCGGTGGCCTGGTCGATGATCGCCTGTAGCGCGGCGAGCAGCTCTTCGATCGTCATCTGCTACCTCTCCTTGAGGTGACTCGCGCACGGGCGAGGATCAGCTGCGAGCGGCCGGACGGCTGCCCGAAGTCGTACGAGCGCAGCGCCACACCGGCGCCGCTGTATGCCGGGAAGGTCACCGGGGACACGTCCCTCAGGTACTTGATCCCGTTGATCGTGTGGATCTGCGAGCCGTCTGCGGCCCGCGTCCAGGTCGACTTGTCCAGGTCGGGGATGAACCCGAAGGACGCGCCGGTGATGTCGCCGCGGGCAAGCAGCACGCGGAGGTCATTGGCATAGCTGGTGTCCGGCAGGTCGTTCTCGAATGCCAAACCCTCGCTGTCGGCGCGGACCCGCAGCGTGCCGGCCGACTGGCGGCCCAGCAGGTACTGCGGATCGTGGTTCCACAGCGAGGTGACGTCGGAGTCGGGGAGCTTGAGCACGTCCTCGAAGGCACGCTCCGACAGCTGCTCGTAGCCGTTGCCGACCTTGGCCATCTGGCCGAACACGGCGGCATGCCCGACGAGGGTGTTGCCGTCGAGCTGGGCGCGGCACTGGACGCTGTACCGGGTCAGGTTGGTCACGTCGGTACCTCTTCGGTTGCCGGGGGCGTAGCGACGCCCTCAGGGGCCGCGACGGTGTCGCCGTTCGGGACGGGCGGAAGGTTGCGGATGGCCCGTGCCTCGTTGAGCGTCAGCAGCCCGCCCTTGACCTGCTCGATCAGCAGGCGGATCTCGTCGGTCGGGTTGGCCCGCTCGAGGCCGGCGAAGTCGAACTCTGCGAACTGGTTCTTGGACAGCAGCCGGGACAGCCGCTGTTCGACGCGCTGACCCCACGGGGAGAGCACGGTGCGGGCCAGGCCGCGCTGCTGCGACTCGATGCCGGTACCCCAGGACGTCTGCTTCTCGGTCTGCATCAGCTCGAACGGTGGGATGCCGTACCAGCGGGCGATCTCCTCGATCTGGAACTGCCGCGACTGGAGGAACTGGGCGTCCTCGTTGCTGGTGGACCACTGCGTGAACTTGAGCTTGCGGTTGATGACCGCGATGGTTCCGGCGTTCTCGGTGCCGGTCAGCTTCCCCTGCAGGTCCGCCTTGATCTGCTTGGCGTCGTCCTCGGTGATGTCGTCCTCGGGAGTGACCATGCCCGCGATAAGGGGCCCGCTGCCGAACATGTTCGCCGCGGCACGGTCGCCGGCGATCGTGGTGCCGAGCGACAGGCGCGCCACCGTGATGGGCGAGAGCCCCTTCAGCCCGTCGAGCGACAGGGCCATCACCTGGGTCATCTCGTCCTGCGTGAACGTACGGGTCGTGCCGTCGTCGAGGCTGACCTTGAACACCTTGCGACCGGTCAGCTTGTCGTTGGAGTCCTTCTCCCACTGCGGGTCAACTGCCAGCGGGTGCATCGGGACAAGGGCGACCAGGGCGCCGCCGCCGTTCCACACGTGTGCGAGGTAGGCGTTGCCGTGGATGACCAGGTGCGCGAGCACCATCTCGACCCACTCGAACGGCGTAGGCCCGTCAGGGCCGCCAGGGTTGTCGAGGAACGACGGCACCTGGTCACGTACGCCGGCCTTGTCGCGCAGGGTCCGAAGTGGGACCGAGGCGATGGTGCTGGAGATCAGCGAGACGGACCGCCAGACAGCCGACAGGCCAAGCGCGGTGGTCTCGTTCACGGGGACGCCGGACAGGTTCTGCGGGCCGACATTGAAGAACGCAGCCATCGCGGGATCACTGATCGACCAGGAGGACCGCTCCTCCACCTCACGCGACCACGGCCACTTCATGCTGTGAGTGTAACCCTCATTTACAACTTGAGGGTTACTCTCGTGGTATGGGGCTTGAGGATGTCGTGCGCAAGGCAGCCGCTGCGGTCGACGGTGCGGACCTGGCGGCCGTCGAGTTGGCCGCCACGTACGGCGCTGCGATCGACGACGGGGGCGACGTCGACAAGACCGGCCCTCTCCTGCTGGCCGCCCTCGAGTCCCTGCTGATGACCCCCCGCGCTCGTGCGGCGACCGCGAAGGGAGGCGACCGTGACGGCAGAGGTAGCAACCCACTCGACGAGCTCCGAGCCCGGCGTGGTGCTCGGGTCAACAACCCCCCGGCTGTGGACTCCGCCGCTACGTGAGCTGACCCCAGAGACGTCGTGGGGCTTCGACTTCAACGACTTCTGCCGTGACGTACTCGGTGAGCCGAACGACCCCTGGCAGGAGTGGCTGTCGATCCATGCCGGCGAACTCCTCGAGGACGGTAGGCCCCGGTTCCGTACTGTGCTGATCCTCATCGCCCGCCAGCAGGGCAAGACCACGTGGGCGCGCAAGCTCGTCCTGTTCTGGCTGTTCGTGATCCAGGTCGGGATGGTGCTCGGCACCTCCACCGACCGGCAGTACGCGAAGGCCAGTTGGCAGGCGGTGTGCGACATGGCCGAGGCCAACGAGTACCTGGCCGAGGAGATGCCCGCCAATCCGGTGCGCAAGACCATCGGCGAGGAGATGCTCACCACGAGGTGGGGCAGTCAGTACAAGTTCGCCGCGAGCAACAAGCGCGCCGGCAGATCACTGACCATCGACCGGCTGCTGCTCGACGAGCTCCGCGAGCACAACAGCTTCGACACCTGGAACGCCGCCGTCAACGCGATGAACGCCGTCTGGGATGCGCAGGTCGTGGCCATCAGCAACCAGGGTGACCACAGTGCGATCGTGCTGGACTCGCTGCGACTGCCCGCCATCACCTACATCGAGACAGGCAAGGGAGACCCGCGCCTCGGGCTGTTCGAGTGGAGCGCCCCACAGGGCAGTGACCCCACCGACCTGCACGCGCTGGCGATGGCCTGCCCCGACCTCGGACGGCGTACCGATCCCGACGTGCTGATGGCCGCGGCGATGAAGGCCAAGGCTGCCGGCGGCGAGGAACTGACCGGCTTCAAGACCGAAGTGATGTGCATGCGGGTGGCTCTGCTCGATCCCGCCATCGACCCCACCAAGTGGGAAGAGGCAGGCGCCGACTCCCCGATCGACCTGGCCGACCACCGCGACCGTACGGCCCTGTGTCTGGACGTGTCCCTCGATGGCAGCCATGCAACCCTGGTCGCCGCTGCGTTGATCGACGGGAAGATCCACACTGAGGTCGTCGAGCAGTGGGACGGGTTCGGCTGCACCCAGCAGGTACGGCGCGAGCTGCCCGGCCTCGTCCGCAAGATCCGCCCGCGCACCCTCGGGTGGTTCCCCCAGGGACCCGCCGCAGCGATCGCTGCCGACCTGGCGACCAAGCGGAGAGGCTCCGGGGACTGGTGGCCGCCGCCGCGGGTCACAGTCGACGCGCTGACGGCCGAGACGGATCAGGTGTGCATGGGCCTGCAGGATCTCGTCGTCGCCGGCGAGGTGGTCCACCCGAAGGACCCGATGCTCGACCAGCACGTAGGGGCGGCGCAGAAGCTGATCCGCGGCGACCGGTGGGTCTTCACGCGCAAGGGCACCGGCCCCATCGACGGGGCGTACGCGGTAGCCGGGGCAGTCCACCTAGCTAGGACCCTCCCGCCGCCTCTGAGCCCCGTCACGGTCGCCTGAGCCGCACACAAAAAAGACAGGTACAGCGGGTGTAGGAGGGGTGGCTCTCCGAACTTTTTCGAGTCACCATCGGCTGACTCGTCGGTGTTCGGGGCTCGAGCGTTTCGGTTCACCGATGTGCAGGTTGCATGCGCGGCACACTGCCACCAAGTACTTCGGATCATCGCCTGTTACTGCTCTGCCTTGTGTGTGGTGAACCTGATCGGCTAGGCCGCCGGTGCACACACCCTCGATCTGCAGTGTGCATCTGCCCTGGTTCTCTACCAGGTTGGCCTGTAGTACCCGGGCACGCACCCTCCTCCAGGCAGAGGTGGACCCCCCTTGCCAAGCCTTCGACATGGGGGGCCTCCTGTCCTAGTAGGTGGTGGGGGTCACTTGCGGGTGAAGCAGTGGATCATCCAGCCCCAGCAGGCGAAGCAGGCAACCCAGAAGACGACGTCGGGCCAGGTCATGAGTGTGCTCCTCGGGTGTGGAACTCGATGATGGGACGGGGTGGTTCTTCGGGTGGGCTGGTGGGGGTGAGGATCGCGATGAAGGCGAGGATCCCGAGGGTGTCCCTGACCAGCTGCAGGAGGATCACGGGTTCTCCTCAGTGGGACGGTTCTGGTAGGCGAGCCTCTTGGCCTGACGCTTCTTCAGACCGGCATCACGTGCGGCTTTGAAGGCTTCTCGGTCAGCCTTCTTGTCCTGTCTCATGAGACTCTCAGTAGGTCTCATGGACCGTGGTCTCACGTCTCACACCCATACTCTTTCTGTATGGGTGAGGGACCCTGGACCGTGAACCTGAGTCTCATGAGACTGGGACCCTGTTCAGGCTGTAGTAGGTGGATCTGCCTTGCTCTTCCTTCACCACGAGACCTTGGTCGATCAGGACGCGGACGTGGCGGTAGAACGTGGCCTTGGTGGTCAGCTCGGCATCGATCAGCTTGGTCGCGGTGACCTTGTCGGTCTGGAACGTCTCGTACCACCGCTGCGCTGTCTTGGTGGCCGCGGTCGACCCGGCAGCGGTCTTGCCATCGGTCAGAGTGAGGACCGCGCTCTCCAGGCGGGGAGTGAGCTTGAGCTCGATGTCATCGAACTCGTCCACGTCCTTCTGCTTCGGGTTCTTGACCGTGATGACGTCCTCGTCCTTCTCGACGCGGATCACCGTGGTTGCTGCGCCATCCATGGCCGTGGAGCCACGCATGTGATCGCCGCTGCGTCCCTGGTGGTGAACGGTCAGCACACAGGCTCCTGTGGCCTGCCGGAGCTTCTCCAGGGCGTCGATGAACTCGCCCATGTCCTTGGCGGCGTTCTCTTCCATGCCGACCGTGATCCGGGCTTGGGTATCGAGCACGATCATCGCGGGCTTCAGCTCCGCCGCCAGTTCCCGAAGGCCTCGCCACTCGGCCGGCTTGCCTGCCTGGACAGCCATCGGCAGCCACACGACGCCGGTCATCTTGCGGCCGTAACTCTGCTCCCAGGCCCGCACGCGTCGCTTCATCCCGGAAACACCCTCGGCCGCGACATACAGGACGAGACCTTGGATTACCCCCCGGTCCTGCCATGGTTGGCCGGTGCCGACGCATCCCGCGATGTCGAGGGCAACGAACGACTTGCCGTGTCCGGGCTTGCCGACGATCCACGCGGTCGAGTCGGTGAACAGCGTCGCTGTGATCAGCGGCACCGGCTCCGGGATGCCCTCGAGCCCCTCGGAGTCGACGAGCGCACTGCGGTAGAGCGCGACATACGGCATCGAGGTGACGTTGTCCCCGACCGCCTCGTCGTAGGGCGGAGGCACGGGTGGCTCGTCGTAGTCCACCCCGAACCCGCTCATCACGCCACCAGGTGGGTGGGGCAAGGCAGCCATTCGATACAGTCGTGGCAGTCGGTCTTCACCTGCGGGTCGAGCTGTTCCACAACCTGGTGAACGACGTCGGCATGCTCTCCGGTGACCTCGACGTCGACACCCTTCGGCAGGTACTCGCGGACGAGGCTCGGGTCGACCAGCGGGTAGCGGGCCGCGCCCATCGCGATGACCACCTTGCTGATCCGGCCGCCGATACCGCCGAGCTGCCGTACGAGGTGGCGTTCGTCGATCCGGTCGCCCGCGTTGCTCCAGGTGTCCTCGTCGGGCACGAACCCGATCATCACCGTCGCGGTGATCATGCGCTGGCGGCGTTGCGACGCCGGGCCTGAGCAGACTTCAGCGCGAGCTCGGCATAGAAACTCTTCCGGAGGCTCTCTGCCTTGACCGGGTCGCCGCCCGCCTGGTCGAGGAACTTGGCCTGAAAGGTGGCGCGTGCCTTCGCGGTCGCCGCGGTACGGTCCTCGCAGAGTCCCCAGCGCCGGTGGGCCATCGCTCGGCCGGCAAGGGACGCGTCGCCTTGGTTCTTCGGCAGGTGATCGAGAGGGACCTTGCGGCCCCGGTCGTCTTGTGTGCGCTCTGTGCGTTGTGCGACAGTGGCGGCAGTGGCCTGCGCAGCTTGGGGGATAGTGCCCCCAGGATTCTTGGTCACGACTACTCCTCTTGACAGGGTGGGTAGCGCGACGGGTGACCCTCTCGGCGTTGGTGTTAGAGCACCAGACCGGGACTAGATGGGTTGCCCGTTTCGCGTTGTAGATAAGGCTTGTGCGTTCAACCTGGAATGACTGTCCCACAAGGGATGCCTCGTTGCACAACACCCCCCGGGCGTAGTGCCGTGCGGTGCTCCATAGTCTGGAGGGCCCAGAGGAGGCGGGGATCTGCTGATCATCAACATTTCACATACAACCCGTACACTCTCGGTTACATCACGATGCATCATGAGTGATCTCCATCGTTGGAAATGTACGCATTGGAGAATCATCGCCCCGTTACCGAATCGTTATACATGGTTGTAATTCGCCAGGCTGTCGCGTGTGCCGTTCTACAGGTCGCCGAGGTTGAGCTGCTGCGACTCCGCAACCGCCCGCTCGGCCGACGTCGCCCGGGTGTAGCGGGCGATCATCTTCGGTGAGGTCCAGCCGGCCAGCGCCATCATCGACTGCTCCGAGCCGCCCGCGTTGCGCCATCTGGTCGCCCAGGTGTGCCTGAGCTTGTGCGGGTTCACCGGTCCCAGACCGGCCTGCTCGCCGCGGAGCGCCAGGCAGCGGGCCAGCCCCGGGTACCCGAACGTTCGGCCCATCCCACCGAGGAAGAAGGCGCTGGACGTGTTCGCCTTCCCGTGGGTACGCCGGACCCGCAGCCAGCGATCGAGCGCCCGCGCCGTCTGAGCTCCGAACGCCACGGTCCGTTCCCTGTTGCCCTTGCCGAGCGCCACGGCAGTCCCCGCAACGACCTTCACGTCGGTCAGCTTGAGTCCGCACAGCTCGGAGGCCCGTAGGCCGGTGTCCAGCATCAGCCGGATGATCGCCTCGTCGCGGCGCGCGAGGAAGTCCTTGCCCTTGCAGGCGCCGAGCAGGGCTTGGATCTCGTCCATGCTCAGGGGCCTGACGATCTTCTCGCCGATCTTCGGGGCCTTGATGCCCGCCAGGACGTCGGTGTCGATCTCGTCCTCGTCGTGCAGCCACCAGGAGAACCGCTTCACCGCGGTCAGCCGGACATCGGCGGTGGTGGGCTCGAGGCCCGACTCCATCATCCCCGCGATCCATGCCTGCACCTGCCGGCGGTCGAGCACCTCGGGCAGACCCTTCTCCGCGCAGTAGGTGAAGTACTGCCGGACGCCGGTCGCGTAGACGCGGATGGTCCTCGACGCCTTGTGCTCCGCCTGCAGGTGTACGACCCACGAGTCGATCAGATCAAGCATCCCGCACCCCTCCCTTATCCTTGACAAGAGCGTTATGCGGGCCTAGCGTACCACTGTGAGACGACTGCAATCGCGGTCTGACCAGCGGTTTTACCCCGAACAGGGCCACCGGCGCTGCTGGTGATAAGTGTCCCCTATCACCGCAAATTCGTCCCGGAACCGCCTGCGAGCCCACCACGCGCCGCCGCGGCCACCCCTCGCGGCGGTCGTCTCACCGGGACGGCCGCGACCGCGGCAGCACGTGGTACACGAGCCGTCCGGTCCCCCGAGGACCCCCGCCTCCGGACGGCCCGCCGTACGGGCTGCCCAGTACGACGCACCCGAGCCCGAAGAAGTTCACACCTGCTCCAGCCCGCCCGAGCAGAACCCGCACATGCTCGGTGACCGCCACGGCCCCACCCACCGCCGGCGACGAAGACAGCCGCGTTACTGAGTGACGCCGAGCAGTTTGACGCTGGTCGAGTACGGCGAATGTCGCCGGTCGAGTACGACGAGTCGAGCCGCGGACGCCCGCCCAGCCTCCTCGCCCCCGAAGGACTGCCCACCGACCCGCCAGCGGACATCGACCGATCCAGCAGACCCGCCGACAGCCGGCGTCGGCGAAGACCGACAGGTTCTGAAGACCGGCAGATCTGAAGACCGGCAGGTTCTTCGGCGACCTCGGTCAACGGACACCAGCCGGTCCACCGGCCCCCGTCGGCAGCTGCCGACACCTCCACCAGCGGCCGCGTGCTACCAACCTGACCGCCGAGTACACCTAGCGCATCGGCCGGCCCCGCACCGGCGTCTGCCACACCCTGGCCGCGATCACGAAGCCGACGGTGCTCTCCCCGCCGACGGAGGCCAGCGGGTTGTCCGCAAGCTCCAGCAACTGGGTGCCACCCCACAAGTCCAGGCCGAACTCCGGCTTCGCGGTCAGGACGGTGTACGTCGAGGCAAACGCCAACAAGCCGCCCCTCGGTGTGGCAGGGGCTGGGCTGGGCTGGGGCTGGGGGCACGGGCTGGGCTGGCGCACGGCCTCGGGCACGGCTGGGCTGGGGCATGGCTGGGCTCGGGCACGGCGGGGCTGGGGGCACGGGCTCGGGGCACGGGCTGGGCTCGGGCTAGGCTCGGGCACGGCTGGGCATGGGCACGGGCACGGCCTTGGGCACGGCTGGGCTGAGCATGGCCGGGCTGGGCATGGGCTGGGCACGGGCGCGGGGCACGGGCTGGGCACGGGCACAGCGGGGCTGGGGCACGGGCTGGGCACGGCGGGGCTGGGGCACGGGCTGGGCACGGCACGGGCTGGGCGCGGGCTGGGCACGGGCACGGCGGGGCTGGGGCACGGGCTGGGCACGGCACGGGCTGGGCGCGGGCACGGGCACGGCGGGGCTGGGGCACGGGCTGGGCACGGGCTCGGGCTGGGCTGGGGCACGGCCTCGGGCACGGCTGGGCTGAGCATGGCTGGGCTGGGCACGGGCTGGGCTGGGGCACGGGCACGGGGCTCGGGCTGGGCTCGGGCACGGGCTGGGCTCGGGCACGGGCTGAGCTCGGGCACGGGCTGAGCTCGGGCACGGCTGGGCGGGGAACACGGGCTCGGGGCACGGGCTGGGTTGGGGCTGGAGCACGGGCTGGGCTGGAGCACGGGCTGGGTTGGGCTGGAGCACGGGCTGGGCTGGCAGCACCGGTCGGCAGGCACCAGCGCGGTACTCGCCGATCGACGACGAGTGGGAGGGCGACCGCTGGAGCTCCGGTGCCGGTGGCGCAACTGCTCGATCAGGTACTTGCCGAGCGGGCGGATGCCGGCTGGATCGCCGGTGTCCTGCGCGGCACACCGACGGGCGCCAGCAGCTCCAGCCGCGGTCCTCGGCGGACGGCGGGTGGGGTGTCGGCGTCCTCAGCGGACGCCTCGGCAAACCGTCGGCCGTGTACGGCGAGCCCGAGGGTGGTCCGGCGGGGGCTCGGTGACAAGATGACGCCGGGCCGGAACTCCGCGACCCGGGGCCGCCCGCCGACCTGTTGACCCACGGAGGAACCTGTGACGACCACGGCAGACAGCACGCAGACCTACGACCTGGTGATCCTCGGTGGTGGCAGTGGCGGGTACGCCGCCGCGCTGCGCGCCGCCGTACTCGGGAAGTCCGTCGCGCTGGTCGAGAAGGACAAGCTGGGCGGCACGTGCCTGCACCGTGGTTGCATCCCCACCAAGGCGCTGCTGCACGCGGCCGAGGTGGCCGACTCCGCCCGTGAGGGTGAGCAGTTCGGCGTCCGGACGACGCTCGAGGGTGTCGACATGGGCGGCGTGAACAAGTACAAGGACGGCGTCGTCGACCGGCTGTTCAAGGGCCTGCAGGGACAGATCAAGTCCCGCGGCATCACCGTGATCGAGGGCGAGGGTCGGCTGACCTCGCCGACGACGGTCGAGGTCGGCGGTACGACGTACACGGGCAAGAACGTGATCATCGCGTCCGGCTCCTACTCGCGCTCGCTGCCCGGCCTGGAGATCGACGGGCAGCGCGTGATCGCCAGCGAGCACGCGCTGACGCTGGACCGGGTACCGGAGTCCGCGGTCGTGCTCGGCGGCGGCGTGATCGGCGTCGAGTTCGCCAGCGCGTGGACGTCGTTCGGTACCAAGGTGACGATCGTCGAGGCACTGCCGCGGCTGGTCCCGGCCGAGGACGCGGACTGCAGCAAGACGCTCGAGCGGGCGTTCCGCAAGCGCAAGATCGGCTTCAAGACCGGTACGTCGTTCGAGTCCGTCGAGGTGACCGACAACGGTGTCCGGGTGACCGTCGCCGGCGGCGAGGTGATCGAGGCCGAGCTGCTGCTGGTCGCGGTCGGCCGTGGTCCGAACACCTCCGGGCTCGGGTACGAGGAGGTCGGTGTCGCGCTCGACCGCGGCTTCGTCACCGTCGACGAGAACCTGCAGACCAGCGTGCCGGGCGTGTACGCCGTCGGCGACATCGTGCCCGGGCTGCAGCTCGCGCACCGCGGCTTCCAGCAGGGCATCTTCGTCGCCGAGCACGTCGCCGGGCTGAACCCGGCCCCGATCGACGAGGCCGGCATCCCCCGCGTCACCTACTCCGAGCCGGAGGTCGCGTCCGTCGGCCTGACCGAGGAGCAGGCGCGGGCGACGTACGGCGAGGTCGAGATCCTCAACTACAACCTGGGCGGGAACGGCAAGAGCCAGATCCTGAAGACCCAGGGGTTCGTGAAGCTGGTCCGGGCCAAGGACGGCGCGGTGGTCGGCCTGCACATGGTCGGCTCCCGGGTCGGCGAACTGATCGGCGAGGCCCAGCTGATCTACAACTGGGAGGCGTTCCCGGCCGACGTCGCGCCGCTGGTGCACGCCCACCCGACCCAGAACGAGGCCCTCGGCGAAGCGCACCTGGCGCTGGCCGGAAAGCCTTTGCACTTCCACGAGTAAGTTGGTGGTGCGCCGCTACGGGCGTGTCCGCCGTGACCCGGCGGCGCCCCGTTCCGGCGGCACCGTAGGCTGACTTCGAGACCGATCGACGAAGGAGCAACGACCGTCATGCCGACCTCTGTATCCCTGCCGGCCCTCGGGGAGAGCGTCACCGAAGGAACCGTCACCCGCTGGCTCAAGCAGGTCGGTGACACGGTTGCCGTCGACGAGCCCCTGCTGGAGGTCTCGACCGACAAGGTCGACACCGAGATCCCCTCCCCCGTGGCCGGCACTCTCCTGGAGATCAAAGCCGCCGAGGACGAAACCGTAGAGGTCGGCGCCGAACTGGCCGTCATCGGCGACGCCGGCGAGTCCACCGGTTCGGACGCCCCGGCCGAGCAGCCTGCCGCCGAGCAGGCGCCTGCTGCCGAGGAAGCCCCGGCCGCTGAGCAGGAAGCACCGGCCGAGCAGACTCCCGCGGAGGCGCCGGCCGAGGAAGCCCCCGCCGAGCAGGCGCCGGCTGCCGAAGCTCCCGCTGCCGAAGCCCCGGCAGCTTCGTCCGACAACTCCGGTTCTTCCGGCGGTGGCTCCGGTACGTCGGTAACGCTGCCGGCCCTCGGTGAGAGCGTTACCGAAGGCACCGTCACCCGCTGGCTCAAGCAGGTCGGCGACGACGTCGCCGTCGACGAGCCGCTGCTCGAGGTCTCCACCGACAAGGTCGACACCGAGATCCCGTCGCCGGTCGCCGGCAAGCTCCTCGAGATCAAGGTCGCCGAGGACGAGACGGTCGAGGTCGGCGCCGAGCTCGCGGTCGTCGGTTCCGGCGACGCGGCCCCCGCGCAGGAAGCTCCGAAGCAGGAGCCGCCGGCCGAGGCCCCGAAGCAGGACGCCCCAGCCCAGGAGGCCCCGGCCGAAAAGCCCGCGCAGTCTCCGGCAGCTCAGGCCCCCGCCGCTCAGGCCCCGGCCCCGCAGGCCGCCCCGGCCCAGGCTCCGGCGGCTCAGGCGCCGGCGCCGCAGCAGGCACCGCCGGCTCAGGCACCTGCCGCCCAGGCTCCTGCCCCGCAGGCGCCCGCTGCCCAGTCGGCTCCGGCACCGCAGCAGACCCAGGCTCCGGCGGCATCGGCCCCGGCTGCCAGCTCCAACGGTTCATCCTCCGAGGGCCCGAACTACGTGACCCCGCTGGTCCGCAAGCTCGCCGCGGAGAACAACGTCGACCTCGGCGCCGTCCAGGGCACCGGCGTCGGCGGCCGCATCCGCAAGCAGGACGTCATCGCCGCCGCCGAAGCCGCGAAGGCCGCACCGGCCCCCGCAGCCGCGGCAGCCCCGGCCTCGGCTCCGGCCGCCCAGGCGACGATCAGCCCGCTGCGCGGTACCACCGAGAAGATGAGCCGGATCCGCAAGGCGATCGCCAGCCACATGGTGAACTCGCTGAAGGTCTCCGCCCAGCTGACCACGGTCGTCGAGGTCGACGTCACCGAGATCGCCAAGCTGCGCAACGCGAAGAAGAACGAGTTCTTCGCCCGCGAAGGCGTCAAGCTCTCCTTCCTGCCGTTCTTCGCGCTCGCCGCGATCGACGCCCTGAAGCAGTACCCGAAGCTCAACGCCTCGATCAACGAGGAGGCCGGCGAGGTCACCTACCACGCCGCCGAGCACCTGGGCATCGCCGTGGACGCCGAGAAGGGCCTGATGGTCCCGGTCGTGCACAACGCCGGCGACCTGAACATCGCCGGCCTGGCCAAGAAGATCGCCGACCTCGCCGACCGCACCCGCAACAACAAGGTGCTGCCGGACGAGATGGCGGGCGGCACGTTCACGATCACGAACACCGGCAGCCGCGGCGCCCTGTTCGACACCCCGATCCTGAACCAGCCCCAGGTCGGCATGCTCGGCACCGGCGCCGTCGTCAAGCGCCCGGTCGTCATCACGCACCCCGAGCTCGGCGAAACCATCGCGATCCGGCAGATGGTCTATCTGGCCCTCACCTACGACCACCGCCTGGTCGACGGCGCCGACGCCGCCCGCTACTTGACGGCAGTCAAGACCCGTCTGGAAGAAGCCCAGTTCGACGTCTGAACTGCCTGACGCCGAGCCACCTCGGCGCCTGCCCGCCGGAGACGCGCCGATCAATTCGACGCCCGCTCCTCGGTCAGGTGCCGAGCCCACCTCAGCATCTGCCCGTTGGTGCGGCGCTGAGCCAGCCGTGGCGCTGGCTCAGCCCGGCGTCCGGTCCTCGGTACGGCGCTAAGCCCCGCTCGGAGTCAGGCCGTCGGTACGTGCTCAACCCCGCTCAGCGTTCGACCATTGGTTCGGCGCTGAGGCAGCGATTGGGCTGGCTCAGCTCGGAGCCCGGTCCTCGGTACGGTGGGTGCTCAGCACCGCCCAGCATCTGACCATTGGTGGGCGCTGAAGCAGCTGCAGCGCTGGCTCGGCCTGGCGCCCGGTCTTCGTACGATGCTCAGCCCGTTCAACGTCTGCCCGTCGGTGCGACGCCGAACCAGCCACGGCACTGACTCCGCTCGGAGTCAGGTCCTCGGTAAGGTGCTCAGCCTCGCTCGGCATCTGACCATTGGTCCGGCGTTGAACCAGCTGCGGCGCTGACTCAGCCCGGCATCCGGTCCTCGGTACGGTGCTCAGCCTCGCTCGGCGTCTGACCATTGGTGCGGCGCTGAACCAGCCACGGCACTGACTCCGCTCGAAGTCAGGTCCTCGGTACGGTGCTTCAGCGTCTGACCGTCGGTGTGACGCTGAAGCAGCTACGACGTGGCCCAGCTCGGCATCCGGTCCTCGGTGTGGTGCTCAGCCCCCGCTCGGCGTTTTACCGCTGGTTCGAGCTGAGGCAGCAGTGGTTGCGCTGGCTCAGCGTGGCGTTCGGTCTTTGGTAGGGTGCTGAGCCGCCCAACTCGGAGCCGCTCCAGCGGTCGCGTCAGGTCAGTCAGCCCGCTGGATGGTTCGGCCTTGGCGACCGCCCAACCGATCGCAGCCGACCCGCTCGGGCACAACGGCCTGGAGCGGGTCGCCGCGTTTGCAGCGCAGATCGTCTAGTGCAAGCGCCGACAAGTTCGGCGAGCGCGGCCAGCGTCGCGGCGATCCGCCTGCGCAGACGCTGCTGCTCTTCTCGGATCGAGCAGCTGCACCGGCAACTCCTAAGCTGCGCGCGATGCCCAGCCGGCGACGCCGCCGTCACTGAAGCGTTGCTGGACCTCGTTCAGGGCTGGTCGATGCCTCCGACCTACGGCTGACGGTCATGAGTCCCCAGGGCTTCCAGCAGTCAGCGCGCTGGCATGCCCAACCGGCTCGAGCGTCCCCCCGTCGGGAACTGGCCCTGAGGGCGTTCGGAGCGGGGTGCGGCTGCCCGGCTGGGGAGGCGCCGGCACCAGCACGGGCACCGGGCACGGGACCGGCACGGGACCGGCACGGGACCGGCACGGGACCGGCACGGGACCGGCACGGGACCGGCACGGGACCGGCACGGGCACGGGACCGGCACGGGACCGGCACGGGCACGGGACCGGCACGGGCACGGGACCGGCACGGGCACGGACACGGCACCGGCACCGGCACCGGCACGGGCACGGACACGGCACCGGCACCGGCACGGGCACCGGCACCGGGCACCGGGCACCGGGCACCGGGCACCGGCACCGGCACCGGGCACCGGGCACCGGGACCGGCGCCGGATGGAGCTGGATAGTCTCGGGCGCGCTCGGCACCGGCACGCGTAGCGCAAGCGGCACGGGCAGCGGCCACCTCGCTTTCGGCCACCCGCTGGGGACCCAAGTTGTTCTCGGCACCTGCTTACTCGTACGGTCCTAGCGGGTCGGACTTTCTATCGGAGGTTGGCGATGAAGTACGTTCTGGCCGGTGCGTCTGGCTTTCTCGGTACTGCGCTTGCGCGTGACCTCCTTGCTGCCGGCCACCAAGTCACGCGGTTGGTACGTCGTACGCCGGTCTCGTCGGACGAGCTGGAGTGGGACCCGGCGGCCGGTCAGCTCGATCTCACGGGGCTTGCCGGTGTTGATGTCATCGTCAACCTTGCCGGCGCGAACATCGGGCGGCCGTGGACGCCGGTGTATCGCAAGACCATTCGTGAGAGTCGGGTCCGGACTACGGCCACTCTCGCGGAGGCTGCTGCTCAGCTCGACAGCAAGCCTGTGTTTCTGACGCAGAGCGGGATCGGTGGCTACGGCATGGACTGTGGCGATGACATCCTCACCGAGGCTTCGCCGCTCGGTGAGGGCTTTCTCGCCGATGTCGTCCGTGTGTGGGAAGGGGCCGCTGCGCCCGCCCGCGAGGCCGGCTGCCGAGTGGTCAGCCTCCGCACCGGTGTGGTCCTGGGGCGCCAAGCGCCCGCGTTCCAGCTTTTGGCTCTTCCCTTTCGCTTGGGTGTGGGCGGACGCCTGGGCTCCGGTACCCAGTACTTCCCGGTCGTCTCGCTCCCCGACTGGCTTCGGGCCGTCCGTCATGCCGCCGAACACGACGCCGTCGAGGGCCCGGTCAACATCACGCTCCCTACCCCGATCACCAATCGAACCTTCACCAGATCGCTGGCCTCCCAACTCCACCGTCCTGCACTCGTGCCCGTCCCTGCTGCGGTGATGACCACCTTTCTGGGTGAGTTCGCCTGGGAGCTCCTCGGGAGCAAGCGAGCTCTCCCCACCGCGCTGCAGACCACCGGTTTCACCTTCAGCCACCCGACTCCCCAGCAAGCCGTATCCGCAGCGCTTGCCCACTAACAGGGACGAGGTGGGTGCTGCTTCGCAGTGGTCGCACGGAACTGGCGAGCGCCCGGTCGGTCCTCTGCACAGCCGGCATCGCCTGCCGCCTTGGCTCGCCTCTGGCTGACGGTTCTGCGGGCAGGGTGGAGTGGCCGTGCGATCTGGGCAAGCCGGGTTGCGCGCGCTCGTCGGCGTGGGTGAGGTGATGGGCTTACGGGGGCTTGGGCGGGTTCGGCGGACTGGCCCAGGTGGGGCGGGTGACTTGGGGACGTCCGTTGTCCATGGAGATGGTCCAGTGGGCTTGGTGGACGTCGATGTGGTGGGCCTTGCAGAGCAGGGCGAGGTTGGTGATGTCGGTACGGCCGCCGTTGACCCAGTGCGTCAGGTGGTGGGCTTCGCACATCGCGGGTGGCGCTTGGCAGATGACGCAGCCTTTGTCGCGGGCGTTCAGGGCTTGGCGGATGGCTCGGGTGACGAAGCGGTGTTCGGTCCCGACGTCGAGGGGTTCGGAGTTGGAGCCGAGGACCAGGGGGATGACACCTGCGTCGCAAGCCAGGCGGCGTACGGCGCTGGTGGACAAGGTTACGCCTGAGGCGAGAGTGCCGACGCCGGTGCCTGCGGTCAGGTCGTCGAGGTCGATCGTCACGGTGACGTGGGGCTTGATGTCGCCGTGGGCGGGGACTGCCGTCCCGGTGGCTGCGGCGGTGGTCAGGACGGCGGTGAGGGCGTCGGCCTGGCGTTTGCCGCGGCCGCGGAGGTCGCGGGCACCGTCGGGCGTCAGGTGGGGTTTGGCGCCGGCGAAGATCAGGGTCTGGAACAGTTCGGCGTTGTCGCCGGCGAGGTAGCCACCGAACTCGACGCCTAGTTCGCCGCGTTTCAGCCAGAGAGTCTCCGCGGCCAGGGCCCGGACCTCGGGCGGTTCGGGACCGTCGGTGTCGAGGGTGTCGCGGACCTGCTTGCCGAGTTTGCGGAGGTCTGCAGGACACAGGAACTGGGCGGAGCGGACGAGTTCGTGTTCGGCGACCTCGAGGTTCTCGGCCGGGATCATCGCCGAAGCGGGGATGCGTTCCAGGGTGGTGACGATGGCTTCGGCTTGGGCTGGGTGCAGGACGGCGCCGGCTGTTTCGGGGGTGTGGTGGAGGGCGGCTTGGACTTCCGGGTACTTCGGGAGCGCTTTGGCCAGGCGGAGATCGCGGCGTACCTCGGCGGCGTCGAGGCGGTGGCGGACCGCGATCAGCTGGACGGTGTCTCGGGCGCCGATCTCGGCGGCGTGGCCGGTGGCGTCGAGGGCTGACAGGAGCTGCAGGCGGTAGGTCTGGAGCTGGGCGATCTGGGACTGGACGGCGTCGAGTGCCGACAGCATTTCGCTGCCGGTCATCGACCACGGAGGTCGCTCGTCGCAAGGGGGCATACGGATCATTCTCCTGGGTAGCGCCGACAGTTCTTGAGGGAATTGCCTTGTGGACAAGGGGTTCTAGGCGGGGGTGATGGTGGTGATGCGCCAGGTCTTGCCGGTGGGAGTGAGCGTGATTCGGCGGGTGGTGGCTGGGCCGGGTGGCAACTGGGTTCGGTGGCCGGTGGGGGTCAGGGCTGTGGCGGAGACCAGGCGGTCGGTGACTCGGAGGGTGACGGTGGGGCCGGGGGTGGGCTCTTGGGTCACGTGCTGGATCTGGACGCGGAGGTTGGCGATTCGGAGCTTTTGGGATCGGTAGGTGGCTAAAGCTGCGCGGTCTGCGGTCCAGGGGTGGCTGCCGGGTTGGTAGACGGCGTCGAGCTCGGCGGGGTTGAGGGTCCAGAAGGCGTGGGCTCGGCGTTGGTCCAGGGATTCGAGGGTTGTTCGCCAGGTTTTGGGGTCGGTTGAGGGTGGGGCCGCAGGCGTCGTGAGGGTTGGGGTGGTGGGTTTGGTCGGGGTGGTGGGTTTGGTCGGGGTTGCCGAGGTCGTTGTTGACGGCGTCGGAGGTGCGGCGGCGGCCGGGTTGGTGGTGGGGGTGTCGAGGATGCCGAGGGTGGTGAGAGCCAGGGCTGTGACGACGAGGGCTGCTAATGCTGAGGCGGCGAGGACGCCGTAGGCCGTACGGCGGGAGCGAGGGGCTCGGTGGGTGGTGCTGGCGAGGATCTGGTTGAGGCGGTTGGTGTTGTCGCGGCGGGCTCGGCGGGTGGTGTCTCGGCGGGACTTGCGGCGGTTGTGGGGACGGCGGGACTGGATGGCGGGGGTCGTGTGTGGGGTGTCGGGGACTGGGGCCGGGGTGGGCGCCGGCCTTGGGGTGAGAAGAGGCTTGGAGGGAGTGGTTGGGGGTGGAGCGGGGGCTGGGGCGGAGCGGTCGGGGAAGGCGAGGTTGAGAGGGGTTGGTGGGGACAGGTCGAGCACTTTGCGGGCCAGGGCTGGCGCTGTGGTGTTGGTGAAGAGGGTGGCGGGGAACGCAGTGGTGGTGCCGGCGGCCAGTTGGGTGAGGTCGGACAGGGCCGTCAGGTCGTCGGCCCGAGTGGTGGTGGGGTGTTGGGAGCGGAGGGCTGTGTCGGTGATGACTGGGCGGCCGTCGGCGTCGAAGAGGATGTTGGCGGGGGTCAGGCGACCGTGGTGGAGGCCTTTGTGATGGAGGATGGAAAGGGCTTCGGCCAGCGGGCTGATCAGGGTGACCAGCTCGCCTAGAGATAGGTCTCCTCTTCGGCCCAGGAGAGCGGTCAGGTTGCCGGCGGGGACGTGCTGGCCGAAGAGCAGCCAGTCGGACTCGGACTGGCGGACTTCGATCAGGCGGGCGATGTGCGGGTGGTTGATGGCGAGCAGGGCGGTCAGGTCCCGCTCGAAGACGGCGGGATCGGTAACAGTCGGTCTGGGGATGCGTTTGAGGACGGCGTGGCGGCCGGAGGCGAGAGCGCGGACCAGCCAGACGGTGCCGGCCGATCCGGACCCGAGCTTCCGGCGCAAGCTGTAGCCGGCGATGTCGTCGAGTGCCATGCCAAGAGGGTGCACGAATCGCTGCTGACGGCCGTTGAGTTATCCACAGGCCAGGTGGGGGCGGGAGGGCTGTGGATGGTGGGCGACGTGGGAAACGGCGCGAGGCATACACTCGAACGCGTGAGAGCAATCAAGTACGTCGAGGCCGGATTCGGTGCCGAGGCGGTTGACTACGAGCAGGCGTGGGAAGAGCAGCGGCGGCTGCACACCGCGGTTGCCGAGGGCACCGGCGAGGACACGGTGATCCTGCTCGAGCACCCGCCGGTGTACACGGCCGGCAAGCGGACCGAGCCGCACGAGCGGCCGATGGACGGTACGCCGGTGGTGGACGTCGACCGGGGCGGGAAGATCACGTGGCACGGGCCGGGGCAGCTCGTGGGGTACCCGATCGTGAAGCTGGCTTCGCACGTGTACGTCGTGGACTACGTGCGGCGGCTTGAAGAGGCCTTGATCGCTGTGTGTGCTGAGCTCGGCGTACGGACTGGGCGGGTCAAGGGGCGGAGCGGGGTGTGGGTGCCGGCCGACGAGCGGGGGCGCGAGCGGAAGATCGCGGCGATCGGGATCCGGGTGGCGCACGGCGTGACCATGCACGGGTTCGCGCTGAACTGTGACAACGATCTGGCGTGGTTCGACCGGATCGTGCCGTGCGGGATCTCGGACGCGGACGTGACCACGCTGTCCAAGGAGCTTGGGCGGGACGTGCGTGTGACCGAGGTGCTGGCGTCGGTGCGGCGGGAGCTGGACCGGATGCTGGCGTGGGACGAGTACGAGCGGACGCCTGACCTGGAACACGTTGAGCCGGCGCCGACGGGGATCACTTACGGGCTGGCTGTTACTCCGTAGGCGGTTGCGTGGGCCTGGTTGGTCCCCGGGCAGTTGGCAGTTGCTGCGGCTGGGTTGGTGTTTCGCGGGGTGCACGGGCTGGTTGGTGCCTGGGGGTCTGCGGCGGTCGGGTTGGTGCCTGGGGGCTGCGGCGGGCGGGTTGGTGTTCGAGGGATTGCGCGGGCTGGCTCGCCTCTGGCGTCTGCTGCGGGTGGGGCGGGTGTTCAGGTTGCGCAGGCCGGCTGGTGTCTCGACGTCTGCTGCGGGTGGGTGGTGCCTCGTCGGGTTTGCGCGGGCTGGCTGGCGCCTCGGCGTTTGATGCGGGTGGGTTGGTGTTTCGTCGGTTCGGGTCGAGGTGGCCGGATGCCGTCAGTACGTGGGGTTGGGTTCTTCATGGGTTCGGGCGAGTTGGTTGTACGCCGTAAACAGCGACTACTTGTGAGGTTGGTCGTTCGTACGGTCGGGTGGGTTGGGGCGGGTGGATTGTTGCCGGTAGGGCGCGGGGGATGGCTGTTCGCCCTCGTACGTGGGGATTTGTGGCGGTGACGGGCTGTAGGTGAAGGTCCGGTGGGGTGCCGAAGTGTCGTCGCTGTCTGTGGGGGAAACGTCGCTACGGTGGGGAGGTGTCCAAATTCCTTGGTTTCCTTCTCGGGATCATCGTGGCGTTGGCGGGTCCGGCCGCGTTCGGAGTGCTGACTGCCGACGGCGGGATCGAGCTGAACGCAAAGGAGATGGCGCTTGCCTACGGCATCGGAGCGCTGATCTTCTGGGCCGTGGTGTCGTACTTCTCCGGAGCGGCCGCGCTCGGTGCCGCGCTGACGTTCGGCGCGATGATCTACGCGGTGCACTGGATCCCCAACCGGACGACGAACTTCCTGAACGACGTGCCGGGGGTGACCACCGGCATGATCGACGGGATCAAGGCGTACACGCTGAACGGCGTGGTGCCGATCCTGGCGGTGATCTCGCTGGTGTACGCGGTGCAACTGATCGTGCAGTCGGTACGGCGGCGCCGGCGCGAGCGGGCTGAGGCCGAGCGGCGGCAGCGGGAGCAGGAGATCGCGCAGGCGCAGCAGGAGGCTGAGGTTGCTGCGGTGTACGCGCCGCCGGTGGCTGCTGCTGAGTATGCGCCCGCCGCGGAGAATCGGTTCCAGAACTTTGGGAACACGAGTTACGACGACCTGTTCGAGGACGAACCGGCGCCGGTGCAGCCGCGGAGTCAGGCCGATGAGCACACGATGCAGTTCGCCGAGCCGGATGCGCGGGCCGAGCGGGCGGAGCCAGAGAACACGGCGGTGGTCGGTGCGGTAGGCAACGATGCCGGCCAGACCGTGCCGGGGACGCCGGAGCAGGCTGAGGCGCAGCAGGTTGAGGCGCAGGCTGTGGACCCGGACGAGACGCAGGTTGTCGCGGCCGGCGAGAGTGGGCGGGCTGACGAGACCCAGGTCGTTGCCGTGGGCGATTACCCGCGGACTGACGAGGCTCAGGGGGTCGGCACGGGTGAGAACCTGCCGGCTGACGAGACCCAGTTTGCTGCCGCCGGTGAGAGCCCGCGGGCGGATGAGACTCAGGTTGTTGGTGCGGGCGAGAACCCGCGGGCCGACGAGACGCAGGTAGTTGCTGCTGACTCGGATGCGACGCAGCAGGTGCAGGTGCCGGTGGATCGGGATGCGACGCAGCAGGTGCCTGTTGCTCAGGCGCCGGAGGCTGTTGAGGACGACGAGGATGATGAACCGCCGGTTGCGCCGACGGCGGGGGCTACTGCTGTTGGGCTGACCGCGGGTGCTGGTGGGCCTGTGGGTGGCGGCTCGCCGCAAGCGGCAGCGCCGCAGCCTGAGGCTCCGCAGCCTGAGGCTCCCCAGGCCCAGGCTCCGCAAGCCGAGGTTCCGCAGGCGGACGAGCCCAAGGCGCAGGACCCCAAGGCGGATGCTCCGCCTGCTGAGGCTCCCAGGGCTGAACCCCCCAAGAACCACGGCCAGCAGTCGTTTGTGCGGCCCAAGGAAGAGGTTGGGCAGCAGTACCGGGAGCGGATGGATGATCCCGAGGACACCGGGGAGTTCTTCGTCGGGCAGTTCCGGCCTGCTGGAGCCTGACGGCAAGCATTACTAGAGAGAGACCCGGTCGCAGGCGCGGCCGGGTCTCTTTTGCGTTACCTGGGGGCCGCCTGCCGGACCAAGAAAACGCCAGGATTTCGAAGGCTGGGCGGCGATAGGGTCGCCGTATGAGTTTGCAATGGGAACAGGTGATTGTTCACTCGGCCGACCCCGCGGCGCTGGGAAAGTGGTGGGCCGAGGCGCTCGGTTGGGTGGTGGTGTACGCCTCTGACGACGAGTTCGAGATTCGCCCGGAGGCTGATCGGATGCCGGGGCTGGACTTCGTCCGGCTCGAGGAGGCCAAGAAGTCGAAGAGCCGGCTGCACCTCGACTTCCGGCCGGACGACCAGGATGCCGAGGTGGCGCGGCTGGTGGCGCACGGCGCGCAGCGGGTCGACATCGGGCAGGGCGAGAATCCGTCGTGGGTCGTTCTCGCGGACCCCGAAGGCAACGAGTTCTGCATCCTGGGCCGGCGGAGCGAGTAGAACGAATCAGGCGAGGGCGCGAACCAGGCGCTCCCCCGCCGGCGTCCGATCAGGCCACGTGCATGCGCTGGTGCTGGCCCCAGCGGGCGTGTTCGGCGAAGGCCTCGTCGTACGCGTGGATGGCCATCTGGCAGACGTCCGAGGCCATCTGGGCGCGCGGTGAGTCGGTGCTCCACGCGACCAGGAGGCGCCGGTGGATCGGGTCGCCGGCCAGCGGGCGGGTGGTGACGTCGCTGGAGAGCATCCGGTACGACGTGGGCGAGATCAGCGCGACGCCCTGGCCGCTGGTCACGAAGCCCATCAGGACCGACGTGTCGACCGAGTGGTGCTCGATGCGCGGCGTGAAGCCGGCCTGCTCGCACGAGGCGCGGAACAGGACGTGGAAGCCGCTGTCGTCCGGGGGTTCGCCGATCCACTCCTCCCCCGCCAGGTCGGCGAGGTCGATGTCGGCGCGGTGGCGGCTCGCGATCGCCTTCGGGTGGTCGGCGGCCATCACGACGTACGCCGACTCGGACTCGACGATCGTGCACGCATCGACGCCGGTCGGCAGCCGCAGCTCGAAGCCGGGGAACTCGCGCAGCAGCGCGAAGTCGAGCCGACCGCTCTCCAGCTGCTGCAGCAGCACGCTGGTCGACCACTCGACCTCGATGCTGACCTGCTCGATCTCGCCGTGGTCGCGCAGCCGGGACGCGATCCCGGACATCGGCGCGGTCGGGAAGCCACCGAGCCGGACCGCGCTGGACTCGACGGCGGTCATCGCCGACACCGTCGCGGACAGGTGGTCGACGTCGACGAGGATCGCGCGGGCCCGGTCCACGGCGTACCGGCCGAGTGGGGTCGGGGTGACGCCGGTGCGGGAGCGTTCGAACAGCTCTCCGCCGAACGCCGACTCGATCCGTTTCAGCTGCGCGGTCAGGCTCGGTTGGCTCACCTTCATCCAGCGGGCGGCCCGACCCACGGACCCCGCTTCTGCCACCAGGACCACCACCCGCAGGTGGCGCAGCTCGACGTTCATGCATTGGGACCGTAGTCGAGGTTACGCCGCAGTACACAGTTGACGCGTGTTGCGGTTACGTCACAGCCGGGCAAAACCTTGTAACGTTTGCCCGGCTGTGACGATAGGTAACCTCGTACGTCAGGACGGCTTGAGCGCCAGTGCCTCTCGGTAGCCGAGCTTGCGCCCCGTCTGCAGCAGCGTCCGCTCGTAGAGCATCGCCCCGAGCCGGATGATCAGCACCGTCGCGATCAGCAGCAGCCCGATCGCCACCAGCGGCTGCCACAGCGGTACGTCCTCGGTCAGCATCCGCCCCGGCATCGCCATCGACGACGCGATCGGCACGAACGACGCCCAGGTCTTGGCCGTTCCCCCGGCGAAGACCGAGAAGAAGAACGGGATCATCAGGATCATCTGCCCCGGCAGCGTCGTCGAGCCGAGGTCCTCCTGCCGTGTGGCCAGCGAGCCGGCGACGGCCCACAGCCCGGCCAGCGCCACGAAGCCGAGCACGAAGAACACCACGAACCAGCCCGCGACCGGTGCGATCACCTCGAGGATGTCGGCCTGCCCGGTGACCAGCAGCCCGATCAGCGACGCGGCCGCGATCACCACGATCTGGGTCATCGCCATCACCGTGTTGCCGACCACCTTGCCCCACAGCAGCGCCCGGATCGGGATCGCGGCGGCCAGGATCTCGACCACCCGGCTCTCCTTCTCCTGCACGACGCTCTGCGCGATCATCATGCCGAAGCCGAGCGCGGTCATGTAGAAGGCCAGCGCGAGTCCGATGTTGACGAACTCGGCCACGATCTCGGGCAGCGGTCCCGGGTTCAGCAGCTGCTCCTGCACCGTCGTACCGGCCTGCAACTGCTCGGGCGTAAGCCCCGCCTTGGCGGCGTTGCCGAACATCCCGAGGTTGGTCACCGCCTCGCGCAGCGCGTTCTGGATCCCGCTGTCGACCTGGTCGTCACCGAGTACGACGTACCCGTTGTCGGCCGGCAGCAGCGCCGCCTTCGCGTCGCCGGAGGTGACGGCCTGCTCGGCCGCGGCGCGGTCGGCGACGCGGATCGACTCGATGCCGTCGTCGCCGTTGAACTGGTCGGCGGCCTGGACGATCCGCGCGCCGGCGTCGTCGGTGACCGCGATCTTGTCCGGCGAGCCGTTGCCGGCGATCAGCGCCGGCACGATCACGGCCAGCATCACCACGACCAGCATGAACAGCGTCGAGCCGATGAACGTCTTGTCCCGCAGCTTCGTGCTGATCTCCCGCAGCGCCACCAGCTGCCACGGGTGCCGCAATCCCTGCTTCTGGTCGTTCATCGAGTCGCCTCCCGGAAGACGTCGCTCAACGCCACGCGCTCGGGCCCGAACTCGAGCACCTGCCCGCGACTCATCGCCTGCTGCAGTACAAGTTGCTCCTGGCCCGCGTCGACCACGTCGAACAGCCCGGACGAGCCGTCCACGTCGCGTACCTTGATGCCGCGCACGTCGCGCAGCCACCCCGCGTCGACATCCGTCACCAGCCGGTACGTCGTACTGGAGCCGGCCTGCAGCGACGCCACCGACCCGGCCGCGACGACCTTGCCGCGGGACAGGACGACCAGGTCGTCGCACAGGCGCTCGACCAGTTCGAGCTGGTGGCTGGAGAACAGCACCGGCACCTCCGGCGTGACCTCCTCGCGGAGCAGGTCGACCATCGCGTCGACGGCCAGCGGGTCGAGGCCGCTGAACGGTTCGTCGAGCACCAGCGCGATCGGCTCGTGCACCAGCGCGGCGGCGATCTGGACGCGCTGCTGGTTACCCAGCGAGAGCGTCTCCAGCGTGTCGCCGGACCGCTCGGTCAGGCCGAGCCGGTCGAGGATCTTGTCGGTCCGCTCCCCCGCGTGCTGCGGGTCGAGGCCGTGCAGCCGTCCGAAGAAGACCAGCTGGTCGCGGATCTTCATCTTCGGGTACAGGCCACGCTCCTCCGGCATGTAGCCGAAGTCGCTGCGGATCGCGTGGGTCAGTGGTGCGCCGTTCCACAGCGCCTGCCCCGCGGAGGGTGCGAGCACCCCGAGCACGATCCGCATCGTTGTCGTCTTACCGGCTCCGTTGGCCCCGACGAAACCGGTCATCCGCCCCGGGACGACGTCGAACGTCACGTCGTCGAGTGCGAGGTGATCACCGAACCGCCGGGTCAGCCCAGCAACGCTCAGCATCCCGTTCACCGTTCCTCTGCTGCTTCGGCCCCCTGGCCGGGCCCACGCCCGGCCACTCCCTTTGCTGGGAGTGGTGCCAACGCTAGTCAGCCGGAAGCGTCAGCACGTCGGTCCGCAGTGTGATCACCGGTGTCATCCGGAGGAGGGACGTCACAGTGCCAGGCGGTGAGCTTGGCCGGGTTGAGGATCAGCCACAGGTGGGTGACGACCTCGTCGGCGACGTCCAGGCAGAGCACGGCCTGGGCCCGCCCTGAGCGCCGTACGACGATCGCCGGACGGCCGTTGGCCCGTACGACGGACAGGTCCGCGCCGGGGCGGGTGCAGTGCACGGTGATCACCCGGGCGATCTCCCGGACGCCGTGGACAGGCTGCAGCGGAACGGCGACCTGCCCGCCGCCGTCGGAGACCAGTACGGCGCCGGGTGCGAGCAGGGGTTCCACCTGTCCCGACCGCAGGGCCGCGACGAGGTGGTCGATCATCAGCCCACCCCGGCGAGCTTGGTCGGGTTCATCTGCCAGTAGATTCGGTCGATGCCCTCGGACGAGGCGACCACGGTGACGGCCGCGATGACCTGGCCGTCCAGCCGGAGCACGGCCGAGGACGAGCCGTTGACCGTGGCGATCTCCACCTCGACGCCGGCCCAGAAGCGCTTGGCGAACGCCCTGTAGTACTTGGCGACCCGCTCCACTCCATGCACCGGGATCCTGGAGGCCCGGACGATCCCACCGCCGTCGGAGTAGCTGGACACGTCCGCGGCGAACAGGCTCTCCAGTGCGACCAGATCGCCGGTCCGGGCCGCGCTGACGAAGGCACTGAGCAGGCGGCGCTGCTCGGCCTCGTCCACCGGCGTACGGCGCTCGCCTGTCACCCGCTTGCGGCCACGGCTGACCAGCTGGCGCACGGCCGGCTCGCTGAGCTGCAGGATCTCCGCGATCTGCGGGTACGGGTAGTCGAACGCCTCCCGCAGTACGTACGCCGCCCGCTCGTTCGGCGACAACCGCTCGAGCAGAATCAGTACGGCGAACTCCAGCGCCTCCCCGCGCTCCGCACCGAGCAGCGGGTCGGCGCTGGTGTCCACCGGCTCGGGCAGCCACGGCCCGATGTACGTCTCGCGACGGACCCGGGCGGACTGGGCCGCGTTGATCGCCAGCCGGGTCGTCGCCGTCGCCAGGTACGCCGCGGGGTTGGCCACGACGCTGCGGTCACAGATCTGCCAGCGCAGCCAGACGTCCTGCACCAGGTCCTCGGCCTCGGTCGCGCTGGACAGCATCCGGTAGGCGATGCCGAACAGCCGCGGCCGCAGCTCGTTGAAGACCCGCGCGGCCTCCTCCAGGTCGTCCGCCTCGTTCACCGCAGCTCCGTCCACAGGCTTATCTTCACTCCTCGGCCGGGCCGGGACGACGAACGTCGCCACGCACGAACAAGACTTCCTCAGGCGTGCTCACCGTTCCGCCTGGCCCTTGACCCAGTCGGCGTAGTGGATGTGTCCCAGCTGGGCGCCGTCGCCCTCCGGGACCAGGCTGCCCTCGCGCAGTTCCGAGCCGAAGTACGTCGCGTGCTCGTCGGCGACCACCTCGCGCGGGTCGCCGGTCAGCGCCAACGCCTCGCGGACGAACTCGTCCATCCGGACCTGGTCCGGCCCGGCGATCTCCTGGCGGCCGTTCAGCGGCGTACCGGCCGCGATCCTGGCGACCGCGTCGGCGACGTCGTCGCCGGCCATCGGCTGGTACTTCACCGGCGCGATCCTGACCTGCGACCCGGTGGTCGCCGCGTCGGCGATGCCGAGCGTGAACTCGAAGAACTGGGTCGCGTGCACCAGCGAGTACGGCACGCCGGACTTCACGATCAGGTCCTCCTGAGCGATCTTCGCCGCGAAGTACCCGTTGCCGGGCAGCCGCTCGGTGCCGACGATCGACAGCGCGACGTGGTGCCCGGCGCCGGCCCGCTGCTCCGCGGCCAGCACGTTCGTGGTCGACGTCGTGAAGAACTCCAGCACCGCGGCCGGCTCGAACGACGGCGAGTTGGACACGTCGACGACCACGTCCGCACCGGTCAGCACCTCGTCCAGGCCCTCACCGGTCAGCGTGTTGACGCCGGTGCTCGGCGCGGCCGCGACCGCGTCGTGCCCGTGGGCGGCGAAGCGGCGGATCAGCTTGGACCCGATCAGCCCGGTACCGCCGATGACGACGATCTTCATGTCCGTCTCCTGGTGGTTGCGGGCGGCCTGGTGCCGCCCGGTCACCAGCTAGGACAGGACAGCCCGGCGGTCTGTGACGGGGCCGCGGAAAGTCGCCGGTCACAGACTGCGCGGCTGTCCTGTCTTAGCTGCAGGTAGGGCCGGAGTCTCTTAGCTGCAGGTACGGGCCGGAGTCGAGCCCGCCCCTCAACCCCGGAGCCCACCTGCCGGCTGACCAGCACCAGGAGCCGCACCATGCCCGCAGCACTGTTCAGAAGGCGGCCGGTCCGCCGGAGCCCAGAGCGGACAGGCTCGCCCTGGTGCGTCGGGCGGCGTACAGGTCCGACCTGGGCGCGGCGCCGGATGCGCCCGCGCCGGCCGGACGAGCAGCACCGCGTCGCCAGTCCGCTCGAGCTGCTGTTCAACCTGACCTTCGTGGTCGCCGTCGCGGCCGCCGCGGCCGAGCTCGCGCACAGCCTGGCCGAGGGGCACCAGGAGCTGGCCGGCTTCCTGCAGGTGTTCTTCACGATCTGGTGGGCGTGGATGAACTTCACCTGGTTCGCGTCGGCGTACGACACCGACGACGTGCCCTACCGGCTGCTCACCATGCTGCAGATGGGCGGCGTCCTGGTGCTGGCGGCCGGCGTACCGGCTGCGGCGGCCGAGGCCGACTTCCGCCTGGTCACGCTCGGGTACGTGATCATGCGCTCCGGTCAGGTCGTGCAGTGGGTCCGCGCAGGGGTTGAGAACCCGGAGGAGCGCCGTACGGCGTTCCGCAACGCCGCTGGGATCAGCTTGCTCCAGGTCGGCTGGCTGGTCCGGCTGGCGACCGGGGAGACCACCATGCTCACCTTCGTCTGCCTGGCGGCGCTCGAGCTGACCGTGCCGTGGTGGGCCCAGCGCAGGCGGGACACCGGCTGGCACCCGCACCACATCGCGGAGCGGTACAGCCTGTTCACGATCATCCTGCTGGGTGAGAGCGTCCTGGCCGTCAGCAACGCCGTACGGGCCACCGAGGTCAGCACCGGACTGGTGGTTGTCGGGGTCGGCGGACTGGTCCTGCTGTTCAGCCTGTGGTGGCTCTACTTCCTGCAGCCCGCCGGGCACGGCCTGGAGCGCCGCCGCGACCGGTCCTACGTGTGGGGCTACTGCCACTTCGGACTGTTCGCCGCACTCGCTGCGCTCGGCGCCGGGCTGGAGGTGGCGGTCGAGCAGACCAGCCACCACCTCCCGATCTCGCCCACCAGCGCTGGGTACGCCGTCGCCGCACCGGCCGCGCTGTTCGTGGGGCTGCTCTGGGGCGTCACGCGGACGCTCCTGGCCAGGCCGACGCTCCGGCTGAGCGCCAGCGTCGTCGCCGTGGTGCTGATCGCACTGGCGCCACTGCTCGCCCCGTACGCCGGGGGGCCGCTGGTCGTCGTACTGGTTGCTGTGGTGTGCGTGCTGGCCGTGGCGGTGACGCTGGTTCAGGAGGCGGCGTCGTCGCCGGGGACGACCAGTCCGCACTCGTAGGCGAACACCACGGCCTGGACGCGGTCGCGCAGGCCGAGCTTGAGCAGGACGCGGGAGACGTGGGTCTTCACCGTCGCCTCGCCGACGAACAACTGCCCGGCGATCTCGGTGTTGGTCAGGCCGCGGGCGATCAGGCCGAGCACCTCGCGCTCGCGGTCGGTCAGGTCGGCCACCAGGTCCGGCCTGTAGACCCGCTCGCCACCGCCGGAGAACCGCTTGATCACCCGGCGGGTCACCTCGGGCGCCAGCAGGGCGTGACCGGAGTGGACGACCTGGATCGCCTCGACCAGGTCCTCGGGGGCGGTGTTCTTCAGCAGGAACCCGCTGGCCCCCGCGCCGAGCGACTCGAACAGGTAGTCGTCGCGGTCGAACGTGGTCAGGATGACGACCTTGCCCGCGTCGGCGGCGACGATCCGCTGGGTGGCGGCGATGCCGTCGAGGCCGGGCATCTGGACGTCCATCAGCACGACGTCCGGCCGCAGCTCGAGCGCGAGCTCGACCGCCTTCTCACCGTCGGAGGCTTCGCCGACCACCTCGATGTCGGCCTCGACCGACAGGATCATCCGGAAACCGGCCCGGACCAGGTCCTGGTCGTCGACCAGCAGAACCCGCATCGGCGTCTCACTCACTGCGTTGCTCCTTCACGGTCCTGCGCGGGCTGCTCGGTCTCACTGGTCTCACCGGTGTCACTGGTCTCAGGGGTCGGGACCGGCACGAGCGGGATTCTCGCGCGCACCCGGAAGCCGCCGACCGGGCGGGGGCCGATCTCGGACTCGCCGCCCAGCAGGGCGACGCGTTCGCGGATGCCGACGTGGCCCAGGCGCGAACCGACCGGGGCGTGCTTCGGGCGGCCGTCGTCGATCACCTCGACCTCGATCGCATCCTCCAGGTACCGCAGCGTGACGTGCGCCGTACGGGCCGTCGAGTGCCGCCGGACGTTCGTCAGGGCCTCCTGCGCGATCCGGTAGACCGACACCGAGATCGTCTCCGGCACCTTCGCCGGCTGCCCGATCTGGTGGAACCCGACCTCCAGCCCCTCGCCGCTCGCCTCGACCACGAGCGCCGGCAGCCGGTCCGCGCCCGCCTGCGGCGCCTTGCCGGCCGGTACGCCGAGCTCGTCGTCCAGCTCCGGGTCGGCGGCCCGCAGCATGCCGAGCAACTGGCGCATCTCGTTGACCGCCGTCCGGCTGGAGTTCTCGATCACGCTCAGCGCGTTCTTCGCCGCGTCCGGGTTCTTGTCCATCACCCGCCGCGCGCCGCCCGCCTGGACGCCGATGCTGCTGATGTGGTGCGCGACCACGTCGTGGAGCTCGCGGGAGATCCGCAGCCGCTCGTCGATCACCGCGCGCCGCGCGTTGGCCTGCTGCTGCGTGGCCAGCTCGCTGGCCTGCTGCTCCAGCTCGTGCCGCTGCCGGGCCACGCCCCACGACGTACGGCCCCAGAAGTAGGCGCCGAAGAAGTAGAGCACGTTGATCGCGAGCGTGATGACCACCCCGGACACGTACGGCCCGAGCAGGGTGTCGTTGGCGCCCTTGAACTCGTCGGTGCGCAGCGCCCGGACGAACCCGAGCGTCAGCCAGCCGAACATCGCCACGAACACGACCGCCACCGACACCTTCATCAGCCGCCGGTTCCGGGCCCACGCGACCGCCGCGTAGATCGCCATGAACGCGGTCGCCTGGGTGACGATGTTGCTGGTGAACGCGAACGTCGCCCGCTCCCCCGTCACCACGAACAGCACCGACACGATCGCCAGCACCGGGATCGGCCAGCGGCGGCGGAAGCACAGCGCCAGGGCGCCGGCCGCGCTCAGCACGTACGGCTCGACCCCGCCGATCCCCAGGTCGACCGGCGCCGGCGCCGCGCCGCGGGCCAGCTCGGTGCCGACCACCCCGGCGAGGGCCAGCACCAGTCCCAGCAGTACGTCGTACCGCTGCTCCTTCGCGGTCGGTCCGGGGCGGACCCACCCCTGGACGGTCGTCCCGGTCTTCGGCGGCGTGCCGGGCTCGGCGCGCACGGGCTGAGGACTTGACATAAGTCACCAGCCTACGGGTGGCAGGGCCTCCAGGGCTCCGGCGTACTCTTGAGGGCGTGACGATCGCCCCAGAAGGACGCAAGATGCTCAGGCTCGAGGTGCGCAACGCGGAGACCCCGATCGAGCGCAAACCCGAGTGGATCAAGACGCGCGCCAAGATGGGCCCGGAGTACCAGAAGCTGCAGGCGCTGGTGAAGTCCGAGGAGCTCCACACGGTGTGCCAGGAGGCCGGCTGCCCCAACATCTTCGAGTGCTGGGAGGACCGCGAGGCCACCTTCCTGATCGGTGGGGACCAGTGCACCCGGCGCTGCGACTTCTGCCAGATCGACACCGGCAAGCCGCAGGAGCTGGACCGCGACGAGCCCCGACGCGTCGCCGAGTCCGTGGTCAAGATGGGTCTGCGCTACGCCACCGTGACCGGTGTCGCCCGTGACGACCTCGACGACGGCGGTGCCTGGCTGTACGCCGAGACGATCCGCCAGATCCACGCGCTGAACCCCGGCACCGGCGTCGAGATGCTCGCGCCCGACTTCAACGCCGTACCGGAGCAGCTGGCCGAGGTGTTCTCGTCCCGCCCGGAGGTGTTCGCGCACAACGTCGAGACGGTGCCGCGGATCTTCCGCCGGATCCGGCCGGGCTTCCGGTACGAGCGCTCGCTCGACGTCATCACGCAGGCCCGCGACTACGGTCTCGTCACCAAGTCGAACCTGATCCTCGGCATGGGCGAGACCCGCGAGGAGGTCAGCCAGGCGCTGACCGACCTGCACGGCGCCGGCTGCGAGATCATCACCATCACCCAGTACCTGCGCCCGTCGGTGCGGCACCACCCGGTCGAGCGGTGGGTCCGTCCCGAGGAGTTCGTCGAGCTGCAGGCCGAAGGCGAGGAGATCGGGTTTGCCGGAGTGCTGTCCGGTCCGCTCGTCCGTTCGTCGTACCGCGCCGGTCGGCTGTACCGTCAAGCGGTGGAGTCGCGGATGACCTCCGCCACCCAGGATGCTTAGGACCCGACCGATCGAGAGATTGACAAGGTAGAGATGGCCAAGAACGACGCGCCCGCCGAGAAGACCAGCCGGCTGAAGCAGATCCGGTCGGCGTACCAGCTGACCAAGAAGTCCGACCCGTGGATCGGGCTGCTGCTCGCCGGGATCTTTCTCGGCGTGGTCGCCGTGTTCGTCGCCCTCGGTTTCCTGGTCGGCCCGCTGCTGATCTGGATCCCGCTCGGCGTCGCGCTCGGCTTCCTCGGCGCCACGATCGTGTTCGGCCGCCGGGTCGAGAAGGCGGCGTACAGCCAGATCGAGGGCCAGGCCGGTGCGGCCGCCTCGGCGCTGCAGACGCTGCGCCGCGGCTGGAACGTGACACCCGCCGTCGCGGTCACCAAGAACGCCGACATCGTGCACCGCGTGGTCGGCCGTCCGGGCATCGTGCTGGTCGGCGAGGGCCAGGCCAGCCGGGTCAAGAACCTGCTGACCGCCGAGCAGAAGAAGCACAGCCGGGTCGCCGGCGGCGCACCGGTGATCACGGTGACGGCCGGCAACGGTGAGGGCGAGATCGACATCCGCAAGCTGACCAAGCACGTGATGAAGCTCCCGCAGGCGCTGCAGCCGTCCGAGATCACCGACCTGCTGCAGCGGCTGAAGGCGCTCGACGCGGTCCGCCCGCAGGTGCCGATGCCGAAGGGGCCGGTCCCGACCAGCCTCAAGGGCGCCCGCCAGGCCATGAAGGGCCGCTGACCGGCCCTCGGCGCAGTTGTCGATCTCGAGGCCTTCTCGTTCGTCAGGTGATCAACGATCCTGCTGAACGAGGAGGCCTTTCCATGCCTGTCGACGATGTCTTCCCGATCCTGACGACCGCTGACCTGGGCCGGCTGCTGCCGTTCTACACCGACGTGCTCGGTGGTGAGCTGGTCTACCAGTTCCCGCCCGAGGGCGCGCCGGCGTACGTGAGTGTGCAGTTCGGCAAGGCGTCGGTCGGTCTCGGGCACGATCCAGCCCTGCACCCTACGATCGGCCGCCGTACGACGGACCGCCCGCCGATCGCGCTCTGGCTCTACACCGACGACCTCGACGCGCTCGTCGCGGCGATCCGGTCCGCCGGCGGGCGGATCACCCAGGAGCCGACCGACCAGCCCTGGGGCGAGCGCGAGGCCCGCGCCGAGGACCCGGACGGCAACCACCTGTACCTCGGCCAGCGGGCAGGCTGACCGGGCAATCGAGCGCTTGATCACTCGTTCCGCGGCCGTCCAGCACGCGGGGCCACCGGTCCAGGCCGGAATCTGAGGGGTAACCGATGGGCGTTGACGGCGTTTGTTGTGGGTGAGGACAATCCTGTGCCTGGTGTCGCCGCAAGCCTGCGCCGATCGGCCGTAGAGTGCGGCCAGGACGGATCTAGGGGCGAGGGTAGGAAATGACCGATGTGATGCCGGCGGTGCACCAGCCGGAGGCCACGACCTGGCCGAGTCTGGTGGCGCCCCGATCGAACCCGGTCCGCCGGGCCGGCGCGCTGGCGGCGATCCGGATCATCGCCAAGGACCTGCCCGCCACGATCGCGATCGACAACCGGCGGTACGGGCTGGGCGGCCCGGCGATGCGCGTGCACCGCAGCGGTCCCTTCCTGGACCGGCTCGGTCAGGACGCCGGGTCCGGGTTCGGCGAGGCCTTCCTGGCCGGCGACTGGGACCCCGAGCCGGGCACCGACCTGGCCGACCTGCTGGTCCCGTTCGCCGAGCGGTTCAACAACGAGGCGAACCGGCACCTGCTGCCGAAGTGGGCACAGTCGCTGCGCTGGCTGGTGACCAAGTCCCAGCCCGGCGAGCAGGAGAACGACCGGGCCGGCGCCCGGGAGAACATCAGCCGGCACTACGACCTGAGCAACGCGATGTTCTCGGAGTTCCTCGACCCGACGCTGACCTACTCCGCGGCCTACTTCGGTACGGCGGACCCGCTGGCCGATCTCGGCTCCGCGTCGTACGACGAACTGACGCCCGCCCAGCTGCACAAGCTCGACGCGATCCTCGACGCGGCCGGGGTCCGGTCCGGCTCCCGCGTGCTCGACATCGGCTGCGGCTGGGCCAGCCTGGCGATCCGTGCGGCCCAGCGCGGCGCCTGGGTGACCGCGATCACCATCGCCTCCCAGCAGGCCCTGCTCGCGCAGCGCCGGATCGCCGACGCGGGCGTCAGCGACCGCGTCCAGGTCGCGCTGCGCGACTACCGCGACCAGATCGGCGAGTTCGACGCCGTGCTGAGCGTGGAGATGATCGAGGCGGTCGGAGAGAGGTACTGGCCGGTCTACTTCGACGCGATCGAGCGGCGGCTCGCGCCGGACGGCGTCGCCGTCGTCCAGGCGATCGTGATGCCGCACGAGCGGATGCTCGCCACCCGCAACACGTTCACCTGGGTGCAGAAGTACATCTTCCCCGGCGGGCTGATCCCGTCGGTGAAGGTGATCAAGGACGTCACCAACCAGCACACCGGGCTGCACGCGCAGGTGCTGCGGTCGCTCGGCCCGGACTACGCCCGCACCCTGCGGATCTGGCGCAACCGCTTCGTCGAGCAGTGGCCGAACATCAGGGCCCTGGGCTTCGACGACACGTTCGGCCGGATGTGGGAGTTCTACCTCGCCTACTCCGAGGCGGGCTTCCGCTCGGGGTACCTGGACGACGTGCAGCTGCTGCTCACCCGGCGCTAGACCGGCGTGGCGCTAGACCACGTGCAGGTCGATGATCGCCCGGCCGTTGCCGACGTACGGCGCCCGCAGGGTGAGCCCGGACGGGTCCTGCGCCCGCGGGACCGGGCCGGTGATCACGCTGATCCCGGCACCGAACGTCACCGGTGACACGCCCAGCGTCCCGTTGCCGCTCCCGTAGTTCCCGGTCAGCACGAAGTGCGCGAACTTGGCGTCCACCTTCGTGATCACCAGTTTGCCGCCGCTGAACTTGATCGTCGTCTTCCCGGTACCGACCTGGACGATGCAGTCGCCGTCGCGGCAGGCGGCCAGGTTCGTCCCGTCCTTGGCCTTCGGCGGCGGCTTCGGCTTCGGGGTGGGCTTCGGCGTCGGAGTCGGAGTCGGAGTCGGCGTGGGGGTCGGGCTCGGGGTGTCGCTCGAGACCGGCGACGAGGCCGACGCGCTCGGCGCTGTCGCACTCGCGTCCGGCGCACTCGGCGTACCGGAGTCGTCCCCAGAGCCGCAGGCGGTCAGGAGCACAGCAGCCGCCAGAGTGGCGGTGATCACCTTCATGGTTGCCATCTTGCCGCTACCTGGCACGGCCGCGACCGGGCTGGCCGGTTGCGGTCACCGGCGTACGACGATCGTGCCCGCGGCGCGGTCGTGCAGGCCGCGGCGGTCGCGGTCGTACACGACGGCGGGCAGCACCAGGCAGATCAGGAACGCGCGGATCACGCCCGCCAGCAGACCCGGCTGCGCCGTGTAGCCGGGGCCGTTCGCGCCGACCCGGATCACCCGCAGGCCGCAGATCCGGTGCCCGAGCGTGAAGCCGGCCAGCCCGGCCAGCACCGCCGACATCGCGAAGAACGTGACCAGCTGGGCGGTGTTGTAGTCGTTGCCACCGGCCCATATCGGCTTGCCGGTGACCGCCGACGCGATCAGCCCGGCGAGCAGCCAGTCGATCAGCAGCGCGAGCAGCCGGCGGCCCCAGCCGGTGACCGATCCCGGGCCGTCCTCGGGCAGTCCGAGACGGTTGCCCGGATACCGGAACTCTTCGGCGGGTCCTGTCCCGGGGTGTGCGGATGATGCCATAGTGGCTAGCCTACGGACGGGGCTGGGAGTTCTCACCTCCCTCCCCCGCCTCTCCAGTGGGTCAGCGCGGACACGCTGGGCTTAACATCCGCGAAACATTGGGGTCATGGCCGAGTAATCGGCAGGGCCTACGTTCAGATGAATCTCTGAGCCACCCCGAGGAGTATGTATGTTTTCCAGCGCTGAGGAGCTGCTCGCCTACGTCAAGGACGAGGGCGTCGCTTTCATCGACGTCCGGTTCTGTGACCTGCCGGGCATCATGCAGCACTTCACCGTCCCGGTGTCGTCGTTCGGTCCCGAGGTCTTCGAGGACGGCCTGCAGTTCGACGGTTCGTCGATCCGCGGCTTCCAGCAGATCCACGAGTCGGACATGTCGCTGCTGCCCGACCCGACGACCGCGTACCTGGACCCGTTCCGCAAGGACAAGACGCTGGTCATCAACTTCTTCGTGCACGACCCGCTGACCGGTGAGGCGTACTCGCGCGACCCGCGCAACATCGCCCGCAAGGCGCAGGAGTACCTGAAGTCGACCGGGATCGCCGACACCGCGTTCTTCGCGCCCGAGGCGGAGTTCTACGTCTTCGACGACGTCCGCTTCGAGACCAAGGCGAACGAGGGCTACTACCACATCGACTCCGTGGCCGGCGCCTGGAACACCGGCCGGGTCGAGGAGGGCGGCAACCGCGGCTACAAGGTCCGCTACAAGGGTGGCTACTTCCCCGCCCCGCCGGTCGACCACTTCGCCGACCTGCGCAACGACATCACCAAGCACCTGGAGAACTCCGGGCTGATCGTCGAGCGGGCCCACCACGAGGTCGGTACGGCGGGCCAGGCGGAGATCAACTACCGCTTCAGCGAGCTGCTGAACGCCGCCGACGACGTGATGAAGTTCAAGTACATCGTCAAGAACACCGCCTGGGACGCCGGCAAGACCGCGACGTTCATGCCGAAGCCGATCTTCGGCGACAACGGCTCGGGCATGCACTGCCACCAGTCGCTCTGGACCAACGGCGACCCGCTGTTCTACGACGAGTCCGGGTACGGCGGCCTGTCCGACACCGCCCGCTGGTACATCGGCGGCCTGCTCAAGCACGCCCCGTCGCTGCTGGCCTTCACCAACCCGACGGTGAACTCCTACCACCGCCTGGTCCCCGGCTTCGAGGCCCCGGTCAACCTGGTCTACTCCCAGCGCAACCGCTCGGCGTGCATCCGGATCCCGATCACCGGCTCGAACCCGAAGGCCAAGCGCATCGAGTTCCGCTGCCCCGACCCGTCGGCCAACCCGTACCTGGCCTTCGCCGCCCAGCTGCTGGCCGGCATCGACGGCATCCGCAACAAGATCGAGCCGGCCGACCCGATCGACAAGGACCTCTACGAGCTCCCGCCCGAGGAGCACGCGTCGGTCAACCAGGTCCCCACCTCCCTGCCGGCCGTGATCGACGCCCTCGAGGCCGACCACGACTTCCTGCTCGAGGGTGGAGTCTTCACCCCCGACCTGATCGAGACCTGGATCGACTTCAAGCGCGAGCACGAGATCGCCCCGATCCAGCTCCGCCCCCACCCCCACGAGTTCGAGCTGTACTACGACGTCTGATCCGTAGCCGTCACAGCAGGCCCACTCCGCAGCGCGCGGGGTGGGCCTGCTGCTTGTTCGCTAACCGGCGTACGTCGCGCTGAGGTGGTACAGGCGGCCGCCCCAGCCCTCGTCCGGGAAGGAGTCGGCGATGCGTACGTAGGCAGTTTTGTCCGGGCCGAGGTGTGGCGTCAGGTCAACCGTGTGCGCGGCCTTGTTCGAGCTGTCGTGGATGTGCCGGGTCTCCCGCGCCACGGTGGTCCACTGCCGGCCGTCGCCGCTCACGTCGACGACGTACTCGTTGTCGAGCGTCAGCGTCGCTGACGCCGCCGTGGTGCCGGACGGGAACGGGAAGCGGTAGACGAAGTACGCGTTGCCGTCGGCGAAACGGTTCTGGACGCCGTTGCTCTGCGAGCCGCCGGCATCCGACAGCCAGGGCAGCTCGGCCGCGGTGCCGGTGTCGAAGTCCACGGTGCGCGCCACCAGGATCTCGGCCTGCGTGCTGAACGCGAGTTGCGGACCGGACGTCGCTTTCACGGTCACCGGGTAGCGGCCGGCCGCCGTACCGGCGGGGATCGCGACCTCCAGCTCGACCTCGGCCTGCGCCGGTCCGGCGTTGCCCTTCGGGCGCAGGGTCACGGTCGCCCGGCGCGGCGTCACGGTCCAGCCCGTGGGAACCGAGGCCCGTACGTCGGCAGCGATCCGCTGCCCCGCCGGCGCTGTGGCCTGGAGCCGAGCCGTCAGCTTGACCTTCGTCGCATCAGCACTCGCGGCCATCACCACGGGTTGCGCCGGAGTCATGGTCGCGGACAGGGACCGTACCGGCGGCCGCGCCGGTACGGCGGCGATCAGCGCGCTGAGAGCACTCGCCTGCGTGCGCCAGTCGAAGACGTTCGGGTCGGTCTCACTCGTCCGCCCGGACCATCGCAGCCCGAGCCGCCCGGCCGCGTCACGATCGTTGTCCCAGACGCTCGCGGCCTGCCTGGCCTGGAAATCGAGGTAGCGCCGGTCGTGCGTGGTATCGGTCAGGTCCATCCAGTAGCGCTGGAAGATGCCCTTGAACTGTTTCTGGTTGTCGTCGCAGGACTTACCCGGCACCTCGCAGGACTCGGCCAGGATTCCGTTCGGGGCGAGCCCTCCGGTACCGATCGCCGCGTCCGCCAGCCGCCGTACGGTGGTCAGCAGTTGAGGGTTCCGGGTGGCCCGCCAGAGTTCGAGGCCGGCGCCGATCGCCAGGCCCTGGTTGTAGGTCCAGACCGTCTCGCCGTTGCTCCGGCAGGTGCTGGTGTTCAGGCCGTCGTTCACCAGGCCGTCGGCGTTGACCAGTCCGCTGCCGGTGAACCAGTTCCAGCCCTGCTGCGCGCGACCGAGCCAGTGCCGGTCGCCGGGGATCCGGTTGTGCAGCTCGGCAGTGAGCCGGATCCACAGGCCGTTGGTGACGGCGTTCTTGTACGTCCGCTCGGCGTCCCACCAGACCCCACCGCCGCAGGTGTCGTCCCAGTAGCCGTCGACGTACTTCGCGATCGTGACCGCCATGTCGAGGTACTTGCGGTTCTTGGTCAGGTCGTAGGTCTGGATCCAGGTCAGCGCCCACCACTCGGAGTCGTCGATGGCGCGGCTGGTGAAGTTGCCGAGCAGCGGATCACCCGACAGGTAGCCGGCCGGGAAGACGCCCTTGTCCTTCTCGAACGTGTTGTCCAGCTGCCCCAGGTAGCGGCGGTCGCCGGTGCGCTGCATGTAGTCACCGACGGTCTGCAGAGCGACGGCGGAGTTCCACCAGCTGGAGGGGAACCACGCCTTGCCCGGCTCGTACGAGCTCATCAGGACATCGGCGGCGACCCGGGCCCGCGCCGTCGCGGTCGGACCGTCGGCGCCTCCTCCGGGATAGGCACCTCCGCCCGGGTGGGCACCTCCGCCCGGGTCGGCTCCGGCGGGGAGTGCCGACACCAGCCCGACGGCCAGCGACGCCAGGCCGGCCGTCAGGGTACGCAGCACGCGTGAACGACTCAGGATCATGGGCGGATCTCCTCGAGGCTGCAGGGCGGTTCGAAGTTTGGAAACGTTTCCTTCCGTCCTGCGCCAGTATCGTCGCCAGCGCGGACAACGATGTCAATGCCGAACGATGAGACAGCCAAAGTGCAGTAGTTCAGGTGGATTACAGTCATTTGAGTCGTTCCCCCGCCGAAAGGGTCTCGCCGTGAGTCTCGAATTCCTCTGGTACATCCCCAACCAGGTCAAGCCCGGACACCGGGGCGACGACACCACCGACGGGCACAACAGCCTCGACCGGCTGACCGACCTCGCGAAGCTGACCGAGCAGCACGGGTGGGGCGGCGCACTGCTGGGGACCGGCTGGGGCCGGCCCGACACGTTGACCGTCGCGACGGCGCTGGCCGCGCGCACCAAGACGTTCCAGCCGCTGGCCGCGATCCGGCCTGGCTACTGGCACCCGGCGCACTTCGCGTCCGCGGCGAGCACGCTCGACGGGCTGAGCGCCGGGCGACTACTGATCAACATCGTGTCCGGGCAGGACAACCTCGCGGCGTACGGCGACAGCGAGGGCGACCAGGCGCAGCGGTACGCGCGGACCAAGGAGTTCCTCCAGCTCGTACGACGCCTGTGGACCGAGGAGGACGTGACGTTCACCGGCGACCACTTCCAGGTCACCAACTCGACCGTCGCCACGCGGCCCGTCGTACGGGAAGGACGCCTGCACCCGCGGCTCTACTTCGGCGGCGCGTCCCCCGCGGCCGAGCGGGTCTCCGCGACCGACGCCGACGTGCAGCTCTTCTGGGGCGAACCGCTCGACGGCATCGCGGAGCGCATCGACCGCCTCAACGGGCTCCAGCAGGAGCTCGGCCGCGAGCACAAGCCGCTCGAGTACGGCCTCCGCATCACGACGCTGATCCGCGACACCACCGAAGAGGCCTGGGCCGACGCCGAGGCCAAGGTCGAGAAGATGGCGCAGGACACCAACTTCCGCGACACCCACGGCACCAACCCCAAACGCTTCAAGGCCGTCGGCCAGCAACGCCTGCTCGAGCTCGCCGAGCGCGGCGAGGTGCTCGACGACAACCTCTACACCGCCCCCGGCAAGTACGGCGGCGGAGGCGCCGGCACCACCTGGCTCGTCGGCTCCGCCGAGGACGTCGCCAAGTCGCTGCGCAAGTACCAGGACCTCGGCCTGACCCACTTCATCCTCTCCGACACCCCCTACCGCGAGGAGATCGTCCGCGTCGGCGACCAGCTCCTGCCGCTGCTCGGCCGGTAACTCCGCGTTTCCCTCGACGCGGTGGCCCGGAGTGAGTAGGTTCCTCGGACGGTGAGGTTTACCCGGGGACTGGGTGGGGACTACTCCGGGTACGAGCTTCGCCACTGTCGGTGAAGACGTGAGGCGTGTGAGGTGTTGTTTTGGCCCGACCGATGACGGCTGACCAGACGGTGGCGGCGTTGCGGAAGTGGGGGGTCAAGTTCCGGGAGTACCCGGGATGGCGGACGCGGAGGCGGCCCGGCGCGTTCGGTGACGTGCGCGGGGTGATCGTGCACCATACCGGCAGCAACTCCCAGAGCGACGACTACCTGAACTTCCTGTTCGTGCGCGGCCGGGCCGAGGAGGGCATTCCCGGGCCGCTGTGCAACGTGTCGACCGACATGGACGGCGACCTGCACGTCGGTGCGGTCGGCCGGGCCAACCACGCCGGGCGCGGGTCGCAGACCACGCTCAGCCGGGTGACCGCGCAGAACTACGCCGGCTACGCCTCCGAGCTGAAGCCCGGCGCCGACAACGTCGACGGCAACGCGCACTACTACGGCAACGAGGTCCGGTACGACGGCGCGCGGGCGATGACCGCGGCGGCGTACCGTACGGCGTTGCTGCACGCCGCCGCGGTCTGCGACTTCCACGGCTGGAACGCGCTCGCGGTGATCGGTCACCGCGAGCACACCCGCCGCAAGACCGACCCCGGCCGCAACCCGATGAACAAGTTCCGTACCGACCTGGCCGCCGTACTGCGGGCCGGACCCGATGGAGACGACATGGCAAACGCCGACGAGGTACTCGCCGAGCTGCGCAAGTTCCAGGCCGCGGAGACGCAGCGCTACGCCGACCTGGCCAACCGCGTCCAGGCGCTGACCGACCAGGAGGAGGGCCGGTACGCCGACATGCAGCGCCGCGTCCAGGGCCTGGTCAACCAGGAGGCCGGCCGCTACGAGGACTACGTCCGCCGCTTCAACGCCATCCTGGCAGCGCTGCCGAACGGCGCCGCCCAGCAGACCGAACCGGAAGCGGTTCCGGAAACTGACAACCCTTCCTCCACCTCTTGAATTAAGTAAGCAACTTGGCTTTCCTTAGGAGCGCGCGAATGCGCATTCCCGCCCCGCTCCTGAGGAGAGTCCCCCCATGCCTGGAGTCGCCCCGCTCCGCCCGCCGCCACGAGGTCGCCGGTACGCCGCGATCGCCGCAGCCCTGGCCGCCACGGTGGTCGCCACCGCGCTGACCGTCGTCAACTCGCCGGACGCCACGGCCGGCACCGACGCCACCGCTGGCACGGCCGCCATCTCCCCCACCGGCTGGAACACCGTCGCCGCCAAGCACAGCGGCAAGTGCGTCGACGCCCGCGCGGCCGGCACAGCCAACGGCACCGCCGTCCAGCAGTTCACCTGCACCACGAGCACCGCCCAGCAGTGGCAGTTCCAGCCGACCTCCGACGGCTACGTGCGGATCAACGCGCGCAACGCCGCGACCCAGGTGCTTGACGTCAGCAACGTCTCGGCCGCCGACGGCGCGCTGATCCATTTGTGGGCCTTCGGCAACGGAAACAACCAGCAGTTCCGTCCGGTCGAGGAGGCCGACGGCGCGTACCACCTCGTCAACCGCAACAGCGGCAAGTGCCTCGACGTACCGTCCGCGTCGGTCGCGGACAGCGTCCAGCTGCAGCAGTACACCTGCAACGGCAGCGCCGCCCAATCGTTCAGGATCAGCCCTGTGGACGGCACGCCCCCGACCAACCCGCCCGGTACGCCGGACCTCGGCCCGAACGTCTCGGTCTTCGACCCGTCGATGCCGCAGAGCCAGATCCAGTCGCGGCTGGACCAGGTGTTCGACCAGCAGGAGGAGAACCAGTACGGCGAGCAGCGCTACGCCCTCCTCTTCAAGCCCGGCTCCTACAACGTCAGCGCGAACGTCGGCTTCTTCACCCAGGTCGCGGGGCTCGGCCTGACGCCGGACAGCGTGAACATCAACGGCGCGGTGCACGTCGAGGCCGACTGGTTCCCGCCGCAGAACGCGACCCACAACTTCTGGCGCGGCGCCGAGGGCCTGTCCGTCACGCCGCCCGGCGGGCTCGACCGGTGGGCGGTCAGCCAGGCGTCGGCGTACCGGCGGATGCACCTGAAGGGCAACCTCGCGCTGGACGACGGCGGCTGGGCCAGCGGCGGTTTCATGGCCGACACGCTCGTCGACGGCCAGGTCCGGTCGGGCACCCAGCAGCAGTGGCTGTCGCGCAACACCAACTGGGGCAGCTGGACCGGCCAGAACTGGAACATGGTCTTCGTCGGCGCGCAGAACGCCCCGGCCGGCACGTTCCCCAACCCGCCGTACACGAAGGTCGCGCAGACGCCGGTCGTCCGCGAGAAGCCGTACCTGTACGTCGACAACGCCGGCGCCTACCAGGTCTTCGTCCCGGCGCTCCGGACGAACTCGGCCGGCCCGAGCTGGACCAGCGGCAACCCCGCGGGCCAGTCGCTGCCGATCAGCCAGTTCTACATCGCCAAGCCCGGCGTCTCGGGCGCGACGCTGAACGCGGAACTTGCCGCGGGCAAGAACATCCTGTTCACCCCCGGGATCTTCCGGCTCAGCGAGCCGCTGCGGATCACCCGGCCGGACACGGTCGTGCTCGGCCTCGGCCTGGCCACGGTGATGCCGACCAACGGCAACAGCGCGATCACCGTCGCGGACGTCGACGGGGTCAAGATCGCCGGCCTGCTGATCGACGCGGCGCCGACGAACTCAGCCCTGCTGATGGAGGTCGGCCAGACCGGCGCCTCGGCCAACCACAGCGCGAACCCGACGTCGCTGCACGACGTGTACTTCCGGATCGGTGGTTCGGCCGTCGGCAAGGCGACCGAGACGCTGCGGATCAACAGTGACAACGTGATCCTCGACCACGCCTGGCTGTGGCGCGGTGACCACTCGGTCGGCGTCGGCTGGAACACCAACACCGCCGACACCGGGCTGGTCGTGAACGGCGACGACGTCACGGCGTACGGGCTGTTCGTCGAGCACTACCAGAAGTACCAGACGATCTGGAACGGCAACGGCGGGCGGACGTACTTCTACCAGAACGAGATGCCGTACGACCCGCCGAACCAGGGCGCCTGGATGAACGGGTCCAGCCGCGGGTACGCCGCGTACAAGGTCGCCGACTCGGTCACCACGCACGAGGCCTGGGGGCTCGGCAGCTACTGCGTCTTCACCAGCGACGCGAGCATCGTCGCCGACCGCGCCTTCGAGGTCCCGAACAAGGCGGGGGTGAAGTTCCACAACATGGTCACCGTCTCGCTCGGCGGCCAAGGCACGATCTCGCACGTCATCAACAACACCGGCGGCCCGTCCAACTCGAGCACCAACGTCGCCCAGTGGGTGAATTACCCCTAAGAGTTCACGCTGTGCCGCAGAAGTTCACTCTGTGCTGTAGATAAGTTACGGAAATGGTCTCACCATAGGAACGAACTTACCGCCCCGTTCCGAAGGTGAGACCATGACTCCGATCAGTCGTAGATCCTTTGTGCTCGGTGGGCTGGCGGCAGCGGGCGCTGCCGCCGTGCCCGCCTACTCCTCGAGCGTCCTCAACGCCACCGCCGCCGTCCCGTACCCGTTCCAGCTCGGAATCGCCTCCGGCGAACCCGACGCGAGCAGCGTCGTCCTCTGGACCCGGCTCGCGCCCTCCCCGCTCAACGCCGACGGCCAGGGCGGCATGGCGAACGCCAACGTCGCCGTCGACTGGCAGGTCTCCACCGACGACCGGTTCAGCACGCTGGTCGCGTCCGGCTCGGTCACCGCGACGTACGCCGCCGCCCACTCCGTGCACGTCGTCGCCGGCGGGCTCAACCCCGACGCCGACTACTTCTACCGCTTCCGCGCCCAGGGCCACCTCTCCCCCGTCGGGCGCACCCGGACGGCTCCCGCGCCGGGCACGAACGGCCGCGACCTGGTGATGGCGTTCACCTCCTGCTCGCACTACGAGGAGGGCTACTTCACCGTCTACCGCCGGATGGCCGAGGACAACCCGGGCGTGATCCTGCACCTCGGCGACTACATCTACGAGTACGGCGCGACGACCGGCCGGCCGCGGCTGCACGCCGGTGCGTCGGAGATCGTGTCGCTGGCCGACTACCGCCGCCGGTACGCGCAGTACAAGTCCGACCCGGACCTGCAGGCGGCACACGCGGCCGCGCCGTGGATCGTCGTACCGGACGACCACGAGATCGAGAACAACCGGGCCGGCAACATCCGCGCCGACAGCACGCCGTCGCTGACCGCCGCGCAGTGGACCGCGCGGCAGACGTCGGCGTACAAGGCGTACTACGAGAACATGCCGCTGCGGCCCGCGCAGGCGCCGAGCGGCGCGAGCATTCCGCTGTACCGCAAGCTGCCGTGGGGCAAGCTGGCCAGCTTCCACATGCTCGACACCCGGCAGTACCGCAACGACCAGGCCTGCGGCGACGGCTGGAAGGACTGCTCGGACGCCGACCTGGCGAACCGCAGCCTGCCGGGCAACACCCAGGAGACCTGGCTGCTGAACAACCTCGCGCAGCGCACCGGGACGTGGGACATCCTCGGCCAGCAGGTGTTCTTCGCCCGCCGGTTCAGCGCGACCGGAGCCAGCATGGACTCGTGGGACGGCTACCGCGCCTCCCGCGCCCGGATCCAGCAGGGCTGGGTGGACCGCGGCGTGCGCAACCCCGTCGTACTGACCGGCGACGTGCACCGCGCCTGGGCCAGCAACTTGGTTGCCGACTACAACAACCCGGCGTCGGCGGTGGTCGGCCAGGAGCTCGTCACCAGCTCGGTCAGCTCCAGCGGTGACGGCGACGGTGCGACCACGATCCCGGACGTCGGCATGAACCCGTGGCTGAAGTTCTACAACAACCGGCGCGGCTACATCCGTACGACGTTGAGCCCGACCGAGATGCGCGCCGACTTCCGCGCGGTGGCCAAGGTGTCCGAGCACGGCGCCGCGGCGACCACCGTGAAGTCGTTCGTCGTCGAAGAGGGCCGTCCCGGCCTGCAGACGGTCTGAGGGGAGACGACCATGAAGAAGAAGCTTCTGGGGATCACCGTCGCGTCGGTCCTGCTCAGCACCACCGGGGTACTCACCGCCCAGGCCGCCGTCGCGGCGCCGACCTGGGTGACCGCGAACAGCGCCTCCACCGGCGATCAGGACGTCGCCGCGATCGCGACCAACCGGACCGGGTACGTCGCCGTGGTCTGGGAGGACGACCGCGACGCCACCGCCGCGGAGGACAACGCGCACAGCGAGATCTACCTCCGGCTGTTCCGCAACGGGACCGCCGTCTACGAGAAGAAGCTGTCGGCCGGCGGCAGCAGCGGGATCACCAACTGGCGGCACCTGACGCCCGACGTCGGCCTGGACGACAAGGGCAACGCCGTCGTGGTGTGGGCCGACGACCCGGACGGCAACGGCTACTACAACGTCCCGTACCGGGTCGTGAACACCGCCGGCACCGTCACCGCGTCGGGCAGCGCGAACAGCAGCGCCGACGGCCAGCAGGTCAAGCCGCGCGTCGCCGTCGACCCCGACGGCGCTCCGTCGACCGGGGCCGTCGCGTTCACCGTCGCCTGGGAGGACACCCAGACCGGTACGCCGGCCATGATCAAGGCGGCCGGGTTCACCGGCCCGACCACGCGCGCCTGGCAGGTGACCGCGTCGGCGACGACCGGTCAGCACCACAACCCCGACGTCGCGGTCTCGGCCTCCGGCGACGCGGTCGTGGTGTGGGACGACGACGCCGACGCCAACGCGTCGTACGACGTCGGTCTGGTCCGGCTCGCGCGGACCAACGGCGCGGTCAACCTGACCCGCCGTACGGCGAACGCGACGCTCACCGGCGAGCAGACCCGCGCGTCGGTCGCGACCAACTTCAACGGCGACTTCGCGGTCGCGTGGCAGTCCGGTACGACGACCGCCACGCGATCGTTCACGTCGACGGGCACCGCGCGTCACGCCGACCTCCAGGTCGCCACGGCGGCGACCCAGCCGTCGATCGGCATCGACGACCAGGCCAACAGCGTCGTCGGCTGGACCACCCAGACCACCGACCTCGACGTCTGGGTCCGCGGCTTCGGCCCCGACGGCAGCGATGCCGGCCGCCTGTCCGCCCAGCGGCTGAGCCAACTCACCGCCGGCCGCCAGGAACAACTGGCCGTCGCGGTCTCCCCCTGGTCCGAGGTCGCGGTCGCCTACACCGACGACAACGACGGCAACACCTTCGACCAGGTCATCCTCGGCCACTCGTTCGCCAACAACGGCTGGTGAGAACTGCTCGGTGAGTCAGGCCGGTCCTCGCTGCCCAGCTGGACAGCGAGGACCGGCCGGGCGCTCATGATCGAGGTGTCAGTCCGCGCTTCACCATGAACTCGACAGCGCTGTTCATTCCTGTTGGAGTGACCACCGTTCCAGGATGGAGCTTCGGCCACACTCGCAGCATTTCGTCGACAAATGCTTGCCCAACGCTTTCGACCCCGGTGAAGTCGATCTCCATCTCACTGAACACTTCCCTGCCGGCGAGCAAGCGCTTGGCTTCGCTCCGGCTGACGAAGGTGACTCCGAACTCGAACAGCTTCACCACCGGGCGACTTCGGCTGAACTCGTAGTCGATGGTGAACTCCTGGAACAACTGGGACAGGTCGCGGTCCGTGGCTGGATCCAGTTCCAGACTGACGGTGGTTCCCTGAACCACTCCGGACATGCCGACGGCTTGGTCGTTGCGCAGGTTGTCGACCGTCCAGTCGATTCCGTTGGCCGACAACCTGAAGACATCGACGGCCTTGGAGGTGAAGAAAATCCCCTCGCCGGTGTGGCGATCAGGCGCCGTGGTGCGCTTGCCGTTCGTCAGCTCCTGAATGGCCGTGAAGTTGTCAGGCAGCCCCAACCCCTTGGCGAGGTGCGCGAACGCGCCTCTCCCATCGTCTTGGATCATCACCCGTAAGCCCCCCTCCGAGGCGAACGCCGAGACATCCACAGACGCTCCCCCGGAGTGGTCAATGGCGTTGTTCAGCATCGCCGTGAACGCGTACGCCAAGATCTGCTCGGCGGGTCCACCTGCAACCAGGTCCAGCTTCGGCTTCACGATCGACCAGACTCGATCCTCGGCCAGACCGTCGAGCTCGAACTCGCGCTGAAAAAGCAGCTCTGCCGGCTCTTGGTGGTGGACGGCCACAGCCGTACGACCGAGACGGTGATTCATCCAAGCCGATCGGGTTGCCTCAATGTCATATCGGCGATGCCCGCCGCTGGTTCGCTCGGCGGTGAAGACCCCAGCCTCGGTCAGTTGCCGGATGCGGCTGGGTGACAGTCCGAGCTCTGCCGCGACGCTCTTGATCGACTTCAGTTCGGCCACAACACTCCTCAGAATCTACAACTCACTGCAGATTATACCGCCAGCTTCACCGGAAATCTGCAGTTTCCTGTAGATTTTGCCGCTCTTCAGCTACAAATTCTACAGTCCCCCTGTAGAATTTTCCCGTGGACATCACCGAACTGAGCGACCGGGCCGAGCACATCTCGGCCCGGTACGGCGAGCACCTCGGCATCGAGCGCGACGGCGACTGGTTCCTGCTGAAGCTGCAGGAGGAGCTGGGTGAACTCACCCAGTCCTACCTGCAGGTCACCGGCCGCGCCCGGACCAAGGGCCTGAGCGCCGACGAGATCCGGGACGACTTCGAGCTGGAGTTCGCCGACGTGCTCTGTCAGCTCCTGCTGCTCGCCCGGCACCACGCGGTCGACGTACCGGCCGCGATCGAACGCAAGTGGCTCATCCGCGAAGCCCAGCTGAACGACGGGGCCGGGCGTTCTTGACCAGGACGAACAGCGCCACCAGTTGCACCGCCGCCAGCGCGATCATGATCGGAACCTGGAACCAGCCCGGGTAGGTGTAGCCGCCGCAGCCGAGGATCTCGCCGTTGAGGTCGGCCCGGCAGGCCGCCGTGGACAAGGTGCCCAGCAACGCCACCGGGAGAAACCCGAAGGGCAGCACGAGCGTGCCCAGCAGCTTCTCCTCGCGGGTCCAGCGGTCCGAGGTCCAGAGCAAGGCGACTCCGGCAACCCAGCCGAGAAGGTAGAGGAACCCGCCGAACGACAGCAGCAACAACGTCGCGACGTCCCGGCTCCGGAACCGCGGCTGCCGTTTGACCATCACCAGCCCGTCGGTCGCCGCCGCGACGATCTCGTCGGGATCACCCAGCCGGGCGAGCATCGCCCGCACCTCCTCCGGCGTCACGACACCCGCCGCACGCTCCTCGGCAACGTGCGTCCGGACCTCGGCCAGCAGTTCGGTCCGCCGTTCCTCCGGCAACGGCTCGGCCGCCTCGCCCAAGTACTTCAGGTACGCATCGACCAACTCGTCCGCGGTGTGCCGCACGGTCATCGCCTTCCCCCAAGCCCCAGTACGGAGTCGACGGAACCGCGGAAGCGTTCCCAGTCGACGATGAACGCGGCCAGCGCGGCAGTGCCTGCGGCCGTGGTCGTGTAGTAACGCCGCGGCGGTCCCGATTCGGACTCACGCCAGACGGTGTCGACCAACCCCTCGCGCCGGAGCCGAGCCAGCAACGGGTAGAGCGTGCCCTCGGTCGTCACGAGACCGTCGACCTTGCTCAGTGCCTTCACCAGGTCGAACCCGTAGCGCTCGTCGTCCTGCAGCAGCGCGAGCACGCAGTACTCGAGCGTGCCGCGCCGGAGCTGGCTGAACACCTTCTCCGCTACCATGCAGAACAAGGTACCTCGGCACACATGGGTGCGCCAGGGAACCCGTCGTACTTACGCCGTCTTCGGCCGGACGCTGAACATGATCGCCAGCACGAAGCCCGGGATCACGTAGCTCCACAGCGGGGGCAGGCCGAACAGGACTGGCAGCAGGCAGAGCAGTAGCAGGTCGAAGCCTCGGATCGGCTGGGAGAACAGGCCTGGCGGGATCGCGCCCATCGGGGACGCGACCAGCGGGCCGGCGTACGACGGTGGTCGCGCGGACGCCTGCCGGACGACGCCGGACAGGATCCCCGCGGCGACCGCGAACGTCGTCGGCGCGTCACCCAGCGCGGGACTCGCCGCCAGCGTCCACAGCAGCACGAACCCACCCGGTACGACGGCCATCGCGACCCGGAGATCCTTCAGGTCCATCCCGAGCGCGCGCACCAGCCCGGTCGATCGGCAGACCGACCGCAGCCCGTCCATCAACGGGCGGGTCGCCGCGAACCCGGCGAAGCCGGCGGCGATCGGCACGAGTACGTCGTACCCGGTGCCGGCCACGGCGTACGGGACGACTAGCAGGCCGGCGCCGACGATCAGCCTGCGCGGCCAGCGCAGTACGCGGCGGAATTCACGGTGGATGATCGCCTGCACGCGCTCGCCCCGCCCGCGGCGCGACTTCAGCCGGCCGACGATCCGCCAGTGCCGCCCGGCGACGACGTCGGCCAGCAGGCTCACGTCCATGGTGATCGCCGCGCCCGCCATGCCGGCGAGCAAGTCGCCACCGGCAACCAAGCTCTGCTTGGGCAACCGCGCCAGAGTCCGCGCGGTGTAGAGCACCAGCAGACCACCCAGCACCACGACAGCCGCGGCCGTCACCAGCAGGCGCACCTGATAGTCGCTCGGACCACCGCTCGCCTGCCCAACCACCACCATGGTCAGAGTCTCAACGCTCTCCGGCGGACTGCTCTTGCCGGCTTGCGTCGCCAGGATCACGGCCGGGATCGCCGCGACAACCAGCAGCAAGTCAGCAATCCGCAGCGCCCACCGACCTCGTACGGGCACCTGCTGCGCCCACACCGTCGCGCACGCCGTACCGACCAGCAGCAACACCGTCAGCAGCGCCGCCTCGCCGACGGTCGACCACCCCGCGCCGAACAGCGCGAACCCGATCACCGCCGCCAGCGCGCCCATCACCGCCGCCACGATGATCACCAGCCGGTACGCCGGCCGCAGCAGCGCGCCGCGATCGACCGGTGTCGACAGCAACCAGAACCCGGTCGCCCGCGACGCCGAGACCGGCCCGACGCTCAGCAGCACGCGCAGCATCCACGACACCAGCAGCGGCACCAGGATCCACGGCACCGTGTCCAGCAACCACCCGCACGACGCCGACGAGCACGCCGCGGACTTGTTGTTCAGGTGCCGTACGACGTTCCCGCCGGTCGCGCCGAGCATCGCCAGCGCGAAGACCACCAGGTAGACGTCCTCGAACTGCTGCCAGATCGTGCGGTCCGCCTTGCCGCGCCGGACCTTGCGCATCCAGCGCCGCAGCTCCACCGACCGCGGGATCGCCCCGAAGTCGGCCGGATCGAACACCACCGGGCCGTCGGCCGCGGCTGCCCCATCGATGCCCGGCCCACCGGCAGCGCTCCGCCCGTCGACACCCGGCCCCTCGGCGCCGGCTGCCCTGTCGGCGCCCGGCCCGGACCCGGCGCTCCGCCCATCGCCACCCGGCCCACCGGCAGTGCTCATGGCAGCGGGGTGAGCTCGACGGTGGAGTCCGCCACGGCCTCCACCAGGGCCGGATCGTGACTCGCGAACACCACCGACGTACCGGACTTCTTCTCCGCGACGAGCCGCTCCGCCAGCCACGCCACACCCGCCGTGTCCAGCCGCTGCTCCGGTTCGTCCAGCACGAGCAGCTTGCGCGGCCGCACCAGTGCCGTCGCCAGCGCGAGCCGCCGGCGCTGACCCGACGACAGTGAGCCCGGCAGCTGGTCAGCCGCCGCCAGCAGCCCGACGTCGTCCAACAGCGTGTCGACGAGATCCTCGGGCTCCGCGTTGCCGTGCGCGCGAGCGAGCAGGTCGAGATGCTCGGCAGCCGTCAGGTCCGGGAAGAAGTCCAGGTCGTCGAGCAGCGCGGCGACGTCGCGCCGGACGATCTCGGCCCGTTCGTCGATCGGTACGCCGTCCAGCTCGATCTTGCCGGCCGCGGGCTCGTGCGCGCCGACGATGCAGCGCAGCACGGTCGTCTTGCCCGCGCCGTTCGGGCCGACGAGCGCGACCGCGCGGCCGGGCGCGAGGGTGAAGGTGAGGTCCTCGATCACCGGCCGGTCGGCGTACAGGTGCCGCAGGCCGGTGACCGCGAGCCGGGGAGTGCGCTTGCTCATCGCTTGCGGACCAGCGTCAGCCCGTCGCCGATGCCGAGCATCACCACGTCGACGCGGTCGTCGTTCGCGACGTGCGCGTTGAACTCCTTGCGGTCGACGGGGTCCTCGTCGTGCAGCCCGACCACGCGGCCGCCGGCCAGCGTGTTGTCGAACAGCAGCAGCCCGTTCGGGCGGATCCGCGGCACCAGGTGCTCGAAGTACTCGATGTAGCCGGGCTTGTCGGCGTCGACGAAGGCCAGGTCGAACTCACCGTCCAGCTCGGCGGTGGAGGAGTGCGCGTCGCCGATCCGCAGCTCGATCCGGCCCGCGACGCCGGCGCGCTCCCAGTACGGGCGGCCGATCGAGGTCCACTCGTCGCTGACGTCGAGGCAGATCAGCTGCCCGTCGTCGGGCAGCCCGCGGGCGATCGCCAGCGCGGAGAAGCCGGTGAAGGTCCCGATCTCGACCGCGCGCCGGGCCGAGATCAGCCGGGTCAGCGTGGTCAGCAGCGCGGCCTGGTCGGCCGTGGTCAGCATCACCGCGGCGGAGCCGAGCTTCTGGGTCTCCGCGACCAGCTCGGTCGCGATCTCGTCCAGCGGCATCCCGTGCGCCACCATGTAGTCGTGCAGCTGGTCGGTCACCTGGACCTGGTTGCCCATCCGTTTCCACCGTTTCTCGTCGTATCGCGTCGCCTGTAGTCTCTACGGGTTGCCCAAGAGCTCGACACCGACCCCTTCTAGGAGTACCCCAGCATGCAGATCGCCGTCGCCGGATCGATCGCGACCGACATCCTGATGACGTTCCCCGGACGCTTCAAGGACCAGTTCGTCGGCGACCAGATGCACAAGGTCTCGCTGTCGTTCCTGGTCGACGAGCTGGTCGTGCACCGCGGCGGCGTCGGCGCCAACATCTGCTACGGGATGGCCCAGCTCGGCCGCCCGTCCCTGCTGGTCGGCTCGGTCGGTGCCGACTTCGCCGAGTACGGCGCCGCGCTGACCGAGGCCGGCGTCGACGTCTCCCACGTCCGCGTCTGCGAGAACGTGCACACCGCGCGCTTCACCTGTACGACGGACCTGGACGCGAACCAGATCGCCTCGTTCTACACCGGCGCGATGGCCGAGGCCCGCGAGATCGACCTGGCCGACATCCACGCCAGGACCGGTGGGCTGGACCTGGTGCTGATCGGCGCGGACGACCCGGACGGCATGCTCAAGCACACCCGGCTGGCCAAGGAGAACGGCATCGCCGTCGCGGCCGACCCGTCGCAGCAGCTGGCCCGGATGGACGGCGAGCAGATCCGCGAGCTGGTCGACGGCGCGGCGTACCTGTTCAGCAACGAGTACGAGTCCGGCCTGATGGCGCAGAAGACCGGCTGGAGCCAGGACGAGATCCTCAGCCGCGTCGGCGTGCGCGTCACCACCCACGGCGGCGACGGCGTCGTGATCGAGAACGCCGACGGCGTGATCGCCAAGATCCCCGCCGTACCGGCTCCCGGCCTGGTCGACCCGACCGGCGGCGGCGACGCCTTCCGCGCCGGCTACCTGACCGGCCGCGCCGCCGGCCTCGACCACGAGGCCGCCGCCCAGATCGGCTGCACCCTGGCCACCACGGTCCTCGAGACCGTCGGCACCCAGGAGTACACGCTGGACCGCCCGGCCTTCCTGAAGCGCCTCGCCTCGGCGTACGGCGAAGAGGCCGCCACCACAGCGGCCACCACGCTCAACCTGGGCTGACCTGCGCATCACCAGCGAGCAGGCGGTCGCGTACCGCCTGCTCGCCAACCACCTGATCGACCGGCTGCCTCGTGGCGCGTACGCGGAGGCGGCGTACGCCGGCCTGCAGGACACCGCCCCGCGCGACGCCCTGCTCGCGCTGCACGCCCGGGTCACCGACTGCGCTCCGGCGGCCTGGGAAGACCCCGCGCTGATCCAGACCTACAGCCCGCGGGCTGCAGTCCACGTCCTTCCCGCGAAGGACTTCGGCGTCTTCACCGTCGGTCGCCTTCCCTGCGACGACGCCGCCGCGAAGCACCTGGACGACGTCGCTACGGCGATCTGCCGGGCACTCGGCGGACACGAAGTACGCGCCACCGAGCTCGCGGGCCGCTACCGCACCGAGCCGCCGCGCCCTCGCGGCCGCGAGCTCGACGAGCTTCGCCCGGCCTGCGCGACCGGCCGGATCGCGCTCCGCTGGACCACCAGCGCGCTCTGGGTCCACGAGGTCCCGCGCCCGGATCTCGATCGCACCGAGGCCCGCCGCGAGCTCCTCCACCGCCACCTGCGCCGCTTCGCGCCCACCACCCCGCAAGCCTTTGCCTGGTGGGCGGGCCTCTCGGCGCCCGACGCCCGGAGTACCTGGGCCTTGCTGGCCGACGAGCTTGTCGAGGTCGACCTCGACGGCACCCGGGCCTGGATCCATCAAGCCGACGAGCCCGCCTTCTCCGGCGTACCTGAACCGCACGGCGTACGGCTGCTCGTCGAGCCCGATCTGCGCCTGCTCGGGCGCGATCGCAGCGGCCTCTTCGCCGGTCCCGGCAAACGTCCACTCACGCCGGCGACCGACACCTTCCACCCCAACGGCGTACTGGTCGACGGACGGATCGTCGGCGCCTGGGGTCGCAAAGGCGGGCGGGTCAGCGTCAAGCTCTCCGAGCCGCTCACTGCTGCCCAGCGCGACGCCGTCTCCGCGGAGGCAACCAGCTTCCCGATTCCCGGCGCCGGCGAAATTTCCGTCGCGATCACGGAATGGACCGGCTGACCCTCCGGTTGGAGTGAACTGTACGTTCAGTTCACTTCAAGGAGAGCGTGATGACTGAAGCGGTAGCGGCGGCGTCGGGTGAGTTCACGATCGGTGGTGACCTGACCGTACGGCGGCTCGGGTACGGCACCATGCAACTGCCGGGAGAAGGTGTCTGGGGCGACGCCAAGGACCCGGACGAGGCGGTGCGGGTGCTGCGGCGGGCGGTCGAGCTCGGCGTGAACTTCATCGACACCGCGGACGCCTACGGGCCGTTCACCGCGGACCTGCTGCTGAAGAAGGCGCTGCACCCGTACGCCGACGACCTGGTGATCGCGACCAAGGCCGGCTTCGCGCGGACCGGCCCCGGCGACTGGGTCCCGATCGGCCGCCCGGAGTACCTGCGCCAGCAGGTCGAGCTGAGCCTTCGCCACCTCGGCCTGGAGCGGATCGACCTGCTCCAGCTGCACCGGATCGACCCGTTGGTCCCGGTCGCCGACCAGGTCGGTGAGCTCGCGGCGCTCCAGCAGGAGGGCAAGATCCGGCACATCGGCCTGTCCGAGGTCACGGTCGAGGAGATCGAGGAAGCCGGCAATACGGCCCGGATCGTCTCCGTGCAGAACCTCTACAACCTCGCCCAGCGCGACGCCGAGCCGGTGCTCGAGTACGCCGAGAAGAACAACCTCGGCTTCATCCCCTGGTTCCCGCTCGCCACCGGCGGTCTCGCGAAGGCCGCCGGCCCACTCGACGCGATCGCCAAGGACCACACCGCGTCGCCGTCCCAGCTCGCCCTGGCCTGGCTGCTCAAACGCTCCCCCGTCATGCTCCCGATCCCCGGCACCTCCTCGGTCGCCCACGTCGAGGACAACGTCAACGCCGCCCAGCTCGAGCTGACCGACGAGGAGTTCACCCGCCTCACCGAAGCTGTGAAGTAATGCTGCCCCCGTACGCCGGGCCGGCGCGATGAGCGTCTGGTTCGTGACCGGTGCCTCTCGCGGGTTCGGGGCGGAGATCGTCCGGGAGGCACTGGCGCGCGGTCACCAGGTCGTGGCGACGGCGCGCCACCCGGAGGAGATCCCGTACGACGTACTCAAGCTCCCCCTCGACGTCACCGACGAGTACCAGGCCCGAGCGGCGGTCGAGCAGACCGTCGCCGAGTACGGGCGGATCGACGTACTGGTCAACAACGCCGGCCGCGGTCTGCTCGGCGCTGTCGAGGAAGCCAGTGACGAGGTCGCCCGCGCGGTCTTCGACACGAACGTCTTCGGCCTGCTCACCGTCCAGCGCGCCGTCCTCCCGGTCCTGCGCGCCCAGCGGTCCGGGCACATCGTGCAGCTCAGCTCGGTCGGCGGTTTCACCGGTACGCCGGGCTGGGGCGTCTACGCCGCGACCAAGTTCGCCGTCGAAGGGCTGTCCGAGGCGCTCGCCGCCGAGGTCGGCCCGCTCGGCATCAAGGTCACGATCGTCGAGCCCGGCTTCTTCCGCACCGATTTCCTCGACAGCTCGAGCCTGCACACCGCCGACACCACGATCGACGACTACGCGGCGACCACCGGCCGGGTGCGCGAGTTGATGGCCGAGCGCAACCACTCCCAGCCGGGCGACCCGGTCAAGGCGGCGCGCGCGATCGTCGACCTGACCGAGCTGGACGAGCCGCCGTTGCGGATCCAGCTCGGCACGGACGCGGTCGAGCGGATCGGCGCGAAGCTCGACTTCCTGCAGGCCGAGCTGGCGAGGTGGCGGACGGTGTCGACGTCGACGGACCACAACGATGCCTGACAAGGCCACGCATCCTCGCAGTCTCAAGGCGCAGGACTCGGTGCTGTGCGCAACCAAAGAGCTGTTGGCGGAAGGCGGTCTGGCGGCGGCCACGGTCGATGCGATCGCGGCGCGGTCCGGGGTGAGCAAGGCAACGATCTACAAGCACTGGCCGTCCCGGACCGCGATCGCGGCCGAGGCGTTCGGGCGGGAGATGGCGGCCGCGATCCCCTTGCCGGACACAGGTTCGGCCCGCGGCGACCTGACCGAGCAGGTCCACCGGGTGAGCCGGTTCTACGCGGGCGAGCACGGTAAAGTGTTCGCCCAACTGCTGGCCGCGTCGGTCACCGACCCGCTGGCGGCGCCGTACTTCCGTGAGTACTTCCTGGACGCCCGCCGTACGGCGATCGCCGAGCTGTGGCAGCGGGCAACTGATCGGGGCGAGGTCATCGCGGACATCACCGCCGGTACGGCGACCGATGTCCTCTTCGGCCCGCTGATCTTCCGGCTGCTCACGGGCCCACGCCCCGCTGACCGAGGAGGAGGCCGGCAAGATCTCGTCGGCCGCCCTGGACGGACTGCTCCACCGCTGAAGGTATCCATGACTGGTGCAGGCAGCCCGCGCCGATCGCCGTGATGATGGAACCGTGACGAGCACACCACCGAACGATCTGGGCGGCTTCCTGCGCAGCCGGCGAGAACGCCTCACGCCGGCGGCCGCGGCCATCGAGCCAGGCCTCACCCACCGCAGAACCCCGGGCCTGCGCAGGGATGAACTGGCCGAGCTGGCCGGAGTCAGCGTCGGCTACTACACGCGCCTCGAGCAGGGCGTCAGCACCAGCGCCTCCGGAGCCGTCATCGACGCACTGGCCTCGGCGCTGCAGCTGGACCCTGCCGAGCACGAACACCTGCGGACTCTCGCGGCTCCCCGTACGCCGGTCCGCCCGCGGGCCCGGCGGAGCAAGCTGCGGCCATCGGTCCGCGACCTGCTGGCGGCGATACCCGGTACGCCGGCGATCGTGATCGACCACCGCTCCGACGTCCTCGCCTGGAACCGCCTCGGTCACGCCCTGCTCGCCGGCCACCTCGACTTCGACGCACCGGACCAGCGGGTCCGGCCGAACATCGCCCGGATGCTGTTCCTCGATCCGCACCACCGTGCGCTGTACCGCGACTGGCAAGCCAAAGCCGGCGTCACGGTGGCAGCCCTGCACCAGGCGGCCGCGCGTCACCCGGCCGACCTGGAGCTCGAACAGCTCGTCGGGCAGCTCGCCGTCGACAGTCCGGAGTTCGCGCGCAGCTGGGCGCGACGCCCGGTCCGGACCTGCTCGTACTACGTCCGCGAGCTCGACCACCCGGTCGTCGGCCGGGTGACCCTGGCCAACGAGACGGTCACCCTGCCCGACGACGACCAGCAGCTCGGCCTGTTCTACGCGCTCCCCGGCACCCCCGACGCCGACGCGCTTCACCTGCTGGCCCAGAGCCTCACGTCACCAGAGCCCGTTCACCACCGGGAGAACGCACGATGAAGATCATCGTCGTCGGCGGCGCCGGAACCATCGGGCGGCACCTGGTCCCCGCCCTGCGGGCCAACGGCCACGAGGTCGTCACCGCCGGCCGCACCTCGGGCGACCTCCACGTCGACCTGACCGCGCACACCACCGTCGAAGCCCTGTACGACGAGGTCCCGGACGCCGACAGCGTCGTGAGCATCGCCGCCCACGGAGCCCTCGACGACTTCGGCACACTGACCACCGACGAGCTGGCCGGCAACCTGCGCGCCAAGTTCTTCGGCCAGGTCGACCTGGTGCTGACCGGCCAGCACCGGATCGCCGACGGCGGCTCCTTCACCCTGACCTCCGGGATCTTCGCCGACCAGGCCTGGCCGCACGTCACCGGCGGCGGCGTCATCAGCGGTGCCCTGCACAGCTTCATCCTGTCGGCCGCGATCGAGCTGCCGCGCGGCCTGCGGATCAACGTGGTCAGCCCGACGCTGGTCGGCGACTCCGTCGACACCTTCGCCGACGACTTCCCCGGCCTGCGCCCGGTGCCGATGGACGAGCTGGTCGCCCACTACGTCGACTGCGTGGAAGGCGACCGGACCGGAACCGTCATCCGCGCCTACGGTCAGGAGCGCGGACTTCTGCGGTAACCACCGGCGACCGGTAGACCAACAGTCCGTTCAGCCGTTGACAGCGATGGACAAGCGGGCGTTAGGTCGAGATTTGTGCGTACAAATAACAGCTCTTCGATCGAACAACCCAGCCGGCGACGCGTCCTCGGCGCGGCCGGGCTCGGCCTGGCCGCCGGCGCGCTCCTGCCGGCCACGGCGGCGGCCGCCGTACCGGGCACCGCCGAGCAGACCCAGCCGCCGGAGCGTTTCGACGCCACCCCGCTGCGGTTCGCGGTGATCACCGACACCCACGCGGACGTCGTACTGCCCGAGCGGTCCAAGGACCTGACCCGGATGCTCACGGTCGCCCAAGGCATGCATCCCGACTTCGTCCTGCACTGCGGTGACATCACGGACTACGGCGCCGACGACGAGTTCGCGCTCTACCGTTCGTCGGTCCCGGCCGGTCTGTGGGACCGGGTGCACCACGTCCCGGGCAACCACGAGTCGCGCTGGAACCCGGACGCGTTCGAGACCTACCGCCGGTACTTCGGCTCCGAGTGGTCGTCGTTCGAGCTGCACGGGCTTCGCGTCGTCGGCCTCGCGCCGATGCAGCTGTTCCAGGAGCCCGGCCTGTTCGGCGCGGACGGGCTCGACCACGTGTCCCGGGCGCTGCGCGGCCGCGAGCTGCCGACCGCGATGTTCCTGCACTACCCGCTGGGCGCGGACAACTACTACGTGAACGACACCGAGGACTTCCTCGACCGGATCGCCGGGCATCGCGTCCGCGCGATCTTCGCCGGCCACATCCACCGCCAGCAGGTCGCCGCCTTCAACGGCCTGACCCAGGTCGCGATGCGCAACACCTTCGCGATCCCCAGCTTCTACTGGGTCGAGCGTACGGCGGACGGCAGCCGCCTCGACGTCACCGAGATCGCCGTACCGGCCACCGGTTCGCCGACCTCGACCGCCGTCACCACGATCCCGCTCGGCCGCACCGGCCCGGGCGAGGCACTCGAACCGAGCCACACCGCGGTCCACACGACGCGCGAGGCGATCACCGTCTCGGCCACGTTCAGGACCGCGCCCACGCAGGTCCTCGCGCAGGTGTACCCGCAGAACGTCTTCAGCGGCGGCAACGCCGGCACCTGGGTGCCGCTCACCAAGAAGGCCAACACCTGGCAAGCAGACCTGACCACCACCGCCCTACCACCCGGCGAGCACCGCATCCAGCTAAGGGCCATCGGCAACGACACCGCCACCTTCGACCGAACCCTGACGACAAAGCTCACTGCAAAAGAAGCCGCTGTCTCCTGGACCGCCAAGCTCGACGGTGCGATCCAAGGCACTCTCCTCCCCACCTCCGACGGCTTCGTCGCGGCGACCGCCGGCGGGCAGGTCCAGGCCTTCACGGCCCGCGGCCGATCCATCTCCCGCCGCTGGCAGCGCACGGTCGGCGCCGTCCACCGAGCCCCCGCACTGATGGACCGCACGATCCTCGTCCCCTCCGCGGACCACTGCCTCTACGCACTCGACGCGTCGAGAGGCTCGACCGTCTGGTCCACCAACCTCCGCGCCCCCGTCCTCTCCACCCCTCTGGTGACCAAGGTCGACGGCCAGCACCGCATCCTCGTGTCCGCCGGTGGAAGCCTCCACTGTCTCGACTCCCGCGGCCGCGTGCTCTGGTCCGGCGACGTGCACAGCCTGTTCGCCGGTCGCGTCGCTTGCGACGGCGACCGGGTCTATGCCGGAGGCGGCGACGGCAACGCCCGAGCCTTCGACGCCCGCACCGGCAAGGAGCTCTGGTCCGTCCCGATCACCACCAAGACCACGCCGTACCAGCAGTTGATCTACGGCGCCTGGAGCGACGAGCTCGACCTGCTCCCGGACGGTTCCGTCCTGGTCGCGACGGTGTCCAGCGCGATGGCACTCGACCCGGCGACTGGCGCGGTCCGCTGGCAAAAGCCCGGTAGCTACATCTACACGCCGTCCCGCGTCACGGCGTACGGGCTGCTACTGATCGACGAGCAGGGCAACGTCGTGATGGCCGACCCCGCGACCGGCGCCACCCGGTGGACCGTCCGGCCGGTGCTCCGCGCGTTCGAGGCCGGACCGGCGCTGTCCCGCGACGGCAAGACGGCGTGGCTCGTCGGCACCACCGGGCTGCTCACCCGGATCGATCTCGCAACTGGTACCGCCGAGCCCGTGCTCCAGGTGAGCAAGGCCAACACGTTCTCCACACCCGTTCTGATCGCCGATCGCACGCTGGTGATCGGCTTCCAGGACGGCGTACTGCGCGGTGTGACCGGCCTATGACCCCAGCCCGAGGCCCGCGGGGTTGAGCTGGTCGGCGCGCAGCTTGCGGTGGTCCACGAAGACCGTCGGGATCTCCGTGACGTCGCGCTCGGTCGCCGCGGCATCGATGTTCTCGAACCAGCTCTGGTACGGGTTCCCCGCCAAGGCCTCGGCGAACCGGTCCTTCGGTACGCCGAGCTTGTTGCCGAGCTCAACGAGTTGGTCGTCGGTCCACGCCTTGTCGGGATCGTCGAAGAACGCTCGCACGAAGCCGCGAGCGTGCCCGTTGGCGGCAGCCACGGCGAAGGCGTTGGCCAGTCGCGGCGACCGAAGGGAGCTGAGAGCCATCGGCCAGTACGTCACGGTGGTGGTGCCGTGCTCGAGCAGCGCGTCCAGCGTCGTGCCGGACGTCTGCTCGAACACCACGCACTGACGACAGCGGAAGTCCAGGTAGACGTCGATGTTCGACTTGGCGCCGGCCTTGCCGACCGTCACGCCCTTACCGGCGGTCCCCGGCCCGGTGATCACCGGCGGTTCCGGCCGGGCGGTGTCGACGCGCACCGGCGAGTGGATGCGCCAGTAGTCGACCCCGACCGCGGAGACGAGGGCGAGCACCAGCATGACCGCGACAACCGAGACGCGCAGCGTCCGAAGAAGCCGCACGCGTCCGAAGAAGCCGAGGCTATTGCGCACCCTTCTTCGGACGCGTCGCGATTCTTCGGACGCTGCTGTCCAGAGGATCGCCGCGCAGAGCAGCCCCACGACGGCGTGGACGATCGCTTCGAGCAGGTAGTCGGCCCGCCCCGCGCCGAGGACCGCCCCCACGGCCGCGATCACGAGCACCGCCACGGGAGCGACGCGTACCGGCCCAGCCCCTGCTGCGCCCGCAGGATCGCCGTCGCACCTCGCCGGTTCTCCAGCGGCGCGCCCGGCGCTCGATCTGGTCGATCCGGTTGCCACGGGCAACCAGTGGACCGCGACCGAGTACCAGAGACCGGCCAGCAGCGTCGCCCCGAGCGCGTCGCTGGGACGGTGCCAGCCCAGGTTCTGCACCGCGGCCGCGACGAACGCCAGCCAGACCATGGCGACGGCAACGACGTACGGGCGGACCCGCGGAGTGCAGACCAGCACCGCGCCGATCGCGACCCCCGCGGTGACCGCGACGTGACCGCTGGGAAAACTGGCTTCGGTGAAGCCTTCGGACGCTCCGGAGATGTCCGGACGCGGCAGGACGAACCGGTTGAGCACGTAGGTGCTGACGGCCGTGGCACCCGGTACGAACGCTCCCGCGACAGCGAGCAGCCACTGCCGGCGCAGGACGGCGATCAGGACGATCAGCGCGGTCCCGAGGACGAGGGTGAACTCCTCGCCGCGCAACGGCGGCGGCCCGATCGAGTACTGGATCCGGTAGACCCAGGCCTCGGTGACGTACCCCCTGGTCATGGCGTTCTCGACGGTCTGGCCGTACGGCGTACAGACCGCCAGGACGTAGAGCACGAGAAAGGCGATCGCGAGCTTCAGCGGTTGCTTCATCGGAGCCGAGTGTTTCTCCGCGTTGCCAGGATCAGCACCGGCAGCGTCGCCGCGAGCGCCAGTACGGCGGTCGTGCTGGGCTGCGGGTGGTAGGCGAGCATCGTCGGATCAGTGAGGATCGCCTCACCCCGCACGATCGTGAACGCGCCGATCGGGACGGCCCAGCGGAAGTCGCGGGTCAGGACGGTCGCCCAGCCGGCACCGACCACCAGCGCGACCTCCCAGGCGAACTGCCCCCGTTGGAACCACGGATCACCGGCGGTGACATGGAGGCCTCCAGCAACAAAAGCGGCCGCCACGACCGGCACCAGCCAGGCGTACGAGTAGGACTGCCTTGCCCCGCGAGCGACCAGCAGCGCGCAGGCGAGGAACAGCAGGATCGGCAGAACGAGGTGGTGGGCAAGGATCGGCGCGCCGAGACCGTAGTAGCTCGCACCGACCACGCCTTGGCTGCCGAAGACGGTCGTACTGCCGACGGTGAGCCCCGCGTAGACCATCGCCGCAGCGGCCGGCAACGCGATCCAGGCCCGGCCGCGCAGCACCGCGACGAACGCGATCAGCGGCAGCAGTCCGTACGGCAACAGGCGGGTCCGCGTGCCCTCACCGACGGCCCACGGGAATCGGCCGTTGAAGTGGAAGTTGATGGCGTGCGTGCCCGGGTCGACGTGCAGCACCCAGTTCCAGACGTCCTGCAGGTAAGGAGCCAGCGCGAGAAGAGCGAGCCAGAGCGCGGCCAACTGGAGTCCGGCCGGCCACCACGCGCCGCGCGTGGTGGCGGCGTGGATCCGGGCCCGTAGAGCGCTGCCCAGCAAGGCGACAGCCTCGCGTGGCGGCGGCCACTCGCGCCCGGGATGAGCCTCGGCGAGACAGTCCAGCAGCTCGTCGCCACGGCTGTCGCGATAGGCCTTCGGGTAGGCGCGCAGCACCAGCCGGTTCATGCTTGGGCCGTCCGGGGACGCTTGATGACGACGTTCGCCGCCTGCTGCAGCCTGGCCGCCTCGCGCTGCAGCGCCGCGCTGCCGTCGTCGGTCAGCCGGTAGTACCGACGGGCGCGGCCGTCCACGATCGCCTCGCCGTCCGTCACCACCAGCCCGGCCCGCTCGAGCCGTTCCAAGGCGCCGTACAGGGTGCCGACGGCGAGCCGCAGCCGGCCGTCGGTCGCCTGCTCGGTGACCTTGATGATCCCGTAGCCGTGCAGCGGCCCGTCCTGCAGCGCGGCCAGCAGGAAGTACTGCGCCTCGGTCAGCGTCGGCGATGCGTCCGTCATGCCGACCGACTATATATCGCCCGACGAACTATGCGAACCGCACCCCCGACTAGAGCCGGGGGTCGACCGGCTCCGACTCCAGCGCCAGGACGGCGAACACGCACTCGTGGACCCGCCACAGCGGTTCGCCACGGGCGGCGCGCTCCAGCGACTCCAGGCCGAGCGCGTACTCGCGCAGCGCGAGCGACCGCTTGTGGCCCAGGTTCCGGTTGCGCAGGCGCTCGAAGTTGGCCGGCTCGGTGTAGTCGGGGCCGTAGATGATCCGCAGGTACTCCTGCCCGCGGACCTTCAGCCCCGGCTGCGCCAGCCCCTTCCCGGTGCGGACCAGGTTCGCGGCCGGCTTCACGACCATGCCCTCGCCACCCGCGCCGGTCAGCTCCTCCCACCAGGCGATCCCGTCCGCCCACGAGTCGGCATCGACGAACAGGCGCCGCGTCGCCGTGACCAGGCCCGGGCCCGCGGCAACCATCCGGTCAGCGATCCCGAGGTGCCAGGCGTGCGGCCGGTCGTGGTACGTCGCGCCCTCCGCCGCCAGCACCTGGAACGGCGCCACCCGGACGCCGTCCAGCCCGTCGGTCGGCCAGCAGTACCGCCGGTACGCCGCGCTGAACAGCTCCGCGTTCGCCGTACGGCGCTGAGTCCGCTCGAGCAGCTCCCCGACGTCGAGCCCGGAAGCCATCGCCGTCTCCAGCGCCGAGGTTGCCACCGGCAACGACGAGCGCGCGGCCGCGCCGACCGCGGCATACTGGTTGCGCAGCAGGTCGCCGGCCTTCGCACTCCACGGCAGCAGCTCGGCGTCGAGCAGCAGCCAGGACGTGTCGAGCTCGTCGAAGAGGCCGGCCTCGGTGGCGACCTCGCGGAGCCCGAGCAGCAGCTCGTCGGTCAGGTCCGGCTTGAAGAACGACCGCCCGGTCCGCGTGTGCACGGCGCCGCGACCGGCCAGCCCGAACCGCTTCTCGGCGACGTCGTCGTCCCGCGTGATCAGCACCACGGCACGCGACCCCATGTGCTTCTCCTCGCACACGAGCTCGGTGACGCCCTGCCCCTGGTACGCCTCGAACGCCTGCCGCGGGTGCTCCAGCAGCCCCGGCTCCGGCGAGGTCGCGACCGGGCTCATCGTCGGCGGCAGGTACAGCAGGAACCGCGGATCGATCGCGAACCGGCTCATCACCTCCAGCGCCGCCCCGGCCTGCTCGGCGCGCACGCTGAGCCGCCCGTGCGTCGCGGTCTCGATCACCCGGCGCCCGGTGACGTCGGTGATGTCGAGGACGTCGGGCTCGCGCGCCGGAGCGCTCGGGACGTGTAGAGGCTTGGCCGGCGCGTAGTACTGCTCAGCAGCCTGTACGGCGACCAGCTCGCGCTCCGGGTACCGCAGCGCGGTGAGCGCGCCGCCGAACACGACACCGGTGTCGAGGCAGATCGTGTTGTTGATCCACTCCGGTTCCGGCGTCGGGGTGTGCCCGTAGACCACCATCGCGCGGCCGCGGTAGTCCTGCGCCCACGGGTAGCGCACCGGCAGCCCGAACTCGTCGGTCTCGCCGGTCGTTTCGCCGTACAGGCAGAACGCGCGGACCCGCCCGGAGGCGCGCCCGTGCATCCGCTCGACCAGCCCTGCGTGCGAGACGACCAGGTTGCCGCCGTCGAACACGTAGTGGGAGACCAGCCCGTCGATGAAGGTCTCCACCTGCGCCCGGAACTCGTCGCTCTCCCCCGCCAGCTGCTCCAGCGACTCGGCCAGCCCGTGCGAGGTCTTCACGTTCTTGCCGCGCAGAGCCTTCAGCAGCTTGTCCTCGTGGTTGCCCGGCACGCAGTAGGCGTTGCCCGAAGCAACCATCCCCATCACCAGCCGCAGCACCCCAGGAGTATCAGGCCCCCGGTCTACCAGGTCACCGACAAACACAATCTTTCTGTCAGTAGAAGAAGTTGCATCAACAGCACAACCACTGGAATCTCTTGTAATCGTGTAGTTCAGCTCTCCAAGTAGCTGTTCAAGCTCCGCCCGGCACCCGTGGATGTCACCGATCACATCGAACGGCCCCGTCTGGTCCAACAGGTCGTTGAACAGCCGGGTCCGCTCGATCGTCACCGCCTCGACCGCCTCCACGGTCTCCAGCACGTGCACCCCGCGAAACCCCTCGCGCCGCAGGCTCCGCAGCCCGCGCCGCAGCTGAGACCGCTGCCGCCCGACGACCCGCGCCCCGAAGTCCCGGTCCGGCCGCTGCGCGTTCCGCTCCAGACACACCTTCTCCGGCAGATCCAGCACGATCGCGACCGGCAGCACGTCGTGCTCCCGCGCCAGCGCGACCAGCTCGCGCCGCGCCTCCGGCTGCACGTTGGTCGCGTCGATCACCGTCAACCGCCCGGCCGCCAGCCGCGTGGCCGCGATGAAGTGCAGCACCGCGAACGCGTCCTTGGTCGCCGCCTGGTCGTTCTCGTCGTCGGAGACCAGCCCGCGGCAGAAGTCGCTCGAGATCACCTCGGTGCCGAGGAAGTGCTTGCGCGCGAACGTCGACTTGCCCGACCCGCTCGCACCCACCAGCACGATCAGGCTGAGCGCCGGTACGCCGATCGTCGTCATCAGCCGTTCTCCTTCCGGAACACCGCGAGCTGGGTCGGCGGCCCGACCTCCGGGTCGTCCGGCCCGACCGCCCGGAACGTCACGCCGTACCCGTGCAGCGCGCACACCTCGGCCGCCCACCCGCGGAACTCCTCCCGCGTCCACTCGAACCGGTGGTCCGGGTGCCGGAACGCGCCGGCCGCGAGCGTCTCGTAGCGCACGTTGTGCTCGGAGTTCGGCGTCGTCACCACGACAGCCCCCGGCCGCGCCGCCCCGAAGACGGCCTGCGCCAGCGCCGGCAGCCGCGGCGGGTCGACGTGCTCGACGACCTCCATCAGTACGGCGGCGTCCAGCCCGGTCAGCCGGGCGTCGGCGTACGTCACCGACGACTGGAACAGACGCAGCCGCTCACGCTTGCGGTCGGACATCTCGTCGACGTGCAGCCGCCGCTCGGCCAGCGTCAGCGCCCGCGCCGACACGTCCGTCGCCACGACCTCGTCGAACTGCCCGTCCTTCAGCAGCAGCCCGACCAGCTGCCCCTCACCACACCCCAGGTCAGCCACCCGATGCGCACCCAGCTCCTTCAGTACGCCGACCACAGCCTCCCGCCGCTGCACAGCCAGTGAAGGTGGGCCATCAGCCTGTACAACCTCTTCTACCGGCTCTTCCTCTTCCAGCGACAGCCCGTCGACCTCCGTCAGCCGCTCCAGCGCCAGGTCGGTCAGCGACCGCCGATGCGCCAGGTACCGCCGGCTGATCAGCTCCTTGTCCGGGTGCGTCCCCAGCCACCCGTCGCCGGCCTTGACCAGCTTGTCGATCTCGTCCGGCCCGACCCAGTAGTGCTTGGCGTCATCCAGCACCGGCAGCAGCACGTACAGGTGGTTCAGCGCGTCCGCCAGCCGCAGTACGCCGCTCAGCCGCAGGTCGACGTACCGCGAGTCGCCCCACTCCGGGATCTCCGGGTCCAGCGGCACCGGCCGCGCGTCCACGGTCCACCCCAGCGGCGCGAACAGCCGCTCGGCCAGCGCCGATCCACCGCGGCACGGCAGCGCCGGGACGTGCAGCTCCAGCGCGATCGCCCGCGCCGCGAGCTCCGGCCGCGCGTCGCACCGCCCGTTCATCGCCGTCCGGAACAGCTTGCCCAGCGCGACCGCGAGCAGGCTGGAGGCGGCGTACGGCCGGTCGTTCACGTACTGCCCGAGCGTGAACCCCTCCGCCGCCCGGCCCTTTCCGGACCGGACCAGCGCGATCGGGTCGACCTCGAGCACGACCGCCGCCGTACAGGCCTGGTCGGTCGCCACCGGGTAGATCACGTGCGCTGTCCCGCTGGTGACGTCGACCGACTGCGGTCGCGCCGGGTTCTTGTGCAGCAGGAAACCGAGCTCGGCCGCCGGGGCGCCGAGACCGCTGGACGTGGTGGCGATGGTCAGGAACACCGGCTCATTCGATCACGGGAGCAGTCCGTTCAGCGCGCCCTTTTGGTCCGCGGAGCCGACCACTCACCAAGACACGCGGACAAGCTCTGGCGCATCCGGCCGGTTTGGTTCTAGCTTGTTTTCCAGAAGATGAGTCGCTACAGACCGTTCTTCCCCGCTGACAGTCGGTACTGTCCCCGGTTCGTAGCGAGCACCCACCCGCGCCCGATCCGGGGAAAGGACCATGGCTACAGCTCTCTCAGGCCGCCCGGCCACCGCGACCGCAGAGGTCCGCCGGTGAAGCCCCAGACCTTCGAACTCGTCCGTTTCACCGACGTCAGCGGCGTCTCCGGCACCGGAGTGGTGGCCGAGGGGTGTGTGTTCACCGACGGTTCGGTGGCACTGCGCTGGCACGGCGCGAACCCCTCCACCGCCATCTGGCCGGACATCGCCTCGATCCTCGCCGTGCACGGCCACTGCGGCGCGACCGTGGTCCGCTGGCTGGACGTCTCCGAGTTGGAGACCGTGCCCGGCACCGACCTGCTCCCCGGCGAGGTGGCCCACATCCTGGCGACCGGCCGCCGCACCCACCACCCGCCACCGGTGGTCGCCACCGCCTAGTACGACGTACGGCGTACCGGCCGCCAGGCCGCGATCCCGACGTACGGCGTACCGCTCGCTACGCCGAGATGCCGGTCAGCGCGAAGAACTCCTGCCGCGACGCCGGGTTGTCGCGCAGCGTCCCGTGCACGGCCGACGTGACCGTCGTCGAGCCCACCGCCCGCACGCCGCGCAACGACATGCACTGGTGCTCGGCCTCGATCACCACGCCGACACCTTTCGGCGCCAGGTGACCCTGCAGCCAGTCCGCGACCTGCTTGGTCAGCCGCTCCTGCACCTGCAGGTCGCGCGCGAACAGCTCCACCACGCGGGCCAGCTTCGACAGCCCGAGGATCCGCTCCCCCGGCAGGTACCCCACGTGCGCCACTCCCTGGAACGGCAGCATGTGGTGCTCGCACAGCGACTGCACCGGGATGTCCCGGGCCAGCACGAGCTCGTCGTACCCCTCGTCGTTCGGGAACGTCGTCAGGTCGAACTCCCGCGGCGTCAGCATCTCGGCGTACGCGTTCGCCACCCGCCGCGGGGTGTCGGCCAGGTGGGCGCCGTGCGGGTCACGCCCGAGCGCCACCAGCAGATCAGCCACGGCACGTTCCGCCGCCGGCAGGTCGATCTCGGGGCGGCCGCCCACGACGTGCAGCTTGGCCGGTACCGCGGTGGCCGGCTCAGCGAGCTCGGTCCGGATCGTCGTCATACGCCCCTCCTGATGATCGAAGGCGATCAGTTTACTGTTTTGTCAACCGAAGTTGGAGATAGAATCATCCCGTGGACCGACAGGCCAACCTCCAGGCGGTCGCCGCCCTGGACGAACCGACCCGGCGACGCCTCTACGAGTACGTCGCCGCGGCCGCCGCGCCCGTGAGCCGGGACGACGCGGCCACCGCGCTGGCGCTGCCGCGCAACACCGCCGCCTTCCACCTCGACAGGCTGGCCACCGAGGGCCTGCTCACGGTCGTCTACGAACGCCGTACCGGCCGGACCGGCCCTGGTGCTGGGCGTCCCGCCAAGCTTTACCGCCGCTCCGACACCGAGATCGAGATCTCGCTCCCCGAGCGCCAGTACGCCGTCGCCGGGCATCTCCTGGCCGGCGCCATCACCGACGCGGAGACGTCGGGCGACTCCCCCCGGGCCGCCCTCGAACGCCAGGCCCACGCCTACGGCAAGTCGTTGCCCGGCGACTCCCTCTCGGAGGTCCTGGCGAGCCAAGGCTTCGAGCCGCACCCCGAGGGGCAGTCCATCGCCCTGTCCAACTGCCCGTTCCGAGCGCTCGCCAAGGCACACGGCTCCCTGGTCTGCGCGATGACGCTGCACCTGGTGGAAGGAGTGCTGGCCGGCCACCCCGACTCCGGCTTGAAGGCGGAGCTCCACCCGGCCCCCGGCCACTGCTGTGTTCACCTCCTCCCTCGCCGCCCCGCCTGACCACCCCCGCCTTCCTTCCCTTGATCCCCCGGTAACAGCCCGCCGGGGCTTAGGCTCGGACAGTGGCGAAGACCAAACAGACTTCCGCAGGCACTCCCGCGACCGTCACGCTGACCAAGGCCGGGTTGCCGTTCACCACGCACGCCTACGAGCACGACCCCGCCGCGAAGTCGTACGGGCTGGAAGCCGCCGAAGCGCTCGGCCTCGACCCGAAGCAGGTGTTCAAGACGCTGCTCGTCGAGGTCGACGGCAAGCTCGCGGTCGGCGTCGTACCGGTGGACAAGCAGCTCGACCTGAAGGCCGTCGCGGCGGCGCTCGACGGCAAGAAGGCGACGATGGCCGACCCGGCCGCCGCCGAGCGGACCACCGGGTACGTCGTCGGCGGGATCAGCCCGATCGGCCAGAAGCGCAAGCTGCCGACCGTCGTCGACACCACCGCGACCGCGCACGACACCGTCTACGTCTCCGGCGGCCGCCGGGGGCTCGACCTCGGCCTCGCCCCGGGCGACCTGATCACCGTCACCGCCGCCCGGACCGCGCCGATCGCCCGCTGACCAGACGAGGAGCCTGCCGGCATGGACGAACCCAACATCGAGACCACACCGTCGTTGCGCGGCTTCCTCGAGCTGTACGCCGCCGGCTTCGTCGAGCGCGAGGAGATGCTGTCCGCGGTGGCGTCCTGGCCGTTCGAGGACGAGAAGACCGATCCCGAACCGGACGAGCAGGACAACACCCTCGCCGTCGTCTCCGCGGCCCGCATCCTCGGCCAGCTCAGCCGCGAGGACATCGAGGAGATCCAGCGCCGCCTCGAGGGCCCGCCCAACTTCGCGTAACGGCCTTTCGAAGGCCCGCCTAGCTTCGGGTGACGTTCTGCAGCACCGCCGTCCCCCGGAACACGTTCAGCCCGAACTGCCCGGACGCGATCTCACCGTCGCTCGCCGAGATCACCTGCTTCCCGTCCAGCCAGACCGTGAACTGCGCCCCGGCGGCCTTCACCTTCAGGTGGTAGCCGCGGTTCCGCTCGATCGGCGTCGGGTACGTCGCGATGTCCCGGCCCGGCCGCCACAGCTTCACCACTCCCGCGTCCGCGTCGATGTTCACCGTGTAGTGCCGGCTCGCGTCCTTCGACGCCCGGAACGTCAACGCCGCCGCGGTCCCGGACACCAGCCGAACGTCGCCGTCCAGCGTGAAGTCCGAGCCGGTGGCCTTGCTCAGGTAGAACGCGTCGCCCGACGCCTGCCCCTGCTTCCCGCCGGTCGTGTCCGTCCAGCTCCCCGCGGCCGGGTACCAGTCCCCCGCGATGTTCGTCTTCAACGTCGACTCGCCGGTCTGCTTCCAGCTCGACGCCAGCTCGTGAATCTTCAGCGACTCCAGCCGAACCTTGCCGTCGACAACCAGTTCGACACCGTCGCCGCCCGGCAGGCTGTCGAAGTTCACGTTGCGGCTCTGGTAGACCTCACCGTCGTTGCCGAAGACCTCCAGCTGCCCGCGATCCACCAGCAACCGCAGCTTCACCCGGCCCTTGTCCGCCGGCATCGGCGTACCGTCGAGCGTGCCCGCTGCAACGTCGTACAGGACGTCCCGGTCCGACCAGCCGTCCGGGCTCGTGTGCAACCGGAACCCGATCGACCGCGCCTGCCGAACATCGACCGACGCCTCGATCTCGTACGTGTCCGCCTGTACGCCGGCCAGCAGCCGCTTCGCGGAGTCCTTGTCCAGCGTCCTCCCGACCCACGACCGCGTCGACTCTCGCAGCCCGGCGATCTCCGGGACCGGCGTGCTCACCACCCGCGGCTGCCCGCCGATCGACCGCAGCCGCTGCTCGACCGGGAACGTCGCGTTGCCGGTCCAGCTCGTGCCCTGGTTCTGGCCCTGCCAGGCCATCGACACCACACGGTCCGTCGGCAGGTTCCCGAACGTGAGTGCCGCGTAGTACCCGGCGCCGGCGTACGTGTCGGTCTGGTTGATCTTGGCCGGCACCGGGTGCGCCGTCGAGAAGGTGCCGTTGGCAAACGTCCCGACGACGTACTCGCCGCTGCCGTCGCTCAGCACCCACCGGTGGCCGCCCTCGTACGGCATTCGCACCATGTCCGGGCACTCGAACAGCCAGTCGGCCTGGTAGCGGGAGGCGAACGTCCAGTCGAGCAGGTTCGCCGACGTGTAGAAGTCGGCGCCGTTGCCGCCCTGGTCGGACCAGACGACCATGCCCCAGCGCCGCGAGTCCGGGTCCCAGAACACCTTCGGGTCCCGGCTGGTCTTCGCCGGCGGCACCACGACCTTCTTGCCGTCGGCAAACGTCTTGAAGGTGTTGCCGCCGTCCAGGCTGTAGAAGACCGTGACGCCGTTCGTGCCCGAGTAGACGACGATCGGGTCGTCGTCGCCGGACTTCAACCCGGTCACGTTGTGGGTGTCGACAACGCCGCCACCCGACCACAGGTCCCCTGGATGGACGCCGGGTTCGAGCGCGATCGGCTTCTGCTGCCAGTGCACGAGATCGGTGCTGGTCGCGTGCCCCCAGTGCATGGTGTCCCAGGCCAGGCCGTGCGGGTTGTGCTGGTAGTAGAGGTGGTAGACGCCGCGGTAGTACAGCGGCGCGTTCACGTCGTTCATCCAGCCGCCGCGCGAGCTGAAGTGGAACTGGCCGCGGTTGTCCTCCTGGTAGTTGGTCACCGGGTACGGGAACTCGGGCTCGGGGACCTGCTGCACGCTGCTGCCCAGTACGCCGAGGAGCGCCGCTCCGACGGCGAGGGCCTTGAGGATCACCGGTCCCTCTCCTCGGCCGAATCATCAGCGACCGGTGCGGCGCAGACGAGCTGATCGGAGACATCCGGCGGAGCGTCCGGATCACCGATCCGCAGCGCGCCGGTCATCAGCGACACCACCTGACTCATCGACGCGTCGTCGGGCCGGACGACCGCCGCCCGCCGCCCGAGCCGGTGGATGTGGATCCGGTCGGCCAGCTCGAACACCTGCGGCATGTCGTGGCTGATCAGCACCACCGGCAGCCCACGGTCGCGGATCCGCCGGATCAGGTCGAGCACCAGCCGCGACTCCTTCACGCCGAGCGCGGCCGTCGGCTCGTCCATGATCACCATCCGGTTGCCGAACATCGCCGCCCGCGCGACCGCCACGGCCTGGCGCTGACCACCCGACAGGGTCTCGACGATCTGCCCGATGTGCTGCACGGTCTCGATGCCGAGGGCATCGAGCTGCTCCTGCGCCTGCCGCCGCATCGTCGGCTTGTCGAGCAGGCGGAGTACGCCGCCGAGCGGTCCCGGCCGGCGCAGTTCGCGCCCGAGGAACAGGTTGGTCGCGATGTCCATCGCCGGGGCGAGCGCGAGCGTCTGGTGCACGGTCTCGATCCCGGCCCGGCGCGCGTCCAGCGGCGAGTGGAACCGGGTCTCGTTGCCGTCGAGCAGGATCGTGCCCTCGTCCGGGACCAGCGCCCCGGACAGCGCCTTGATCAAGCTCGACTTGCCGGCGCCGTTGTCGCCGACGACGGCGAGCACCTCACCGGCGTACAGGTCGAAGTCGGCGCCGTCGATCGCGGTCACCCGGCCGTAGCGTTTGACGAGTCCGCGTGCTTGCAGTGCTGGTGTCGTCATCGGGACCTCCGGCGGGCGAGCTGGTCGAAGGCGACGGCGGCGATCACCAGTACGCCGGTCGCGACGTCCTGGTACAGGCTGTCGATCCCGGCCTGGGTCAGGCCGCTGCGCAGCACCGCGACGATCAGCGCCCCGACGACCGTGCCGAGCACGCTGCCGCGGCCGCCGAACAGGCTGGTGCCGCCGATCACGACCGCGGTGATGCTGTCCAGGTTGCCGGTCTGGAAGGCGTTCGGGTCCGCGTTCGGGATCCGGCCGAGCGCCTGCCAGGCGGCGAACGCGTAGATCACGCCGGCGATCAGGTACACGCTGAACCGGGTCCGGCCGACGTGGATCCCGGTCAGCCTGGCCGCCTCCGGATCGTTGCCCAGGGCATAGACGTGTTTGCCCCACGAGGTCTGCGTCAGCGCGTACCAGACCAGCGCGAACAGGACGACGGCCAGCGTCATCCCGTGCGTCACCTTGATCTGGCCGAACAGGTACCCGCCCTCACCGAGCACGTTGAGCACCGGATCGGTGACCGGCCAGGAGTTGCCCTGCGAGTACAACCGCCCGGCCGCCAGTACGACGGTCAGCATGCCGAGCGTCACGATGAACGGCGGCAGGTTGAGCCACGTCACCAGACCACCGGAGACGCCGCCGAGCAGGGCGCAGACGACGAACCCGACGATCAGCGCGAGCACCGGGCTGCTCCCCTCGGTCACCAACCGGGCGAACAGCATCGTGCCGAGCACCATGATCGCGGCGTTCGCCAGGTCGATCCCGCTGGTCAGCACGATCAGCGTCTGCCCGAGCGCCAGCGTGGCCACCACCAGCGACTGCTGCACGACCAGCGACAGGTTGTCGACCGACAGGAACGTGCTGGTGGTCAGGGAGAACACGATGATCGCGACGACCAGCGCGCCGAGCGGACCCAGGGCGGGGTTGTGGAGGAACGCTTCGGACGTCCGGCGACGGCCGGCGACTGCCGACGTACTCATGTCATCCCCAGCAATTCTGGGCGCCCCACGCGGTGTCCTTGCTGTCCAGGCCCGGCAGCGGCTTGTCCGTGATCAGCTGCGCGCCGGTGTCCTGGAACCCGCTCGGCTTCGTCCCGTCCTTGCTGAAGGCAACGACCGCGTCGACGCCCTGCTCGGCCATCTTCTTCGGGAACTGCATCACCGTCGCCAGGTACTTGCCGGCCTTCACGTCGGCCACGCCCTGACACCCACCGTCGATCGACCCGACCGCGACCTTCCCGGCCAGCCCCTTCGCCGTCAGTGCCGCTACCGCGCCGCGGGCGGCCGGCTCGTTCAGCGTGTAGACGGCGTTCACCGACGCGTCGCGCTGGAGCAGGTTCTCCATCGCGGCCTGCGCCTTGTTCTGGTCGCCGTTGGTCGGCGCCGCGCCGATGATCTCCGGCGCGCCGTCCTTCAGACCCATGCCCTGCAGGAACCCGCGGTGCCGCTGCTCGTCGACCGTTCCGCCCGGCGTACCGTCCATCAGCAGCACCTTCGGCGGCGTCTGGCCGAGCGTCGCCTTGACGTACTTGCCCTGCAGCTCGCCGGCGGTGGTGTTGTTCGTCGCGTACGTCGCGTCGACGGCGTCCTTCGGGTCGGTCTCGGTGTCGAGGGCGATCACCAGAACGCCCTTCTCCTTGGCCTGCTTGAGCGCGCCGAGGATGCCGGTCGAGTTGCTCGGCGTGATCAGGATGCCCTTCACGCCCTGCTGCACCAGGTTCTCGATCGCGGCGACCTGGCCCTCGTTGTCGCCGTCGAACTTGCCGGCCACCGCGATCACCTCGGCGTTCTGGGTGCCGGCGTGCGCCTTGGCCGACTCGCGGAGCTTGACGAAGTACGGGTTGGTGTCGGTCTTGGTGACCAGGCCGATCTTGACCGGCCCGGAGCTGTCACCGCCGGAGTCGCTGCCGGACTTGGTCGCGGTGCAGCCGGCGGCGCCGAGCACGGCGGCAGCGACCAGGACGGCCTGCCAGGCGTGCGGGCGAGGGGAACGGGACACTGGCACGGATCTGCCCTCCGGGGGATCTGGGCGGCGGTGTGAGTCGTGAAGCTAGACCCCGGCCGGCGGGCGGCGCACGCTTTGCGCAAAGCCTTGCGCAAAGCACGCTCGGCGACGACCATTCGACGGATGGTCACGATGACCGAGGTCGCGCACGCCGCCGGAGTCTCGGTCAGCACGGTCTCGCACGTGGTCAACGGCACCCGCCTGGTCGCACCGACGACCCGCGAACGGGTCCTCCGCGCGATGCGCGTCCTCGGCTACCAGCACCACCCGATCGCCCGCTCGCTGGCGGCGGGGTCGAACCAGACCATCGGGCTGGCACTGACCGCGGCCTCGAACCCGTACTGGGTCGAGCTGGTCCAGGGCATCGACGGCGAGGCGACCCGGGCCGGCCTGAACCTGATCATCGTGGACACCCGCGACGAGGCGCGGCACGAAGCCGCGGCGGTCGCGAACCTGCTCGCGCACCACATCGAGGGCCTGGTGATCGCACCGGCCGACGGCTGGCGCGACCTGACCCTTCCGATGCTGCGCGACCACCCGGTGCCGTACGTCGTCGTCGACCGCATCGACGCCGACCTCCGCGTCGACCAGGTCGGCGTGGAGAACGAGGCGTCCACCGCGGCGGTGGTCGACCACCTGATCTCGGTCGGCCACCGGCGCATCGGCCTGGTGGCCGGCATCCCCGGCCTGTCCACCAGCGCCGAACGCCTGCGCGGCTACCACCTGGCCCACCAACGAGCCGACCTCGCCGTCGACCCGGCCCTGGTCGTCGACGGCGCCTCCACCAGCGAAGGCGGCCGCAGAGCCACCTTCGCCCTGCTCGACCTCCCCGATCCCCCGACCGCGGTCTTTGCCGCGAACAACGACATGACCATCGGCACCCTGGCCGCCCTGAAGGCCGCCGGCATCAAGGTCCCCCGGGACCTGGCAGTAGCCGCCTTCGACGATTTCGCCTGGGCCGACCTCTTCAGCCCCGGCCTCACCACCGTCGCCCAGCCCTCCACCGCCATCGGCGCCCGCGCCGTCCAACTCCTCCTCCGCCGCATGCACGACCCCGACGCACCCCCACAAACCGTCAGACTCCCCGCCGAGATCATGCACCGGGAATCCTGCGGCTGCTCCCCCAAGACCTAGCCGGTGACGCCCGCGTGGCCGGTTTCCACGTGGCCGGTGAGGCGGCGGCGGTAGGTGGGGTCCTCGACGACGGTGAGCTCGACGTCGTACCAGCCCTTGTCGGTCGGCCAGGTGACGGACTTCGACTGCTTGCCGCGGAGGGTCTGGGTGAGGGAGTGACTGCCGTAGCCCTTGGACCTGAGCTTGACCGTGAGGGGCTTGCTGCTGCGGTTCTCCAGCTCGAGCCGAAGGTTGCCGTGGGCAAGTTCCAGGCGGACGTCGAGCCCGGCGGCGAGGCCTTCGGTGGTGCCGGCGAGCTCGGCCCAGAAGCGGTTCGGGCCCTGGACGGCGATCTCGAACGGGCCGTCGACCTCGATCGGGAGCGCCTTGACCGTGCGGACGTCGACGTGCTCAGGGGCCGCGAGCTCACCGGCGTACGGGTAGATCGCGAAGTGCGCGGCCGCGTCGCCGTCGTTGCCCAGCCGGAGCTTCAGTACGCCGTCGACGACCGCACCGGAGACCGACGGCTGGTACGGGAGCGGGCGCGCCGGGCGGCGACCGGGCTCCTGCAGCGGCAGCGCCTGATCGGCCGGCGGCGTCGGCTTCCACCGCGCGATCGGCGTGGGAACGGCACCGGGCCGGTCGACCGATGGTTGCCGGTAGCCCCGATCGAAGTCGAACGCCGAGGTGAGGTCGCCGCACGCCGTACGACGCCAGCTGCTGATGTTCGGCTCGCGGACCCCGGTCCACGTCTCCAGGAAACGGATCACCGAGGTGTGATCGAAGACCTGCGAGTTCACGTGCCCACCGATCGTCCACGGCGACACCACCGTCATCGGCACCCGCGGACCGAGCCCGATCGGCCGGCCGCCGAACCAGTCGTCGTCGTTGCCGGACACCGGCCGCGGCGCCACCGGCGGCGGCACGTGGTCGAAGTACCCGTCGTTCTCGTCGAAGTTGATCAGCAGCACGGTCTTCGACCAGACCTCCGGGTCCTCGGCGATCGCGTCGAGGAGGTCGTAGACCAGGTTCGCGCTGCCCACCGGCGTCGACGAGCCCGGGTGCTCGGAGTCGACCGCCGACGGCACCAGCCAGCTCACCTGCGGCAGCTTCCCGGACTTGACGTCCTTGCGCAGCCGCGGCACCAGCGACTCCGGCTCGGACCGGTACATCGCCTTCCGGAACAGCATCTGCTCCTTCTTCGGCAGCTTCTTCACCGCGGCGTCGAGCTGCTGCAGCGCGGTCGCGCGCTCCTCCGGCGTCTTGGCGAAGAGCTTGTCGTAGAACTCCTCGGTCGTCCGGTAGCCACCGGGCACGTTCGCCAGGATCCGGTGCCCGAGGTCCTTGAAGGTGCGGAAGTACTCGACCGCGTTGTCGGTGAAGTTGTCCCACTCCTGGTAGATCTGCCAGGACACGCCGGCCTTCTCCAGGCGCTCTGGGTACGCCGTCCAGTCGTAGCCCGCGTGCGCGTAGTCGTACGCCGCGTTGGTGACCGCGCGGTTCGCCGTACCGGGCTCGTAGCCGGTCGTCCCGGACCACAGGTAGTTACGGTTCGGGTTGGTCGAGCCGTTGACCGAGCAGTGGTAGGCGTCGCAGATCGTGAAGGTCTCGGCCAGCTCGTACTGCAGCGGGATGTCGCGGCGCTCGTAGTGGGTCATCGTGGCGGCGGTCTTGGCCGCCACCCAGTCGTCGTTCCAGCCGTTGCCCCAGGCCTGCGTCGCGTCGGTGAAACCGTGCGCGAGTGCGCCCAGGTACTGGATGTCGCCCGGGTCGCGCCCTTCGGCGGCGGCCGCCTCGCGGATCGAGAACGGCAGCACCTCACCGCCGGCCGCGATCGGCTGGTGGAACACGGACTTGCCGTTGCGCAGCCGCAGCGGCCGGCGGTCGCCGTACCCGCGCACCCCGCGCAACGTGCCGTAGTAGTGGTCGAAGGACCGGTTCTCCTGCATCAGCACGATCACGTGCTCGACGGCTTTCAGCCCACCCCTGCGCAACGGCTGCGCCATCGCGGTGTGCAGGGACGGCGGCAGCAGCGACAGAGCTGCTCCACCGGCGGCGGACCCCAGGACGAGACGGCGGGAAATCTCAGGCATGGCTGCAGCATCAAAGCACGAGGAGCTGCCTGAATGAACGGTTCAGAACGCCTTTGTGAAGTTCAGCCGTCCGCCCGGGGCGTGCCCGTACGGCGTGCGCCCCGCACGCCGTACGGGAGCTCTCAGCCGATCTTGACCGCGGTGACCTGCGCCTCGACCGTGATCTGGCCGCCGCCGAAGTCGCTGCGGTTCTCGTTGTAGCCGAAGCCGTACACCTTGATCGCCGTCGGGCCGGTGACAGTGACGGTCTTGGTGCTCGAACCGGTCAGCTCGACGAACCCGCCCTTGGAGACCGGGCTGCCCATGATCGTGCCGGCGTCGTCGGAGTCGCCCGTGCCGTAGCGCAGCACGAGGCTCGGGTAGGTCTCGGTCGTCGGCATCACGTAACCGGCCTCGTCCGCGTTCTTGCGGTCGAAGCTGGCCGAGGTGTTCACCAGGTAGGTCCCGGCGGCGGCCAGCGTCAGTTCACCGACCACGGTCTTGCGGCTCGCGAACGCGCCCCCGATGTTCGCGATCGCCTTCGGCGCGAACGTCACGGCGCCGCCCTTGCCGTTGCCGAGCTGCCTCTTCAGGTTCTCGTCGAGGCCGATCTCGTGGACCGACCCGTTGTAGACCGTGGTGAACCACTCGACCATGCCGGGGCCGAGGTTGTCGCCGTACACGCTGCCCTTGCCGAGGTGCCAGTTGGTGACGGCCCCCTTGGTGTTCGGGATCGCCCCGCCCGCGTCGCGCGCTCCCGGAGCCGACGGCTGCGGCGCCGACTGGGCCGCGTCCGCGGACGACATCACGAGGATGCCTCCACCTCCGGCCAGTGCCAGTGCCGAGATGCCCGCTACTGCCTTCTTCGTGATCCGCACGGTGATTCCCCTCCCAAGTTGACGGCCTCGTTGCCATCAACCCCCTCGATGCGGGCAGCACCGGAGAAGTTGCGTGAGTCATCCGTACGGCGCGTCGCGCTGGTTCTGTTTGGTGGGTTCACCCACCAAATGCGCCCTTGGCCCACCGGATTTCGGTGGGCCAAGGGGACATTTCGTGGGTCAACCCACGAAATGGGTGCGCCGCGAGGTGATCGCCCGGCCCGAGCGGTCAGCTCGGCTGGCGCCGAGCCAGTACGGCGTCGCGAAGACCCTCGAGGACCTGCTCGGTGGTGTCCCAGCCCAGGCAGGCGTCGGTGATCGACTGGCCGTACGTGAGCTCGTGGCCCGGCTCCAGGTTCTGCCGGCCCTCGACCAGGAACGACTCCAGCATCACGCCCACGACCGCTTTGTTGCCCGCGGCCACCTGCGCGCCGATCTCGGCGGCGACCTGCGGCTGGCGGCGGTGGTCCTTGCGGGAGTTCCCGTGGCTCGCGTCGATGACGACCCGCTCGGGCAGACCGGCCTTGCGCAGCAGCTCCCGCGCGCCGGCGACCGACTCGGCGTCGTAGTTCGGGCCCGCGTCGGAGCCGCGCAGCACCAGGTGGCAGTCCGGGTTGCCGCGGGTGTGCAGGATCGCCGGCGTGCCGTCGTGCGCGATCCCGGTGAACACGTGAGGTACGGCGGCCGCGTTGATCGCGTCGACCGCCGTACCGATGCTTCCGTCGGGACGGTTCTTCATCCCGATCGGCATCGACAGGCCCGACGACAGCTGCCGGTGCACCTGCGACTCGACGGTCCGGGCGCCGATCGCGCCCCAGCCGACGGTGTCCGCGATGTACTGCGGGGTGATCGGGTCGAGGAACTCGCACCCGACCGGCAGCCCCTGCGCGAGCACCTCGAGCAGCAGCTTGCGGGCGATCCGGAGCCCGGAGTTCACGTCACCGGAGCCGTTGAGGCCCGGGTCGTTGATCAGGCCCTTCCAGCCCAGCGTGGAGCGCGGCTTCTCGAAGTACACCCGCATCACCACGAGCAGCCCGTCGGAGAGCCGCTCGGCGACCGGGCGCAGGCGCTCGGCGTACTCGAGGGCGGCGTCGGCGTCGTGCACCGAGCACGGCCCGACGACGACCAGGAGCCGGTCGTCGGTGCCGTTCAGTACGTCGGCGACCGCGTCACGGCCTTGGACGACGACCTTCGCCAGGTCGTCGGTCAGCGGCAGCTCGGCGTGCAACGCCTGCGGGGTGACGAGCGGGACCGTCTTCTCGATCCGGCGATCGACGACCGGGGACGGACCTGCCTGCAGCGGCTGGGTGTTCATCACGGGGAGACCTTTCCGCCGGCGACCGAACCCGAAGCCAGTGCCGGCTGACATGAGAAAAGGCAAGGACGGATGTCCTTGCCTCGTGCCGGCTCTGGGTGTTGCGTCGGGGCGTCAGCGATCGGCTGAGTCGCCCGGCACCAGGGCCGGCCACTCAAAAAACCGCCAATAGCAACGCTTCACATGACAGAGCGTAGCACCTGGGTCCGGCGGCTTCGTGGGTCCGGCGGCTTCGTGGGTCGGGCGGATCCACTGGCGCGCCCGGATCCGGTCTTCAGGCATCCGCAGCTCGTGCCGAGTTCCTCGGTCGATGTCCACGCTGTGTACGCGCGCCAACACGCCCCGCCCGAATCCCGTGGCGCGCCCGGGCCGGGGCGTGGTTGTCTCCTCAGGTGTCCATCAGACTCGCCGGACCCGGCGAACTCCCGCTGCTGCAAGCGCTCGAAACCTCCGGCGGTGAACTGTTCCGCCGGATCGGCATGACCGACGTCGCCGACCACGCGCCGCCGCCCCTGCACGTCCTGCGCACCTACCAGCGCGCCGGCCGCGCCTGGGTGACCGTCGACGCCGGTAACCAACCGGTTGGATACATCCTGGCCAAGGTGGTCGACGGCGCCGCCCACATCGAACAGGTCACCGTCCACCCCGACCACCAGCGCCAGGGCCTGGGCCGCGCCTTGATCGAGACCGTCGACCGCTGGGCAGCCGAGCAGCAACTGCCGGCGCTGACCCTGAGCACCTTCCGTGACGTCGCCTGGAACGCGCCGTACTACGCGGGCCTGGGCTTCGTCCCGCTGGCCGAGGACGAGTTGACCCCGGGCCTGCTGGAACTTCGCACGGAGGAAACCGCGATCGGCCTCGCGCCGGCCGACCGGGTCTTCATGCGCCGCGCCACCCGCTGACGGGTCTTCGTACGCCGCGCCACCCGCTGACGGGTCTTCGTACGCCGCACCAGTCGCCGGCCGCGTCAGCACCCCGCCCAGCAGCGCCGTACGGACGTTGTCTTCCAGCGCCGCCGGCGGCTGACCCGATCCCGCGGCCGTACGCCGTACCGGCTGGGACGGATACGGCCAGCGGGTGAGACCCAGCTGTCCCAGCAGTAACCGGGGTGGGAGGTGGGTCGTTGAGGGTCGCAACAACATGTCGAGGCATCTAAGGGGTCGAAGTACGGTGGCGAGTCCGCTCGGGGGTCTGGTTCGGCACAGTGGGTTCCGGCGCGGAGCGGGCCGGTGATTCCGCGGACGTTCGAGCTGGTCCGGCACCGGGACCTCAGCGGCGTCTCGGGGACCGGAGTGGTCGCCGAGGGGTGCGTGTTCACCGACGGTTCGGTGGCGTTGCGGTGGCGAGGCAACAATCCCGCGACGGCGGTCTGGCCCGACCTCGACTCGGTCCTCGCCGTCCACGGCCACCACGGCGCGACGGAAGTCCACTGGCTGGAGAGCTGGACGGAGCCCTCCACGCCTTTGGACCCGCCACAGCTCGAAACCCGACCCCCGTTGGGCAAACGCGGCGCCAGGCCGCTCCAGGACTTCCACAACGCGCCTCCGCCCGCCTACCCCTCGTCCCTCGACGAGCTCGACGGCAGTACGCCGTCGCAGGGCATCACCGACCGCCCGGACGGACGAGGAGAACGCCGAGCAGGAACCGAGGCGGCCCGGTCGCCACTCGACGGCCCGACCGTCCTGCCCAGGCTCGCTGGGCTCGACTACCCGGCTCCCCTCGACTACCCGGACCCTCTCGACGACGGCACCGCCTCCGGTGACGGGTCCGCGCCGGGCGAGTTCGACGGGACCGACGCCGACGATCGGGCCGCGCTGGACGAGCTGTTCGGCGTACAGCACGCGGTCCGGCCGCCGGGTGGGCCGGTGGATCCGTTGCAGGGTGGGCACGTCCGGGGCTGGTCCGGCGCTCGGCACCTGCGATGAGGGCGACACCACGCGGATCGCGACACGAAGCTGCCGAGTCAGGTAGAACAGGCTCGTGATCCAGATCTACCTGGTGCGGCACGGGGCACCGGACTACGAACCGGTGGAAGGCCGCGGCTGGCCGGGCATGGCCGCCGACTCGGCTCCGCTCAGCACCGAAGGCGTCAAGCAGGCCGAGACCCTCGCGGACCTGCTCAGCGGCATCGGCGCGACGTACCTGGTCAGCTCGCCGTTCACCCGTGCCCTGCAGAGCGCCTCGATCATCGGCCACCGGCTCGCGCTCGGCGTGAAGGTCGACTACGACCTGCGCGACTGGCTGCCGAACAGCACGGGCACCTGGCGCGGCGTCGCCGACGTACGGGCTGCTCAGGCGGAGCTCGACGAGTACGACGGCGAGTGGCCCGACGGCATCCCGCGCCCGTGGGAGCCGTTGTCGGCGGTCCGCGAACGCGCCCGCGCCGCGATCACCCGCCACACCGCGAGCACCGACGGCCCGGTCCTCGCGATCACCCACGCGATGGTCGTCCGGGCTCTCACCGGCACCAAGGACCTCCCCCACGGCTCCCACGAGTACTACCGCTACGACGCCACCGACAACTCGTGAGCCGCTTGGATCGACAACCCGCCGAGGCGTACGACTTCCCGGCGAGCTACGAAACGTACCGGGGCCGCCGGGACGCGGGTGCGCGCCCCGCGTCGCGCCGGGGTGTGGTGCGCCGGTGACGAAGGAGATTTCACTCGGGCGGACGCTGGTGGTGATTGCCGCCGGTGGGATCGTCGGCTCGCTGGCCCGGTACGGGCTGGCCGAGCTCTGGCCGCATCAGCTGGGCGGGTTCCCGTGGGCGACGTTCGTGACCAACGTCGCCGGGTGCTTCCTGATCGGTGCGCTGCTGGCCCGGATCACCCCGCAGACGCACCAGCTGCTCCGGCCGTTTCTCGGAACCGGAGTGCTCGGCGGGTTCACGACGTTCTCGACGTTTGCCGTCGACACCGACCGGTTGCTGCCCGACCATGCGATCGTTGCCCTGGTCTACTTCTTCGGCACGCTCGCGGCCGCCCTCGTCGCGGTCTGGGCCGGGGACCGGGTGGCCCGATGAATCTCCTGCTCGTCGCCGTCGGCGCGGCCGTCGGCGCGCCGCTGCGGTTTCTCACCGACCGGTACGTCGTCGCGCGGATCCTGCACGGCGCCAGACCGTTTCCGTGGGGGACGCTGACGGTCAATGTGCTCGGCAGCTTCGTGCTCGGCCTGCTGACCGGCGTCACCGACCACACGACGACGCTCCTGCTGGGCGTCGGCTTCTGCGGCGCGTTCACGACGTACAGCACGTTCTCCGCCGAGACCCTGCAGCTCGCTCGCTCCGGCAACCGCACGGGCGCGGCGCTCAACGCCGTACTCAATCTCGGCCTCGGCCTCGCCGCCGCGATCCTCGGCACGACGATCACCTAGAAACACGCTCTAGCCCGGGCGGACCGCCGTGACCAGCGCGTTCACCGCGTCCGCGAGCGAGTTCACCCAGCCGGCCGGCTTGCCGACCGCCTGCCAGCCCGGGCCGCCGATCACCATCGCGTACGACGGCCGCGTGCGCACCAGAGTCTTCAACGCGGCCAGGTCCGCCGTCTCCGGCGCGCTCGACCACACGAACACCGCCGCCGGCCGGACCCGGCTGACGGCCGTCGACAGCGACGCGACCGGCGTCGCCGCCCCCAGCGTCCGGACCTTCACCCCTTGCTCGGCCAGCGCCGCCGCGAGTGCCAGCAGCGGCAGCGCGTGGTCCTCCCGCTCCAGGCACGCCAGTACGACGGGACGCTCCTCGTCGTCCGGCCGGTTCCGCTCGACCGCGCGACGCGTGTGGTACCGCAGGCCGCCCGCGACCGCGTCCGACGCGAGGTGCTCGACCTCGACGCACGCGCCGGTGCGTTCCCACTGGTCGCCGACCTCGACGAGCAGCGGCATCAACCGGTTCGTCCAGGCCTCGACGGCGCCGGACCGGTCGAGGCTGCGGGCAACTTCGTGCGTGAGCCGCTCGGCGTCCATCGCGTTCGCCAGCGAGAACAGGTCCGCGGGCGGCTTCGAAGGCTCGCGCCGGGCCCGCGCCGACGGCTGAAAGGTTGCCGCGGCAGGCTTCTGCGGGCCCGGGGCAACCGACGTGGCGGATGTCACAGCCGGTGACGACACCGGGAAGCTGCGGTCGCGGACCTCCGCCGCGGCCTCGGCCGTCGGCACCCCCTGGTCGACCAGTCGCAGCATCGCGCGCAACCGGGCCAGGTCCTCCGCGTCGTACCGGCGGTGACCGCCTGTACTGCGGGCGCTCGGGCTCAGTCCGTACCGGCGTTCCCAGCTGCGCAGGGTCGGCGCGGCGATGCCCAGACGGCGTGCGGCGGCCCCGACGGTGAGGGTTTCCGAGGCGGGTGGCACGGCCTTCATCATGCCCGTTTCAGCTCCCGAGAGGAGGCAATTGCGCGCCGTTTCGCCAAGGGCCGATAACGAATCGACCGAAGTTCGAGACGACAAGGGTTGAACTACGCATGAGTTGAGCATAGTTTTCACCGAGCGCCCGTCCGCGCTCACGGTGAGTCAAGGAGGTTGCCATGTCGAGAGGGATGCCTCGCCTACCCCGCCCGCTCATGGATTTGTGGGACTGGCAGTCGCAAGCCGCTTGCCGCGACGTCAACCCGGAGCTGTTCTTCTCCCCCGAATCGGAGCGTGGCGTCCGCAAACGCGCGCGCGAGATGGTGGCGAAGTCACTCTGCGGTACCTGCCCGGTCCAGCCCGAGTGCCGTCAGCACGCACTCTCCGTCGGAGAGCCGTACGGCGTCTGGGGCGGGACCACGGAATCCGAGCGGGACAACAACGTCGTACTCGCCGAGCACAGGAAGTCCGCCTGACGGCCGCCGGGTGACGAACCACCCCGACCCTTCCGGGTCCGGCCCACGCCGGCCCCGGACCCAACCCCGGTCGTTGTCTCCCGGAGGTTGAACACCGTGTCAGCACCGGCCCCGCGGCCACGGCACCGCTGTGCCCGCAAGCCGGTGCCGCCCCGGCCGGCACGCCGGACCCCAACGCCACAAGGCGTTCGGGCTCGACGGATTCGGTTGCGCCGGGCACCGTCAACGGGCCATCATCACGCATGGTCCACGTGACGTCCGCCGTCGCCGCGAATCCGCCGGCCGTGACGACCCCGGCGTTCGTGGGACGCGAGCGGGATGTGGCGGCGCTGTCGGCCGCGCTGGCCGAGGCCCCGGCCCTCGTGCTCGTCGAAGGCGAGGCCGGGATCGGCAAGAGCCGCCTGCTCCAGGAGTGGCTGGCGCAGGCGCCGGGCCGCAGGCACCGTGCTCTGCTGTCGATGTGCCCGCCGCTCCGGGAGTCGTTGACGCTGGGTCCGATCGTCGACGCCTTCCTCGGGACGCAGCACCGCGTGGCCGACCTGGGGCTCACCGATCTGGCCGGAGCGCTGCGGCCGTTGTTCCCGGAGTGGTCCGCCGATCTGCCGCCTGCTCCGGAGCCGTTGGACGACGCCAAGACGGCACGCCACCGACTCTTCCGTGCTCTGGCCGAGCTGCTCCGTGCGTTGCACGTGGATCTCCTGGTGGTCGAGGACGCGCACTGGGCCGACGAGGTGACCCTGGAGTTCCTGCTGTTCCTCACCTCCCGCCAGCTCAGCGGCGGACCGAACCTGGTCGTCACGTACCGGCCCGAGGAGGTGGCCGACCAGTCGCTGCTCCTGCGGTTGTCGTCCCGCCTGCCGGCCGGCATCACCCACTTGCGGCTCGTCCTGGCGCAGCTCAGTCAGAACCAGACCGCGGACCTCGTCTCGTCGATGCTCGACGGCCAGCCGATGTCGGCCGAGTTCAGTTCGTTCCTGCACAAGCGGACCGACGGCGTACCGCTTGCGGTCGAGGAGTCGGTGCGCCTGATGTGCGACCGCGCGGACCTGGTGTTCCGCGACGGCCAGTGGATGCGGCTCAGCCTCAGCGAGCTGCAGGTCCCGCCGACCGTGCGCGACTCGACCCGGGAGCGGGTCGGGCGACTGTCGTCGACTGCGCAGCGAGTGCTGCAGGCACTGGCTGCCCTGTCCGAGCCGTCCACCGAGCTGACCCTGACCTCGACCGCCGACCTGACCGCCGACGCATGCCAGGCGGGCGTCACCGAGGCGTCCGAGGCAGGCATGGTGCTCGACGACGACCTCGGGCGGTGGCGGTTCCGGCACATGCTGGTGGCCGCCGCGGTGTACGAGGCGACGTCCCGGACCGAGCGCCGGTCCCTCCATCTGCGCGCGGGCCGGGTTCTGGAGGACGTCGATCCGCCGCCGGTCGCGCAGCTCGCCCGCCACTTCCGGGAGGCGGGCGAGACCAAGCCGTGGACCCGGTACGCCGAGCAGGCCGCCCACCGCGCCCTCGCCTCAGGCGACCACACCACAGCGGTCGTCCTGCTCGACGAGCTGCTGACCGCGGCCCGGCTTGCCCCACCGGACACCGCACGGATCGCCCGCGTCGCGGCGGTCGCGGCGCTCGGCCGCAGGGACTCGGTCGACGAGGTGCACCGGCGCGTGGTCCGGACCCTGCGCGCCGTGCTCGCCTCGGCCGATCTGACCGCGCGTCAGCAGGCGGAGATCCGCAACCCGCTCGGCCGGCTGCTGATCAACCTGAGCGAGGCCCAGGAGGCACTCACCGAGCTCGAGCGCGCAGTGCGGGATCTCGAGCACGATCCGGTCGAGGCCGCCAAGGCGATGACCTTTCTCGGCTGGGCGTACGCCGGGCCGTGGCCCGCCTCGACCCATCGGCACTGGCTCGAACGGGCCGCCGGCCTGACCGATGCGATCGACTCGCCGGCGGACCGGTTGTCCCTGGCGGGGAACCGTGCGGCGGCGCTGCTGATGCTCGGCGAGCAGGATGCCTGGGACGTCGTGGCCGAGTTGCCGACCGAGGGGTCGACCTCGGCGGAACGGTTCGACGTGGCCCGGATCAACGCCAACATCGGTACCGGCGCGCTGGTCTGGGGCCGGTACCCGGAGGCTCAGCACCACTTGACCGTGGCGCTGGGTCTCGCCGAGGCCGAACAGGCTTCCCGGCTGCGGTACAACGTCCTGATCGAACTGGCCAACCTGGACTGGTTCTCCGGCCGCTGGGAGGGCCTGGCCGAGCGCGCGGCGGCCCTCGCGACAGCCGACCAGGAACGGCCCAGCGTCTACCTGGCGAGCATCCGGCTGGCGGCGCGTCTGGCCGCCGCGAGCGGGGGCCGGCGGGCCGCGGCGGAGCAGTTCCAGCTGGTGCTGGACGAGGCTGCGAGGCTCGGCGCGGTCGACGACACGATGGAGCCGGCGGCGGCGCTGGCGCAGTTGTGGCTCGCGGACGGCGACGTCGATCGTGCGCTGCGGATCACCCAGCGGCCGATGGAGACGGTCGAGACCAAGGGCATCTGGATCTGGGCGACCGATCTCGCTCCGGCCCGGGTCGCGGCGCACCTCGCCGCAGGGCAGGTGGAGGAGGCGATCGACCTGACGCGGAGGTTCGCCGAAGGCCTGCGCGACCGCCACGCACCCGGACCGCAAGCGGCGCTCGCAGCGTGCCGGGCACACCTCGCGACCGCGACCGGTGACCACGAAGGTGCGGCGGCCGGCTGGGCAGGCACCGCGCGGGAGTGGGACGAACTGCCGCGCCCGTACGACGCTCTACTCGCCCGCGAGCGACAGGCCGAGGCGCTGCTCGCCGCGGGCGACGCCCGTGCGGGACAGGAGCTGTTGGCCGCGGTCTACGAACCGTTGTTCCGGCTCGGTGCCCGCGGCGACGCGGACCGGGTCGCGCAGCGGCTTCGTGATCACGGCACGGACGTGCCACGGCTGTGGAGGGGCGGCCGCCGCGGGTACGGCGACGAGCTCTCGCCCCGCGAGCTCGACGTGGTCCGCTGGGTCGTCGCCGGCAAGACCAACCGCGAGATCGCCCGGATCCTGACGAAGTCGCCGGCCACCGTGGACCAGCAGCTGCGTTCCGCGATGCGCAAGCTGAAGGTGACGTCCCGGACCGCCCTGGCGGTGACCGCCGTCGAGGTCGGGGTGTTCACCGAAGAGAACGGTCCGGCCGACGCTTCCTGATGATTGACGTATCCGCTGGATAGCGACCACGCGGCCCGTCTCGGACCATGACGGCATGATGCAAACCACCGGGACACCGCATGGGTGACCGGCCCGACCCCCCAGCTGACGGCGCCGGCTCCCCCGCTGACGAGCTCGGCCCTGCCGCGGACGCACCGCTGCGTCGCCCGGTGCAGCAGCCGGGCAGCGACGCCGAGGACGACGTACGCCCTGGCCATCAGCAGCGGGACCGTTACCAACCCCTGTAGCCACCCGCTCCCGGCCGGCGGCCATCGACCCACCGGCTGGGCTCTTGCCTGTTCGAGAGGACCCGAATGAAACTTCTTTCCGCCCTGACAGCGATGGCTGTGGCGGTCGGCCTGAGTGTGGGTGCCGCGCCACCGACGCCGGCCGCCGCCAGTCCGGCCCAGGTCACCGCCGACCCGGTGCAGCCCGCCGAGAAGATCGAGCCGGAGCTGCAGCAGTCGTTGCGCACGGCCAAGACCGACCTGTGGGTCCAGTTCTCCGAGCGGGCCGACCTGTCCACGGCGCGGCAGATCGACGACTGGGCCACCCGCGGCCGGGCCGTCTACGACACGCTCCGGAAGGCGGCCGAGTCGAGCCAGTCCGAGGTGGCCGCCGAGCTCGGCAAGCGGGGCGTCCACTACCAGAGCTACTGGGTGACGAATGCCATCCTGATCGAGGACGGTACGGCGGACCTGGCAGCCACGCTCGCCGGTCACTCCGCCGTCACGGAGATCTCGCGCCCCACGGCGTTCGTGCTGGAGGAGCCCCCGGTCGCCCCGGTCGCTGCTCCGAAGGCGGTCGCGGCGGGTCCTGAATGGGGTGTCGCCGACATCCACGCCGACCAGGTCTGGGCCACCGGGATCACCGGCCAGGGCATCACCGTGGCCAATCTCGACACCGGCGTCGACGGCGACCACGCGGCGCTGCGGAGCTCCTACCGCGGCTTCGATCCGGCCACCGGCACGATCGACGACGACTACAACTTCTACGACGCCGACGGGGTCTGCCCCGACGGCGCCGGTCCGTGCGACCGGCGCGACCACGGCTCGCACACGATGGGCACCATCGTCGGCGACGACCACGCGGGCAACCAGATCGGGGTCGCCCCGGGCGCGCACTGGATCGCGGCCAACGGCTGCGACTCGTGCTCGGCCGACGCGCTGGCCGCCTCCGCGCAGTGGCTGCTCGCGCCGACCGCCGCGGACGGCAGTGCTCCCGACCCGGCCAAGCGCCCGCACGTGGTGAACAACTCGTGGGGTTCGAACGCCCCGACCAACGAGCCGTTCATGGAGGACATCATCGAGGCCTGGGACGCCGCGGGCATCTTCTCGGTGTGGTCCAACGGCAACGAGGGGTCGGCCTGCCAGACCTCCGGCTCGCCCGGGTCGCGGACCCTCACCTACTCGGTCGGTGCGTCCGCCCAGGACGGCACGATCGCGGACTTCTCCTCCCGCGGCCCGGGCCAGGACGGCGAGATCAAGCCGAACATCGCCGCCCCGGGCGTCGCCGTACGCTCCTCGATGGGCGACGGGACGTACGCCGCGATGAACGGCACCTCGATGGCGGCGCCGCACGTCACCGGCGCCGTCGCGCTGCTGTGGTCGGCCGTGCCGGCGCTCGTCGGTGACATCGAGAGCACCCGGGCGCTGCTCGACGAGACGGCGCACGACGTCGACGACACCACCTGCGGCGGCACCGCCGACGACAACCCGACGTGGGGCGAGGGTGAGCTGGACGCTCTGGCGCTCGTCAACGCCGGCGTCGCCGCGGGCGGCGCGGGCCGCCTGACCGGAACGGTCACCGACTCCGCCGGCAAGCCCGTCGCGGGCGCCACGATCACGGCCCAGGGCGAGCACTCACGGACGGCGACGTCGGCCGCGAACGGCACGTTCTCCCTGCAACTGCTGGCCGGCGAGTACGACGTCACGACGACGGCGTTCGGCTACCTGCCCACCACCACGAAGACCACGATCACGGTGGACGGCAGCGCCACGGTCAGCGCGGTGCTCGCGACCGCGACGAAGTACGGCGTGACCGGCAAGGTCGTCACGGCCGACGGCGCCGCGGTGCCGAACGCCGACGTCACCGTGAAGGACACCCCGCTGCCGGTGGTCCGCACCGGCGCCGACGGCACGTTCACGATCGCCGGCGTACCGGCGGGCGACTACACCCTCGCCGTCCGGCCGAACTCCTGCTTCTCCCCCGCCACCGCCGCCCTCGCGGTCGACGGTGACGAGTCGCTGACCGTCCCGGTCGAGCTCGTCGAGGACGGCATCGGCTACACCTGCGCCGTGTCCGAGGGCGACTACCGCCGCGGCACGGACAAGGTGGCGTTCCCCAACGGCGTCTGGGCCGACGTCAAGCTGCCGTTCCCGGTCGCGTTGTACGACGGCTCGTTCGAAGCCCTCAAGGTCGGTCTGCGCGGCCTGATCTCGGCCGACCCGACGGCGACGCCGGGCGGCACCGGACGGGCGGTCCTGCCGTTCTACTCCAGCCGCCCGCTGGACCTTGGCGAGGGTGGCGTCTACACCGCGGCCACCACGGTGAACGGCGAGGACGCCTTCGTGATCGAATACCGCGACGTCACGGTCACGGCGCCCGACACCTCCGGCGTGCACGCCCGTGTCAACTTCTCCGTCACGTTCACGCGCTCGGGAACGATGATCGTCGGATACGGCGACGGCGTCGGCGAGAACGGCCCGATCAGCGCCGGTTCCACCGCGATCACCGGCATCCAGGGGTCGGACGGCGTCGGGATCTCGTTCTCCGACCAGGCGCCCGCGCTGCACGAAGGGCTCGTCGTAACCTACGACCTGCCCGACTTCGGCTTCCTCGACACCGTGGTGGCCGACAAGAACGACGGGTTGCCGGTGGCCGGTGCCCAGGTCTCGATCGCGGATGCCGACGGCGTCGTCGAGAACCTCACCACCGACTCGACCGGTGCGTTCCACCGGCAGCTGGCGACCGGCAAGTACACAGTGGCGGTCGTTGCCTCCGGCTACCAAACCCAGAGCCACGACTTCACCCTCGACAAGCTGTACTCATCGGCCAAGGTCGACGCACGCCTCCTGACCGGGGTCGCCGACCTGGCGACCGACGGCCTGGACGCCGTACTCGGCACCGACCAGGGCGGGACGGGGTCGTTGACGCTGACCAACTCCGGCTCGGCGCCGATGAAGTTCGAGCTCGGTGAGGTGGGTCGCCACCCGGCGTTCGACCAGCAGCCGGCGGTCACCAGCACCGTCAAGGGCGCGCAGACCTCGATCGACCTCGCGGGCTGGAACAAGGTTGCCACAGGCCCCTATGCCCCGTCGGCCGCGGACCGGGGTACGGCGAAGGCGAGCACCAAGGATCCGGCGTTCCCGGTCGGCGTACTGTCCGGCGGCGACGTGCTCACCAGCTTCAACCCCACGCCGGGCGTCGAGAGCGAGCCGGCCGGCATCGGGTACGACGGCGACGTGTGGGTGCACGACTACGACGCGGAGACCAACACCGCCTTCACCGTGACCGGCCGCAAGACCGGCAAGGAGTTCGCGGCGTCGTGGAACCCCGACTACAAGGCGTTCGACCTGGCCCTCGACACCCGCACCGGTGACATGTGCCAGATGGAGGACAGCCCGAAGAGCTACATCCACTGCTTCGACCGCGAGACCGGCAAGAAGACCCGCGAGGTCAAGGGTGACTGGTCGACGGTCCAGCTGACCGGTCTGGCCTACGACCCGGGCCGCGACGTCTTCTACGTCGGTGGCCGCAAGAACGGTCTGATCGGCACCATCGCGGGCACGTCCCACGCGACGCCGGGACAGATGCTCTCGTACTGCGCACCGCCGTTGCCCCAGGTGATGGGCCTGGCCTACAACACCGCCTCGGACACCATCTGGTACACCGACCGGAGCGCGTCCAAGACCCGGCTCCTGCAGGTCGACCCGACCGACTGCTCGCTCGTCAAGGCCTGGTGGTTCCCGCAGCCGAAGGCCAACCAGGGCGGCGGCCTGGAGACCGACGTCACCGGCGCCCTGTGGGCGACCGACCAGATCTCGGACCAGGTCCTGCTGGTGGACGTCGAGGACGACCAGGTCACCGACCTGCCCTGGCTCTCGCTGTCCAGCACCGGCGGCACGCTCGCGCCGGGTGAGTCGAGGACGGTGAAGGTCTCGCTGTCCAGCGACGACGTCGACCCGGGAGTGCTCGGCGCCAACATCGTCGTCACCTCCGACGCCGGCCGGCAGTCCAAGCACTACGTCCCCGTCACGCTCACCGCCACGGCGTACCAGGCCGCCGTGAACGCCGGCGGTTCGTCCTTCACCGATGACGCCGGCTTCACCTGGTCCAAGGACCAGGCGTACCGGAAGAACTCCTGGGGGTACCAGGGCCGGACCCGGGCGACCTCCACCAAGGCCAGGGTGGAGGGAACCGTCGACGACGCCCTGTTCCAGAGCCAGCGCACCACGTCGGACATCGAGTTCGGCTACACGTTCGACCGTGCCCCCAAGGGCAGGTACGTCGTCGATCTGGGCTTCGCCGAGATCGAGAACGCCAAGCCCGGCAAGCGCGTCTTCGACGTACTGGTCGACGGCAAGGTCACGCAGTACGGGTACGACATCGCCGGCTCGGCCGGGCGGCTGACCTCGGACGTGCACACCGCCGTCGTCGAGCACGCCGGTGGGCCGCTGACCGTGGAGCTCAAGGGTCACCGAGGGATGAAGCCTCCGAGCGTCACCTCGCTGCGGGTGACGCTCGATCCTCGGGGCACCGAGGCCGGGCCGGGGCCGGAGGATCCCGGTCCCGAGGAGCCGGAGGAGGTCGAGGTCGCGCCCGCCGGGCGCTCGTACACGCCGACGGTCACGACGGGACTGTACCGCGCGGGCACCACGCGGACTCCCTGGACCGGTACCTTCCTGTGCGGCGTGCTGTGGTTCGGGTTCGACTTCCCGTTCTACGACCGGACCTGGGACGGGGTGTGCGTGTCGCCGACCGGCATGCTGACCTTCGACCGGAGCCGGACCATGTCGGCGAACACCGATCTGCCGACCAGTGCCGCCGGAGCCGACGCGATCTACCCGTTCTGGGACAACCTGTCCGTCGACGCGTCGGCGGGGATCTACGTCGGCGTGGCCGAGGTCGACGGACACGCCGCGCAGGTCATCGAGTACCGCAACGTCGTCCTGCGGGACGCGCCCGACCAGCGGGTGAGCTTCTCGGTCACGCTCGTCGAGGACGGCCGCATCCAGCTCGGGTACGGCGACGGCGTCGGCGGCGAGAACCCGCTGACCAAGGGCTCGTCGGCCACCGTCGGCATCGAGGGCCTGAACGGCGCGCCGACGCTGGTGCACTCTTTCAACACGCCCTCGCTGACCGCGGGTCTCGACCTGGAGTACACACTCCCGGCGGCCGGCACGCTCGAAGGCGTCGTCACCGACACCAACGACGGCAAGCCGATCGTCGACGCCTCGGTCACCCTGACCGCTCCCGACGGCGGCACCCGCACGATCACCACCAACAAGGTGGGGCTCTGGAAGGCCCAGATGCTGCTCGGTGAGCACACGGTGAACGTCTCGGCGCCGAACTACGTCGCGGACACCGCCAAGGTGACCATCAGCGAAGGCGGACAGGCGCAGACGCGGGACGTCGGGCTGCGCACCGGCGTCGCCGAGGTCTCCACCGAGAAGCTGGAATGGCATCTCGGCCCGAACCAGACGGCCAGGACCAACGTGGTCGTGACCAACACGGGCTCGGCCCCGTTGTCGGTGTCGGTCGCGGAGCGGGCTCGCGGTGACCAGGCCGCCGGTACGGCGACCGACGTACCGTGGCTGTCGCTCACCGGCGACGCGACCAAGGCCGCGGTCGACCTGGCCGTCGGCCGGTCCACCACGGTGACGGCAACGGTCCGCACCGCGGGGACCACGCCGGGGCTGCTGCTCGGTGACGTCCTCGTCTCGTCGAACGACGGGCGCACCCCGGCCCGGCTCGTGCCGGCCGACCTGGCGGCTTCGGCGTACTGGGTGGGGGTGAACGCCGCAGGCCCGGCGTTCACCGACTCCGCCGGGTTCGCCTGGTCCGCGGACCAGGCGGCGCGGCCCCAGCGCGCGTGGGGTTACGTCGGCGGCACCACCAAGTCGACCAGCGCGAACATCGCGGGCACCGTGGACGACAAGCTGTTCCGCACCCAGCGGACCGGCAAGACGTTCTCATACGTGTTCGAGAACGCGCCGGCCGGGAGCTACGTGATCGGGCTGGGCTTCGCCGAGCTCGCCGACGTGAAGCCCGGCAAGCGTAAGTTCGACGTACTGGTCGACGGCGAGCCGGTGCTCTACGACCACGACGTCCGAGCAGACGTCGGCAGGCTCACCGCCGACACGCACACCACGACGGTCGAGCACACCGGCGGTGACCTCACGGTCAAGCTGGTCGGGGATCCCGGGCAGGCCGACCCGGTCCTCGGCTCGCTGAAGGTGCTGGAGGACCCACGCCCGGTCACGAAGAGGTGAGCGGGGGGTCCGGCTGACCTTCCGAAGACATCACGGTCCCGGCCGGGCCGGCACGATCGGCTCCGTCACCACCCAGGTGGCGGGGCCGATCGGGGGTCCGGCCGGACGGCTAGCTCTTGCCGTCGTCGGACTCGGTCGGGGCCTCGGAGTCCTTCGCCGAGTCGGGCTTGTCCTTGCCCTTGCCCTTCCCCTTGCCCTTGTCCTTGCCGTCCTTGCCCTTGTCCTTGCCGTCCTGCGGCGGGTCCGCCGGGAGAGGCGGGAGCTTGCCGCCCATTCTCGGGTCCCGGTAGCGCTCGAGGGTGGCGAGGAAGTCCGGGTCGTCGTCGGGCGCGACCGGGCGGCCGGGGGCCGGGGTGCGGCGGACCGGTCGTTCGGGGCGTCGCGCGTTCCGGGACATCAGCAGCCAGACGATCGGGCCCGCGAAGGGCACGAAGACGATCAGGACGAGCCACACCAGCTTGGGCAGGTAGGGGACGTCCTCGGTACGCGTCTGGATGCAGGAGAACAGCGCGTAGACGGTCAGGGCCAGGCTGATCAGGAACGGCAGATATCGCACGCCTCCACAGTACGGCGCCTTTCCCAGCGCGCGACCCCGACGGCGCGGCCGATCCCCTTTCGGCTCGAGAACGGCCGCCCGTACGCCGCGGATTCAGCTCGCCCGGGTCAGCCCGCGAGCCTTGAGCACGGAGTTCTCCAGTGGCCGGAACACCGCGAGCTCGATCCCCACGCCGACCACGAAGATCAGCAGGATGCCGGCGAAGACCATCGAGATGTCCGACAGCGACATCCCGTTGTGCAGGAACTGCCCGAGCCCCTCGCCGAGGTCCGGTGAGGTCGCGATCAGCTCGGCGGCCATCAGTGACCGCCACGAGAACGCCCAGCCCTGCTTGAGCCCGCCGAGGAACCCGGGCAGCGCGGCCGGCAGCAGGATGTACCGGATCCCGCCCCACCGCCCGGCCCCCAGTGCCTTCCCGACGCGCGGCAGGATCGGCGGGACCTGGTCCAGACCGGACACCAGACCGTTCGCGATCGACGGTACGGCGCCGAGCAGCACGACCCAGTAGATGGCCCGGTCGTTGAGCCCGAACCACAGGATCGCCGCCGGCACCCACGCCACCGACGGCAGGCTCTGCAGCCCGCTCACCAGCGGCCCGATCCCTCGCCGTACGACGGTGATGTTGGCGATCGCGAGCCCGAGCGGGACGGCGATCAGCAGCGAGATCGCGAACCCGATCACGGCCCGGTGCACCGACACCCAGAACAGCTCGAGGATGTCGCCGCTGACGATCAGCTGCCAGATCTGCGCCCAGACGTCGGCCGGCGCCGGCAGCTTGAACTCGGGCCAGAACGCCGCCGCCCAGAGCGCCTGCCAGATCGCGACGAGCAGCACGACCGCCCCGACGGGCGGCAGCACCCGCCCGGCGATCCGCCGCAGCAGGCTGCTCTGGTGGCCGGTGATCGGGGTGTCGAGCGCGTCCAGCCCGGCCTCGACCGATCCCTCGTACGGCGAACCGGACGCCGAGCGTTCCTCGACGTCCGTGGTCTCAGGCTGCGGCATGGCGGCTGATCACCTCGCGCAGAGCCGTGTTGATCTCGTCCACCGCAGCGATCTCCGGTGCCCCGGTCAGCCCGTCGACGTCCCATTGCCGTACGACGCGCCCCGGCCGCGAGGACAGCAGGACGACGCGCTGACCGAGCCGCACCGCCTCGCGGACGTCGTGGGTGACGAACAGGATCGCCGTACCGGTGGCGCGCCAGATCCGCAGCAGCTCGCCCTGCAGCACGTCACGGGTGATCGCGTCGAGCGCGGAGAACGGCTCGTCCATGAGCAGCAGCGACGGCTTGCCCGCTCCGGTGCCCGTGTGGTCGGTCGTCGAGGCCAGCGCGCGGGCGAGCGCGACCCGCTGCCGCATCCCGCCGGACAGCTCGTGCGGCCGCTTGTCGCCGACACCCTTCAGCCGGACGAGCTCCAGCAACTCGGCCGCCTTCGTCTTGCGTTCGGACTTCGGTACGCCGGCCATCCGCAGCGGGAGCTCGATGTTGCCGGCGGCGGTCAGCCACGGCATCAGCGCGGCCTCCTGGAACACCACCGCCGGGCGCGACGAGTTCACCTCGATCCGTCCGCTGGTGGGCTTGTCCAGCCCGGCGACCAGGTTGAGCAGCGTGGTCTTGCCGCACCCGGACGCGCCGAGCAGGCAGACGAACTCCCCCACCTCGACCTGGAGGTCGACCTGGTCCAGGGCGACCACGGCCTTCGCGCCCTGCCCGAACGCCTTCCCCACCTGGTGGAAACGTACCGGCTGGACGCCGGCGCTCACGGTCTGCCGGTCCTCGACGGTCGCGGTCATGGTCTGCCTCCTGGATGCGGAACCTGCGGCGGGCCTAGCGGGAACTGCGCGTGCGGTTACTTCTTGTCCAGACCGGCGGCGTCGACGGTGGGCTGTCCGGCCTTGGTCAGTACGTCGTTCAGCGGGCCGAGGTCGGCGAACCCGGCCACGGACGGCGCCTCCTTGGCGATCGCGGCGGTGACCTGGTCCTTGGCCAGCTGCGGGAACTGCCCGGCGACCGGGTCGGCGGTGATGTCGATCGCGCCGAAGGCCCGGTCGATCACGGCCGGCTGCAGCGCCTTGCCGGTGAGCTCCTTGAGCTGGGCGTTGACGAGCGTCTTGGCGGCGGCCTTGTCCTTGGTGCTGAAGTCGATCGCCGCGACCAGCCCGGTGAGCAGCTGCTTGACGGTCTCCGGGTGCTCCTGCAGGAACTGGGTCCGGACGATCAGCACGGTGGTCGGGAACTTGCCGTCGGGCCACAGCGTGGCCTCGTCGAGCAGCACCTTGGCGCCGGCGTCGAGCACCAGCCGCGACGACCAGGGCTCGGGCAGCCAGGCCGCGTCCACGTCGCCCTTCTTGAACGCGTCCAGCGTGGCCGCGTTCTCCAGGTTGGTGACCTTGACCTTGCCGGTCAGGCCCTTCTCGGACAGCCACTTCTTCAGCGACACGTCCTGGGTGTTGCCCAGCTGCGGCGTGACCACGGTCTTGCCGACCAGGTCCTCGGGCTTGGTGATGGCCGGCTTGACCACCAGTTGCGCGCCGCCGGACGTCGTACCGGCGATCAGCCGGACCGCTTCGCCGTTGGACTTGGCGTAGGCGTTGATCGCCGGGCCGGAGCCGATGAAGGACGCGTCCAGCGAGCCGCCGAGCAGCGCGCCGACAGCCTCGGGGCCGGCGTTGAACTTGGTCGGCACCAGCTTGGTGCTGCCGAGCTCCTTGGTGAACAGGTTGTCGCCGAGCCCGACCAGCGCGGCCGCGTGGGTCACGTTCGGGAAGTAGCCGAGCCGCAGCTCGGTGGCGGGGCCCTTGTCGGCCGAGGCGGCGGGCGCCTCGTCGCTGTCGGCGCGCGAGCAGCCGGCGGCAACGGCCAGGGAGAGGGCGACCGCGACGGCGGCGATCGTACGGAGACGGGCAGGGCGAGGACGGCGGATGCTCACAGGAGACCTTCGAGGGTGCGGGCGACGGGCGGTGTCGCGGGCGGGTGTGCTTCGGAGCGAGCTGGAACCGCGGAGCGGCAGCGGGCAGAGAAGTGCGCCGAAGGTCAACAGGTCGCGGAGGCGACGCGGAGCAGGTCGACGTGCCGGCGGCGGGTGAGCGCGTCGGCTGGCCGGTTGGCGGTGACCTGCATGCCCACCATGAAACCGGACAAAGTCCATCAACGGGCTCTGGTTTCACCATCCGAGACGAGAAATCGGATTCCGAGACAGATCAACCGGTTCAGCAGAACCCATCTGGTCCCGCGGCCGCTCCGAAGTCCTTCCGGGGAACGAAGAAGTTGTTCAAAACTTATGCACCCGGAAGGCTCTGAACATGAACGGTCATCGTCCTTCGGTGGCCGTGGTCGGGTCCGGCGTCGCCGGGTTGACCGCGGCGTACCTGCTGAGCCGGACGTGTCGGGTCACCGTCTTCGAGGCGGACGTCCGGCCCGGCGGGCACGCGCACACCCACGCCGTCACCGACTCGGCCGGCACCACGCACCGGGTCGACAGCGGCTTCATCGTGCACAACGAGCAGACCTACCCGTACCTGCTCAGGCTCTTCGCGGAGCTCGGCGTCCGCACGCGGCCGACCGAGATGAGCATGAGCGTGCACTGCGACGGCTGTGGTCTCGAGTACGCCGGGGGCCGCGGCGCCGCGTCGATCGTGAGCCAGCCGCGCCGGCTCGCCGATCCGCGGTTCGTCCGGATGCTCACGGAGATCCCCCGCTTCCACCGCGAAGCCCGCGCTGTCCTGAACGACGGTGACGACACGATCACCTGGGCCGAGTTCCTCGACCGGCGCGGCTTCTCGGCGTACTTCCAGAGGCACTTCGCGGTCCCGCTGGTCGCCTGCGTCTGGTCGTCCGGGACGGCCGACGCCGGGCTCTACCCCGCCCGCTACCTGTTCCGCTTCCTCGACCACCACGGCATGCTGACCGTCGGCGGCTCGCCGACCTGGCGCACGGTCGAGGGCGGTTCCGGCGCGTACGTCGACCAGGTGGTGGCCGCGATCGGCGACGTCCGGACCGCGACTCCCGTCCGCTCGGTACTGCGGCACGACGACGGAGTGGAGATCGTCACCCCCGACGGCACGCACGACTTCGACCGCGTCGTCCTGGCGACGCACGCGGACACGACGCTCGACCTGCTCGACGACGCGACGCCGGAGGAGAAGACCCTGCTCGGCGCATTCCGCTACTCGGCCAACCCGACCTGGCTGCACACCGACGCCTCCGTCCTTCCCGCCGTACGACGGGCGCGGTCGTCCTGGAACTACCGGATGCGTGACTGCCACTCCGACCAGCCGCAGGTCCTGGTCAGCTACTGGATGAATCGCCTGCAGGGCCTGGACTCCGCCGACGAGCACCTGGTCACGCTCAACCCCGACGGCTGGGTCGACCCGGCCAAGGTGACCAGCCGGATGTCGTACGCGCACCCGGTCTTCACGCCCGAGTCGGTCGCCGCCGCCGAGCAGCTCAAGTCGGCAGGCGGCCCGCGGCTCGCCTTCGCGGGCGCACACCTGGGCTGGGGGTTCCACGAGGACGGCTGCCGCTCAGGTGTCGAGGCCGCGGCCCGGTTGGGGGTCGAGTGGTAGCCGGCGAAAAAGGTCAGCCCGTCCTGCCCGCGATCGTCCCCGGACACGTCAGCCACTCGCGCCGGGTGCCGAAGCGGCACCGGTTCCGCTACCGGACGTACCAGTGGCTCGTCGACGTCACCGACCTCCCGCACCGCGGGTGGCTCGGATCGTTCCGCGCCGCCGACCACCTCGGTGATCCGGGCCGCTCGCTGAAAGACAACGTGGCCGCCTTCACCGCCGCCCACGGCGTACCGCTCGCACCGGACGATCGCGTCGTGATGCTGGCCAACGCCCGCACCTTCGGCTACGTCTTCGACCCGCTCACCGTCTTCTGGTGCCTCACCGCCGCCGGCGACCTGCGCTGCGTCGTCCTCGAGATCCACAACACGTACGGCGAACGCCACGCCCAGCTCGCCCGCGGCACCCGCTTCAGCCTGGACAAGCAGTTCTACGTCTCCCCCTTCTTCACCGTCGAAGGCCGGTACGACGTCACGCTGCGCCTCGAACCCGACCAGGTCTCGGTCGCGATCGACCTGCACCAGCACGACCGGCGGGTGTTCTCCGCCGCCTTCACGGGCAAGCCACGCCCGGCCGGCCGGCGAGCCGTCCTCACGACGGTCTTACGGAACCCTTTCGTCACCCACCAGATCGCCGCTCTGATCCGAATCCATGGAGTGTGGCTGTGGCTCCGCCGGTTACCGGTGGTGCAGCGCCGCCCGCACACCCCACCGGAAGGAGTCGCACGATGATCGACAACGAGCGCTGGCCAGACATCTCCACCAGTCCGAAAAGTACTGTTCGTGCGGCTGCCGCACGGCAGGTACTGCGCGGGGCCGTCCGTGACCTCCAGGTCGAGGTCGTTCTGCCCGACGGCCGCCGCCTCGGCCGCGGCGGTCCGACCATGGAGATCGTCTCCGACCGCTTCTTCCACCGGATCGGCGCCGACCTCAAGATCGGCTTCGGCGAGGCCTACATGGCCGGCGACTGGCGAGCAGCCCCCGGCACCGATCTCGCCGAGCTCCTGACCGTCTTCGCCCGCCGCCTCACGACCCTCGTCCCGCCGACGCTCCAGCGCTTCCGCAAGCTGATCGAGCAGCGCATGCCGGCCGCCGAGCGCAACGACCGCACCGGCGCGCGCTCCAACATCGCCCGCCACTACGACCTGTCCAACGACCTGTTCGCGACCTTCCTCGACCCGACCATGTCCTACTCGTCAGCACTTTTCGACGGCACCGACGACCTCGAGCAGGCCCAGGTCCGCAAGATCGACAACGTGCTCGACCTCGCCGGCGTACGGGACGGCTCGAACGTGCTGGAGATCGGCACCGGCTGGGGTCAGCTCGCGATCCAGGCGGCGGGCCGCGGCGCGACGATCACGTCGATCACCCTGTCCACCGAGCAGCGCGACCTGGCCCGCAAGCGGATCGCCGAGGCGGGCGTGGACGCGACCGTCGAGCTGTGCGACTACCGCGACATCGAGGGCCGGTACGACGCGGTGGTGAGCGTCGAGATGATCGAGGCGGTCGGCGAGCGCTACTGGCCGACGTACTTCGAGACCGTCGACCGCGTGCTGGTCCCCGGCGGGCGGTTCGGCCTGCAGGCGATCACGATGCCCGACGACCGGCTGCGCGCGACCCGGCACGCGCAGGGCTGGATCCACAAGTACATCTTCCCCGGCGGCCTGATCCCTTCCCTGGAGGCGATCGACCGTACGGCGGGCCGCCTGACCGTCGTCGACCAGCACGCGTTCGGCGCCGACTACGCCAGGACCCTGCGCCGGTGGCGCGACCGCTTCACCGAGCAGGCCGCGGAGGTCGACGCGCTCGGCTTCGACGCGACCTTCCGCCGGATGTGGGAGTTCTACCTGGCGTACTCCGAAGCGGGCTTCCGCTCCGGCTACCTCGACGTCGTCCAGCTCGCCCTGACCCGACGGACCTGACCCGAAGGACCTGACATGGATCTCACCGGCCGCAAGATCTGGATCGTCGGCGCCTCCTCCGGCATCGGCGCCGCCCTCGCCCACGAGCTGCACCGGCGCGGCGGGCAGGTCGCGATCTCGGCCCGCCGCGAGGACAAGCTGAAGGAGGTCGCGGGCAACCAGCTGGCCGTCAGCACCATCGACGTCACCGACCAGGACTCCGTACGCCGGGCCGCCCACGACGTGACCCAGCAGCTCGGCGGCCTCGACATCGTGATCTTCAGCGCCGGCTACTGGGAGCAGATGGACGACTTCGACGCCGCCTCCTTCCAGAAGCACCTCGACGTCAACCTGACCGGTCTCGCCAACACCCTCGACACCGTGATCCCGCGCCTGCAGGGCGGCGGCATGATCGTCGGCATCGCGTCGGTCGCGGGCTACCGCGGCCTGCCCGGCGCCGAGGCGTACGGCGCGACGAAGGCCGCGCAGATCAACCTGCTCGAGGCCCTGCGCGCCAAGCTCCGGCCCGCCGGCATCGACGTGCTCACCGTCTGTCCGGGTTTCGTCGAGACCGAGATGACCGAGACCAACTCGTTCCCGATGCCGTTCATCATCAAGGCCGACCAGGCGGCCCGCGCGATCGCCGACGGCATCGAGCGGCAGTCCGCCCGGATCGTCTTCCCCTGGCAGATGGCGCTGCTGATGCGCTTCACCAAGTTCGTCCCCGACCGGCTCTGGGCGCTGGCGCTCACGCCTCGCTCCTGATCTGTCCAGATGCGGTCATAGGTGTTGCCCTCAGCAGCTGACGGTACGTACGGTCCTCCGGGATCGACCGCCTGACGTGAGGAGCTCTCCCCGTGGCCACAGCAGCATTTCCGGACGGCTGGGCCCCCGGTGGCCCTCTCGACGTGGCGAAGCTCACGGTCGAGTACACCGACCGGCCGCTCGGCCTCGACGAGCCGCGCCCCCGCCTCGCCTGGACCGCCACCGCCCCCGGCTTCGGAGCCACTCAGTCGGCGTACCAGGTCCTCGTCGCCACCAGCGCTGACCTCCTCTCGTTGGAGCAGGCCGACGTCTGGGACTCCGGCAAAGTCACCAGCGACACCATCCAGCTCGAGTACGACGGCCCGCAGCTCGCCCCGCGCACCCGCTACCACTGGGCCGTCCGCCTCTGGGACGGCTTGGACCGGGAGAGCAAGTGGAGCCGCCCGAGCTGGTTCGAGACCGCCCTGCTCGACGAGGGCTGGCAGGACGCCCGCTGGATCGGCGCCTCCACCGAGGCCGCTCCCCTGCTCCGCCGAGCCTTCGACCTGCCCAGCCCGGTCGCAAAGGCCCGCCTCTACGTCAGCGGCCTCGCGTACGCCGACCTGCGGGTGAACGGCCAGAGCGTCAGCGACGCCGTCCTCGACCCCGGCTTCACCGACTACGACCGCACGGTCCTCTACGTCACCCATGACGTCACCGAACTGCTGCACCCGGGCGAGAACGTGCTCGGCGCCGAGCTCGGCCGCGGCTTCTTCGGCCTGACCACCGAGAACACCTGGCGCTGGCACGAAGCCCCCTGGATCGCCGACCCGCGTCTGCTCGCCCGCCTCGTCGTCGACCACGAGGACGGCACGACCACCGAGCTTCACTCGGACACCACCTGGCAGGTCACCAGCGGCCCGACGACCTCCGACAGCCTGTACGCCGGGGAGACCTACGACGCCCGCCTCGCCCAGCCCGGCTGGGACTCACCTCTCTTCGACGCCTCCACCTGGTCCCCGGCGCTCGAGCTGGACGCACCCAAGGGACAGGTCCGCGCCCAGCAGCACGAACCGATCCGGGTCGTCGAAGAGCTCGCACCGGTCGAGCTCACCACACCGCACGCCGGAATCCAGGTGGCCGACTTCGGCCAGACCACCGCCGGCTGGGTCCGCCTGAGCGCCGAGGCGCCGGCCGGGACGAAGATCACCGTCGTGTACGGCGAGACGCTCGCCCCCGACGGCCAGGTCGTCGCGGTCAACCGGCACGTCCACGGCGGCCGCTTCCAGGTCGACGAGTACATTGCCGCAGGCAACGGAATCGAGACCTGGGCGCCGCGCTTCTCGTACAAGGGTTTCCGCTACGTCCAGGTCACCGGCGCCGAGCACGTCGGGCTCACCGCCGAGGTGGTGCACTCCGATGTCCGGCCGGCGTCGCGCTTCAGCACCGACGTCGCGATCTACGCGTGGCTCGAGGACGCGATGCGCCGGACCGTGCTGAACAACCTGCACGGCATCCCCACCGACACCCCGATCCTGGAGAAGAACGGCTGGACCGGCGACGCGCAGGTGGGCGCCCCGTCGATGACGTCGCTGCTCGACCTGTCCCGGTTCTTCACCAAGTGGCTCGGCGACCTGCGCGACAGCCAGACCGCCGACGGGCAACTCCCGGTCATCGTGCCGTCGGGTGGCTGGGGGTACGCCGAGCTGGCGCCCGCGACCGAGTGGTCGACGGTCTACCCGTTCGTGCTCCGCGAGATGCACCGCTGGTACGGCGACACGCGCGTGCTCCGCGAGCACTGGGAGACGGTCAACCGCTACATCGACTGGGAACTGGCGCGGGTCGAGGACGGCCTGTCGACCAGTGTGCTCGGCGACTGGATCCCGCCGGGCTACCGCAAGGGCCCGCCGCCGGAGGACTCCCGGCTGACCGCGACGGCGTACCTGCACCGGGCACTCGTCGCGGTGATCGAGATCGGCGAGCTGATCGGCGAGACCGGCGACCTGGATCGGTTGCGCAAGGCAACCGTCGAGCTGGCCGACGGCCTGAACCGGGAGTTCCTCGACCGCGAGGCCGGGCTGTACCGGACGGCGACCGACCCCGACTACCGGCAGACGTCCAACGCGGTGCCGCTCGCGTTCGGGCTGGTCCCGGACGAGCTGATCGACCAGGTCGTCACCAACCTGGTCAAGGACATCGAGGCGCGCGACTTCCACCTGAACACCGGCTGCCTCGGCGTCGGCGTACTGCTTCCGGTTCTGACGCGGTACGGGCACGGCGACGTCGCCGCGAAGGTCGCCCAGCAGCGGACGTACCCGAGCTGGGGCTACTGGCTGGATCAGGGTGCCGACACCCTGTGGGAGATGTGGGAGACCGACACCCGGTCGCGCAACCACTACTTCCAGGGCACGGTCGTTCAGTGGCTGCTGGAGAACGTCACCGGCCTCCGCAACGCCGGCAACGGCTGGGAGCGGATCGTCGTCCGGCCGGACGCACGGGCCGACACGTCCCAGGCCTCACTGCGCAGCGACACGGTGCGCGGCAGGGTGTCCGCGAGCTGGCGGCAGGTCGGGCGCGTGCTGCACGTGGAGGTGCAGGTCCCGGTCGGCAGCACGGCGGAGGTGCACGTGCCGTCGGAGCAGCCGACGGACGTCACCGCCGTACCGGCTCCGTACGCCGGGGAACCGGTCTGGGCGGACGGCTACACGATCTACACGGTGCCGTCAGGCCACTGGTCGTTCACCAGCCGGACGGCGTGATCTTCTGGCTCTGCGACTTTTTGGTGAGGAGCAGGTCGCGGCAGACGCGGCCCTCGGTGTGTGCCCGCGACTCGAACTTGGTGAGCGGGCGCCACGAGGGCCGTGGCGCCCAGTCGTCGTACTGGTTGACGAGCTGCGGCTCGGCCGAGCCGATCGCGAGCATCTCGTCGGCGTAGTCGGCCCAGTCGGTGGCCAGGTGCAACGTGCCTCCGGGGCGCAGTCGAGACGCGACGAGCGCGACGAACGGCGGCTTCACCAGCCGCCGCTTGTGGTGCCGCTTCTTCTGCCACGGGTCCGGGAAGTAGATCCGGACGCCGTCCAGCGTGTCCGGCGCGACGTGGTCGCGCAGGAAGTCGAGCGCGTCGCCGTGCAGCAGGCGGACGTTGGTCAGCGCGGACTTCTCGACCGCGAGCATCAGCTGCCCGAGCCCGGCCGGGTAGACCTCCGCGGCCAAGTGGTTGACCTCGGGCGCCGCTTCCGCGAGCTGCGCGGTCGCCTCGCCCATGCCCGACCCGATCTCCAGCACCACCGGCGCGGTCCGGCCGAACCAGGCGTCCAGGTCCAGCGTCCCGGCCGGCAGGTCGTCCAGCTTGCGACCGAGCTCGGGCCAGCGCGTCTCCCAGACCCGCTGCTGCCCGGCCGTCATCCGCACGCTGCGCCGGACGTGACTGAACACCCCCGGCTGCCGCACCTGATCTACCTCCTGCACCGATACAAACTCAGCCACCGGTACAACTTACAGGCCGTCAGGCACTCCTCCTGTAGTCGAGCAGGAGAGGGTCCCCCCGCAGCCGGGCCAGCGCCCGGCTGGTCTGGCTCTTGATCGTGCCGACCGCGCACCCGACCTCTTCCGCGGTCTCGGCCTCGCTCAGGTCGACCAGGTACCGCAGTACGACGACCACGCGCATCCGTCCCGGCAGCCGTTCCAGCGCGGCGACCAGCACCGAGTCGCGCTCGATCCGGTCGTAGTAGTCGACCAGCACCGGCCGCGTCGGCAGCTCCTCGGTCGGGAACTCCAGCTTGCCCTTCTTCACCCGCCAGTACGCCCGGCAGGTGTTGACCAGCACCTGCCGCACGTACGCGTACGGGTCGTCGGCCCTGATCGTGTCCCAGGTCCGCCAGCACTTGGCCAGCGCGGTCTGGACCACGTCCTCCGCGAGGCCGTGGTCCCTGGTCAGCAGGTACGCCGTCCCCAGCAGCGCGCCGTACTTCTGTGTCACGAACTCGGTGAAGCTTGTTGCACTGTCCCCCGACAGTTCCGCCATTGTGATCGCCCCCAGCGTGTGCTCTGCGAGAAATCAGAGTCGCGCAGGGTCCTTTCACTGCACTTTCATGGCGCTGAAGTCCTGTAACCGGCCGATCCGGCAGTCCGACCCATCCGGCCGGGGTGCAGCTCCGAAGCCCGCCACAGTCGGCCGCCGTCGTCCGTCCCCGGCCGGCAGAGAGGCACCCGGGCGGGACTCCGTGCGGGTGACATCGAAGACCGGGAGTGAAGTCGTATGTTCGACAAACTGTTCGTCCGCAACGCCATCGATCGCAGCGCCGAGAACGGACTCGACCGGCGCAGGTTCCTGCACTCGGCCGGTGTCGCGGGACTCGGGGTCGCCGCGGCCGGTGCGCTGAGCGCGGGAGTCGCCAGTGAGGCCTCGGCGGCCGGTGCGCCCAGTGACGGCGCGGTGCTGAACTTCGCCCTGAACCTGGAGTACCTGGAGGCCGAGTTCTACCTCCGCGCGGTGCACGGCACCGGCCTGCCGGCCTCCGAGATCGGCGGCAAGGGCACGCCCGGCGGCGTCTCCGGCGGCCGCCAGGTCAACTTCAAGAACGCGGTGATCAAGCAGTTCGCGACCGAGATCGCGGCCGACGAGCTGGCGCACGTCAAGTTCCTCCGGTCCGCACTCGGCTCGGCCGCGGTGGCCCGGCCGGCCATCGACATCGACGCCGCGTTCACCGCCGCCGCGACCGCGGCCGGCCTGATCAAGCCCGGCCAGAAGTTCGACGCCTACGCCAACGACGACAACTTCCTGCTGGCGGCCTTCGTCTTCGAGGACGTCGGCGTCACGGCGTACAAGGGCGCCGCACCGCTGATCAGCAACAAGACCTACCTGGAGGCGGCCGCCGGCATCCTCGCGGTCGAGGCCTACCACGCGGCCAACATCCGCACGACGCTGCTCAACCGTGGTCTCGCGGTGGCTTCGCGGGCGATCTCCGACGCCCGGGACAGCCTGGACGGCAGCACCGACCTGGACCAGGGCCTGAACCGGCTGGACACCGCGAACATCATCCCGACCGACGGCAACGGCATCGCCTACAGCCGTTCGGCCGGGCAGGTGCTCAACGTCGTCTACCTGAACCCCGCGGCCACCACCAAGGGTGGCTTCTTCCCCGGCGGCGTGAACGGCGAGATCCGGGAAAGCGCCAAGAGCAACTGACCGACCGGTCCCTCTTCTGGAGCGAGCCCGATCACTCGCCCCAGAAGAGGTGGTCGACCACGTTGCGCGCACGGCGGGTCAACCGTAGGTAGTCGTCGGAGAAGCGACTGGTCTGCCCGGGCGGGTAGCCGCAGATCTGCGCGACCGCGGCGAGGTCGCGCGGATCACGCGGCAGCGAGTCGCTCGGGCGGGCCCGGGTCAGCATGATCGCGTTCCGGATCCGCGACGCCCGCTGCCAGGCGGCCCGCAGGACGTCGGCCTCCCGGCGCTCGAAGAGCCCTTCGTCGACAGCCACCCGCAACGCCCCGAGCGTCCGCGTCGTCCGCAGGCCTTCGACCCGGTGGGCCTCGCGCAGCTGCAGCAGCTGGACCGTCCACTCGATGTCGGCCAGGCCGCCGCGGCCGAGCTTGGTGTGGGTGGCCGGATCGGCGCCCCGCGGCAGCCGCTCGGCATCGACGCGCGCCTTGATCCGCCGGATCTCCATCACGTCCCGCGCCGGTACGCCGTCCGCCGGGTACCGCAGGGGATCGATCACGTCGCGGAACGCCTGGCACAGCTCGGCGTCGCCGCAGAGCGGATCGGCCCGCAGCAGCGCCTGCGCCTCCCAGACCGCCGACCAGCGCGCGTAGTACGACGCGTACGACGCCAGCGTCCGGACGAGCGGTCCCTGCCGGCCCTCGGGCCGCAGGTCCGCGTCGATCGCGACGGCCGGGTCGGCACCGGGCAGCGCCAGCAGGCGGCGCAGCTCGGTCGCGGCCTGGGTGGCGAAGTCGGTCGCCGCCTTTTCCGATGCCCCCGGCAACGGATCGTGGACGAACATCACGTCGGCGTCGCTGCCGTAGCCGAGCTCGTGCCCACCGAAGCGGCCCATCGCGACGATCGCCATCCGGGTCGGCTCCTCGCCGCCCTTGGCAACTGCCCGCCGAGCGACCTCCAGCGAGCTGGTCAGCGTCGCGGCCGCGATCGTGGTCAGCGCCTCGCCGACCTGCTCGACCTCGAGCAGGTTCGACAGGTCGGCGGCCGCGACCCGGAACAGCTCGCGCCGCCGGACCGCGCGGATCGCGGCGACCGCGGCCTCCGGCTTGTCCTGGCGGCGGGCCGCGGCCGACATCTCGGCGAGCAGGGCTTCGGGCCTGCGCGGGACCAGTTCGCGCTCGTCCGCGAGCATCGCGGTCGCCTCGGGCGCCCGCTGCAGCAGGTCGACGGCGTACCGGCCGCTGGCCAGCAGATGCGCGAGGCGTTCCGCGGAAGCGCCCTCGTCGCGGAGCTGGCGCAGGTACCACGGTGTGGAGCCGAGCGCGTCGGAGATCGTCCGGAAGGCGAGCAGACCGGCGTCCGGGTCAGGCGACTCGGCGAACCAGCCGAGCATCGCCGGCAGCAGCGCGCGCTGGATCGACGAGCGCCGGGACACGCCTTCGGACAACGCCTCGATGTGCCGCAGCGCCGACGCCGGATCGGCGTACCCGAGTGCGGTGAGTCGTTGCTTCGCGGCCTCCGGGGTGAGCCGGACCTCCTCGCCGGGGATCCGCGCGACGGCGGCGAGCAGCGGGCGGTAGAACAGCTTCTCGTGCAGGCGGCGGACCTCGAGCGCGTGCTTCTTCCACACCTTGGTCAGGTCGGTGATCGGGTTCTTCGTGAAGCCGAGCGAGCGACCGAGCCGCCGCAGATCGTCCTCGTGCTCGGGCACGGAGTGGGTCCGCCGGAGTCGGTACAGCTGGATCCGGTGCTCCATCGAGCGGAGGAACCGGTACGCGTCGGCCAGTACGGCGCCGTCCGTGCGCCCGACGTACCCGGAGCTGGTCAGCTGCTCCAGAGCGATCAGCGTCGTCCCGCTGCGCACAGTCTCGTCGCTACGCCCGTGCACCAACTGCAGCAGCTGTACGGCGAACTCGACGTCGCGCAGGCCGCCCGGACCGAGCTTCAGCTGGCGATCGACGTCGGCGGCCGGGATGTGGTCGACCACTCGGCGGCGCATCGACTGGACGTCGTCGACGAACCCTTCGCGGTCTGCCGCGGACCAGACCAGGCCGGCCGTCTGATCGGCGTACGCCTGACCGAGCTCGGCGTCCCCGGCGATCGGGCGGGCCTTCAGCAGCGCCTGGAACTCCCAGGTCTTGGCCCAGCGCTGGTAGTAGGCCAGGTGGCTGTCGAGCGTCCGCACCAGCGGGCCGGACTTGCCTTCGGGACGCAGCGCGGCGTCGACCGGCCAGAGCGTGCCCTCGGCGGTGTGCGCGGAGCAGATCCGCATCACGGCGGCGGCCAGCTGGGTCGCGGTCTTCAGCGCCGGGGCCTCGTCCTCGCCCTCCAGCGGCTCGGCGACGAACAGCACGTCGACGTCGCTCACGTAGTTCAGCTCGCGGCCGCCACACTTGCCCATGGCAATGATCGCCAGGCGGCAGTCGGCGGCACCGGGGTGCTGGCCGAAGTGGTCGTTGCGGGCGATCCGGAGCGCGGTCTCCAGCGCGCCACCGGCCAGGTCGGCCAGGACGGCGGCCGTCTCGTCGACGAGCAGGCCCTCGGCGAGGTCGCGGGCCGCGAGGCGGAGCAGGAGCCGGCGGTACTCGATGCGCAGGGCATCGACCGGGTTGTCGTCGTCGACGGCCAGCGCGAGCCGGGCGGCGACGTCGTCCGGGGTCGGGTTGCTGCCGGCCAGCGCCGGGTCGGCCAGGTCGTACCAGTGCCGCGGGTGCACGGTGAGATGCCGGCCGAGGGCCTCGCTCGCGCCGAGCACGCAGCACAGCCGACGGCGGAAGTCGTCGTCCATGTCGAGCGTGCGAGCGAAGGCGGACACGTCGTACTCGTGCTGCTCCAGCGCCTCGGCCAGGCCGAGCAGGTGGAGCAGCGCGAGATCAGGATCGGCCGACTCCGACAGCGAGGTGATCAGCTGCTCGGTCGCCACCGGGGTGCGCGCGTCCAGCTGGTCGAGCTGCTGGAGCATCCTCGAGGCCCGCTGGGGGTCCGCGAACCCCCGGCGGACCAGTTGGCCCTCACTGGACACCTTCCGCGACTCCGCCACCCCCGCAGGTTACCGGCGCAGATCGCGGTTCGGTTGCGGGGCGATCACAGCAAACACTCGGAGTCGCTTGGCAAAAACTGTCCGTGACGGGCATGATGACTGGTCATGGTCATGATGACGGGGTCGCTCGCTGTTCGGGGCACGGTGGTCTGGTTGACGCCCCAGCAGGGTGGGCGGGTGTCCGGGCCGCCCGAGCCGGACTACGACTACGACTACACAGCCACCGCGTACCTTCCACCACGCACGGCCGAGGACGGCCAGGTCGGCATCGCGCTGCGCCGGTTCGCCCCCGGCGCCTGGCGCTCCGCGGCCGAGGGCATCCTCGTCCCGGCCCAGGACCACCGGGCCCAGCAGGTGGTCCCCGGTTGCGTCGTGGTCGTCACCGAAGGGGTCCGCCCGGTCGGCCTGTTCACGGTCGACGAGGTCGAGATCCTCGCCTCCGACGGCACCACCGCCCCGGAGCCACGCACGACCACGCCCGCGCCCGCGGCTCTCAGCACGCCGTACCGGCACTCCACGGCCGCCGCCCGCTGGACCGCGCCCGAAACCGCCGGCGCCAGTTGACTTCTCCCCCTTTTCGCACCGTTCAGTGACGCGATCGCATGCCAGGATGACGGCGACTCAACTCGCCGTCACCCGGCGATGTCACTACGCGAAAGGAATCCACGATGCGCGTCCTCGCCATCCTCGCTCTGGGCACCACCGTTGTCGCCGCCCCGCTCACCGCGCAGGCAGCCCCCGCCGCACCCACCGGCACGGCCACCCCGGCTGCCGTCGCGGCCGCCTGGCCCTCCTGCGTGAAGGTCGTTCGGACCAAGCTGAACAACGAAGGCTGGAACGACTACAAGTGGGTCGTCGACGTCACCAACAACTGCGGCAGCGGGATCAGCTACAACGTGACGCGCAACGGTTCGTCCGACTACGGCTACCGGGACGTTGCCGCCGGCAAGCACGGCAGCACCTACACCGGCAAGCTGTCGTTCGGTCACGACGCGTCCAAGCCCGACGGCGTGAAGATGTACTACAAGGGCACGAAGTACACCAAGACCTTCTGATCACCTGAACGGCAGGCTCCCCGCGCGGGGAGCCTGCCGTTCGGCTCAGTACGATCTGCCAACAAACAACCTCATCTGAAGCTGACGCCTACAGGCTGTGTCCTACAGGACGGGCAGCAGCTTGTTGAGCTCGAACGGCGTGACCTGCTTGCGGTAGTCCTGCCACTCGACCCGCTTGTTGCGCAGGAAGAAGTCGAACACGTGCTCGCCGAGTGTCTCGGCGACCAGCTCGCTGTCCTCCATCGCGTGGATCGCCTCGGCCAGACTGCTCGGCAGCGGCTTGATGCCCAGCGCGCGGCGCTCGCGGTCGGTCAGCGACCAGATGTCGTCCTCGACCTCGCGGGGCAGCTCGTAGCCCTCCTCGATGCCCTTCAGGCCGGCGGCCAGCATCAGCGCGAACGCCAGGTACGGGTTCGCGGCGGAGTCGAGCGAGCGGAACTCCACGCGGCTCGACTGGCCCTTGTGCGGCTTGTACATCGGCACGCGCACCAGGGCGGAGCGGTTGTTGTGGCCCCAGGAGATGAACGACGGAGCCTCGTCGCCGACGGCGAGCCGCTTGTAGGAGTTCACCCACTGGTTGGTCACCGCGGTGATCTCGGCCGCGTGGTGCAGCAGGCCGGCGATGAACGCCCGCCCGGTCTTGGACAGCTGGTACTGCGCGCCGCCCTCGAAGAACGCGTTCCGGTCGCCCTCGAACAGCGACATGTGCGTGTGCATGCCCGAGCCCGGGTGGTCGCTCAGCGGCTTGGGCATGAACGAGGCGTAGATGCCCTGGCTGAGCGCGACCTCCTTGACGACCACGCGGAACGTCATGATGTTGTCCGCGGTCGACAGCGCGTCGGCGTACCGCAGGTCGATCTCCTGCTGACCCGGGCCGCCCTCGTGGTGGCTGAACTCGACCGAGATGCCCATCGACTCCAGCATCGTGATCGCCTCGCGGCGGAAGTCGTTGCCGACGCCCTGCGGGGTGTGGTCGAAGTAGCCCGAGGAGTCGACCGGCTCCGGGTACGTCCCGGGGGCGCCGGTCAGCGACTTGAACAGGTAGAACTCGATCTCGGGGTGGGTGTAGAAGGTGAAGCCGAGGTCGGCCGCCTTCGACAGGGTCCGCTTCAGCACGTGCCGCGGGTCGGCGAACGCGGCCGAGCCGTCGGGCATGTTGATGTCGCAGAACATCCGCGCGGTGCCCATCGTCTCCCCGCGCCAGGGCAGGATCTGGAACGTCGACGGGTCCGGCTTGGCGAGCATGTCCGCCTCGGTCACCCGGGCGAACCCCTCGATCGCGGAACCGTCGAACCCGATCCCCTCGGCGAACGCGCCCTCCAGCTCCGCCGGGGCGACCGCCACCGACTTCAGGAAGCCCAGCACGTCGGTGAACCACAGCCGCACGAACCGTACGTCGCGCTCCTCGAGCGCGCGCAGCACGAACTCCTGCTGCTTGTCCATCGGCGGTTCCACCTCTCTCGTCGTACGGCGTCGGACCGGACCTCACACAGTGTGCCCCGGCAGTGTTAAGCAGACGTTACGTGCCGACTGGGACAGCAGGTGGTCCAGGGCCTAAGGTTGCGCCGGTGCAGACGATTTTCCAGGCAGCGCTGATCGTGGCTGCCCTGCTCTGCATCAGCGACCTGCTGCTCAGCACCGGGCGCTTCGTCCGGTCGCTGCAACGCCGCCGGCCCGCCGAGCTGGACGTGCTCGGGCGTCGCTGGCTCCCCATTCCCGAGCTCGGGTACGGCATGTTCGCGTTCTGCTGCCCCGGGCTGGTCACCCTCGGCCTGACCCACAACGACGCCACCCTGCCGACCAAGCAGATCCTGCTCGCCGCGCTCGTCTTCGGGTACGCCGGCGCGGTGCTGTCCCGCGTCGTCCGGACGCCGGGCCCCGGCGGCCGGCGTTTCCGGCTACGCGCCGGGCTGCTGCTGGGGCTGCCGGCTGTCTTCGGGCTCGTCTTCGGGCTCTCCGGCGTCGCCACCTGACCTCCGGCCCCGCTGGAACCAGGGCACGATCCGCTCCATCGGGGCGAAGGCCAGCCAGCAGACCACGGTCGGCAGGAAGTGGATCAGCAGGATCGCGGTGTTCGCGACGTGGAAGCCGATGAAGAACAGCGCGCCGAGCAACTGCCAGCGGCCCTTCAGCCAGAGCACGAGCGGCGACAGGAACTCGCCGATGATCCCGATCCACTGCATCACGTGCAGCATCCAGGGGTGGTGCAGCAGCCACTCGCCGACCGGGTGCGGCCGGCGCACGATCGCCCAGGTCAGGACGGCGCTGCCGGGCCAGGTCAGCGCCCAGCCGGCGCTGCGGAGCTTGGCGACGGCGGACAGGAAGTACGTCGCGACGACGCTGATCTGGACACAGCGGATCGCCCAGCCGGCCGCCTCGGAGGTCGTCTGGTCGGCGTACACCGAACGGGTGCGGTTCTTGTTGGGCGCGACGGTCGGGAGCACCCACAGCGCGACGACGAGCGCGAGGTGGTCGTGGTCGACCTTGCCGTCGCTCATCCCGATCAGCACCCACCAGGTGAACGCCGGCGCGACCACCCATCCCGCGAGCCGCGGCAGCCGGTTGGAGGCGCCGAGCAGGCAGAACACGATCAGTACGACGTACAGGGTGGTCGTGTTGGCGACCGAGGGCTTCGGCAGGTCGAACAGACGCGCCAGGAAGAGCGGCTGGTAGAGCCCGGGGTGCTCGCCCTTGAGCCGCGTGTCCCGCACGAACGCGTGCATGTCGAGGATGACGAACAGGTAGAGAATCGTCCGCAGCCAGGCGACGCGGGCCAGCGCGATCTTCGGGGTGAACCAGTTGGCCACTCGGTTCAGCTTGGTGTCGCTCATCACCGCACCTGCCAGGTCGCCACGGTCTCAGACTTCGGCGGCCCGTCGACGCGACCCTCCACCAGCTGAGTCGTGTCCTGAATCAGCTCCAGCTTCACGTACTTCGGCTTGTCCGGGTGCTTGCGAGCCCACCCGTCAGCCACCTGCTGCAGCAGGGCGGGATCCTTGACGATCTCTCCCGTCCGGGCCTCGATCTCCGCCCGGGCCACGCCGGCACCTTCGATGTTCAACGGCACGTCCACCGAGGTCCCCGCATCGGTCTGCGCCTGGATCCGGGTGTAGGTGATCGAGGCGTCGTCCGGCACCGTCATCGCGTACTGCGACATCGGCCCGAACGGCCACATGTCGTCCGACATCCGCACCGACCCGTTCACCAGCAGCACGATCCCGACCGCTGCGACCACGACTCTGACCGTCTTCCCCACCCGGCCCAGCCGCAGCCCATCACCCGTAGTCACGCCGGTCATTACACACCACGCACGGTTCGCCCATCGAACTGAGAAGATCTCGTGTATGGCGACGATTCAGGAAGTGGCGGAGGCCTTCTCCCGGCACCGCTTCTCGGAGGTGTACCCGTTCCTGCACCCGGAGGTGACCTGGACGCTGGTAGGGGCGGCGAAGCTGGAGGGGCACGAGCAGGTCGTGCAGGCGTGCGAGAACGCACTGGCGGGACTGGCGCGAACGACGACGCAGTTCCTGCGGTCGAAGACGATCGCGAACGCCGACTCCGTCGCCGTGCACACGGTCACCCGGTACGTCGACACCAAGTGGCAGTCGTCGATCGTCTCGTCGTGCGACCTGTACGAGTTCACCCAGGGACATCTCACCTCGATCACGTCGTACACGGTGGAAGTCGATCCCGACACGATCCCCTGACGACGGGAACCCCGGCGGCCGCCAGGCCATCTACTCAGGCATGAGCCGTCGACGGTGGTGGGCCCGTGCCCTGGTGGTGGTTGCCGCGTCATGTGCCGCGCTGGTCGCGGCTCCCTCGTCGCAGGTCTTCGCGGCACCCGGTCCCGCGACCGAGCAGGTCGAGTCCCTCGCGATCGCCTACCGCGTTGACCGCGACGGGACGGTCCAGGTCACCGAGACGATCGTCTACCGCTTCGGCGAGTCATCGGACCGGCACGGGATCTACCGCGACCTCCTGGTCCGCGAGCCGTACGGCGACGACCACGACCAGCGGTACGACGTGAGCGACGTGAAGGTGACCAGCCCGACCGGCGCCGACACGACCGTCGAGCAGGAGGACGTCCTGCTCGGCGGCCACCGGACCAAGGCCCTGCGCCTGCGGATCGGCGCACCGGAGAAGACCGTCACCAGCGAGACCGCGACGTACGTGCTCAGCTACCGGCTGCGCGGCGCGATCCGGTACTTCGCCGACCACGCCGAGCTGTACTGGAACGCGACCGGCCGCGGCTGGATCGCCCCGCTGCAGAAGGTCGAGGTCACCGTCGAGGTCCCCGGCGGAGTCCCCCGCGCCACCTGCTACGCCGGCAAGCTCGGCTCGACGACCCCCTGCGAGCGCGCGAACCTCGCCAACGGCAAGGCGACGTACACGCACGGCACGCTCCCGACCGGCGAGCAGCTGACGATCGCCGCGTGGATCAACCCCGGCGAGCTCCGCGAGGGCGCGCCCTTCATCGAGTCCGCCGCCGGACCGACCTCGACCGGGCTGCTCGAGGTGCTCGGCGGCCTGGTCGCGCTGGTCCTGCTCGTCGCCGGCGCAGTGGTGCTGTTCTTCCGCTGGAGCGGCCGGAAGTCCGGCCGCCCAGTGATGACCACCCCGCCGGCGATCACCGCCGCCGAGGCCCGGTTCCTCCTCCACGGGTACGTCGACGGCGAAGCGATCCAGGCCACCCTGCTGGAGCTCGCCCTGCTCGGCGCGGTCCAGCTCGGCACGGACGACGAGACCACCGTGGTCCTGGTCGATCCCCAGGCCGCGAAGCGTTCTCACCACCGCGCTCTCGTCAGAGGCCTCTTCCCGACCCTCAAGTCCGGGACGACCGTCACCCTGCAGCACCGGCGCCGTCCGCTGGACGCGCAACGCGCCATGGCCCGCGCGCTCCGGGCCGACGTCACCACCAAGAACTGGTTCGCCCCGTTGCCCTCGGCCTCGCGCACCGCGCCGGTGGCCGGCCGCAAGCTCCAGTTCGTCCCGGTCTTCCTCAGCATGCTGGGCCTCGCGCTGCTCGGGTTCATCGCCGCCGGGATCGGCACCGCGGTCACCGACCGCCCGCTCGACGGCATCCTGGTCTTCGTGCTGGTCGTGCTCGCCTGCACCGCCCTGTACGTCGTACGGCGGACTACCTCGCGCGGCCGGCTGACGCGGCCGGGCCGTGAGCTGGTGGTCGAGCTGCGGTCGTTCCAGCGCTACCTCGAGACCGTCCGGGCCGAGGACCTGCCGGACCACACGCTGGTCGAGTTGTTGCCGTGGGCCATGGTGCTGGACCAGGGCGACCGGTGGGAGCAGCTGCTCGAAGGCGGCGACCCGGTGAGCTTCTTCAGCTCGGTGGGAGTCTTCCGGGTCGGCCGGTTCCGGCGTGGGGTCGCCGCGTTCATGGCCGGCACCCTGATCGGCGGCTCCGGTACGGCGTACGCCGGCAGCACCGGCTGGAGCAGCGGAGCGGACAGCGGCGCCTCCGGCTTCAGCGGCGGCGCCGGAGCGGGCGACGGCGGTGGAGGCGGGGGCGGCGGCTCCTGGTGATCAGGTGTCGAGACGCGTGAGGTGCAGCGCGACCGGGCTCGTCGTGCCGATCCACACCAGCTGCGCCTGCGCGTCGGCCGTCGTCACCGACCGCAGCCCCGGAACGCCTTCGAACGTGCCCTCGATCATCCGCGGCAGCAGGTGCTCGAGCACCTCGGCGAGCTCTGGCCCGTCCTGCCACTCGACGCGAGCCGTCGACGGGTTCGTCTGCCACAGGTCCACCCAGATCGCGGCGTCCTCACCGAACAGCCGGGTCCGCAGGACGTCGGCCACCAACCCCAGCAGGGTCGCCGCGGGCGTGGCGACCAGGTTGAGCAGGTGCCGCTCGTCGTCGGACAGGTCCGGCAGCGTCGGCTGGTCGGCAAGGCTGAGGTTCACGTAGTACTCCGTGCAGGCGATTCCGAATGGTCTGCGGATCGTCCGTCACTGCCGTACCGACGGTCGACGCGACACGCCGGTGCGGTACGTGATGCGGCGGATCAGCAGCTCGAACGGCCCGCGGTAGCCGGCCGCGCGCATCCGGTCGGCGAGGACCACCGTCACCGTCCAGGCCACCGTCGCCAGCAGCGCGGTCGTTGCCACCGTCAACGTGTCCGAGAGGTCGAGCAGGTACGGCGTGAAGACCACCGTCCACACCACCGACTGCATCAGGTAGCAGCTCAGCGATCGTTGCCCCGTCGCGGCGATCGCCTCCGTCACGCGACCCCGGCGGATGCGCGTGGCGATCAGCACGATCAGCGCGGCGTACCCGAACCCACCGAGCGTTCCGCTCGCGTCGTGCAGCGGCCCGACCAGACTGAGCGTGTCGCCCGTCGGCTGGTCGATCACTCGCGACAGCGTCAGCGCGACCGGCTGCGCACCCAGTACGGCGATGCTGATGCCCACGACCGCCGTGGCCTTGAGCAACCGAAGGTGCTCGGCCGGCCGCTCCAGGATCCGCCGACGGCCCGCCCACACCCCGATCAGGAACGGCGGCAGGAACCCGATCGGCCCGAGCAGCGCGATCACCGGGCTGACCAGGATCCGCTCCGAGAACTGCGTCCGGAGGTCCGGCGGCAGCATCGAGACGTCCGGTGCGTCGGTGCTGATCGACAGCGACGTGTCGCTCGGCAGCGCGGTCAGTGCCAGCACGAGGAACGCGACGACGAACAGCCAGCGGTCCTTCCACCGGATCGCCCAGACGCCGAAGAACAGCAGCACGCCGTACGCGGCGAGGATGTCGCCGACGTACAGCAGCATCGCGTGCAGGAACCCGAGGACCACGAGCACGGCGCTACGCCGCCACAGCAGGAACCGGGTCGCCCAGGCGGTCCCGGTCTGCCGGCGGACGATCTGCGCGACGCCGTACCCGAAGAGCAGGCCGAACATCGGGAACGCCCGGCCGTCGACGAAAGTCGCGATCAGCCAGGTGACGGCGCGGTCGATCGCCGAGCCGTCCTGCGGGAAGCCGCCGAGCACCGACGACCCGCGCAGGAAGTAGTGCGAGTTGGCCAGCGCGATGAACAGCAGCATGAAGCCGCGGGCCAGGTCGGGCCCCAGCGCGCGCTCGGTGACGGCGGTCGGTCCTTGCTCGGTGGTGGTCACGTTCTCAGTGAATCCGCGGGGCCGCGCACGGTCGTCGGCGAAAAGTATCTCGGCCCGCAACCTTGGTCGCCGGTCAAGACTTCGCCGAGTCGCTTCGGGGCACCGCGCGAACCCAGTAGGGTGCACAGGTGCCTCAGCTCCGGCTTGCTCTCGCTCAGCTCGACGTGACGGTCGGCGACCTCGACGCGAACGCGGACAAGATCGTCTCCTGGACCCGCGGCGCGGTCGAGCGCGGCGCCCACGTGGTCGCCTTCCCGGAGCTCGTCCTGACCGGCTACCCGGTCGAGGACCTGGCCCTGCGCGGCTCGTTCGTCGACGCGTCCCAGTCGAAGGTGCAGACGCTCGCGCAGCGGCTGGCCGACGAGGGCCTCGGCGACGTCGTCGTGGTCTGCGGGTACCTCGACCGCGCGGCCGGTACGGCGATGGGCGTCGACCGGCTCGGCCGGCCGAAGGGCTCCCCGACGAACTCGGCCGCGGTGATCCACCAGGGCCGCGTCGTGACCAGCGCGGTCAAGCACCACCTGCCCAACTACGGCGTCTTCGACGAGTTCCGGCACTTCGTGCCCGGCAACACGTTGCAGGTGGTCCGGATCCACGGCATCGACGTCGCGCTGGTGATCTGCGAGGACCTGTGGCAGGACGGCGGCCCGGTCGCGGTCACCCGCGCGGCCGGTGCGAATCTGCTGCTGGTGGTCAACTCCTCGCCGTACGAGGCGAACAAGGACGACGTCCGCGGCGAGCTGGTCGCGCGCCGGGCCCGCGAGGCCGGCTGCGCGCTGGCGTACGTGAACCTGGTCGGCGGCCAGGACGAGCTGGTCTTCGACGGCGACTCGCTGATCGCCGATGCCGAGGGCAACGTGCTCGCGCGGGCGCCGCAGTTCGAGCAGGGCTCGATGATCGTCGACCTCGACCTGCCCGCCGCGACCGCGATCCCGGTCGCCGAGCACGAGGGCATCGAGATCGTGCACACCGTGCTGCACGACGAGCCGCTGCCGGCGTACGAGCCGATGCCGGCCGCGATCGCGCCGCGGCTGTCGGACGAGGCCGAGATGTACGGCGCGGTCGTGCTCGGGCTGCGCGACTACGTGCGCAAGAACGGGTTCAAGTCGGTGCTGCTCGGGCTGTCCGGCGGAATCGACTCGTCACTGGTCGCCGCGATCGCCTGCGACGCGGTCGGTCCCGAGCACGTGTTCGGCATCTCCAACCCAAGCATCTATTCCAGCGACCACTCCCGCGACGACGCCGCCGAGCTGGCCGCGCGGACCGGGCTGAACTACCGGGTGATCCCGATCCAGCCGATGGTGCAGCCGTTCCTGGAGACGCTCGGGCTGAACGGGCTGGCCGAGGAGAACCTGCAGGCGCGGGTGCGGGCGGTGATCTGGATGGGCCTGTCGAACGCCGACGGCCACCTGGTACTTGCCTGCGGCAACAAGTCGGAGCTGTCCGTCGGGTACTCGACGATCTACGGCGACTCGGTCGGCGGGTTCGCGCCGCTGAAGGACGTGCCGAAGACCGTGGTCTGGCGGCTGGCCAAGTGGCGCAACGCCGACGCCGCGGCGAAGGGCAAGCAACCGCCGATCCCGGAGAACGCGATCGCCAAGCCGCCGTCAGCGGAGCTGCGGCCGGGGCAGGTCGACACCGACTCGCTGCCGCCGTACGACCTGCTGGACGACATGCTCGACGACTACGTCGAGCAGGACCGCGGCAGTGCCGAGCTGGTCGCCGCCGGGTTCGAGCCGGAGCTGGTCAGCAAGGTGGTCCAGCTGGTCGACAAGGCGGAGTACAAGCGAAGGCAGTATCCTCCGGGTCCCAAGATCACCCACAAGGCGTTCGGCCGCGACCGGCGGCTCCCGATCACGAACGCGTGGCGTGAGGACGCCAGAAAGGCTGCCGACAACTGAGTGGATCGTGGCGGAACCGCCCTCCTTCCGACGCTCCCTGGGACAGCCCGTTCGACGAGCAGCCCGGGCGGTCGGACCTGCCCGCGGACGCTGTGAGCGACGCCTCGTCGACAGCCGGTGGCGCTCACCCTCCGCAACGGTGGGACGATGAAGGCATGGTTGACAACTTCATGTCGGCCGGTACCAACGGCGACGCCGACGACGAGCTGCCGGCGCCGTACGGGACCGGACCGAAGAACCGGACAACCGAGGAGCACCACCGCTCGGACTACGGCTACGCCGACGACTCAGGCGACAGCTGGCGCGACCGCTCGACGCTGGAGGGTCTCGACCCGTCCCCGTCGCTACCCAACGCACCCCGCACGTACGAGCGCGGCCCCGTACCGCAGCAGCCGTACGTCCCCAGGTCCCCCTTCCTCCCCGCCGAGGACCGCGGCTATCCGAGCCAGTACGCCGAACCACAGCGCCATCCCGACGAGCGCCGGCCGGCTGGGTACGACGCCCCGCGCGAGAACGGGCGAGGTTTGCCCCCGGAGTCGGCGCGCGAGAACGGGCGCGGCTTGCCGTCGGAGTCGCCGCGCGAAACCGGACGAGGCTTGCCGCCTGAGTCGGCGCGCGAAACCGGACGAGGCTTGCCGCCGGAGTCGCCGCGCGAGAACGGGCGAGGTGCTCCGCCCGAGTCGCCGCGCGACGCGGGACGCGAGAACGGGCGGGGCTTTCCGCCCGAGTCGGCCCGCGAAACCGGATCCCCCTTCGCACCCGAACCCCCGCGCGACGAAGGACGCGAGAGCGGGCGCGGCTTCCCACCGGAGTCGGCGCGCGAGAACGGCCGCGGCTTCCCACCGGAACCGGGCCGCGACGCCGCGCGCGACGCTGGACGCGACCTCGGGCGCGAGCCCGCCCGCCTCCTCCCACCGGAGGGGCGCGAGCCCGCCCGCGAGTTCGGGCAGGATGCCGCGCGGTACGAGGACTCACCGTTCGCTCCTTCGGCGTACCAGGAGCGCCCGCCGGCTCCGCCTCAGCCCGGACGGCAGCAGAGCCCGTTCGCACCTCAGCCGGGTGAGCCACCGCGTCGTGCGCCTGAGCAGCCCGTCAACCGCCAGGGCCCACCGCCGCAGCAGCCCACTCCCCCGCAGCGCCCCGCCGGGCCGCCGCCGGGCAACGGTTCCAACGGCCTGACCCAGCGCAGCAACGGCACGCCCGGCAACGGCTGGAGCGGCAGCGCTCCGACGCCCCCACCGCCGCCGCCGTCGAACGGGCTCACCAATCGCCCGCCCACCAACACCCCGCCGCCCGCCCCGAGCAACGGCACCGCGAACGGCAACGGCCAGCCCGCGCCCACCCCGCTCGGCGCCGACAACGGCACCGGCCTGGGCACCAGCAACGGTCTGGGCTCCGGCACCGGCAACGGGCTGGGCTCCGGCACTAGCAACGGGCTGGGTTCGGGCACCGGCAACGGTCTGGGCTCGGGCAGCACGCTGGGTAACAGCAACGGCCACAGCAGCGGCAACGGACACACCGGCGCACCCGGCAACGGGTACCCGGCCCAGCAGTCCACTGGCATCCAGCCCGCTGTCCAGGCGTCCATTCCGTCGCCTCCCCCGCCGGCCGCCCAGCGCCCACCGGCCAACCGCCCGCCTGCTCCTCAGCCCCCGGCCGCTCAGCAGAACGCAGCGGTCAACGGCTACCCGACCGACCCGAGCGCGGAGTACGAGAGCAACCACCCGGAGACGCGCCCCGAGCCCCGCCCAGAAGGCCGTGCAGAAGGCCATGCAGAAGGCCGTCCGGAGATGCGCCCCGACGGCCGCCCGGCCGGCGCCCGCCGACGGGCCGACGTACAGCAGGACGCGCCGAGCCAGGTGAAAGCCGAAGCGGCCGTCTCTCACCGAGCCCGCCGCGCCCAGCCCGGCGGCGACGCACCCGCGGCCCAGCAAAGCCGGTCCGGCGGCAACGCACCCGGCGCGCAGCAAGCCGAGCCCGCCCGGCCGACAGGTCAGCACGCGCCCAACATCACCACCACGATCTCGTCCGACCCGTCCCACTCCGGCGCCCTCAACACCCCCGGCGCATCCGGCACCCCCGCCGACGCCGCCAAGCGCCCCCGCAAGTACCGCATCCACCACCTCCGCGACATGAAGAGCCGCGGCGAGAAGTGGGCGATGCTCACGGCGTACGACCAGTACACCGCCGAGATCTTCGACGAGGCCGGCATTCCGGTCCTGCTCGTGGGCGATTCGGCGGCGAACAACGTGTACGGCTACGAGTCGACCCTGCGGGTCACCGTCGACGAGCTCATCCCGCTCGCCCGCGCGGTGGCGACAGCCACGCAGCGCGCGCTCGTGGTCGCCGACCTCCCGTTCGGCTCGTACCAGGCCTCCGCCGAGCAGGCGTTCCACACGGCCGTCCGGTTCATGAAGGAGGCCGGGGTCGCCGCGGTGAAGCTCGAGGGCGGCCGTTCCGTCGTACCGGCGGTCGAGAAGCTCACCCAGGCGGGGATCCCGGTGATGGCCCACATCGGCTTCACCCCGCAGAGCGAGCACACCATCGGCGGCTACCGCGTCCAAGGCCGCGGCGACCAAGCAGCAGGACTGATCGACGACGCCGTGGCTCTCGCCGAAGCCGGCGCCTTCTCGGTCGTGCTGGAGATGGTCCCCGGCGACGTCGCCGCCGAGATCACCAAACGCATCAGCATCCCGACGATCGGCATCGGCGCCGGCCGCGACACCGACGCCCAGGTCCTCGTCTGGCAGGACATGGCCGGCCTGCGCTCCGGCCCGATGCCCCGCTTCGTCAAGCAGTACGCCGACCTGCGCACGATCCTCACCACCGCGGCCACGACGTACGCCGCCGAGGTCAGCAACGGCAGCTTCCCCGCCGACGAACACACCTTCTGACCACCGTTGATCGACACGCTGTTCTTCGACGGCGACAACACCCTGTGGAACTTCGACCAGGTGATGCGCAGATCCCTGCACGCCACCCTCGTCAAGCTCCGCGAACACCGCTCAGCCGCTGAGTCCCTGACGGTCGACGACCTGATCGCCGACCGTCAGGCCGTCGCCGCCGAGCTCAACGGCACCGAGCTCAACCTCGAACGCCTCCGCCTGGCCGCCTTCCAGCGCACCCTCGCACGCCTCGGTCCGTCCGATCCGCCGCTGGCCGCCGAGCTCAACGCGTTCTACCTCGACCGCCGCTTCGCCGACATCGAGCTCTACCCGGACACGCTGCCGGTACTGCGCGCACTCGGTACGACGTACACGATCGGCCTGCTCTCCAACGGCAACAGCTACCCGGACAAGGCCGGCCTGGAGGACCTGTTCGACGTCGTCCTGTTCTCGCAGGACCTCGGCGTCGCCAAGCCCGATCCAGCCGCGTACCAGCTGGCGGCGGAGAAGGTGGATCGCCCGCCGAGCGCGATCGCGATGATCGGGGACTCGCTGCCGAACGACGTGACCGGTCCGCGGGCCGCGGGCTGGACCGGGATCTGGCTGAACCGCGACGGCTTCCCGTGTCCGGCGGGGCATGCGCCGGATGCTGTGCTCGGCACCCTCCACGAGCTTCCCGGCGTACTGCGGAGCTGATCACCGCCGGATGCGGTAGTCCAGGATGACGATGCCGGACTGCAGGGGTGTGGTGCCGGTGAGGTCGAAGTGGGTGAGGGCGAGGTCGCGGTAGAGCAGGTCGTTCGGGCCTCCGCTGCCGACGAAGAACGGGTGGACCCACAGGCGGAGGCGGTCGAGCAGGCCGGCGGCCAGCAGTGTGCGGCTCACCTCGCCGAAGCCGAACTGGACGATGTCGCCGCCCGGCTCCTGCTTCAGCGCGCCGACCGCCTCCCCCAGGTCGCCCTCGATGAGGTGGGTGTTGTTCCACTTCGGGTCCGCCAGCGTGTTCGAGGCGACGTACTTCGGCATCGTGTTCATCTTGTCGACCAGCTCGCTCGCGGGCAGGTTCGGCCAGACGTCGGCGAAGCCCTCGTAGGTGTGCCGGCCCATCAGGACCGCGGAGCAGCCGAGCACGAGCTCGTCCTGGATCCGGTTTCCCTCCTCGGTGAAACCACCCGTGCTCGGCCAGGTCTGGGGGCGTTCGATGACCCCGTCGAGGCTGATGTAGGTGGAGTTGACGATCTCACGCATGGTGTTCCTTCCCTCGGTGGACGACCTCCAGCATGTGGTCGAATGCGGCACGGGCTGAAGGTCCATTTCGGGGGACGGCGAGTGAACCACTTGGGAGGCGCCATGACGGTGGAGTGGAAGGGCGACGGGCCCGGTCTGCTGATGCAGCTCGACCGCGGCGCGCCGCGGCAGCTCGGGCACCAGCTGCGCGAGCAGTTGCGGTCGGCGATCCGGACCGGCGCGCTCCGGCCGGGCGAACGGTTGCCCTCGTCCCGCAGTCTCGCCGACCAGCTCGGGATCTCGCGCGGGCTCGTGGTCGACAGCTACGCACAGCTGTACGCCGAGGGCTACCTGGTCAGCGAGGTCGGCTCCGGCACCCGGGTCGCCGAGCGCGCGGCAACAACGCCCTTGGAAAGCACCGGCACGGCGTACGACGGACCGAAGCAACGGTTCGACGTCGACTTCGAGTACGGCATCCCCGACCTCGCGTCAGCTCCCGTGCGCGACTGGGTCTGGGCACTCGGCGACGCCGCCCGGCTCGCACCCGCGACCTTGATGGGTGACGAGCCCGACCGCGGCGACCAGCGCTTGCGCGACGTCCTCACGGCGTACCACCGCCGCGTCCGCGCGGGCGCCTCGGTCGCGGAGCGCACGATCGTGACGACCGGGTTCCGGCACGCGCTCACGCTCGTTTTCGCGACGCTGGCCACGCACGGAGTCGAGCGCGTCGGCCTGGAGAGCCCGGGCCCGCGCGACCACGACCGGATCGCCGAGCGGTTCGGGCTGCACGCCGTACCGGTGCCGGTGGACGAGGACGGGGTCGATGTCGCCGCGCTGACGGTGAGCGGCGCGCGGGCCGTCGTACTGACTCCTGCGCATCAGTGCCCGACCGGTGTCGCGCTCAGTCCGGTACGCCGGCAGGAGCTGGTCGCGTGGGCCGAGCAGGTCGACGGGTTCGTGATCGAGGACGAGTACGACTCGGAGTTCCGGTACGACCGGCAGCCGGTCGGATCCCTGCAGGGCTTGGCGCCTGAGCGCGTGATCGCGCTGGGTTCGGTGAGCAAGACGCTCGCGCCGGGGATCCGGATCGGCTGGATCTTCGCGCCGCCCGCGGTCGTCGACGGGCTTGTCGAGACGAAGGCGCTGACCAGTCGCGGCGCTCCCGCGCTGGATCAGTTGGCGTTGGCCCGGTTGATGGAGTCGGGACGCTACGACCGGCATCTTCGCCGGATGCGGACGACCTACCAGGTACGGCGTGACGCGCTGATCGCCGCCGTGAACGAGCACTTGCCGGCGCTGCGGCTGACCGGTCTTGCGGCCGGTTGTCACGCCGTACTGCGGCTGCCGCCCGGGACGAGCGAAGCGGCTGTGGTCGCGGCGGCCGAGGCGCGGTCGGTGTCTGTGCGCGGCCTCGGCGACTACCTTGTCGGAGACAGCGTTCCCGGCGCTCCGGGGCTGGTGCTCGGCTTCGGCAACGTCAACGAATCGGGCATCCGCCGAGGCATTCACGGACTGGCCGAGGCGATCGACGCACTGGACGCAGGGCCAGGCCGGCCGGCTAGATCCACGGCAGAGCTGAGCGTTCCGTCCAGTACTCCGCGGGACTCTGCGTGAACTCGGCCAGCGGCTCGACCTCGGTCGCGGCGAGGTTGCTGGTGAGTTGCTCGGCGGTCGTCGCTCCGCTGAGCACGACATCGGCCCACGGGTTCGCGACGGCAGCACCGATCGCCAGCGCATCAGGCGCGACGTGATGCTGAGCGGCAAACGCCGCGAACGGCGTCGTACCGGCCTTCGCCGTGAGCCGGCCATTGGCGACCGCCTCCTTCACCACGACGAACCAACCGGCGTCATGAGCCTCCGCCAGTGCGGGCCCGACCGACCGTTCGAGCACGTTCCACGTCGACTGCACCGCGGTGAACGGACCGCCGAGTTCCAGGGCCGCCCGCAAGGTTTCAGCCTGATGCGGGCCGCTGGTCGACAGACCGACCCGTACGCCGGTGGCGGCGAGCTCACTGAGGCGGTCGAGCAGTTTGGTGTCGGCCAGCGCGGGGCTGTCCTTGGTCAGGCTGTGCACGAGGTAGAAGTCCGGCGGGCCGCCGAGCGCCTCCAAGGTCTCCGGCCACTGGCGTTCGAAGGTCGCGAGCGAGTGGTCCTTGATCTCGTGCTGGTCGGCGTCCGAGCGCCAGTCGGCGACGTACGTGTAGCCCCACTTCGACCCGACCGTCAGCTGAGCCCGTCGCTTCGGGTCCGTGGCCAGCCACTCGCCGAGGAACACTTCCGCGAGCCCGTACGACCGGGCCGCGTCGAAGTACCGCACTCCGGACTGCCAGGCCTGGTCGAGCAGTTCGTGCGTACGACGCCGCAGGTCGTCCACCGCGCGCCCCGGCGGCAGGTCCTCGTCGTGCCCGAGGTTGATGTAACCGGGACGTCCCAGAGCCGCCAGACCCAGACCGATGCGCGCTGTCATACGGCGATCGTCTCACCGTGCTCCAACCGCGGACGGGCCTGGTCCGCTGCGTGGATCACGCCGCCACAGAAGGACCAGGCCGGAACAGTTGCTGACGGCGACGCGCCGTGGAAGCGGTCGAAGGTCGGGACAGGTCGTCTAGCGTTTTGAGATGTGACAGATTCCCGGCTGCCTCCACCAGGCACTGTCGTCCGGCGGACGACGGCTCGTGTCCTGCCCGTTCGCCCGGACGGGAAGGTGCTGCTGCTGCACGGCTGGGACCCGCTGAAACCCGGTACGCCGTACTGGTTCACGATCGGTGGCGGCGTCGAGACGGGCGAGACCGTGGTGCAGGCGGGCCTGCGGGAACTGCGCGAGGAGGTCGGCATCCTGCTGCCGTCCGACGCGCTCGGCGAACCGGTCGCGACCAACACGATCGAGTTCGAGTGGGGCGGCTGCCCGATCATCCAGCACCAGACCTTCTTCGCGGTCGGTGTCGACACCGTCGAGGTGACGTTCGCGAACCAGGAGCAGCTCGAGCTGGAGACGATCAGCGACCACGGCTGGTGGCACCCCGACGAACTGGAGGCGACCGGTCAGGCCGCGCACGTCACGATCCCCGGCCTGCTGCGGGTCGCCGTCGAGGCGATCACGCTGCGGCAGGCGTCCTGACCCCGCCGTACTGATCCCGCCGTACTGCGTCAGGGAGGTGCTGGGTCAGCGCTCGCGCGCCTGCTTCAGCACCTTCTTCTTGACCTTCTTGTCCACGACGTAGTGCCGCAGGTCGAGGCGCTCCGCGCAGCCGGCGTCAGCCAGCCGCTTGAGGACCACCGGGCACTTCTTGCACCTCGGCTTGTCCTTGCAGCACTTCTTCTTCGCGGTCATCTCCGGCACCCTTGGAGGGTAGGTGAGGCTGACCTAACTGTCTACCTGAGACGGCAATCACCGTGGCGCAGGTCACGCGAGCTGTCCGCTGAGAATTCCCCGCGCCCGCACCAGCGAAGGCCCGTACCAGGTCAGATGACGACCGGTAACGCACTTCGCCGGCCGGTCGAATGCCTCCGGACCGTCGTCGGGAGAAAAGGCGTACGGCTCGTCCGGCAGCACCACGACGTCGTACGGCGGTAACGCGCCGAGCTCGATCCGCGGATAACGTTCCGGTGATTCCGTCAGCACGTTGTCGATCCCGAGATGCTTCAGCACATCACCCGCGAACGTGTCCCGGCCGAGCGCCATCCACGGCTTTCGCCAGATCGGAATCACCGCCCGCCGGCGCGGTCCTTCGTACGGCGTACTCCACACTTCGCGTGCTTCGTCGAGCCAGGACGGAGCGCCGCCAGTGATCGCCGTGAGCATTCGCGCGAGCGAAGTCAGTGACTCCTCCACCGTGGCCGGCGACGTCACCCAGACCGCGATTCCGTGCGCGCGCAACGCGTCGAGATCGACCGCGCGGTTCTCCTCGGCGTTCGCGACGACGACGTCGGGACGCAAGGCCACGATGCGTTCGACGTCGGGATTCTTGGTGCCGCGAACTCGCGTCACGTCGAGGTCGTGCGGATGGCTGCACCAGTCCGTCGCACCGACCAGCAAGGACCGGTGCGTGTGCGCGATCGACTCCGTCAACGACGGCACGATGCTGACCACCTTCGTGATTTCAGCGGGCAGTTCGACAGGGCCGTCGAGGTCGTCGTACAGGGTTCGCACCGCACCGGATCCGATCGTTCGCAGAGACGTTGCCGAGGACAACACTGTCCGAAAACGCGCCGAAGTGGCCAGTTCGTGCGCGTGTCGCCAACATTTCTTCAGCGCGTTGCGGCATGCTCGTGGGTCTCCGAAATCCCTTCTGCACAAGGATTTTCGGCATTACCGCGCGAATTGCCGGCGTGGACGCCTTGACCTGTTGGGCATTCAGGTGCTTTACGTGGGCACCAAGTGTTGTCATCATCAGGACGACGAGGAATCCACCGTGGTTTTCCTCAGCCGCACCAAGGAGGCAGAGTGCCAGCCAAGAAGGCAGCCGCAGGGAAGGCGACAGCCAAAAAGGCTTCTCCCGCCAAGAAGACTGTCGCCAAGAAGGGCCCAGCCGCGAAGACAACGACCGCGCGCAAGGTCACGGCAGCGAAGAAGACAGTGACGAAGAAGGTGAGTGCGGCCAAGAAGGCGGTCTCCAAGGCACCCGCCAAGAAGACCGCCGCGAAGAAGACCACGGCGGTGAAGAAGACGACGGCCGCGAAGAAGACGACGGCGAAGAAGGCTCCGGCCAAGAAGGTCGCCGCCAAGAAGACCGTTGCCAAGAAGGCGCCGGCGAAGAAGGTCGCCGCCAAAAAGGTGACGGCCGCGAAGAAGGCGCCGGCCAAGAAGACGACGGCGAAGAAGACCGTGGCGAAGAAGGCTCCCGCCAAGAAGGTCGCCGCCAAGAAGACGGTCGCGAAGAAGGCGCCGGCCCGCAAGGTCGCGGCCAAGAAGGCACCGGCGAAGAAGGTCGCGGCCAAGAAGGCGCCGGCCCGCAAGGTCGCCGCGAAGAAGGCGCCGGCTCGCAAGGTCGCCGCCAAGAAGGCCCCGGCCCGCAAGACCGTGGCCAAGCGGACGACGGCGCGCAAGGCGCCGGCCCGCAAGGCGACGTCGCGCTAGTCGCCGCAACGATCGAGGGGCACCACCGGAGTTCCGGTGGTGCCCCTCGGCACGTTCAGCCCGTCGCGGTCAGTCGTCGTTCCACTTCGGGTCGTTGTCCCAGGCCTCGTTGCGTTCCTCCGCCTTCTCCAGCGCGCGGGCCGCTTCCTCGCGGGAGCCGTACGGACCGAGCCGGTCGCCGGACTTCGCGCCCTGGTACGGCTCGACCTCGCCGGTCTTCGTGTTGTAGTACCACTCGTTGCTGTGATCGTCGTCGGCCATCGCAGCGGACCACCTTCCCGGTGAAGTTGTCGCAACTAACTAGAATGATCCCACCATGTCGATTCTCACTGCCGGCATCATCTCGCCGCGCCGCCCTGTTCCCGCCTCCATTCCGCGCCCGGAGTACGTGGACAAGCCCGCGCCGACGCCGTACGAGGGCTCCTACGTCACGTCCCCCGAACTGGTCGAGAAGATGCGCGTCGCGAGCAAACTCGCCGCGCGGGCGTTGCAGGCCGTCGGCGCCGCCGCGAAGCCCGGAGCGACCGCCGACGAACTGGACGCGGTCGGCCACGAGTACCTCGTGGAGCGCGACGCGTACCCGTCGACGCTGGGCTACCGCGGCTACCCGAAGTCCCTGTGCACCTCGGTCAACGAGGTGATCTGCCACGGCATCCCCGACGACCGCCCGCTCGAGAACGGCGACATCGTCAACGTCGACATCACCGCGTTCCTCGACGGCGTGCACGGCGACACCAACGCCACGTTCCTGGTCGGCGACGTCGACGAGGAAAGCCGCCTGCTGGTCGAGCGCACCCACGAGGCGCTGCTGCGCGGCATCAAGGCCGTGAAGCCCGGCCGCCAGGTCAGCATCATCGGCCGCGTGATCGAGTCGTACGCGAAACGCTTCGGCTACGGCGTCGTCCGCGACTTCACCGGGCACGGCATCGCCACCGCGTTCCACTCCGGCCTGATCATCCCGCACTACGACGACGAGCGCTTCGACGACGTGATCGAGCCCGGGATGACGTTCACGATCGAGCCGATGCTGACCCTCGGCAGCTACGACTACGACCTGTGGGACGACGGCTGGACCGCCAGCACCAAGGACAAGTCCCGCACCGCGCAGTTCGAGCACACGCTGCTCGTCACCGACACCGGCGCCGAGATCCTCACCCTGCCGTGAACATCACCGGACCTGGCGACGTACAGCCCTCGCCCGGGTCCGGGCATGGACACCCCTCGCAGGGCCCTGGCGATGCGCGCCCCGGGTCCGGCAGTTCCCGGGCCGTGCAGGTGATGCGCTACGACCGCGCGCACCTGGACGGCGTACTGAGGATCTGCGCGGCCGAGGACTGGCCGAGCTTCCCCGCCGACGCGGAGCGCGCGCACGTCGTACTGACTGCTCCTGGTGTGACGAGCGTCGTCGCGGTGGAAGGCGACGAAGTCGTCGGCTTCGCGTACCTGCAAAGCGACGGCCACATCCAGGCCCACCTGTCGCTGATGGCCGTCGCGGCGACGCACCGCCGCCGCGGTGTCGGCCGAGCCCTGCTGGAGTACGCCGCTCCCCTGACCGGTGCCCTGCGCATCGATCTCGTCACCGACACCGCCCAGGACTTCTACTCGTCCTTCCAGCACCACACCTACAACGGCTTCCGCATCTACCCGGGCTGACCTTTCCCTGGGCTTGCCCACTGCACCCGCATTCGACGACTGCTCCCGTCGTCGACGACTGCCGCGTTGTACGGCGTCAGTCGTCAAACTACGAGCCAGTCAACCGGCGAGCGAGAGGAGCAGCCGGTCCAGCGGTCGATGCCGCGCCGGCCACGATCGCAGTCCCGGCGTTTCCACCGACAGCCGTTCGCCTGCAATTGCCTGCCTGCCCAGCTGAAAGCCACCAGCGGATGAGGCCAGCGAAAGCCGCAGGTGGCAGGCCGGGTGAGTGTCGCACCTGACAGCCCGAGTGGGCATCGCAGGTGCAAGCCCGAGTGGGCATCGCAGGTGCAAGCCCGAGTGGGCATCGCAGGTGCAAGCCCGAGTGAGCGTCGCAGGTGCAAGCCCGGTGGCAACCCGTGGGAACCGCAGGCAGGCGCCCACCGATTGACAGCCCGGGGTGAGCACCCCAGGTGGAAAGCCGCGCGCTGAACCCACGGGAGCGGCCAGCATGGGCACCTCAGATAGAAGCCAAGGGGTGAGCCCCGCAGGCGGAAGCCGCAGGTGGTAGCCCGAGCGGGCACCGCAGGTGGCAGCCCGACTGGGCGCCGCAGGGAAAGCCGACGTAGCAACCCGGGTGAGCGCTGTAGGCAGGCGCGTCGCGGGTGATTGCTCGCGTGAAAGCGACGATGCCATCCTGAGTGCGCAATGCAGGTAAAGCCATAGGCGGATGCCCGAGTGGGCACCGCCGGTGGAAGCCCAGGCGGCAACCTGGGTGGGTGCCGCAGGCAGGCGCCGCGGTTGGCAGCCCGTTAGCGCCGCAGGTGGAAAGCCGCACGCTGAAGCCACGGATGGCAGCCCGATTGGGCATCGCAGGTGAAGCGGCAAGCGGGCGCCGCAGGTGGACGCCCGGGTGGGCCCGCAGAGGAAGCCCAGGTGGTAGTCGCCGCAGGCGCCAACCCGAGTGGACTCCACAGGCCGAAACCACAGGCGACAGCCCGGATGGGCACCCGCAGGTCGTTGCAGCTGATGGCACCCGAGCAGGCACGGCAGGTGGTGGCCCGGGTAGGCACCGCAGGTGGTGGCCCGGGTTAGGCACCGCAGGTGGTGGCCCGGGTAGGCAGCGCAGGTGGTGGCCCGGGTAGGCAGCGCAGGTAGGCGCCGCGGGGTACCCGGGGAGACGCCACAAGCGGCAGCCGCGGCGTGGCATCCCTGGTCGACGCCGCAAGTGGAGCCGGGGGGCATCCCAGGTCGACGCCGCAAGTGGAGGCGCGGGTTGCGGTGTGTAGGTGGACCGACGGGTGGGGTCAGCACTCGTCGTGCTGGATGCACCTGCGCAGCGGAGGCCCGGTCGGGGCGTGCTCGGGTGTTAGGCCGGGTGGAAGTTGAGGCGGGTGTACAGGGTGAGGGCGGGAGTGTTGTTGTCCTGTACGCGGAGGGCTAGGGCGGTTGTGGGGGTCAGGCAGGCGGTGAGGAGGGACTGGGCTATGCCTTGGTGGCGGTGGGTGGGGAGGGTGAAGAGCTCGATCAGGAATGGGCAGTTGGGGGTGTCGGGCCAGGGGGCTCGTTCTACGACCAGGGCGGCGGCGACAATGGTGTTGTAGTGGATGGCGAGGCGACTGGTTGACAGGTCTAGTACGCCGTACTCGCCTGCGTAGGTGAGGCGGATGTCTTCGATGGCTTCTGTCTCGGTGGCGCAGGCGATGCCTGGTGGGTAGGAGGCGAAGTACGTACGGCCGAGGGCCTCGGTGTCTTCGGGGGTCGGTGGGCGGAGGGTGATCCCGGCCGGCGGGCTGGCGGGCTCGATCGGTGCGGGTGGGCGGATGAGGAGCATCAGCGGGGCGGCGTGGCGTGGTTGGTGTGGAGCATCAGCGGGCCAGGGCGTTGGTGATGACGGCTCGGCAGAGGGTGAGGGTGGGGGCGACGTCGGCGATGGTGAAGGTTTCGGGGGTGCCGGTGCGGGTGGTGAGGCAGCGGGTGATGAGTGGGGTGTACTCGGGGAAATGGTGGAGGGCGTGTCGCCCGGCTTCGGTTTTCGAGACGATTGCGCCGGTGGTCAGGAGGGCGTGCAGGCGTGGGATGCCTAGGACGAACCACGGCATGATCCAGGCGGGAGCGACCTCGTCGTCGGGGCGGCCGGCGGTGTGGGTTTCCAGTTCGGCGAGCTTCGGGGTCCAGTACGACGTGAGGTTGGTGCGGGTGAACTCCTCGAGCGCCTGGTGGTCGTCGTGCACCACCAGGCCTGGTGCCTCGCGGACGGCGATGGACTGGCGGGCCAGCTCGGACCAGAGGACCGGGGAGATCGGCCCGCCAGTCTCCGCCTGCAGTTCGCCGGTTTGGTAGAAGACGACCGTGCGCGTGGGATCCGGCGGTAGGGCCAGCTCGTCGACCGACAGGTACGTGGCGTCGAAGGACGGTGTCTGCGGCATCGCCTCGTGGACTGCTCGCACTCGCTCGGGGTCGGTCAGCGGCGACGCGAGGATCACCGCGGCATCGATGTCGCTGGAGCCAAGATGGAAGTCGCCCAGCGGCACCGAACCCGTCAGGTAGAGGCCCAGCACCTCACCGGGCAGAGCTTCGTCAACCAGCGACAGGTACGCGGCGACACTCTCCCTGACCGGCTCCGGCAGGTCGGACAGCCCGGGCGCAGCGGCGGACAGCGCGGGCGCAGCGTCGGACGTCCCGGCGGACGAGGTGGTCACCGGTTCGAGGCTCGCTGGACGAAGGCGGCGAGGTCCTTGGACTGCTGCAGGCGGGACTCCTCGTGGACGTACATCATGTGACCGGCCGGGTAGTAGAAGAGTTCGATGTTGTCGCGGAGCTCGGCGGGGATGCGGAGCCGGGCGACGGTGTGCTCGGTGGCGAAGTACGGCGTCGCGCAGTCGTAGTGCCCGGACGCGATGTGCACCTTCAGGTGCGGGTTCGCGCGCATCGCCTCGGCGAGCTGGTCGGAGACCGTGACGTGGTCGTTCTCGAACTCCTTGAACGACCAGTCCTTCGCCGCGTCGGCGCTGATGATCTCGTACGGCAGATCGTTCAGGTACTCCAGCTCGGCGCGCACGTAGTGGTTCAGCGCGGCCGTGTACGGCCCCATGATCGCGCGCATCGACGGGTCGTCGGTCGACACCTCACCGGCGGAGTCCGCGTCCCAGCCGGTGAAGCGGGTGTCCAGCCGGCCGATCACCTGCCGCCGGGAACGCAGCAGCTCGGCGAAGAAGCGGGTGTGCTCGATCCGCAGGTCGACCCGGTCCAGGTAGTCCGGCGACAGCCCGGTCAGCGCGGCCAGCTTCTCGATCACCTCACCGCGGTAGTCGGCCGGCAACCGGTTGCCCTGGGCAAGCGCATTCGGGTACCGGCCGGCCGCGTACCGCTCGGCGTCGGCGAGCACCTCCGAAAGCTCCCGGTCGGGAATCAGCCCGTGGTAGTGCGCGGCCGCCGCGTACGACGGCAGGAACAGCGCGTACGGCAGGTCGTTGCCCGGACCGAAGATGAGCGTGCTGAACTCGAGCACCGCCGAGATCAGCATCACGCCGTTGAAGTACATCCCGTGCCGGTTCTGCAGGTGCGCGACCAGGCCGGCCGCGCGGGTCGTTCCGTACGACTCGCCGGCCAGGAACTTCGGCGACATCCAGCGCCCGTTCCGCGAGGTCCACAGCCGGATCACCTCGCCGACCGACTCGAGGTCGGGCGTGAACCCGTGGTACTCCCCCGGCTTCTCGCCCTCGACGGCGCGCGAGTACCCGGTGGACACCGGGTCGATGAACACCAGGTCGCTCACCTGCAGCAGCGTCTCCACGTTGTCCACCAGCCCGTACGGCGGTGGCGCCAGCTCCCCGGCGTCCCCCGCCACCACGCGCCGGGGCCCGAGCAGCCCCAGGTGCAACCAGATGCTCGACGACCCGGGCCCGCCGTTGAACGCGAACGTCACCGGCCGCGTCCCGGGCTCCGCGTCGTCCAGCGTGTACGACGTCAGGAACACCTCGGCCTTCGGCAGGTGCCCGTCGAACTTGCCGTCGGTCACGACCTCGCGCCGCAGCACGATCCGCCCGGTGGTCGCCGTGTACTTCAGCTTCCGCCGTCCCACGGTCAGCACGTGCTGCGTCGTCGTCAGGTCGTCGACCGGCTTGGTCGCGCCCGATGCCGACGCGTCCTCAGGTCCCCGCTCGTCTGCTGCCATGCCCGGAACACTAACAAAACAAGGCAACCCGGCGTCGTCGAATATCCACAGGCCCCTACAGCTTCACCGCCCCCGGCCGCCCGTCCTCCACCACGAACGACGCGTAGGTGTACCGCGGCGCGTCCGGCCGGCTCACCGTCGTCACCATCCGCAGATCCGTCCGGAACTGCTCGCGCGACACCGAGCACCGCACGTACCCGCGCCGGTCCCCGTCGAAGAACTTGATGTGCGGGTTGTGCTTGATCATCGGCCCGTAGTACGGCCCGTACACCTCGCCGTCGCCGTTGCTGGTCAGCGACGTCCCGACGAACTCGGTCGCCACCACCGGCGTCCCCGCACGGTCGAAGTCCGCGTGGATGTCGTTGACGAACGTCGAGTGCCAGTCGCCGGTGACAACCACCGGGTTCCGCGTCCGCGCCGTCCGCCACGCCTCGATGAGCCGCTGCCGCGCTGCCGGGAACCCGTCCCACGCGTCGTGCCAGAGCCGGTCGCCGGCGTCACCGTCGTGGTCGAGCCGCCCGACCATCACGTTGCTGGCCAGCACGTCCCACTGCGCCCGCGAGCGCTTCAGTCCGTCGTACAGCCACTTCTCCTGGGTCTTGCCGAGCATGGTGATCGACGGGTCGTAGCCGCCGGTGCAGGCGTCCGCCTCGCCCCACCCGCACGGCGGCACGCTGCGGTACTGCCGCCCGTCGACTACGTCGAACTGCGCGAGGTCGCCCCACTGCAGCCGCCGGTAGATCCGCGGCCCCTCGCCGACAGGCCGGGCCGGGCGCCGTACGGGCTGGTGCTCGTACCAGGCCTGGTACGCCGCGGTACGCAGCGCCGTGATGTCACCCTCGTACTGCGACTGGGTGTTGGCGTAGTCGTTCTGCACCTCGTGGTCGTCCCACGTGACCATCCACGGGAACCGTGCGTGCGCCCGCTGCAGATCCGGGTCGCTCTTGTAGAGCGCGTACTGCATCCGCCACCGGTCGACGCCGCGCGGAGCCTCCTGCAGTACGGCGGGCACCGGCGTCTTCCGATAACCCCCGTCAGCCGGGATGCCGCCCTCGTAGACGTAGTCGCCCAGGTGCAGCACCAGGTCCAGGTCCTCCTCGGCCAGGTGCCGCAGCGCCGAGTAGTACCCGCTGGACCACTCCTGGCAGGACGCGAAGGCGAAGTTCATCGACGCGTGCCGACCGGTCCGCACCGGCGCCGTCCGCGTGCGACCCACCGGCGACACGTCCGAGCGGTACTTGAACCGGTAGAACCACTCCCGGTCCGGCGCGAGCCCCTCGACCTCCACGTGCACCGAGTGCGCCAGCTCAGGCAGGGCCCACGTCTCCCCCTGCCGTACGACGCGGCGGAAGCCGGCGTCGAGCGCGATCTGCCACTGCACCGGCACCTTGCGGTTCGGCATCCCACCACCCGGCACGAACCGGTCCGGCACCAGCCGGGTCCACAGCACGACCCCACTGGTTGTCGGGTCCCCACTGGCCACGCCGAGTGTGAACGGGTAGTCACCTCCCCCGGGCCTCGGGGTCGCCTCGGCAGGGCCGACCGGCAGCTGCGCGAGCGCGGCCAGGCCGGCGACACCTCCAACGGCTCCTAGGAAACGACGACGGTCGACGGCATCAGGCGGAGTCATCTCCAGGACGCTAGTGCGACCAGGTGACCAGAGGCCGACCAGTGCGTGTCGGGACGGTGTGCCGGCGCCCGCCACTGGCGAGCGCCGGCACCCCAGCTAGCTCAAACTGAAGTGGTCGACGTCGAACAACGACCCCGACCCACCACTGAAGGTCAGGAACAGCGGACCGCTCCCCGACCCGTTCAGCGTCGTCGACACGGTCTGGAAGTTGTCCCACCCACCAGTCACCGGTACGGCGACAGTCCCGAGCACCGGCCCACCAGCAGACCCGGACCGGATCCGAATGGTCCCGCCGGCACCACCGGACGAGATCCGCGCGGTGAACCCGGTCCGGCCGACCGTGCTCACCTGCGAGTACCCCGCCCAGTCACCGTTGTCGATGTACCCCAGCGTCTGACCACCACTGGCGCCCCCGTGCCCAGCCACCTGTACGCCGGACTGCGATGTGAACGCCTCCCCCTGGATCTGGGTCACGGGAGGCGTGGACGAAGCCCCAGCGGCGTACTGGATGCCGCCCAGCAGGTGCCGCCGGAACGCCTGGTCGGCGTACGACTCGATGGTGTGGCCGAAGCCGGTGTAGAACGACCTGCCCGAGCCCTGCGCGTGGTACCAGGCGATCGGGTGGTCGCCCATGTTGCCGCCGCTGTAGGTGGACTCGTCCAGGTTGATCAGCACCCGCACGTTCGGCCGCGGGTTGGTCCGGTAGTTGTACAGCTCGTCGGTCCGCACCCAGGTGGTCCCCAGGTGCGAGGTCGACACGTGCGTCCGGTCCTCGACGCGTGCAGTGACCTGCTGGATCGCCGGATGGCTGTGGAACCACGCCCCGACCAGCTGCCCGTACCAGGGCCAGTCGTACTCGGTGTCAGCCGCCGCATGTACTCCGACGTACCCGCCACCGCCGTTGATGTAGCCCTCGAAGGCTGCCTGCTGCGCAGCGTTGAGGATGTCGCCCGTAGTGCTCAGGAACACCACAGCCTTGTACGCCGCCAGCTGCGACGCCGTGAAGACCGCACTGTCCTCAGTAGCCGTCACAGTGAAGCCGTTCGCCGTGCCGAGCTCCCGGATCGCCTGGATGCCGGCCGGGATCGAGTCGTGCCGGAAGCCGGCGGTCTTGCTGAACACCAGCACCTGGTACGGCGCGGCAGCAGCCGTCTGCCAGGGCAGCAGGCCGCCAACCACCAGCGCTCCACCGGTCAGCAAAGCCGCACGTCGCGTGAATGTAGTCATGACAGCTCCCTAGGAAGTGACGGTGAAGGTGTCGACGTCGAACAGCGCGCCCGCGCCGCCGGTGAAGCTCAGGAACAGCGGCCCGGTCGCGTTGCCGGTCAGCGCGGTGGAGACGGTCTGGAAGTTCTCCCACCCGCCAGTGCTCGGTACGGCGACCGAGCCGAGCAGTGTGCCCGTCGCAGACCCCGACCGCACCTGGATGGTCCCGCCGGGACCGCCCGACGAGATCCGGGCGCTGAACGACTTCAGACCGGTTGTGCTCACCGTCGAGTACCCGGCCCAGTCGCCGTTGTCGATGTAGCCGAGCGTCTGCCCACCACTGGCACCCGCGTGCGCAGCCACCTGTACGCCGGACTGCGAGCTGAACGCCTCGCCCTCACGCGTCGTACCGGTCGAGCCCGACGTCGCCAGCGTGAACGCGTCCAGGTCGAACAGGTTGCCGTTGCCCGTGACGCCCTTGAAGACCAGGAACAGCGTCGTCGTACCGGCGGGCTTGTTGCTCAGGTTGGCCGAGACGTGGGTGAACGTGTCCCAGTTGCCCGTGTTGGCCACCGGCACCGTCGCCATCAGCCGGCCGGTCGCGGAACCGGCCCGCACCTCGATCGTGCCGCCGGGGCCGCCGGACGACACCCGCGCGCTGAACGACGTCGCCGTGCTCAGCGCGTACGGCGTGAACGAGACCCAGTCGTTGTTGTCGACGTACCCGACGGTCCGGCCGCCCTCGGCCGCGGCGTGCGTCGCGAACTCGACCCCGGACATCGCGCTGAAGTGCTCGCCCTGGCGGTGCCTCGGCTGGAGCTTGCGCACGCTGTGCGAGGTGACGCCGCCGTTGTCGGTGTACTCCGCGTCGAAGACCCCGAAGATGTTCGCGGCCGGGTCGTGCTCACCGTCGGCCGGTACGGCGATCGAACCGCTGCAGCCGTTCTTCGAGGTGATCTGGTGCTGGTGCTCGTCGTGGCCGAGCAGGTAGGTGACCTTCACCCGGCTGCAGTCGATCGTGCCGTCCTCCGGGTCGCTGACGTCGACCTGGAACGGCACGGTGTCGCCGAACGAGAACGGCTGCCCGTCCGCGGGCGACTGCAGCGTCACCGTCGGCGCGGTGTTGCCGACGCTGATCTGCACGTTGGCCGAACCGGTCAGTCCGGTCGGGTCCGTCACGGTCAGCGTCGCCGTGAACGTGCCCGCGGTGTTGTAGGTGTACGACGGGTTGGCCTGCGTCGACGTACCGCCGTCACCGAACGTCCACCGGTACGACAGCGCGCCGCCTTCGGGGTCGGAGCTGCCCGCGGACGAGAACGCCACGGTCAGCGGCCGGCCACCGGACGTCGGGGTCGCGGCGGCCTTGGCGACCGGGTTGCGGTTGGCGCTGCCCTTGTACTCGATCCGCCACAGCGCCTGGTTGTTCGCGCCGGTGCCGTAGTCGAGCACGTAGAGGGCGCCGTCCGGCCCGAAGGCCATGTCCATCACCTGCGTGCCGGTCCACGGGAACGCGCCGATGTCACCGACGCCACCAGTGCCGGTCACCTCGATCGCCTTGATCCACTTGCGGCCGAGCTCGCCGGCGAAGTAGCGGCCGTTCAGCGACGCCGGGAACTTGACCGGCGAGGTGTTGTTGGCGTCGTACCGGTAGACCGGTCCGCCCATCGGCGACTCGGAGCCGCCGCCGAACTCCGGCGGGGTGCCGGCGTCACCGCCGTACTTGATCCAGGCCGCCTTGGCCGGGGGCAGCTTGGTCTGGCCGGTGTTGCGGAACGAGTTGTTGGTGGGACCACCGGCGCAGTCGTACTTGGCACCCGACGGGCCGCTCGGGAACTGCCAGTCGTTGTAGGTCTCGTTCGTGGCGTTGGTGCCGGTGCAGTACGGCCAGCCGTAGTTGCCGGGGGCAGTGATCCGGTTGAACTCGACCTGACCGTTCGGCCCGCGGTTCGGGTTGGTGACGCCGGCGTCCGGGCCGTAGTCGCCGAGGTAGACGATGCCGGTCGGTTTGTCGACACTCATCCGGAACGGGTTCCGGAAGCCCATCGCGTAGATCTCGGGCTTGGTCTGCGCCGTCCCCGGCGCGAACAGGTTGCCGGACGGGATCGTGTACGTGCCGTCGGCCTGCGGCTTGATCCGGAGCAGCTTGCCGCGCAGGTCGTTGGTGTTGCCCGAGGTGCGCTGCGCGTCGAACTGCGGGTTGCGGCCGGTCCGCTCGTCGATCGGCGTGTAGCTGTCGGACTGGAACGGGTTGCTGTCGTCGCCGGTGGTCAGGTAGAGGTTGCCCGCGGCATCGAAGTCGAGGTCACCGCCGACGTGGCAGCACTGGCCGCGGTCGTTCGGGACCCGGAGCACGATCTTCTCGCTGGCCAGGTCCAGCGTGTTGTCGGTCTTCAGCACGAAGCGCGACAGGTGCAGCTCGCCCTTGAACCGGTCCCAGTCGGCCTGCGAGCCGTCGGTCGGCGCGTCCCCGTCCGGCGTCGACAGCCGGGGCGAGAAGTACAGCCAGACGAAGCGGTTGGTCGCAAAACCTGGATCGACGGCGACGCCCTGGAGGCCCTCCTCGTCGTGGGTGTAGACGTTCAGCCGGCCGGCGAGCGTCGTCGTACCGTTGACGTCGGTGACCCGTACGGCGCCGTCGCGGGCGGTGTGGATCACCGACCGGCTGGGCATCACGGCGAGCGACATCGCCTCGCCGAGCTCGTTGGCACCACTGGCCAGCGACACCTGCTGGTAGTCGGCGGCCGGGATGGTCGACCCCGCCTCGGCCGCCGGGGCGCTGACGCCCAGGGCACCGATCAGAGCCGCCGTGATCAGCACGGCGATTGGCCTTCTCATCACGCGACTCCTTCGATCAGGTCGAACTGTTCCCACGGGCCGATCGCGTCTCGGTTCGCGATCAGTGGTGCGGCGCCGCCGTTGTCGGCGCAGACGAGCTTGTTGTTGACCTGGGCCCGGAGACTGACCGAGCCGTCACCGTTGCGGATCAGCTGGAAGGTCTCCCAGGACCCGACGTTCTGGTTCTTGGCCAGCAGCGGTCCGGCGCCCGCGTCGTCGGCCGCGACGAGCAGGTTGTTGGCCTTGGCGCGCAACGAGACGTTACCGCCGCCGAGGTCGGTCATCACGTACTGCTGGGCGGTGCCGATCGTCGTGGCGTTCGCGATCAGCGGCGTACCGGTCCCGGCGGTGACGTACTTGCCGTTGGCCCGTGCTTTCAGGGCAACGGTTCCGTTGCCGCTGCTCTGCTTCGGCAGACCGATCGTTGCCTTGTCGTAGCGCTTCGCCGTCGTGGCCGGCGTACCGGACAGAGCCTGGAACGGCTGGACGGCTGTTCCGGTCTTCTCCACCAGGTAGGACCGCCCGGCCTGGGCGGGGATCGTGAAGGTGGCGTTCGACTGCGCCGGTACGACGACGGCCTGGGTCTGACCGTCCAGAACCGTGACGCTCTGCCCCGGCCAAGGACTCCGTACGGCGAGCTGCTGGGCAGCCCCGGAGCTGATCGCGACCGTGGTCGGCGAGCCGTTGGCGATCTGGACGTGCACCTTCGACTTGTGGCCGATGGCAACCGTTCCCTCACCGCTCCAGTCGGCCGGCCAGGCGGGCGCGATCCTCAGCAGGCCGTCGTAGTCCGTCGCCAGTGACTCCGGAACGGTGATGGCCAGGACGCCGGACTGCTCGATGTACGGCTCGAACGCCGGCTGCGCGGTGAAGCTCGCCATCCCGGACGGGTACACCTGGTACTGCCGGATGGCCGCGAGCAGCGCGGTCTTCATGTCGCCGGCCAGGCCGAGCCGCGCGGCGTGCAGAGCGTCGTAGCTCCAGTCGTTGCCGTTGACGTAGCTGCGCGCCGTGTACGTACGACGGCCGACCGCGGTCAGGGGACTGCTGTCGCCGATCAGGTTGAACGGCCAGACCGCTTCGAGGCCGATGTTCTCGCTGTTGTGCCTCGGCGCGGTCGGTTGAGTGGACAGGCCGATCATCGTGTTGCCGTTGGCATCCTGCGCGGGTGTCAGCAGCTGGGTCTGCGTGGCCGTGTCGGTGCGCGGCAGCGCCTGGATCTTCGGGATCGCCGTATTGAGCTGGCCGACCAGCGCGCTGTCGACGCCGAGGGTCTGCGCCGCCTTCACCGCGACCGGGAAGAACGCCTGCATCGCGGCGATGTCCGTCGTCGGATCGGTGACACCCCACTGCGTCTCGTGCGCGTTCGAGAACGTGTGGAGCTTGCCGTCGGCACCGGTCGTCGCGTGCGAGAGCAGGAACTGCGCCGCGCCCTTGATCAGCGGGTAGTTCGCCGCCAGGAACGCCGGGTCGTCGGTCATCCGGTAGTGCTCCCAGACCCACAGGCCGATCTCGGCGCCGGTGGTCACGGTCAGGGAGTTGTACGTCGGGGCGATGATCGAGTCGCAGGACGCGTTGCTCGTGCCGCCGTCGTACGTGCCGTTGCCGTTGAACCGCATCGTCTCCGGCACGCACAGCCCTTGCTTGCCGGGCATCCGCTGACTGGTCCAGGATGCGATCGCGTCCAGGTTGTCCCGGTAGAGCCGGAACATCGGATCGTTCAGCGCCGGCAACCCGGCGGAGAGGTTCGCGGCGACCTGCATCCGGAGGTTCCAGAACCAGTACCCCGACGGGTACCAGTCCCGCTTGTCCTGCGAGAACGTGAACAGGTCGGCGACCCCGGCCTGCGACCCCGGCAGCACCCCGCGGCTCTGAGCCGCCGCGGAGTACAGGTAGATGGTCCGCAGGTTCTCGACGTAGTCACCGGTGCCGTCGGTCGAGCTGATCTTGATCAGCCCGGCCTTCTGCCAGTAGTCGTGCCACCACTGCAGATGCGCTGAGCGCACCTCGGAGGCAGGACGCGTCGCAGCACCGTTCAGTACGGCGTTGGTGGTGGCGATCGAGTCGCCGCCGGTCCAGGTCGGTGCCGCGACGACGACCCGGAACGAGCCGTCGGCGTTGGGCTGGAAGGCGACCTGGCCGGTCAAGCTGTTGGGCGTCGAGGCGACCACGTTGCGGCCGCCGGCCGTGAGACCGGCGAGCGAGCCGAAGGTCCGGCCCGACACCCCGGCGCCTTGGTTGTCGACCCAGGTTTCGGCCAGGGCGGCAACGGATCCGGAGGCCCGGGCGGTCGGCGTCCGGGGCGACCAGAGTTTGACCTGGGCGGTCTGGGTGGCGTTGGGATCGGCGCCGGTCACGTCGACGACCAGTTGCTGGGTGTCGGCGCGGATGAACGCGGTCAGCGTCATGCCGCCGCCGGACTGGCGCAGCATCCCGTCGTACAGGTCGAGGCGGCCGGTGAAGTCGGCCGCTCCGGTCATCCGGGCCAGGCCGGGGATGACCACGTGGCCGAGCGACTTGCGGCCCGGGAACGTGTCGGTGCGGTTGAGTTGCGCGGTGAAGCCGCCGGCCGACCAGACCGCGGCCCCGAGGGCGCCGTTGCCCAGCGGGAGCGACTCGGCCGGGGCCGCGTTGGCCCGGCCGAGCACGATGTCGGAGCGGCGCACCAGGTTCGGGGTGTCGACGACGAAGGACCCGTTCTGCCAGGCGGTGGTGCCGGGCGCGGCGATGGCGGGTGGGGACCCGCCGCTCGCGATCAGCCCGGCAAGTAAGGCTATCGCCGGCAAGATTTTGGGCAGGCGGGATCGCAGGAGGGTGTTCATCGGATCTCTCCTGGAGAAGGAGCGGACCCCTGGCCTGGGGGCGGAGAGGACCAGAGGTAGACATCGGATCTTTCTGGCTTCACGCTCCGCTGTCAATCCCTCACCGGTTCCGGAACTTCCGACACCGTCGACCGGGTCGCGGCGGGACGCCGTACGGTCGCTAATCTCTGGGCATGGCGAGGATCCTGCACATCGCGTTCTCCGACGAGTGGGCCGCTGCTCAGGCAGCCGGCGCGTACCGGAGGTCGACCCGCGGTACATCGCTGGACGACGGGGCGACCTTCATCCACGCGTCCCGCTGCGAGCAGGTCGATGGGGTCGCGAACAGCTTCTACACCGACGTCGAGACGCCGTTGCTGCTGCTGGTGATCGACACCGAGCGGCTCGTCTCGGCACTGTGCGACGAGGACCTGGACGGCAGCGGGACGACGTTCCCGCACATCTACGGCCCACTGAACCTGGACGCCGTGGTCGGCGTACTGGCTTATGAGCGCGGGCCCGACGGCCGCTGGCCCGAAGTGTCGCCGCAGGCCGTATCCTGATCGGCGGAACGGGTCGGTCGGGTGATCGCGTCGCGCACTCCGGTGCGCGCCGAGGAAAGTCCGGACTCCACAGGGCAGCGTGGTGGGTAACGCCCACCCGGGGAAACCCGCGGGACAGTGCCACAGAGAACAGACCGCCAGCGGCCTGAACGAACCCCGTGGTTCGTTCAGGTGCGGGTGAGGGTGAAACGGTGGTGTAAGAGACCACCAGCTCGGCAGGTGACTGCGGAGGCTAGGTAAACCCCACGTGGAGCAAGGCCAAGAAGGACGCCGGGCAACCGGCGTTCGCGCGAGCGTTCGAGGGCTGCCCGCCCGAGCTCGCGGGTAGGCCGCTGGAGACTGCCGGCAACGGCAGCCGTAGATGGATGATCACCGACTACAGAATCCGGCTTACAGACCGACCCGTTCCCTTCAGCGGCCCTGAGCGGCGGCCGATGTATTGGCCGCCAATGGATGTGCTTGAATGCCGGGGATCGTCGCACGGCAATCGACAAGCTGAGGATGTCCATGAACAGGCTGACCCGCGCGCTGCTCGCAGTTCCCGCCGCCGTCGTACTCGTCGCCACCGCGACGACCACCGTGGCGTCCGCCTCCAGCCCGAGCGGCCCACCGCCTCCGGAGGGCTTCGGCGTCTGGTGCGTGTCGGTGACCGGAGCGAAGGCGTGCTTCGCCGAGTACGGCGACCGTATGTGGGTGAAGGACACCAAGGCGAACGGAGAACCCGCCGGCGCCACGATCAAGAGCAAGCTGCCCGGGGCGTACTGGTACCGGGAGTGCTTCAACCGCCTCGGAGCGGACGGCGGCTGGGCGTACTGCGACTTCGACGTACCGGAGAACGCGGCGGGCGAGCTGTGGGTGGTCAACAACCCGTTCATCGGCGCTCAGGCGAAGGTGAACATCTACACGACGGTCATCTGATCGGCCGCGGGCTCGGCCAGGCGTCGGGCGAGCAGGCCGGCAATCGCCGGGAGCACGATCAGTACGGCGAGCACGGTCTGCAGCGAGGTCGTCTCGGCGAGGGCGCCGAGCGCCGGGGCGACCATCCCGCCGGCGCTCACCGCCAAGCCGAGCGTGACGCCGCTCGCCGTACCGACTCGGCTCGGCAGGTAGTCCTGGCCGAGCGTGATGTGCAGCGAGAACGGGACCGACAAGGCAATCGCCGTCACCACCACGAACCCGAGCATCACGAACCCGGGCACGAACGTCAGCCCGGCCAGCCCCACCGCCGCCGTGCCATAGGCGACCCGCATCACCGGCAGCCTGCCCCACCGGTTCGCGAGCCGGCCGCCGAGCAAGGTCCCGACGACGCCACCGCCGAAGAGGACCACCAGGACCGCGGAGCTTCCGGTCGCGGACAGGTCCAGCCGCTGGCCGAGGTACAGCCCGACGAACGTGGTCAGCCCGACGTACACGATCGAACGCAGCACGATGATCGTGGTGAGCCGGGCGAAGGACCGCCAGTCGTCGGCGCCCGGGCGCCGAGTGGTCTTCGGCGCCGCGCCCTTGCGCAGCAGCGGAAGCGTGATCAGCGCGCCGACGACCGCGGGGATCATCAGCGCCGGGGTCGCCTCGAGGCCGCCCGCGTGCAGCAGCGGTACGACGACGACCGGTGCGAGCGCGAAGCCGACGATGCCGCCGAGGGAGAACCAGCTCATGCCGATGTGGCCGCCGCCGGTGACCGCGCGCGCCGTACGGGCTGCTTGGGGGTGGTACGCCGCGACGCCGACTCCGGTGAGCGCGATCGCGAGCAGCGTGAGCAGGTAGTCGTCGGTGAGGCCGACCAGCGCCGTACCGGCTCCGGTGCCGAGCATGCTGACCGGGAGCAGCCAGGGCATCGACCAGCGGTCGGTGAGCAGGCCGAACAGCGGCTGGACCACCGACGACAGCAGGGTCGCGGCGAGGACGAAGCCGGAGACCGCGACGTAGTCGTAGCCGCGCTCGGCGACCAGGAACGGGACCAGGACCGGGACCAGGACCGGGACGATGCCCTGGTAGAGGTCGACGCTGCCGTGACCGGTCGCGAGCAGGACGGTGGGGAGCCTCTTCACCGGCCCTAGTCTTGTGGGTGTGCTGTTGTCCGGCTTCCGATAATCTGCCGGATGATGTCGCCAACCCGCCACCAGCCGATCGCCCCGACCGTCCTGCGCCGCCTGGACGCCGGCGCGGGCATCGACGCGCACCGGCACGACGAGCACCAGATCGCGTACGCCGCCCGCGGCGTGCTCGCCGTCGCGACCGGCCGGGGCCACTGGATCGCGCCCGCGGACCGGGCGATCTGGGTGCCGGCGGGGACTGTTCACCAGCATCGTGCTTACGGTCGGACGGATCTCTACCTGGTCGGGCTCACCGAGAACCCGTTGGAGCTGTCAGCGCCCGCGGTGCTTGCTGTGGGCCCGCTACTGCGCGAGCTCATCATCGCTTGCACCGACGACGCACGGTCGCCCGTCGAGCACAACCGCTTGCGGGCGGTGCTTCTGGACCAGCTGCAACGCACCTCGCAACAGCCCTTGAAGTTGCCTATAGCAACTGACCCTCGACTGTCGGCGGTTTGCGCCACCCTCGCCGCCGACCCGGCCTCTCCTCAGACCCTGGCTTCCCTCGGCGCTGCGGTCGGCGCGGGCGAGCGCACGCTGTCCCGCCTCTTCCGGTCCGAGTTCGCGATGACGTTCCCGCAGTGGCGCACCCAGCTCCGGCTGCACCACGCGCTGATCCTGCTGGCCGAAGGGCATCCCGTCACGACCGTCGCGCTGCGCTGTGGCTGGTCCACCCCGAGCGCGTTCATCGACACCTTCCGCCGAACCTTCGGCCACACTCCCGGCCAGCACCTTGACAGACATCGGTAAGCGCTTGCCATGATGCGGGAATGATCTACGAACTGAACCACGTAGGCGGCCCTGTCCAAGACCTCGACACAAGCCTCGCCTTCTACACCGACCTCGGCGCCCAGGTCGTCGACCGTCTCTTCATGGAGGGCCCGAAGGTCACCCGGGTCCACCTCCAGCTCGGCACCGGGCTGATCGAGCTGCTCCACAACCAGAACCCCGCGCCCGACGCGACGTACGGTCTCAACCACGTCGGCTTCATGACCGACGACCTCGACGGCGACTACGCCCGCCTGATCGCCGCCGGCTACTCCGAGCTCACCCCACCCAAGATCGCCGGCAGCGGCCAGGGCCGCCTCGCCTTCCTCGCCGACCCCAACGGCAACCGCGTAGAACTCCTCCAACGCGCCGAAGAGTTCCGCATCCCACCCATCACCACCGGCCCCCTCCGCCGCCTGTCCCACATCGCCCTGGACGCCCCCGACCTGACCGCGGCCACCACCTTCTACGGCACCCACCTGGGCCTGCAACAGACCGACCCGGAAACCTTCCGCTCGTCTCAGGACACCCTCAAACTCAGCCCGACCTGGCCCGCCACCACCACCCCGGTCAACCACCTGGCCCTCGAGGTCATCACCCCCGGCCCCGACCAACACGACCCAGACGGCAACCGCCTCACCTTCCTACCGCTCAGCTGAAACCGCTCACGACCCATTGTCACCATCCGCACGCAGCGTTACGGTGACCCCTAATCCCGAGGGGGGCTCGGGGATTCAAGGGGGGCACCATGTCACAGCCTTACTCCGGCATGCCCGGACAACAGCCAGCAACCAACCCGCAGCGGCCGCCTGGCAAGCTCCGCACTCGAACGGTGGTCCTGATCATCGTCGGCGGACTGGCGGTCGTCGGCGGTCTCAGCAGCATCGAGAGCGCGGTCAACAAGCCGGCCGGTCCGGATCCGACCAGCGCGCAGGTGGTCGAGGTCACCTCGGGCCTGCCGGCCACACCGCCGTCGACAACCCAGCCGACGCCAACGGCCGCACCGACCACCACACCGGCGCCACCGAAGCCGACAGTCACACCGAAGCCCACCGTCGCGCAGAAGCCCAAACCCGTTGTCTACAAGAAGATTTCAGCCCGCCAGTGGAAACTGATCGCGAAGTCGCCCGACTCCCACGTCGGTGAGCACCTGATCCTCTACGGCACGGTCACGCAGTTCGACTCGGCCACCGGCACCGACACGTTCCGGGCCAACGTCGACGGCATCAAGCACCGTCCGTCGTACGGCTTCGTCGACTACCCGAGCAACGTCATCCTCACCGGCACCGAAGCGGCTCTGTCCAACCTGGTCGAGGACGACCTCTTCACCGCCCGCGTCACCGTCACCGGCTCCCTCACCTACGACACCCAGATCGGCGGCCAAACCACGGTCCCTCAACTCCGGATCGCATCCCTGTCCGTCACGGGCTCCGTCGGCGACTAGCTCAGAGCCGGGTCGCTGCGAGGAAGCCGACGACAGCGGCGGCGAGAACGAGCGCGTGCAGGACCATGTGCTCGAGGTTGGGCCGGGGGCGATCGCCGATCCTCGGCACGACGATCACGGTGCGCGCGTAGGTACGCGCGTGCATCTCGGCCCAGCTGCTCCCTGTTCCGGCCGTTGCCCAAGGCACCGTGACCCCAGCGAGGTAGGGCAGCCACCACAGTGCGATCCCGCCGAGGACGACGAGCAGCTCGATCCCGCTGCCGACCATGGCGAGCCAGGGCAGCCGCAGGCCGCCTGCGAGCGCCAGCAGGACGGCGGGAAGCAGCATGATGGGGCCGTTGATGAGCACTTCGGTACGCCGCTCGGCGGGCGTCGCCCCCGTGATGTTGTTCAACGGCCGCAGATCGACCAGCGTTGTGATCACGAAGTACAGGTCGGCGAGGATGACGAGCGCGATCGCGGTGATGAGCATGGTCAGCTTCCAGGGACGAGTCGAGCTGCGACGCCGTCGAGGAAAGTCCCGACCGCGAGCTCGAACCAATGGTCGTAGTACTCCCGTGGCGCGACGGGGGCGTGAGGTGCGTCGCCGAACTCGGCCGCGGCAAGACCGACCGCGAGTACGCCGAGGGACGAGACCGCGAGCAGGGCGTCCTGGTCGTCGACGCCCAGCCGGGCGAAAGCCCGTGTGACCAGCGGGACGGCAGGACCGTAGACCTCTGCCGACATGTTCGTGACCGCCAAGACCTGGGCGGCTCCGGGGTGGGCGCGCAGTCCAGCTCGAACGTTCGCGGCGAGCTGCTCGAACAAGGGCCGCCAGGCGAGCTCTCCGTCGAGGCCGTCGATGACGCCGGTCCACACCGCGTCGGCGACGAGCTGCCGCAGCTCCGACTTGCCGGAAACGTGGTTGTACAGCGACGCCGCCTGCACCCCGAGCCGCGAGCCCAACGCCCTCATCGAGAGCCCCGCGGGCCCTTTCTCATCCAGCAGCTCGAGCGCGGCTCGAACGATCCCCTCACGATCGACGCGTGCTTTGCGCGACATCCGGCCACCTCCGACACCATTATTAACACTGTTAGTAATGGTGTGCAAACCTTACCGTCCGTCCGTGAGGTTCAGTTCGTAGTACTGGCTGAGGAGGCCTTTGCCGAAGAGGGTGTGGGGCTCGGAGCCGGTGAGGGTGAAGCCTCGGTTGAGGTAGATGGTGCGGGCGGCTTCGAGGGGGTCGTTGGTCCAGAGGACCATGCGTTGGTAGCCGGCCTTGCGGGCGAAAGCGAGGCAGGTGTCGACCAGGCGGCTGCCGAGGCCGTGGCCTCGGGCGGCCGGGGTGAGGAGGAGCAGGCGGAGTTTGGCGGTGGACTCGTCGGGGCCCTGGACGCAGAAGATGCAGCCGGCGCGTTCGCCGTCGACCTCGGCGATCCAGGCGGTTTCGCGGATCGGGTCGTGCTGCTCGGCGTAGTCGGCGACGACGCGGGCGACCAGCGCCTCGAACGCCACGCCCCAGCCGTACTCGGCGGCGTACAGCTCGCCGTGGGCCTGGACGACCCAGCCGAGATCGCCGGGCCGGTCGGCGGGACGGATCACTGCTGCGGACATCTGCACCACCCGATCTACTGACACGACTGTTTCAGTAGGAGATACTAGCGATGTGCCGACCATGAAGCCAGCCCCTTCCGCCCGGGAGCAGGAACTGCTGGAGCTCGCCTACAGCTACTCGCTCACCCACGGCCTCGCCGACCTCTCGCTGCGCCCGCTGGCGACCGCGATCGGGTCGAGCCCGCGGGTGCTGCTGTTCCTGTTCGGCAGCAAGGACGGCCTGATCCGCGCGCTGCTCACCCGGGCGCGCAGCGACGAACTGGCCCTGCTGAAACAACTCCGGTACGACGAACAGCCCGGCCTCGACGCCATCGCACTGGAACTGTGGAGCTGGCTGTCCGCTCCCGAGCACCGTCCCCTGATGAACCTCTGGGTCGAGGCCTACGGCCGCTCGCTCGTCTCCCCCGGCGGCCCGTGGGGCGACTGGGCGCGCAGCACCGTCGACGACTGGCTGGAGTTGCTCGAGGCATCACAACCCGATGCCGAGAGCAAGCATGCCCGCGCCCGGCGGACCGCCGTACTGGCGCTCCTCCGCGGCGCGCTGCTCGACCTGCTCGCGACCGGCGACCTCGACCGCACGACAAGAGCGGTCGAGCAACAACTAGTTCGCTAGCTCGAACGCGATGGTCCGCTTGGTGATGTCCGCGTCGACCAGTTTCACGCGCACCGCCTGCCCCAGCGGCAGTGGCGTCGAACTCTTGACCTTGCCCTCGATCGCCAGCGTGGACAGCGTGACGACCCCACGGTTCGGGTCGCGGTCGTCCACGTCGACGACCACGCCGTCGAACGTCGTACCGACCTGGTCGTGCACCAGCGCGGCCTCGACCATCGAGACGATCGCGCGTTCGTAGGCGTGCGCCTTGCGGTCGCACTCCTCCATGATCTTCGGGATCTCGTCCATCGACTCCCGCACCCAGTCCGGCACCGGCGCGTCCGCGCACAGGGCGACGCAGATCTCGCCGGTCCAGCGGTCGACCAGCCGGCGCAGCGGCGCGGTGACGTGCGCGTACTCCGACTTCATCGCCGCGTGCTCCGGGCTCTCGGGAACCCCACCGGAGAAGGAGGTGTAGCCCGCGCCCCGGAACAGAACGGTGCACGCGGCAAGCATCGCCGCGTGCGCCGGCACCTTCGGGTCCAGCCCGTGGATGAACTCCGCGTACGACGTACCGACCGGCCACTCGATCCCGAGCGCCTTCGCGGTGTTCTCCAGCTTGCGGCGCAGGTCGTCGTGCGATTCCGGCAGCGTCCGCAGGATCCCGATCTCGCCGTACATCATCAGGTGCGCGGCAGCCATCCCGGTCAGCAAGGAGATCTGCGCGTTCCACCCCTCGACCGGCAGCGGCGCGCGGAACTCCAGCGTCCACTGGCCGTCGGCGGTGACGACCTCCTGGTCGGGGATCGGAAGGTTGACCCCGCCGCGTTCGAGCTCGCGCTGCTCGCGCAGCTTGCCGACCTCGCGCAGCAGTTGCAGCGACTCCGACGCCGTACCGGCATCGAGGTCCTTCTGCACGCCGGCGTAGTTGAGCTTCGCGCGCGACTTCACCAGCGCGCGCTCGCAGACGACGTCGGTGCCCTCGCCGGACGCGTCGACGGTGATCGTCCACAGCAGCGCGGGCCGTACGGCGTCGGGCAGCAGCGACGCGGCGCCCTCCGACAGCTCCGGCGGGTGCAACGGCGTGCGCTTGTCCGGCGCGTACAGCGTCTCGCCCCGCTTGCGCGCCTCGACGTCGATCGGGTCGCCGGGCTGCACGAACGCCGCGACGTCCGCGATCGCGTAGTGCACGGTGTAGCCGTCGCCGGCCCGTTCGATGTGCAGGGCCTGGTCGAGGTCCATCGAGTCCGGCGGGTCGATCGTCACGAACTCGAGGTCGGTCCGGTCCAGCTTCGGCAGCCGCGGGTTGTCCTTCGCGGCGAGGGCCGCGGCGACCACCTCGGGCGGGAACTCGGCCGGCACCTCGAGCTCACGCCGGATCGTCTGCAGCGAAGCCCGCAGCACCTCGGGCACGTCCTCGGCGAAATGCACCTTCTGCAACGGCACTCGACCACTCCGTCCTCGACGACCCGGCACTTCGTCGTACCGGCGTGGACCTCAGACTAGCGGCGGCACCACGTTGAAGCCGCGCAGCGAGGCCAGGCCGTCGGCGTACCAGTTGATCTCGGTGACCGTGGCCGGCTTCAGCTCCATCCGGAACAGCGACGCCATCGGCGCCTGCAGCACGCCGCGGACCATCAGCTTGATCGGCGTCACGTGCGTGACCACGACGACGGTCTTGCCCGGGTACGACGTCAGTACGGCGTCCCGCGCGGTCCGCGCCCGCCGCGCGCACGCGTCGAACGACTCGCCACCGGGCGGCGCGACCGTGGTCGACCCGAGCCAGGCGTTCAGCGCGTCCGGCCACTTCTCCTGCACCTCGGCGAAGGTGTGCCCGTCCCAGTCGCCGAACGAGCACTCGACCCACGCGTCCCGCACCTCGACCTCGAGACCCAGCCGCTCGGCCACCGCGGCCGCGGTCTGCCGGGTGCGCAGCATCGGCGACGCGATCACCGCGTCGATGGGACCGAGCCCAGCGATGTACTGCGCCGCGGCCTCGGCCTGCTCGCGCCCGATCTCGCTCAGCCCCGGGTCGTCCCCGCCCGAACCCGAGAAGCGCTTGTCCACCGTGTGCGCCGTCTCGCCGTGCCGCAGGAAGATCAGCCGCGTCGGCGGCTCGGTCTGTACGCCGCCCCAGCCGGACATCGCCTTGCCGAGCTCCGACACCTCGGTGACCACCGGGGCGGCCGAGTTCTCGGCCGGCTTCAGCGGTACCGGCTTGCCGTCCAGCGCCATGTTCGCGAGCGTGTCGGCGGCCGCGTTCTGCGCCCGCGGCACCCAGGTCCACTCGGTCCCGAACGGCGCCAGCGACTGCGCCTTCATCGCCAGCGGCTTCATGTCCGGGTGCTTGACCTTCCACCGCCCGGCCATCTGCTCGACGACCAGCTTGGAGTCCATCCGGACCTCGATCGAGGCGTTCGGCGCGTACTCCGCGGCCAGCTCCAGCCCGGCGATCAGCCCGCTGTACTCCGCGACGTTGTTCGTCGCGACCCCGATCGTCACCCCGGCCTGGGCGATCACCTCACCCGTGGCCGGGTCCCGGACCAGCGCGCCGTACGACGCCGGGCCCGGGTTGCCCCGCGATCCACCGTCGGCCTCGACGATGACGTGCGTGTACGTCATACCGTGCTCTCCGCCGTCCTGACCAGGATCCGGCCGCACTCGTCGCAGCGCTGGACGACCTCGGGCGCGGACGCCTTGATCTTGCTCAGGTCCGACGGCGCCAGCTCCATCCGGCAGCCCATGCAGCGCTTGCCGACCAGCGGCGCGGCGCCGATGCCGCCGTTGCGCTCGCGGAGCTTCTGGTACAGCGTGACGAGGTCGTCGGGCAGCTCGGCGGCGGCGGTCGACCGTTGGTCGCCGAGCGACGCACGCTGCTCGTCGAGTTCCTTGAGCGCAGCGTCGCGCGTGCCCTCCAACTCGGTCTGGCGGCCGGCGAACGCCTCGGCGCGGCTCTGCAGATCGGTCTGGACGACCTCGGCCGCCTCCAGCTTCTCCATCACCTCGAGCTCGGCGTCCTCCAGGTCGGAGATCCGGCGGTCGAGCGAACCGATCTCGTGCTGCAGGTTCGCCAGGTCCTTCGGCGAGGTGACCTGGCCGGAGTCGATCCGCTGCTGGTTGCGGGTCTTGCGCTGACGGACCTGCTCGACGTCGCTGTCGGCCTTCTTCTGCTCGCGCCGCAGGTCCGACACGTTGGTGTCGGCACCGACCAGCTCGCGGTCGACGACCGACTTCTCGGCACCCAGGTCGACCAGTGCCTGGTGCTCGGGCAATGCCTTGCGCTTGGTCGCGACCACATCCAGCTGCAGGTCGAGATCCTGCAGGTCCAGCAACCGGCGTTGGACAGCGGGCTCGGCGTTCAGGGTCGGCTCCTTTGATCTTGCGTTCAGTTGTCAGCTCTCCGGGCGGGCCCTACAGGCGCAGGTCCCAGGCATCCGTGCGGAGCGTCGAGATGTGAGTGTCCACGGTACTGCCCTGCTCTGCCAAGCCCGCGCCCAGGAGTCGATCCGCGTCGGTCAGCCACGGCCACTCGCTGGCCCAGTGCGCGACGTCGACCAGCGCCGGGCCGTCGGCGTACGCGCGGGCCTCGGTCGCGGGGTGGTGCCGGAGGTCGGCTGTCACGTACGCGTCGACGCCTGCCGCGCGGACCCGGTCGAGCTCGGAGTCGCCTGCTCCGCCGCAGACCGCGACGGTCTTGATGGTCCGGTCGGGATCGCCTGAGACCCGTACGCCGTGCTCGGTCTTCGGCAGTCCCCGGTCGACCGTCTTGGCGAACTCGCGCAGCGACAGCGGCGTCCCGAGCGTCCCGATGCGTCCGCCACCGCGCTGACTGGGCAGCGACGCCAGCTCCAGTACGTCGTACGCGGGCTCCTCGTACGAGTGTGCTGCCCGCATCGCCTCCACCACCGCACGGCGGCGGTGCCGCGGGAGGATCATCTCGACGCGCGATTCCTGAACGACCTCGATCGCGCCGACGGTGCCGATCGTCGGGTTGGCGCCTTCGAGCGGCCGGAAGGTTCCTTCGCCGGTCGTCGACCAGGCCGCGCGGTCGTAGTCGCCAATCCGCCCCGCGCCGGCCGCGGCGAGCGCGTCGATCATCTGCTGCGTCTCGTCGATCGGCACGTAGACGACGAGCTTGTCCATCTGCTCCGACGGCATCGCCTTCAACGGGCGGGTGTCTCGCAGGTCGAGCGCGGTGGCCAGCGCGTCACTGACCCCAGGGTTCGCGTTGTCCGCGTTGGTGTGACAGACGATCAACGCCGTCCCGCTCCGGATCAGGTCATGTACCACTCGCCCCTTGGGCGTTGTCGTGGCGACGCTGTTCACTCCGCGCAGCAGCAACGGATGGTGACTGACGATCAGGTCGAACCCACCGTCGATCGCCTCGTCCACCACCGCCCGCATCGGGTCGACCGCGAACAACACCTTCCCCACCGGCTGCTCCGGATCCCCCGTCACCAGCCCGACGGCGTCCCAGCTCTCCGCCCACGCCGGGTCGTAGAGCCGATCCAGAACCGCCTTCACATCACCCAGACTCGTCGCCACCCACCCATCCTGCCGCACCCTCTCTCCCCACCCCCAAGGGGTCGGGGTGGGAAGAGAGGCGATGGTGGGAGGAATGGGGCGGCCGCCCCGGGGCCTTCGCTTCGCTTGGCGGCGCATCGCGCCCGAGCGCGGGATCAGCTGGTCCCGCCGGGATCAGCCGCTTTCCTCGCCGGCCGACCTGTCCAGCGCTCGCGGTACCGCACTCACCAACCCACGAGGGTGGCGGGTTGGTGGGTGCGGTGGGCGGCTCTTCAGATCAGCCAGGCGGTCGTGTCGGTGGGGAGCTTTTCGCCTTCCAGGGGGGCGCTGGAGAGGACGACCGCGCCTTCGGGGAGCTCGATGGGGGCGGCGCCGAAGTTGGTGATGGACTGCCAGCCGCCGGGGCGGCGGAAGTGGAGGGCCCACTCGACGCCGTCGACCCACTCGAGGCCTTCGCCGGTCTGCAGGCCACGGCGTACGGCGAGAGCCTTGCGGTAGAGGCTCAGGGTCGAGTCGGGGTCGCTCTGCTGCGCCTCCACCGAGTACCCGCCGAACCACTTCGGCTGGAGCAGGTGCGAGCCGCCGGAGCCGAAGCCGAAGGACAGACCGCCGACCGTCCACGGCAGCGGGACGCGGCAGCCGTCGCGGCCCTTCTCGGCGCCCTTGGAGCGGAAGTACGCCGGGTCCTGCAGGTTCGCTGCCGGCAGTTCGCCGACCTCCTGCAGCCCGAGCTCCTCACCTTGGTACAGGTACGCCGAGCCAGGCAGCGCCAGCATCAGCAGTACGGCGGCCCGCGCGCGCCGCAGCCCCTGCTCGACGTCGACCGTCGGCTCGGTGCCGTTGCTCAGCAGCCACGCCTTGCCGTCCTGCCAGGCGCCGTCGGGATCCCTGGGCAGCCCGTACCGCGTGGCGTGCCGTACGACGTCGTGGTTGGAGAACACCCACGTCGAGGACGACCCGTTCTGGTCGGCGAGCGCCAGGTTCTCCTTGATCACCTGACGGAACTTGTCGAAGTCCCAGTCGGCCTGCAGGAGGTCGAAGTTGAACGCCTGCCCCAGCCCGGCCGCGCTCGCGTACCGAGCCCGGCGAGCAGCCGGTACGAACGCCTCGGCGACCGCCGACCGCGGCGGGTCGTACTCGTTCAGCACCTTGCGCCACTCGACGTAGATGTCGTGCACCTCGTCGCGGTCCCACAGCGGGTGCACGCCGTACGACTCGGACTGCCGGGGCAGCGTGGTCTTGGACGGCAGCGGCTCGGTCAGGTCCTTCTTCAGCGCGTGCGCGACGTCGACGCGGAACCCGTCGACACCCCGGTCCGACCAGAACCGCAGCGTCTTCACGAAGTCCTCGCGGACCTCGTCGTTGTCCCAGTTGAGGTCGGGCTGCTCGGCGGCGAACAGGTGCAGGTACCACTGGCCGTCGTGGATCTGCGCCCACGCCGACCCACCGAAGACCGAGTCCCAGTCCGACGGCGGCTGGTCGCCGTCGCCCTCGCGGAAGATGTACCGGTCGCGCTCGGGCGAGTTCTTCGGCGCGGCCAGCGCCTCCTGGAACCACTCGTGCCGGTCGGAGCTGTGGTTCGGCACGATGTCGACGATCAGCTTGATGCCGTTGTCGTGCAGCATGCCGACCAGCTCGTCGAAGTCGGCGAGCGTGCCGAGCCGCGGGTCGACGTCGCGGTAGTCGTCCACGTCGTACCCGCCGTCGGCCAGGGCGGACGGGTAGAACGGGCTCAGCCAGACCGCGTCGATGCCGAGCGACGTCAGGTACGGGACCCGGCTGATGATTCCCTGCAGGTCGCCGATGCCGTCACCGTCGGAGTCGGCGAAGCTGCGCGGGTAGACCTGGTAGACGACCGCCTGCCGCCACCAGTCGGCAGCGCTCGTCTCCTGGGCGTAAGTAGTCAAGAGAGCCTCACTCTGGGTACCGGTTTATATAGACTTTAAATTTAGAATCTGTAGTATTGTGCGGGCGGTCCACGAGGAGGTCAAGAGGGATATGCCAAAGACATCTGCGGCCACTCCGCCACTGCTGCGGCGGGTGAACGCGAGCAAGCTACTCGGCGTGCTCTCGACCGCGGGGGTGATGACCGGAACCGGACTGATCGAGGCCACCGGGCTGACCCGGGCGACCGTGCACGCGGTCTGCAACGACCTGATCGGCATGGGCTGGGTGCTCGAGCTCGACCCGGTCCGCGACGAGTCCAGCGTCGGCCGGCCCTCGCGGCGCTTCGAGTTCAACAGCGGTGCCGGGTTCGTGCTCGGCATCGACGTCGGCGCGGCGAAGACGACCGTCGTGGTCGCCAACCTGCGCGGCGAGACGCTGGCCAAGGCCGGGCGCTCGTTCGCCGCGGTGAAGGAGCCGGGCGAGCGGACCGACCTGGTCGACGAGGCCGTGGCCGACGCGATGCGGGCCGCGGAGGTGACCGACGACCAGGTGATCGCGGCCGGCGTCGGGGTCGCGGCTCCGGTCGACCGGAGCGGGAGCATCCTGGCCGACGACGAGTTCTGGCGACGGTTCGACGCCGGGCTGACGGCGCGACTGTCGAAGCTGCACGGCTGGCCCGCACTGTTGGAGAACGACGCGAACCTCGCGGTGCTCGGGGAGCACTGGCGCGGTGAGGCGCAGGGTGTGGACGACCTCGTCGTCCTGCTGGCCGGTGAGCGGTTCGGGTCGGGTTTGATGGACTCGGGCCGATTGCTGCACGGGAGTCGCGGTGGTGCGGGCGAGATGGTCTACCTCAAGCTCGTCGAGGGCGTCGGCGACACGCACGGGATCGCGCGGATCGCGCGGGAACGCGGCGCCGCGGCGATCGCCGATCCGGCGGTTCGGACCGTACTGCGGGAGCTTGCGGCCGGTGAGCCGGTGACGGCGGAGATGGTGTTCGCCGCGGCGGCGCAGGGCGATCGCGCGGCGATCGACGTACTGGAGGTCGTCGGTCAGCGGACGGCGCGCGTGGTGGCGACGCTCGGGATTCTCTTCAACCCCGAGCTGGTGGTGATCGGCGGTGCGGTCGCGGAGGCGGCGAAGGCTTTGCTGCCGTCGATCGACGAGTTGCTCGCGACCTTCACCAGTACGCCGCCGAAGATCGCGGTGTCATCGCTCGGCGACACGATCGTGTCGGTCGGCGCGGTCCGGCACGCGCTGAACTACGTGGAGCAGAACGCACTGGACCTGACGCTGACCGCCCGGCGTTTCTAGTCGCGCGTGTGGTGCTCGGCGACGTCGAGCTCGCCTTCCAGCTCCAGCTCGACGACCGTGCAGTCGCGGTCCAGGGCTGTATCCGAGTCGACGTACAGGTACGTCCATCCCGCGGCGCCCTCGATCCCACCGCCCTGGCGGTCGATCCGGAGCTCGACGTCCGAGCCGACGATCGTTGCCTTGAGCACCTTGTTGCGGATGCCGCGGACCACGAAGTACTCGTTCGGCCGGTCGAAGCCGAACAGGTAGACCTTGCGCCGGTCCGCCGACACCGTCGACGCGCCGTAGAAAGCACCGTTCGGCAGGCCCCGCGTCGTCCCGAAGACCGCGCGCTCGTGCCGCCGGATCCAGTCCCCCAGCTCGCGCAGCCGCTCGACCTGCTCCTCGGGAATGCTGCCGTCCTCCCGCGGACCCACGTCGAGCAGTAGGTTGCCGCCACCACCGATCGTTTCCGCGAACAGCCGGATCAGCTGCCGGACCGACTTGTAGTGGTGGTCGTCGTGCTGGAACCCCCACGAGTCGTTGATCGTGACGCACAGCTCCCACGGCCCGGCCGGCGGCACGATCGGCACACCCTGCTCCGGCGTCGCGTAGTCGCCGAACCCGCCGCGCATCCGCCCGTTCACCACCGACTCCGGCAGCTTGGCGGCGATCAGGTCGCGCACCTCCTCCATCCGCCACTGCTCCGGATCGCGCTCCCAGTCCCCGTCGAACCACAGCAGGTCCGGCGTGAACCGATCCATGATCTCGGTCAGCTGCGTCCGGTGGAACGCGAGGAACCGCTCCCAGGCCTCGGGGTTCTCCTCACCAGCAGCCGGTACGGCGTACGGATTGCCCCGCTCGTCCGCCGGCATCCCGGCCGGCCGCACCGACGCGTAGTCGGGGTGCGTCCAGTCGAGATGGCTGAAGTAGAGCCCGACCTTCAGCCCGTGCGCGCGCAGCCCGTCGACGTACTCGCTGACGATGTCCCGCCGCGCCGGCGTCGCCTTCACCGTCGACAGATCGTTCGCCGCGGTGTCGTAGAGCGCGACGCCGTCGTGGTGCTTCGACGTCAGTACGGCGTACCGGGCGCCGGCCGCCTCGAACAGCTCGGCCCACGCCTCACCGTCGAACTTCGCCGCGGTGAAGCCGTCGAGCTGCTTCAGGTAGTCCTCGTGACTGATCTCGCCGGTGAAGAACGACCAGGACTCGGCGATCCCGTTCACCGCGTAGATGCCGTAGTGGATGAAGATGCCGAGTTTGGCCTGCTCGAACCAGGGCTGGATCGCCATCGCGCACTTCCTCGAGGTCGGGGTCGTGACGATAGGATATAGGATTTACGGTTTGCGGGTCAGGAGCTGCGTGACCGCCTCGAGCACGACCAGGTTCCGCCCGTACGTGACCGCGGTCGGCACGCTCGCCGGGACCAGCGCCCGGTCCTCCGGGATCCCCGTGCAGAGCACGAACACCTCGCCCTCGTGGCTCTCGATCAGGTGCTGCAGCGCCGCGCGCATCCACGGCGTCCGGACCGCGTCCTGGACGGCGACCACCAACGGCCGGCCGATCGCCGCCGCCTGGGCCTCGCCGAGCGCCTCGGCGTCCGCGCCCCGCAGCACGACCCCGGCCGAGCCGGGCGCGATCCGGGCGAAGACCTCGGGCAGACCACTGAAGTACGGGTTCCACGCCGGGTGCAGCCCCTGCGTCAGATCCACCACGTACGGCGAACCGCCGAGCGCCGGGAACTCCTGACCGGTCACTGTCCGGGCCGCGACCTCGCGGGTCGGGGCACCGTCGAGGCCGGGCAGCCTGGTCCGCGTCGCCAGGTCGGCGGCCAGATCGCGGACCCTTTGAGCCGCCTCGCTGACGCGCGCCGCGTCGAGCGTTCCGTTGCCGACGGCACCGACGATCTCGGCGGTCAGCGCCCGCGGGTCGGCCTCGCCGATCGCGATCATCGCCAGGTCCGCACCGGCGCGGATCGACGCGACCGCGGCCTGCTCGATCGACCGGGTGCTGGTGATCGCCTGCATCTCGAGCGCGTCGGTGGTGATCACGCCGGTGAAACCGAGCTCGTCGCGCAGCAAGCCCTGCAGGAGCCTGCGCGACAGGGTGGCCGGCTGGTCGTCGTACGCCGAGAAGACGATGTGCGCGCTCATCACCAGGTCCGCGCCGGCCTCGATCGTCGCCTTGAACGGCGCGAGCTCGACGGCGGTGACCTGCTCGATCGACCGGTCGACCCGCGGCAGGGTGAGGTGGGAGTCGACGGCGACGTCGCCGTGGCCCGGGAAGTGCTTCGGGCAGGCGGCGATGCCGGCGTCGTGCACGCCCTGGACGAACGCGACGCCGTGGCGCGAGACCACGCCGGCCGTCGTACCGAAGGAGCGGGTCGAGATGATCGGGTTGGCCGGGTTGCTGTTCACGTCGACCGAGGGCGCGAGCATCACGTCGATGCCGAGACCCGCCAGCGTGGCGGCGGCGTCGCGGGCCGACGAGCGGGTCAGGTCGGTGTCGTCGAGCTCGCCGAGCGCCCGCGGCGACGACAGCGGCCAGGGGTTGGCCGGTGCCAGGTGGCTGAACTCGCCGCCCTCGTGGTCGATCGCGATCAGCAGGTCCGGTCGCTCGGCGCGCAGCGCGGCGGTCAGGGCGGACACCTGGTCGGCGTCGACGACGTTGCGGGTGAACAGGATCACCGCGCCGAGGCCGTTCGCGATCGCCCGGCGCAGGTCGTCGGGGGCGGTGGTACCGGTGAAGCCGACGATCAGGGCGCCGGCGGCGTCGCGTTCCAGTTGGTCACTCATGCGGCCACCCTCTCGCGCCCGACCACCCGATGCCAATGGACCCGGGGATGTCTCACGCCACGTGAGTTCATCAACGGCACCTCCCAGCGTCACCTGAGGTTCGGAGCGGCGCACCAGGGTGGATGGGAATCCCATCCCCCGATCAGTTACGGAGCTCCGCCATGCCCGTCACACCGATCACCCGACGCAAGCTGCTGGTGGCCTCGGCCGCCGGCGCCACCGTCATCGCCGCGGCCGGTTCGCTGCCTGCCGGTTCGCTGCCCGCCGCCGGATCGCCGATGCCGGTCGGCGGCTCGCACCAGCCGCTGCCCGACCCGTTCACGCTCGGCATCGCCTCGGGCGACCCCGACTACCAGAGCGTCGTGCTGTGGACCCGGCTCGCGCTCGACCCGCTCGCCGCCGACGGCATGGGCGGGATGCCGAGCCGCCGGTACCAGGTGCAGTGGCAGGTCGCGCTCGACCCCGGCATGCGTCGCGTCGTACGGTCCGGCGTCGTTTCGGCCACGCCGGAGTCGGCGCACGCCGTCCACATCGAGGTTCGCGGGCTGCTGCCCGGCCGCGAGTACTACTACCGCTTCCGTTGCGAGCGTCACGTCTCCGCGATCGGCCGCACGCTGACGACGCCGCTGCCGGGGACGTACGGGAGCCCGCTCGACATGGCGTTCGTGTCCTGCTCGAACTACTCGGGCGGCTACTTCACGGCGTACAAGAGGATGGCCGAGGAGCACCCGTCGCTGGTGCTGCACCTGGGCGACTACATCTACGAGGGCGGCGGCGGCACCGGCGAGCGTGTCCACTCACCTGCCAAGGAGATCTGGACGCTGGCCGACTACCGGGTCCGGCACGCGCAGTACCGGACCGACCCGGACCTGCAGGCCGCGCACGCGGTCGCGCCCTGGGTCGTGGTCTGGGACGACCACGAGCTGGAGAACAACTACGCCGACGAGATCCCGTCGCCGGCCGGGCAGGCCGGGTTCCTGGAACGGCGCGCGGCGGCGTACCGGGCGTACTACGAGATGATGCCGCTGCGACGCAGCTCGATCCCGCGCGGCATCGACCTGCAGATCTACCGGCGGATCCAGTGGGGGCGGCTGGCGTCGTTCCACATGCTCGACACCCGGCAGTACCGCAGCGACCAGGCCTGCAACGACACGACGTCGGACTGCCCGGCGGCGCTCGACCCGGCGCGCTCGATCACCGGTCCGGCGCAGGAGAAGTGGCTGCTCGACGGGCTCGGCCGGTCGTCGTCGACGTGGGACGTGATCGGTCAGCAGGTGTTCTTCGGCGCGCGGGACTTCACCGCGGGCCCGGCGGTCAGCTACAGCATGGACGCCTGGGACGGGTACGTCGCCTCGCGGCAGCGGATCCTCGACGGCTTCCGGCAGCGGCACGTCACCAACCCCGTCGTACTGACCGGTGACGTGCACAAGCACTACGCCAACGACCTGAAGGCCGACTTCCGCGACCCCTCGTCGCGCACCGTCGGCGTCGAGCTGGTCACCACCTCGATCACGTCGGGCGGCGACGGCCAGGACTTCCCGTCGGGCGGTCAGCTGCAGCTCGACGAGAACCCGCACATCAAGCTCCTCAACAACCAGCGCGGCTACGTCAGCACCCGCATCACCCGCGACACCCTCCAGGCCGACTTCAAGGTCATCCCGTACGTCAGCACGCCGGGAGCCCCGGTCTCCACTCGTGCCAGCTTCACGGTCGAGGCAGGCCGCCCGGGCCTCAACCTGAGCTGATCTTCGGGATGGGCAGGGCCGGCGCAGCCCGGCCGACCGGGGCTCGGCTCTGACAGCTCCCGCTTTCCCTTCGCTCCCCCGTCGCGCCCGAAGGGCGCGACGGGGGAGCTCTTTTTGTCCTTTCAAAGGCCATCGTTGTCAGTGACCGTCAGTACGCCCCAACGGCCTATCCGCGCACGTTGTGGCGTCGTCATGCGTGATTGGCCGCGGTTACCTCTCGCTGTATCAGCGACTTGCAGATAACGTTGTCTCTCGACCTGACCGCCACCGACCGGAGCCCGATCACCGTGACAGTGCAGATCACCCGCCCATGACCGACGCGTCCGCGACCGTTCTCGGCATCGACATCGGCGGCACCAAGATGGCGGCCGCACTGGTGGCCGCCGACGGGACGATCCTCACCGAGGACCGGATTCTCACCCCGCCCGGCGACGCCGACCAGGTGTTCGCCGCGCTCGCGGAACTGGTCGGGCGCGTGACCGCCGGTACGACGCCGATCGCGGTCGGGATCGGGTCGGCGGGTCCGCTCGACCTCACCCACGGACTGGTCTCCCCGGTGAACATCACCGGCTGGCGCAACTTCCCCCTCGTCGACCGCGTCCGGGCGCTGGTCGGCGACGTACCGGTCGAGCTCGGCGTCGACGGTCACTGCTTCGCGCTCGGTGAGTCCTGGACCGGCGCGGGCCGCGCGGTCGACACGCTGCTCGGCATCGTCGTCTCGACCGGTGTCGGCGCCGGGATCGTCGTCGACGGCAAGCCGCTGCTCGGCCAGTCCGGCAACGCCGCGCACCTCGGGCACATGGTGGTCGACCTGGACGGCGAGGCGTGCGCCTGCGGTTCGTACGGGTGCGTCGAGACGTACGCGAGCGGTCCCCGGATGGTCGCCCGGGCCCAGCGTCGCGGGTGGCGGACCGGCGAGCAGGTCGACGCCGCGGTGCTGTCGGCCGACGCCGCGGCCGGCGACGAGATCGCGCTCGCGGTCTTCGACGACGGCGCCCAGGCCCTTGCCGCGGGCATCGTTGCGACCGCGGTCACGGTCGACCTCACCACGGTCGTCATCGGCGGCGGGGTGGCGAAGGCCGGCCCGATCCTGTTCGACCCGGTCGGCCGCTGGGTGAAGCGCTTGGCTCAGCTCCCGTTCGTCACGGAGCTGACGGTCGAGCCGGCGCAGCTCGCCAACGCCGGGCTGCTCGGTGCGGCCCGGCTGGCGTGGGCGACCACCTGAACGGGCTCTGACCACCTGACCTGGCTCTGACCACCGGCCTTGGACTTTGTCCGACAGTCCGACGGAAACGGCGCGTGACGGCCGGACCACCGGCTGCAGCCTTTACACACAGTTGCGCCGCTCGGAAAGGGATCTCCCGCGCAATTTTGTGCAATTTTTACCCCAATGCCGAAAAGTCTGTAACGGCGACCCCTGTCCACGCGATGCAACGGATGGATGGGGTGGGGGCACGTCATCCAAGGGCAATCAGGGGGGCCTGCATGCCAGGGATTGACCGCTTGCGAGTGCGGCGGAGAGGCGACTCTCCGCCGCGCACGCGGGCTCCACACATCACGTACGCACGTCCACCAGCGCTGTCCGGGGCAGCGCTCGACCAGAGGAACAGGTCATGATGGACGTCGCCGTACTCGTGGTCTTCGCACTCTTCTTCACCGCGCTGGTGGTCGTCACGACCAGCGCGCACGGCCGCCTGCGGGCCGCGGTACGCCGCCCGCGGCTGTTCCAGCTGGCCGTGATCGGCGTCGCCGCCGCGACGGTTCCCGTCGACGTGTACGCCGTGGTCTACGGCACCGTCGCCGGCGTACCGGTCGCCGGCATCGCCGACCGCCTGCTGCTGCTGAACGTCGCCGCCGCGTGCGGCGTCGCGGCCCTGCACGAGTTCCTCCGGGGACACGCCATCTCCGCGTTGCTCGACCCGGACGACGCGTCCGAGTCCGAGCAGCCGGTACGGATGGGCGTGCTGGGCTGGACCGGCCCACTGATCGCGCTGGTCGCGGTCACCGCCGTCGTCGCGGTCGGATCCCGTGGGAACGGGGACGAGCTCGGCAACGTCGGATCCGTCTGGGCCGTCTACTCGCTGCTCATCTGCGTGATCAGTGCCTACGCACTGCTGCGCCGCCGGGCCGTGAGTGCGATCGATCCTCAGGAGGGATGAGGATCGACGCGGGTTCTGCACCGCGGACGGTGGGCCGGTGACCGCGGGAGGGCTGTCACTGGGACTCACACCCCCGTCCACGGTGCAGAACCGACGTCCAGAGTTCTGAAAACGCCCGCCCGGTAGGACAACCGGGCGGGCATCGCTGTTTCTTGTACGACGCCGGCCGGGGCGTGCCGGCGGGGGCGGACACGCTGCTCGTCGTACTGCGGGCTGCACGTGCTCGCATCCGGCGGAAGCCGCTCGGGCTGAGCCCGGCACGCATGCGGCCGACAAGGCCGCGCGGCCTGAGGCCGCTCCGGCCGAGGGAAAGCGTTAGTGCGCGTGGGCGATCAGGCTCGCGCCGCACCGGACCGCACCGCGCCGCACCGAACCCCGCAGCGCGCCGGACCGGACCCACACCACGCCGCACCGCACCGGACTCGCACCGCGCGTACCCGCACCGCGTCCCGCCGTGGCGGACCGGACCCGCGCCACACCGCGTCGCGCCGTGGCGGACCGACCCGCGCCACACCGCGCCGGACCGCGGCCGAGGCCGAGGCGGCGCCGACCGGTGCGGCGTACGCCGGACCCACGGCGCACCGCACCGGACTCGCACCGCGCCGCACCAGACCGGGACCGCGCCGCACCGCACGAGACCCGCACCGCGCCGCACCGCGGCGGATCAGACCCACGCCACACCGCGCCGCACCGGACCGGACCGCGCCGGACCCACGGCGCACCGCACCGGACTCGCACCGCGCCGCACCAGACCGGGGCCACGCCGCACCGCACGAGACCCGCACCGCGCCGCACCGCGGCGGACCAGGCCCACGTCACACCGGACCCGGCACCGCACCAGACCCGCGGCGCGCCGTACCGGACCGGACCGGACCACGCCGCGCCGGGCCCGCGCCGAGCCGCACCGGACCCGCACCACGCCGGACCGGTCCCGCACCACGCCGCGCCGGACCCGCGGCGCACCGCACCGCGCCGGATCCCGCCGGTTCGCGGCGGGCCGGGCCCGACGGCAGGCTGACCCGGGGCGGGCTTGTCGTAGCCCACCCCGCGGGCGGGACAGGCTTCTCGCTCTCTGTCTTTCCCGGGGCGAGGTGGGCGGAGCCCACGAGCCCGGGACATCTGTAGCTGTTAGTCCTTGAGCCATTCCGGCTCGGGAAGCTGGCGGCGGTCGAGCTTGCCGGCCGCGTCCAGCGGGAGCTCCTCGATGGGGATCAGGTCGGCAGGCACCAAGTAGATCGGGAGCTCCTTGGTCAGCTCCAGCATCAACCGCGCGAGCACCGCCGGGTCCTCGTCGTCCAGTACGACGTACCCGATCAAACACGTGTCACCCGCCGGGTTCACGCACGCGACGACGACCGCGTCGATCACCCCGTCGAGGTCGGCGAGCACGTGCTCGGTCTCGCCCGGCTCGACCCGGTGCCCGCGGATCTTGACCTGGTCGTCGACCCGCCCGAGGTAGTCCAACGTGCCGTCCGGCTGCCAGCGCCCGAGGTCCCGCGTCCGGTACAACCGGCTGCCCGGCGTCGCCGGGTCGGCGACGAACGACGTCATCGTCTCGTCCGGCCGTCCGATGTAGCCCTGGGCAACAGCTACTCCCCCGAGGTGGATCTCCCCGACCGCACCGACGGGCACCGGCCGCAGCGCCTCGTCCAGCAACCGTACGACGACCCCGTCGATCGGCCGTCCGATCGACGGCCGGTCCTCGGTCGGGTCGACCTGGTGGATCGTCGTCACCACCGACGCCTCGGTCGGCCCGTACTCGTTGTACAACAGGCATTCCGGGTGCGCGGCGAGGAAGTCGCGGATCCCGTGCGTCAGCACCATCGCCTCACCGCCGGCGACGATCTCGCGCAGCGCCGGCAACTCGGGCATCTCGTCCATCGTCGCGAGCAGCGCGGTCAGCGGCGTGAACGTCATGAACAGCCGCTCGATCCCGTACTCGGTGAGCGCGGCAACGACCGCGTCCGGGTCGTACCGATCGTCCTCGCCGATCAGCACCAGCGCGGCGCCCGACGCGAGCGCGGTGAACATCTCCTGCACGTGCACGTCGAACCCGAACGACGTCCACTGCAGCGTCCGCAGCGACGACCGCGACCGCAGGTAGTGCCGGATCAGGTTCACCGGACCGCGGTGCGGAACCGCGACACCCTTCGGGTTCCCGGTCGAGCCGGACGTGTAGATGCAGTAGGCAACATCATCCGCCGCGCCCTTCACCGGCGGCGCCTGCTCGGCCCGTACGTCGTTGTCTCCGGCAACCACCGGCACCAGTCGCAGCCCGAGCCGGTCCGCGAGCGCCGCGTCGTCACCGACCAACGCGACCGCTCCGGCGTCGGCGGTCATGAAGGCCCACCGCGCCTCCGGCACACCAGGGTCCAGTGGCAGGTAAGCAGCCCCGGACTTCAGCACAGCCAGTACGCCAATCACCAGCTCAGCCCCACGAGCAACCCGTACGGCGACCAGCTGGCCCGGCTTCACGGCGACGTCGACGAGCTGCCACGCCACGGCGTTCGCGCGCCGGTCCAGCTCGGCGTACGTGATCTCGCGGTCGCCGTGGATCAGCGCGATCGCGTCCGGCGTACGGGCGACCTGCTGCTCGAACAGGGTGTGCAGCCCGCTCAGCTCACCGCTGACGACCGCGTTGCGGCGAACCCGGCCGACCGGCCCACTCGCGGGCGCGGCGCCTTCGAGCTCGCGCAAGGCGAGCCGGTCGGACTCGATCGGCAGCATCAGGTCGGGCAGCGACGCGCCCGGCTGGGCGAGCGCGCGGCGCAGGACGGCTTCGAGGTAGTCGATGAGCCGCTTGATCGTCGTCTCGTCGAACAGACCGGAGCGGTAGTCCGCTGTACAGGTGATGCCCTGCGAGTGGTTGGCGAGCGTGAGCCGGAGGTCGAGCCCGGTCGGCAGCTCGTCGGTGGTGGGTTCGAAGACGACCAGGACCTGGTAGAGCGGATCCTGCTCGAGGACGGCGAGGTCGGCGCCGGCGTGGTCGAACGCGCCGGTCGTTGCCTCGCGCACCCTTTGGGCCAGCTCGCCGAGGTCGGGCTCGCCGGACAGGTCGATCCTGAGCGGCAGCGGCGTGGGCTCCTGGCTGCGCAGCGCGGCCGCGCCGATGGTGATGTCGTCCTGCGCCGCGAACCGGCCGAGCACCGTGCCGACCGCTGCGAGCATCGTCATCAGCGGGCTCAGGCGACGCTGCCGGCTGAACGCGAACACGGCCTCGCCGAGGCCCGCGTCCAGCTCGTGCACGAGCTTCGCCGTGCCGGCCGATGCCTCGGGGCGGGCCTTGTCCGCCGGGAGGACGAGCGGCTGGGCGCCGCTCAGTGCGGCCTGCCAGTACTGGATCGCCGCGCGCTGGCGGGCGCGTTCGGCTTCGATGGTTGCCGGGTCGGCTGCGGCTGCGCCCGCGCCGGCCTGGCCCGCGCCGGCTCCGGGCTGACCCACGCCCGCTCCACCCTGGCCGGCGTCCACTCCGGGCTGACCCGCGCCCACTCCATCCTGGCTCGCGCCCACTCCGCCCTGGCCCGCGCCGGATTGACCCACGCCCGCTCCACCCTGGCCCGCGCCGGGTTGACCCGCGCCCGCTCCGCCCTGGGCGGCGCCCGCACCGGGCTGACCCGCGCCTGCTCGCGGCGTACCGGGCTGCCCTGCATCCGCGCCGCCCTGCTGCTGCGGTACGTCGCCCAGCAGCGCCAACTGCTCGTGCATGAGCTTCGTGACGCCGTCGACCAGCTGACTGGCCACGCGCAGCTGCTGCGACATCAGCGCAGCCATCCCCGAGCCGGGCAGATCGGCCTCGCTCGTCGCCGACGCCGCGGCATCGACCTTCGCCGCCAGCTCGGCCAGCCCCGATCCGAGCACCGCCAGCGCAGCGCGCGCGTTCGGCTCTTCCTTCTTCGGGACCTCCGGCAGCACGCGGATCCGGGCCGGCTTCAGTGTCACCGGCTTCGTCGGCTTCGGCTGCGCGGTGAACGCCGACGGCGGCGTCTTCGCGGCGACCGCCGACGCGAGCTTGTGCGGCGTGATCAGGTCCTCGAACAACGCCTCGGGCTTCACCTCGACGTCGAACTTGCGGAACACCTCGTCGACGACGCGCTGCATCGACGCGCGGTCGGCCCCGAGCTCGGCGAACGAGTGGTCGACGGTCACGTCGTACGGGTCGAGTCCGAGCTGCTCGCTGGTCAGGTCGAGCACGAGGTCGAGGGACTCGCGGTAGCGCTCGGCAACGACCTCGGGGTCGGCCGCCGCGGCGTAGCCGGACTCGTCGCTCGACGGCTTCCGAGCGTCGTCTGTTACCTCGGGCTCCTGGACGGTTGCCTGGGCCTCCTGACCGGTTGCCTTGGGCTCTTGAGCGGTTGCCTTGGGCTCCCGACCGGTTGCCTCGGACTCCTGAGCGGTTGCCGCAGGCGCCGGTACGACGACCACGCGGTCGACGTCGTCCGCGGGGATCGCGAACGGCGACTCCTCAGCCGCCTCCGGCTCGGGCTCCGGAGCGGTCCTCTCGGTCGTCTTCGCGGCCGGCGGGTCCAGCGGGATCCGCTTCAGCGCACCGCTCGTCCGCTCGACCGGACGCAGCTCGTCGGCCGGCTCCTCGACCCGCGCGGCCTTCGCCTGCGTCGGCTCGGGCGCGCGGGCGAAAACGTCCACCGGGTAGTGCACCCGGCGGAACGGGTACGTCGGCAGCGGCACGCGCCCGCCGTCGGCGTACACCTTGGCCCAGTTGATCTCGGTCCCCTGCAGGTACAGCTCGGCCAGCCCGTTCATCGTCGCCAGCACCGGGTCCTGCCCGAGGCGCTGCGCCGGGATCCACGTGCTGTTCGGCGCGATCCGCCGACCGGCCGGGGACAGTACGGCGTCCGGCCCGAGCTCCAGGAACCGCCGGCACCCGGCCGCGGTCAGCGCCTCGACCGCGTCGCCGAACAGCACCGGCTGCCGCAGCTGGCCGACCAGGTAGTCCTCGTCGAGCTTCGTCCCGCTCTCCAGCAGCTCGCCCGACCACGACGACACCATCGGCGTGCGCAGCGGCCGAAGCTTGACCGTGGCAACGAACTCGGCGAAGTCGGACAGGATCGGGTCGACCAGCGAGCTGTGGAACGCGCGGTCGACGTCCAGTCGTTGCCACGACACCTGAAGCCGGTCGAGCTGCTCGGCCAGCTGCCCGACGATCACCTCGGACCCGGCCAGTACGAACGACTGCGGACCGTTGCCCGCAGCAACCTCTACGCCCGGCGTCTGGGCCAGCTCGCGGACCCGGTCGGCATCGGCGCGCACGGCAACCATTGCCCCCGGCACCGTTCCGCGCTGCATCAGCTCGCCGCGCTTCGCGGTCAGCCGCACGCCGTCCGCCGTCGACAGGGCGCCCGCGACGCACAGAGCGGCGTACTCGCCGACGCTGTGCCCGACCACGAGCGCGGGCCGGACGCCGAACGACTCCCAAAGCCTCGCCAGCGCGAGTTCGAACGCGAACAGCGCCGGCTGCGCGGTCTCCGTCGGCCAGACGCCTTCGGTCCCGGTCGCGGGGGTCAGCAGCAGTTCGAGCAGGCTCCCACCGAACTCCTCGGCGTACACCTTGTCGCACTCGTCGAGTACCGAACGGAACACGGGGAACCGGGCCGCGAGCCCCGCCGCCATGCCGCGGCGCGCGGCGCCCTGACCGGTGAACGCGTACCCGAGCGGGCCGGGTCCGCCGCGCGGAACCTCCGCCGGGATCGCCGAGCCGAGCGCCTCCGCGAGCTCCTGCTCCGACGAACCCGCGACCGCGATGCGGTGCCGGTGCGCCGGGCGGCCGAGCGCCGCCGTACCGGCGAGGTCGATCAGCCGGTGCCCGGTGCCGGCCTCGAAGTCGGCGCGGTACAGCTCGGCGAGATCGCTCAGCCCGTGCGGATCCGGCGCGGACAGCGCCAGTACGACGGGCCCGTCGTCGCCGCGGCGGATCTGGCGCGGCGCCTCCTCGAGGATCACGTGCGCACTGGTGCCCCGGGCATCTATCGCGCTGACACCGGCGCGCAGCGGCGTACCGGACTCCCAGTCGCCGACCCGCGTACCGATCACGAAGGGGCTGCCGGTCAGCTGGAGCTTCGGGTTCGGCCGGTCGTAGTTGATCGTCGGAACGAGCGTGCGGTGCTGCAGCATCAGAATCGTCTTGATCAGCCCGGCCATCCCGGCCGCGCTGGCCAGGTGCCCGATGTTCGGCTTGACCGAACCGATCGTGCAGAACCCGACCTTGTCGGTGTGCTTGCGCAAGGCATTGCTCAGGGCAAGGAACTCGGCGGCGTCGGCGTCCGGCGTACCGGCCGCGCTGGCCTCGACGTAACTGATCGACTCGGCCGGGACACCGGACTTCTCCAGCGCCCGCTCGACCAGCTCGACCTGGTCGCCCTCGCTGACAGCCGATCCACGGATCACGGCGTACACGGTGTCGCCGTCGGCGATCGCCTGATCGAGCCGCTTCAGCAGCACAGCCGCGACGCCGTTGCCACCGACGGTCCCGTCGGCGTCGGCGTCGAACGCGCGCAGGTGCCCGGTCGGCGAGAGGATCGATCCGGCGCTCACGGGGTAACCCGTTGCCTGAGGCACATGTACGGCCGCCGCGCCGGCCAGCGCAAGATCGGCGTCGCCGCTCCTGAGCGCCTGACATGCGAGGTGCACGGCAACCAACGACGACGACCAAGCAGCCTGTACGCCGATCGCCGGCCCGGTCAGCCCGAGCCGGTAGGCGACGCGGGTCGCGAGGTTCTCGCCCGGCTGCGCGCCGTACAGGTTCATGCCGGACCCGGCGAACACGCCGATCCGGGAGCTCGCCCCCGCATGCCCACCGTGCTCCAGGGCCTGCTGGCAGACCTCCAGGAACAACCGCTGCGCGGGCTCGGTCAGCTCGGCCTCACGCGCACTCAGCCCGAAGAAGGCCGCGTCGAAAGACTCCACGTCATCCAGCGCGCCACTGACCGCGACCAGCCGGTCGTCACGAAGCGCCTCGGCATCGCCCGCCCGGCGCAACTCCTCCGGCGAGAACCGGCGCAAGCTCTCGGTCCCGTTGACGAGGTTGTCCCAGAACTGCTCCAACCCAGTTGCCCCGGGCAACCGAGCGGCAAGGCCGACAACAGCTACGGGCTCGACTACCTGCCCTGTGGTCGCGCCCCGGCCTGCGTGGGCTGGGGCCTTCGCTGGCGCCGCCGGCGCTTGGGCGAGCTCCACCACAGACACATCTGCGGCAGCAGCCGGCACGGCTGTGGGCGCCTTGGGCGCGGGTGCCTTGGGCGCGGGTGCCTTGGATGCGGGTGCCTTGGATGCGCGCGCCGCGTCGGGTGCTCCAGCGTCGGTTCCCCTCGCCCCCTTGGTCGGAAGCGTCGGCGCAGCCGCAAGCCCCGAAGACTCACCCGCATCCGACGACTCCACCGCCAGGACGTCGTCAGCTTCCGCCAACTCGTCCTCCGGTACGTCGCCGGCGGTTCCAGCCAACTCCCCCGGCCCGGCGACATCGAGCGACCCGTTCAGATCAGCCGCCGTAACCATCTCAGCAGACTCGGCAACATCATCCGCCGACGCCGCCGTGTCCGCCCCATCCGCGGACCCGGATGCCAACGTACGAGCCTCTACAGAACTCGGCACACCGTCACCCGACGGCTGCTCCCCCGCAAGCCCGTCAACCGCAGCTACCTCACCAGACGATTCCTCGGCGGACGCCTCATCAGCGTCTTCGTCCGCAGGCGCCCCGCCTGCCGATCGCTCGACAGAACCGCTCTGAGCCTCCACGGCCCCACCCGACGCCTCGTCGCCGACAGCCTCATCATCGCGAGTCGACATCGGTACGTCGGCGTCACCAACCTCAAGCTGCCCGCCATCGGCTTCCGCCTCATCGGTCTGCACTTCATCCGTCGCCAGCACATCAGCCTGCTCGACGTCGGTCCGCGCTGCATCGGTCTGCTCGTCGGTCTCTGGAGCATCCGTCGACAGCGCCTCGGGCTCCGCGGCGTCAGTCTCCCCAGCGTCCGCTCGCAGCGCCTCGGCCTGCACGACCTCAGTCTCCGCAACATCCGTCGGCAGCGCCTCGGCCTCGGTCTCCGCAGCATCCGTTCGCAGCGCGTCGGTCTCCACGACCTCGGTCGGGACCTCATCGGTCTGTGCCGCATCGGCGGGGTTGCCGTCTATGCCAGTCGCACCCCGCTGGCTAGCGTCAGCGGAGGCTGCGTCCGGGCGCTCGGCGGGTGCACCGCCCTCAGCCGGGAGTCCTTCAGCCTGCGTATCCGACGGTACGACGCCCGTCAGCTGTGCCTCGTCGCCCGACTCGCGGTCGGCGGACTCGCCGCCGTCGGCCTCGCGGTCGTCGGCCTCGCCAGCAGCGGACTCGCCTCCGGCCGCGGACGAGACTGCCTCGCTCGTAGTCGCCTCGGCCCGTAACTCGTCTACGTCTACCGACGGACGAGCTTCGTCGGAAGCGTCGACCGAGCCTGCCTGGTCCGGCGCGTCGACCGAGCCCGCTTGGTCGACAGCTTCGGCTGAGCCCGCCACCTCGGCAACTTCGGCTGAGCCCGCCACCTCGGCAGCTTCTGCTGAGCCCGCCTCGGAAGACGACTTCTCGCCGTCCGCGACCGAGATCGCTTCGATCGGCCGGGCTACGCCGCCGGACGCGGAGGACGCTGAGGTGACACCGGTGCTCGACGAGGTGACACCGTTGCTCGACGAGGTTCCATCGGCGTCGGCCGCGGTCGCATTGGACGGGGTTCGGTCGGCATCCGACGCTTGCGCGTCCGCGGAGGCTTCAGCTCGGCCCTTTGCGGAGGCCAGCACGCGCGGAAGAACGCTGGTCGTCGCTTCGTCGTCGACCGCACGGCCAGCGGAGGCCGCCGACGGGCGAGCGTCGTCGGACCGCTCAGCCGAGTCCGCCTCAGCGGAAACCCCCTCGTCCTTCGCGAACGAGAGGGCGTCGGTCGGCTCAGCCGAGTCCACCTCGGCGGAAGCCCCGTCGTCCTTCACGGACGAGAGCCCGTCGGTCGGAGACACCTCAGGCTGGCGCCCATCCAGGTCCGCCGATGCCGATGTACGCACGTCGTCAGATGACTCAGCCGAATCACCTTCGGCCGACGGGGCGCCTGCGTCTGCGGCGGGCGCATCCGCGTCCACTGCAACGTCGGCATCCACTGCAACGTCGCCATCGGCATCGGCGTCCGCGTCCGCGTCGGCGTCGGCGTCGGCATCCGCGTCGGCGTCGGCGTCGGCATCCGCGTCGGCGTCGGCGTCGGCTCGGCCCTTTGCGGAGGCCGGTACTTGCGGAAGAACGCTGGTAGGCGCTTCGTCGTCGAGGGCTCGTTCGGCGGAGGCTGCCGACAAGCGAGCGTCGTCGGACGACCCAGCCAAGGCTTCCTCGGCGGAAGACTCTCCGGCGCCTGCGGACGGGAGCGTAATGGTGCGGGTCGCCTCGGACGAGAGCGCATCGATCGGGGTCGCCTCGGAAGGGAGCCCGTCCCGATCTGTCGATGCCGACGTCCGAGCGTCGTCAGACGACTCAGCCGAAGCGGCCTCGACCGAAGGCACGTCGGCATCCGCGCCGGGCGCGCCCGCGCCGGCGTCGGACGGCTCAGCCGAGTCCG
>NZ_JBNCLH010000007.1:91577-281155 GCF_049844575.1 Kribbella sp. DT2 | reverse complement strand
CGCCTCGGCGGAAGACTCGCTCTCGTCCTCGGACGGGAGCTCGGCCCGACCTGTCGACGCCGACGTACGAGCGTCGTCGGACGGCTCAGCCGAGGCGGCCTCGACCGAGGGCGCGTCGGCGTCCGCGATCGGCGCGTCGGCGTCCGCGGTGGGCGCGTCCGCGGCCGCGGATCCTTCAGGTCGGTCGTTCGCGGAGGCCGGGACTCGTGGGAGGACGCTGGCGGATGCTTCGTCGTCGAGCGCACGGTCGGCGGAGGCTGGCGACAGCCGCGCGTCGGACGGCTCAGCCGAGTCCGCCTCGGCGGAAGACTCGCTCTCGTCCTCGGACGGGAGCTCGGCCCGACCTGTCGACGCCGACGTACGAGCGTCGTCAGACACCCCAGCTGAGTCGCCCTCGGCCGAGGGCGCGTCGGCGTTCGCGCCAGGCGCGTCCACATCAGCGGATGCTTCAGCTCGGTCGTTCGCGGAGGCCGGGACTCGCGGGAGAACGCTGGTGGATGCTTCGTCGTCGAGCGCACGGTCGGCGGCGGCTGCCGACGTACGGGCGTCGGCGGATGTCTCAGCCGCGTCCGCCTCTGCCGAAGGATTGTCGCCGGCCGTGGATGGGAGTGCGTCGGTCGGCTGCGCCTCACCGAGGGCTTGGTCGACGGGGGCGGTCGAGGCGGCATCGGCTGGGGACGCCTCGGACGGGAGGCTGTCCGGCTCCTCTGATGCCGACGGATGAGCATCGTCGGCTAGTTCGGCCGAGTCTGTCCCGGCGGGGGACTTGTTGCCGTCCGCGGACGAGGGCGCGTTGGTCGGCTGTACCTCGGCGACGGACTCGTCACCCTCTTCGGACGAGGGCGCGTCGGTCGGCTGCGACTCGTCACCGTCCCCGGACGGGAGCGCGCTGGTCGGCTGCTTCCCTTCGACGGCCTCGTCAGCGGCTTCGGAGGTGAGCGCGTTGGTCGGCTGCGATTCGTCGAGGGGCTCGTCGCCGGTTTCGGGCGAGAGCGCGTCGGTCGGCTGCGGCTCGTCGAGGGGCTCATCATCGGCTGCGGATGAGGGTGCGTTGGCCGAGGACGGGTCGGGCTGGGAGGTGGCTGCGCCTGCCGAAACGGGAGGGCGGGCGTCGGCGATGGAGTCCGTTGAGGCCGGCTCGGGTCGGAGGGCGCTGGTCTGCGCTGCCTCGGCGAGGGGCTCGTCGGTGAGCGCAGGCGCGAGTGGATCGGCCGAGGGTGTCTCGGGCTGGAGGGCGTCTGCGTCGGATGGAGTCGACTCGGACGGGGAACCGTCTGCGTTCACCGCGCCGGACAGGCGGGACTCGGCGGAAGCGTCCGCGGAGACCGAATCGGGCGAGGATTCGTCTGCGTCTGCCGCGGCGTGCGAACCGGCAGCGCCGGAGGCTTCCTCGGGGACCGAATCGGACGGGGCACTGTCCGCGTCCACCATCGCGGACGAGCCGGCCTCCGTGGGGACCGAATCGGACGGGGCACCGTCCGCGTCCAGCACGGCAGGCGAGTCGGCCTCCGTGGGGTCAGGCTCGGATGGGGCGCCGTTCAGCACGCCAGAGGAGCCGGCTTCAGCGGAGGCCGGTTCGGACGGGGAACTGTCTGCTTCGATCGGATCGGCGTCGGCGGATGCTTCTGCAGGGATTGGATCGGGCGAGGTTCCGGGGGCGTCCGTTGAGGCGGCTGGGGGCGCGTCAGTGGTGGGTTCGGGGGTGGTGGTCGGCGGGAGTTCACCGGAGGGCGCCTGCCCGTCGGGCGTCGGGGCCTTGAGGTCGGCGGAGCTAGTCTCGAGAGGAGCCTCGTTCTGTGCCCGGGCGTCGGGGCTGGCCTCGGCAGGTGCTTCGTCGTAGGCAGACTCTTCGTGCGGGTCGGGAGCGGCGGAGCGGGCCTCGACAGAGGCCTCCTCGTACGCCGGGTCCTCGTGGGGCTCGGGAGCGGAGGAGCCGGTCTCGAGAGGTCCGTTGGCGGAGGCTGAGTCCTCGTCGGGCTCGGGAGCGGCGGGAGGGGTTTCGTCGTGCGCCGGGTCCTCGTGGCGGTTGGCGCCGAGGGTGGGGCGTTCGGGGGGCTTGGGGATGGAGTCCTTGATCTCGCGGCGCCAGGCGAGGCGGACTACCGGGAGCTCCATGGTGCGCTCGGCGGGGTCTTCCTCGAACGTGGGGGGCTCGGCGGCGCGGTCCAGGGGGTCTACCGGCGGCGGCGTACCTAGGGCACCGGAGACACCGGAAACGCCGGCGACACCTGGTACGGCAGAGGCACTGGGCACACCGGGAGCACCGAGCACACCAGGGGCACCAGCAGCACCAGGGGCACCAGCAGGATCGAGCGCACCAGCACCAGCACCAGCAGGACCGCCACCAGGAGCAGCACCACCAGCAGGCCGCAGCGGTCTCGACTGGTCGAAGCTGTTTTCGATCCAGCGTTGTTTGAGCAGCGGGCGGAGGATCTTCCCGCCCGGCGTCGTCGGGAACTGGTGCCGAGGGACGGCGACCAGCTGCGCGGGCAGCGTCAGCCGGTCCAGCAGGGCCGAGCGGATGGCCTCGGCGAGGTCGGCGCGAGCGCCGGGGAGGTCGGCGTAGAAGACCATCAGGCGGTCGGTGCCGGTGGTGTTGTCGGCGACGCCGCAGGCGGCGATCAGGCCTTCGGGGGCGCCGGGGACGCCGGCGGCGACGGCTTCGATCTCGTGGGCGTAGTGGTTCTCGCCGTTCAGGACGATGCGTTCGCTGTCGCGGCCGGTGATGACGACCTGGCCGCCGGCGATGAACGCCTGGTCGCCGGTCGTGAGCCACTTGCGGGCCGGCCAGTTGCCGACGGGGAACGCGGCGCGGTCGGCGTCGGGGTTGCCCAGGTACCCGGGGGTGACGCGCGCGGAGGCGACCTGGAGCTGACCGATCCGGCCCTCGGGCAGGACGGCGCCGTTCGGGCCGACGATGCGGACCGTCGTACCGGGGGCTGGTGCTCCGACCGACAGCAGGCTCAGTACGCCGGGAGCGTCGACGCGCGGCTTGCCGGGGCGCGCGACCGCGACCTTGCCGGCCGGGGCCTGCTGGTCGACCCACTCGACGACGCCGGTCGGGGGGATGCGGACGCGGTGCACGTTCGGGGTGAGGCCGGGGCGGGCGAAGGTGATGCCGGTGACGGTCTCGGTCATGCCCCAGGCGGCGACGAAGGTCTCCGGTACGACGCCGAAGCGGTTGGTGAGCCGGAGGAACTCGCTCATCACCGGCACGGTGATCTGCTCGCCGCCGCTGACCAGGCTGCGCAGCGCGGACAGGTCCCAGTGCCGGTCGGGCTCGCCGGCGATCGCGGTGGTGACGAGGCGGTACCCGAAGTTGGGGGACCAGGAGTGGTTGACCCGGTGCTGGTCCATCAGGTCGAGCCAGCGCACCGGGTTGGCGAGGATCCAGCTGGTGCTGACGTGGATGTTGGTGCAGCCGGTGAAGACGGGCAGCAGGTGGTAGAGCAGGAACGCGCCGCTCTGGTCGAGCGGGAGCCAGTTGAGCGTGACCTGGCCGGGGCGGACCGGCAGCATGGCCGGCGTACCGGCGGCGAACTCGACGAGTCCGCGGTGGGTGAGCTGCGTGAGCTTCGGCGTACCGGTGCTGCTGCCGGACGACATCATCAGTACGGCGACGTCGTCGGCCGCGGGGCGGTGGAAGTCCGACGTCGGTTCGTGGCCGGCCAGGGCGTCGGGGTCGAGGACGGGCAGGCCGAGGTCGTCGGGGAGGTCGCTGGGGCGGCCGATCAGGACGGTCCAGCCGAGCAGGTCGGTGACCTTGCGGAGTCGTTCGCGGCCCTCCTCGGAGCGGTCGCCGGCCGGTGACGGGGAGATCAGCAGCGGGCGGATGCCGCCGAGGGTGCAGGCCCAGAACGCGGCGAAGAAGCCGACGGGTTCGGTGCAGTGCACGACGGCCGGGTCGCCGGCGCGGACGCCGTTGGCGCGCAGACCGGCCAGGATGCGGGCGGCGAGCTCGAGCAGCGTCGGGAAGTCGAGGCGCGTCTCGCGGCCGTCGGGGCCGATCTCGACGACGCCGGCGGTGCCGAAGTCGCGGGAGGCCCGCAGGAGTGCGCTGGGCAGGTCGCGGGGGTACCCGGCCGGGATCATCAGGGCCGGCCCGGTGCTGATCGCCGGTCGGTCCGCGCCGTTCCTCACCACGCCGTAGCCACCACCAGGTCAGCCTGCTCCGGAGCGGGCCGACTGAAACCTTCCAGTACGCCGTACGCCTGCCGCAGGCCGGCGTACGGCTGCAGGTGCGTGGAGGACCGGTTCACCGGGCGGGGTGAGGGTGCGGGCTGGGTACGGCTGTGGACCTCAGCGGCGCCAAGTCGGCGACCCACGGACACGCGCCTCCCCCACTGGACGGAGCCGGGCTCAGGGCATACCCGTCTCGCTCTCACCGACAGAACAGCCCCGTAAACAGCCGGGCGGCGATGCCTCATCGTGCCGACCGACAGCCGTGAACCCTACCAGCCGGCGGGTGGGCCGGAGGAGTCCGTTCTCAGCAGCCGAAAGTTAAGAATTGCGGTGGCCCCTGACAGAGAAGACAACGAGCGTCGGCGCGATCGGATACGGCCCGACGGCCAACTGGCGGGAACTTGCCACGGCGTACGGAAAGGGTGGGTGCTGAGGGGATCGAACCCCCGACATCTTCCTTGTAAGGGAAGCGCTCTACCGCTGAGCTAAGCACCCGGGAGCGACGTACTTTACCCGAGTCCGGGGACCAGTTCGGCCAACGCGCGGGCGTAGTCGTCCGGGTCCCGCGCGTCCGGTACGTCGTTGACGACCGACCACCGCACGACCCCCGCGGCGTCGATCACGAACGTCCCGCGGAGGGCACATCCACGCGTCGCGTCGAACACCCCGTACGACGACGCGATCGCCCCGTGCGGCCAGAAGTCGCTCAGCAGGGCGAGCTCCAGCCGCGCGGACTCGGCGTACGCGCGCAGGGTGAACATCGGGTCGCAGGAGATCCCGACGAAGTCCGCCGCGGCAAGCAGGTCGGGCCGGTCCCGCAGCGCCTCCAGCTCGCTCGTGCAGACCCGGCTGAAGGCGTACGGGTAGAACACCACGACCACCGGCCGCCCGCCCCGGAGGGACGTGAGGCGGAACGGCTCGCCGTGCTGCGTGCGGGCGGTGAAGTCCGGTGCCTCGCTGCCGACCAGGAGGGCGGCAGCGGGGCTCACTTCTTGACTCGCGGCGACTTCGGCATCACCAGTTTGGTGGCGGACCAGTCATCGGTCACGGTCAGGCTGCTGGTCGTTGACAGTCCGGCGGTCGGTGCTGCCTCGGCGACGTCGGCGGCGTCGACGTAGCCGTCCCGGCCCACCTTCGGCGTCATCAGCCACACCACGCCGCCGGCCTTCAGGTCGGTCAGGACGTCGAACAGCGCGTCGACCAGGTCGCCGTCACCGTCCCGGAACCAGAGCAGCACGACGTCCACGACGTCATCGGTGTCCTCGCCGACGAATTCCTCGCCGGTCGTTTCCTGGATGGCGTCGCGCAGGGCGTCGTCGCAGTCCTCGTCGTAGCCGAGCTCCTGGACGACCCAGCCGCTCTCCAGGCCGAGCCGGCTCGCCATGTTCGGCTCGCCGCTCTTGCCGTCCGCGTGGTCCGCGGTCGCGCTCACGTGTCCTCCTCCGTCGTCCCCGCAGCGCGGGGGTAGGCGTCAGTAGCAGTAGTCCATCGTGGCCTACCGCGTCGCGCAAGTATGCACGAGGGTTCCGTGACGTGTCCGGTATCCGCGTGCCGCGGAGGGTGCGTGTCCGCTCCCACCGCTGCTCCGGGGCCGGATCCTGCCCGGGAAGGGACGCAAAGTAGAACGCATTCCGAACAGGTGACAGGATTGCTAGGAGTACCGACTAGTGCTTGGCAGGATCGACTAGACAGAACGGCAGGACACCGTGGCTTCCGGACACGAACCACCAGCCATCATCACCGAGGGGATGCCGACCCAGCTCCCCGACATCGACCCCGACGAAACTCGTGAGTGGGTCGAATCGCTCGACGCCGTGCTGGACGAGCGCGGCAAGGCGCGAGCGCGCTACCTGATGCTCAAGCTGATCGAGCGGGCCCGGGAGCGGCAGGTCGGCGTCCCCGCGCTGCGGAGCACCGACTACATCAACTCGATCCCGCCCGAGCGCGAGCCGTGGTTCCCCGGTGACGAGCACATCGAACGGCGGATCCGGGCCTTCATCCGGTGGAACGCCGCGGTGATGGTGAGCAAGGCCAACCGCAAGGGCCTCGAGGTCGGCGGTCACATCGCCACCTACCAGTCCGCGGCGAGCCTGTACGAGGTCGGTTTCAACCACTTCTTCCGCGGCAAGGACGCCCCGGGCGGTGGCGACCAGATCTTCATCCAGGGGCACGCCTCCCCGGGCATCTACGCCCGCGCGTTCCTCGAGGGCCGCCTGAGCTCCGACCAGCTGGACGGGTTCCGCCAGGAGGTCTCCCGCGGTCCGCACCAGGGCCTGTCGTCGTACCCGCACCCGCGGTTGATGCCGGACTTCTGGGAGTACCCGACGGTCTCCATGGGTCTGGCCGCGCTGGACTCGATCTACCAAGCCCGGTTCAACCGGTACCTGCACAACCGCGGCATCAAGGACACCAGCGACCAGCACGTCTGGACGTTCCTGGGTGACGGCGAGATGGGTGAGCCGGAGTCGCTCGGCGCGATCGGCCTGGCCGCCCGCGAGGAGCTCGACAACCTCACCTTCGTGATCAACTGCAACCTGCAGCAGCTGGACGGACCGGTCCGTGGCAACGGCAAGGTCATCCAGGAGCTGGAGGCGTTCTTCCGCGGTGCCGGCTGGAATGTCATCAAGGTGGTCTGGGGCCGCGAGTGGGACGCGCTGCTGGCGCAGGACCACGACGGCGCGCTGGTCAACAAGATGAACACCACCCCCGACGGCCAGTTCCAGACCTACTCGGTCGAGTCCGGTGAGTACATCCGGAACAACTTCTTCGGCGGCGACCAGCGGCTGCGGCAGATGGTCAGCAACCTGTCCGACGAGGACCTGCGCAAGCTGCCCCGCGGCGGTCACGACTACCGCAAGGTGTACGCCGCGTTCAAGAGCGCCAAGGAGCACGTCGGGCAGCCGACGGTCATCCTGGCCCAGACCGTCAAGGGCTGGACGATCGAGGCGCTGGAGGGCCGCAACGCGACCCACCAGATGAAGAAGCTGACCTCGGACGACCTGAAGCTGTTCCGCGACCGGCTCTACCTGCCGATCGAGGACAAGGACCTCGAGGACGCCTACAACCCGCCGTACTTCCACCCCGGCACGGACTCGCCGGAGTACCAGTACATGATGGAGCGCCGGCGTCAGCTCGGTGGCTTCCTGCCCGAGCGGCGGGTGGCCCCGAAGACGTCGCTGAAGCTGCCGGGCGACAAGGTCTACGCGCCGCTCAGCAAGGGCAACGAGAAGACCCCGGTGGCCACCACGATGGCGCTGGTGCGGCTGTTCCGCGACCTGATGAAGGACCCGGAGATCGGCGACCGGATCGTCCCGATCGCCCCGGACGAGTACCGCACGTTCGGCATGGACTCGATGTTCCCGACGGCCAAGATCTACTCGCCGCACGGGCAGACCTACGAGTCGGTCGACCGCGCGCTGCTGCTGTCGTACAAGGAGTCGGCCCAGGGCCAGCTGCTGCACGAGGGCATCAGCGAGGCCGGCGCGATGGGGTCGATGATCGCGGCGGCGACGGCGTACGCGACGCACGGCGAGCCGATGATCCCGTTCTACATCTTCTACTCGATGTTCGGGTTCCAGCGCACCGGCGACTCGCTCTGGGCGCTCGGCGACCAGCTCGGCCGCGGCTTCCTGGTCGGCGCGACAGCAGGCCGTACGACGCTCACCGGCGAGGGGCTGCAGCACGCCGACGGGCACTCCCCGCTGCTCGCCTCGACGAACCCGGCGGCCGTGCACTACGACCCCGGTTTCGCCTACGAAGTCGCGCACATCGTCAAGGACGGGCTGCGCCGGATGTACGGCTACGGCCTGGACAAGGACAAGCCGTTCGGCGAGGACATCTTCTACTACCTCACCGTCTACAACGAGCCGGTCCCGCAGCCGGCCGAGCCGGAGAACCTCGACGTCGCGGCGCTGCTCAAGGGCCTGTACCGCTTCAACGAGGGTCAGGCCGAGGCCGACGCGCCGCGGGTCCAGCTGCTCGGCTCCGGTGTGGCGCTGCCGTGGGTCCGCAAGGCCCAGCAGATCCTCGCCGAGGAGTACAACGTGGCCGCCGACGTCTGGTCGGTCACCTCGTGGAACGAGTTGCGCCGCGACGCCATCGCCGCGGAGGAGCACAACCTGCTCCACCCGGACGAGGACGAGCGGGTGCCGTTCGTCACCGAGCAGCTGAAGGACACCAAGGGCCCGGTCGTTGCCGTCAGCGACTTCATGCGGGCGGTGCAGGACCAGATCTCCCGCTGGGTCCCGAACGACTACACCTCGCTCGGTACCGACGGCTGGGGCCTGGCCGACACCCGCGCGGCGGCGCGCCGGCACTTCCACGTCGACGCCGAGTCGATCGTGGTCGCCACGCTGGAGATCCTCGCCAAGCGCGGTGACGTCAAGCGCGAGGTGGCCGCCGAGGCCGCCCGCAAGTACCGCATCGACGACCCGACCGTGGTCGCCGGCGTGAAGCAGGAGGGCGCCGGCGCCTGATCCGCGCCGCTGCCTGATCGAAGGGCCGTCCGCCTTGGAGGTGGACGGCCCTTCGCCTTATCGGGATGAGAATCCGGTGGGTCCCGCTCTAGCCTTGACGCATGCCTGAGCTGATCGCGCCGACCGTCGCCCTGCGGAACTCCTGGCTGGAGTCGTCGCTCGAGTGGGGTTCGGAGAGCCAGCACGGTTCCGGTGTGCACGAGTCCGACGACGTGGGCAGCGTCGAGGGATTCAGCGCCTGGGTCGAGCGGCTGAGGCTGGAGGGCGACGAGACCCGCGAGCTCGCGCCGGGCCGCGTGCCGGCGGCGTACTGGTGGATCGTTGACGACGGCAAGTACGCCGGCGCGATCACCCTGCGGTACCGGCTCAACGACAAGCTGCTCGACGGCGGCGGGCACATCGGGTACGGCGTACGGCCGTCGGCGCGTCAGCGGGGGCTCGCGACGTGGGCGCTCGGCGCGGTGCTCGACCGGGCCCGAGAGCGCGGGATGGACCGCGTGCTGGTCACCTGCGACGACGGCAACGCCGCATCGGCGCGGACGATCGAGCGCAACGGCGGCGTGCTCGAAGACGTCCGCGACACCTGGCTCGGCCTGACGCGGCGGTACTGGATCGCGCTCTGACAACCCGGTGACCGTGGGCCCGCGGCGACCCGTTACGGTCGACTCGTTTGGTCGACGATCTACGGGGAGTAGTCGAGCGTGTCGGAAACGCAACAGGAGAAGGCGTTCTTCGGGCACCCTCGGGGCCTGATGACGCTGTTCACCACCGAGTTGTGGGAGCGGTTCAGCTACTACGGGATGCGCGCCATCCTGCTGCTGTACCTGACCGACCAGGCGCACGGGCTCGGCCTCGGGCAGTCGCTCGGCGAGGCCGTCGTCTCGATCTACGGCGCGTCGGTCTACCTGCTGTCCGTGCTCGGCGGCTGGTTCGCCGACCGCGTCTTCGGCGCCCGGCGTACGGTCCTGTACGGCGGTGCCGTGATCGTCGCCGGCCACCTGTGCCTCGCGATCCCGGTCGAGGGCCTGGCCTACCTCGGCATCGCGCTCGTTGCCCTCGGCACCGGTCTGCTGAAGCCGAACGTCTCGACGATGGTCGGCACCCTGTACGACGCCGGCGACAAGCGTCGCGACTCGGCGTTCTCGATCTTCTACATGGGCATCAACATCGGCTCGTTCAGCGCGCCGTTCGTGGTCGGGTTCCTGCGCCGCGAGTTCGGCTTCCACGTCGCGTTCGCGGCGGCCGCGGTCGGGATGACGCTCGCGCTGGTCGCCTACGTGCTCGGGCGCCGGACGCTGCACGGCCGCGGCGACGCTCCGCCGAACCCGCTGACCGCCGAGGACCGGCCGACGATGCTGAAGATCAGCGGCGCCGTGGTCGCGCTGCTGGTGGTCGTGTTCGGGATCTCGGCCTGGATCTCCGGCGGGATCGGGCCGAAGCCGGTCGTCGACGCGATCTCGTACCTGTGCTTCCTGGCCCCGATCGCGTACTTCACGATGCTGCTGCGCAGCCCGCTGGTGACGCCGACCGAGAAGCAGCAGGTCAGGGCCTACATCCCGCTGTTCGTCGCGGCGATGCTGTTCTTCATGCTGTTCGAGCAGGCGGCGACGACGCTGACCACGTTCGCCGCGGACCGGACGTCGCTGGAGCTGATCGGGATCTCGCTCTCGCCGGAGTTCTTCCAGTCGGTCAACCCCTTCTCGATCATCGTGCTGGCACCGGTGTTCGCGGTGGTCTGGATCAAGCTCGGCGACCGCGGGCCGGGGATCGGGCAGAAGTTCGCGACCGGGCTGTTGCTGGCCGGGATCTCGTTCGCCGTGATGGCCGTCGCGTCGGCCGTCACCGGCGAGGGCCTCGCCTCACCGCTGTGGCTCGTCCTGGTCTACGTGATCCAGACCCTCGGCGAACTGTTCCTCTCCCCCGTCGGCCTGGCCGCGACCACGGTCCTCGCGCCGAAGGCGTTCCTGAGTCAGATGATGGCGTTGTGGTTCCTGGCTCCGGCGGCGGGACAGGCGATCACGGCTCAGCTCGTGCAGGCGACGGAGGGCGCGTCGGACACGGCGTACTTCGGTGGGCTGGCCGTGGTGACGATCGTCTTCGCCTTGGCGCTCTACTTCCTGGCGCCCTGGATCCGGCGGCACGCCGCACCGCGTCCCTGATTTCACTCTCCAGAGGGAGCCGTTTCCCCCGTGTGGGTGAGGTTTTCGGGACTTTCGGCTTGCAAGCTTGAGGGCATGACCGAGAGACCTGTGCCGCGCTGGGCCGAGTGGCTGGCGCACGCGATTCCGTTCCTGGTGCTGCCGTCGGGGCTGTGGCGGCTGGGGCTAGTCGCCGGCTCCTCGATGGGGATGCTGGACGACGCCGGGCAGCCCGCGATGCTGCACGGGACCGGGGAACACGTGTACATCGTGTGCCTGACGATGTTCTCCGAAGCGGTCGCGTTGACCGCGTTCGGGATGGTGCGGCGGTGGGGTGAGGTGGTGCCGTCGTGGATCCCGTTGATCGGCGGGCGCCGGGTCGCGCCGTACGCGGCGATCGTGCCGGCGACGCTGGGGAGCCTGGCGCTGATCGCGATCTGGACGTACGGGTTCCGCGACGTGTTCAGCGGGCAGTTCCTGCCGTTCAGCAGCGACGCGGCGGCGGCGCTGATGATCAGCTGCTACGCGCCGCTGAACCTGTGGGGGCCTGCGCTGCTGGTGCTGACCTGGGCGTACTACCGGCGCCGGGTGAGCGGCGCCCGGCGGGAGGGGGTGCTGGTCTCATGAGGCTCGGAACCTTCCCGGCCCGGCCACCCGCGCTGGGAGGCCGTCGATTTCCCTCGCTGCGCTCCTCCCCGCCCGGGAGATGCCTGGAAGGATCCTGGGCGGGGAGCGTGGTCTCAGCGGGAGCGTGGGCGCGGCTTGAGGCGAGTGCCGGGGAGTGGCGGGGCGGGGAGCGGGTCGCCGTCGTAGCCGGGGACGGCTGGGAAGCGGGCCGAGCCGCGCGCCTCGATCGACGCCATCCAGTCGTTGCGGGCAGCAACGATCTCCTCGTGCGAGCGGCCGATGAAGTTCCACCACATCACCAGTTCCTCCTCGAACGGTTCACCGCCGAGCAGCAGGAAGCGGGCGCCGTCGGCGGCCGCGGTCAGCTCGATGGCGTCCCGGCCGGTGCCGAAGTACGCCATTTCGCCGAACGCCGGCGCGACCTCTCCGGCGTCGACTTCGCCGTCGACCACCAGTACGGCGTACTCGAACTCAGGCGTCAGCGGGAGGCTGATGGTCCGCCCAGGCTCGATCGTGACGTCAGCCCCGACCAGGGGCGTGTACGCCGGGGCCGGCGACGTGACCCCGCCGACCGTGCCGATCATCACCTGCACGCGTGCACCGTCGAGCTCGAGCACGGGCAGGTCGGCGTACGCGTCGAAGGTCGGCGTGACCGTGTTGCGCGCCGACTCGGGCAGCGCGACCCACAGCTGCGCGCCGTGCAGCGTCGGAGGTGCCGAGGGCAACGAGATCTCCGAGTGCGCGATCCCCGGGCCCGAGGTCATGATGTTCAGCTCGCCCGGCCGGACCATCGCGTGCGAGCCGGCCGAGTCGCGGTGCTCGATCTCGCCCTCGAACAGCCAGCTCACCGTCTGCAGACTGGTGTGCGGGTGCGGCGGGACGAGCATGCCCTGCTCCCCCGGTCCGTCGTACGAGTCGACGCGCTGGGTCAGGTCGTCGGGCCCGTAGTGATCGGCGAAGCACCAGGCGCCGACCATCCGGCGGTTCTTGTTCGGCAGCAACCGGCGGACCTTGGTGGTCCGGCCGAGCACCACCTGCCGCGGCTCCAGCAGTTCCTGCACCGGCCCCTCGGACCCCGCCCCGTCACAGACGACCTCGGCCGGGTCCTTCTCCAAGTCGCTCATGCAACGAGTATGGACTCCGGCACCTGTTGCGTGGTCGGGTAGGGACGACGTCCGACACCAGGAGGCCGGCCTTGCACGACGCACTCGATCTTCGCGACCTGATCCCGGACGAGGCCGAGCAACTGGCAAGCTCCGGGTACGCCGTCGGCGACCTGCACGCCCGAGCCCGCCTCGCCGCGGCGGCCGGCGACCTGACCCACCTGGCCGACATCGAGACCGCCCTCGCAGCGCTGCCCCGAGATGCCGAATGGCCGTACGAAGAGCCCGAACCGGAATCACCAGAACTCTCCGTGACTCCTGCAGGTGACGACCTGGCCGACCGCATCCGTGGCGCCTGGCTCGGGCGGTGTGTCGGCAACACGATGGGCAAACCCGTCGAAGGCCTTGGCCGCGCCGACGTACGGACCTATCTGGAAGCAGCCGGCGACTGGCCCTTGAGCGGCTTCGTCCCGTACGTCGCAACGCCGCCGCCCGGCATCACCCTGCACCCCTCGGCAGTCGAGGCGTCGGCCGGCCGGTTCGACGCCGTACCGCGTGACGACGACCTCGACTGGACGATGCTCGGGCTGCACCTGCTGGAGACGTACGGCTCCGAGCTGCGCACCGAGGACGTCGCCCGTGAGTGGCTCGACCGGATGCCGTTCACGCAGACGTACACCGCCGAGCGCGCGGCGTACCGCAACCTCGTCCACAGCCTGCACCCGCCGGACACCGCCACCACCCGCAACCCGTACCGCGAGTGGATCGGCGCCCTCATCCGCGTCGACGCCTACGGCTACGCCAACCCCGGCAACCCCACCGAAGCCGCCCGCCTGGCGCTGGTCGACGCGAGCCTGTCCCACACCGCCAACGGCCTGTACGGCGCCCAGTGGGCCGCCGCTTTGGTCGCCCAAGCTCTGGTCGTCACCACCCCAGCCGAAGCACTCGGCTCAGCCCTCGCCGTCGTCCCACCCCGCTCCCGCCTGGCCGACAGCCAACGCTGCCTCCTCGACCTCCACGAGCAGGGCGCCACCGCCGAAGAAGCCCTCGACTGGATCGACGAAACCCTCGACTACAACTGGGTCCACACCCTCAACAACGCCGCGATCATCGCCACCGCCCTGCTCTGGGGCGCCGGCGACTACGTCCGAACCCTCGCCCTGTCCGTAGGAGCCGGCCGAGACACCGACTCCACCAGCGCCACGGTCGGCAGCGTCTTCGGAGCCCTCCACGGCGTCGCCGCGATCCCGTCGGCCCTCGCAACCGCCGGCAACGGCGTAGTCCGCTCAGCCGTCCGAGGCTTCGACCGCATCACCATCGACGAACTGGCCGAGCGAACGCTGGCTCTGCACCATCCCGCCACTCTGTAGACGGCGATACGGACAACGCCCGGGTCGGCCCCCTGCGACTGGTCGGTTCCAAGGTGGCCACACCGCGCGCGGTGAAGACCGCCGCGTTGGCGAGTTTCGGGGACCTCGGACAGGCAACCGGGACCTCGGACAAGAAATAGCCTGTCCGAGGTCCCGCGATGGTGTTCAAGGTCCCGTCGGACTGTCGGCGGCGTCGGCGGACAGGCCGGTCGGCAGTCAGCGGTCAGCGGTCAGCGGTCAGCGGTCAGCGGTCAGCGGTCAGCGGTCAGCGAAGTAGACCTCTGAGGGGCGAGCCAACGGCCCAGGTGGATCAGCTGTTGGTCCACTCCAGCAGGGCGTCCAGCTCCCAGGTGTTGATGACGTTCTCCTGGTCGACGCCGCACTCCTCGGCGCGTTCGCAGCCGTAGGGCTGCCAGTCGAGCTGGCCGGGGGCGTGGGCGTCGGTGTCGATGGAGAAGAAGCAGCCGCTCTCGACGGCCAGGGTGAGGAGGCGGCGAGGTGGGTCGAGGCGTTCGGGGCGGGAGTTGATCTCGACCGCCGTACCGAACTGGCGGCAGGCCTCGAAGACGACCTCGGCGTCGAAGTCGGACTCCGGCCGGGTGCCGCGGCCACCGGTGACCAGGCGTCCGGTGCAGTGGCCGAGGATGTCGACGTGCGGATTGGCGATCGCCTTGACCATGCGCTCGGTCATCGGCTCGGACGCCATCCGCAGCTTGGAGTGCACGCTGGCGACGACGATGTCGAGGCGGGCCAGGATCTCGGTGTCGCAGTCCAGCGAGCCGTCGTCGAGGATGTCCACCTCGATGCCGTTCAGGATCTGGAACCCGTCCAGCTCGTCGGCGAGCTTCTTGTTCAGCTCGGCGACGACCTCGAGCTGCTGCAGCCGTCGTTCGCGAGACAGCCCGTTGGCGATCGTGAGCCGCGGCGAGTGGTCGGTGAGAGCGATGTAGGAGTGCCCGAGCCGCGCCGCCGTCCGCGCCATCTCCTCGATCGGACTGCCACCGTCCGACCAGTCCGAGTGCAGGTGCAGGTCCGCCTTCAACGCGGAGCGCATCGCCGTACCGTCCTCGGTCAGCGCGGCCGCACCCTGCTCCAACTTCGTCAGGTACGCCGGTACGGCGCCGTCCATCGCCTCCAGGATCACCGCCTCGGTCTTCGGCCCGATCCCCGGCAGCTCGGTCAACGTCCCCGCCCGCTTCCGCGCCCGCACCTCGGTCGCCGGCAGGGCCTCGATCGTGTCCGCCGCCCGCCGGTACGCCTTCACCCGATGCGTCGGCTGGCGGTCCCGTTCGAGGTAGTACCCAATAGCCCGCAACGCCTCAACCGCCGCCGCCACCCCAGCCTTGTCGCTCATCCCCCCATCATGGCGCCTACCACCGACCATCCACCGGCAGAACCCGTCCTCGTCCCCCGTCTTTGAGCACCACCCAGCCACAATCCGCCACCCCCGACGACTGACCGGTGCACAAGGCGAGACCTGTACGGCGACCCGCCGCGTCCCCCGACGAGCACCTCCGAGCGGGCAACGCCAGTGAGACCCCGGCGGCGCGAGGCAACGCGAGCGGCCGGACAGGCGGCGGGCCGGAGCCGCGGCGTGGACGGCGGCGCGGAGCAACGCTCCGCGGGCCGCGCGGGCGTGCGGGCGTGCGGGCGGCGGGCGTGCGGGCGGGCGGGCGTGCCGCGCAGGCGTGCGTGCCGCGGTGCGGGGGCGAGCAGATAGCACCGGTGCGCGCAGCGAGCAGCCGGGCCAGACGCGACGGCAGGGCCGGCATCAGCTGGACCGGCGCCGGACGACGCTCCCGGCCGGGCGGGCCGCCGGCGGGCGCGCCACGGCGCTGGGAGCGAGCAGGTAGCACCGGTGCGCGCGGCGAGCAGCCGGGCCAGATGCTGCGGCGGGGTCGGCATCAGCTGACCGGTGCGGGGCAACACTTCCCAGCCAGCCAGCCAGCCAGGCGTGCGGCGCGGGCGTGCCGCGGCGCGAGCAGGTAGCACCGGTGCGCGCGGCGAGCAGCCGGGCCAGATGCTGCGGCAGGGTCGGCATCAGCTGGACCGGTGCGGGGCAACGCTTCCGGGCGGCCGCCGGCCGTGCGGCGCGGGCGTGCGGGCCGCGGCGCGAGCGGGTAGCCACCGGTGCGGGCGGCGAGTGCCGGGCCAGACGTGGCGGGCAGGGCCGGCATCAGCTGGACCGGCACGGGCAACATTGCGGGCCGGTGGCGCGGACGTGCGTGCCGCGGCGCGGGGGCGAGCAGGTCGCACCGGTGCGCGCGGGGAGCAGCTGGCCCCGACGCGGCGGCAGGGCTGGCAACAGTTGGGCGGCGCGGGGCAACGAGAGAGCGGTCGGACAGGCGGTGGGTAGAAGCCGCGGTGATGGGCGGCGCGGGGCAACGCGCGGGTAGTACGGGCGGCGCGGGCCGCCGACGTGGGCATGCGTGCCGCGGCGCGAGCAGGTAGCACCGGTGCGTGCGGCCTGCAGCCGGGCCAGATGCTGCGGCAGGGTCGGCATCAGCTGACCGGTGCGGGGGCAACGCTCCGCGGGCGGCGGCGCGGCGGGCGCGCCGCGGCGCCGGCGGCGAGCAGGTAGCCACCGGTGCGTGCGGCGAGCAGCCGGCACAGACGCGGCGGCAGGGTCGGCATCAGCTGGACCGGTGCGGGGCAACGCTTCCCGGCCTCACGGCCGCCGGCCGTGAGGCACGGGCGTGCGTGCCGCGGGCGAGTAGGTAGCCACCGGCGAGCAGCGGGCCGGACGCGTCGGCAGGGCCGGCATCAGCTGACCGGTGCGGAGCAACGCGAGCGGTCGGACAGGCGGTGGGCACAGGCCGCGGCGGTAGGCGGCGCGGGGCTCCGCGGGCGGTGCGGGGCCGCCGACGTGGACGCGCGCGTCGCGGCGCGAGCAGGTAACAACGGTGCGCGCGGGGAGCAGCCGGGCCAGGCCCGGAGGCAGGGACAGCATCAGCTGGACCGGCGCGGGGCAACGCTGCAGGCGGACGGCGCGGGCAACGCTGCGGGCGGCGTGCTTGCCTCAGCGCGGGGGCTAGCAGGTAGCACGGCGCGCGGCGGGCAGGTGGGCGGGACGCAGCCGAGAGGCCGGCGCGTCAGCTGGCTGGTGCGTCGAGCGGCTCGGCGTGCGGCGGCGTAAGTCAGGCGGCGCGGGCGGCGTAAGTCAGGGCGTGGACGGGCCACGCGACGTGCGGGCCGCGGGGGCGAGCAGGCAACACGGTGCGCGGCGGGCAGCCGGGCCAGACGCGGCGGAACTGCCGGCGTCAACTGGTACGTCGGTGATGAGTGGGCGTACGTCGGGCGGCGCGCTCTGCTTCGGCTGGTGCGTTGGCGGCTTCAGCTGGTGGGTCGCCAGCTCGGGCGGCTTCAGCTGGTGGGTCGCCAGCTCGGGCGGCTTCAGCTGGTGGGCCGCCAGCTCGGGCGGCTTCAGCTGGTGGGCCGCCAGCTCGGGCGGCTTCAGCTGGTGCGTCGGCGGCTCGGGCGGGTCAGCTGGCGCGTCGGGCGGCACCGCCGGAGCGCGTGCGTACGGCGTAGGGCCCGGCGCGGGGCGACGGCTATGGTCGGGGCGTGGCGAAGGTGAGAGGCAAGGGGCACGCGGCGCGTGCTGAGCGGCTGCAGGGGGCTACCGGCGCGCTCGCCACGGCGGCTATGGCGGCGATGGATGAGGAGCTGCCGTGGTTTCGGACGCTCTCGGCGCAGGATCGGTCGTGGATCGGGCTGGTGGCGCAGTCGGGGATCACTGCGTTCGTGGACTGGTTCCGGGACCCGGAGGCGAACTCGTCGATGCCGACGCGGATGTTCGGGTCGGCGCCGCGGGAGTTCACGCGGGTGATCAGCCTGCACCAGACCGTTGAGTTGCTGCGGACAACGATCGAGATGATCGAGAACACGATCGGTGACCTGCTGCCGGAGGACGACGTACCGGCGGTGCGGGAGGCGATGCAGCGGTACGCGCGGGAGGTCGCGTTCGCGGCGGCGACCGTCTACGCGCAGGCGGCGGAGATGCGAGGGGCGTGGGACGCGCGGCTCGAAGCGCTGGTCGTCGACTCGGTGATCCGCGGCGAGGCCGACGAGTCGGTGCGGTCCCGGGCGTCGGCGCTGGGCTGGACCGGCGCGAGTGGGTCCTCAGAGGTGGCCGTCGTGGTGGGAAGGGCGCTCGAAGGAGAGTCGGGTACGGCGAACGTCGCGGACTCTGTCCGGGCGGCGGCCCGGGAGGCCGGGGCCGACGCGTTGTGCGCGATGCAGGGCGACCGGCTGGTCGTAGTACTCGGTGGTACGAGTAAACCTGTGGAGATCGTACAAAAGCTGGCCTCGTGGTTTGGACCCGGTCCGATCGTCGTCGGCCCGGTCGTCAAGGACTTGATGTCGGCTGTCACCTCGGCCCGCGCGGCGGTCGCCGGGCTCCGCGCGGCACCGGCCTGGCCGGGGGCTCCGCGACCGGTCCACGCCGACGAGCTGCTGCCCGAGCGGTCCCTGTCCGGCGACGGTCACGCCCGCCGGCAACTGGCGACCGACGTCTACGGCCCGCTCACGATGGGCGACGGAGTCCTCCTGGACACCGTCAGCGCCTACTTGGACTCCGGTGGTTCGATCGAGGCGACGGCCCGGGCGATGTTCATCCACGCCAATACCGTCCGGTACCGGCTGAAGCGTGTGGGCGAAATCACCGGCTACTCCCCGGGCAACCCCCGAGACGCTTTCACGTTGCGTGTCGCACTGACACTGGGCCGCCTGCTCAACCCGGAACCCGGATCGCACGTTTTGTAGGATCCCTACAAAGTCGGGGCAGTAGAATTCGTGCTGCTTTGTCACCCACGAACAGCCCGGCTCAGGGAGAGTTGTCACGTGCTCGTCATCGTCGCGCCCGGTCAGGGTGCCCAAGCCCCAGGTTTCCTCGAGCCGTGGCTGGAGGACCCAGTCTTCGAGAACCGGCTGCACTGGCTGTCCGCGGTCGCCGGTCTCGACCTCGCCCACTACGGCACCAAGGCCGACGCGGACACCATCCGCGACACCGCGATCGCACAGCCGCTGCTGGTCGCCTCCAGCATGCTGGCCGCGCTGGCCGTCTTCCCGCACCCCGGTGACGCGTTCCAGAAGATGGGCGCGCTGGCCGGTCACAGCGTCGGCGAGATCGCCGCGGCGGTCGGCGCCGGCGTGATCAGCGCCGAGCAGGCGATGGTCCTGGTCCGCGAGCGCGGCAAGGCGATGGCGGCGGCGTCCGCGCTGACCCCGACCTCGATGACCGCCGTACTGGGTGGTGACCGGGACGAGGTCCTGGCCAAGCTCGACCAGTACGGGCTGACCGCGGCCAACGACAACGGCCCGGGCCAGATCGTTGCCGCCGGCACCGTCGACGAGCTGGCCGCGCTGGCCGCCGACCCGCCGGCCAAGGCCCGGCTGATCCCGCTCTCGGTGGCCGGGGCCTTCCACACCAAGCACATGGAGCCGGCCGTCGAGACGCTGGCCGGCTACGCCAAGTCGATCACCACCCACGACCCCCGCGCGCGGCTGATCTCGAACCGCGACGGCCAGGTCGTGCACGACGGCCGCGACGTGCTGCAGCGGCTGGTCCAGCAGGTCAACGCGCCGGTCCGCTGGGACCTGTGCATGCAGACGATGGCCGACCTGCAGGTCACCGGCATCTTGGAGATGACCCCCGCCGGCACACTGACCGGGATCGCCCGGCGGGCGCTGAAGGGTGTCGAGACCTTCGCGCTGAAGACGCCGGACCAGCTCGACGACGCCCGCGCGTTCGTCGACAAGCACGGCAGCCCGTCGGAGATCGACGCGTCGCCGACCTGGCGGCTGCTGGTCGCGCCGATGAAGGGCACCTTCACCCGCGAGGCGCAGGTCAAGCGCGAGACCGGTGACGCGGTCGAGGCCGGCGAGGTCGTGGCGACGGTGAAGAGCCTGCGCGACGAGCTCGAGGTGCGCGCGCCGCACGGCGGCATCGTCGTGGAGTGGCTGGTCGAGGAGGGCGACCCCGTCGCCCCCGGGCAGCCGCTCGTGCGGCTGCACCCGAGCGGAGGAAACTGACATGACCGGTTCGATCGCGACCGTCCAGGGTGCCGAGCACACCGCCGTCCTGGGCATGGGCGCCTACCGTCCGCGGACGGTCGTGCCGAACTCGGTGATCCTCGAGCAGATCGACTCCAGCGACGAGTGGATCCGGACCCGGTCCGGGATCCGCGAGCGGCGCTGGGCCGAGCCCGACGAGACCGTGCTGATGATGTCGGTCGAGGCCGCCAAGGAGGCGCTGCGCGACTCCGGCATCGACCCGGCCCAGATCGGCTGCGTGGTCGTTGCCACCGTCACCCACCTGTACCAGACGCCCGCGATCGCGACCCAGATCGCGGTCGGGGTCGGTGCGCCGACGGCGGCCGCGTTCGACATCTCGGCCGCCTGCGCCGGCTTCTGCTACGGCGTCGCGATGGCCAGCGACCTGGTCCGCGGCGGCAGCGCGAAGTACGTGCTCGCGATCGGCGTCGAGCGGCTCAGCGACATCACCGACCGGACCGACCGCAGTACGGCGTTCATCTTCGCCGACGGCGCCGGCGCGGCCGTGGTCGGCCCGTCCGACGAGCCGGGCATCGGCCCGGTGGTCTGGGGCTCCGACGGCACGCAGCACGAGCTGATCAGCCAGAAGGAGTCCTGGCAGGAGGCGGCCGGCAGCTACAACTGGCCGAACCTGAAGATGGACGGCAACCCGGTCTTCCGCTGGGCGGCGTTCGAGATGGCCAAGGCCGCGCAGCAGGCGCTCGACGTGGCCGGCGTGACCGCCGACGACCTCGACCTGTTCGTGCCGCACCAGGCGAACATGCGGATCACCGACGCGATGCACCGCACCCTCAAGCTGCCCGACCACGTCAAGGTCGCCCGCGACATCGAGCGGCAGGGCAACACGTCGGCCGCGTCGATCCCGCTCGCGATCAGTGCGATGCGGGAGAGTGGCGAGGCCAAGAGCGGCGACCTCGCGCTCGTGATCGGGTTCGGGGCCGGACTGGTGTACGCCGGTCAGGTCATCCGCATCCCGTAGTACCAACCCCTCAGATGTCCGGGGCCCTGCCCCGGCGTACCAGAGCAGTAGAACTCCGAAAGGGAAACCACACAGATGGCCAGCACCGAAGAGATCCGCAGCAACCTCGCCGAGATCGTCAACGAGATCGCGGGGATCCCGGTCGAGGACGTCCAGCTGGACAAGTCCTTCACCGACGACCTCGACGTCGACTCGCTCTCCATGGTGGAGGTCGTGGTGGCCGCCGAGGAGAAGTTCAGCGTGAAGATCCCCGACGACGAGGTCAAGAACCTGAAGACCGTCGGCGACGCGGTCGCGTTCATCGAGCGCGCCCAGAACGGCTGACCGAGCCGATCGTGCTGGCAGCGGTTGCTCACCGGGCCTGAGGGCCCGGTGAGCACGCCGCCGGTACGCCGTACCAGCAGTACCCCCATCGCACCAGTTCTCTCGCCGAAGGATGAGGTAACCATGTCGAAGACCCGAGTCGTGATCACCGGGCTCGGAGCGACGACCCCGGTCGGGGGCGACGTCGCCAGTACCTGGGAAGGCCTGCTGGCCGGCCGGTCCGGCGCCAAGCTGCTGACCGCCGACTGGGTCGAGGAACTGCCGGTGAAGATCGCGGCGCCCGCCGCGGTCGAGCCGACCGAGATCATCGAGCGGGTCAAGGCCCGCCGCCTGGACCGCAACGCGCAGTTCGCCGTGGTCGCCGCCCGCGAGGCCTGGGCCGACTCCGGCCTGGCCGACGTCGAGCTGGACAAGACCCGCCTGGGCGTCGCGATCGCCACCGGCATCGGCGGCCTGCTCACCACGCTGACCAACTACGACGCGCTGCGCAACGGCCCGCGCCGGGTCTCGCCGCTGGCGATCCCGATGCTGATGCCGAACTCCGCGGCCGCGAACGTCGGCCTCGAGCTCGGCGCGCTGGCCGGTGTCCAGACCCCGGTCTCGGCGTGCGCCTCCAGCAACGAGGCGATCTCGCTGGCCGCCGACCAGATCCGGCTCGGCCGTGCCGACATCGTCGTCGCCGGTGGCGCCGAGGGGTCGATCGCCGGGCTGCCGCTGGCCGCGTTCGGCCAGATGATGGCGCTCAGCAAGCGCAACGACGACCCGGAGCGCGCGTCGCGTCCGTGGGACGTCGACCGCGACGGCTTCCTGCTCGGTGAGGGCGCGGGCGTCCTGGTCCTGGAGACCTACGAGCACGCGGTCGCCCGTGGCGCGAAGATCTACGCCGAGTTCGCGGGCGCCGGCATCACCGCCGACGGCCACGACATCGTGCAGCCCGACCCGACCGGTTCCGGTGCCGAGCGCGCGATGCTGCAGGCGCTGCGCGAGGGCGACCTGGCCGCCGGCGACATCGTGCACATCAACGCACACGCCACCTCCACGCCGACTGGTGACGTCGCCGAGGCGATCGCGATCCGCAAGGCCCTGGGCAGCGCCGCCGACCACGCGATCGCCACCGCGCCGAAGTCGATGGTCGGTCACCTGCTGGGTGCGGCCGGAGCGGTCGAGTCGATCGCCACGGTGCTCGCCCTGCACCACCGCGTCGTCCCGCCGACGATCAACGTGGACAAGGTGGACGACGGCGTCGACCTCGACATCGCCACCGAGCAGCGCAAGCTGCCCGACGGTGACATCGCGGCGCTGAACAACTCGTTCGGCTTCGGCGGGCACAACGTCGCCTTGGCGTTCAAGTCGGTCTGACTGTGCTTTTTGCCGCGCCTCCGGCACGGCGGGTCATGGGGCTTGATCTCCCGGTCTTCCCTCGTCGTTCAGTCGCTTCGCTCCTTCTCTCCTCAGTCCAGACCGGGAGGCCCCATGACCTTTGTGGTGCTCCTCAATTAGGCCGGGAGGCCCCATGACCACCAGCGCTCCGAATCGGCCGGCCAAGCTCCCGCGTGAGCAGGACCCCCGCAACCCCTTCACCCGGTTGACGAACCTGCTCGACGACGGCTCGCTGGAGCTGATCACGCCCGACGACCTGTCCGGCATGCTCGCCGTCCGCGGCACGATCGCCGGCGCACCCGTCGTCGCCTTCTGCTCCGACGCGACCGTGATGGGCGGGGCGATGGGCGACGAGGGCTGCGAGGTCGTCTGTACGGCGTACGAGGTGGCCCGCCGCGAGGAGCTGCCGATCATCGGCCTGTGGCACTCCGGCGGCGCCCGGCTGGCCGAGGGCGTGCTCAGCCTGCACGCGGTCGGCAAGATCTTCTACGCGATGACGCAGGCCTCGGGCAAGATCCCGCAGATCTCCGTCGTGCTCGGCCCGGCCGCGGGCGGTGCGGCGTACGGGCCGGCCCTGACCGACGTGGTGATCCTCGGGCCGGAGGGGCGGATCTTCGTCACCGGTCCGGACGTCGTCCGCTCGGTCACCGGCGAGGACGTCGACATGCTGCGCCTCGGTGGTCCCGAGCCGCACGGCCGGCGCTCCGGCGTCGTCCACATCACCACCGACACCGAGGCCGACGCGCTCGACAAGGCGCGTCAGCTGGCCGACCTGTTCGCGAACCAGGGCGAGGTTTCCGGCGACGTCTCCGACACCGACCTGTCCGGCCTGCTGCCGGAGTCGGCCAAGCGCGCCTACGACGTGCACCCGTTGGTCGGCGGCGTGCTCGACGACGAGTCGGGCGTCGAGCTGCACCAGCGCTGGGCGCCGAACATCGTCACCACGCTCGGCCGCCTCGGCGGGCGCACGGTCGGCGTGATCGCGAACAACCCGCTGCGCCTCGGCGGCTGCCTGGACGCGCTGTCGGCGGAGAAGGCGTCGCGGTTCGTGCGGATGTGCGACGCGTTCGGCGTGCCGATGGTGGTGCTGGTCGACGTACCGGGCTATCTGCCGGGTGTCGGGCAGGAGTGGGACGGTGTCGTACGACGGGGAGCCAAGCTGCTGCACGCCTTCGCCGAGGCGGTCGTGCCACGGGTCACGCTGGTGACGCGCAAGACGTACGGCGGCGCGTACATCGCGATGAACGCGCGCTCGCTCGGGGCGACCCGGGTGTTCGCGTGGCCGCGGGCCGAGGTCGCGGTGATGGGCGCGGTGGCCGCGATCCGGATCCTGCACCGGCGCAAGCTCGCCGACGTGGCGCCGGAGCTGCGCGCGCAGGTCGAGGCCGAGCTGGCCGCGGAGCACGAGAAGATCGCCGGCGGGATCGAGCGGGCGCGGGAGATCGGGGTCGTGGACGAGGTCGTCGAGCCGGCCAAGACGCGGTCGGCGCTGGCGGCCGCGATCGCGACGGCCGAGGAGAGCGGCAAGGTCCGCGGACGGCACGGAAACATTCCTCTGTAGTCCTTGTGGACAAGGAAAAGGGCGCGAACCCGGCGGGGGTTCGCGCCCTTTCCACGTGGTGCGGCCGCTGTTGGTGACAACCGGGGGTGTCCCGACACCCGGTGGCCCAGCGGCCACGGCCTGGTCCCCGGATGATCCGGGGAAGCTGTGGGTTTCCAGCATCCTCGACAATCGGCCGAAAAGCTCCTGCCTTCACTGCTTTCTTCAGAACTTCTCAGGTTTGCTGTCGAGCGGTTGATTCAATGCCTACACAACCTGGTGCAGCCAGCGAACGGGAGCACCGTCACCCGCGTAGCGAAACGGTTCGAGCTCGTCGTCCCACGGCCTTCCCAGCAACCGTTCGACTTCCTCCGTCAGGTCGGCCTCACCGCTGGCGGCCTTGAGCATCGCTGCCTTCAGCCGGTCCTCGGGCACCATGATGTCGCCGTGCACCCCGGTGGTCGCGTGGAACACCCCGAGCGCCGGGGTGAACGAGTACCGCTCGCCTTCGACGCCGTTGCTGGGCTCCTCGGTGACCTCGAAGCGCAGCTTCTGCCATCCGCGCAACGCGGACGCCAGCTTGGCCGCCGTACCGGCTTCCGCCTGCCACGACAGCTCGGCCCGGTACTGACCCTGGGCCGCAGGCTGCGGGGTCCAGTCCAGTTTCACGGGCACGCCAAGGATGCCGCCCGCTGCCCACTCGACATGCGGGCACAGCGCTGACGGCACCGTGTGGACGTACAGAACGCCACGAGTCGTCGCCACCAGGGCCTCCTTATGTGCTCGAGCTGCGCCTTCCCCAGCGTTCTCGATCACGGCCAGACGGTCCTGACGGCGAGACCCATCTTGCACCACAGATCCCTTTGACACCAGCTACCTCGCCGTGTCAACTACATCACCGTCGTGTCGCGATCCGGCACCGGCCAGTCCGAAAGGCTCAGCTCGACGCGCGCACCACCAGTCGCGTCGGCAGGATCAGTGGACTAGGTTGCTCCCCCGCCAGCAGCGCGAGCAGCATCCGGGCCATCTCCCGGCCGAGCGCCTGGATCGGCTGGTGCACGGTGGTCAGCGGCGGAACCGTGTGCCGGGCGCCGGAGATGTCGTTGAAGCCCACCACCCCGACGTCGTCCGGTACCGACTTCCCAGCCTCGCGCAGGACCCGCAGCGCACCGACCGCCATCTGGTCCGAGGCGACGAACACCCCGTCCAGGTCCGGCCAGCGACTCAGCAGCTCGACCATCGCCTTCGCCCCACCGTCCTCGGCGAACTCGCCGTGCGCGGCCCGGCTCGCCTCCAGCCCGGCGATCGCCAGCGCGTCCTGGAACCCCTGGTGCCGCGCCGTACCGGCTCCTTCGTCGAGGCGTCCGGTGATCGTCGCGATCCTCGTGCGGCCCCCAGCGATCAGGTGCTCGGTCGCGGCGCGCGCACCACCACGGTTGTCCGCATCCACGTAGTACGACGGCTCGAAGCCGAGCGGCCGCCCACCGAACACCACCGGTACGTCGGCCTGCTGCGCGAGCGCGGCCAGCGGGTCGTTCTCGTGCAAGGACATCAGCATCACGCCGTCCGCCTGACGGGTCCGCAGCAGCTGCTCCAGCCGGGCCTGGCCGCGCCGGGACGTCGCCAGCGACAGGACCAGCTCGAGATCGGTCTCCTCCAGCACCGACGAGATCCCGACCACCACCTCGGCGAAGAACGGGTCGGCGAACAGCGCCGGGTCCTCCCCCGAGATCGCCAGCACGACCGAACCGGCCTGTTGCGTGGCCAAGGCGCGCGCTGTTGCGTTCGGCACGTATCCGAGCGCGTCGACGGCCCGCTGCACCGCCTCCCGCTTGGCCCGGCTGACGTGCGGGGCGTTGTTGATCACCCGCGACGCGGCCGACCGCGAGACTCCCGCCCGCTCGGCCACCTCGTCGAGCGTCACCTGCCGCTTCGGCATCCCGCTCCTTCTGTGGTGAATGAATAGAGGTTAGTTCAGGAACGGACGGCGCCGTCCATGATCCCGCTGACGATCTGCCGGCCGAACAGGACGAACACGACGGCCAGCGGCACGGTCGCGATCAACGTGCCGGAGAACATCAGCGTGTAGTCGGTGTAGTACTGCGTGGCCAACTGGCTGAGCGAGAACTGGACGGTCGGGTTGTCGGCCTCGAGGATCGCCAGCGGCCAGAGGAACTCGTTCCAGGTGCTCATGAACGTGAACAGTCCCAGTACGGCGGCGCCCGGCCGCAGCGCGGGTGACACCACGCGGACGAACAGGCCGAACGTGCTGCACCCGTCGAGCCGCGCGGCCTCGATCAGCTCGTCGGGAACCGCGCGTTCGGCGTACTGGCGCATCAGGAAGACACCGAAGGCCGACACCAGGAACGGCACGATGACGGCCTGCAGCTGGTTCTGCCAGCCGAGCTTCACCATCACCATGTAGAGCGGTACGATGCCCATCTGGACCGGGACCATCATGGTCGCCAGGACGACGAGCAGCAGGGCGTTGCGGCCGCGGAAGCGCAGCTTGGCGAAGGCGAAGCCGGCCAGCGACGAGAAGAACACCACCGACACCGTGACCGCGATGGATGCAACCATCGAGTTCACCAGACCGAGCGCGAAGTGCGCGTCCTCGGCGCCGAACAGGCGAGCGACGTTGGCGCCGAGATTGCCGCCGGGGACCAGCGGTGGTGGCAGCTGGCCGATCACGTCGTTCGACCGGGTGGCGACGACGAACAGCCAGTACAGCGGGAAGACCGACAGCACGAGACTGACCAGCAGGGTCAGGTAGACCAGGGTATTGCCGCGGGTTCTCATCAGGTGCCACCTTTCAGCCGGCGGGCGATCAGGGCGTTGGCGACGCCGGCCAACACGGTGAGCAGGAAGATCATCCAGGCGATCGCCGACCCGTAGCCGTAGTCGAAGTTCTGGAAGCTCTGCTCGAACATGTACATCGCAACGGTCTGGAACTGGCGCAGGCTGCCGCCGGAGATGTCGCCCTGGCCGAACAGCAGCGGCTCGGTGAACAACTGCATGCCGCCGATCGTCGACATCACCACGGTGAAGATCAGCGCCGGCCGGATCAGCGGCACGGTGATCGAGCGGAACTGCCGGACCGCGCCGGCACCGTCCAGCTGCGCCGCCTCGTACAGGTCGCGGGAAATCGCCTGGATCGCGGCGAGGTAGATCAGTGCGTTGTAGCCGGTCCACCGCCAGTTGACCATGCTGGCCACCGCGATCCACGACGCTCCCTTGCTCGCCTGCCAGTCGATCGGGCCGATGTCGATCAGCCCGAGCACCCCGTTGACCAGGCCGGCGTCGCGTCCGTACAGCTGTCCGAACACGATGGCCACGGCCGCCACCGACGTGACGATCGGGGCCAGGACGCCGAGCCGGAACAGCATCAGCGCGCGGATCGGGCGGTTCAGCAGCCCGGCGATGATCAGCGCGAAGCACAGCTGCGGGACCGTCGACAGGAGGAACAGTCCGAGCGTGTTCAGCATCGAGTTCCAGAAGTCGGGATCGGTGAGCAGGCGCTGGTAGTTCGCCGTACCGACGAAGCCCGCGTCGCCGGTCAGGTCCCAGGAGCGCAACGAGACCCACGCGGTGTAGACGAGCGGGAAGAACCCGAAGACGGTGAAGAGCAGGAAGAACGGCGCGATGAAGAAGTACGGCGCGCCGTGCAGGTCCAGGCGGCTGCGGTTCACTTGCCGACGGCCCGCTCTGCGTCGTTCATCGCCTTCGTCCACGCCTGGTCGGGACCGAGCTTGCCCTGCTCGATCGCGGTCAGCGCGTCACCGATGCCGTCGCCGACGACCTGGTTGTCCGGGCCGAGGTAGACCGGCTTCAGGCTCTTGGCGGACTGGCCGAAGATCTTGCCGACCGGCGCGTTGCTGAAGTACTCGTTCACCGCGCTCGCCACGGCCGGGTCGTCGATCGCCTGCGGGGAGGACGGGAAGTTGTTCTTCGCCGTGAACGCCGCGGTCTGCCCCTGCGGGCTGGTCAGGAACTTCGCCAGCTCGGCGGCCTCCTTCGGGTGCTTGCTCTGCGCCGGTACGGCGAGGAACGACCCACCGCGGACCGCGCCCTGACCCGGCACCCGCGCCACGTCCCACTTGCCGGCGTTCTCCGGGCCGGCCTGGTCCTTGATCTGGCCGAGCATCCAGGCCGGGCACGGGATGGTCGCGAAGCTGCCCTGCTTGAAGCCGGCGTTCCACTGCGGGCTCCACATCTGCAGCTTGCCCGACAGGCCGGCGCCGATCATCGCGACGGTCTGGTCCCAAGCCGAGCGGACGCCGGGGTTGGTGGCGGCGATCAGCTTGTTCTCGCGGTCGAAGTAGGTCTGGTCGCCCTGCTGCATCAGGATGTTCTGGTAGACCGTGCCCGCGGTGTCGAAGAAGGTCGCGCCGGTGTTCGCCTGGGCGAACTTCTTGCCGGTGGCAAGGTAACCGTCCCAGGTCGGCCAGAGCGCGCCGACCTTCGCGCGGTCGGTCGGCAGTCCGGCCTTGGCGAACAGGTCCGTGCGGTAACACATGCCCTGGGCCCCGATGTCGGTGCCGAGGCCGATCAGCGTGCCGCCGTCGGGCGTGAGGGCCTGCTGCCACTTCCAGTCCAGGAAGTTGCCCTTCAACGAGGCGGCGCCGTGGTCGAGCAGGTTGACGAACTGGTCGGGCTTGGCCATCAGCTTGATCAGGATGCCCTCCTCCAGCGCGACGACGTCGCCGGCACCGCTGCCCGCGGTCAGCCACTGCTGCAGCTTGGGCGTGTAGTCGGCCAGTTTGGCGATGTTGTCCTGCTTGACCTTGACGCCCGGGTGGGACGCCTCGTACTGCGCGACCAGGTCGTCGTAGCCGAACTGACCGAAGGTCTTCACGGTCAGCGTGATCGTGCCGTCGGCCGCTTGGTCGTCGCCTCCACCTCCGCCACAGCCGGCCAGGAGCAGGGTGGTCGCCGCCGCTACGGCAAGCGCTTTCCTCGTCGTCGTACGCATCGGGCTCTCCTTCGGGGGATTTTGGGAGAAACTGGTAGCGCTCCCAGCCGGACCTTAGAGCAGTTTGCGCCGAAGGTGAAGTCTTGACAGCCAACCAGCGGCTGGGCACCATGCAGGAAATTGAAAGCGCTCCCAGCCCCAAAACCCCCGGAGGCAGCGCCATGTCCACGCTCCGATGGCGGTCCGGCCTTGTGCTGACCGCTCTGGTCTTCTCCTTCGTCAGTCCACCCGTCGCGCAGGCCGCGGACCCCGAGTACGAGCGGATTCTGAACGGGACCTTCGACACCGACAGCAAGAGTCCGTGGTGGAGCAGCGGCAGTACGCCGTCCGCCGTCGAGGGCGGCCGGCTGTGTGCGCAGGTCCCGGCCGGAACGGTCAACGTGTGGGACTCGATGATCGGGCAGGACGACATCCCGGTGGAGGCGGGGCAGCCGTACCGGCTGCGGGTGACCGCCTCCGCCAGTCGTGCGGTCGAGATCCGTGCGGTGGTGCAGCTGGCGGGAGCGCCGCGGACGACGGTGCTCAACAAACCGGTGGCCGTGGGAACCACACCGAAGACCTTCGAGTTCACCGCGACGTCGACGGTGACCAACGACCACGCGCAGGTCAGCTTCCAGGCCGGCGGTGCCGGTGCGGCGTTCACGCTGTGCCTGGACGAGATCTCACTGGTCGGAGGTGTCGTGCCACCTGGTGGGGTACGGGACTTCGGCTCGCCGGTGCGCGTCAACCAGCTGGGCTACCTGGGCAACGGTCCGCGGCGGGCGACGTACGTGACGGATGCCCTGGACCCGCAAGAGTGGCGGTTGCTCGACGCCGCGCAGCGCGTGGTCAGCTCGGGGCGGACGACGCCGTACGGGCTGGACGCGGCGGCCGGGACTCGGGTGCAGACGATCGACTTCGACCGGTATCGCGGTTCGGGACAGGGCTATCGGCTTGCCGTTGGCAACGAGTTGAGCGAGCCCTTCGACATCGGCAACGGTCTCTACCAGCCGCTGCGCCGGGACTCGCTCGCGTACTTCTACAACAACCGCAGCGGGATCCCGATCGAGGCCCAGTACGTCGGTGAGGACTACGCGCGCCCGGCCGGCCACGTCGGTGTCCTGCCCAACCGCGGCGACACCTCGGTGCCTTGTCTGCCGGGGACATGCGGCTACATTCTCGACGTACGAGGTGGTTGGTACGACGCGGGTGATCATGGCAAGTACGTCGTGAACGGCGCCCTGGCGGCGTGGCAACTGCTGGACCTGTACGAGCGGTCGGCGCAGCATCTCGATCGTGGAGTCGCGGACAGGACGCTGCGGATCCCGGAGGCGGGCAACGGGGATCCCGACGTACTGGACGAGGCGCGGTGGGAGATCGACTTCCTGCTGCGGATGCAGGTGCCGGCCGGGCAGCCGTTGGCCGGGATGGTGCATCACAAGATCCACGACGTCGCGTGGACGGGACTGCCGTTGCTGCCGTCGGCGGATCCGCAGCAGCGGTATCTCTACCCGCCGTCGACCGCCGCGACGCTGAACGTGGCGGCTGTCGGGGCTCGGTGCGCTCGGATCTATGCCGTGTGGGACAAGGCGCTCGCGACTCGGTGTCTGAGCGCGGCGGAGAAGGCGTGGAAGGCGGCTTCTGCGCATCCATCGATCTATGCGCCCGACGGTGGGGTCGGGGGTGGGGCGTACGACGACACGAAGGTGAGCGACGAGTTCTCCTGGGCCGCGGCCGAGCTGTTCGTCACCACCGGCAAGGCGTCGTACCGGCGTTCCATCACCACCCAGCTCAAGGCCGCCGACGGGTTCTCGTGGCAGGAGACCGGTGGGCTGGCCGATCTCGCGCTCGCACGGGCGCCGTGGCGGTTGCCGCTGCTCGACCAGTGGAAGCTGCGGCAGCGGATCGCTTCGGTGGCCGACACGTACGTCGCTGCTACTCGCGGGCAGGGCTATGCAAACCCCTATCTCCCAGCGGACGGCAAGTACGTCTGGGGGTCGAACAGCGCCGTCGCCAACAGCGCGATGATTCTGGCCGTCGCGTACGACCTGACCTGGAAGAGTTCCTACCGCTCGGCGGCGCTCGAGTCGCTCGACTACCTGCTGGGGCGGAACGCGATCAACCAGTCGTACGTCACCGGGTACGGCGAACGCGCCAGCCGGAACCAGCACCACCGCTTCTGGGCCAAGTCCCTCGATCCGGCGCTGCCGTCGCCGTACCCCGGTTCCCTTGCCGGCGGCCCCAACTCGGGTCTCCAGGACCCGGTGGCCCAACGCAACCTCCAGGGCTGCGCTCCGGCGACCTGCTACACCGACAACATCGGCTCGTACTCCACCAACGAGGTGGCGGTGAACTGGAACTCGGCGCTGGCGTGGATCACGGCGTTCGCCGATTCAGAGAGCAGGTCTCTGGGGAGCTCCAAGGTTCTTGCCAGTCCCGTCGATCTCACCAGTGGGTTCTACGTCGATCCGAACTCCACGCCCAAGACCTGGGTGAACTCGCACGGGTCGGACTCCCGGGCGGCGTCGATCAACAGCGGCATCGCGAGCAAGCCGATGGCTCGGTGGTTCGGGAATCCGCCGTCCGGCACCACCATCGGCGCGATGGTCGGTAGCTTCGTCGGAGCGGCGGACAACGCGGACAAGTTGCCGGTGCTCGTCGCCTACAACCTGCCGGGGCGCGACGCCTGCGGCGGGCACTCGGGCGGCGGCGCGGGCTCGCCTGCGGCGTACCGGACCTGGGTCTCGGCGTTCGCCGACTCGATCGGCACCCGGCCCGCGGTGGTGATCGTCGAGCCGGACGCGCTCGGTGACTTCGAGTGCATGACCGCCGCGCAGATCACCGAGCGGAACGGGATGCTGTCGTTCGCGCTGCAGCAGTTCCGCGACAAGGCGCCGAACACGTGGGCCTACCTGGACGCCGGCAACGCCGGGTGGGTGCCCGCGGCAACCATGGCCCAGCGCCTGGCGGGCGCCGGGGTCGGCGCCGCGCGAGGTTTCGCCGTCAACGTCTCGAACTACTACACGACGTCGGCGTCCACGACGTACGCGAACAACGTCCGCGCCGCCATGCCGGCCCCGAAGCCGTTCGTCGTCGACACCAGCCGCAACGGCAACGGCTCCAACGGCAACTGGTGCAACCCCGCCGGCCGCAAGCTCGGCACGCCGACCCAGCTGGGCGGCGGCGCCGAGATGCTGCTCTGGATCAAGGTCCCCGGCAACTCCGACGGCCCCTGCGGAACAGCACCCAGCACCCCGGCAGGCCAGTTCAACCCCGACCTCGCCACCCGCCTGATCAACGGCACCTGATCGCCGAGCGGGGACCTCGGACAGGAAACGGGGACCTCGGACAGATTATTTCCTGTCCGGGGTCCCCGTTTGGTGTTCAAGGCACCCGTACGAAGCCGCCCGGCGTGCGGGGTGCGGCTACGGGAAGCGGGTCGCCATCGCGATACAGGCTCCCGCGGCGGCCAGCGTGAAGAGCATCGCGATCCCGGCGAACCGTGAGGTGACTTCCTTGTCGACCTTGTCGTAGCCGACCGAGGAGCCGATGTCCTTGTAGACGTCCTCCAGCTCGCCCGCGGACTCCGCCGTGTACGCCTCGCCGCCGGTGATCTCGGCGACGCTGCGCAGCTCGGCGCGGTCCGGGGGAACGCGCTGCCGGATCCCGTCCATCTCGATGAAGCCGGAGTCGGTGCCGAAGGTGATCGTGTAGACGGGCGTGTTCTTCGCCTTCGCCGCCTGCGCGCCTTCCTGCGCCGTCCGGCCGACCGTGCGCTTGCCGTCGGACAGCAGCACGATCCGCGCCGGGGCCGGGTCGTTCGGGTGCTCGGGGTCCGGCGGGACCTGGGTCAGCGACTGCAGCGAGGTGAAGATCCCCTCACCGGTCGCCGTCGACTCGGCCAGCTCGAGGCCGTCGATCGACCGCTGCACGGTCGCCCGGTCGGTCGTCGGCGGCACGATGATGGACGCCGTACCGGCGAAGTTGACCAGCGACACGTTGAACTTCGACGGCAGCTGGTTGACGAAGTTCTTCGCCGACTTCTTCGCCGCCTCGAGCCGGTTCGGGTCGACGTCGGTGGCCATCATCGACAGCGAGACGTCGATCGCGACCACGATCGTGGCCCGCTCGCGCGGCACCTTGACCTCGTCCTTGGGCTGGGCGAACGCGACCACGCAGGTCGCGGCGGCCAGCAGCGCCAGCCCGACGGCGAGGTGCCGGCGCCACTGCGGACGGCGCGGCGCGACCCGGTCGAGCAGGGCGATGTTGGTGAAGCGCAGCGCGTACTGGGCGCGCCGGTGCTGCAGGTAGATGTACGCCGCGATCACCAGCGGGATCAGCAGCAGGAACCAGAGTCGGGCCGGAGACAGGAACTCCATCAGCGAGCCACTCCCTTCGGCGGTTGGTGCAGGCGCGGCGCGACTCGCTTGTAGGCGAGCACGAACCGCACGGTGTCGGCGACCCAGTCCCGGTCGGTCCGCAGAACCAGGTGCCCGGCTCCTACCCTACGCAGGGCGGTCCTGGTTCGTTCCCGCTGCGCGAGCGCCGCGGCGGCGTACTCGTCGCGAACCCGGCGCTTGCGGGTGTCGATCTCGCGCACCGCGCCGGTCTCGGGGTCACCGATCATCACGACCCCGATGTTCGGCAGCTCGAGCTCGCGCGGGTCGACGATCTCGACCGCGAGCACCTGGTGCTGCGCGGTCAGCTTGCGCATCGCGCGCTCCCAGGACGGCTCCATCCGGCTGTCGATCTCGCCGTCCTCAGGCGTCAGGAAGTCGGACACGACCACCCGCAGGCCGCGCTTGCGCTGCGTCCGGGCCATCGAGTCGAGCGCACCGGCCAGGTCGCTGCGCGCCTTGTGCTCGCCGTGGTCCTTCTCGGCGAGCAGTGCGCGGAGCAGCCCGTACAGCGCGAGGCGGCCGGAGCGCGCCGGCCAGCGGCGCAGCGTCGCGTCGCGCAGCATCAGCCCGCCGAACCGGTCGCCGAGGCGGTGGGTGAGGAAGCCGACGGTGGCCACGGCGGCGACCGCGAGCTCACGCTTCTCCAGCTGCGACGTCCCGAAGTCCATCGAGGCGGACAGGTCGACCAGCGCCCAGGTCTCCAGCTCGCGGTCCGCGATCAGGTCGCGGACGTGCGGCATCGTCGTCCGGGCCGTGACGGCCCAGTCCATCCGGCGGACGTCGTCGCCGACCTGGTACTCGCGGGCCTCGGCCAGCTCGGTCCCCGGCCCCGGCAGCAGCCCGAGGTGCTCGCCGTGCAGGTAGCCCTCGAGCCGCCGTACGACGGTCAGCTCGAGCCGCCGGAGCGCGCGCTCGGGTGCGAGCTGCGAGATCGTCATCGCAACCCTCGGGTCGGGTCGGTTGGCCATCCTCTAGACGAACTCGGGGCGGCCGGACTGGTCGTTGCCGTCGCGCCAAACCGGCTGCGGCGGCGGGACGGTGGCCAGGATCCGCTCGATCACGGCGCGGGCGTCGATGTTGTCCGCGATCGCGTCGAAGGTCAGGCCGAGCCGGTGGCCCATCACGTCGAGCGCGACGGTCTGCACGTCGCTCGGCAGCAGGTAGTCGCGGCCGTGGATCAGGGCCAGCGCCCGGCCGGCCGAGATCAGGCCGAGCGTCGCGCGGGGGCTGACGCCGAGCTCGATGATCGGCTCCAGGTCGGGCAGGTGGAAGTCGGTCGGCGTCCGGGTCGCCATCACCAGGCGGACGGCGTACTCGGCGACCAGGTTGTGCACGAAGACCTGCTCGGCGGAACGCTGCAGCTCCATGATCGTCTCCGGCTGCAGCACCTGACGCGGCTGCGGCGGGTCGACGCTCATCCGGCGGAGGATCTCGAACTCCTCGTGACCGCGCGGGTGGGGGACGTCGATCTTGACCAGGAACCGGTCGCGCTGCGCCTCGGGCAGCGGGTACACGCCCTCGGACTCGATCGGGTTCTGGGTGGCGATCACGATGAACGGTTTCGGCATCGGGAAGGTCTGCCCGCCGATCGACACCTGCCGCTCGGCCATCAGCTCCAGCATCGCCGACTGCACCTTCGCCGGCGCCCGGTTGACCTCGTCGGCGAGCACGAAGTTCACGAACGTCGGGCCGAGCTCGATGTCGAACGCCTCGCGGGTCTGCCGGTAGATCCGGGTCCCGACGATGTCGGAGGGCACCAGGTCGGGGGTGAACTGGATCCGCGCGAACGACCCGCCGACCACGGACGCGAAGGTCCGTACGGCGAGCGTCTTGGCCACGCCCGGCACGCCTTCGAGCAGGCAGTGGCCCTTCGCCAGCAGCGACACCATCAGCGTCTCGACCATGTGCTCCTGGCCGACGATCACGCGTTTGACCTCGGTGATCGCCTCGCCCACCAGACGAGACTGCTGGGCCACTGACCCTGCCGGGACGGTGGTTTCGGTCATGCCTGTCCTTCCGGGGCCCGCACGGGCCTGGTGCTCGGGAACAACGGCCATTCCATCAGATCCAGGGGCAAACCCACACCACGCCCCACCCCGGCCACTCACCATCCTCCCCACCCACTCAAATCGGTACTCCCTCTGACGGCCTGTACCCAGCGTCGTTGGTCCCCCACCGACGCCCTCCAGCAGCACGCAACGAGACACCGTCACCACCGATATGGTGGGATTGACCCCAACATGACCGCGACCGAGTCCCGAACCGCTGCACCGCCGGACGCTCCCCGAGCGAGCGTCCCCGCGCAGCCGGGCCCGGACGCGCTCCCGCTGCTTCCCGAGGACCCGCCCCGCGTCGGCGAGTTCTGGCTCCGCGGCCGCCTCGGCGCGAACGCCGCCGGCTACCTGTACGCCGCCGCCGACGAGACCGGGCGCGGCGCCGTCGTCGCGATGATGACCGAAGGCTCCGCCGACGACGCCTCCGCGCGGGACCGCTTCGTACGCGCCGTCGACGAGCTCCCCGAGGAGTCCGTCCTCGCCCACAACGACTCGGACGACGACGACCTGGCCCTCTGGGTCGCGCTGGGCCCGCTCCGCGAGGACGACGGGTCCAGCTCCGCCGCCGACGAGCGCCAGATCGCCGAGCGCCGCGGCGAGGACGTGCTGTCCGCCGTACTGATGGACCGTGTGCCCCAGATCGGCCGGGTCCGCGGGCCCGACTTCCGGCACTACTGGGAGAACCGCCGCCGCCCGGGCCTGTTCCGCATCTGGCCGCTCCCCTGGCCCGCGGTCCTGCGTCCCGCGTCGAGGCTCGCGCTGATCCTCTCGCTGCTGACGATGGCCATCATCATGGCACTGGCCGTACTGATCGCCTGGCTGCTGTTCCGCAACGCCCCCGAGGTCGACCCCGGCCCGATCATCCCCGACCCGAGCGGCACCGCCACGGTCACGATCACCCCGACCACCCCGCCCCCCGGCAGCACCGGCCCCGGCAGCCCGGCCCCGAGCGGCAGCCCCACCTCGGGCACCCCCACGACAACGGGCCCGGGCCCCGGCCCCGGCACGCCGAACTCCCCCGGCACCCCGGTGGACCCCGCCGACCGCTTCTAGCAGCCCGCGGGAGCCCGATGCCCCGGCGCCACCTTGTAGCTCACACCCGGCCGCCGCCAACCTCAGCCCGCGCCGACCTACCCGGCCGCATTACCGCCAACCCCCGCCGTACGCCTGGATCTCAACAACGCGATCAGCCCGATCAGGCTGACCACTGCCCAGGTCCCCTCCAGCAGCAGGAAGCCCCAGGACCGCTCGACCCCCGCGATCACCGCGAGGATCCCCGAGCCCACCAGGTTCAGCACCTGGTAGCGAAGGGTCTTCTGCTCCAACCGTCCCGCCTGGGACGCCGCGAAGGCGATCAAGATCGTGATCGCGCCGGCAATTTCGAGGACGTCGACTGCATGCATGACACTGCCCCTCCCAGGGGCTGGCGTCGTCTTTGCGTCGACCGGGTACGGCGCCGTCTCGTCCGGGGGCCCGCGGCAACGGGTCCTCCCGCCAGACTACCGGCGGGAGGACCCGAGCAGCGTCACAGCGAGTTCTTGACCGCCGTCGCCTTCGCCACCAGCTGCCCGGCGGCCGCCGCCGGCACGACCTTCTTCGCCGCGAGCACCTTCACCTCGATCACGAACGCCGTCAGCGCCGCCTTCGCGACCAGGTTCTGGCCCTTCTGCACCGCCGACCGGGCCGTCCCCAGCTTGAGCACCAGGCTCGCCTCGACCGCCTTCGGCAGGTGCAGTCCCTTCACGTCCGCGGTCAACGTCGTCAGCGCCGCGTCCGCGCCCGGCGCCTCCACGATCTCGACCGACCCGGCCTCGCAGTTCGCCCCCGAGGGCCGGAACGTCATCCGCTGATCGTCCTCGACCAGGCAGTTCGCGACCGGGACCCGCCCACCCAGCGGACTAGTCGCCGCCGGCACCCGGACCCGGGCGAATCCGAGCCCACCCAGCGCCCCGAGCTGCGGGTCGGCCGCCGTCACCAGGTCGGACGCGATGCTGCCGCAGCTGGCGTCCCGCCGTACCGAGAAGCCGAGCGACGTCCCGGCGAACGCCCCGCCGATCCCCGCGCACGACGTACCGACCTTCGGCAGCACGATCGCGCTCTTCTCGCTCCGCACCTGAGCAGCCGGTACGGCGGCGATGTGCGCGCCGGTCGTCGCCTGGTCGTCGGCCATCGTCACGTGGGTCAGTGTGGTCACCGCGGCGTTGGTCACGGCGAGCCCACCACCGGTCGCGGCCGTGTTGCCGTTGAACGTGCTGTTGAGGAAGCTCGCCGAGACGGCCGCCATCCGCGCGCCACCACCGGTCCCGGTCGCGACGTTCCCGGCGAAGGTCAGCTTCTCGCCGGTGAGGCCCTCGGTCGCCACGTCCAGACCGGCGCCGTTGACCGCCTTGTTGTTGTCGACCGCCATGTCGGAGAGGTAGACGGACATGCTGTTGTCGACCTTCGCGCCTCCGCCGTTGCCACCGGCGGTGTTGTCGCTCAGCCCGGTCCGGTCCACGAACAGCTGGGTGATCTGCTGGGCGTACAGGCCTCCGCCGTCGCCGGTCGCGCTGTTGTGGTCGATCGGCGTCTCGTCGAACGACATGTCGAACGGCCCCGTCGTGTCGACCGTGCCCGCACCACCGCCGTTGCCGCCGGTCGTGCTGTTGCCGATCAGGGAGCCCTTGTACATGTGCAGCGCGCCGAACCCGAGCCAGACGCCACCACCGCCGCCGACGGACTGGTTGTCCTCCACCAGAACGCGGTCGAGGCCGACGTCCGGCGTCACGCCCTGGTCCTCGATCAGCACCGGCGTCAGCGAGATCCCGCCGCCGGGCTGGGTGCTCCTGTTCCCGGTGACGCTGGACAGCAGGCCGTAGATCCCGGTCGACCCGTTGCCGCGCTTGAACGCGGTGAACGAGATACCGCCGCGCGCGTCGGCCGCCGTCAGCCCGTTGCCGCTGACGCCGGTGGAGTACATCCGCAGGTCGCCGCAGTTGCTGCACAGGATGCCCGCCCGGCCGTTGCCGGAGATGTTGCTCTGGTCGATCTCCATCGTGTTCGCCGCGAAGCCCTGGCCGGAGTTGCTGATCCCGGTCCGGGTGTTGTTCGTGATCGTCGTGCTCTCCAGCGAGACCGGGTACCCGTCGACGAGCGACAGTCCGGAGCCGGTGTTGTCCGAGATGCTCGTGCCGTTGATCGACAGCGAGCAGTTGTCGCAACTGATCACGCTGCCGGTGTTGTCGTGCAGGCTGCCGGCGAGCAACGTCATCCGGTACGGCGTGGTGCCGTGCCCGAAGCTGCTCCAGACGACGCTGCCGCCGGGCGACAGCACGTTGCGGACCTCGACGTAGTTGAGCATCAGCTCACTGTCGGAACGGACCGCGGCGCCTTCCAGCGCGGTGTTCGTGGTGTTCGGGCCACCGTCGATGACCAGGTCCCGCAGCTCGAGCCGGCCGTCGTGACTGGTGCTGTTGACCACACCCTTCGCGTCACAGGTCTGCTCGATCGTCGAGTTGTTGCCCTGGACAACCAGTTCGTGGTTGTCGGCGTGCGTCAACGGACCGGAGCAGACCGACAACGGGTAGGTCAGGCCGGCGCCGAGCGTGATCACGTCGTCGGCGCCGTTGCCGGAGGCGGTGGTGAAGGCCTCCCGCAACGAGGTCAGGCCGTCACCGCCGTCGACCACGTCGGCGGTCGTGGTGACCGTGATGGCGGCGGCCGAGGCCGGTGCGGTCGTGACGACGACCAGGCACGATCCGAGTAGTCCGGCCAGCGCGGCGGCGCGCAGGCAGGACACAGTGATTCTGGACATGACATCCCCCCACAGGAAGCGAAGGCACCAGAATTCACCAGCGATCCGTCACTGACAAGACCTCACCAGGACTTCTGCAGGAACTGTCAATCGTTTTCCGACCGCTCAGTCGGTGAGCAGCCGCGCCAGCTCCGGATCGCGCCAGAACCGCTCGGGAACAGGCTGCCGGACCAACGTCGCGTCGGCCCTGATCTCGGCCGGCGTCGCCGCACCGATCAGCACCGACGTCACCGCCGGATGCCTGCCAGGGAAGGCCAAAGCGGCCTGCGGAAGCGAGACGCCGTACGGTTCGCAGACCGCGGAGATCCGGCGCGCGCGGATCGTCAGTGGGTCAGTCGTTTGCTTGGACCGATCGGTCAGCAGGACCTCTTGGGTGAGTACGCCGGAAACGATCGCGGCGACTCCCCTTGCCTGGCAGCGATCCAGCAGCGGCTCGCTCGACCGGTCGAGCAACGAGTACTGCCCGGCCAGCAGCACCACGTCCAGCTCGACGTCCCGAACGAGCCGGTCGAGCTGCTCCCACTCCCGCCCCGCGACACCGATCGCGCCGATCACACCCCGCTCCCTCAGTTCGGCCAGTACGGCGTACGCGGCATCGATCGGCTCGCCGCCCGGATCCTGCACGAAGACCAGGTCGAGCGACGTCACGCCGAGCCGTTCGAGGCTGCCGGCGACCGACTCGCGGACCCCGTCGAGGCCGACCTTCGTGGACAGCAGGAACCCCGAGCGCGGGTGTGCGGCCAGCGCCGTACCGAGGCGTCGTTCGGAGTCGCCGTACGCCGGTGAGGTGTCGAAGAAGCGGATCCCCGCCGTGTACGCCGCCTCGATCGTGGCCGCCGCCACGTCGGCTCCGGCGGCGCCGAGCCGCGACCCGCCGAGCCCGAAGCGCGGCGGGCGGAAACGCGGCGTCGTCGACGGAGCGAGCACACGGCTGGGAGCGGTCATCGGCCACACCTCCCTGGTCGGCACTACCAGGATCGGCCCTGTGCGACGGTTTCGCATCTCGAGCCCCGCGCGTACTCCGCGGGGCCCGAGACAACGATCAGCGGCCGGAGTCGTACAGCGCCTTCACCTCCGTCGCCTCGAGCGCGCGGTCGAACACGTGCACCTGGTCGACGACCCCGTCGAGGTAGTCGACCGGGTTGCCGCCGAACTTGCCGCGCCCGATCACCGTGTTGCCGGTCGACGTCGCGTCGAGCGTGCAGGCCGACTTGGTCGCAACCAGTGCGCCGTCGACGTACAGCCGCAGCTCGCCCTTGGCAGCGTCCCGTACGCCGGTCAGGTGGTACCACTGGCCCGGGTTCGGCTTCGTCGGCGCGAGCGCGCGCTGCCCCGGGAAGCTCATCGCGAACCGCTGGTCCTGGCCGGAGTACTGCAGGAAGAACGCGCTGTCCCGGTCGCCGTCCTGGCTGACCACGGTCTGGAACCCGCCGTCGGCCTTGTTCAGCTTCACCCAGGCGGTCGTCGTGTAGTTGCCGTTGGTGTCGATCAACTGGGCGCCGGTGTCGACGAACTGGCTCGTCCCGTTCGTCGCGACGCCCTGGCCGTTCTTGCCGGGGGCAAAGGTCGCACCGCCCTGCAACGTCGCGTCGTTGTCGCCGGCAACGTCCTCGCCCGAACCGTCGAGCGGGTAGAAGTGGATGCCGTCGGCACCCGGCGTACCGGGTGGTGGGGTGGGTCCGCCGCTGCCGGTTCCGTCCGCTCCCGCGATGATCTGCTCGTTCATCGCGCGGACCTGGGCGAAGTCCATCTTCGGGACCTGGCGGTCGTAGGTGAAGAAGCCGTTCACCTCGCCCTCGACGTCGGTGATCTGGGTGTAGACCGACCCGCTGATCCCGCAGGTGTTCGCCGACCGGAGGACGTCACGCTGGTTCTCGACGTACCGGCGGGTGAGCGTCGCCGAGTCCGGCGTCATCTCGTACGCGAAACCGTCGCCGAACCACATGTGGTCCTCGGTCTTGAGCCCGAAGCCGCCGTGCTCGCCGTCGACCGCTACGCGATCGCCGGACGGTGTGGCGGTCGCCGGCCCGAGGTAGGCGTGATGGTCGATCATGTCGCCGCGACCGGAGTCGCCGAGTGAGTCGCAGCAGTTCATTCCGCTGTGCGCGTTGACCAGCCGGGACGGATCCTGCGCCTTGACGCTGTCGGCGATCCGCCCGGTCTCGGCCAGGTCCCACTCGCCCCAGCCCTCGTTGAACGGCACCCAGGTGGTGATCGAGGTGAAGCTCTTGTGCTCCTCGACCATCTCGTGCAGCTCGGCCTTGTACTGCGCCTGCCAGGCCGGCGGGATCGGGTCGGTCTTGGAGGCCGGCATGTCCTGCCAGACCATCAGCCCGAGTTTGTCGGCCCAGTAGTACCAGCGGTCCGGCTCGACCTTGATGTGCTTGCGGACGGTGTTGAAGCCGAGCTCCTTGTGCTGCTCCAGGTCGAACCTGAGCGCCTCGTCGGTCGGTGCGGTGTTCAGCCCGTCCGGCCAGAAGCCCTGGTCCAGCGTCGACAGGTTGAACAGGATCTTGCCGTTCAGCGCGAGCCGAAGCTTGCCGTCGGCCCCTTTCAGCTTGCCGACCTCGCGCAGTCCGGCGTACGAACCGACCTGGTCGACGACCTTGCCGCGATCGATCAGCTTGACCTTCAGCGTGTAGAGGAAGGGGTTGTCGGGCGACCAGAGCTTCGGGTTGGGGATCTTGATCTCGAGTTCTTGGTTGGCTTTGCCTCTGAGGGCTGTGACTTTGCGGCGGCCGTCGTACACGGTCGTCTCGACGTCGAGGTTGGCCGGGCCGGTCGTGTCGGCCGTGACCTTGAGGGCCTTGCCCGGTACGTCAGGCGTCAGCTGGAGGCGCTCGATCGAGGACCGGGCGACCGGCTCCATCCAGACCGTGCGCCAGATGCCGGAGCTGCCCTGGTAGAAGATGCCGTGGTCGCCGACCTCGCGCTGCTTGCCGATCGGCTGGAACGTCTCGTCGGTGAGGTCCTCGGCCCAGACGATGATCTCCTGCGGGCCTTTTTGGTGCAGGGCGTTGGTCACGTCGACCGAGAACCCGTCGTACCCGCCGCGGTGGGTGGCGACCTCGCGGCCGTTGACCCAGACCCTGGCGTCGTAGTCGACCGCGCCGAAGTGCAGCAGGAGCTGCTGGCCCTTCCACGCGCTCGGGACGGTGAAGGTGCGGCGGTACCACATGCGGTCCTCGTGGCGCTGGACGCCGGAGAGAGCGCTTTCGATCGGGTACGGGACGAGGACCTTCTCGGCCAGCGTGCGCCCGAACGGCGGTTGGTCTCCTGGGGCCGCGGCGGCGAACTCCCACAGGCCGTTGAGGTTCTGCCAGCGGTCGCGGGTCAGCTGCGGCCGCGGATACTCCGGAAGCGCGTTGGTGGGTGAGACGTCGTCGGTCCAGGGCGTGCTGAGCGGTGGAGTCCCTGGCTGCCAGGCCGGAGCGGCCTGTGAGGTGGGGACCACGATCGCGGTCGCGGCCAGGAGGCCGGCCACGACCGCGGCGAGGCGTCGTTTCATGCGACTGTTTCCTTCCGGGGCGGGGAAAGGACAGCTCGATGGAAACGCTCCCACGACAGAATTGCAAGAGCTCACTCAGGTTCGAACATCACACCAGCGTGCAGACCGGGCTTGGAGTGCTGAAGCTGCCGGCCGGCGCCAGGGTTCCAGTCTGTTCGTTTCTGTGGAAGGTGGTGATCGTGTTGGAGCGCTGGTTGGAGACCAGGAGCAGGGTGCCGGTCGGGTCGATCGCGCAGTGCCGCGGCCAGTCGCCGCCTGCGGACGGCGTCGCGAGGCGGTTGAGCGCCGCTCCCCCGTCCTCGACGGCGAACACGGCGATGCTGTTGTGGCCGCGGTTGGTAACGTAGACGAAGTTGCCGTCGGGCGAGACGACCACCTCGCCGGGGTAGTTCTGCGGCGTGTTCGTGGGCGCGGCCTGGACCGGCGTCCCTGGCGTCAGCCGACCGTCGGCGTACCCGCACGGGACGACGGTGCTGTCGAGCTCGTTCGCGACGTACGCGTACCGGCCGTTCGGGTGGAAGGCCAGGTGGCGTGGTCCGGCGCCGGCCTTCAGCTTGGCCTGGGCGACTTCGGTCAGCTTGCCGGGCGCGGCGATCGTGTACGTGTAGACCGTGTCGGTGCCGAGATCGACCGACAGGATGTAATCGCCGGTCGGGTCCTCGACGACCTGGTGCGCGTGCGGCGCGGCGCCGACGTGCTTGACCAGATCGGTCCGGGCGTCGAGGCTGCCGTCGGCCTTGACCGGGTGCACGGCGACGTCACCCGAGCCGTAGTTGGCGCTCAGCAGGTACTTGCCGTCCGCAACGAGCGCGAGATGGCACGGGGCAGATCCACCGGTGGACTGGCGGTTCAGGACCCGGAGCTTGCCGGGGGCATCGATCGCGACGGCGGTCACGCCGCCGTCGGTCTGCTCGTTGACGGCGTACAGGAAGTTTTTGGAGGGCGCCATGATCAAGAAGGACGGCTCCTGGACACCGGTCAGCACGCCGGTCGACGTGATCGCGCCGCTCGCTGCGTCGTACGAGGCAAGGCCGATGCCGGGCCCGCCCGCGGACGTGTAGGTGCCGATGTAGAGGGTCTGCTGGTCGCGGCGGCCGGCGAAGGCCGGAGTGATGCCGGTGAGAGCTGCCGCGGCGGTGAGACCGAGGAAGGTGCGTCGGGTCGTAGTCATCTGGGGACCTCCGTGGGGCGGACGAGGACTATCGAAGGGTAGCTTCGAAATCACCTCTCTGTCACTCGCCGCGCACGGTGGGTGGTCAGAACGCGTCGACCCCGGTCGCCTCGACGGACCAGGCCCACAGTCGCTTCGCGAGCTCGGGGTCCCGGGCGGTGCTGGTCGGGGTCGCTGGCTTCGGAGCGCCGCGGTAGCCGAGGAAGCCGGGCCCGACGAACGAGCCGGACCGCAGATCGGGCTGCGTCGCGGCGTACAGGCTGGGCCAGGCGCCGGCAGCGGCCGACTGAGCGACCAACCTGGTGGCGGCGCCGAAGACGCGGGCCTGGAGCTGGCGCCCGGCGAGCTCGGCACCGGCGGCCTGCAGGTGCGTCGAGGCGTACCCGGGGTGCGAGCCCGCGCTGACCAGGGTGTCGCCGGCCCGGCGGCTCAGCTCCAGCATGAAGAGCAGGTTGGCGAGCTTGGACTTCCCGTACGACTCCCACTTGCGGTAGCCGCTCTCGGCGGTGAAGTCGGCCTTGCTGATCCCGCGGACCGTCTTGTGCATGAACGAGCTGACCGTGACGACCCGCGGCTGGTCCGCCTGGCGGAGCAGCGGCATCAGCCGGGCGGTGAGCGCGAAGTGTCCGAGGTGGTTGGTTCCGACCTGCAGCTCGAAGCCCTCCAGGGTCTGCCGGTACGGCGTCGCCATCACGCCGGCGTTGTTGACCAACAGGTCGAGCCGGTCGTACGTCTTGGCGAGCTGCTCGGCGGCGTGCTGAACGCTGGTGAGATCGGCGAGGTCGAGCTCCACCGTCTGCGGCGCCCTGCCCGCTCTGGCGGTCAGCTCGGCAGCGGCCTGGGCGGTCTTGTCCGGGTTGCGTGCCGCGATCACGACGTCGGCGTTGCGCCTGAGCAGCTCCAGGGCGGTGGCGAAGCCGATTCCGCTGGTGGCGCCGGTGACGAGGGCGTGCCGACCGGTCTGGTCAGGGATGTCCGCGGTGCTCCAGCTCATGCGCCCACAGTAGCGGTGGGCGCACGAGCCGGCGTCGTACGGCGTACGTCGTACGTCGTACTAGAGGATCTTGCGGGCCTTGAAGGCCGTGGTGACCTGGTCCGCGGTCGCCTTGCCGTACAGCAGGCGGGCCGCCTGGACCGTGACGCGTGCGGCGTCGGCGAAGCTGGTGTCGGGCGCGTAGAAGAACGTGCCCTGCAGGATCACCTTGTTGGCCTTGGTACGGCCGAGCGCCTTCTGAATGTCCCAGAGCGCGTTCGACCAGATCTCACCGTCGTCGTGCACCTCGCCGACGATGTCGTCGGTGGTCTTGCCGGTGTCGGTGCGCCGCAGGCAGTGCTTGGGACCGTCGGTGTACGACGTCGCGTCCCAGTCCATCACGCACGGGATGTCGTAGTTCTTGCTCACCGGCATCGACTGCTGCACGGCCCAGTAGTCGCCGAAGCCCTCACCGATCGAACCGGCCTGGAGCGACTCACCGAAGCCCGGAACGACGTCGTCCTGGATCGCGTGACCGTACTCGTGCCAGATCACCTCGGCGTCCTCGGCGTCGTCGACGCCCCCCTCGCCCATCGTGATCACGTCGACCGACGGGTCGTAGAAGCTGTTGTCGCCGTCGAAGGTGTTGATCGAGAAGTCCTGCGACTCGTTGTTCACCTCGGTGAAGCCGAGCGAGTGGATGTACTCCTGGGTCTGGTTGACCTGGTAGTACGCCATCACCTGCTCGAACTTGTCGTTGGCGCGCTGGTACACGAACGTGTTGTTCTTGTTCTGCGCCACCCCGCCCTTGGCCTCGGCGATGTTGACGTAGGCACCGTTGAGCTTGCCCGAACCGTCCAGGTTGCGCAGGATCACGTTCTTCTGTGCGAGGAACAGGTCGTTCTGGTTCTTGTCGTTCTGGTCGGTCAGGTTCTCGTTCTTCAGCGTGACCACCGGGTTGGGGTCGAACACCGAACCCTTGCCGTCGACGTTGTCGCTGATCACCTTCGACTCGACGACCGCGCCGTTCTTCGCGTCGACCAGCGACCGCGTCACCCCTTCGGCCGACCGGGACGTCACGTTCCACACCAGACGGGCGTTCGGCCCACCGACCACCGCGAGCTGCGCCGCACCCTGCGTCGCCGCCGGCGTCGGCGCCACACTCTTGTTCGGCTGCGCGATCCGGTTCCGCGCCGCCCGAGCCGTCACCGCGGCGTTCGCCGACTTCGTCGCCGTTGCCGACGGCACCTTCGCACTGACGTCCAGCGACGCCGGTACGGCGTCCCGCCCGTCCGCGACCTGCACCACCTTGCCCGACTTGTCCAGGTGCTTCGCGTAGTACCCGTTCACCACCGGCAACCCCTTGAAGGTCTGCTGGTACCACACGTGCTGCCCGAGCAACGAGTTCTTCGTCTTCACCAACTTCAAGTTCGCCGGCACCGCCTCCGCCGGCGCCGCCCCCGCGGACCCCGTGGCCGACAACCCCAACCCAGCAGCAAGCACCCCCGCAGCCACCGCCGCGACCGCCTTACGCTTCGTCATCTTCTTCCCTCCCATGAACTTACGTGGTGACCCGACTACGATCCGTCGCGACCCTAGTTCGCCCACCACCACCTTGGGAAGCAAAACCTCCGGTCCTCCCACCTCAACAAGGGAAAACCTGGTCCCCTCCCCTGGCCGACCGCCATCCCCTGCCCCTGACGCACATCAGCCCGACCCCCGAAGGGATCGAGCTGGTGTGTCCCGCGCTTACGGCTGACGAACCTGCAACAGCAGAGCCGACAACGTAGCCACGAGCGGCAAAAGCCCCGGTGAGAACACCGCGATCACAGCAACCACAATCAGCACAATCCGAACAGCCTGCCGAAGCAGCCCGGTCAAACTGACCATCAAGGTAGTCAACGCAACCAAGTTGGCATTCCAACGCTCAACCTTCTTGTCGAAAGATGTGCGCTTGGTACGGGTGTTAGCGGCAACCATAGGATCTGACTCCTGAGGACAGGTGAAAGATCGCCAAGGTTGCGCGAACAACCACACGGCGAATCGATCACAAGTGAGCGAAAGCACCATGTGGTACTTCTGTTTAGAAGGTCAGGTTATCAATCTGGCCTTCCTGGCGCCATCGCCCCCGGCCAATCAGAGTATGATTGTCCGCATCAGCCGAGGTGCGCGAACACCGTTGACAGCTGATGAGACCGCGGCGCATTTCTGGATCTGACTCCGTGCGCCGCGGTCTGCTACGTCGGGCGCCGCCCCAGTCTGGATCGTGGCCGGGTGTCAGAAGCGCTGGATGTAGTTCTCCAGCGCTCGGATGCGCTCTGAAACCGATGACTGCCCGCCGAGCCAGTCCGGCTGGGTCATTGCCATCCGCCTGGAAACCTCCTGGTGCTGCCCCTGCCAGCCGTAAAGCACTTCCAGCAGCTTCCTGCCGTGTCCCATGTCCGCCACCGCACGATCAGCCATCCGCTGATTCCAGTGCGCCAGGCCTCCGAACAGGAAAGGAAGCAGCACCGGCGACAGGTAGAGAAGTGGAACCATGAGGCTGTCGTAGAACACCAAGGCGAAGAGCAGGATCCCGATGTACGCCATCAGAAGGAACCCGACAATGGTGCAGCCGATGGCCGGGATGGTCCGGCTCAGCTTCAGAAGCTGTCTGACGCCGAGCGCAACGAGTCTGGCCGGGACTGAATACCAGAGCGCCAATCTGCTGATCCAGGTCCGGCTGTGCAGGTGACTGGCCAGATCAAACGCCAAGACAGCCTCGAGATGACTGGGCGGGAGGGTGTACATGGCCCAGCCTGTCACCGTGACGGTGTTTCCAGCAGCGACGCCTGCCGTGGCGCCGTCTGCGTTCTGGATCCACAAACTGTAGTCGTTCATGTCGAGCCCGGACCGTGTGGCCACCGCATGCCAACTCGGCATCAGCCTTTGCCCCTCGACCATGGTCGGCTGGCGTAGCCCGAACAGGAAGCGCGAGAGCAGAAAGTCCATTCCTCGCCAGAACACGATGATTCCGGACACCAGCCAGACGACGATCAGGATCCAGGTTGCGTCCTCCGCGCCGAACAACTGGCAGAACCAATAGATGATGAAGAAACTGGCCACCGCCCAGATCGCACTGCCGACGATTTCGGACAGCAGTAGTCCACCGCCGCCAGGACCGTGGGAGCGCATCGGCTGCGGTTGCCCCGGTCCCCGGATCGGCAACCGCGGATTGACGCCGCCCGTCCCGTCGACCGGACGCCGTGGCTCACCGCCCATCGGCCCCTCTGGTCGTTCGGCCCCGCCCTCAACACCACTCATTCAAACGCCTCTGCCATCAGTAGAGCGACACATGAACATGGTCGAAGTGCCCACCAGTCGCATTACTCGGATCATAGATTCCGCCGCCGTTGTACGGCTTCCACTGCCCAGTGCGGGCGCTCCAGATTTTGCCGTACCAGATGAGGTACCTGACTCCGGTCGTTCCAGCGGTTTGAATGGTCCAGTTCGCAATCCGGTCGCCCTTCGCGCGCACCGCGGGCGCACGTCTTCCGTCACCGCCGACAAAGACGTCGCATGCTCTGCCCTTGGGGTGGTCGCTCGTCGGGTTCCAGACGTGGGCGTCCCAGCAGCTCATCGACGGGTTTGCCAGATTCGTGCGTGCCGCCGAGATCCATGCTGCCGTCCGGGCGGTCACCATGCCTCCGGTCCCGGTGGGATCCGAAACGGTCGCTTCCTCAGGCGGCCAGACGCCGTTCACGGGCCGTCCGGAGATCAGCCCACCACCGTCGTCACAGTCTTCCAGGGCTGACACGGTCTCATTTCCGGTGGGCGCACCGGGGGTCGCAATCTTGCCGCCGCCGTAGGGATCGCCGGCTCTCTCGAGATCAATGCCGGCCGCGGCCGCGATCCTCCGAGCGGCGTGCTCGTGCCGCGCGTAGGCATTCGGGAATGCCGAGACCTGAACTGCCTGCGCCGCCTCGGTGTAGGACATCGACGGCCAACCATTGATGTCGACCAGTCCGGGCGGACTCGGAGGCTTCGGGCCACCGAAGAATGCCTCGGCGGCGTAGGTCGGGTTGAGGATCTGGGCGACCGTGCCCCATCCCGCAGAAGGACGCTGCTGGAACAGACCCACAGAGTCCCGGTCGCCGTAACCGATGTTCTCCAGCTGCGATTCCTGCAGGGCCGTCATCAGTGCGACCAAGGTCGCCCGTCCGGGCAGACCTCGGCTGACCGCCACGTTGTCGATGATCTTGGCGAAACCCACCTGGCGTTGTTGCGTGGATGCGTCAACCGGTGGATCGTCGGCTCGACCGGTGTCGCCCAAGGGACAGCCGGCCACGAATCGGTCGCCAGCAGCGCCGAACGGCAAAATAGTGATTACGCCCAGCAGCGCCACCAAGGCGACTGCTCCGGCAGCCTTGAGCGCAACCGACCGCGCACCGGCCAGTCCACTGGATCCTCCAGCCATGAACATGGAAATCACCCGTCCCCGTTGCTCATGGCCCGGCGCCGCCGTTTACATCGCTGATGACCCAGGTCGCGCCCTCTGGAATCGTGGTGATCACTAGTGGGAGCTGAATGCGGCTGGGTCGCTTGCCGGTGATGTCGATCGTTATGGTGACCAGCCTGCTGATCCGTGTCGGGGTGTCGACCGGGGCTGAATCAGGCCGTGGAGGAGTCACGACAACGTCTGCGACGGTGGACTTGCCTCCGTCGGTCCTCAATGCCTCGTAGGTGCTGTCACCCGCCTCCGTCAGACTTTCGCCGACCTCATCGGTGATGTACGGCTCGGTCCGCGTCACCAGATCCGCGTATGCCTCAGCGGATGGATCCCGGGTGTAGAACGTTCGGGCCCAGCTCGTGACCACATCGGTCGCAGCAGCGGTCGCGACTGCAGAGGGGCGTTCGGTCAGGACAGGCGGCGTCGAGACCGAGTTAGATGGAGTCAGCACCTCTGATGGAGTGCCCGGGCTCGGACTTCCCGTCGCAGCAGGTCTTTCCGGCTGAGGCGACGGCGCCAGCATGCCGACGTCCTGTCCTTCCTGCGGGTCGTCCCTGCCCAACAACCGGGACAGGCCACCACCGAAGCCCAGCACGATGATGGCAAGGATGACAATGGCAACGACCACAGTGACGGGGCTGGTCGGTTCCGCCCGGCGTTGGTCGCGCAGCCAGGCCATGCGTTGTGCATGGTCATCTCGCCGCCAGGAACGCTTGGCCTTGCGCCGCTCATGCCTCCCGAGGTCGTCGAGCTCGTCCGGGTACGAGTAGTCCGTGCTCATGACGTCCCGCCAACCGGACGGCTCGTCTGGACGCAAGTCGTCCGGCCGGGTGGAATCATCTGCGGCATCCCGGTCGGTGCCGGCCAGCCTCCGGTCGCGATCCCGTTTCGTCATGGTCGATTCACCTACGCGTTGGCACCATGACGGTCACTCCGTCTTTGGTCACGCTCGAGTACTCGCGGAAACGCCGGGGCCCACCGCTCGCCGGCTTGCGCCGTTCGCGAAGGGTCTTCGGTGGCCCATCTCGCAGACTCGCCGAAGGGGTGTGGATCCGAGGCTCGAACCGGCTGCTGGAAGCAGCAGTTGTCTTCGGTTCACGCGAGTGCCGAGCACGCCGACTCTCCGTGGACGCGCTAGTACCCCCGCCTGTGCTCGACGTTGTGGCGCTACCGCCTCCGCCACCGCTGGGCGCCATCCCCACCGCAATGGCCCGACGTCGTCCCGAACCGGAATCCGACTTCATCGGGGTCGCCGAGATCGAGGTGGCCTGGACGACCCGCGGCTGATCCTTCAGCCGTCCCAGCAAGCTCTCCTTCCGGCTTCCTGCACCGGCCCCACCGGACGCACCGCTCCCCTCGATCGCTCGACGATCGTGTGTCGCGCCGAGTTCGTGCGCTTGGCGCTGTCCTGCCACCATCGGCGAGCCACCCGATGCGTTGACGGCAGGTGCCTGGCGGAAGACGCGGACCGCGGTCGCGCGCTCGACGGACGGATCGCCGCCTCCGCCGCTCTTCCCCGCGCCCCTCTCGGCAACAGCAGGGCTTGCCGCCCTGCTGCCTACTGCGCCCATCAGTCTCCGGACCGCTGTCACGGCACCGCGGCGCGCCAATCCGCCCATCAACAGACTGCCCGAACCTGGTCGCATCATCGTGCTCATGCTCTCGAAGAGACGCCGAAGCCGGAATCCCGCGATCAGGACCGCGATCGCCAAACCGCTGACCGGCAACCATCCGATCGTGTCGGTCAGGCCGAAGACGGCGGTCACCAGCGCAAGCGTCGTGGAGAACACCAGCAACGCCAAGATGGACTGTAAGACCAGCCCTAGCAGGGCTTCGAACCAGTTCATTGCCCACTGCCGCGGTCTTCCCGGTATCGCCCACAAACACGCGAAGAGGACGCCCACCACGAGCAGGAGCATGCAGCCGACAAACGCCATCAACGCAGTGAAAGCCAGCGACACCGTCAGGAAGGCGAACAGCGACGCGGCGATTGCTCCAAGGGTCAGGACACCGACCCGGCCGAACGGGTTCTTACCTTTCGCCCACTCGACTGTCGGGGCACTGCCGCCACCTTCGGCCTTGCTGATCTCGTTGTCGATGTACTCGTTGCGAGCGTCGCCATCGGTTCCCTTGTCGAGGATCGCCTTCCCGTAGCGCTCACACGCCGCTAACGATCCGAACTCGGCCACGCACCATGGAGTGGCGGCAAACGCACGCCACGTCGCATCGCCGGACTTCCTCAGCAGGGTGTCCTGCTTGGTCCCGGCGAAGCTGGGCTGAGGCCAGTCGATCGGTGTCTTGATCGTTCCGCCGAGGACCTCGGTGGATGTGCCCACGACAGCGTCGGCGCCGACCTGCCTGGCGCCGTCCACACCGTTGAGCCAGGTGTTCGGAGCGACGGCGAAACTCGTTGCGATGAGACCTGCGGCGAACACCCAAACCAGCTGACCCATTGCGCTACCACTGGCGCGACGTTGGGCGTAAGCGGCGATTGCGCCGAAGGCGAGTGCTGATGGCAGGAGCCAGCCGACCAATTCGGTGTTGACATTGCCGATCGCCGACGAGGCGGTGTCAGTCAGCGACTTGATGTCGGTAAAGGAGAACAGCCACCAACCGACCGAGATCGCGCCTCGGGTGATCGCGATGATGTACATCATCACCATGTGGGCATAGCCGTTGAAGACACCCTGAAACGGGTCACGAAGGCTGGACTCGAAGTCCAACCCGTAGACCATCGGGCTGTACTGCTCGAAGAGGGTTCGGGTGTCGCCGTGGGTGAGGTCTGGGGTGGGGAGGAGGTCGCCGAAGCCGGTGGGGTTGGTGGGGCCGGTGTCCGGGTCGGCTGCCAGGGCTACCTGGGCTGTGACGATGAAGGAGACGGCTGTGACGGTGAGCGCCGTTCGGAGACGGCGCGTCCACCTCATCCGACGTGCTCCTTTTTGGTGGGGGCGTCGTCGGGGGTGTACATGGCCTTGTTGTAGCCGGGGTCGTCGGCTTCTTGGTCGTAGACCTCGTCGGGGCCGATCGGGGAGTCGTGGTGGGTGGGGTGGGGGGTGTGGCCGTTGCCGTTGGGGGAGAGGGGGGCGGGGGCGGACTGCTGGGCTACCGGGGGGTGGGTTGCGGGCTGGGCCACCGGGGTGCCGTTGGGGGTGGGGCTAGGAGCGGTGGCTGCGGGGGGTGCCGCGGAGGGCTGGGGGGCAGGGGTGTCCTGGGGGCCCGCTGGCTGAGCTGGGGGGCTCTGGGGCGGGATGGCTTGGGCAGGGGTGGTTTGGGTGTGGGCGGCCTGGGCTGGGGTGTCCTTGTAGCGGGGCGGCTGGGCCTGGGTCGCCTGGGCTGGGGTGTCCTCGTAGCGGGCGGCCGGGGCTGGGGTTTCCTCGTAGAGAGGGGGCTCCGCGGGGAGGTCCTGTACGGGGGCGTCCTGGAGGGGGTCGGGGTCGACGGTGGTGTGGGCCTCGGCCTGGGCTGTGGCGGTGGCGGCTGGTTCGGGGAGGAGGGCGTCCTCTTCCTCGTCGTCCGCGAAGGGGTCGATGTCTTCGGGGAGGGTGGGGATGGGCTGGGTGGGTTCGAGGGCGTGCTCGGACTCCGGGGTGGTGCGGAGGAGGTCTGCTACGCGCTGGCTGGGGATGTCGATCTGGACGGTGGCGACCTCGTCCCAGCGGTCTCGCATGATGCAGTGGCCGTGGCGGATGGACTTGCCGTTGGCGGCGGTGTTGATGCCTCGGACGAGGGTTTGGTACGGCGCGGTCTGCGGGCGGCCGAGGAGCTCCAGCAGGGAGTCGACCTGTTCGCGGGAGCGCAGCGAGAAGGCGAACAGGGTGGTGATCTGCTCGACCAGGCCGGGGAGCTTGAGGATGGAGGCGGGGTCCTGGGTGTCCAGGACCAGCGAGGCTCCCAGGGCTCGGCCTACTCGGGCGATGTAGTCGAGGAAGCTGGCGCCGTCGGGGGTCTTCGTCAGGAGGTGAACCTCGGGGACGATGACGACCTTGGAGCGGCCGCGGAACTCGCGGCGGCCCGTCGTACGGACCATCCAGGCCAGGCAGCCGCGCAGGCAGGCCATGCCGACGCGTTCGATCGGGGACCAGGACTCGGGGGCCGACTCGGGTGAGGGCAGGGTGAGGCCTGGCATCTGGACGACCCAGAGACCTGGGTTCGTGGTCAGCGACGAGAGGCCGGACGGTGGGCCGGCGACGACGGAGCCGAGGCCCGTCTCGACCAGGTCGCGGAGGGCGAAGCCGACCGTACGGGTGGTCTCGGACTCGGACGCGCAGAGGCGCTGGATGACGCCCCACGACGACGGGTCCGGGGACTGGATCTCGGCGCGGGTGGCCGCCATCACCGGTGCTTCGGCGGCGCCGCGCAGGTGCGGCGGGAGCAGGAGCATCAGCTGGGACGGCGCCTGCAGCAGCGCGTCGTCGACCGGGAGCACGCGGAGCAGGTCCGCGGCGCCGGAGAACTGCGCGGTGATCTCGATGACAGCAGTCGGTACGCCGTACTCGGCGGCGACAGCGGAGACACCCGCCGCGTCACCCTTCAGGTCGAGCAGCGGCACCCACGCCCCGGCGAACGCCGAGTCGAGGCCACCGAGCATCGCGGCCGTCGTCTTGCCTCGGCCGGATCGGCCGAGGAACAGCGTCGTGGTCGCGTCGCCGAGCGCCGAACCGGCGGCCGCGTCGAAGCGGACCAGGCCCGGCGTCGAACCGGTCAGGTAACCGATCGAGGGACCGGTGGCGTCACCGATCGACGCGCCGCCCCAGAACCAGGAACCGAAGAACGCCGTCGACTCCCGGACGTGCCCGAGGTCGGGCACCCGGAGCTGGTCGCCCGGCAACGATTCCAGCCACAGGTCGCGCTGCTCGTCGGCGCCGGCGGCGACGGTGATGCCGCGGTCGGCGTAGTGCGCGACGACGGCGTCGACGTACGCCTCGAGGTCCTCGCGGGTGTCCGCGCTGACCAGCAGGCGCGGGTGGTCCTCGACCAGCGTCAGGCCGGAGCGGTTGATGTCGCGCTTGACCTCGCGCATGATCCGCTCGGTCTCGACGATCTCGTCGGCGGTCTCCTCGGCGGTGCCCTTGGCGGCCGAACGGCGCTGCTCCTTGGCCGACTTGCGGGTCTCGTCGACCAGGTGCCGCGCGGTCTTCTTGGTCAGCACGCGGAAGCGCACCGACGCCTCGACGGTGACATCGATCTCGTCGCCGTCGTCGTCGATCGCCTTGATCTCCGACAGCGTCCGCAGCCACTCCCCCGCGCCCGGGGTCTCGAGCTCCTCGGGGAAGTCGGTCATCGCGAGCACGGTCGTGTACGCCGCGATCTGGCCGCGGGTGTCGTAGATGCGCAGGTGGTCGGTGTACGGGACGACTCGTCCGGCCGTGAGGCGGGCCAGCGAGGCGCCGGTGATCAGACCACGGCGAGGGGCGGCGACGGCGCCACGGTGCATCTCACGGCTGACCAGCCACGAGATCACCTCGGCCGGCGCGGTGTGCGCCCGCCAGACCGTCGAGCCGAGCTGGCGGGCCAGCTTGCGGACCCGCTCGTCCAGGTGCGCGAGCTCGCGCGCGCTCACGCGCCAGGACGTCGTACCGAGGGCGTCGCTGATCGAGCCGCGGACCTGCGCGGTCGCGCGCGGGTCGCGGTCGCTGAGGTGGACGCCGAGCGCGACGTACCGCTCCGGCATCCGCATCTCGTCGATCCGGTCGGCGCGGGTCTGCGCCCAGGCCTCGTGGTCGCCGAGGCGGTAGTGGCCGGAGATGCTGTCGATGTAGTCCTGGCCGGTCGAGCGGCCCCAGACCACCTTGAGGTGGCTGAGCCGGTCGCCGAGGATCGTCGCGGCCGCGCTCACCGCGGCGTCAAGGGCTGCGTCTTGCTCGCCCTCGGTCGCCAGGTCGGTGTTCGCGACGGAGATCAGGAACCACGCCTCCGCGCTGCGCTCGGTGACCAGCAGGCCGTCGGCGATCGCGACCAGGCGTGGCGGCGGGAGACCGCGTTCACGGCCGACGCCGACCAGGTTCAGGAGCTTGTCAGCGATCTTCATGAGTGCCCCTCGCTCTTGTGTCGGCCGAGACCCGACGACGACGTCCTGCGACTGACCCTCTGCACGTGGTCCGCACCGAGGAGGCGGGCCCGCTGGTTCACGGTGATGTCCGCACCGGCGCGGACCTGGGGGTCGAGCTCCTCCACGACCTCGCGCTCCCACTCCGGGGTCACCCTGGCCTTGGCCAGGCCGGCCACCTTCTGGGTCGCGACGCGCTCACGCCATGGCAGGTACTCCGTCTTGTCCGCGGCCCGGGCGCCGAGCCCGATGATCGGACGGTGCGCGCGCAGCGCGTAGCGAACGGCCAGCGCCCACTCGGTCACGCGCCGGCGGCGTTCGTGGTGCTTGCCCGCGCGCCAGCCGAACGCGGTGATCACGAACGGCGGTACGACGTACAGGCTGACGGTCGATTTCATCGGTACGCCGATGATCGGCACGAGCAGAGCGATCCAGACCAGGATGATCACCGCGCCGAAGATGATCATCCTGCGACGGGCGCCCTCTCCTAGGTCGATCCCGAGCAGGTCGTACTGCCGGGTCTCGATCTCGAAGTGGTGGGTCAGGGTCCGGCCGACGCGCATTCAGTTGCCCCCGGAGAGCAGTCCCCAAAAGCCCTTGAGCACGTTGATGGTCTGGTTGTTGGCGTAGATCAGCCCGCCGACCAGCACACCGGCCGCGATGTGCCCGAACAGCTCGCCCCACTCGCGCTTGAAGTAGTGCCCGATCGCCCGCAGCACGAGGATGGCGATGAAGATGTTCCCCGCGACGACCAGGACCCAGTCCTTGAAGTCCGCGCCGGTGGGGACGTTGGGGTCGGCCAGCGGCGCGGCGAGCTCCACGATGCTCGCTACCAGTTGAGTCGTGATCATTGCGGTGTCTCCCTTGGTGCTCCGGTCGTGCGACGGCGGTCAGCTGTGGTCATCCGACGGCAGCCACTTGCCATCGTTGGGCTCCGTCCGCGGCGACCGTGCGCCGGAGCGTGAGCGTGTAGGTCTGGTCGAGGGTGGTGTCCCCCGTACCGTTCCAGGTGACGGAGCCGGTCGCCCGGCGTTCGTCATCGTTTCCGGTGAAGACCTGCCAGTCCTTCAGCTTGCCGAGCTTCACCGCACCGTTCAGGCTGCGGATCGCGGCCCCGGGAGCGGCGACCGCCTCGACCTTCGCGTCGGACTCGGCGTAGGCGCTGAAGAAGGCCTCGGCGTCCCTGAGGGTGGCCGCGGCCAGATCGTCGTCCGGTACGCCGGCCTCCGGCATGTTGTCGGGCAGCGCCACCCGTTCGTCGGCGACGAACGTCGGCGGCCCGCTGGCGATGACCCGCGACGACGTACGAGCGACCGGCACCGAGACGCGCTGCCAGCTGTAGGCACCGCCGACGAAGGAACGCCCCTGCTTGGTGAACGGACGCACCTGCACCCGGACGTCGACGACCGCCGTGACACCGCTGGCGTCGACCTTGACCTCACCCGGGTACGCCGCGTTGGCGGTCTGCTTGCCGCGGCCGTTCCAGCCGGCCCGGGCGTCCAGACCGGCGGCCAGGTCGATGCCGACCTGGGCCGGACGGGCTTCCGGGTTGCCTTCGTCCCAGTTGAGGTAGGACACGGCGTACCGGGTCGCGACCGCGCGGGCCTCGTCGGCCGGGAAGCCGGACTGGTTGACCACGGCCCCGTCGTTGGTACCGGTGGTGGGCCGCACCCAGGAGCGGACGCCGCTGATCGCGGCGAGCAACAGGACGGCGACGACCAGGCCGCGGAAGAACCGCCGGGCCCAGGTCGAGAACGAGGACTCCGGCTCGGTCGCCCACGGTGTCTGGCCCGGCTCCTCGGGCCCACGTGGCGGCTGGGGTGCCGCGTGGGCGCCGTGCGGGGAGCGCTGGCGCAGGCGTTCGGGGGGTCGCTGGCCGGGAGCTGTGGCCTGCTGCGGCGGCTGGTTCGCCGTACGGGGTGTTTCCGGGCCCTGAGGGCGGCGCGGAGGCGCCATCACCCCGCCGGCGGCCGACGGCGGTGCGCTGTACTGCGCGGCGACGCCCTGTGCCTGGCGAGGGGTGGGTGACACCGGGCCGTCGGGGTGCTGCCACCACTCCGGTGCGGTGTTCTGCGGACGGCCCTTGGGCTTCTTCGTCCGCCGCTGGTCCGACCAGTGCTCACCTTTTGGCGGCAGATTCAGGACCGTTCGCCACCAACTCATCTCTCCCCGCCCCTCAGACAGCAGTTACGCGGACAGTAGCCGGGAGGATACGGCAAGCGACTGTCCATCGGGAGTCCTGGGACCAGGATCCGAATGCTCCATCGCTCCCCGCAGCCATACTGTTACCCCACTCGGGGGCAGATGCACACTTCCGATCGAAGCGTGACACCTTCGGTACCGTCGCCATAGCTCCTCTCTCATGCCCGACCGGCTCGATCAGGCAGCGCAAACCATGCCACACGCCGCGGACAGGTTCGAAAGTCCGTGCGAAGGACAGGGTAGAGAATCGATTCAACTGATCACGCAGTGTAGTCGATGCCCGTACCAGCCTGTGGAAAACTCTGTCGTGGCGCAGGGTCAAAGTAATAGGTTCTAAGTGACTTCGCTGACCCTTGTGGCAGCACCCTGAAGGACTGGTGGAAGGACTGGCATGGAGACTCGACGGCTGGGACGGCTGGAGCACCGCAGTTCGGTCCTCATCTACGGCGCCGCGGCGCTCGGAGGGGTCGATCAGGACACCGCCGACGCCTCGATCCAGGAGGCGCTGGAGGCCGGCGTCAACCACTTCGACGTCGCCGCCGACTACGGCGACGCGGAGCTGCGGCTCGGGCCGCGAATGGGCGAGATCCGGGACCGGATCTTCCTCGCGACCAAGACCGGACGACGCACGTACGACGAAGCCTGGGCGGAGATCAACCGTTCGCTGGAGCGGCTGCAGACCGACCGGGTCGACCTGATCCAGATGCACGCGGTCTGCGACTTCGAGAACCTCGACCTGGTGACCGGGAAGGGCGGGTCGCTGGAGGCCGCCGTACGGGCCAAGGAGGAGGGCATGGTCGGTGCGATCGGCATCACCGGGCACACCGCGCAGGCGCCGGCCGTGCACCGGGAGGGGCTGCGGCGGTTCGACTTCGACTCGGTGCTGACGCCGCTGAACTACCGGCTCTCGACCGACCCGCAGTACGCCGACGACTACGCGGCGCTGGTCGAGGCCGTGCAGGCCTCCGACGCGGCCCTGATGACGATCAAGATGATCGCCCGGCGGAACTGGCACGACGGCGAGGAGAAGACGTACGACACCTGGTACCGGCCGTTCGACGAGCAGCGCTACATCACGGCCGCGACGGCCTGGCTGCTCAACGGGCACCCGGAGATCACCGGACTGGCGACAGCCGGCGAGACCCGGCTGCTGCGGCAGATGGTGACCGCCGAGAAGGAACGGGCCGAGCTGACACCGCAAGCGGCTGCGGCGATCCTGGACGAGGTCCACGACTACGCGTCTCCGTTCGTCGACATCCCGATCTGATCCCCCTACCGAACACGGCCCGCGCCGGGCTGGGAAGGGCAGATCCCTCGGTGGGGCAGTGTGCCCCGGGACGATGCGTTCCAGTCCGGCGTCTCGCCGCACGTGAATCAGTTGTTCGGTTGAGGCAACTGATCGGATGGGTCGGTCGTCGTACCGGGCGGTCGGTGCGGAGGGTGTTCGAGGCAGTGCGAGGTGTGAGCGCGCGGTGGGATGTGTGAGGCTGGTACGGCGCTTGCCGGGGTACCGGGCCGGCCGTGGGAACACTGGCGGTGCCGTCGGTGTTGAACAGCGCGTATTCCCTATTCTTCGGAGGTCGAAGTGGCAACGGTCGAGCTGTCCCAGCAGAACTTCGACGAGGTCGTCGGTTCCGACGGGCTCGTCCTGGTGGACTTCTGGGCGGAGTGGTGCGGTCCGTGCAAGATGTTCGGACCGGTGTTCGAGAAGTCGTCGGAGGAGCACTCCGACATCACCTTCGGCAAGGTGGACACCGAGGCCCAGGTCGAGCTGGCGCAGGCGTTCGAGATCCGGTCGATCCCCACGCTTATGGCCGTCCGGGACGGCGTCGTCCTGTACTCGCAGCCGGGTGCGCTCCCGGCGCCGGCGCTGGAGGACCTGATCAGCCAGCTGCGTGCGGTGGACATGGAAGAGGTCCGCGCCCAGATCGCGGCCCACGAGGCCGAGCACGGCACTGAGCCGCACACGCACTAGTTTCTCGCAGCACAAAGGCCCTGGTCCCGTCGAAACCGACGGGACCAGGGCCTTGTTGTCGTACGACGAGAGCGTGGTTCCCAGGTGCTGGTGGGAACCACGCTCTCGGGACCGGTCTCGGGGTTGCCCGGTCGGGTGGTGCTACCGCCACAGGGGGCGGGTGGTGCGCTCCGTCCCGGAAGGGACGGGTTGCCGCTCAGGGTCGAGCGGGTGGTGCCGGGCCGGCTCAGGCGCAGCCGGGGCCCGTTGTTCTGGTCCGCCCCGCATGGCGGACTTGGTGCTGCCCACTCCAGGCGCGAGTGGGGTGGTGCTGCCGCCCGAAGGCGGGTGGTGCGCCGCTCGCAGGGAACGGGTGGTGCTTCCGCTCCAGGCGCGAGCGGTGGTCGTGCCCGTGCAGGGACGGGCTTGGTGCTGCCGCTCGTCAAGGGTGAACGGTGTTGTGACTGTCCACTGTTGAGTTGAGCGGTGGTGCGCCCGCTCGCTGCTGAACGGGTGGTGCCTCCCGCGCAGGGACGGGGAGTGGTGCGCCTCGCCGAGGGTCCGGCGGGGGTGGTGCGTCCCGCCGAGGGTCCGGCGGGTTCCTGCTCCGCCGACGGTCCGGCGGGGTGGTGCGTCCCGTTGAGGTGTTACGGGAGTGGTGCGCTCCGCCCAAGGCATGGCGGAGGTGGTGCGCCCCGTTTTGAGGTGGACGGGGGTCGTGCGCTCCGCCCAAGGCATGGCGGAGGTGGTGCGCCCCGTTTTGAGGTGGACGGGGGTCGTGCGCCGCTCGAGGAGAGAGCGGGTCGGGCGCCCGCGCTGGAGGCGGGTGGGGCCGGGGCAGAGATCTCTGGCCGGCCGGGGTGGGTCGTGGCGGTGAGGTGTCGCCACGGCCCGGGTCAGGGGCGGGTCGCTGGGTGCGATCCGCCGCGAAAGTCAGCGGAGTGGGTCGAAGGGCGCCAGCTCGGCGGGGCGGCGGCCGGTGGTGATGGTCTCGGCCAGGAGCTGACCGGTGACCGGGCCGAGGGTGATGCCCCACATCCCGTGCCCGCCGGCGGCAAAGACCCGCGGGGACGAGGTGGCACCGATCAGCGGCAGGCCGTCCGGCGTACAGGGGCGCGGTCCCACCCACTCGTCGGTGCGGGCGTCCAGGTCGGCGTCACGCAGCAGCGGACGGGCGGCCTCGACGATCGCGTCGATCCGGCGCGGGTCGAGCTTCGCGTCGGGCTTGCGGAACTCCATCATCCCGGCCACCCGGAGGCGGTCACCCAGCGGCGTGCAGGCGATCCGCTGCGCCGGGAAGTACACCGGTCCGGCCGGTACGTGCTCGATCGGGACACTGAACGAGTACCCCCGACCAGCCTGTACGACGGTCCTGACGCCGAACCGCCGCGCCAGGTCGCCGAGCCACGCGCCGGTCGCCATCACGACCGCGTCGTACTGCTCGCTCTCGCCGTCGGCGGTGACCACGCGGGTGTCGCGGATCCCGTCGACGATGTCGGCGACGTTCGCGCCGGTGAGGATCCGGCCGCCGCGGGCGACGACCGAGTCGGCGAGCAGCTTGACGTAGTCGCCGGGGTTGATGAAGCGCTGGCCGTGCAGCCGGATCGCCGCGCCGATCTCGTCCGACAGAGACGGCTCGATCTCCCGGGCGTCGTCGCCGGTGATGGCCTCGAACTCGATGCCCTGCCCGGCGGCGTGGATCTGCTCGATCTCCTCCAGCAGCACCGAACGTTCTTCAGCGGTCCGGTACGCCGCGAGGAACGACTTGGCCTCGTACGTCTCGGCCTCGACACCGGCCTTGGCCAGCAGGTCGAAGGCGCTCAGGGACTGCCGGTTGATCGGGACCAGCGACTCCATCGCCGTCTTCCAGCGCCCGGCGGTGCTGTTGCGAGCGAACCGGGTCAGGAAGGACAGCAGCCGCGGGCTCGCGGTCGGCGGTACGTAGACCGGCGAGGACGGGCTCAGCACGGCGCGTACGCCGTACTTGAGCACCGCGGGCTCCGGCAGCGGGGTCGCGAGACCCGGCGTGAGCCAGCCCGCGTTGCCCCAGGACGCTCCCGCGGCGACACCTTCACGGTCGTACACGGTGACCTCGATGTCGCGCTCCTGGAGGAACCAGGCGGTGGCGAGGCCCACCATGCCGGCGCCGACAACGGCGACCCGGTCGGGGACGATGTGTGTGGTTGAACCAGCAGCGACCATGTTTCGATGGTGCGCCGGTCCCGGAGCGCTGTCATGGTGCGATCGCACCACTGCTGGAGCAAATGACAGTGCGCAGAGCACAATAACCTTATGATCACCGCGCCTGACCTGGTCGTTGCCGTCGGCCCAGCCCTGTTCGAGACCGTCATCGCGGGTCAGGGCGACGGTGAGGTGCGGGACGTTTTCCTCGCCGATCCGCAGGAACCGGCGACCGGTGGCCCCGGTGACCTGGTCCTGGGGCTCGGTCTGCGCAACGCCGAGGAGGCGGTCGAGCTCCTGGAGCGCTGTGCGGCCGGCAACGCGTCCGGCGTCGTACTGCGGACCGGTCTGGCGCGGGAGCCGGAGGTAGTGGCTACGGCGGAGCGCTGGCTGCTCACGCTCATCGCACTCCAGCCGACCGTGACCTGGGCGCACGTGGTCTGGCTGCTCCGCGGAGTGATCGACCGGGCGGCCGCACCGGACTCCCCCGCCGCTGGGGACGCCGGAGTCCACCAGGAGCTGTTTGCCCTGGCTGACGCGGCCGCTGCGATCGTGGACGCGCCGGTGACCATCGAGGACAACCAGTCGCGGGTGCTGGCCTACTCCTCCCAGCAGGACCTGTCCGACACCGACCCGACCCGGGTGTCGACCATCGTCGGGCGCCGGGTGCCCGCTGAGGTCATCGCCCACTTCCGGGCGCGGGGCATCTTCCGGCGGCTGGCCCGGTCGAGTGAACCGTTCCTGGTGCCCGACGGGCCGAACGGTATCCGCCCGCGGCTCGTCGTACCGGTCAGGGCTGGTGGGGAGTGGCTGGGCTCGATCTGGGCGGTAGTAGACGGTCCCGTAAGTAAAGAGGTCACCGAGGAGCTCAGCAACGCCGCATCGGTGCTCGCACTCCACCTGCTGCGGCTGCGGGCACAGGCAGACGTCGCCAGGCGGTCAGCGATCGACCGTCTGCGCACTGTGCTCAGGCAGTTCTCCCCAGAGGCGCCGGTTGAGGTCAGACTCCCGTCGGCGCCCTGGCGGGTGGTCGCACTGAGTTCACCCGACGGGTACGACGTACCGCAGCAGCTGGACCTCTGGGAGTCGCTGGGCCGCCGCCACGGCTGGAGTGAGCCGCTGCTGGCCGACCTGGACAGCACGGTGTTCGCCGTGGTCTCCGACGGTGAGGCAGTCCCCGGCTCCTGGCGCTGGCTGCGCAAGCTGGTCGGCGACCAGGCCAAGGACACCCCCGGTACGGCGGCCGCCGCCGGAGGTCGCGCCCGCTACCCCGCTGACCTCCCGAGCTCGCGGGCCGAGGCGGTGGAGCTTCTCAACCTCGTACGGCGTGGTGTCGCGCGCGGTCCGGCGCTGCGGGTCGAGCAGGCCTGGCACGTGCTGACTGTTCACCGGGCGGTCACCTCGCTCGACACCACCAAGATGGACGGGCCGCTGGCCACGCTGCTGCGGCACGACATCGAGAACGACACCGCGTTCGTCGACACGCTGGAGGCGTGGCTGAACCATCCCGGACAGCCGCAACAGGCCGCGAAGGACCTGCACCTGCACACCAACACCCTGCGGCACCGGATGAAGCGGATCGGGGAGATCGCGCGGCTCGACCTGGCGGACCCGCGCGAACGGCTCGCGCTGCAGCTGCAGATCGCGTCGGTGCGCACCGAGCACTGAGACGTTCGCCACAGCGCTACGTAACAAGGCTTCACATTCCGGCAATCGATGGGCAACATCCGGGTGGAAAAGTACTGATCACGAAGACGTCCCAGCCTTTCACCAGGAGGCTGGGCCGACGGTTCGGACTCTTCACCAGGGAGCCCGAGCCTCTGGGCCCGGCGATTGTCTGAGCGATCGCCGGGCCCCTTCACGTCCGGCGGTTGCCGGGGCCTTTCACGTCAGGCGGTTGACGATCGCGCCGTAGACGCCCGGGAGCGCGGCCGCGGCCGGGACGATACGGGGAGCGAGCAACGACCTGTTGCGGGCCCAGAGCAACGATGCGGTGAGCGCGCGGCACTCCCAGGAGACGCGGCGCCAGGCGGCCTCGTAGTCCTCCGGGCGATCGGCGGCGACGCAGTCGACGAGCTCGGCCGAGGTGCGCAGCGCCACGGCGATCCCCTCGCCGGTGAGTGCGTCGACGTAGCCGGCGGAGTCACCGACCAGCAGGACACGTCCCGCGACGCGGCGTCGGACTCGCTGACGCAGTGGCCCAGCACCCAGTACGCCGGACGCGGGCGCCGCGTCGCCGAGGCGGGCGAGGAGGCGGGGGAAGGCGCGGAGGTGTTCGTCGAAGGAGCCGCGCGCCGAGGTGAGCACGGCGACACCGACGAGGTCGTCGGCGACGGGCGTCACGTAGGCCTCGCCGAGGGAGGACCAGTAGACCTCGACCAGGTCGGACCACGGGCGGACGAAGAAATGTTGCCGGAGGCCCCGCCGGACCAAACCCGGGCCGCCCGCCCCTGCGGGGCGGGCGGCCCGGGGGTAAGAGGAGGGGATACGGGCGGGGTCTGACGCGCCGAAGGCGCGGGCAGTGGCGTCGGCCCTGAGCATAAGCTGCCGGCGGATCGGTGAGTGCAAACCGTCGGCCGCGGCCAGATAGCGGGCGGTGTACCCGCCGGCAGTAACCGAGGACGCCGACTGCACAACCTCGCTGACCCGGGCGCGGACCACCGCAACACCCAGCTCATCCAAGCGGCCTCGCAACCCCCGCTGGAGCTCCGTACGGCGCACCCCAAGGCCCGGTCCCGCGCGGAAGCGGGCGTCGACCGAGTGCGAGGCATCGAGATACCGAATGCCATGGAACGGCCGGCCCTCGACCTCCACCCCCAAGCGCCGCAGGTACTCAGCAGCGCTGTGCGCGATCCCCTCCCCGCATGCCTTGTCGATCGGCCCCTCACGGGGCTCGACCACAACAACCTCGAGCCCGGCCAGCGCCGCCCGGATCGCCGTCGCGGCGCCCGCGGGGCCTGCGCCGGCGACGAGGAGATCGATCACGACGCCGGCGTACCGGCCGGTCCGCTGCGGGTCAGTGCGGTGTCCAGTGCCGTCTCCTCCGCCCGGATCCGGACCGCGAGCAACGGCAGGTTCAGCACAGTGAACACGACCGCCGTCACCCACGCCGTGTGCACCAGCGGCAGCGCGATCCCCTCCAGCACGACCGCCACGTAGTTCGGGTGCCGGATCAGCCGATAGGGGCCGCGAGCAACCAAAGACAACCCCGGTACGACGATCACCCGCGTGTTCCACTGCCGTCCGAGCGTCCCGATGCACCACCACCGCAGCCCCTGCGCCAGCACCACGACCGCGAGCATCGTCCACCCCAGCGCGGGTACGAACGGGCGGTCGGCAACGATCGCCTCGACCAGGCACCCGGCCAGCAGCCCGGTGTGCAGCACCACCATGAACGGGTAGTGCCCCTTCCCGGACTCCACCCCGCCCTGCCCGAAGCTCCACGCGGCGTTCCGCAACGACACGACCAGCTCGGCGACCCGTTCCAGGCCGACCAGGAGCACGAGTACGACGTACCACCACAACGACGTGTCCATCACCACTCCATCAGGACGAGCTCGGAACAGAATCCCGGGCCCATCGCGAGCAACACACCCGGACCTGCAGGATCCAGGCTCATGGTGTCACCGAGCACGTGCAGCACCGAGGACGACGACAGGTTGCCGACCGCATCGAGCGACTTCCACGTCAGGTCGAGCGCCCCTGGCCGCAAGGAAAGCGTCTCCGCGACCGCCTCCAGCACCTTCGGCCCACCCGGATGGCTCACCCACGTCCCGATCTCCGGCACGGTCAGCCCGTACGACGCCAAGAACTCCCGCACATCGCCGCCGAGGTACTGACGCACCACCTCCGGTACGTCGGCCCCGAGCACGATCCGGAACCCGCCCGACCCGACGTCCCACCCCATCACCCGCTCGGAGTCCGGGTAGAGCCGGCTCCGCGTCGCCACCACCGACGGCCCTGCACCCGGCCGCTCGGAACCAGTCATGACGACAGCCGCGGCACCATCACCGAACAGCGCCCCGCCCACCAGATTGGGCAACGACGAGTCGTCCCGCTGCAAGGTCAGCGAGCACAGCTCCACCGACAGCAGTACGGCGACGTGCCCGGGCCACGCGGTCAGGTAATCGTGCATGCGGGCGATCCCCGCCGCTCCCCCGACGCACCCGAGCCCGAACAGCGGCAGCCGCTTCACGTCCTCGCGCAGCCCGAGCCGCATCGCGACCCGCGCGTCGATCGACGGCGCCGCCACCCCGGTCACGGTGGTGAACATCAGCAGATCCACGTCCGACACCGACAACCCCGCCGCCGCCAGCGCCCCGCTCACCGCCTCGGCCCCGAGGTCGACCGCCGCCGCGATCCACGCGTCGTTGGCCGCGCCGAAGTCCTTCAACTCGCCGTACTGCTCGAGCGGGATCGCGAGGTGCCGTGACGAGACCCCCGCGTTCGCGTGCAGCCGGCGCAGCAGCGCGAGCCCCTTGCCGTCGGGCAGGCACAGCTCCGCGAACGCCTCCGTGAGCTCGGCCTGCTGGTACCGGTACGGCGGCAACGCGGCCTGTACCGCGGCGATCCGGCTCATCGTGGCATCGTTGCTTCGGTGAGCCGCGCCGGAACTGTCAAAGGACTGGCGCTGGCCTGCCATCCCGGCCCGACCGTTGCCGTCACCGCCCTGGTCACCGCTGTCGCCTGGTCCGCGGGCCGCGGCCTCGCCGGATCTCTCCTCGTTGCCGCAACCATCCTCACCGGCCACCTCTCGATCGGCTGGAGCAATGACGCGATAGATGCCGCCCGCGACTCCATTGTGAACCGGCGTGACAAGCCTGTCGTCCTGGGACTCGTCGGGCGCCGTACGTTGTGGATCGCCGCGGTCGTCGCGCTGGTCGTCACGATCCCGGTCTCGCTCGCGAACGGCGTCCTGGCCGGGCTGGCCCATCTGCTGTTCGTCGCCTGCGCCTGGGGGTACAACCTCGGGCTCAAGTCGACCCCCGTGTCCTGGCTTCCGTACGCCGTGGCGTTCGGCGCGCTGCCGTCGTTCGTCACGCTCGGCACCAGCGGGGACTGGGCTCCGTGGTGGGCGACAGCGGCGACCGCGTTGCTCGGGGTCGGCGCGCACCTCGCGAACGTCGTACCGGATCTCGCCGACGACCTGGCGACCGGCGTACGAGGATGGCCGCAGCGGCTCGGCCAGGCCGCGCGGCTCCTCGCACCTTTCCCCCTGGCCGTCGCCACCGTCCTGCTCACGGTCGCGCCGGCAGGCCCGGTCGGCGCGACCGGCTGGATCGCGCTCGGCGTCGTCGCCGTCCTGCTGGTCGTGATCGTGGCCTGGAAGCAGGCGCCGTTCCTGGTCACCATCGGCGTGGCGGTGGTCAGCGTCGTCGTCCTCGTCGTCCGCGGCGACGCACTCTGACGGACACGGCCGAAGGTCGTCCGCCGCGAGACGTTGTGAGGCTCACGGCCGGAGCTCCTGGAACTTCGTCTTCACGCCTTCCTTGAGCACGCCCCAGCGGTCCTCGTCGCCCTTCCACAGCGACTCGGTGATCTTGGTGATCTGGTCCCAGCTCGCGTGCGGCGGGATCGGCGGGACGTCCGGGTCGCAGTACACGTCGAGTACCGTCGGCCGGTCGGCGGCGAGCGCGTTGTCCCAGGCGGCGGCCAGCTCGTCAGGTTTCCTGACAGCGATCCCCAGCAGTCCGACCGACTGCGCGAAGCCGGCGTAGTCGACCTCGGGCAGCGTCTGCGAGTCGGGGAACTTCGGTGCGCCCTGCAACGACCGCATCTCCCAGGTGACCTGGTTGAGGTCGTTGTTGTGCAGTACGGCGATCACCAGGCGTGGGTCGGCCCACTCCTGCCAGTAGCGCTTGATCGTGATCAGCTCGGCCAGGCCGTTCATCTGCATCGCACCGTCGCCCGAGAACGCGACGACCGGCTTGCCGGGGTGGGCGAACTTCGCGCCGATACCGTACGGGACGGCCGAGCCCATCGTCGCGAGGGTGCCGGACAGCGAGCCGTGGGTCGTGTCGGTGAAGCGGAGCTGACGCGCGTACCAGTCGGCGGCCGACCCGGAGTCGGCGACGACGATGCAGTCGTCGGGCAGTCGTTCGGAGAACTCGTGGAACAGGCGCTGCGGGTTCACCGGGTCGGCATCCACGTGCGCCGCGCCCGCCATCACCTTCCACCAGCGCTCGACGCCCGCCTCGACGCCTTCCCGCCAGGACCGGTCCTCCTTGCCTTCCAGCAGCGGGATCAGCGCGCGCAGCGTGGTCGCGGCGTCGCCGACCACGTTCACGTCGTACGGGTACCGCATGCCGATCATCGACGCGTCGGCGTCGATCTGGACGGCCTTGGCCTTGCCGAACTCGGGCAGGAACTGGGAGTACGGGAAGCTCGAGCCGATCGTCAGCAGCGTGTCGCAGTTCGTCATCAGCTCGTACGACGGCCGCGTGCCGAGCAGGCCGATCGAGCCGGTCACGTACGGAAGGTGGTCGCTCAGCACGTCCTTGCCGAGCAGCGCCTTCGCGACGCCGGCGCCGAGGATCTCCGCCAGCTCCTCGACCTCGGCGCGTGCTCCACGGGCGCCCTGCCCGACCAGTACGGCGACGCGCTCGCCCGCGTTGATCAGCTCGGCGGCGCGTCGTACGGCGTCCGGGTCCGGCGCCTGGACCCCGGGGTCGAACCCGAGGCTCGACGGCACCATCTTGAAGGCATGCTCGGGCGGGGTGTACTCCAACTCCTGGACGTCGGCCGGGATGATGATCGCCGTCGGCGCGGACCGGCTCAGCGCCGTACGGATGGCGCGGTCGAGCACGTTCGGGAGCTGCTCCGGGACGGTGACCGTCTCCAGGAACTCGCCGGCCACGTCCTTGAAGAGGCTGTGCAGGTCGACTTCCTGCTGGTACGAGCCGCCCATCGCCGACCGGTTCGTCTGGCCGACGATCGCGACGACCGGGACGTGGTCGAGCTTGGCGTCGTACAGGCCGTTCAGGAGGTGAATCGCGCCCGGTCCGGAGGTCGCCACGCAGACGCCCACACGGCCGGTGAACTTCGCGTACCCGACGGCCTGGAACGCGGACATCTCCTCATGGCGCGACTGAATGAACCGCGGGCCCTCGGCCCGGGTCCAGGCGGCGAGCAGCCCGTTGATCCCGTCACCGGGGTAGCCGAAGACGGTGTCGACCTCCCACTCCCGAAGTCGTTCCAACAGGTAGTCGCCCACGGTGGTAGCCATGAGGTCCCTGTGCCCTTGGACGTGCGCAGTATTCAGTTGCTGGACGGCTTCAGCGGGGCGTTGCTGCCGAGGATTGCCGCGGTGAGGGCTTCGGCGGGCTCCTTCGCCGCTCGGGGGTTGGTGATCAGGACCAGGTCGATCGACGGCAGCTCCGGCAGGCCGGCGCTCGGCGGCGGTTCGACCAGGTCGGCGGGCATCAGCGAGTGGGCGAAGATCGCGATCCCCAGGCCCGCACGGACGGCGGCGAGGACTCCGTTGACGCCGCGGACGATGCAGGTCACCCGGTACGGCCGGCCGACGCTCTCCAGGGTCTGTACGCCGAGCATCCGGCTCAGGCTCGGCGCCTGGTAGGCGACCAGCGGGACGGGACCGTCCGGAGCGATGCGGGTCCCGGAGATGCCGGCCCAGACGAGCGGGTCGCGACGTACCAGCCGGCCGTTGGGCTCGGACGCGGCGCCGACCGAGTGCTTCACGTACGCCAGGTCGAGGTGACCCGACTCGACGCGGCGCAGCAGGTTCGGGCTCTGGGCGACGGTCAGCTCCAGGTCGATCCGCGGGTAGAGCTGCCGGAAGTCGCGCAGGATCCGCGGCAGCGGGGTCAGCGCGAGGTCGTCGGTGACGCCGAAGCGCAGCCGGCCGCGCAACTCCGAGCCGGTGAAGTAGCCGACGGCCTCCTCGTGCGCGGCCAGGATCGTCCGCGCGAAGCCGGCCATCGCCTCGCCGTCCGCGGTCAGCGTCACCGTCCGGGTGTCGCGCACGAACAGCGGCCGCCCGACCGCCGCCTCCAGCTTGCGGATGTGCTGACTCACCGTCGGCTGCCGGATGCCCAGCCGTTCGGCGGCCTGGGTGAAGCTCAGCGACTGCGCCACCGCGAGGAACGTGCGCAGCTGGTCCGGATCGTAGGCCATCGATTTCCCTCTCATCACGGGTCGTAATAAGACTAATAGGAGTAATTCGTTATGAGAATCCGGCCCGGACCGGTGAGGATGGGACAGACCTCCCCTGACACGTCCACTTCCAAAGGGTTGACTCTTGACCACCCGGGCCACCGGTTCTGTCCCTGCCCCCGATTTCCACACCCACCGTTCCACTCCGCGGACCACACCGGGCGAACTGCCGCCGACCCAGCGCCGCCCCGGTTTCCGGGAGACCTTCAGCGCTCTCGAGGTCCGCAACTTCCGGCTCCTCGTCAGCGGCCTGTTCGTCAGCTCGACCGGCGGCTGGGTCCAGCGCATCGCGCAGGACTGGCTGGTCCTGACCCTCACCGGCAGCGCCACCGCGGTCGGCATCACCACCGCACTGCAGTTCCTGCCCACCCTCCTGCTCGGCCTGTACGGCGGCGTGATCGCCGACCGTTTCCCCAAGCGCAAGATCCTGCTCGTCACCCAGTCGACGATGGGCGCGCTGGCCGGCGTACTGGCTGTGCTCGCCTTCACCGGCGAGGTGCGGGTCTGGCAGGTCTACACGCTCGCGCTGGTGCTCGGCCTGGCGACCGCCGTCGACAACCCCACCCGCCAGTCGTTCGTCAACGAACTGGTCGGCAAGGCGCGGCTGCGCAACGCGATCAGCATGGTCTCGTCCACGTTCCAGCTCGGCGGCCTGATCGGTCCCGCGCTGGGCGGCGCGATGCTCGGCACGATCGGCGCCGGCTGGGCGTTCGCGCTGAACTCGATCACGTTCTTCGGCTCGATCTCGGCGCTGCTGATGATGCGCGAGAGCGAGATGCCGGGACTCCAGGCCGCCCGGAAGGCCGGTCAGGGTCTGCGGATCCGCGACGGGCTGCGGGACGGTGTGCGGTACGCCTTCCACGAGCCGGCCGTGCGCTGGGCGATCGTGCTGGTCGGCATCTTCGGCATGTTCACGATCAGTCTGCCGGTCACGCTGACGGCGTTCGCTGACGTCGTCTGGCACACCGGCGCCACCGGGTACGGCGTACTGAACTCCGTCGTCGCGGTCGGTTCCCTGGCCGGAGCGCTGCTGTCGGCCCGGCGGATCCGGCCGACCCGGCTGCGCAACCTGGTCGGGATCGCGTCGATCCTGGCGGTGACGGAGATCCTGGCGGCGATCCAGCCGTCGCTCTGGACGTTCCTGCCGCTGCTGTGCGCACTCGGGATGGCGACGCTGATGTTCCTCACCGCGGCGCAGTCGATGGTGCAGCTCACCACTCCGGACGGGCTCCGCGGCCGGGTCGCCGGGATCTACAACCTGGTGTTCATCGGCGGCGGCGCGATCGGCGGACCGACCGTCGGCGCGATCGCCGAGCACTTCGGCGCGCGGACCAGCCTGCTGCTCGCCGGTCTGATCCCCGCGGTGGCGACTGTTGCCATCGGCATCAAGCTGGCGAGGGCGGGCCGCTTCCGGGTGGTCGTTGTCCGCGGCACCCGTTCGCCGTGGCGCCAACCGCCGGTCCGCCTCGGCCTGGAGCAGCTTCCCATCCAACTCATCCGCCCCGAGCCGCCCATCCCGTCCAAACCCCGCCCCTTCACGCTGGCCCGCCGCAGGTACCAGCGGACGGACCGCCACACCACCACCACAAGAACCCGCCGCAAGCCGCTGCACCGCTGAAGACAACCGCCGACCAGTCAGCTGCCGACTGGTCGGCGGTTCAGCGGTAGTAGGCCTCCAGCTCGGCAACCGACGTGAACGTCTGGGGCCCACCCGGCACGCCGATCAGCCGGACGCCGTCGCCCGAGGTCGGGGCGAAGCTGAAGGTGTAGGTCCGGTTGGTCCCCGCCGCCGCGCTCGTCGGGTACGCCGGGCTGGCGCTCAGCCCGGTCACGTCGGTCCACACCCCACCCCGCCGGACCTGCACCCGTGGCGCCGAGGCGAACCAGCCGCCGTCACCGAACATCTTCCCCGTCGTGTAGACGAGCTGGTTGACGTTGTAGCTCCGCGGCCAGGTCGACCCCCACCAGCTCAGCGGCTTGCGTTCGTCGTTCCAGTCGTCCTCGCTCTGCACCCGGTTGCCGTCGGCAAGGATCAGCTGACCGAAGTGGGTCGCCCGCTCGACCGGGACCGTACCGGCCTCACGCGAAAGGTTCCGGGCGGCATCGAGCCCGTTGCCCGGCGTCGACGGCACCGAGGGCGTCAGCCCGATCCGCCGCAGCGAGAACGTGTACGCCCACCGGTCGCTCACCCCGCCGCCGCACGGGCAGACGTTCGACTGCAGCCACAGGCTCAGGCCGTCCGCGCTGATGTACTTCGACGGGATCGTCGTCGCGTAGCCGCCGTGCTTGGCGTGCGTCCACGGATAGCCGCCGAAGTCCTTCGGGGTGAACCGCTGCCACGGCCCCCACGGCGTCGCCGACTCGTAGAACTCGAAGGTGTACTCGGTCCACGACGTGTAGATGTAGCGGTTGAGCGGCTTGTTGTAGACGACCCCGCCCTGGCTGAGCGTCGTCATGTCCCGCGCCCGGCCCGGCGTACCGACGTTCTGGTAGACGTGCCGATCGTCGTGCAGTACGGCGACCCGCGTGTCGAGGTCGGCGTTCCACCGCGGCACACCATTGCCGTCGGCCCCGGCGTAGAACTGCCAGGCCGCCCGGTGCTGCACGCTCGCGGCCGGCACCCGCGCGAGCCACAGGTCGACCGGATCCGGGACCCGGTTCGAGAACGAGTCGCGCCAGTTGTTGTCCAGCCCGTACGCGTAGACGTACCCGTCGGGGCTGTTCACGTTGTCCTTGCCGTAGTCGAGGAAGAAGATCGTCGTGAACTTCGACCCGCCGAACATCGGCGCGGCCCGGTCGAAGGTCCAGGTCCGGCCCTTGTCGACCGACTTCGCGATGGTCGCGGCGGGTGCGTCGTCGAAGTCGAAGGCGAGGTCCTGGACGGCGAGGTAGAGCGCGCCGCCGACGCAGGCCATGCCGGTCGGTTTGCGCGAGTGGTTGGCGGTCCACACCTTGCCGACCTGATCGCCACTGGCCAACTGCGCGCCGCTCAGGCTGCCGGGCAGGCCGGAGATCCGGGTGACGCCGATGTCGCTGCCCGTCGTACCGAAGCCGATGCCGTCGCCGTACGCCGCGTAGACCTGGTCGTCGTCGGACCAGCAGTTCGGCCACAGGTCGCCGTGGTCACGGTCGTCGCCGATCGCGGGTGCGCCGACGGTGGCGCCGGCGTCGACCTGGACGGTGGAGAAGAAAGTGCTCTCGGGCGGCGAGGCGGTCACGGCCGCCGGAGCCGGTGCGGAGAGCGTGGAAAGCAGCAGGACAGCAGCGAGCGCTAGGACGGGTTTTCTCACGATGACCTCCGGGGCGGCGGGAGAAATCGATTTCCCATGAAGCTAACCAGCGCGGCAACGGCGGTCAAGGGATGAAGTTCTGATGGAACAGCCAGGTCAGGTGAGCAGCTCGATCACCCGCTCGGGCTGTTCGCGCCAGAACAGATGCCCCGCGCCTTCGAGCAGCTCCAACCGCGCCCCCGGGATCAGCCCGGCCAGTCGCTCCCCCTCGGTCGGCAGGATCATCTGGTCGGCGGTCCCGTGGATCACCAGCGCCGGGACGTCGAGCAGCGGCAACCGGCCGACGGCGTTGTGCTGCAGCGCCGCCTGGAACTGCATCGCGACCACGGGCACCGGCACCCGCGCCGCGAGCGCGTCCTCCTGGTACGCCGCGAAGTGCGCCGGATCGGCGGCGAACCCGGCCGACAGGTTCACCTCGAAACCGGTCCGCAGCACCGTCGCCTCCCGCCCGGACCGCATCGCGGCCAGCATCCGCTCAGGCCCGGGGCCGATCCCCGGAGCGCCCCGCGCCGAGTCGTCACGGCGTTCACCGGACCCGACGCCCGGCGACGTGCACCCCAGCGTCAACCTCCGCACCCGCTCGCGATGGTTGAGCACCAGCTCCTGCGCGACCATCCCGCCCAGCGAGATCCCGAACACGTGCGCGTCCGCCCACCCGGCCTCGTCCATCACCCGGGCGGCATCGTCCGCGAGGTCCGCCGTACTGAACTGCCCGGGAGCGCGATCACTCGTCCCGATCCCGCGCTGATCGAACGTCAGTACCTCGAAGTGCCGGGCGAGCCCGGCGAGGAACGGCTCGCCCCAGATCCGGTGGTGGCCGGCCATGCCCATGATCAGCAGCAGGGACTCACCGGAGCCGCGGCGCTCGGCGTACAGATGCATACGGCGAACCCTACGCAGAGTTATCGGCGCTTGTTACTTGACCCCGTAAATTAACGATCCTAGGCTCGGCCGCACCCGCTCCCCGCCTCGAGACGGAGGAATCCCCGCATGCCAGTCCCCCCGCCCGGACGACATCGCCGGACCGCGATCGTGCTCACCGCGACTGCCGCCCTGGTGTCGGCAGCCGTCGCGATCGCCCCCGCCGACGCCGGCACCCCACCGATCTCCCAGCCGGGACCCAAGCCCGCGCTGGTCGCGCCGGACTCGGCCTTCCAGGGCGCTGTCCGGCCTGAAGCACCGAAGCCCGTCGTACCGGCCAAGCATCCGCAGGTCGCAGCCAAGCCGTACCTGGGCTGGAGCAGCTGGAGCCTGCAGTCGACCAACTACCCGGGCGTGAACCCCGACGGCCCGGGCAGCTTCATCAGCGAGAAGAACATCCTCGCCCAGGCCAACGCGATGGCCACCAAGCTCAAGCCGTACGGCTACGAGTACATCAACATCGACGCCGGCTGGCAGAACGGCGGCGACGAGTACGGCCGCCCGGTCGCGAACACCGCGCGCTTCCCGCGCGGCATGAAGGCGGTCGGCCAGGACATCCACAAGCTCGGACTCAAGTTCGGTATCTACACCGTGGTCGGCCTCGGCTTCGACGTCTACCGCGAAGGCAACACCCCGATCCACAACGCGCCGGGCTGCTTCACCCGCGACATCGTCTACCCCGACCTGCGCACCACGAACGGCTGGGACCAGGCGTACAAGATCAACTACGCGAGTCCGTGCGCCCAGAAGTACGCCGACTCGATCGCGAACCTGTTCGCCGACTGGGGCGTGGACTTCCTCAAGATGGACGGCGTCGGTCCCGGCTCCTGGAAGGGCGCGCCGGACGACCCGAACCACAACAACACCGAGGACGTCGAGGCCTGGTGGCGCGCGGTCCAGAACGCCGGCCGCCCGATGATGTACACGCTGTCGTGGTCGCTCAGCCACCGGTACGCCGAGACCTGGAAGGCGAACTCGAACGGCTGGCGGATCGACACCGACGTCGAGTGCTACTGCGACACGATCGTGCGCTGGAACGGTTCGCTGGTCGGCCGCTGGTGGGACCTGCCGCAGTGGGTCGACGACGCCGGACCGGGGCACTGGAACAACCTCGACGCGATCAACGTCGGCAACGGCGAGATGGACGGCATCACCGAGGTCGAGCGCCAGAGCTCCATGACCTTCTGGGCGATGAACGCCGCGCCGCTGTTCGTCGGTGACGACCTGACCAAGCTCGACCCGTACGGGCTGAAGCTGCTGACCAACCGCGAGGTGATCGCGATCAACCAGGCCGGCGTCCCGGCGCGGCCGCTGAACCAGAACCAGCTGCAGCAGACCTGGTACGCGAAGAACCCGGACGGCAGCGTCACGGTCGGCCTGTTCAACCTGGCCGACACCGCCGCGACCGTGACCGGCGACTTCGCCCAGCTCGGGCTGTCCGGCAAGGCGTCGGTCCGCGACGTGTGGGCCGGTCAGACCCAGCGCAACGTCTCCGGCAAGGTCAGCGCCGCGCTGCCCGCGCACGGCTCGAAGCTCTTCAAGATCACGCCGAACCAGTCGGCCTCACCGAGCCGTCCGGCCGATCTGACCGTGACCGACGTGAGCCGTACGACGGCCGCGCTGACCTGGCAGCCGAGCACCGGCGCCACGGCGTACCAGGTGTTTGCCAACGGCAAGCAGGTCGCGACCGCTTCGTCGCCGGGCGCAACGGTGCAGGGTTTGTTGCCGCAGACCTCCTACACCTTCACGGTGTTGGGTGTGAAGGGCAACAAGTCGTCCGAGGCGAGCGCTCCGGCCGGCGTCTTCACGGCGAAGTCCGGCAGCGGTCCGGTCCGGTACGAGGCGGAGGCGTCGACGAGCACGCTCACGGGGAACGCGGGCGCCGGTGACTGCACGCTGTGCTCCGGCGGCCAGAAGATCGGCAACCTCGGGTACGACGCGTCGGTGACGCTGAACGGCATCACCGTGCCGACGACCGGGACGTACCTGGTGAAGATCGCCTACACCGACGGCGACACCAGCCGGCAGAGCATGCTGACGGTGAACGACGCCGACTCGTACTGGGTGAACTACCACGGCCTCGGCGACAACGACTGGGGAACGCCGCAGGTCACCTACCTGCCGGTGAAGCTCAGCGCCGGGACCAACGCGCTGAAGATCAGCAACCCGAACGGCTACATCGCCGACATCGACTGGATCACGGTCTAGTCAGTGCGGGGCCGGCCTTTCCTCAGGCCGGCCCCGCGTCTTTACTGGCTGCATGAGCTACCCCGAATCGATCGTCCCGACCGGGCCCGTGCCGGTCCCCCGCCGGATCCGCGCGCTGCACCACGGCGAGGTCGTGCTCGACACCCTGAACGCGGTCTACGTCTGGGAGTTCCCGCCGTACCCGCAGTACTACGTCCCGGCCGCGGACGTCGCGGACGGCGTCCTGACCGACACCGGCGAGACGCGGACGTTCCACCACGGCGATGCGCGGGTGATGCAGGTCGGGTCGGGCACGGCCTGGCAGTACGACGAGGGCGAGCTCGCCGGCCTGGTCCGCTTCGAGTGGGACGCCGTCGACAGCTGGTTCGAGGAGGACGAGGAGGTCTTCGTCCACCCGCGCAACCCGTACTCCCGCGTCGACGCCCTCAAGTCCTGCCGCCACGTCCAGGTCTCGCTCGACGGCGTCGTACTGGCCGATTCGACCTCGACGGTGATCGTCTACGAGACCGGTCTCCCGCCGCGCTACTACTTCCCTCGTACGGCGGTCGCCTTCGACCACCTGACGCCCAGCGAGACCCGCACCGCCTGCCCGTACAAGGGCCGCACGACCGGGTACTGGTCAGCCGGCGAGGCCGCCGACGTCGCCTGGTCCTACGACTTCCCGACCGCTCCGCTCCTCCCGGTCTCCGGCCACGTCGCCTTCCTCAACGAGAAGGTCGACCTCACCATCGACGGCGTCCCCGTGGAGCGACCGGTCACGCACTTCTCCTAGCCACCCGGAACCCGACGTCGTCGATCCGGAACGTCGGGTGACTGCGCCGCCGTACCGACGCGCGGCAGCTCCACGCCTGATCGAACCACCCGCCACCGCGCAGCACCCGGTACTCGCCGTAGACCTCGGGGTCGTAGAAGTCCCAGCACCACTCCCAGACGTTGCCCAGCATGTCGTGCAGCCCCCAGGCATTCGGCGCCTTCCCGCCCACCTCGTGTGGCCGGCCGTCGGACGTCCCGCGGTACCAGGCGATCTCGTCCAAGTGCCCGTACTGCGGCCCGGTGCTGCCCGCCCGGCAGGCGTACTCCCACTCCGCCTCACTCGGCAGCCGGTACCCGTCAGCCGCCGGATCCCACCGCGCCGCCTCCTCCGCCAGCAGCTCGTACGCCGGCGCCAGGCCCTCCCGCTCCGACAACACGTTGCAGAACCGCACCGCGTCCCACCAAGCCACGTTCTCCACCGGCAACTCGTCACCGGCCGACGTGCTCGGTCGCTCCCCGGTGACCTCCGCGTAAACCGCCTGCGTCACCACCACGTCCGCCAACCGGAAGTCGTCCACATCGACATACCACTTCCGCCCGGTCCGCCGATCGCTCAGCAGCACCCGCCCACCGGAGATCTCGACGAGCTTCACTGGAGCTCAGCGATCAGAGCGCGAAAGTGAGCACACTCCGTGAAGTCCGGGGACTCGCAGGCGAGCGCATGGTCGAGGAGCCGCTGGGACTCCCGCGCCTGCCGGATCTGCTCGTCGAGGCGAGCGTGCTGCTCGGCCAGTACGGCGCGCCGCGCGGGCCCGTCGGGCGCTTCGAGCATCTCGCGGAGGCGAGCCAGCGACAGCCCGGCGGCCTTGCCGCGGCGGATCATCACCACCCGCGCGACGTGCGAGTCGTCGTACCGGCGGCGGCCGGAGACGCGCGTCGTCGGCGTGAGCAGGCCGGCGTCCTCCCAGTGCCGCAGGACGTGCGTGGCGACACCGCAGCGAGCACCCAGCTCGCCGATGCTCAGCAGTCTCTCCGGAGGCCTGGCCGACGTCAGATCGCGGATGTCGCGCCACCGTCCATCGGGACGACGGCGCCGGTGACGTAGCTGGCTCGGGGCGACGCGAGGAAGACAGCCAGGTTCGCGATCTCGGCCGGCTCCGCCGCGCGGGCCAGCGGGATCTCGGCGACCATCTCGCTGAGCAGCTCGTCCTTGGGGCGACCGGTCGCCCGTACGGCGGCCTCGAGGCCCTCGTCGACGCGGCCGGTGCGGGTCAGGCCGGGATTGATCACGTTCACCCGGACGCCGCGCCCGGCGTACGCCTTCGCGTAGCCGACCGACGCGAGCATCAGCGCCGCGTTGGCCGCGCCGCCGCCGATGTGCAGCGGGTTCGCCTGCCGGCCGCCCTGGCCGACGATGTTGACGACCGTGCCGCTGCCGCGCTCGGCCATCCCGCGGATCACGGCCTCGGTGGCGTGCATGTACGTGAAGTACTTGGCCTCCATCGCCGCGTGCAGCGTCGTGCTGTCGAGCTCGTCGACCGGCGTACGGCGCGCCGCGCCCGCGCAGTTGATCAGGATGTCCGGTACGCCGATCCGCGCGAAGACGGCGGTGGTCGCGTCGGCGTCGGTCAGGTCCACGGCCTCCACGGCGTACTCGAGGCCCTTCGCCTTCAGCTCGGCCTGCGCCTTCGCGAGGTTGCCCGGGTCGCGGGAGATGCCGGTGACGCGCACCCCTTCCCAGGCCAGCGCCTCGGCGCAGGCCAGCCCGATTCCCTTGCTGGCCCCGGTGACGACCGCGGTCTTGCCCGACAACTGAAGATCCATCGACTCTCTCCTGACTCGGCTGCCTCGATCGTAGTTTCCGGACGGCCGGGAACAGGTAAGGGACCAGCTGACGAGAAGGGACCTGCGATGAGGATCACTGCGGTCGAGACGGTCAGGCCGAGCATCCAGCCGAACCTGGTGTTCGTGCTGCTGCACACCGACGACGGGCGGACCGGTCTGGGTGAGGCGTTCTTCGGCGGCCGCACGGTCGAGTCGTACCTGCACGAGTCGGCCGCCGAGGTCCTGCTCGGCGCGGTCGACCCGACGCCGGAGTCGATGGCCCGCGCGCTCGCGTCGTACACGGGCTTCGCCGGGGCCGGGGTCGAGACGCGCGGGAACGGCGCGGTCGACCTCGCGCTGTGGGACCTGGTCGGGCAGGAGGCCGGGCTGCCGCTGGTCCGGCTGTTCGGCGGGCCGGTGCAGGAGTCGGTGCCGACGTACAACACGTGCGCGGGACCGGGCTACATCAGTACGAGTACGAGGCAACGATCGGACAACTGGGGTGTGCCGGCAACGACTCCGGATCGCTGGGACGATCTCGAGGCCTTCCTCAACCGTCCGGCCGCGCTCGCGCGCGACCTGTGGGACGAGGGCATCACCGGGATGAAGGTCTGGCCGTTCGACCGCGCCGCCGAGGCGACCGGCGGGACGGACATCTCGCCGGCCGAGCTGAGCCGCGGGCTGGCGGTGATCGACGCCATCCGCTCGGAAGTCGGCTTCGACCTGAAGCTGATGGTCGAGCTGCACGGCCTGTGGAACCGACGGGGTGCGACGACGATCCTGCAGGCGCTGACCGAGTACCGGCCGTACTGGGTCGAGGACCCGATGCGCCCCGACGCCGTCGACGCCTTGGCCGCGCTTTCGGCCGACGTCGACGTCCCGATCGCGACCGGCGAGACGCTCGTCGGCCGGCGCGGCTTCCTGCCTCTGCTGGACAGAGGAGCCGTCGACGTCGTCACGGTCGACGTCCAGTGGACCGGCGGACTGACCGAGGCCCGCAAGGTCGCGGCGCTCGCCGACACGTACGGCGTACCGGTCGCTCCACACGACTGCACCGGCCCGGCGACGCTGGCCGCGTGCGTACACCTGACCCAGTCGGTGCCGAACGGCCTGATCCAAGAGACCGTTCGCGCCTTCCTGCGGACCTGGTACGCCGAGCTGGTGGACGGTCTGCCGCCGATCGTCGACGGCCGGATCGCCGCGACCGATGCCCCGGGCCACGGTGTCGTGCTGAAAGCCGGCGTGGCCGCCGAGCGCCGGGTCTCAACGCTGCCTTAGGCAACGATTTCGGCACTACTCCGGGCGATCTGAGCCCAGGGCAACAAATCGAGGGTCGTCGGCCCTTGAACGGCTGGGTACTATGAGTAACGAGATCGACACTCTTTGTTTCGACGCCTGATGCACTCGCACCGACGCCGGAGGGACCCGTGCCGACCATGTCCACAACGCAGTCCAAATCCCATTCCCCGCCTTCGCGCGAGCCTGCTGTCGAACAGGCCGCGTGGAGGTCCATCGTCCGTCATGACCTACCGGCCTCGCTGGTGGTCTTCCTGATCGCAATCCCTTTGTCCTTGGGGATTGCCGCAGCATCCGGGGCGCCGCTGATCGCGGGCCTCGTCGCTGCCGTCGTCGGCGGCGTGGTCGCCGGCGCGCTCGGCGGCTCCCCTCTCCAGGTCAGCGGCCCGGCCGCCGGCCTCACTGTTGTCGTCGCCGGACTGGTCAGCCAGTTCGGCTGGGCCGCCACCGCGGGCATCACCTGCGCGGCCGGCCTGGTGCAGATCCTGCTCGGTGTCACCCGCGTCGGCCGGCTCGCGCTCTCCCTTTCTCCCGCGGTCGTGCACGGCATGCTCGCGGGCATCGGTGTCACGATCGCCGTTCAGCAGCTCCACGTCGTTCTCGGTGGACGGGCGCAGAGCTCGCTGATCGCCAACCTGGCCGGGCTTCCCGACCAACTGCTCGCACACCACGCCGGGTCGGTCCTCGTCGGTGTGCTGACAGTCGTGATCCTGCTGGTGTGGCCGCGGATCCCGAAGGTGAAGGTCGTTCCGGCTCCGCTGGTCGCGGTGGTCGCGGTCACCGCCCTGGCCGCTCTGTTCATGGTCGACGTCACCCGCGTCAACCTGCCGGACAACCCGTTGCAGGAGCTGATCCTGCCGGTGATGCCGTCCGGCAGCGTGCTCGACATCGGGACCGCGGTGCTGACCGTTGCCCTGGTCGCCAGTGTCGAGTCATTGCTCTCGGCCGTTGCCGTGGACAAGCTTCATCGCGGCAAGCGCAGCAACCTTGACCGCGAGCTGATCGGCCAGGGGGCCGCGAACGCGGTCTCCGGAGCGCTCGGCGGGATGCCGGTCACCGGCGTCATCGTCCGCAGCTCGACCAACGTCGCGGCCGGCGCGAAGTCCCGCGCCTCGGCGATCATGCACGGCCTGTGGATCGCGGTCTTCGTGCTCGCGGCCGGGGCCATGCTGGAGCTCATCCCGATGGCCGCTCTCGCGGGCGTGCTGCTCGTCACCGGGCTCCGGCTGGTCCAGCTCGCCCACATCCGCACGTTGCGCCGCCACGACGAACTGCTCGTGTACGTCGTGACCGCCGCCGGTGTTGCCGCGCTCGGCCTCGCCGAAGGTGTGCTCGCCGGACTGCTGCTCGCGCTCGGCCGGGTGCTCTACCGGTTGGCCAGAGCCACCGTCACGGCCACCGAGGACGGCGGCGTCTGGACCGTGCGCATCCAAGGGACGTTGGTGTTCCTTGGCGTCGCATCACTGGTCCGGACGCTGCGCACGGTCCCGGCCGGCGCCGACGTCCGCGTGAAGCTCCAGGTCGATCACCTGGACCACGCGGCGTACGAGGCGATCGAGGACTGGCGGCGCGGACACATCGCGCGCGGCGGCACGGTCGAGCTCAACCGGTCGGCATTCCGGGCGGCCCTGCAGGGTGACGCCAAGCGCCGGCTGCCCTGGCAGAACGAGCTGGTCGTACCCGCGCCGGACCAGCGCGCCTCGATGCTGGACGGGATCCGCGAATTCGAGGAGTCGGCCGATCTGATCCGGCCGATGATGGCGCAACTGGCCGCCGACGGGCAGAAGCCGACGCAGCTGTTCATCACCTGCGCGGACTCCCGGATCGTGCCGAACCTGATCACCACTACGGGTCCCGGCGAGCAGTTCTGCGTCCGCAACGTGGGCAACCTGGTCCCGCCGTACGGGTCGAACAGCAACTCGGTCGACGCCGCGGTCGAGTACGCCGTCGACGTGCTCGGCGTCACCTCGATCGTCGTCTGCGGCCACTCCCACTGTGGCGCCGCCGGCGCCGCGCTGGACAGCGTCGACGACGACGGCTCAGGTCTCCGCACCTGGCTACGCCACCTGGAACCGTCCGTACGCCGGGCAGTCGCCCTGCCGGACATCGTCGACCCGGCCACCGGCGTCAAGCTCGGCCCCGCGGACAAGTTGTCGGTGGCAAACGTCGCCGTCCAGCTGGAGAACCTGCGCAGCTTCGCCTGCGTCCGCAAGGCCGAGGAAGAAGGTCGCCTGGAACTGGTCGGCCTCTGGTTCGACATCGGCGCCACAGCAGCCCGCCTCGTCCTCGAACGCGACCCCTACCTGGTCCGAGCCGACGAGGAGCTGGCCACCGCCAGCACCCCGGCCGACGCCGACCGCTGACACCAGCCGCCACCCCGGCCCGGCGGCGAACCCACCGCGGCCTTGCCAGCCGCAACTCCCCGGCCCGGCGACCGGCACCCCACCGTTCGCCGGCGCCTCGGCGGAGTCCACCGGTCCGGCACCGGTGGGCGCGTTGTCCCGACGCGCCCACCGGCTGCCGAGTCCAGCCCCGCGCCCCCACCCCCGGCCTCTACTCTTCCTCTTTCCGGCCGCACCGGCGCCCGGCCCGTACGACCTTTCCGGCCGCATCACGGCGACAGCAAGTCAGACCTGCACCCGTCGAGAAGCGACCAGGTGACCAGCAGAGAAGGCGTCGGCCCGCAGCACCTGACCCGCCGAAACATCGACGATCTCGATCGTCACCGGCGCACCCACCAGATCCTCCGAGCTGATCGGCCGCCCCTCCAAGTACAGGTCGACCCGATCGATCCCCTCCACCTCGATCCCGACCGTCAACGTAGAACCAGCCATCGACGTACTGACGTCCAGCCGCCGCCGAGGCATCCCCGCCAGCAACTCCCCCGCCGCCTCCAGCAGATCCGCATTGCCCGCCAGCAGATCCTCCCGAGTCATCCGATGGACAGCATCCGGCCGCACGCCGACGTCCTCCACCGGCGTCCCCGACAGCTCCCCCACCCGCAGCGTCCGCCGAATCGCCACCCGCAGATTCGCCCCGTTCGGCAGTGCGACGTACGGCGAAGTCGGGTCAGCCGGCGGCGGCTCGTTCAGCAGCGTCGCCAGCAACCCGTGCGTCCACACGTTCGCCCCGCCGGCACCCGTGTTGTCGTCCACGCCAAGGATCATCCCGACCTCATGATCCGCAAACCCGGCAGCGAAGATGTCCGTCGCCGAGTAGCACCGAGCATCCGTCACCAGCACCACCGGCCCGTAGTACGTCTGCCCGACCTCGTTCGCCCCGTCCTCCGGCGTGATCGGCTTGGCCGCCGAGTACGTCGCTCCGGTCTCGGTCGCCAGATCCAACGAGTCGAACCACGGACCGAGGTCGATCCCGGCCGGGTTGTCCTTGTGCCGCCGGCAGATCCGCAGGTTCAGCGCCGTGCTGATGAACTGCACCGGCTCCGGCGCGATCCGCCGCGGCGTCATCGTCTGCAACGTGAACTCACTCGCGTAGATGTGCCCACCACCGTTGTCCCGCACGTCAACGATCAACCCGTCCTGCGGCAACGACGCAGCCAACCGAACGAACTCGTCCCGGAACCCGACCGGATCCGTCACGCTGAACGTGAAGATCCGCAGATGCCCGAACGTCCCACTCGACGTCGCCACCGAACGAGCCCGGAACACCCCCGGCATCGTCGTCGGCAGATCCGCCGCCCCGACCGCGACCGGCGCGGCCAGCGCGGCCGAGCTCTCGCCCCGCTCGAGATCAACCACGTCCCGTACGTACAAGGTCTTTTTCGCCCGCGACTTCTCGTCGGAATCCAGATCAAGCCCCATCGACGCCGACGCCTCGGTGATCGCGTCCAGATCCGTCATCGGCGGCAGGTTCGTGGTCACCTTCCACTGCTCACGCAGCTCCTGCGCCGCCCCGTCCAGACCGGTGTAGGTCAGCGTGACCCAGTCCTCGTCCGGCGGCGCCTGGATCACCAGCGGCCGCAGCGTCAGCGACTCCAGCCCGCGCGCGAGGTTCGCCGCGTCATTGCTCCCCGCGAACACAGTCCCGTTGAGCGCGACGGCCCGCGCGATCGGCGTACCGTTCCAGTGCGTCACCTCCGCACCCGGCCCGAACTGCGGCGCGCTGTACCCAGCAACCACCCGGGTGATCAGGTAGTGCTCGCCGACACTGTCGAAGCACTTCTCGATCGTGAACGGCAGGTACGCGACCTGGCCGGCGAACGGCGCGGGCAGCAGGTAGTTGGTGTGCAGGTCGCGGACCGAGTGGAAGATGCTGGACATCTGCCGGTGGAAGATCCACTCGGCCTCCATCGTCGCGTCGCTCTGGCGTTCCATCCTGGCCCGCAGCACGCGGAGCCGCTGCAACGGGTTGACCGCGTGCATCGCGGCCTTCAACGGCAGGTGCACGTAGTTCTCGCCGAGCAGCAGCAGCGACTGGTCGACCAGCAACTTACGCTGGGCCAGTGTCAGCGTGCCGGCTCCGGCGAGGAACTGCGGCAACGGTACGGCGGCCGCCTGCTGAGCTCGGGTTCCCTTACGGGCAACGGCTTTCCGAGTCGCCGGCTTCTTGGTAACGGTCTTGCGCGGTTCGGTCATGACATCCCCCAACAGGCGCGCCCCTCCCCTGGGCGTCGCGATCTGTCCACCGTCCGCCGCGACCCCTTCCGTGTCAACGCCTCGGATCCCGACCCGTTGTCCTGGTGGCCAACGGCCGTGAAGCCGGTCAGCATCGACAGCATGCGGATCAGTCGTTTGTTGGTCGCGATCGCCCTCGTCACCGGCCTGCTCGGCGTACCGCCGGCCCTGCTCGGCGGACCTCCGGCTCAGGCCGCCGCCACCTTCCCGCGGATCGACGCGTCCGGGTTCCAGCTCGTGCAGGGCAGCACGTTCACGACGTACGGCGCGAGGATCACCGCGCTCGAGACGAAGCCGCAGCTCGCGCCGGTCGGCGTACCGGAGGTGCTCGCGGCGTCGAACCGGACCGGGCGCGCGCTCTGCCACCCGACGTACCTGAACACCGCGCTGACGCCGCAGGGGTTCTGCTGGCAGGACGGCGAGGACGACGACGAGAACGTGTGGATCCCGCAGGGTGTGACCGGGTCGGGCGACGCGCAGCCGGCCGGTGGCGCGCGGCGGGTGATCGCGGCGACCTGGCACAACGCGGACGACACGGCGATCCGGGTCTCGTTCCTGGACGTCGCCACCAACAAGTACCGGCACGTGCTGCTGGTCGAGCCGACGTCGGACACCAACTTCTCCGCGATCACCGGGCACGGGCACGGCCTGTACTGGTCGGGCAACTATCTCGTGGTCGCGACCAGCGGATCCGTGCTGCGCGTCTTCGACCTGCGACACCTGTGGCGCACGGACACCAGCAGCGAGACCGTCGGATTAGGTGCTAACGGCAAGTACCACGCGCGCTGGCACGCGTTCGCGCTGCCGCAGATCGGGGCCTACTGGTACGCCGGTGGCGGAGGCTGCGCCGCGTCGACCGGCAACCGGCCGTGCTTCTCGAGCCTCGCGCTCGACCACACGGGATCGTTCGTCAGCGCCGAGCACACCGCCCGCGGCGGCGGCCGGATCGTCCGCTGGCCGCACGACCCGGCGACCGGGCTGCCGCGGACGAACGCGGCGGGCGTCGTACAGGCTGTGGAGGCACTTGCCTCTCCCGTGTGGGGCATGCAGGGCGCGGTGTCTTCGGGCGACAACTTCGTCATCACCGGGGTCTGTCCCGAGTACGCCGACAACATCGGCGACGGCGTCGACTACCCGAGCTGCCTGCACCGCGGTACGGCGGGCGGAGCGACCAGCGTCTGGACCAAGGCGCCGAAGAACACCGAGAACCTGTCGCACTGGCCGGCGACCAACGAGCTCTGGCTGATCAGTGAGCAACTTCGCGAACGCGTGACCGTGCACATCCCGTGGAGCTAGCCTGCCGGTGTGCAGCCACCCTTTGTCGACGAGCACTCCCTCAGCCTCGCCTGTCCGCGGGACGTGGTCTGGCAAGCGCTCAACCAGCACGCGACCGGTGACCTGCTGATCGGTCCGCGCAACCCGCTGGCGTTGATCCTCGGCACCAAACCGCGCGGAGGCTTCGAGATCGCCGACAGCATCGACGGTCAACGCCTCGATCTGACCGGCCGCCACCACTTCTCCAACTACCTGCTCCGGTTCGAGCTCGAAGGCAGCACCACGCTGAGAGCACTCACGTACGCCGCCTTTCCCGGACCGCACGGACGGATCTACCGACTGCTCGTGATCAGCTCAGGCGCGCACGCGATCGCAACCCGCGGCATCCTCCGCTCGGTCGCGCAGCTCGCCGAGCAAACGAACTGAACAACGCAGTCCCCACCGTCAAGGCAGCAAGTAGTCGCCAAATCCCCACCCAGCTGCCCATCAGCACTCCCCCGCGCCGAGTCCAAAACCCAAACCCACCTCACCTAGCAGCGCGCCCGAACCCCCGCGGCGGCGCCCGCACGGACCTCCCCCCATCCACGCCCCGTCGCCGCATCACCACCTACCTGCAAAGATGTCCCGGTGATTGAGGTTTGGGACAACATCACGTCCGTGCAGGCCGATCCGCCGCTCGAGGTCGTGATCGGCACCGGCATTGTCGCGTTGCTGCTGATCGGGTGGCGACCGGTCTGGAGGCACACCCGCCAGGTGGTGACGATCGCGCACGAGGGCGCGCACGGGCTGATCGCGCTGCTGGCCGGCCGCAAGCTCGCGGGGATCCGGCTGCACTCGGACACGTCCGGCGTCACGGTCTCGCGCGGCAAGCCGGACGGCCTGGGCATGGTCGCGGTCCTGCTGGTCGGTTACCCCGGTCCGGCCTTGTTCGGCCTCGCCGCCGCGTTCGTCCTCAGTCGCGGGTACGCCGTGGGCCTGCTCTGGGGCCTGCTGCTCGCCCTGGTGATTCTGCTGCTCCAGATCCGCAACCTGTTCGGTCTCTGGTCCGTGGTCGCCTTCGGCGCCGTCGTGTTCGGCGTTTCGTGGTGGGGATCGGAGCAGGTGCAGTCCGCGTTCGCCTACCTGCTGACCTGGTTCCTGCTGCTCGCCGCGCCGCGCGCCGTCCTCGAGCTGCAGCGCTCCCGCCGTCACGGCGCCGGCCGCAACTCCGACGCCGACCAGCTGCGGCGGATCACCGGCGTGCCGGCGATCCTTTGGGTCGGCGTCTTCGGCTTGGTCACGCTGGCCTGCCTGGCACTGGGCGTGCTCTGGTCGGACGTCCTGCCGACCTGACCACACCCAGTTCTGAGCTTCGCCTCAACCGACTCGAGCCGGTCGGGGCGGCCCGCCTAGAGCCGCCCCTGCCGTCGCCGCGGTGCGCGTGCTCCCGCCGCCACCTGCCTACTTAGCCGCGGCCGCCGGTGATCGGGCGATCACGCTGGTTCACACCCGGTACGCCGTACGGGTAGTCCGCCGCGCCCGGGTCGCTCGCCTCGTCCAGCTGCTTGGTCTCCTCCTCGGTGAGGTGCAGATCCGCGGCCGCCAGGTTGTCGTCCAGCTGCTCGGTCGTCCGCGCCCCGAGGATCACCGACGTGATCGCGGGCCGGTCCACCAGCCAGGCCAGCGCGATCTGCGCCATCGAGATCCCGCGCGCCTCGGCGATCGCCCGCACCGCGTCGACCACCGCGCGCACCCGCTCGTTCTTGCTCCGCCGGGCCCACGCCTCGACGCCACGATCCGGGTTCTCCCCCAGGCGCGTCGAGCCGGTCGGCGCCTCGTCGAACGAGTACTTCCCGGTGAGCCAGCCACCACCGAGCGGCGACCACGGCAGCAGGCCGAGCCCGTTCTCCTGCGCGGCCGGAACGATCTCCCACTCGATCTCACGAACGAGCAGGTTGTACTGCGGCTGCAGCGTGACCAGCGGCGACCAGCCCTGCCGGTCGATCAGGTCGCATGCCTTCTGCAGTTGCCAGCCGGTGAAGTTCGACAGGCCGCCGTACGCGATCTTGCCGGACCGGACGGCGTCCTCGAGGAAGCTGAGCGTCTCCTGGAGCGGGGTGATCGGGTCCCACGCGTGCAGCTGGTACAGGTCGATGTGGTCGACGCCGAGCCGCTGCAGCGACTCGTCGAGCGCGCGCCGCAGGTGCCGGCGGGACGTGCCGACGTCGTTCTGCCCGTCGCCGGTCGGGAACCGGCCCTTGGTGGCCAGGACGACGTTGTCGCGGGCGGAGCTCTTGGCCAGCCAGGTGCCGACGATCTGCTCGGACACGCCCGCCGAGTACACGTCGGCGGTGTCGATCAGCGTGCCACCGGCCTCGACGTACCGGTCGAGCTGCTGGTGCGCGCCGGCCTCGTCGGTCTCGTTCCCGAACGTTATGGTGCCGAGCGCGTACGTCGAGACGACGGTGCCGCTCGCACCGAGGGTGCGGTATTCCACAGCTGCTCCTTCACGGGTCTGGTAGCGCTCACAGTAGAACGTTTCAGCCCGCCGTGCGCGAGGCTGTCCACAGGCCGGAGTACGGTGTCAGGAGTTCGCGTGACGAAGGGGAAAAGATGAACACCAGCGCAGTTCTGCTCGACGCTTTCGGCCGGATCCAGGAGGTCGTGCACGAGGCCGCCGAGGGTCTGGCGGACGACGTCCTGAGCACCCGCCCGGACGGCAAGGGGAACTCGATCGCCTGGCTGGTCTGGCACCTGACCCGGATCCAGGACGACCACCTGGCCGGTGCCGGCGGCTACGAGCAGGTGATCACCGCCGACGGCTGGCACGACCGCCTCGGCCTCCCCTTCGATCCGTCCGACACCGGCTACGGGCACACCCCCGAGGACGTTGCCGCGGTCAAGGTGTCCGCCGAGCTGCTGATCGGGTACTACGACGCCGTGCACGCCCGCTCACTGGAGTACCTGAAGACCCTGGCCGACGACGACCTCGAACGCGTCGTCGACAAGCACTGGGACCCGCCGGTCACCCTCGGCGTCCGGCTGAACAGCGTGCTGTCCGACGACCTCCAGCACGCCGGCCAGGCGGCGTACGTCCGCGGTCTACTCGGCTGACTTCCAGAGCGTGCTGCCGGCGATCAGGTAGAGCGAGCGGCCGACCAGCCGGGCGTCGGTGACCTCACCGGTCGGACCCTCCGAGGTCTTGACCGTCCAGCTGCCGTCGGTGCCGCGCAGCACCTTCACCTGATTGCCGTCAGCAACTACTTGGACGATCTGGTCGCCGTCCAGGACCGGCGGCGGCACCGGGGTCTTGTCGCCGACGGCGATCTCCGGCAGCCCCTTCAGCCTGTGCGCACTGTCCGGCTTAGCAGGGTCGAACTGCCACAGCGCGAGCTTGCCCTCGACCCATCCCGCGACCGTGCACAGCTGCTCCCCGCAGGCGACCCGCAGGCCCTGGCTGCGCGCACCCACCTCAGGCAGCGCGAACCCCGACCACCCGTCGTTGAGCCGCCGCGACACCCACACCGCAGCCTCTTGCTGTACGACGTCCTTCGCCAGCCGCACCTGCGACCCGGTCTGCACGATCGCATCGCCGTGGACCGTCGCATCGCCTGGACCCACCAGCAGCGACGGCTGGCTCCGCAGCACTGTCCCGGTCGAGTCCTGGCGGGTCCACTTCGTGCCAGTTGGCAGCCAGACCGCTGCGTCCAGCCCGGACGTCTTGCTCGCCCACGCGCCCAGCAGCGCCTGGCCGGCTGGAGCGATCACGGCGGAGTACACCCTGCCCGCATCCGGCCCGCCGAAGGTGGTGAACACCTGCGGCAACTCCTTGAGCGAGGCGGTGTCGCCGGTCCACACCGTCCAGCGCACGTTGGAGTGGGCGCCGCCCGCCGCACCACCGAGTGCGAGGACCTGGCGGCCGTCGTACGCGATGGACTTCCAGACGGCGTGGAACGAGTACGGGCTGCTCGGACTGAGTTTGACCTCGCTCTGCTTGTCCCCCTCGACCAGCAGAAGGCGTGGGACCACCTTGGCGTTGCGGTCGCGCAGTCCGACCAGCAGCTGGTCGTCGTGGCCGGTGAGCACGACCGGCTCGGCCGGCAGCTTCACCTGCGACCAGCTGACCGGCTGAGCCTGCGGCTTGTCCTCACTGCAGGCTGCTGTGAACAACAGCAGGACGACCAGCAGCAGGGCTCTGCGCATCAGCGGTTCTGCGGCAGCTTGGTGGTCCGCTTGCGAGCACCGCGCGGGTTCGACGGCGGCGGTACGACGGGACCGAGGTCGCCGTCCGGTGCGACGTCCAGGTCGATGATCACCGGCGCGTGGTCGCTCGGCCCGGTGCCCTTGCGCGCCTTCCGGTCGATCCAGGCCGCCTTGACCCGCTCGGCGACCGGGTCCGACGCGAGCATCAGGTCGATCCGCATCCCCAGGTCCTGGTGGAACATGCCGGCGCGGTAGTCCCAGTAGCTGAACACGCGCTCCGTCGGCCACCGGTCCCGGACGACGTCGTGCAGCCCGGTCGCCAGCAGCGCGGCCAGAGCCTCGCGCTCCGGCACGGTCACGTGCGTCGAACCGACGAACGCCGCCGGGTCGAACACGTCCGCGTCGGTCGGCGCGATGTTCATGTCACCACACACGATCTGCTCGGCCGGCCCGGACGCCACCACGTCCCTGAGCGCCTTCAGCCACGCCAGCTTGTACACGTAGTGGTCCGAGTCCGGCTCCCGCCCGTTCGGCACGTACAGCGAGTGGATCCGGATCCCGCCACACGTCGCCGCCACCGCCCGAGCCTCCGGCTTCGGGAACCCCGGCGCGCCCGCCACGCCGGTCACCACGTCCTCGATCCCGACCTTCGACAACAGGGCGACACCGTTCCACTGCACCTCGCCGTACAAGGCGGTCTCGTACCCCCGCGCCGCCAGCTCCTTGCCCAGCAAGGCCGTGAACGCGTCGTCGGCCAGCTTCGTCTCCTGCAGGCAGACGACGTCCGGCTCCCGCTCGTCCAGCCAGTCGAGCAACCGAGGCATCCGCTGCTTCACCGAGTTCACATTCCACGTCGCTATCCGGGTCCCGTGCGCCATGCGGTGAGCGTACTCAGGCAGCGTCCTACTGAGCGCCATGGGTCGCAATGAGAACCGACAGTCCGGCCGGCTCTCGGGTCAGTCCGGAGCGCAGACGTAGAGTTGGAGCGCCGCATCTGCGGTGAGTGGCGCACGGGACCAGTCGCCGAAGCGTTCAACAACCCGAAGGCCGCCGAGCGAGAGCAGCAGCGGCAACTCCTGGGGGAAGATGCTTCTCATCTCGAGCGGCGCGACACTGAAGTCGGCCTCGGAATCGGTCGAGAAGTACCACCTGCCGCGAGTCACCTGCGCGGCCGCGTCGTAGGTCTCCGCGACATCGACATGGACCACGCCACGCTCGGGATCCACGAACGACAAGGCGTCGTGCCTGCGTCGAACGCCGTCGGCCTGCGCGAGCATGCGGACGCTCGGGTTGAAGACGTCGAAGATGAGCCGAGCTCCGGGCGCCAGGTGCTTTCGCACCGACCGGAAGCAGTCCACCAAGTCCTCAGCTTCCTGCAGATGGAGCAGTGAATTGGCGGCGATGACCACGAGATCGAACGTTCTTCCCAGGTCGAACTCGCGCATGTCGCCCTGCACCCACTGCACCTCCACGCCACGCTCGTCTGCCTTGCGCTGAGCCTCGGCAAGCATGTCCGGCGAGAGCTCCAGGCCCGTGCACGGATGCCCGTCGGACGCGATCGGGATCAGCTTGTGCCCGGTGCCGCACCCGAGTTCCAAGACAGACCCGCCTTGCCGGTCGGCCTCGGTCTTGTAGAAGTCGACGGCCTTCTCGCCTCCGGGGAACAACCGGTCGTACAACCTCGCGTCCGAGTAGAACTGCTCGCACATGAGACGCACGCTCCTTGCCGGATCTTGGGCAGCCTGCCTTTCGGCCAACAAACACTTGGGCCATTGTCGCGATCAGGCCGAGATCCTTCCAGTGATTATGGCGACACCCCGTATCTCCTTCTCTGCAGAGGGTGCGGGGTGTTGCCTTGCTAGTCCGATGGCACTGTTGGTGCCGTGCGCGCGGCCGACTCGCTGGCATGACCGACTGGCTTTGGTGGCCGAAGTCCGGCCTTGAGCTCGGCGGGCTTGTGGAAAACCATGGGGCTTGCGTGCGCTGATGCGGGACAATGGGCGCGTGGCCAGAATCCCAGGACTTGTGCTGACCGATCACACCTTCACCGTGCCGCTCGACCACGCGCGGCCGGACGGTCCGACGATCGAGGTGTTCGCGCGGGAAGCCGTCGCGCCGACCAAGGTGGTCGACGACCTGCCCTGGCTGGTGTTCCTGCAGGGCGGGCCGGGCGGGGCCTCACCGCGGCCGACCAGCGGCAGCGGCTGGCTCGAGCGCGCGACGCGGGAGTTCCGGGTGCTGCTGCTCGACCAGCGCGGGACCGGTCGCAGTACGCCGGTCACTCGTCGTACGGCCTTGTCGATGGGCGCCGAGGAGCTTGCGGCGTACCTGAAGAACTTCCGCGCCGATTCGATCGTGGCCGACGCCGAGTTCATCCGCGGTCAGCTCAGCCCGGGCAAGCCGTGGTCCACGCTCGGCCAGTCGTACGGCGGCTTCATCACGCTGACCTACCTGTCGAAGGCGCCCGAGGGACTGAAGGCCTGCTACGTCACCGGCGGGCTGGCCGGGATCGACGCGACCGCGGACGACGTCTACACGCGGACGTACCCGCGCGCCAAGGCCAAGACGCTGCGCTACTACCGCCTGTTCCCCGAGGACGTCTCGAAGGTCCGCCGCATCGTGGACCACCTGACGGCGTCCGACGTCCGCCTTCCCAACGGTGACCGCCTGACCGTCGAACGCTTCCAGACGCTCGGCTTCGGCCTCGGCATGAGCGAGTCCGCCGAGTCGCTGCACTGGCTGATCGACGAGGCGTGGGACGGCCCCGAGCTCTCCGACGCCTTCCTGCACGGCGCGATGGCGCGTACCGACCACACGCTCAGCCCGCTGTTCGTCGTACTGCACGAGTCGCTGTACGGCCAGGACGACCGCCCGACCGACTGGGCCGCGTCCCGCGTGATGCCGACCGAGTTCGCGCCGACCGCCGAGCCGTTCCTGTTCACCGGCGAGATGATCTACCCCTGGATGGTCGAGGACCTGGCCGGCCTGCGCCCGTTCGCCGAAGCCGCCAACCTCCTCGCCGCGGCGATCGACTGGACCCCGCTCTACGACCCAGCCGTGCTGGCCGACAACCGCGTTCCCGTCGCCGCCGCGATCTACCACGACGACATGTACGTCGACGCGTCGCTGTCGCTCGACACGGCCTCCCGCGTCGGCAACGTCACCACCTGGATCACCAACGAGTACGAGCACGACGGCGCCCGGGCATCCGGCGGCGGAGTCCTCGACCGCTTGATCAAGCTGGCCAACGACCTGCCCCCGGCCTGAGTCAGAAGTTGGCCTCGATCCACCCCCGAACCGCCCTGACCGTCGCACCCGCGTCGAACACCCAACTCTCCGCCGCCCCGACCCGCCCGCTGCGCCCTGCGCCCGCGGCGACGGCCTGCTGCGCGAGATTGCCCACGGCGCTCTCCACGTCGTACGGCAAAGCGCCGTAGAAGGTGTCGAGCGTCGTGCAGTCCCGCCACACATCGCCTCCGCTGGTCCGAACGGGCATCCGGTAACTGTGGTACCGCTTGCCCTCGACCGCCGCGATCGCCTCCGCGTGATGGCACAACGTCAACGTCTTCAACGGCGCACCGAGCATCAGCACCTTCCCGCCGTACGACGTGAGCCGCCCCAACGTCCCGCCCACTCCCCACGGATCCTCAACGTCCGCGATCAGCTCACCGGCCCGCGCGCCGAGCGCAGCGAAGCTCACCTCCGGATGCGGGCTCCGGACTGCGCCCGGCCAGGTCCGGAGCCGCTCCGGGAACCGCCCGAAGTCCCGCCGCGCCGACGACACCGCCGGGTCGAACCCCGGCAGTTCGTCGTACGCCGTCTGCCACCGCCGCGGCCAGAACGCGACGTGATACGGGCTGTCGTCCCACCCGCAGAACGCCACCAAGGTGCCCTCGGCCCCCACCACGTCCCGCAGCGCCCGCACGACCGTGTCGATCCCGCCAACCACCCATCCCAACGCCGACAACCGCACGTGCACCATCAGCACGTCCCCCGCCCCGACCCCCAAGGCGCCAACGCCCCGCGCGATCTCCCCTCGCGTCACCGGCGAGAACTCCACGTCATCCAGCAACTCAGCCCCAGGAAATGCCATACCTCAGCATCCACCGTTTGTTTCGCTCGGCGACGGCAACCTGGGGTACATGACCGCACCGAGCATCCAGGAGTTCGAGACCCTCACTGTGAGTGTCGACGGGCGGGCGACCAGCTGCGAGGTCGGCGGGACCGGCAGTCCGCTCCTGTTGCTGCACGGCTTCCCCGAGACCCGGCTGACCTGGCGCCAGGTCGCCCCACTCTTGGCCGACGGTTTCCGGGGGATCTGCCCGGACCTTCCCGGGTACGGCGACAGCGATCGCCTCGGCGACGGCCCGGAAGGCTTCGACAAGGCCCGCGTCGCCGCGCACTTCGTCGCGCTGATGCGGGAGCTCGGGCACGACCGGTTCGCCGTCGTCGGGCACGACCGCGGCGGCCTGGTCGCGTTCCGCATGGCCCTCAACCACCCCGGCAGCGTCAGCCACGTCGGCATCCTCGACATCCTGCCTTCGGCCGACAACTGGGCCGCGCTGCAAGGACCGGCCGGCGTCTTCGCCTTCCACCTCTACCTGCTCGCGCAGCCCACCGACCTCCCCGAGCGCCTGATCGCCGCCGATCCCAGCACGTTCTTCGGCCACTTCCTCGACACCTGGACCAAGGTCCCGGACGCGATCCCGGACGCCGTCCGCGCGCACTACCTCGAGGTGTACAGCCGCCCCGAGGTGATCCACGCGGTCTGCGACGACTACCGCGCGAGCGCCTTCGTCGATCCCGCCCAGGACACCGAGAACCAGGAAGCCGGCCACACCCTGTCGATGCCGACCCTGGCCGCCTGGCAGGCCCCCGGCGACACGCCGCTCCCGTTCGATCCCCAGGAGATCTGGTCGAGCTGGGCCGCCGACCTCCGCACCGAGGTCCTGCGCTGCGGCCACTTCCTCCCCGAGGAGAACCCAGCCGCAGTCGCCGCCGCGATCAGGACCCTCGCCACCACCTGACCGCCGGCAGTCCCGTCGGCACAGGCGATCCACAACGCGCACCGCCCGCCCGGCACACTCGCAGTATGTCGACCACCCCAACGGCGCCCGCCATCCTCACGGCCCCCGCCACCGCAACCGGCGCCGCGCTGACGCTGCGCCCCTGGCGGCTGGACGACCTCGCCGCTCTGATCGAGGCCCACCAGGATCCGGCCCTGCACCGCTGGACGCGCTCGGGTCCGCGCCAGGAGTCGGACGGCGAGGAATGGTTCAAGACCCAGCAGGAGAACTGGGCCAGCGGCAAGCGCCTCGCGTTCGCCGTACTGGAGGCCGGCAAGCTGCTCGGCAGCGTCGTACTGAAAGAGGTTGCTCCGGGGAAGCCGACCGCCGAGGTCGGGTACTGGACCGCTGCCGCGGCTCGCGGTCGCGGTGTCGCTCCCCGGGCGCTGGAGTCGCTGACCCAGTGGGCCTTTCGGAGCGTTGGCATCGAGGCGATCGACCTCATCCACCAGGTCGACAACCCCGGGTCCTGCCGCGTGGCCGAGAAGACCGGCTACCCGCTCGACAGCACGCTGCCCGCGTTGCCGCCGGAGTACCCGCTGGCCGGCCATCTTCATCGGCGCCGCGCGGCCTAGGCGTCGGCGCCGCGCTTCCCGCTCCGGCTTGCATGATCATGCAGGAGACTGCATACTTATTCTCATGTCCAAGGTGATCTCTTCTCTGCCCGTCGGCGAACGCGTCGGCATCGCCTTCTCCGGAGGGCTCGACACGTCGGTCGCGGTCGCCTGGATGCGCGACAAGGGCGCCGTCCCCTGCACGTACACCGCCGACATCGGCCAGTACGACGAGCCCGACATCGGCTCGGTCCCGGGCCGGGCCCAGGCGTACGGCGCCGAGATCGCCCGCCTGGTCGACTGCCGGGCGGCGCTGGTCGAGGAGGGCCTGGCCGCGCTGACCTGCGGCGCGTTCCACATCCGCTCCGGCGGCCGGGCGTACTTCAACACGACCCCGCTGGGCCGCGCCGTCACCGGCACGCTGCTGGTCCGCGCGATGCTCGAGGACGACGTCCAGATCTGGGGCGACGGCTCGACGTACAAGGGCAACGACATCGAGCGGTTCTACCGCTACGGCCTGCTCGCCAACCCGAACCTGCGGATCTACAAGCCGTGGCTCGACCCGGCGTTCGTCACCGAGCTCGGCGGCCGCAAGGAGATGAGCGAGTGGCTGCTCGCCCACGAGCTGCCGTACCGCGACAGCACCGAGAAGGCCTACTCCACCGACGCCAACATCTGGGGCGCCACCCACGAGGCGAAGACGCTGGAGCACCTCGACACCGGGATCGAGACCGTGCAGCCGATCATGGGCGTCGCGTTCTGGGACCCCGAGGTCGAGATCCCGGCCGAAGACGTCACGATCGGGTTCGAGCAGGGCCGGCCGGTGACGATCAACGGCAAGGAGTTCGGCTCCGCGGTCGACCTGGTGATGGAGGCCAACGCGATCGGCGGCCGGCACGGCCTGGGCATGTCCGACCAGATCGAGAACCGGATCATCGAGGCGAAGTCCCGCGGCATCTACGAGGCGCCGGGCATGGCGCTGCTGCACGCGGCGTACGAGCGGCTGGTGAACGCGATCCACAACGAGGACACCGTCGCGTCGTACCACAACGAGGGCCGGCGGCTCGGGCGGTTGATGTACGAGGGCCGCTGGCTCGACCCGCAGTCGCTGATGCTGCGGGAGTCCCTGCAGCGCTGGGTCGGCGCCGCGATCACCGGCGAGGTCACGCTGCGGCTGCGGCGCGGCGAGGACTACTCGCTGCTCGACACCACCGGCCCGTCGTTCAGCTACCACCCCGACAAGCTGTCGATGGAGCGCACCGAGGACTCCGCGTTCGGCCCGCTGGACCGGATCGGCCAGCTGACGATGCGCAACCTCGACATCGCCGACTCCCGCGCCAAGCTCGAGCAGTACGCCGGCCTGGGCATGATCGGCACCGCCCACGCCGAACTGATCGGCACCGGCATCCCCCAGCTGATCGGCGAAATGCCCGAAGGCGGCGCCAACCTGATCGCCTCCCGCGGCGAGGTCGACGAAGAGGCGGCCCTGCTCGACCGGGCAGCAATGGAGTCCGGCACCGACTGACTCACGGCCCAGCCGCTTCCCGGAAACGGCTGGGCTGCTTCAGCGCGTGGCGAAAAGTACCTCCGGGCCCCACTGCCAGGTGCCCCGAGGAAGGCGTTCCACGGGCTCGATCGCACTCGACGTCGCATTCCCGGGAACCAGCGCGGCCATTCCCGAGGTCCCCTCCGCGTCGGCCATCAACGGAAACGCCTTGTAGGCGCCCGGCCCATCGAAGGTGATCGCCCGGCAGGACCACTTGTTCCCGTCGACCGCACACGGACCGACCGCCGGGTAGTACCGCCGCGGGACGGGCTCCGTCAGCACGATCCACAGCGTCTCGCCGGGCTGCAGCCCGGTCACCGTGCCCGCGAACTCCACCACTCCCTGCCCTGTCGCGCCCATCCGTGGCTGAGTAATCACCGCGGTCTGCACTGGCCGCTCGGAAGCCGGTACCGGAGTCACCTCGACCGAGTCCCGGCTGCGCACGAGAAGCACCACACCAACGGCCAGTACGGCGAGCGCAACCACCAACGCTCCAACCCGCCGCCTCACAGTCCGCCCTTGCAGCAGGCGCCGAGCAGGATCGGACCTGCTGCAGCACGAACTGGTCCACCAAGGCGCCGCTCACTCATTCCCGACACCGAACCGGTCGGATCCAGCGGACGATGGCTCACCAGAGGCGGCATCGAATGCAACCATCACGGCCGCAGGATCCCCACCGATCCCCGCGACGACGAAGTCCGCCCGGTCCCACGGGCGATCGTGCTGCAGGAACGGGATCTCCGACGCCATCCACTCGTGCCAGAACGCGGTCGTCGTCCGGGCGTCACCGTTCACCCCCGACGCGATGTCCCGTGCGATCCCCCGTCGCTCGGCCTCGGCGAAGTCCGACTGCACCCACACCAGTCCGTCGATCAGCCCGGCCAACTCCCGCCGCCCGGCGCCAACTCCCTCGACGAGCACCAGCGAAGCACCCGCCGGTACGTCGATCGATCCCGCGCGGCCGTGCTCGTCCCAAGCGGGCGGCCGATACGCCACAGCCTCGCCCCGTCGTACGGGCTCCAGTACGCCGTGCGCCAGCAATTCGCTCCACCCGAACATCGGCGCGTTCCACGCCACATCGTCGACCTGGACCACCGCGGCGCCCAGGAGGCCGGCCAGCCGGTCGGTCAGCGTCGACTTGCCGCCGCCGCTCCGCCCGTCGACGGCGACCACGCGCGGGCGCGTGCTCAGCAGCCGCTCGACGAACTCGTCGAGCGGAATCGTCTGCCAGTTGCCGAAAACTGGTTCGCCAGGACCGGGTCGCATGACTGCATGATGTCCTCATGGATCCCCTCGAGACCACCCGCCGCCTGGCCGCGGACCTCTTCCCGACCGCGCTCTGGGTCGTGCTCGGCGGCAGCGTCCTGACCTCGGCGCGGACGCCGGCCTCCGACCTCGACGTCGTCGTCCTGCTGCCCGATGCAACGCCGGGCGCACCCCGTCGCGAGTCGATCCAGTACGACGGCTGGCCCGTCGAGTTGTTCGTGCACGACCGGGCCAGCCTCGCCCACTACCTCGCCGGGGACGGCCGCCGGCCCGCGCTCCACCGGATGGTTGCTCTCGGCACCGCAGCGCTGGGAGATCCGGCCGACGACCAGAAGGCCGCCCGCGAGCACCTCGACGCCGGCCCGCCGCCGCTCGGCCAGGCCGAGAAGGACAGCCTGCGCTACGCCCTCACCGACCTCCTCGACGACCTCGAGCACGCCCCGCCGGACGAGCAGGCTGTCATCGCGACGTACACCTGGATCCGTACCGCCGAGGCGATGCTGCACTTCCGCGACCACTGGGTCGGGACCGGCAAGTGGTTGCTCCGCGAGCTGCGCGATCTCGATCCCGCGTACGCCGACCGCTGGCTGGCCGCGCGGACCAGCACCGCGGCGATCCGCGACCTCGCCGAGCAGGCGCTGACGCTTGCCGGCGGCCCCCTTTTCGCGGGCTACCAGGCGGCCGGCGAGCGGCACTGATCCAGCCGGGCCGAATGATCGGCGGTGCTAGTCTGACCCGATCATGGCCAGTGATTCCGCCGTTCCTGACTACGAGCTCGAGGAGACGATCGAGCTCACCACGGCCGAGCAGGTGCGGGCGATCAGCGACCCGCTGCGGACCACGATCCTCGGCCTGCTGCACGAACGCGCAGCGACCGTCACCGAGCTGGCCGCCGCGGTCAAACGCCCGAAGAGCACCGTCGCGCACCACGTGAAGGTGCTCGCCGACGCCGGCATCCTGCGCGTGGTCCGGACCCGGAAGGTGCGCGCGATCGACGAGCGGTTCTACGGCCGCGCGGCCCGGATGTTCTACGTCGGCCTCGGCCGCCGCGTCGACGGCGTCGAGCTGCCGCCGGACTTCAACGACTTCGAGGTCGCGATGACGGAGTCGGCCGGCGCGTACGACGCCGGCCAGTTGCGCTCGTTCATCCGGCACGCGCGGATCCCCGACGAGCGGGTCGGCGAGTTCTGGGACCGCGTCGAGCAGTTGGTGCACGAGTTCGACACGCTGCCCCGCTCGGGCGACACGACGTACGGGTTCGTCACCGGGGTCTATCCAATCTTCGACTACCCGGCACTGCCGCCGCGCAAGGACTAAGACCGATCCGCTCGGGGTCTTGCCTGTTCCTCTCAGCCGTTCACGGATCGGGTTGTCCTGGTTTCGCGGTCGTGCTTGGCTGAGGAGGTGCCCCGAGACCAGCTGACCGAGCTCCGCGACCGCATCGCGGCTCACGCGCGTCCCGACCTGAGGACGGCCGTCGACGGCTTGACGCTGTCGAAGGTCGAGTCCTCGGCGCCGGACTACTCGCTGACCGAACCGCTGCTGGTCGTGATGGCCCAGGGCGCCAAGCGCCTGCTGCTCGGCGACGAGATCTTCGACTACCACGCGGGCGACCTGTTCATCGTCACCACCGATCTCCCGGTCTCCGGGCACTTCGTCGGCGCGAGCGTCGAGAAGCCCGCGCTGGGGATGGGCATCACGCTGCGCGCGGAAGCGATCGCCCCACTGCTGCTCCAGGCTCCGCCTGTACGCCGTACGAGCGCGCCGGACCGCCGCGCCGACACCGCCAGCGCCGGCGCCAACGCCGGCGATTCGCCCGTACGCCGTACCGGCGCCCCGCCCGCGATCGCCACCGGCCCGGCCGGCCCGGAGATCCTCGACGCCGCCCTCCGTCTGCTGCGCCTGCTCGACACCCCGGCCGACCTCCCCGTCCTCGCGCCGCTGATCGAGCGCGAGATCCTCTGGCGCCTGCTCACCGGCCCGCACGCCGACGTGATCCGGCAGATCGGTCTCGCCGACAGCAGCCTCACCCACGTCAACCGCGCCATCCACTGGATCCGCGACAACTACGCCGAACCGCTCCGCGTCGCCGACCTGGCGAGCCTGGCCGGCATGAGCCCGGCCGCCTTCCACCGGCACTTCCGCGGCATCACCAACCTCAGCCCCCTGCAGTTCCAGAAACGCATCCGTCTCCAGGAGGCCCGATCGCTGCTCGCCGCGCACCCGCGCGACATCGCGGGCGTCGGCCACCTGGTCGGCTACGACAGCCCGTCCCAGTTCAACCGCGAGTACCGGCGTCTCTTCGGCACTCCACCCGGCGCCGACGCCGCGCGCCTTCGTACGGGTTAACTCGTCGCGCTGGTGTAGCGCCGCAGCCCTCTCCGCCACACCACCCACGCCACCACACTGGTGCCCACGGCAACAACAACCGGGACCACCGGCAGCAGCTCACCCCTGAGCGCCTCCACCGGCACGGTCGCGATCAACGCCACAGGAACGACGTAGGTGAACACGCTCTGAAGCCCCGGCCCGTAGACCTGCACCGGGTACCGCCCAAACTGCCACACCGCGTCGTACAGCACGTCCAGGCTCAGCCCGAGCGCCCAGAACACGACCGACGCGACGATCGTCCGCGTCGCCCACATCGTCACGGTCGCCGCGACGACCACGATCAACCACGCCGCCACGCCACCCGCCGTCACCGCGAGGTTGGCCCGAACGGCCCCCGTGACAGCAACCCCGACACCGAGCCCCACCTGGATCAACGCGGTCGGCGCGCACGACCCGAGACTCGCGAGCAGGATGCTCGGCGCCGGCTGCAACAGGATCGCGTCCAGCCGTCCACTCCTCACCTGCTCGCCGAAGAACTGCAGGTTGGGCTCGACGAACGTGCTGCGCAGGCCGCTCACGACCTGGAACGTCCCGAGCAGAGCGATCGCCTCGCCCGGCCCCCATCCGCCCAACGTGTCCGTCCGGGTGTAGACGACGAGCAGCGCCGCGACCGACGCACCGGCGCCGACGATCGTCACGACCAGCTCGAACAACAGGTCCGCCCGGAAGGCCACCGCCCGTCGTACGGACAGCGAGAACAGCACAGCGAACAACATCCCTAACCTCCGAAGGCGGTGAATCGACGAACGGCCCGCCGCCACACCAGTACGGCGACCAGCACGGCCCCGGCCAGCCAGCCGGCCTGAACGGCGTACACCTCGAGCACGTCCTCGACGTTGCCTGCAGCAACCTCTGCCGGTGCCCCGAGCATCGACCAGAACGGCAGCACCGCGCCCACCGCACGGAAGGGCTCGGGCAGGAACGTCAACGGTGCCGCCGTACCGCCGAGCAGGAAGATCAGCGCCTCGCCCATCCCGACCGCGCCGTGCGCCCGTTGCGTCCAGACCGCCGTCAGGGCGAGCGTGTAGGTGAAGGCGAAGCGAAGCCCCGCCGCGAGCACGAGCGCCGGCAACGCGAGCAGCAGGTCGGTGCCGTCAACGCTGATGTTCGCGAGCAGCCCCACCGCGACGATCACCGGCGCCCCGAAGATCAGATGCCAGCACCGCAGCGCCAGATTGGTCCCGAGGAAGTCGAGCACGACCGGCCGCGGCTTCACCAGCTCGTCGGCGAAGTCACCGGCGTAGATGCTGCCGGCCAACGTGTGGTGCTCGTACGAGACCGTCATCAGCTGTACGGCGAGCAGCACTACGTAGTACGTCGAGATGCCGCTGTCGCCGGGCACCGCCGCCGTCCACACGAACAACCCGAGCAACGGTGTCACGACCTGCCCGGCCACCAGCGTGATCACGAACGACCGGAAGCTCCACCACTCCACCGAGCTGCGCCAGAACCCCATCCCGAGCAGCACCGCCGTACGACCGACTGTCGTCACGACGGCATCCCGTCGCGGTAGAACCGGTCCATCACGACCTCGAGCGACGGGTTCTCGAGATCCGAGAACTTCGCGGCCAGGGTCGCCAGCTGGCCGTCGTACCGGATGCGGCTCTGGTCGATCAGAATGACGCGTTTACACAACGTCTCCACGTCCGCCATGTAGTGGCTGGTCAGCAGGATCGTCGCGCCGGTGCGGGCGGCGTACTCGGCGACGAAGCGGCGCAACGCGCCGGCCGCGACCACGTCGAGCCCGAGCGTCGGCTCGTCGAGGAACAGCACCTTCGGCTGGTACAGCAGGGCCATCGCGAGCCCGGCGCGCATCCGCTCGCCCAGGCTGAGGGCCCGGATCTGACGGTGCAGGAGGTTCCCGAGGTCGAGCAGCTCGACCAGGTCGTCGATCGTCCGGTCGCCGCGGGGTACGTCGTACAGGACGCGCTGGTACTTGAACGAGTCCATCACGGTCAGCTCCGCCGGGCCGCCGATCGGCTGGCTGCCGCGGATCAGCGCGATCCGGCGCAGGTACTCGCGGCGGCGCTGCCAGGGGACGAACCCGAGCACCGTCGCCCGGCCCTCGGTCGGGTGCAGGATCCCGGACAGGATCTTCATCGTGGTCGTCTTGCCCGCGCCGTTCGGCCCGAGGAACCCGACGACCTCCCCTTCGTCGAGCCCGAACGAGAGATCGGTGACCGCCTCGATCCGGCGGTACTCGCGGTGCGTGACCGCCTTCAGCGCGGCCCGCAGACCGGCTTCCCGGACGGGCGCCGTGAACGTCATCGTCAATCCGTCGACCTGAACAACAACCATGAACCTCAAGCTAGAACTGCGATGCAAGATTTTAAGGTTGCCCGCGAGGGGCAGGTGGCGGCCCGCGCTGGAGACCCTCCATCTACCGTTGAAGGTATTCGTGACACCTGACTTGCGGTCTACTGGGACCCATGATCAGGCTCTACATGTCGATGTCACTCGACGGATTCGTGACCGGACCGGACGACCGCGCGGGCCAGGAGCTCGGCCAGGGCGGCTTCCGGCTGTTCAACTGGCTCGACGACCGGATGGGGACCGGCGTCAACGGACAGGTGTACGCCGAGGCGACGGCGACCGGGGCGGTGATCGCTGGACGCCGGACGTTCGAACTGGCCGGGCAGTGGAACGGCGACCACCACGACGGCGTACCGATCAACATCCTCACGCGCCGGACGGACCTCGACCCGCCGCTCGGCAGTGCCCGGTACTACGGCGACGTCGCCGCCTGTGCTGCCGATGCACGCGCCGCGGCCGGAGACCGCGACGTCATGGTGCACGGAGCCGGCGCCGCTCAGGCCCTGCTCGCCGCTGGTGAGCTGGACGAGCTGGAGATCCACCTGGTCCCAGTACTCCTCGGAGCCGGCCGCAGCCTGTTCAACGGCCAGTACGTCGAGCTGGAGCCGATTCGTCAGCTCCAGGGCCGCGACGTCACCCACCTGCGCTACCGGGTGCTCCGCACCGGCGAGAAGTAGGCCAGCACGACTCCTGCCAGCATGCCGAGGCTGCTGATCACCAGGGCCGCTCGCAGGTCCAGCAACGTCCCCACCAGTCCACCGACCAGGGCGCCGACCGTCTGACCGCCGATCACCAGCGTGCGCCAGGCGGCCGTCGTACGGCCTAGCAGGTGGTCAGGCATGCGGGCCTGCCTGAGCGCACGCTGCGGTACGCCGTACAGGGTCATGCCTAGCCCGGCCATCACCTGCCCCACAAAGACGAACGGCCACCACGCAAGCGCCAACGCGAACCCGGCCCCCGCCGCCACGCTCTGGCCGATCAGGTACGCCCGGCCCGTGCCCAACCGCCTGCTGTACGCCGGTGCGACGAGTGCGCCGACGACCGACGCGACGCCCAGCGCAGTGACCGCCAGTCCCAGCTGAACCGCCGACCAACCCAGGTCACGCACCAGGTACAACACGACCAGCGGCCCCTGCATGGCCCCCGCCACCGCCGCCACAGTCGCCGACCGGACCAGCGGGTTGAGCACCGGATCCCCGAACAGCTCCTTCACCCCGAGCGTCTGCTTCTGCGTCCGCGGCTGCTCACCCCGCGGCGGCTCCTTGATCAGGTACGTCGCAACCGCCGACCCGACGTACGAGACCGCATCCACCGCAATCGCGAACGGCGCACTCACCGCCTGCACCAGCACTCCCGCGGCCGAGGGCCCAGCCGTCGACGCCAGCGTCTGACTCAGCATCGACGCGCTGTTCGCCTCCACCAGCTCCTCCCGCCGTACCAGCGCCGGCAGCAACGCCAACGACGCGGTGTCGGACACGACCGTCAGCGCCCCCACCAGCGCCGCGGCGACGTACAGGTACCCCATCCCGAGGTCACCCGTTGCCGCCAGCAACGGAATTGCCCCCAGCAACCCCGCCCGCCCCAGATCGGCGCCGACCATCAACCCCTTCCGGCTCACCCGGTCGACCCACACGCCCACCGCCAGCCCCAGCACCAGGTGCGGCACCACCCGCAGCGCGGCCAGCACCCCCATCTCCCCCGCCGAAGCCCCCAGCCCCACCACCGCCACCAACGGCAGCGCGACCCCCGACACCGCCGACCCCGCCGCCGAAATCCCGATCGCCGTCCACAACTTCAGGAACTCCGGACTCCGGCGCCATCGCATCCCCACACCCTGTCGACGACTGTCCCCGACCACCACCCCCGTTCACCCGCAGCGAACCGATTTCACCTTCAGCAGAAGGCGATACCTCGAGCACGTCGTGAACCTGTTCCGCCCGCTGGCCCGCGGGTTGAGCTGTCAGGGCAGAATCGTCCTGTGAAGAAGCCCGAGGCCAACCCCGTGATCGCGCGTAACCGCAAGGCTGGCCACGAGTACGAGCTGGGCGAGTCCTGGGAGGCCGGGATCGTGCTGCAGGGCATGGAGGTGAAGGGCCTCCGGGCCGGGCGGGCGTCGCTGGTCGGCGGCTTCGCGCAGATCGAGGACCGGGAGATCTGGCTGCACGGCGTCCACATCCCGCAGTACTCCCAGGCGCGCTGGTTCGAAGGTGGCTCCCGTCGCAAGCGCAAGCTGCTGCTGCACCGCGCCCAGATCGACAAGATCGAACGCAAGGCCAACGAGAGCGGCCTGACGATCGTCCCGATCACCCTCTACTTCAAGGACGGCCGCGCGAAGGTCGAGATCGCCCTGGCCCGCGGCAAGAAGACCTGGGACAAGCGCCACGCCCTCGCCGAACGCGAAGCGAACCGCGAAACCGAGCGCGCCGTCAGCCGCCGTCTGAAGGGCCGCCCGGACTGATCAGTACTCGTGGTGCTGCATCCACCTCATCGTCGGCCTTCGGGAACTCACGACTTGACCTGGAGCGCGCTCCAGCTACGAGGCTGGAGCGATGAACACACCCACGATGGCCCTCGGGACGATGTACTTCGGCACCCGGGTGGACGAACGAACCGCTTTCTCGATCCTCGACCGGTACGCCGAACTGGGCGGAACCTTCATCGACACCTCCGACAACTACAGCTTCTGGACCTCCGACACAGGCTTCGGCGGCCAGAGCGAGGCGCTGCTCGGCCGTTGGCTGGCCTCCAACTCCGGGGTCCGCGTCCGCCTCAGCACCAAGGTAGGCGCCCAGCCCACGCGGCTCGGCGGGTTTCCCGACCACGTCGAGGGACTGCGCGAGGACGTCGTACGCGACGCCATGGCGAAGAGCTTGGAACGGCTGGGCGTGGACGGTGTGGACCTGTACTGGGCGCACGTCGAAGACCCGACTGTTCCGGTGGAGGACTTGGCCGAGACGTTCGGCGGCCTGGTCCGTGACGGCCTGACCGCTCGCTGGGGCGTGTCGAACCACCCGTCCTGGCTGCTCGAACGGATCCGGGCCACCGCCGAACGTGACGGCCACGCGCAACCGGTCGCCTACCAGGAGCGCTACTCCTACCTCCAGCCCGCCGGCGGCATGGACGTCGAGGGCCAGCCGATCCCGCTGGGAATGCTGTCCCCGGACGGCCTCGACTTCCTGCGACGCAACCCGTCGTTCGAGGGCTGGGTCTACACCGCCACCCTCCAGGGCCGGTACGACCGCAACGACCGCCCACTCGAGATCGAGTACCACCACCCCGGCACCGAACGACGGCTGGAGGCGCTGACCCGTGTCGCCAAGGCACGCGGACTCCGACCGGGCCAGGTGGTGCTCGCATGGCTGGCCTCCGGGAGCCCGACGCTGACCCCGATCGTCGGAGCCAGCAGCGTCGAACAACTCGAGCAGGCCGTCGAAGGCGCGTCCACCATCCTCACCGAGGACGAACTGGCAACGCTCGACGGCGCCTAGGCGACGACGAGCTTGATACCGGGCGTGGGTCGAGCCTGCAGTTTTCTCGTGTGGGGCGGGTGGGGCTCGAACCCACGACCCAGGGATTATGAGTGCCTGGCTCTCGTCAACAGTGGGTCCATCTAGGCTGCACGGTTTCACGATTCAGCCCCTTGAGTCGCCTCTAGCAACCCTGTTTGCCTCAGTTTCGCACCACAAGTGGCACCACGCCGGGTCCGGGGCAGAGTGAGGCGATCGCTCCGCGCGACGGCTTACTGCACTGCGCTTGCTCCGCACGCCTTCGTCGAACAGTCGCCCCGGGACGGCTACCTGACGTCAGTCGCCAGAGCGCAGCCTGACGCCCTCAGGAGCCAGCTCAACGCTTCTCTGGGGTGCCGCCACCTGGTTCACCCGCTGGAGAGTCCAGCGCCGCGAATCGCTCGGCAGAACCTCCCCAGCTCGTCGGACCCGCGCCGCAGAAGGGAAGATTCCGGGTCGACGTCGAGTCCGATCCGAGCGACGTCCACCAGGTGGTGGCGTCGCTTGTTCATCTCCTTCACGAGTGCTGCCAGCCGGTTTGCTGTCGCGTCACCAGCGCTATGGCATCGCCCAGATCGACGACCGCGTCGGCACGCAGGTCGGGTTCGCGGTATCGCCGTGTACGTCGGCGTGGTCGACGCCGGCCCGCAGCAGCGCGTCGATCTGGTGGTCGGGTTCTGCTCGGCGGTCGAGACTCGCGCTTAGCCGAAGAGCATGTTGCCGGAAACTAGCATCCGCGACCGTTGGACGGCATCGTTTCCCGACACGAGTTGCCGACATATTCTTGAGCGGTAGGTGATTGCCGCGGCCGGAATGTCGGCAACGACCGTATCCCGCCACGTCGTGGGCGGTCAGCCGCCGACGGGAGCGATAGTGTGGGTTCATGTCAGATAGAGGACTCGGCTTCCTCGTGTGGGTCGCAGCAGGCTTCCTTGGTGCGGTGCTTGGTGCTGCGATCGTTGCCAGCTGGGCTGTGATCTATGTCGACACCGATGCTTCGGATATCGCGCTGTACATGGCTCCGCTCGCGGCCATCGCTGGAGGGTTGATCGGATTTGTGAGTTCGGCGTTGACGTGGCTGATCTGCTCAGCGCGACGCGCTCGGTGACCAACGCCGAATCCGCAAGACGAACAAGATGCCAGCGAGAGCCAGGAACAGCACTGCTAGCGTCACGCGTGTTTCAGCCCCGGACTCGAGGTTCGGTTGGTCGACTTGCACTGCGATGAGTCGGGTTTGATCGTTATAGCCTCCTTGCATGGTCACCTGGATGTAGTAGGTGCCTGGCTGGTCCGATCGGGCTCGGAGCACACCCTGGATACCGTCGCCGATGCCGGAGAACTTGGCGTCGGCGACGATGGTCAGGGAGGACGGTGACTTGTTCATCGCTCCAGCGGCCACGGTGACCGGCTTGTCCGGGCGTTCGCATCTGCGTGCGAGTTGGAACGGGATGGTGAACTCCGTACCCGCCGGCACCCGCATCGTCTCGGGTGTGGTGAGCGTCAATTGTTGGGGCGCGGCTGTCGTGTACGCGACGCTTGACCGTTCGCTGACCACCGCCGAATCGACAACTCCGGCGTCGTCCAGGACGACGCTGAGAACGTTACGCCCTGCCTTCACAGCGCCGAGTTGCCCGTAGTTCTCGAACCCCAAGCGGGTGACTACGGATTTGCTCATCCCTCGCTGTGCGCCGGTCAGTAGGCCAACGAAGGTATAGGCGATCCGATCGCGGTCGCCGGTCAGTTCGATAAGGTTCGAGACCCGATCATTGATGGCGAGCCGGATGCGAGCCGACGACTCTTGCGGGCCTTGCGACAGTGGCTGCCTTCGGCGAACGACGATCTCGAGGCGCGAAGTGAAGCGCTCCTGGGCCAGGCCGACGGTGCTCGGCACGACAAAGTGTGACGAGAGCACTTTTCGGGTCGGCGTCAACGTCCGCTCGGCCTGGGTCATGCGGCTCAAGTCCTGCAGGACGCGCGTCTTGGCGACCTGCGATCCGCTGCACTGAAAGCTCTGCGCAGTTTGCCCCGCTACTGGGGTGACGGCCACCAGCAGCGGGACTGCGACAATCAGCGCAGCGAACGGCATGCTGCACAGGAGACATCGATGTAGGTGACCAGCCCGTTGCTGTTCCAGGTGTGGTTGCCCTCGACCCGGTACGGTTCCGGATTAGACCAGGACACTAAGTCATTGTGGACTGTATATCCTGCGTTCGCCCAGATTGCAGCTATGTTCTCCTCAACCTCCTCGCTGTCATAGAAGCGCTTCCCGATCGGGGGGCATTCGTCAGCATCCTTGTGCGTGGTCGCAGCCACCCAATACCCGATGTCTTGGCTGTAGATGCTGTCGCCGTAGCCACCGTAGATACGGTAGTGGCGAGTCCATCGGCCGGTTGTTGGACAGGCGACACCTTTCTTGCCTGCATCTTCGTCCCAGTGGTTCTCTCCCCCATAGTAAGTGACTGGGATGTGCATCCGGTTTGTGCTGTTTGCCCCGTATGAATTTTCCAGCGCGAACTTTATATTGTCTACCGATGCGCCGTTGTAGAAAACCACGTTGATCGGCCAGTCGACATTAGTATTCACTGCATTGGTCGACTGAAAATCGTAGTTGACCAAACCAGAGTTGTCGTGAACCACATACTGCACGGTGTTTGGTGTAGATGCGGCGATTGCCGCGCCGCCGGAAAGCCCATCCGCGAGAAGCGCTACCCCAAAGAAGGCCACGACGCCAGTAAGTCCCGAGAGAACGCGTGAGCGGACGATCATGATCAATGCCCCCCTTCCTTCGGCAAGGAATCGATCCATTTGTTGCCGGGTCCTTTGATGGTTACAGCACCCTCGCCCGGCGTGATGGCCACGAGCCCTTTTTCATTGTCGAGGTAGATAACGGCGCTCGACACCTTCTTATACTGGGCGTTGAACGCGTACTGGTCGTAGTCATTCTTGTCGGTACGCCAGACAATGACCGGCCAATGACGCATGCTGGTATCAACGGGCCTGGCGAGCGAAATCTCGCGAACTAGCCCGATCGGCGTGCGCGATCCCTGTCGCGTCCAGTACCCCTGGTTTTTGATCGTGTAAGAGGTTCCCTGCAGGAAAGCATTGAAAGGCTCACTGGACGACATCTGCTGCTCTGCCCGCTCGATCGCCGCACTCGCGATCTGAGGAGGCGGAATTGGTTGCTGATTCCCTCCGGACTTCCCCATAGGCAACTTACTGATGATCACCGCAGGAATCGGCTGCGGCCCGGGGCCGGCTTCTGAATGACTGAAGGCAACGGGCGTTAATGCCGCCACTGCTGTCACAATCAGTCCAGCGACAACGATTCGATACATGAAACCCCCATGGTGCGCGCCCCTAGGCGGAGGGCGGTCGGCTGGAGTCGGCCGAGCGATCGTCACTTGTTGTGACGGCGCGTACGCACGCTGGAAACGGTAGTCCTGTCAAATGTCCGCCGCAAGGCTCATTGCATCAGGTTGCAATACCTGCGGTCCCGTCTCGCGCGTCAGGCTGGGGGACGCCTCGGGGCCCGACTCCAAACATCGACACCCCGCCTAGCGTCAATCCTGTTCGGATCCTCCTCGACCCCGTGCTCCGCCCCACAGATTCTGACAATCAGGAGTAGGTGACTACCCCGATCAGACCTCGGGTTTGCTGTGTGGGGCGGGTGGGGCTCGAACCCACGACCCAGGGATTATGAGTCCCCTGCTCTGACCGGCTGAGCTACCGCCCCCGGCGCCTGGTCGGGCGCTTGTCCGGAGATCGTATCTGGTGGGTCAGGGCTTGTCGGCGCCGGAGGATACCCCGGCGAGGCCCCGAGCTGTCGACGGTTTTCCACAGACTCTCGGTTACTGCACAGTTACTTGGCGTAGTTGTCCACCGATTGCAGATCGGCCCGTTCCGGCGGGGTGTTTCGCGGCACCATCCCTTCAAGAGAGAGGGGAGCAACGATGGCCGAGATCGATTGTGATGCCGCTGATGTGACCGGGCTGGTCGCCTACCTGCGCGACCTCGGGCGGCACGAGCTGCTGAGCCCGGAAGAAGTGCACGAGTTGTCGTCCTGGATCGAGGCCGGCGTGCTCGCCGCCGACCAACTGGCGCGAGGTGCGCCGACAACCGACCGCGCCGAGCTCGCGCGCCGTGCCGAGCTGGCCGCGGTCGCCGAGCTCGGCCGGGCGGCTCGCCTGCGCATGATCGAGGGCAACCTCCGCCTCGTCGTGGCCCTGGCCAAGCGGTACGGCGGAAAGGGTCTGTCGATGCTCGACCTGATCCAGGAGGGCAACATCGGCCTGATCCGCGCGGTCGAACGCTTCGACCACAAGCTCGGCCACCGCTTCTCGTCGTACGCGATCTGGTGGATCCGGCAGTCGCTGGGCCGGGCGATCTCCGACCGCTCGCGCCTGATCCGGATGCCCGCCCAGGCGTACGTCGACGCCGGCCGCGTGGCGGCCGTCCACCGCGACCTGATCCAGCGTCTGGAACGAGAACCCACCACCGAGGAGCTGGCCAAAGCCGCGTCCCTCACCGTCGCCCGGGTCGAGCGCGCCCGCGCCTGGAGACACCGCCCTGCTCCCCTGGACCTCAACGAGGCCGATCAACTCATCGACGACGAGGAGCTACTCCACCGAGCCGCCCTGATCCGGGACCTGCACTGCCAGCTCGAACACCTCGACGACCTGGCGCAGGACGTCCTCCGCCTGCGCTTCGGCCTGCACAACACGCCACTGTCCACCTTGGAGGAGACCGCCGAACAGCTCCGACTCCCGCCCGCCAAGGTCCGGGCCCTGGAGCTGGAAGCGCTGCGTTACCTCCGCAAGTCCCCCGGCCTGAGGGAGTACTCGAACGCGAGGTGATCCCCGTCAGATGTCGTAGATCCCCTTGATGTCGCGCCCGAAGGTGCCGTCCGGGGTCTCCACCTCGAGGTAGTAGAACTCCTCGGTCACCGGGTGGGCGTTGAGGTAGGCGAGCGCCTGCGCACGATCGTCGGCCCGGTAGGCCTCGTACGTCGCCATCTGCCCGTCGCCGGCCTGCCGCTGCACCTTCTCGATGAACTCGAGCGACAGGCCGGTGTCAGCCTCCACCGAATCAGGAAGGACCACATGCTCGTCGATCAAAGCCTGCAGCCGCGCGTGCGCATCATCGTCCGGCGCCGAAGCCAGCAGCGTCTGCAACGCCTGCTCAGCAGGCTCCCGCCCCAACCGCAACGACTCGGTGCTCGGCCTCCCGTAGGTCATCGTGTGCCCACGGATCTCGTCCCGAAGAATGCGAACCACCCCCTCGCAGTCGGAATCGGCCTCGAAGTCCCACAGCGCCGCCCCCGCCGCAGCCCGCACTGCCGGATCCAGGTCGGCCAGCCGATCAACCAACTCCTGAAACTCAGCCACCGTCGCCGTACTGGGATCCGACCCCTGCTGCACCGCGGCCAGCCGCACCGCCGGATCCGGATGATTCAGGTACCCCACGATCATCCGAGTCCGATCGCCGGCCGCCACCCCACCGAACAAATCCCCCACATCAGGCCGAGCCGGCACCTCGATCGTCGTCCCGCTACTCAGCCCGTAATGGTCCGGCACAGAAACGGTCTTGGCCCGCCGGAAAAGTCGCATACCCACCAACCTAGGCAATCCACCTCTCCCAACACCAACCCATGACCGCATCCTGCCGCCCCCACCAGCCCCCATCTCGCCAGCCCATACCAACAACCGCCCCGCCCCACCGACCCCAAACCCGGCACGCACCTGCTCCCCGGCACACTCGAACCGGGCACGCACGTGCCGCACCCACCGAAGCGAGCCCCGCACACACCCGGACCCCCACACCAACCAAACCCCGCGTACCTGAACCAGGCACACACCTGGACCCCGCACACACCAAGCCCGGCACACGCCGAACCGGGCACGCACGCGCCCCCACACCGAACCCGGCCCACACCCGACCGGGTCCACCACGGATCCCCGGGCCGCGGGACGCGGGCCCGGGACGCGAGGGCCTGGGATGCGGGGCCCGGGACGGGGGACGCGGGGACGCGGGAGCGCGGGAGCGCGGGAGCGCGGGAGCGCGGGGAGGCGGGGACGCGGCAGCCCGGGAACGCGAGGACGCGGGAGCGCGAGGACGCGGGAGCGCGGGGACGCGAGGACGCGTGCCCGGAACGCGGGGCGTCGGATGCGGGGCCCGGGACGGGGGACGCGGGGCCCGGGACGCGGGGACGTGGGGACGTGGCGCCCGGGGCCCGGGGGCGCGGGACCGCAGCCCCACACCCGGCCCCCGCCAACCTCCCGGCCGCATCGCCGCCGACCTTAGGTGGCAGACCCCGTCAGACGCGGAGATCCTGCTCGCTGGACGGGGTGCGTGAGGACCCCGCCGGGGTCGGCGTGGACAGGGCCGGCGTCGGCCAGGTCCGGGCGTGGGCCGGGTCCGGCGCGGGCCGGGGCGCCAGGGGCGGCGTGGGCCGGCATTGGCGTGGGCCGGGGGGCGGCGTGGGCCGGGGGCCGGGGGCCAGGTGCTCGACGCCGTCGCGACGACGCTCGGCCTGAGCGAGGCCAGGGTCGGCGTGGGCCGGCATTGGCGTGGGCCGGGGGCGGCGTTGGCCGAGGGCCGGGGGGGCCAGCGGCCAGGTGCTCGACGCCGTCGCGGCGACGCTCGGCCTGAGCGAGGCCAGGGGCGGCGTGGGCCAGGGGCGGCGTGGCCGGCGTCGGGCGTGCGCCGGGGCCGGCGTGGGTTGGGGTGGGCAAGAGCCGGGTTGGAGCGGGCTGGGACGATGGGGGTGTGTTGAGACTTCGGCGTTCGGTGTGGCCCTCTGAGTTGGTTGAGGGGGTTCGGGTTGCTGCGGGTAAGCGGGATGACATCTTGGCCGCGGTGCAGTTGACGGGCGGGGAGTGGGTGGCGGGGACCCGGTCTGCGGTTTACCTGCCGGAGGGGGACAAGGTTCGGCGGGTCGGCTGGGAAGCGATCGAGCGGGCGGCTTGGGACTCTGAGGGGTCGGTGTTGCGGGTGTTCGAGACGACCGCGTTCGGGACGCCGTTGCGGTCGACCGACCTGGCGGTGGACGACCCGGGACGGTTCGGGCAGCTGCTGCGGGAGCGGGTGGACGCGAGCATCGTCGTACAGCGGCACGTGCCGTTGGTCGGCAAGAAGGGTGTCCGGATCGTCGGGCGGCGCAATCCTGCGACGACCGATGCGCCGGTGGCGTGGAACTTCGTTCTGGACAAGGGATTGGAGCCGGATCGCCCGGGGCTGATCGAGCAGGCCGAGACGGCGCTGCAGGCGGTCCGGGACGAGTTCGGAATCTGACGCGAAAGGCAGTTCGGACGGGCCGTCGCGGACGGCGAATCCCGTTTTTGTAGTTCGGCCCGATCCTGCTAACCTAATCCGGTCCTCGGGGATCGGGGGCAGGGAAACACAAACGATCCCGCGTAGCTCAATTGGCAGAGCAGCCGGCTGTTAACCGGCAGGTTACTGGTTCGAGTCCAGTCGCGGGAGCAACAAACGATCGACCGGTTCCGACCTTGGAACCGGTCTTTTTGTTTGGCCGTACGACGGGGTGGCGGACGCCCCGCCAGCACGGTCGCCGAGGCGGCTGAGTCGCCGCCGCGATGGTGAGCTGGCGCACTCGCTGTCGAGTGACACCATGGAACGCTCACCCAGCTGAAGCCGGAGGTGGCGCGCGGTTGCCGCGGACGCTGGAGAAGCCAGAGGTGGGCAGACACGGGTCCTGTGATTCCTGCGGCCGCCGAGGCAGCGCCGTCGCTGCAGTTGCGCAGTCGCTGTAGCGGGCTGGCGGGCTGGCGGGCTGGCGGGCTGGCGGGCTGGCGGGCTGGCGGGCTGGCGGGCTGCACATCGTACGTCGCCACGCTGTTCGCCGTACCGATGCTGCCGAGCCCGGGCCAGTCTGCTTGCCGTGCTGACGCTGCCCCGCAATGCCGGCCTGCTTGCCGTGCAAGCGTGGATCTCGGCAGCTCTCACGTGATCTTGTTGCTGCGCGACGACCGTCGGCGTCAGACCCGGAGGCGGAAGATGGAGAACGGGAGCCCGCGGCAGGCGCGCATACGTCCGTAGGCGAGGGGCCGGGCCGGACGGAGGATGCCTAGGTTTCAGGCGACGGCTGCGGTCCGGTCCTGTCGGGTTAGGGCCTTGAGCGCGTCGGCGTACGGGACCTCTGGTGGCCGTTGTTTGTGCCGGCCGGTCGGCCTTGCTTGATTGGTGGGCGTGAGTTGGGGCGCCCCGTCGCTGGTGCGACGGGGCGGTAGCTGGGTGGGTCAGCTCTTGTTCTTGCGGCGTTCCAGGGCGCGCTGGACGCGGTGTTGAGGTTGCCCGGTCAGCTTGGCGATCAGGGGGACGCGGTACTTGAATGCCGCGACGGCGCCCACAATCAGCACCAGCAGAATGAACCAGCCCATCGAACTTCTCCTTCGGTCGGACCTGGACTCCATCATCCCCTGCCGGTGGTGAGAAGCACTGGGTCAAACCCCTGAGCCAGCCCTGGTTTCCGTCGGAAAGGGGCCGATTCAGGCCGGTAGATGGTTGAAGGCGCAGGGTTGTGGCGGAGGTCAGTAGCCCTGCGGCCGGGAAGGTGTCGCGGGGGCTGAGGCCGCAGCGGCCGAAAGGAGTTGGAGGGCGGCCAGCAGCGGGTCGGCGGGTGGTCGGGAGCAGGCCGACGGCAGGCCGGGACCGGAGCGGTGGCTGACCGGGCGCAGGGACCACTTCGGGCGGGAACTCGGCTGGCACCTCGAGCTCACGCCGGCTTCCCGCCTACCGCACCGAGCACCTGCTCGCTACGGCGGGAATCGGGTCGGCGGGTGGCCGGGCGCAGATCGGCGGCTGACCGGACGCACACCGACGGGAGGTCGGACACAGGTCGATGGCTGACCGACGCCAGACCAGCCGCTGATCAGGAGCAAGCCGACGGCTGGTGGTCACGAGCAGGTCGGCGGGTGGACGGGCGCAGGTCGGCGCGGGCTGGGCGGCTCGGCTGCGCGGCCCGGACTGGAGGGCAGGGCAGGCGAGGCGGAGCGGATGGTTCAGAGCGGTCCGGCGGCACCGTAAGGGGCGGTCCGCCGGCAGGCGGTTGGGAAGCCAGGCCGACCTCGGAGTGGGCGGAGTGGCCGGGAGTTGCAGCAGCCCGGGTGGGCACCCGCTGGAACTCGGCCGCCGCCGCGTGGCCTACAGCGCCCCGGAGATTGCCTGTTCTCTGAGTTCGGTGCGGTACTGCTCCAGCGCGATCAGTTCGCCGAACATTCGGTTGTACTCGTCGGCCTTGTCGATGGGGTTGGTGCGTTGGAGCTTCGACTTGAGGTCGGTGATTCGGCGGAGGCAGGTGAGTTCCTGGAGGCGCGCCAGGTGTGCGCGGGCGGAGCGTTCGTCGGGGTCGCGGCCGAGGCGGAGGCCCTCTACGGCGAGGGCGCCGACGATCGCTGCGGCGGGGTCGTTGCCCATGGCATCGCGGACGGCTACTACCCAGGCCTCGCCGGGGGCAGCTTGGGAGGGGCCGCCGACCTTGGCCATGGCGGCACGGACGGCGGCGAGCCAGGGGTGGGTGAAGTCGTGGTCGTCGAGCTCGTCGAAGGCGACGCCGACCAGGGCCGGGTACTGCATCGCGAGCTTGAGGACGTCCCACTCCATCAGGAAGCGGGGCTCGCGGGGCGACGGGAGGTTCTGCCGTGGGGGCGGCGGAGCCTCGGTCTGTACGACGACCGGCGCGCGATCCCCGGACCCGGCCCGAGGAGCCGGAGCAGGGCGGGACGCAGCACGGTGGACCTCGGAACGGACCTGGTCGACCTCCATGCCAAGCAGCCCTGCGAGCTCACGCGTGAACGCGTCGACCTTCGACCGGTCCCGGATGCTCACCACGAGGTGCGCGGCGTCGCGCAACGCGTCGATCCGCGTGTCCGCGCGGTCCAGGTCGTACTTCGACAGCCGGTCCGTCAGCACGAAGCGGTACAGCGGCACCCGCCGCCCGATCAGCTCCCGAACGGCCGCGTCCCCCTTCTGCAGCCGCAGATCGCAGGGATCCAACCCGTCCGGCTCGACCGCGACGTATGTCTGTGCCGCAAAAGCCTGGTCCCCCTCGAACGCCTTCACCGCAGCCCGCTGCCCGGCCGAGTCGCCGTCGAAGGTGAAGATCACCTCGCCCCGGAACTGGTCGTGATCCAGCAGCAGCTGCCGCAGCACCCGCGCGTGGTCGTCACCGAACGACGTCCCGCACGTCGCCACAGCAGTCTGTACGCCGGACAAGTGGCACGCCATCACGTCGGTGTACCCCTCGACGACCACCGCCTGCTTGCCCTTCGCGATCTCGCGCCGAGCCAGGTCCACGCCGTACAGGACCTTGGACTTCTTGTAGATCGCCGTCTCCGGCGTGTTCAGGTACTTGGCCTCGATCTTGTCGTCGTCGAACAGCCGGCGCGCGCCGAAGCCGATGGTGTCCGAGCTCGCGTCCCGGATCGGCCACATCAGCCGGCCGCGGAACCGGTCGTACAGCCCGCGCGCGCCCTCGGCGCACAGCCCGGACGCGACCAGCTCGCCGTTCGAGAACCCACGGCCCCGCAGGTGCGCGACCAGCTGCTCCCCACCCCGCGGCGAGAACCCCACCCCGAAGTGCGCCGCGGCGTCGCGGTCGAACCCGCGCTTGTCCAGGAACTGGCGGCCCAGCGTCGCCTCGGGCGCCCCGAAGAGCAGCTCGGAGTAGAACTCACCGGCCACCTTGTGCGCCTCGACCAGCCGTGGCCGCTGGTTGCTCTGCGACTTCGGGATCGGCGCGCCGGAGTCGTCGTACCGCAGCTGGATGCCGACCTTGGCGGCCAGCGTCTCGACCGCCTCACCGAACGTGATCTGGTCGATCTTCTGGATGAAGTCGATGACGTCGCCGCCCTCTTGGCAGCCGAAGCAGTAGAAGAACCCGCGCGCCGGGGTCACGTTGAACGACGGCGACTTCTCGTCGTGGAACGGGCACAGCCCCTTCAGCGAACCACCGCCGGCGTTCTTCAAGGTCACGTACGAGCCGACCACGTCGTCGATCCGCGCCCGCTCGCGCACCAGCGCGATGTCCTCTTCCTTGATCCTGCCTGCCACGCCGTGAGTCTACGGTCATCCCGAAGCCGCCCGCTGCCCCGCCCGGTTGCCGGCTTCAAGCGGTCTGTACCAGAAGCCCGCGAAGGAGTCAGCCCAGGCGACCCCGGCCGGCCTGAGCCTCTTCAATTTCCACTGGTACCGGCCTGGGCCAGGACACCACCCTGCGAACCAACGACAGCCGCGGTTCCCGATCGAGACGCCGGACGTGCAGGCAATCCGGTGGATGCCGGGCCAGTCGTTCGACGGGTATCGGCAGGCGGTGCGCAAACTGAAAGCCGACATGGCAGCGTGATCGAGCCGAACGAGCGCGACGGGTGCGCCCACCTCGACATCCCGCGCATCGAGCTGAAGCTTGCCGGTGGCAACGGCTGCGTGGCGGCGCCGAAGTGACGTACGGCCCGGTCCGGGCCGACCGGCTCAGACCTCTGTGAGCTCGACCGACGCGAGGGCGGTCGCGCCACGACAAACTAGGCGAATGCCCGACAACCCCGTACTGATCCGCCCGGCCCGCAGCGACGACCAGGAGAAGGTCTGGCCGCTCGCGCGGGACTTCGCCACCTCGTTCAGCCCGCGACGCGACGCCTTCGACGCCAACTGGCCGCGGCTGGTCGACGCCCCGCAAACGATCCTGCTGGTCGCAGAGGCCCCTCGGGGCGAGGTCGTCGGCTACCTTCTCGGGAGCAGCCACCTGACATTCCTCGCCAACGGGCCGGTCGCCTGGGTCGAGGAGGTCATGGTCGATCAGAACCAGCGGGAGACCGGTGTCGGGCGGAGTCTGATGGAGTACGCCGAGAGCTGGGCGACGTCGATCGGCGCCGCCTACCTGGCACTGGCCAGCCGCCGGGCCGGGCCCTTCTACCTCGCGCTCGGCTACGAGGACTCTGCGACCTTCTTCAAGAAAGCACTGATCTGAACCGAGATCCGGGCTCAGGTGGTCAGTGCGGTGTGCCAGGCCTGGGCCGACGGATCAGTGAGGGACGCGACCTGGTCGACCAGGACGCGGAGGCGGGCGGCGTCGTCGGTGGCCTCGCGGTGGTCGGCGGCGAAGGGGAGGTCGAGGTTGTCGGGGGCGGTCTTCGCCAGCGCCTCGACGAGCTCGGTGAGGAGCTCGCGCTGGATGGCGCGGCGGCGCTGGCGTTCGGGTGAGTTGAGGACGTGGAACATCCCGATGCCCTTGAGCAGCGCGATCTCGGCGCGGGTGCCGTCGGGGACGAGCAGGTCGGCGTCGTACCGGACCAGGCGTGAGCGGCGGCCGAAGCGGGCGTGGGTGGACTGCTCGGCGGCCGTGCAGAAGCGTCCGATCAGCTGGCTGGTCAGGTCCTTGAGGCCGCCGAGCGCGCGGCGGCTGTCGTCGAACGGGCCGGTCGGCCAGTACGGCAGCGCGGTGAGCCGCTCCCAGGCTTCGTCGAGCTGGGCGTCCTCGCCGTCGGGCAGGTAGGCCTCGCGGACGGTTTCCCAGTACGGCGCGCGCTCGGCCCCGACCCGGTCCAGGTCGATGCTGTGGGCAACGATCCCGTCCTCGACGTCGTGCACCGAGTAGGCGACGTCGTCGGCGAAGTCCATCACCTGGGCCTCCAGGCAGCGCTCGTCGCCGAGCCCCTGCCGCAACCACTCGAAGACGGCCAGGTCGTCGTCGTACACGCCGAACTTCGCCACACCCTCACGCCGCGGCCAGGGGTACTTGGTCGCGGCGTCGAGGGTCGCGCGGCTCAGGTTGAGCCCCGCGCTGCGGCCGTCGGCGGTGAAGGCCTTGGACTCCAGCCGGGTGAGCAGGCGCAGGGTCTGCGCGTTGCCCTCGAACCCGCCGATGTCCGCCGCGATCTGGTCCAGCGCCCGCTCGCCGTTGTGCCCGAACGGCGGGTGGCCGAGGTCGTGGGACAGGCACGCGGCGTCGACGATGTCGGGATCGCACCCGAGCGTGCCGGCCAACTCGCGGCCGATCTGCGCGACCTCGAGGCTGTGCGTCAGCCGGTTGCGGACGAAGTCGTCACTGCCCGCTGTCGCCACCTGGGTCTTGGCCGCCAGCCGACGCAGGCCCGCGCTGTGCAGCACGCGCGCCCGGTCGCGCGCGAACGCCGTCCGCCCGGGCCGTTTGACCGGCTCGGGCACCCAGCGCTCGGCGTCGTGCTCGTCGTACCCCTCCGACTGCTTCCTCATCACGCCCAAACTACTGGGCGGCACCGACATTCAGGCGAACATCAGCCCCACCCACCCTGAACCATGGTCTGGAACTTCCACCCGCCGTCGGTCTTCAGCAGCAGGTCGCCGTACCGGATCGGGGTCGTCTGCCCCTGGTAGGTCATCGTCCCGTCGCTGATCACGAAGACCAGCGCGTCGGACAGGAAGTGCGGAGTGCGCACAGTCTCCATCGTGACGTCGTCCGCGCCGCCCATCACCTGCGCCATCTGCTCCACGTACGCCGAGCGGCCGGTCTGGGTGGCCGAGCCGGCGCCCTTGCCGTCGTCGGTCACCTCGTTCAGCGGGAAGACGGCCAGGTCGGCCATCCCCTCGTAGTCCTTGGCCGCCGCCAAGGCGTCGTACTGCTCGAACCAGACCAGCACGCTCGCGACGTCCTGCTCGCTGGGGACAAAACCCGTCATCAAACCCCTCCTCGGATTAACTTCGTACACTGTACCCAGTTTATCCGGGGCTTCAAACCTAAGTCGTGCAGTAGCGCAGCCACACGACTCCCCCTTCGAAGACCTCGACGTTGGCCAGGCCGAGGTCGAGCCGGTCGGTGAACCCGCCCTGCCAGCGCGGACCCGAGCCGACAACCACCGGGTGCACGAGCAGACTCAGCTCGTCGATCAGGCCTTGCTCGAGCAGTACGCCGAACAGCCCGCCGCCCCCGTCGACGCGAACCACGCGCGCCTCGTGATGCTTGCCGAGCAGTTGCAGCGTCTCGTCGAGATCCACCCGCTCGTAGCCGGTGATCAGCTCGCGGGTGCGACTGTCGGGCGGACGGGCCGGCGTCTGATCGGCGTACAGAGCCAGTACGTCGGACCAGTGGCCGACGGCGCGCAGGCGATCCCACTCGCGAACCCGGGCGCGACTGTCGACGACGGCGAGCAGCGGGCCCTTCTCGCGAGGCCCCGGCTGCGGAGCGGTCCGCAGCGCCGACTCCTGGGCGAGGATCGTGTCCGCGCCGAGCAGCGTCACGTCCTCCTGCCACAGGGTCGCCATCGCGTAGAACCGCGCGAGATCCACGGCGAAGCCGGCCGTCACGCCGTCGAGCGAGACCGCCAGATGACCCACCACATGTGGCCGCATGCTTCAGACCGTAGGTGGCGCCACCGACACTTCAGCACTTGCAGAGACTCCTTTGCAGAGTATCCTCTGCAACATGCGGAAGATCGATGCGCGCAGCCTGCGCGGCCTGGCCCACCCCCTGCGAATGACGATCCTGGAGGCGCTCGAGCTGGATGGACCGGCGACGTCGAGCACGCTCTCGCAGCGGCTCGGCGAGAACACCGGCACGATCAGCTGGCACCTGCGGCTGCTGGCCGAGCACGGCTACATCGAGGAGGACACCGAGCGCGGCACCCGGCGCGAGCGGTGGTGGCGGGTGCCGCAGGGGCAGACCGTGCTGAACCCGGCCGAGTTCCGCGACGACCCGGAGACGAGTGGAGCGCTGCGCGTCTACCTCCAGCATCTGGTGCAGCGGTACTACGCCCGCGTCCAGACGTACGTCGAGGAGAACTGGCCCGGCGAGTGGCAGCACGCGGCCGCCCTCTCCGACTGGCGCGACCTACGCCTGTCCCCTGAGCAGCTCACGGCGATGAACGACGAGCTCGCCGCCGTCATCGAGCGCTACACGTCGGTCGAGCCCGGCGAGAACGCGAAGCCGGTCATCGTCCAGCTCCAGTCCTTCCCGAGGGACCGATGAGCCTCCTCCGCAGGCACCGCGACTTCCGGCTGCTCTGGACCGGCGAGACCCTGAGCAGATTCGGTACGGCGGTCTCCGGCGTCGCGATCCCACTGGTCGCGATCTCGGTGCTCGACGCAACGACTTTCCAGGTCGGCCTGCTGACCGCGTTCGCCTGGCTGCCCTGGCTCGTGATCGGCCTTCCGGTCGGCGCCTGGGTCGACCGGCTCCCCCGCCGCCCGATCATGCTGATCGCCGCCGCATCCTCGTTCGCCCTGCTCGCCGCCGTCCCGCTGATCTCTGCGGCAGGCTTGCTGACGACGCGGCTCCTCCTGGCGATCGTCGTACTGACCGGCGTCGCGGCCGTCCTCTTCCAGACCGCCTACACGGCGTACCTGCCCACGCTGATCGACCCGGCCGACCATGCCGAGGGCAACGCCAAGCTCCACGGCAGCGCCTCGGCCGCCCAGATCGCCGGCGCCGCCTGCGGTGGCCTGGTCATCCAGCTGGCCGGCCCGATCAACGGCCTGCTCATCGACGCCGCGACCTTCCTCATCGCCCTGGTCTGCCTCGCCGCGATCCGCCACCGCGAACCACGCCGTACGCCGGTACGCCGCCCCGCGATCACCACCGAGATCGCCGACGGCCTCCGCCTCGTCGCGCGCGACGTCTGGCTCCGCACCCTGACCCTCTTCGGCGCCGTCTCGAACCTCGCTCTGATGGGCTACCAGTCCATCGCCGTCGTCTTCCTCGTCCGCGAGGTCGGCCTCACCCCTGGCACCGTCGGCGCCCTCATCGCCGCAGCCGGCAGCGGCGGCATCGTCGGCGCCTTCGCGGCCCGCCGCCTGATGACCCGCTTCGGCACCGCCCGCATCATCCTGCTCGCCGAACTGGGCCTGCCGACGCTCGCGCTGCTCATCCCCCTGAGCACGATCAGCCCCTGGTTCTACCTGGCCGGCGCGTTCTCGATCGGCGTCGGCGTAGTCGCCGGAAACGTCGTCAAGGCGACCTTCTACCAGTCCTACTGCCCACCAGATCTCCTGGGCCGCCTGACCGCCACGTCGGCCTTCGTCAACTACGGCACCATCCCCCTGGGCGCCCTGCTGGGCGGCATCCTCGGCCAGTACCTCGGCCTGACCCCAGCCCTCTGGATCACCACCGCCGGCATCCCCCTGGCCGGCCTGGTCCTGCTCTGCTCCCCCATCCGGAGCAACCGCGATCTCCCCAAGCACCAGTACGACGTACTACCAGGGCCGCGGGACCTCAGCAGGAGCAGCTGAGTCCAAGCGGGTCCGGATCGACTCCCGGGCCAGCGCGTAGATCGGTTCGTGGTCGGTACGCAGGAGGGACGCCTGGTCGGCCGGGCAGGAATGACGAACGGCCTTGGCCGCCACCGGATCGCGGGTGGTGGCCGAGGCCGTCGTACGACTCAGATGTCGCGGAAGGTCTCGATCTGGGCGCCCAGCGAGTTGAGCCGGGTGGCCAGGTCCTCGTACCCGCGGTTGATCACGTAGACCGAGCGCAGCACCGACGTGCCCTTCGCCGCCATCATCGCGATCAGCGTGACGACCGCGGGCCGGAGCGCCGGCGGGCACATGATCTCGGCGCCGGAGAAGTGTGTCGGGCCCTCGACCATCACGCGGTGCGGGTCGAGCAGCTTGACCCGGCCGCCGAGCTTGTTCAGGTCGGTCAGGTAGATCGCGCGGTTCTCGTAGACCCAGTCGTGGATCAGGGTCTGGCCGGTCGCCGTCGCCGCGATCACCGCGAAGAACGGCAGGTTGTCGATGTTCAGGCCCGGGAACGGCATCGGGTGGATCTTGTCGATCGGCGCGTGCAGCGTCGACGGGCGCGTGGTCAGGTCGACCAGCCGGGTCCGGCCGTTCTCGGCCAGGTACTCCTCGGAGCGGCTGTAGTCGAGGCCCATCTCCTCCAGCAGCGCCAGCTCGATCTCCAGGAACTCCACCGGCGCGCGCCGGATGGTGATCTCCGAGCTGGTGACGATCGCCGCGGTGAGCAGGCTCATCGCCTCGATCGGGTCCTCCGACGGCGCGTAGTCGACGTCGACGTCGATCTCCGGCCGGCCGTGCACGGTCAGCGTGGTCGAGCCGACGCCGTCGATCTTCACGCCGAGCAGGTCGAGGTAGAAGCACAGGTCCTGGACCATGTAGTTGGACGAGGCGTTGCGGATCACCGTCACCCCGTCGTACCGGGCGGCGGCCATGATCGCGTTCTCGGTCACGGTGTCACCGCGCTCGGTCAGCACGATCGGCTTGCCCGGCGTGATCGCCCGGTTGACCACCGCGTGGTACTCCCCCGCGGTCGCCTTGATCTCCAGGCCGAACGGGCGCAGCGCCGACATGTGCGGCTCGACGGTCCGGGTGCCGAGGTCGCAGCCACCGGCGTACGGGAGGGCGAAGGTGTCCTCACGGTGCAGCAGCGGGCCGAGGAACATGATGATGGAGCGCGTACGACGGGCTGCCTCGGCGTCCATGCCGCCGAGGTCGAGGTGCTCCGGCGGGACGATCTCCAGGTCGCCGGCGTCGTTCAGCCAGGTGGTCTTCACGCCGATCGAGTTCAGCACCTCGAGCAGCCGGTTGACCTCCTCGATCCGCGCGACCTTGCGCAGCGTGGTGCGGCCCTTGTTCAGCAGGCTGGCGCACAGCAGCGCGACACCGGCGTTCTTCGACGACTTGACGTCGATCGATCCGGACAGCTGGCGTCCACCCACCACGCGGAGGTGGACCGGACCGCCACCGAGAGAGACAATTTCGGAGTCGAGTGCCTCGCCGATCCGGGCGAGCATCTCGAGAGTGAGGTTCTGATGACCCTTTTCGATCCGGTTCACAGCACTCTGGCTCGTGCCGAGCACGTCGGCGAGCTGGGTCTGCGTCCAGCCGCGGTGCTTGCGGGCGTCCCGGATCAGGTTTCCGATCCGGCTCAGGTAGTCATCGGTCATGCGCCGGACCTTATCTCACATGTGAGATACCGCTGCACCGACCCGCCGCTCACAGCGTAGCCAACATCACGCCGCACCGACCGGCCACCCCCGGTGCGACCGTCGCCCCTTACAGTTACAGCCACCCCGCCGCCGCCATCGGAGAGGACCAGCAGATGCCCGACGACGTCAGCACCGCCGCCGGTGTGACCGAGTTCGAGGCCGAGTCCTGGCCTCTCGAAGCAGCCGCCGACGGCCTCGCGCAGGTGATCGAGGGCTTCCACAACGGTGACACCCGCCCGTTGGTGATCGGCGACGGCGACCAGCCGGTGCTGGTCGTGCTGGCGGTCGCGGACCTGGCCGACTTCCGCGCCCGGATCGCCGAGCTGCTCGGCAACCCGGTCGACGCCGGCTGGCTGCGGTACTACCTGCGCTCGAACTTCGACATGAGCTCGGAGACCCTGGTCGAGCAGCTCGGTGTCGACACCGACCACGGGCTCAGCTCGCTGGCCAGCCAGGTGAACGTCGAGCAGGCCGCCGTCCTGCTGCCCGACCACCTACGCCGTACCGAAGCCGGCGGGAACCCGCTGATGCTGATCGGTGACGGCATGCTCGCGACCGCCGCGCTGATCGCGTTCCCGGCCTTCTCGGTCCTGCTCGCGATGGAGGGCGGCGGCACCGAGGAGGACGACTCCTGCGCGCACGACGAGGAGGAGAAGCCGACCACCCCGCTGGAGGTGCTGGCCGAGCGGCTCGGCCCGATCTCGACGCAGCTGGTCGCGCAGATCAACGCCGGGCGGGAGCCGGGCCTGCCGAAGTACGACCTGCACTTCGAGGACGACCTGATCGAGCACCTGCGCGGACTCGAGGAGCGCGCGCAGAAGGCCCCGAACGGCGGCGCCCACGAGGAGCTGTCAGAGCTGCTGCACCAGTTCGACCAGATGCGCAGCGGGCTGATGAGCGACGACGAGGACGAAGAGCTGAGCGAGGCGCCGTACCTGGAGATCGGTGACCTGGCGGCCGCCCTGCCCCAGGTGCGCGACAGCTTCCGCGGCGGCGCCGACGACCCGTACCTGATCGGCGTCGACGGGCACCCGCTGGCCGGGCTGATCTCCTACGACCTGTACGAGATGCTGCAGCAGGTGTCGGTCGACATGGACGGCACCGACGACGCGCCGGTGCTGCCGCTGCCGAAGCCGCGGTGGGAGAGCGGGCCGGAGCTGGTCCCGTTCGAGGCCGCGCTCGAGGTGTGCGGTGCCGTCCTCGAGGACATCAAGGGCGGCACCGGCACGCTGCTGTTCATCGAGGACGACGGCGGCGAGCCGGAGCTGGTGCTCGGCCCGCTCAGCTGGTTCTGGGCGTACGTCGACTACCTGGACCTGGAAGCCGCTGAGGCCTAGGCCGTGAAGACCTGGTTCCACTCCTTGAGGGTGGCCAGCTCGTACACCCCGGCCGGGGTGTACGGGTCCTTGGCCAGGATGTCGCGCATCTCCGCCTCGTCGGCGACGTCGTAGATCAGGAGCGCGCCGGACTCGTCCGCGAACGGTCCGGCCTCGACGAGCTTGCCGGCTTCCTTCAGGGACGCCAGGTAGTCCCGGTGGGCCGGACGGACCTGCATCCGCGCCTCGGAGTCGGACACGTCGAACGTCAGCTGCACAGCGAAGATGGCCATGCCCGCAACTCTACAAGAGCGCGCGAGAACCCAACCGAACAAGGGGATTTGGTGCGGGAAGGGAGTCACGAGCCGCCACAGCGGCTGGTTCGAGTCAGACCCGAAAGTCGACGTGTGATGCCCTTCCCGCCCGGCTATCTTGGACTGCCGGATCAGCCCAACGCAAGAGGTTGGTGAAGACGATTTGCTGCGGTCAGCAGCGTCAGGTAACGCTTGGTGACCGAACCCCCGGCCGCCTCGATCAGGCCCCGGATACAGTTGTACAGACCGTCACGCGCCTGCTCTGTCAAGACCCGGTGACCCGAGTACGACGACAACAGTGCGAGGTACTCGGCGGCCGTGTAGGTCAGCTCCCACTCGTACCGCCACACCCGCGCCGGACCGAACCGGCCCGACGCCGCGATTTCCTCCTCGTCCCCCGTCACCGAGTCCGCCGCCGGCATCCCCCGGGGATCGGCATCGTCGGTGAACCGGTCGTAGCAGTCCTGGACGTCGACCCAGAACTGCTCGCTCCCGCCGGCGACATGATGCGTCGACACCACAGCCAGTACGCCGCCCGGCCGCAACGCGTCGGCCGCCTTGCCGACCCGCGTCGCCGGGTCGAGCCAGTGGAACGCCGTCGCCGACAGCACCACGTCGAACCGCTCGGCCGGCAGCGCCCAGGTGTCGAAGTCCGCGACGATCACCTCGAGCTCGGGCAACTTGTCTCGCGCGATCCCACCGAGCGCCGGACTCAGCTCGACCGCCTTGACCGACCACCCACGCCGCACCATCGGCGCGGTCGCCTGCCCGGTCCCGCACCCGATCTCCAGCACCCGCGGCCGCGCCACCGGTCCAACCATCCGCCCGACCTCGTCGAACACGCGCCCCGGGTACGAAGGCCGCACGCGGTCGTACAGCTCCGCGTCGTCTCCGAACGTCCCCCGCAACTCCAACCGCCCCATGCGAGCAGGCTAGCTGTACTCGGTCTGACGTCGGTGACATCGCGGCGCGGCCTGTCGCCGAGTCCCCAATGCTCCAGGCCCGCCGCCCGCCTTTGAGCACAGCCGTTCGCAGGCCTTCGGGATGGCTGGCCGGTGCACAAGGTGGATCTGGGGATGGTGGGAGCGCGGCTGGTCAGCGGGCTGGCGGCCCCGGGGCCGGCCCGCGGGGTGGGGCGTAGAGGACCGACCGACAGGAGGTCTCCTGCGCGGGTTGCGTGGGTGAGCGGGGGTCAGGCGTAGGTCGGCGTAGTCGTGGACCGGTTTGCCGGAGACATCCTGTCGGTCGGTACCTCGTGGCCGAGTACACCTAGGTCCCGCGCTGCCGCAGGCGCTGCCCTGAACGCAAGAGCGCCGGCAGCAGCAACGGGGCGAACGCGGTCGCCAGGCCGATCAGGACGGCGGCCAGGAAGCCTGTCCGGGCCGCGTCCCGCAGGCGTTCGTTCCTCAGGTTTCATTGCCCGAGGCAAGTAGCTTCCACCGCAAGGAGATCTCCCCGTTTCCCCTCACGACAGCCCTGCCCCGGGCGTGCGGGCAGCGTCAGTCCAGGGTGGCGCGGCCCGCTTCCAGGCGGGCGACCGGGATGCGGAACGGGGAGCAGCTGACGTAGTCCAGGCCGACCTCGTGGAAGAAGTGGATGCTGTCCGGGTCGCCGCCGTGCTCGCCGCAGATGCCGAGCTTGAGGTCCGGGCGGGTCGCGCGGCCGCGCTCGACGCCGGTGCGGACCAGACTGCCGACGCCTTCGCGGTCGATCGACTCGAACGGCGAGACCGCGAAGATGCCCTTCTCCAGGTAGCGGGAGAAGAACGAGCCCTCGACGTCGTCGCGGCTGAAGCCCCAGGTGGTCTGGGTCAGGTCGTTGGTCCCGAAGGAGAAGAAGTCCGCGGCTTCAGCGATCTGGTCCGCGATCACCGCGGCCCGCGGCAACTCGATCATGGTGCCGATGGGCGTCGCCCACTCCACACCGTCTGCTGCGGCGGAGCCGCTCGCAACCGCGCCACCCTCTGGAGTAACCGTCGCGCCCGCAGGTGTCGCGTCGGCCGCGACCTCGGCCAGGACCCGTTCGACCTCGTCGCGCGCCAGCTGCAGTTCCTGGATCGCGCCGACGAGCGGGATCATGATCTCCGGCCGCGGGTCCTTGCCGGCCTTCCGCAGCTCGGCCGCCGCCGAGGCGATCGCGCGGACCTGCATCGCGAACAGACCAGGAATCATCAGCCCCAGCCGTACGCCGCGCAGCCCGAGCATCGGGTTCTGCTCGTGCAGCCGCTCGACCGCGGCCAGCAGCTTGACGTCGTGCCCCGGCTCCTCGCCGCGCTCCTTGGCCAGCGCGACCTTCACCGCGAGGTCCTCCATCGACGGCAGGAACTCGTGCAGCGGCGGATCGATCAGCCGGATCGTCACCGGCAGCCCGTCCATCGCGTCGAGCAGCTCCAGGAAGTCCCCACGCTGCAAGGGCTCCAGCTCCGCCAGCGCGGCATCGCGCTCGGCGTCGTCCTCGGCCAGGATCAGCCGCTCGACCGACTCCCGCCGCTCACCGAGGAACATGTGCTCGGTCCGGCACAGACCGATGCCCTGGGCACCGAACCGTCGAGCGCGCGCGGCATCGTCCGCGGTGTCCGCGTTCGTCCGTACGCCGAGCCGCCGGATCTCGTCGGCGTGCGTCATCAGCCGGTGCACCGCGGCCACCAGCTCGTCACCGGCGTCCGGCGCCAGCGAGCCCTCGAAGTACTGCACGACCGGCGACGGAACGACCGGCACCTCACCGAGGAACACCTCACCGGTGGTGCCGTCGATCGAGATCAGCTCACCCGGCCCGAACGTCGTACCGTTCACGGTGATCGTCTCGGCCGCGACGTTGACGTCGAGCTCGTCGGCGCCGCACACACAGGTCTTGCCCATCCCCCGCGCGACCACGGCCGCGTGCGACGTCTTGCCGCCCCGGCTGGTCAGGATGCCCTGCGCGGCGATCATCCCGTGCAGGTCGTCGGGGTTCGTCTCCCGCCGTACGAGGACGACCTTCTCGCCGCGATCAGCAGCAGCGACGGCGGCCGCCGACGTGAACACGACCTTCCCGGAAGCAGCACCCGGCGAAGCCCCGATCGCCTTGGTGACCAGCTCCTTCGACGCATCGGCGTCGAACCGCGGGAACATCAGCTGCGCGAGCTGCGCGCCCTTGACCCGCTTGAGCGCCTCGTCGGTGTCGATCATGCCCTCGTCGACGAGGCTGGTCGCGATCCGGAACGCGGCGGCCGCGGTCCGCTTGCCGACGCGGGTCTGCAGCATCCACAGCTTGCCGCGCTCGACCGTGAACTCGATGTCGCACAGGTCCTTGTAGTGGCCTTCGAGCGTCGCCATGATCTCCATCAGCGCGTCGTACGACGTCTTGTCGATCTGCTCCAGGTCGGCCAGCGGGACGGTGTTGCGGATGCCGGCCACGACGTCCTCGCCCTGCGCGTTCTGCAGGTAGTCGCCGTACACGCCGGGTTGGCCGCTGGACGGGTCGCGGGTGAACGCGACGCCGGTGCCGGAGTCCATGCCGAGGTTGCCGAAGACCATCGAGCAGACGCTGACCGCGGTGCCGAGGTCGGCCGCGATGCGCTCCTGGCGGCGGTAGAGGATCGCGCGCTCGGAGTTCCACGAGCCGAACACGGCCTCGGTCGCGAGGTCCATCTGCTCGCGCGGGTCCTGCGGGAAGTCGCGGCCGGTGTGCTCACGGACCGCGGCCTTGAAGGTGCCGACCAGTGCCTCGAGGTCGTCGGCGTCCAGGTCGAGGTCGTTCTTGGTGCCCTTGGCCTGCTTGGCCGCCTCGATCGCGTCCTCGAAGACGTCGCCTTCCATGCCCAGCACGGTCTTGCCGAACATCTGGATCAGCCGCCGGTAGGCGTCCCAGGCGAACCGCGGGTTGCCGGACTGGTGGGCCAGGCCGTTGACCGAGTCGTCGTTCAGGCCGACGTTGAGAACGGTCTCCATCATGCCGGGCATCGACACGGCAGCACCGGACCGCACCGAGACCAGCAACGGGTCGTCGGCCTGGCCGAGCTTCTTGCCCATCTTCTGCTGCAGGACGTCGACGTGGTGGTCGATCTCCTCGGCCAGCTCCGCGGGCACCGAACCGGTGGCCAGGTAGACCTTGCAGGCCTCGGCGGAGATGGTGAAACCGGGCGGCACCGGCAGCCCGATGTTGGTCATCTCGGCCAGGTTCGCCCCCTTGCCGCCGAGGAGCTCCTTCATTTCCTTGTTGCCTTCGGCGAAGTCGTAGACGAGTTTCGGCACAGTCACTCCCAAGGTGGTCGAGCGATGCGGTGTGGGTCGCGGCATGGTGACCGCTGGCCCGTCCGACTCCAATGGCGGGGGCGTCTTTTCAGAGTAAGCCCAGAAACCAGTCCACTTGCACACTGGTCTCACATTGAGATCGTGACCCTGCCCACACGACAAAGGTGGAAAACCCTTACCACCTTGGGATTGTCAGAACTTTCGCCGAGTTCTCAAGTAATCACCGACCACCGCCGCTCCCAGTCCGTCGGCGTCCGGCGCGAGCACGCGTCCGCCGCTGCGCCGCGCGAGCAGGTCGACGAACTTCTCCAGCCGCGGGTCGTCGCCGAGCCGGAAGACGGTCAGCGAAGCGCCGAGCTTGGCCAGCCGGTCCACCTCGAAGATCGTCTTGCGCAGCGTCGCCGGTTCCGGCGGGTACGAGAACTCCGCCGTACCGTCCGGCTCCAGGTGAGCCGTCGGCTCCCCGTCCGTCACCATCAGTACGACGGGCTGCGCGTCCGGGTGCCGGCGTAGGTGCCGGCCCGCGAGCAGCAACGCGTGGTGCGCGTTGGTGCCCTGCTCCCAGGTGCCTTCGAGCCCGATCAGCTGCGGCAGCTCGACCACCCCGGCGTACCGGCCGAAGGTGATCAGCTGGAGCGCGTCGTTGCGGTAGCGGGTCGAGATGAGCTGGTGCAGCGCGAGCGCCGTCCGCTTCATCGGGAGCCAGCGGTTCTCCTGGACCATCGACCAGGAGGTGTCCACCAGCAACGCCACCGCCGCCCGCGCCCGGTGCTCGGTCTCGGCGATCTCCACGTCGGCGACGTCCAGCCGGACGCCCCCACCAACGCTTGCACTGCGCAGTACGGCGTTGCGCACGGTCTTCGGTACGTCCCACGCCTGCGTATCGCCGAACTGCCACTGGCGAGTCGATCCACTCAACTCCCCCGCGGCCCCGGCCGACGCCGACTCCCGCTCACCCGACTGACCGCGAGCAGCCCGCAGTACGTCGGACAGCGCGGTCTGCCCGAGCTGCCGCAGCGCCTTCGGCGACAGCCGCAACGAGCCGTCGGGAGCGCGCTCCAGCAGACCCTGGTTGCGCAGCTCGCGCTCCAGCTCGCTCAACCGGCGGGCATCGACCGTCGCCTCGTCCCCGAGCTGCCGGGTCAGAGCATCCAGATCGATGTCCTCCAACCGCGCGCCCGGGTACGACTGGCTGAGTTGCTCAGCCAGCGCATCCAGCTCGGCCAGGTCGTTCATCGCCTTCGCACCCTCGGCCAGGCCGAGCGGATCGTCGCCGCTCATCTGCTCACCCGAGTACCAGTCTTCGCCGGGCCGCAGCGCCTGCAGCTGTGAATCCAGCTGGGACAGCTGCTGCGACAGCTCAGGACTGCCGAACGCCTGCTGCGAGAGCTGGGCCAACTCGGCCCGCTGCTCCGGGGTCATCGAGTTCATCATCCGTTGCGCCGCGGCTGCTCGCCGGGCCAGCGCGTCGATGAGCTCGTCGACGTTCCGCGGGTTCTCCGGGAAGAACTCGCCGTGCTTGGCCATGAACTGCTCGAACAGCTGGTCCACGTCCGGCCGGTTCTGCGCGTGCGCGGCCAGCAGGGCGTTGAGATCGGCCAGCATCTCGTTGACCCGTGCAACGTCCTCGGGCGTCGTGTTCTGCAACGCCTCCTTCATGCCCTCGAAGCGCGACCCGAGCAGCTCCTTGCCGAGCAGCTCGCGGATCTCCTCGTACTTCTGCCGCGCCTGCGGCGACTGCCAGTCGTACTCCGCCAGCTCCCGTACGGCGGCCGCCGTACCGGACGGCAACGCGTCGAGCTGCGCCTCGCGGAACCGGGCGTCGTCCGACGGGTTCGGGAACAGGTCGTGCCGCTCGGCCTCCAGCGCTTCGTCGAGCAGGCGCTGGACGTCGCGCAGGGTGCCTTCGAGGTTGTGCCGGGACTGGATCTCACGCCGCCGCTCCCAGAGCCGGCGGGTGAGGTCGTCCAGGCCTTGCGTGTTCCGGGTGCCGCGGCGGAGCAGCTCCTCCAGCGCGGACCGCGGCGACGATCCGGCCATCACGTCCTGGCCGAGCTCGTCGAGCGCGTCCCGCAGATCCACCGGCGGCGCCAGCGGATCGGGCCCTTCGTGCCAGGGCCCGTACGACCAGCCTTCGGGTATCGCAGCGGTCATCTCAGCCCTCCTTCCGGGCGTGCCGACATCTCAGGCTCCGTAGACCGTCGTGTCGTCGTCGGCGTCCTTCGCGAGTCGTTTCGACAGGTAGAGCGCCTCCAGCGCGAGCTCCACCGCGGCCGCGATCCGGCCTGGTGAGTCGTTCGGCTCGACGCCCGCCCGTGCGGCGACGTCGTGCAGTACCGGCAGCTCGGGAAGAGCAGACAGTACGTCGCGACCAGGAATCCGCTCGCCCGTCGTCACCAAGTGGCCCTCGGCAACGGCATTCGCCAGCGGCGTCAGGTCCAGCCCGGCGAACCGCTCCCGCGCCGTGTCAGCCACCGATCGACGCAGCAGGTACTCGAGCAACTCGGTCTCGCGGCCCTCTTCGCCAGGCTCGAACTCGAGCTTGCCCCGCAGTACGGCGGGCACCGCGTCGAGATCGACCGGCCTGGCAACGGCCGGTTCCTCGCCGGTGATCGCGCTACGCCGCAGCGCTGCAGCCGCAACGGTCTCAGCAGCAGCAACAGCGAACCGAGCAGACACACCCGACCGCTGATCGATCGCCGTCGACTCGCGCAGGTGCCGGACGAACCGCGCCAGCACCTCGAGCAGCGGCTCCCCGACCTCCGCGGTCAGCTCCGCCTCCTGCCGTACGACCTCCACCTCGGCGTCGACGTCGAGCGGGTAGTGGGTCCGGACCTCGGCGCCGAACCGGTCCTTCAGGGGCGTGATGATCCGGCCGCGGTTGGTGTAGTCCTCGGGGTTGGCCGTTGCCACCAGCAACACGTCGAGCGGCAGCCGCAGCGTGTAACCACGGACCTGGATGTCGCGCTCCTCCATCACGTTCAGCAGCGCGACCTGGATCCGCTCGGCCAGGTCGGGCAGCTCGTTGATCGCGACGATCCCCCGGTGCGCCCGGGGAACCAGGCCGAAGTGGATCGTCTCGGGGTCACCGAGGCTGCGGCCCTCGGCGACCTTGACCGGGTCGACGTCGCCGATCAGGTCACCGACGGAGGTGTCGGGCGTCGCCAGCTTCTCGGCGTACCGCAGGTCGCGGTGCAGCCAGGTCACCGGCAGGTCGTCGCCGAGCTCGGCGGCCCGGCGCTTCGACGCCGGCGTGATCGGGTCGAGCGGGTGCTCGGGCAGCTCCGCTCCCTCGATCACAGGGGTCCATTCGTCGAGCAGCCCGATCAGCGTGCGCAGCAGACGGGTCTTGCCCTGGCCGCGCTCACCGAGCAGGACCACGTCGTGCCCGGCGAGCAGCGCCCGCTCGAGCTGGGGAATCACGGTTCGGGAGAACCCGACGATGCCGGGCCACGGGTCGTCGCCGGCGCGCAGCTTGGTCAGCAGGTTGTCGCGGATCTCGGCTTTGATGGTGCGGGGAAGGTAACCGGCGGCGCGAAGCTCGCCGGCCTTCCGGGGAAGGTCAGCAGGTGCACTAGTCACTCTGACGACGTTAGCTCGCTCACCCCAAGGAAGTCCCGGCGTTTCACCGGTTGAGGTAGGCATCCAACAAGGCTGCACCGTGCAACATCGCTCTCGTTCGCCGATCGTGCGCCGCCCGACGCTCGGCAACGGCTGCTCTGAGCGCCTCCGCGCTGCCCGTACGGCGAAGTCCCTCCAGCACCGGACGGATCTGGTCGAACCCGTACCGGCCCTGGCGCAGCATGTGGATGATCCGCGCGTCCCGGACCTGTCCGGGCTGGTAGCGGCGGTAGTTCGTGCCGCGCTCCCGAGCGGGCGTGAGCAGCCCGGCGGCCTCCCAGACCCGCAGCGCGGACGTTCGGATCCCGAGCTGGTGGGCCAGCTCTCCGACCCGCAGCGGTGGGCCCGAGACCGGCTGGCCGTCGAGGAACTGCTCGGCCGCAGCGCCGAGAGCCTCACTGGCCGTGTCGGTCGCTCGGCGTTGTTCGTGCAGCTCGGCGTGGCTCTGGTCGATCACGCGCAGCGCCAGCTCGATGTCGCCGTCGTGCACCGCGCGCATGATCAGTTGCGCGCTCTCGGCACCGAACCCGGGCGCCAGCGCGCGGTAGGTCAGCAGCGCGTCGAGGTGCTGCTCGTCGTACTGGCGGTAGCCGCTCTCGGTGCGCGGGGCTTCGGGCAGCACACCCGCGGCCTCGTAGTTGCGGATCAACTGGGTCGAGACGCCGACCCGGCGTGCGAGGTCGACCGGGCGCAGGCTCATCCCTGGACCCGGGGCGTGACGCGGCCGGAGGTGAACAGGTACGCCGGCCGGAAGGTGACCGGCGTCCACGGCTGGTCGTCGGAGCTGCGGACGACGAAGTGGTCGCCGTCCAGCGGCTCGGTCGGCAGCAGCTCGAACTCCTGCACCGGCTCCTCCGCGAACGCCAGCCGATCGCCGGTCGCCTGGTAGGTGAGCATGAGCTTGCCGTCCCGCCGCAGCACCTCCATCGCCACGCTCGCCCGCTCGTACCGGCCGAGCTGCGCCTCCCCCCATCCCTCCTCTTCCCTCCGATCCCTCAGTTCGGCAGGTCGAGGCGCCGCCGGAAGTTCGACCTCCGCGTAGTGCGCGAACACTTCGGTCGCCAGCTCCTCGAACAGCCCCGGTGCGTTGCCCGAGTTCGTCAGCAGGCAGAACGCGAGCCGCGCCTCCGGGTCGATCCGCAGGAACGCCAGCTGCGAGATCGTCGCGCCGTCGTGGCCGAACACCCGGCGCCCCGACCAGTCGAACAGCCGCCAGGTCAGGCCGAGCTCGGTCAGCCCGCCGGTCCCGCCCGGGTAGCTGACCTGCGGCTCGCGCATCTCGGCGTACTGGTCGAGGTGCAGCTGCGCGAACTTCAGCACGTCTTCGGCCTTGGCCGTGATCAGCCCCGCGGGCCCGACGCTGCGCGGCAGCTGCCAGGTCGTCACGACCTCGCCGGTGCCCGCGACGTGTCCGGTCGCGGCGCGGTGCAGGATCGCCTCCTCGGGCAGCGTGACCGTCGCGGTCAGGCCGAGCGGCTCGACCAGCCGGGCGCGGAGCGACTCGTCCCAGGTCCGCTCGTCGAGCACCTCGATGATCCGTCCGAGCAGCACGAAGCCGGCGTTGCAGTACGAGTACGCCGTACCGGGCTCGAACAGTTGCGGTACGTCGGCCAGCAGCGCGACGTACCGCTCGACGCAGTCGTCCCCGCGGCCGGTGTCGGTGAACACGTCGCCGTCGATCCCGCTGGTGTGCGTCAGCAGCTGACGGACCGTGATCCGCGCGTCGATCGATGCCTCGGGCAACAGCTTGACCACCGCGTCGTCCAGCGCCAGCCGTCCCTCGGCGGCGAGCTGGACGATCATCGTCGCCGTCCACGGCTTGGTCACCGAGCCGATCTGGAAGACCGAGTCGGCGGTCGTCTCGATCCCGGTCCGCCGGTTGAGCACGCCGTACGGCGCGATCGTCTGCTCACCGTCGACCCACACACCGAGCACCGCGCCCGGTACGTCGTACTTCGCGGCCAGGTGCGTCAGTCTCGCGGTCCAGTCAGGCACGAGGCCAAACTACTTGCCCTTGGTCAGCTCCTCCAGCGCGGCCCGGACGCCGTCGCGCGCCTCCTCCTCGGTCAGGCCGAGCTGGTTCAGCACCTTGGCCGCGACACCGCTCGGGTAGTGGTAGAAGGCGAGCAGCAGGTGCTCGGTGCCGACGTAGTTGTGGCCGAGCAGGAAGGCCTCCTCGGCCGCATGGCCGATCACGTGCGACGCCCGCGGCGTCATCGGCAGACCTTCGGCCGGGATGGATTCGAGCGGCACGGCCGGCTCGACCGCCAGGTCGACCGAGGCCACGACCTCGGTCTCGGTGATGTCGGCGTTCTCGAGCAGCTTGGTGGCCAGCGAGTACGGCTCGGTGAACAGCGCGAGCAGCAGGTGCTCGGTCTCGACGAAGCCCTGACCACGATCGCGGGCGACCTCGGAGGCGGCCTTCACAACCGCCAGGGTCCGCGGGGTGAACCTGTTGAGATCGAGCTTGGCCGGCCAGGAGTCGTTGAACCGCTTGTGCGCGGCCTGCTTGCTGACACCGAGCACGGAACTGATCTCGACCCACGACTTGCCGGCGCCGCGGGCGCGGTCGACGAAGTAGCCGAGCGCGGCGTCGGAGGTCGCGGTCAGGTCACTGATCGTGCCGGCCGCGACCGCGAGCTGCGCGAGCTCGTCATCGCTGCCGGTGTCGGTCCGGATGGTGTCGATGAGCTGCTGAAGATCTGGTCCGGGAGTCATGCCGTCAACCCTAGGTTGACAATCTCAATACGTCAACCCTGGGTTGACATCAACACTCGTGCCGAACGAAGTCGGTGAGCGCCTTAGGGTGTGGGGATGCAGGAGTTGGCGGATCTGATCAGACCTGGGCTGAAGGTCTTGTTCTCTGGCATCAACCCCGGGTTGCTCTCGGCCCGAACCGGCCACCACTTCGCCCGCCCCGGCAACCGCTTCTGGCCCGCACTCCACCAGGCAGGCTTCACTCCCCGTCAGCTCAAACCCGCCGAGCAGACCGAACTGCTCGATCTCGGCCTCGGCATCACCAACGTCGTCGACCGCCCGTCGGCCCGCGCCGACGAACTGACCAAGGCCGAGTTCCGCGCCGGCGGCGAGAACCTCGAGCGCAAGGTGCTCGAGTTCGCCCCCGACTGGCTCGCCGTCGTCGGCGTCACCGCCTACCGCGACGCCTTCGGCCTTCCGAAGGCCGCCATCGGCCGGCAGAACCGCACGATCGGCCCGACCCAGGTCTGGATCCTCCCGAACCCCAGCGGACTGAACGCGCACTACACCCTGCCGAAACTCGCCATCGCGTACGCAGAGCTCCGCACCGCCGCCGGCCTGCCGGACCTCGCGCCCGCGCCGGATCAGGTCGACCCGGCTGCTAGCTGAGCGCCGCCGGACCTCGCCCGGCGCCTGGACGAACTGCTAGCTGAGCGCCTTCAGGATGAAGTCGGCTACCGCCTCCGGCTGCGACACCGCGACCGAGTGCGACCCTTCGACCTCGACCGTTGTACCGCCCGCGCGCTCGGCCATGAAGCGCTGGGCCTCCGGGTGGATCGCCTGGTCCTGGGTCGAGATCAGCGTCCAGCTCGGCAGCTTCTTCCACCCCGGCTCACCGGTGAACTCCTCCTCGAGCCCCTGAGCCGCGACCGGACGCTGGCTGGCCGCGAGCACCCGGCTCACCTCGATCGGGAGATCCGCCGCGAACACCTCCGGGTACGCCGCCGCATCGAGCCGCAGCTCCGGCGCCTGGGTCCCGTCCGCCTGCGGGAACAGCGCCGGCCGCACCGCCGCCCCGAACGGCGTCTCCGGGAACTTCCCCGAGATCCCCGCCGGGCTCTCCCCTTCGTCCGGCACGAACGCCGCCACGTGGACGAGCCCGACCACGTTCTCCAGCTCCTGCGCCGCCTTGTTGATCACCGCACCGCCGTACGAGTGACCGACGAGCAGCACCGGCCCGCCGATCTGCCGGACCGCGCTGGCGACGTACGCCGCATCAGGAGTCAGCCCGCGCAGCGGGTTCGCGACCGCGACGTCGATGCGGGTGTCGCTGCCCGCCGAGTAGGCCGCGCCACTCCCCGTGTCGAGGCCGCAGGCCTCGGCGGGGGCGTTAGGATCTGCGGGTTCGTAGGTGCTGACGGAGGACGGAAGATGGCGGACCTGCCGCAGGACCTGCGGAATGCATTGGACGTGGCGCTGGCCAGCGTCCCGGCGGCGCAGTTGACCAGCACCTTCCAGCGGCTCAGCACGCGCTACCGCGAGGAGCAGGCGGCGACCTCGCCCATCATGGCGTCGCCGGCCGACGTGATCACCTACTCGGCGTACCGCATGCCGGCGACGTTCGCCGCCGTCCGGTCGACGCTCGAGCAGGCCGCCCTGCAACTACCCGACTTCGCACCGGCCAAGCAGCTCGACATCGGCGGCGGTACCGGCTCCGCGGTCTGGGCAGCAACCGACGTCTGGCCGTCACTCGCACAAGTGACCGTGCTCGAACAGGTCCCCGAAGCGATTGCCCTAGGCAAGAAACTCGCCGCGAACGCCGAGTCCCCCGCCGTCCGTGCCACGACCTGGACCACCGGCCGCCTCGACCAGTCCACCTTCGACTCCGCCGACCTGGTCACCGTCTCCTACGTCCTCAGCGAACTCTCCCCGACCCAGCAACAAGATCTCGTCAAACAACTAGCCGCCCAGCAAGGCCTGGTCGCCCTGATCGAGCCCGGCACCCCCGGCGGTTACGAACGCATCGTCGCCGCCCGCGACCAGCTCATCGCCGCCGGCCACAGCGTGATCGCCCCTTGCCCGCACGATCTCGCCTGCCCGATCCCGCGCGGCCGCGACTGGTGCCACTTCACCAGCCGCGTCAACCGCAGCGCCGTGCACCGCCGTACGAAGGGCGCCGAACTCGGCTTCGAGGACGAGAAGTTCTCGTACGTCGTCACCAGCCCGACGCTCCGCGGCCAAGCCGCCAACCGCGTCCTCCGCCACCCGCAGCAGCGCAAGGGCCTGGTCTCCCTCCGCCTCTGCACCGACACCGGCGAACTGCGCGAGGAGATCGTCTCCAAGCGCCAAGGCCCCCTCTACCGCGCCGCCCGCAACACCGACTTCGGCGACCCCTGGCCGACCTGACACCCGAGGTGGGCAGGATGGGCGCCATGCGAGCCGCTGACCTCCTCCGGTCGATCGATCCCCTCCCGTACGGCGAACGCGTGCGCGCGATCGCCGAGCAGGCCCTGCGACTCCGCGGCACCCCGGCCCTGGACGAGCTCCTCACCGACCTCGCCGCCGGCCCCGCCGACCACCGCGTCATCGGCCTCCACATCGCCCAGATCACCGGCGACGCCGCCTACGTCACACGCCTCCTCCACGACCCCGAACCCACCGTCCAGTCCCAGGCCCTGGCAGCCGTCGGCCACTGGCCCCGCCGCCCCACCCCCAGCCCGGCGGGCCCGGCCGCAGTCTCCGACGACGAGTTGCGCATCCTCCACGACGACGCCCCCGCGGCCCTCCGCCCGCGCCTCCTGCAGGTGATCCGTCGTACCGGCCGCCAGCTCCTCGCGGCCCGCCTGATCGACGAGCAGCGCGACCGCTGGGGCGACCAGTACGCCGCGGCGCTCCTCGACAGCACCGATGACCAGACCGTCCGGCGTCTCCTCCCCGAGCTCGCCTACTGCCTAGCCCCCGGCCAGTGGGAACGCCTCACCCGTCGGCACCCGCAGCCAGTCCTCGACCATGCGACGGAAACCCTCCCCACCGGATCCGACCGCGACGAGTGGTGGCAAGGCGTCGGCTACGGCGTCACCGCCGCCCTCGACCACGACGCACCACGAGCCTTCACCCTGATCAAGGCAGCCATCGCCCCCGACAACCTCCCCTGGGCAGTCGTCAAGGTCCTCGGCCGCCTGATCGACCTGGACCCCACCGGCGTACTCACCCTCCTCCTCTCCCCCGACCGAGCAAGCACCCTCCCCAGAGCCCTCACCCCAGCAGTCCGCCGCCGCCTCCACCGCTACTCCGACGAAGACCTCACCGCCCTCGGCCGCGCACTCTGGGGCGGGAGCGCCGGACTCGCCGGCCTGCTCAGCGACCTCCCACCGTCCCGCCGAGCCGGCGTCTTCACCGCGGTCACCGCCGACGTCGAGCTGCAACAGCTCCCCGGCGACCTGCTCGACGTACTGCCACAAGCAACGCGCACCGAGCAAGCCCGCCGTATGCTCACCCTCCCCGACATCGCCGAGGAATCGCACCGCCGCTGGGACATCACCTCCTACCTCCCCTACGACGAAGCATCAGCCCTGCTCGAACCCGAGATCACCCGACCCGAAGCCGCCGACCGCGCCGCCGTCTACCGCGCCGTCGTCCACGCCGCGGGCCGATCCCGGCAGCCGGCGTCAGTCCACCAGGCCCTCACCTGGGCAACCCGCGTCCGCAACGACCGTGACCCGGTCCGCCAGTCAGTCCTCGAAGCAGCCGCCGCGCTCCCACCCTCCGTACTCAACGACGACCTCGTCGAGCCGCTCCAGACCCTGCTCACCGACGCACTCGAGGCCCGCGACACCTCTTGGCCGAGCCGCGCAGCGCTGACGCAGCTCGCCCGCCAGGCGATCCACCAAGGGGCCCAGCGCAACCAATCGGCCCTGCTCGGCTGGGGCCTCGACGCCCACGCCGCGCTCACCCAGAACCGCGGCCGGGTCGACCTCGACGGTATCGTCGACGGACTCCCGCGCGGCCGCGAGGCCGCCGTGTACGACGCGCTCCGCCCGTACCTGGACAGCGCCGCCGAGCGCACCGAGTTCCAGCTGCTGTTCGCCGTCTCCACCGCGTTCGACAAACGGGCCTGGAGCAACGATCACCTGCAGGGACTGCTCGAGGTGGCGCTCTGGTCCAACCAGGAGTTCACCGTCGGCACCGCCGCCTCGCACTGGCTCCAGCCGACGGCGACCCGCGCCGAACGTGTCGGCCGGATCATCGACCGCGACCTCGGCATGGCCCAGTGGGACGCCGTGTGGTCGGCGATCGTGACGGTCCGCACGGATCTCCTCGACGCCGTCCTCGCCGATCCCGCCCGCAGCCAGCTCTTCACCAAGAACCACGCCCCCTGGCGAGTCGGCGGCTCGACGCTCCGCCGCTGGCTCCCCCGTCAGCACCGCCGGTACGCCGAAGTGGTCGCCGCCGTCGCCGATGACTCCCGCCTCCCCGAATGGACCCGAGCCGAGGCCATCCTCATGCTCGGCCAACTCCCGACCATCGGCCCAGCCGCCGTCCAGCCCTACCTCCCCAACGCGACCACACCCGAGGCAGAAGCGAGCGCTGCCGAGCCCGGCGCCGTCCTCCTCCAGGAAGCCGCCCTCCGCGCCCTCTCCTGGTCCGACCAGCCACAGCTCGCCCTGCCCGTCCTCCTCCAGTACGCCGGCACCGACCGCGCCCGCGTAGCGGTCTACGCCGCCACCCGAGTAGCCCGCTTCGTCCGCCCGAGCACCCTCCCCGCCCTCCTCCACCCGGTCCTGACCGGCGACGGCGTCAAAGTCACCTCCCGTAAGGAAGCCGCCCGTCTCCTCGGCGAACTCCGCGCCCCCGGAGCGGCCGCCGTACTGACCGACGCCTGGAGCAACGCCCACCGTGACGTCCGGGCCGCAATCACCAGCGCCGCGTCGCAGTACCTCCTGCACGAGCCGGCCAGCTGGGCCCTGCTCCAGCAGGCCGTCCACGACAGCGCCGCCACGGCAACGGTCCTGACGCAGCGCACGCCGTACGGGCTCGCCGGCAAGTACCGCTCCCGGTACGCCGACCTGCTGATCGCCGTGACCAACCGGGCCGAGCCCGAGGTCACCCGCGCCGCCGTACTGGCGCTGCAGCACTGGGCCAGCTGGAACAACGCTGCTGCTCCCGTCATTGCGGCCTTCATCACGGACCTCAGCTCCCGCACCTGGACCAGCGCCACCTCCGCTCTCGTCGGTGTCGTCGCCACCAATCCCGACCGCGGTCTCGACGAGCTCGTCGGCTCGGTCCGGCTGCTCGTCCGCCTGGAGAACAACCCCGAGGTCTTCAACGCCCTCCCCGATCGCGATCACCCCGCCCGCCAACGCCTCACCACACTCGTCGATCGGCTCGTCAGCAACCTGGCCCATCGATCGATCGAAGCCCGCCAGTCGCTGCGCCCCGTCGCCGACGAGCTCACCGACCCGCCGTACCTGCAGCTCCGCCTGAAGCTCCTGACCACAGCCCTCTACTGGCCTACGCTCGCCCAGGACCTAGATGCCCTCGGCAACGAGGTCGCCACCAGACCGTTGGCCGCGGCAACAGCCGCCGACCTCGTCGCAGCCAGACTCTCCACCGACTCTGCCCACTGGACCCCACAGGACGTGGTCGCCGTGGCCGTCGATTTGTCGACCCGAACCGATCTCACCGCCGGCCTGTTCCTGCAGAGCCTGATCGCCACCGCCGGCCCCCGCTCCGGCTGGCAACCGGCCTGGCGCAACCTACTAGTTGCCCTCCGCAACCACCCTGCCCCGGACGTCCGCGAGCGCGCCCTGGACCTCACCACCAGCCCGGAGAACTAGCGAGACTGCCGACCAACCCCACCAGGCACAGGAGTCAGCCTTCCTCGGCCTCCCGTCGCGCCTTGGCCCGCCGCTTGCCCTCGTGCATGGCGACGACGCGAGCGATCGGGATCGCCCGCCCTTCCTCGAGCAGGTCCTCCGGGAGGGCCTGCGGCGCGGGCAGCTCCTCGGCCCAGTGATCGGCCGACGCGAGCAGGCCCGGCACGCTTCGTACGGTGAAATCGCGGGGTGAGACGTTGTCCAGCTCGTCCCACCCGACCGGGAACGACACCGGCGTACCGGGCCGGATCCGCGGACTGTACGCCGCGACGACCGTCGCGCCGCCGGCGCGGGTCGAGTCGACGAAGACCTTTCCGCCGCGGTCCTCCTTGATGTACGCCGTGGTCGCGACGGCCGGGTCGACGCGCTCGGCGCGGGCCGCGATCGCGCGGGTGGCCGCGGCGGCGTCCTCGATCGAGATCTGGTCGTCGATCGGGACGTAGACGTGCACGCCCTTCGCGCCGCTCGTCTTCACCGCGCCCTTCAGCCCGGAGTCGGTCAGCGCCTGGCGGACCAGGTGCGCGGCCTGGACCGCGAGCCCGAACGTCTCGTCGCCCTCCGGCGGGTCGAGGTCGAGCACGAGGTGGGTGACCCGGTCCCAGCGGTCGGCGCGCATCAGCGTCGGGTGGTACTCGACGGCCCGCTGGTTCGCGAACCAGAGCAGCGTCCGGCGGTCGTCGCAGAGCGCGTACGACACCTCGCGCTTGGAAGCCTCCGCCCACAGCGTCACGGTCTTCACCCACTCCGGCGTGTACTTGGGAACGTTCTTCTGCATGAACGGCTGCTGCCGCGGCCGCACCCGCTTCACGGTCAGCGGCCGGTCGCGCAGCTCGGGCAGCATCCGTTCGTGCACCGCGTCGAGGTAGTCGACGAGATCCCGCTTGGTCGCCTCCGCGCCGTCGAACAACGGCTGATCGAGGTTGGTCAGGTCGACCCCGTCACGCGTCTCGTCCGGTGTGCTCGCCATGGGCCGAGCCTAAACTGCTCCCGGCCCGTTCAGACCTGGAAGGAACCGGCGAATGACGTTCTCGATCGTGGCGTACGACGTGGGGTCGGCGTCGTGGGGTGTGGCAGTGGCCTCGAAGTTCCTGGCCGTCGGGGCGGTCGTGCCCTGGGCCGGGCAGACGCCGGTGCGGTGGCGACTCAGGCGTCGGCGAACCTGTCGTACGGGCCGGACGGGCTCGATCTGCTGGCCGACGGGCTCTCGGCCTCGGACGTGGTTGAGCGACTGACCGCGGCGGACGACGGGCGGGACAGCCGGCAGGTCGGCATCGTCGACGCCGCGGGCCGGGGTGCGACCTACACCGGGCCGGAGTGCATGGACTGGGCCGGTGGCATCGCGGGCAACGGTTTCGCTGTTCAGGGCAATATCCTCGCCGGTCCGCACGTCGTCCAAGCGATGGCGGACACCTGGCGCGACCTCTCCGACGAGCCCTTCGCCCACCGCCTCCTGCAGTCCCTCGCCGCCGGGGACCAGGCCGGTGGCGACCGCCGCGGCCGGCAGGGCGCTGCCCTCCGCGTCTGGCGCGCCGGCGCGGCGTACGGCGGTCAGCTCGACATCGCGATCGACCTTCGCGTCGACGACCACCGCACTCCGGTCGAGGAGCTCGGCCGCCTGCTCACCCTCCACGACCTGTACTTCGGCAAGCCCGACCCGGCCGCACTGCTACCGCTGGAAGGCAAGCTCGCCGACGAGGTGGCCGACCTGCTGGCCCAGCTCGGGTTCACCACTCCGGATGCCCTCGAGGCCTGGGCCGGTACGGAGAACTTCGAGGAACGCCTCGTCCCCGGGCACCTCGACCCTGTCGTCCTCGATCAGCTCCGCGCCCAGGCCGACTTGTTGCTGTAGGCAGCGATCAGCCGCCGGAGACGCCGATCTCGGCGTCGGCCAGGTCGGTGTTGAGGCCGTCGGTGTCGTCGAGCCAGCCGTGGGGCAGGACGACGTGGTCGCGCGGCGAGCCCTGGCGGCCGCGGGGGGCGCCCAGCTCGGCGACGGGGAAAGGCGCGCTCGGGTCGAGCTGGGTGAGCAGTTCGTCCAGGCGGGCCAGTGAGTCGACCATGCCGAGGGCGGCGCGGAGCTCGCCGCCGGCGGGGAAGCCCTTCAGGTACCACGGGACGTGCTTGCGGAAGTCGCGCAGCCCGCGCTGCTCGCCCATCAGCCCCGCGAGCAGCTCACCGTGGCGGCGCATCACGGTCGACACCTCGCCGAGGGTCGGCAGGTTGAGCGCTTCTCCACCGGCGAAGGCGACCGCGAGATCCCGGAACAACCACGGCCGCCCGAGGCAGCCGCGCCCGACGATCACGCCGGCGCACCCGGTCTCGGCGACCATCCGCAGCGCGTCGGAGGCCTCCCAGATGTCGCCGTTGCCGAGCACGGGGATGTTCACGTGCTCGACCAGCTCGGCGATCTTCGTCCAGTCGGCCTGACCCGAGTACGCCTGCGCGGCGGTCCGGCCGTGCAGCCCGATCGCGGCCGCGCCCGACTCCTCGGCGATCCGGCCGGCGTCCAGGTAGGTCTGGTGCGCGGAGTCGATGCCGATCCGGGTCTTCATCGTCACCGGTACGTCGTACCGCGTGGCCGCCTTCACCGCGGACTGCAGGATCGCGCCGAGCAGGTTCCGCTTCCACGGCAGCGCGGCGCCGCCGCCCTTGCGGGTCACCTTCGGGACCGGGCAGCCGAAGTTCAGGTCGACGTGCGCGACGCCGTACTCGGAGCACAGCAGCTCGACCGCGCGCCCGACGTACACCGGGTCGACGCCGTACAGCTGCACCGAACGCACGGTCTCGCGCTCGTCGAAGGTCAGCATGTCGAGCGACTTCTGGTCGCCCTCGACGATGCCACGCGACGTGATCATCTCGCACACGTACAGCCCGGCGCCCTGCTCCGCGCACAGCCGGCGGTACGCCGCGTTGGTGATCCCGGCCATCGGCGCGAGCACGACGGGGGTGTCGATGGTGAGGTTGCCGAGCTTGAGCATGACCTAGGCCTTGGCGACGAGGATCTGGCCGTTGCCGGAGATCTGCGCCCGGTACGGCACGACGGCGTTGTCGACGGTCGTCACGTCGCAGGCGATGCCCTGGGCGGTGCGCTTGACGACGGTCACGTCATCCATTGTGCAGGTCACCTTCGCCGCGCCCGACGCCGCCCGCTGCACCGCGTCGACGACCTTCGCCTTCACGACCGCGACCGACTCCGAGGTGAACTTGTACGTCGCCGTGTACTGCTTGGCCTCGACGGTCAGCTGACCGGTGAAGGCCTTGCCGGCGTAGTTCACCGTGCAGGTCAGGCTGTGCTTGCCCGGGGTGTCGGCGTCGTCGATGCCCGGACACGTCACCTTGGTGGTCGCGGAGCGGCCGGCGCCGACCTGGACCTGCCGGGAGATCGCGAACCGGATCCGGTCGGCGAGCGGGGCGTCGGAGTCCGGCGTACCGGTCACCTTCGGCGTGGGCCACGGCTTCGACGGACTCGGCAGCGGGGTGAGCGACGGCGTCGACGCGGTCGGGATCGGTGCGCTGGTCGGCGCGCTGTTGGGCGCGGACGAGGGAGCCGACGGGGGCGGCGTGCTGCCCGCGTCGGGTGTGGGGTCGTCGGAGCACCCGGCGAGCAGCAGTCCGGCGGCCGCGCCGACCGCGAGCACACGCGCGGCACCGAGCCACGCGGACGTCGTACGGAAGGACATGGTCAGCAACCCACCAGGCGCTGGGCGAGATACCCGGTGACCTCGGTCAGGGCGACGCGCTCCTGCTTCATCGAGTCGCGCTCGCGGATCGTCACCGCGTGGTCCTCGAGGGTGTCGAAGTCGACGGTGATGCAGTACGGCGTACCGATCTCGTCCTGGCGACGGTAACGGCGGCCGATCGCGCCGGCGTCGTCGAAGTCGACGTTCCAGGCCTGGCGCAGCTCGGCGGCCAGGTCCTTGGCCTTCGGGGACAGGTCAGCGTTGCGCGACAGCGGCAGCACGGCGGCCTTGACCGGCGCGAGCCGCGGGTCGAAGCGCAGCACGGTCCGCTTGTCGACACCGCCCTTCGCGTTCGGCGCCTCGTCCTCGGTGTAGGCGTCGAGCAGGAAGGCCAGCACGTTGCGGGTCAGGCCCGCGGCCGGCTCGATCACGTACGGCGTCCAGCGCTCGCCCTTCTCCTGGTCGAAGTACGACAGGTCGGCGCCGGAGTGCTTCGAGTGCGTGGACAGGTCGAAGTCGGTCCGGTTCGCGATGCCCTCGAGCTCGTCAAAGTCCTTGCCGCCGAAGTTGAACTTGTACTCGATGTCGACCGTGCGCTTGCTGTAGTGGCTGAGCTTCTCCTTCGGGTGCTCGTAGAAGCGCATGTTGTCCGGGTTGAGCCCGAGGCCGGTGTACCAGTCCCAGCGGGCCTTCAACCAGTACTCGTGCCAGTCCTCGTCCGAGCCCGGCGCGACGAAGAACTCCATCTCCATCTGCTCGAACTCGCGCGTGCGGAAGATGAAGTTGCCCGGGGTGATCTCGTTGCGGAAGCTCTTGCCGACCTGGGCGATACCGAACGGCGGCTTCTTGCGCGCCGTACCCATCACGTTCGCGAAGTTGACGAAGATGCCCTGGGCGGTCTCGGGGCGCAGGTAGTGCAGCCCCTCCTCGGACTCGACCGGGCCGAGGTAGGTCTTCAGCAGCCCGTTGAACATCCGCGGCTCGGTGAACGTCGCCTTGTTGCCGCAGTTCGGGCAGGCGATCTCGTCGAGCTTGACCTCGTCGGCGTCCTTGTTCTTCCGCCGCGCGTAGTCCTCGCGCAGGTGGTCGTCACGGAACCGCTTGTGGCACGACTGGCACTCGGTCAACGGGTCGACGAACTCCTGCAGGTGGCCCGAGGCCTCCCACACCTTCGTCGGCAGGATCACCGAGGAGTCCAGGCCGACGACGTCGTCGCGGCTCGTCACCATCGCCCGCCACCACTGGTTGCGGACGTTGTTCTTCAGCTCGACACCGAGCGGTCCGTAGTCCCACGCCGACCGGGTACCGCCGTAGATCTCGCCGCACGGGTAGACGAAGCCCCTCCGCTTGCTGAGGCTGACGACGGCATCGACGGTATCCACGGGCACTTTTCGACTCCAGTAACTGACACGAGTGGTAGAACGGAAGGGTCCAGGCTAACGGGCCGGGGTCCTCCGCGTCGCATCCGCAAGGTACCTGCTACAACAGCAGGTCAACCCCGCCAGACCCGTCCTCGAGCAGCTCGTACGCCGACGGCTCGTCGAGCGCCTCCGACAGCAACGGCACCGCCACCAGCTTCACCTCGTACGGCGACAACGCCCGCCGGTAACTCCCGACGTTCACCCACTCCATACTCAACGCCAGCAGCTCCGGATCGTCCACGTTCCGCCCGGTCCGCGCCGCCACGAACCCCTTCTGCCGCGACAACACCTCCACAGCAGCCGCCAGCCGCTCCCCGAACTCCACCTGAGCACCCTCGGCCACCCTGAACCTGATCACGACAAACACCTGCTCACCTTATGCGGGCTTGGTGTGGTTCCCCCACGCGCGGCCTTCCGCTCGCTGGCGCTCGCTCCACGCCGTGCTCCCACCCGCCCTTCTTTTTGCGCGTGTGCGGGCTGGCGCCCGCCGGGTGCGCGTGCTGTCGCCCGCTTCAGGGCGAAAACAGGTAGGCCCGGGCAGCGGCCGTCGGTTGCCTGCAGGTGTTCACCCACGCGCGGCCCTCCGCTCGCTGGCGCTCGCTGCGTGCCGTGCTCCCGCCCGCCCTTTGCGAGCCGCATGCGGGCTGCCGCCCGCCGGGTGCGCGTGCTGTCGCCCGCTTCAAGTGGAACAGGTGAGCGCGCGGGGGTGTTGCCGGTTGCGCGCACGTGTTCACCCCATGCGCGCCGAGTGCGCGTGCTGTGGCGCGAAACAGGTGAGCGCCCGGAGGGGTAGTCGGTTGTGCGCAGGTGATCACCTCCGCTCCGGCCAGCCCGTCCCGCTCGGCGAACCGATCGACTGCCCCACTTTCGGCCCACGTCCAGGCGCCCGCGCCTGGATGGGCGTTCCACGCAACGGACGCGAAGTCGCCAGCGGCTTCTGCCCGGCCCACGCGTGGGCAATCGCGCGCTTGGTGTCCAGCTCGGCTTGGCGTCCGGACTCGCTGTCACGCCGCCCGGGCAGCCGGTTCCCGAAGCGGTTCAGTCCAGGCTGCCGATCAGAGGGATGTCGCTTCAGCCGAGCGCAGACGTGAGCGTAGGCGTCGGTCGCCCCGCGCCGAGGCCTGATCGCCAGCAACTCGCGCCGAGGCTTGCCGCCTGCGTTCTCGGCGCCAATCTCCCGGAACACCAGCCGGTAGTCGGCCTTCGACTCGCGGCCCGAGCGCACGTAGGCGGTCACGCAGTCCCGCAGATCGCCCTTGCCCGGCTCGTACCCCAGGCAGTGGTGCCCGTCGGTCCGTCCCTCCGCGAGCTGTTTCACCAGGCCGATCACCGCGATCTGCAGGCGGGACCCGGTCCGCTGGTCTTCGTCCGCCAGTCGCCGCAGGTCCGCCTCGAAGTCGGGTGCGAGCAGGATTGCGTACGTCGGTCCGGACGCGCCGGCGGCGTCGGGACCAACCCCCGAGTTGTGGACATCGATCGCCTGGGTCGCACCTGGCCGGGAGCTCGGGAACCCACCTTGGGCCTCGCTGTTCACAGCCGCTCGCTGCTCACGGTGCTTCGCGGTCCTCGCGGCGGAGCCGCTCGAGCTCCTCGATCGCCTCCGGGCCCATGAGGGCTGCGATCTCGTCCATCGTCATCGGCACGCTGCCGGGCAGCGGCTCGGTGGTGTACGTGCGCTGCGTCGGGTCGTCCACGACCCCAGCCGGGGGCTCGTCGTCGCCGCGGAGCTTTCGGTAGTCGGGTGTCGACAGCAGCACAGCCTCCGGCTCGCCCTCCTCGCCCCAGACGGTTGGAGCTGCTGTCCCGGCGCGGAGGTCGGCGATCAGACCGGGCAGGCGCGTGGCAAGAGCGCTGGGCTCGACGACCTCGTCACCGACGGGGAACTTCCCCTCGCCGCCCAGGTCCTCGAACTCGTCGTACGTCAGCACAACCATGTCGGGTACGCCGTCGCCGACGCTGAAGGCACGGGTCTGGCCGCCGCGGAACCTGGCCAGGACGGCAGGCAGGTCGGCGGCGAAACTGGGCACGGAGAGCAAGCCGGTCATGCCATAAAGGTATCCGGGACCGCCGCGCGGGGACGGAGTTTTCCACAGGAGTGGGGTGTGCTGGAACAATGGGGAAATGAGTTCCTCCAGCAGTCAGTCGGTGAGCCCGCTTCGGCAGCGGGTGACGAAGGCCAGCTACCCGGTCGTGGCGAAGCTGCACGCGATGCCGAAGCTGACGCTGCCTGCCATCACCTTGGTGCTCGCCCTGGTCGGAGTCTTCGCTCCGGTCCCGGCGGCGAGTCCCGCCCTGATCCTGCTGGCGCTGCTGCTGAGCTGGCTCGGGTTCTTGTCCTGGCCGGTGGTGACGACCGGTCAGCGCGCGATCCGGGTGTTCTCGGTGCTGGTGATCCTGCTGTTCGCGGTCTCCCGCGTCGCCGGAAGCTGATCGAGGGCGCAGTCAGCGGAAGACCCGCGGTCGGCGGTGCCGACCGTCATCGCCGCGATTGCCTGTCCTCACGCGAGCGGCAGCAATGCACGCCCGAAGGACGCCAGCCCGCACACGCTCGCAAAAGGGCGGGCGGGAGCACGGCGCGGAAAGCCGCGTGGGAGAAAACACTCACCCAACAGCAGCCAGCTGCTTCACCTGAGCGGCGCGGGTGGACTGGATCGAGACGGCCAGCTTCTTGGCCGCCGGGGACTTGCCGGCCCCTCGGGTGATGCTGGCGGCCAGGATGATCGTCTGGTCCAGGTGCTCCTTCAGGTTCTTCCGGAAGGAGTCGTCGAAGGACGCACCGGTCGCCTGGGTGAGGGTCTCGATCTCGGGCTCGGTCATCATGCCGGGCATGTCGTGGCCCTCGTGCGGGTTGCGGACCGGCAGGCCGGACGTCGTACGGAGCGCGGTGAACTTCGCGACCTCCGCGCGGTGGCCGGCGGCGACCTTCCCGGCGAACTCACGCAGCGCCGGAGCGGAGGCCTGCTTCTGGCCGAGGTCCAGCACGCGCAGCAGCTGGTCGTCCATCGGGATCATCAGCTCGATCCACGCCAGGTCGGTGGCGTTGAAGGACGGGTCGATGTTCCACTCCGACTCCGTGACCGTCGGGGTGGGCGCCGGCGCCGGCGTACCGGGCGGTGCGGCGGCGACGGAGGAACCACAACCGGTCAGAGCGACGAGCAGGGCGAGACAGGCAAGAGCCTTCATAGGAGAGCTCCTCGAGATCCAGCGGGGGCGGTTGTGGTGAGAGTACAGACGGCGACCGCCGCGGTACAGAGGGTAAAGAAAGGTTCTTTGCAAAAGAGTGGCCGGGCGGGTCCCTGGGACGGGGAGACCCGCCCGGCAGTCGGAGGGTCTACGGGTGCCCGTTGGCCCCGCACTTGATGATCGGACGGATGCAGTCGTTGACGCGCCGCGCCATCTCCGCCACCGGCCAGGCGTTGAAGAAGTCGCCGTGCATCGTGAACCCGCCGCCGGACGCCAGCCGGAACCCGGCCGTCGGGCCGTTCACCGGGTAGCGCAGCACCTGCCGAAGCTTCGGCACCGGCACCGGGTGCGTCGAGGGGCAGTCACCGTTCACCGGGTAGGACATGTGGCTCTTGTGGTCCGGTGAGTCGAGGTCGCGCCCGTTCCAGCACTGCGGGAAGTCCAGGTACGACTCCAGCATCGACCCGGCCGGGCAGTTGACGAAGTCGTGCCCCGCACCCGCGTCACCGGCGTGCAGGCAGGACCAGCGGGAGATGGTGTTGTCACTCGGCCCGGTCGCCTTCGCGTTGCCCGCGACGATCCGCAGCCCGAACGGCAGCGGCTGGGTCCGCGCGATCACGTCGTCCCGGACGCCTTCGCCCAGGTAGTAGAAGGTGGTCCCGGTCGGCTCGACCGGCTGGTTGTTGTTGTACAGCGTCGGCACCCAGTACGACGACTTGTCCTCGGCCGGGTTGCACGACGTCGGCGAGTTCACCAGGTCGTCCACGGTGGTGTTCGCGTTCGTCACGGTCGCACCGAAGAAGCTGTGCATGTGCGACGCCCCAGGCATGTTCGGGAACACGATCGGGTCGTCGGGCAGCCGGTGCGTGTACGGGCAGTCCGCGAGGAACTCGGCGACCCGCACGATCGGACCGCCGGCCGGCGTCCCGCCGTACACCTGGAACTCGTACAGCGACGCACCCCACTGAGTGGCCCGCTGGGTGATCAGCACCCGCACGTACCGGCCGGTGCCGGTCACGTTCAGGCTCTGCTCGCCACCGGTGCCGTTGGTGGTCGTGTGCACCGTGGTCCAGTTGGTCGCGTTGGCCGACGTCTGGACCTGGAAACCGCGCGCGAACGCCGCCTCCCACGTCAGTACGACGCGGTTGAACGTCTGGCTCGACCCGAGATCGATCTGCAGCCACTGGTTGTCCGTGAACCCGGACGCCCAGCGCGTTCCACCGTCACCGTCGACGGCGGCAGCGGCCGGGAAAGCACCGCTTTCCACCGACGACGCGACAACCGGCCGGCCCTGCGACAGCAGCGTCTCCGCGGCGGCCGCGGGACGACTCGTCGAGACCAGGTACGCCCCGAGCAGCGCCAGCAGCCCGACAGCGACCAGGCCGAGCCGGAGACTCCGCCGGGCGATCACTTGTACACCCGCACGTAGTCGACCAGCATCCGCGCCGGGAACGGGGTCTGCGCGTTGGGCGGACCGGGGAAGTCGCCGCCGATCGCGAGGTTGAGGATCAGGTAGAACGGGTGGTCGAAGATCCACGGCCCGCGGGTCGCCTCGAGCTGTGCCTTGTCGACGACGAAGACCGTGGTGCCGTCGACCTGGTAGGTGATGCCCTTGCTGTTCCAGAGCATCGTCCAGGTGTGGAAGTCGTTCGAGAAGTCGGCACCACCGGGCAGGCCGTACGTACCGCCGTACCCGCCGGCCCCGTTGTACGCCGGGGCGTGCAGCGTCGAGTAGCCCTTGGTGGTCTCGCGGCCGAGGATCTCGACGATGTCGATCTCACCGTTGTAGGGCCAGGGGCGACCGGTCAGGAAGTCCGCGCCCATCATCCAGAACGCCGGCCACAGGCCGTTGCCCTTGGGCACCTTGATCCGGGCCTCGACCTTGCCGTACGTCGTACTGAACTTGCCGCCGCTGTTCATCCGCGCCGACGTGTACTGACACGTTCCGCTGCCGGTGACCGGGTCGATCGGGCAGGCCGATCCGGGCGTCACCTCGCGACGGGCCTCGAGCACCAGGTTGCCCTGGCCGTCCATCTGGGTGTTGTTGTGGTTGGTGTAGACCTGCAGCTCGTTGTTCTGGCCGGTGCCGGGGTCGGCCGACCACTTCGCGGCGTCGGGCTTGGCGCCGTTCGCGCCGTTGAACTCGTCGGACCAGATCAGCTGCGGGTTCGCCGACGGGTCGGCCGGCGGGGTCGGCGGGGTGTTCGGTGCGCCACCGGTGCCGTAGACCTGGAACTCCCACAGCGAGTACCCGTACGGCGTGTTGCGCTGCGTGCCGTACATCCGGACGTAGCGGCCGGTGCCCGTGACGTTCAAGGTTTCCTTGAAGCCCGGGCCGGCGGCCGTGGTGTAGATCGGCGTCCAGTTGTTCCCGTCGTTCGAGACCTGGATCTGGTACGCCTTGGCCGAGGCCGGATCCCACTGCAGCACGACCTTGTCGATCTGCGCGGGGGCGCCGAGGTCGACCGAGATCCAGCCCGGGTCGACCCAGCCGGAGTCGGTCGCGGTGGCCCAGCGGCTGGCCGGGTCGAGGTCGAACGCGCGGGCCGGCGTGCACTCCCAGCAGTTCGGGTCGTGCTGCTGGGTCGAGGCCGCGCCGGTCTTGCCGTACGACAGCAGACCGCTGCCCGGACCGGGGCCGGGACCACCACCAGTGGTCCCGAACACCTTGAACTCCCACAGCGACACACCCCACTGGGTGGCGCGGGCCGTGCTGAGCAGCCGGACGTAGCGGCCGCTGCCGCTGACGTTCAGCGTTTGGTTGCCTCCGGCACCGGTCGTGGTGCTGTAGACCGACGACCAGTTGGTGCCGTCGGCGGACGTCTCCAGCCGGAAGCCGGTCGCGTACGCCGCCTCCCAGCTGAGCGCGACCTGGGTGATGGTGGCGGTCTGGCCGAGGTCGACCCGGAGCCACTGCGGGTCGCCGACGGCGCTCGACCAGCGGGTACCGGGGTCGCCGTCGACGGCGGCGGAGGCGGGGAAGGCGACGTTCTCGGCGGACGACGCGGTGGCGGTCTTGCCTTGGGACAGCAGCGGGTCGGCGGCCTCGGCGGGCGGTGCGACCAGCAGGGCGGCCACGAAACTGGTCGCGACGGCGACCAGGGCGGCGGCTTTCAGACGCGATGGTCTACGGGACAAACGCATGGGCATCTCCAGGGGCGGGCAGGAGGTCGGGGAACGTTCCCCGAGTTTGAGAGTTGCCTGCTGAGGGAACGGTGTCAATACTTCGGTGCTATTTGGCGTCGCCTCCGGCGCCGCGGGTGCAGTCGCGTATTGCTTGACAACGTTCCGGACCCCCCGGGATGCTCGTCTGGGGGAACGTTCCCCTGAAGTTACCGAGGGGGTGCCCGTGAGACGACCGACCCTGCACGCCGTCGCGGCCCGGGCCGGGGTGTCCAAGTCGAGCGTGTCCCGGGTGATCAACGGCGAGCCGACGGTCGCGCCGGAGATCCGGCAGATCGTGATGGCCGCGGTCAACGAGCTCGGCTACGTGCCGAACGGCGCGGCCCGCAACCTGGTCACCCAGAAGACCAACACGATCGCGATCATCGTCTCCGATCCGCCGGCCGGCCTGGTCTCCGACGACCCGATGTTCGCGATGGTCGTGCGCGCCGCGAGCCGGGCGTTGGAGGCCGCGGGCAAGCAGGTCTCGTTGGTGCTGGCCGGGTCCGACGAGAGCCGCCGGCGCGTCGAGCAGTACCTGGCCGCGGGCCACGTCGACGGCGCGATGCTGGTCTCGATGGACGGCGCCGACCCGCTGCCCGCCGTACTGGCGCGGACCGGGTTGCCGATCGTGTCGCACGGCCGGCTGGCGACGCCGGGGCTGATGCCGTGGGTCGACAACGACAACCTCGGCGGCGCGACCAAGGCGGTGCAGCACCTGCTCGACCAGGGCCGGCAACGGATCGCGACGATCTCCGGGCCGCTCGACATGACCGCGGCGCAGGACCGGTTGACGGCGTACCGGGAGACCTTGAAGGACACCGGCCGGCGGTCGATCGTTGCCCTGGGCGACTTCACCCGGATCTCGGGCGCGGAGGCGATGCGGCAGTTGCTGGCCGACGATCCGCAGCTGGACGCGGTGTTCGCGGCCAACGACCTGATGGCGATCGGCGCCCTGCGCACCCTGCGCGAGGCGGGCCGGCGGGTGCCCGAGGACGTCGCGGTGATCGGCTTCGACGACATCGAGGCCGCGCTCTACACCGCGCCCGCGCTCACGACGGTCCGCAGCCCGATGGGCGAGCAGGCGGCGCAGACCACCCGCCTCCTGCTCGACCTGATCACGCACGGCTCGGCCGACTCGGTCACTCTGCCCACGGAGATCGTGGTCCGCGAGTCAGCCTAGGTCTGCTGCCTTCAGCAGCAGGTCTCGCACAGCAGTCGCCGCGACCGGACCATCGCCTTCCACCAGCGTCGGATCGCTGCTCAGGAAGACCGGCCCGTCCTCAGCCGACGCCGGCAACCGCCCGTGCGACCCCCGCACGATCGACGGGTCCAACGGCACCACCGACATCGCGTACCGCAGCCCCAGCTTCTTCTTCAGCAGGTACGACGCCGCCCGCGGCTTCACGAACCGGTCGGCCGGATCGAAGAACAACTCCGCCGGGTCGTACCCGGGCTTGCGATGGATCTCCACCCCGCGCGCGAAGTCCGGCGCCCGCGCATCGTCGAGCCAGTAGTAGTACGTGAACCAGGCGTCCGTCTCAGCCACGACCACCAGCTCACCGGACCGCTCGTGATCCAGCCCGTACCGCTTCTTCCCTTCGCTGTCGAGCACCTCGGCGACCCCTGAGATCCCGGCGAGCAGCTTCGCGACCGCCTCCAAGTCCGCCGGATCCTTCACGTACACGTGCGCGACCTGATGGTCAGCCACCGCGAAAGCCCGCGACGCCCAGGGATCCAAGTACTCCATCCCGTCCTGCGTGTGCACCTCCAGCAGCCCCTCGGCCCGCAGCACCCGATTGACGTCCACCGGCCGCGCGACGTCCGTGATCCCGTACTCCGACAGCACGATCACCGTCGCACCCCGCGCCTCGGCGTCGTCGAGCAGCGGAGCCAGTACGGCGTCCAGCTCGATCGCGGCCCGCGTCGCCTGCACCGACGACGCGCCGTACCGCTGGAGGTCGTAGTCCAGATGCGGCACGTAGGTCAGCAGCAGATCGGGGTTGTCCTCGGCAAGGATCTGGCGCGATGCAGCAACGATCCATTTGCTCGACTTGATCCCGGCCGTCGGTCCCCAGTAGTTGAACAGCGGGAAGTCCCCGAGCTTCGCGGTCAGCCGGTCGTGCAGCTCGACCGGCCGCGTGTAGCAGTCCGGCGCCTTCCGCCCGTCCGCGTAGTAGATCGGCCGCGGCGTGACGAGCAGATCCGTCTCGGCTCCCATCGCGTACCACCAGCAGACGTTCGCCACCTTGTACGACGGGTTGCTGCGCCGGGCGACGTCCCACACCTTGTCCCCCTGCACCAGCCGGTTGTGCTGCCGCCACAGGAACACTTCCCCGAGATCCCGGAAGTACCAGCCGTTGCCCACGACACCGTGCTCCGACGGCATCTCCCCGGTCAGGAAGGTCGCCTGAGCGGAGCAGGTCACCGCGGGAAGCACGGTCTCCAGGTTCTTGGCCAATGGCAACGACCGCAGCCGCGGCATCTTCCGCAGCAACCGAGGCGTCAGCCCGACCACGTCGAGAACGACTACCTGCCTGGTCATTTGACCTCCTCCAGTCCCAGCGCGGTGATCCGGTCGCGCAGCCAACCCAGCTCGGCGGCGATGCCCTCGGCAAGCTCCTGCTGATTCTTCGGCCCGTTGGGAAGCACCGACCAGGTGTACGTCTCCGACTCCAGGTGCTGGGTCAGCGGGTGCTCACCGCCGACCAAGTGCTGGAGGCAGTCCTCCAGGACGCCGGTCGTACTGGTCAGCGGCGCTCGTGGAGCCGCGTGCACCGGAACATGGAAATGCACTCGCCAGGCCGCACGCCCCGACAACTGATCAACTGAGTCCAGGTTGTCGACGCCGGGACCACCCCACTCCCGCGTCTGGTGCAGGAACTTCGGCTCGGCGAACTCCTCCAGCAGCCTGGATGCCTCGGGGTCGCGCGGATCGGGCACGTGCAGCGCCGCCGACACCTGACTCTTCACGACCTCGACGCCGGCGGCGGCCATCGTCGCGAACGTCTCGGCGGGGTCCTCGAACTGGACCGCCAGGTGACAGGTGTCCAGGCACAACCCGATCCGCGCCGGACCGGCGTACGGGGTGAGCCAGTGGGTGGCCTGCGGGACCATCTCGAGGATGCAGCCCGGTTCGGGCTCGACCGCGACCCGGATCCGGCGGCCGGTGTTCGTCTCGACCTGGGCGAGGCGGACCTGGATCCGGTCGAACGCCTTGCGCGCTTCGGCGTCACGTTCCCGCGACCACGGCGTACGCCAGGCCAGCGGAAGTGTCGAGATCGACCCGTACGCCGCGTCGGCGGGCATCAGCTTGGCCAGCACGTCGATCAGGTCGAGGGTGTAGCGCAGCCGCTCGGGCTCGGTCCAGTCGGGCTTGTAGACCTTCTTGCCGACGACGCGGTCGTGGAACCCGGCGTACGGGAAACCGTTCAGCGTCACGACCTCGAGGCCGTTGCGGTCCAGGGCCTGCTTGAGGCGGTTGAGCGCGACCGTGGAGTTCGCGAGGCGGTCCGCGAGCGCGTGCGCGAGCCAAAGGCCGACGCCGAGCACCGGGACGTCGAGCTCCTTGCGGACCAGCGACGAGCAGCCGTCGAGCTGGGCGATCACGCCGTCCAGGTCCTCGGCAGGATGGACGTTCGTGCAGTACGCGAGGTGGACGAGGGAGCCGTCGGCGTGCCGGAACCTCATGACCGCGCTCCCCTCAGGATCGAGTTGCCCGCGAACGTGTCCTCAGCGGCCGGGGCGCTTAGGTCGAGCCGCCCGGACTGGCCGTAGAACGCGACCGGGTTGCGCCACAGCACCTGGTCGACGTCGTCGTCGGTGAACCCGGCCGCGAGCATCGCCCGGCCGGTCGCGTACGTGCGCAGCGGATCGGACTTGCCCCAGTCGGCAGCGGAGTTCACCAGGATCCGCTCGGTGCCGAACTGCTGCAGGATCACGACCATCCGGTCCGGGTCCATCTTCGTGTCCGGGTAGATCGAGAAGCCCATCCAGCAACCGGAGTCGGCGACCTCCTTGACCGTGACCTCGTTCAGGTGGTCGACGACGACCCGCTCGGCCGGTACGCCGGACTCGCGTACGACGTCGAGCGTTCGCGTCGTACCGGCAGCCTTGTCGCGGTGCGGGGTGTGCACGAGCACGGGGAGCTCGAAGCGCTTGGCCAGTTCGAGCTGGGTGGCGAAGACCTCGTCCTCCTCCGGTGTCATCGAGTCGTAGCCGACCTCGCCGACCGCGACGACGCCGTCCTTGGCCAGGTACCGCGGCAGGACGTCGAGCACCTCGCGGCAGCGCGGGTCGTTGGCCTCCTTCGGGTTCAGCGCGATCGTGCAGTGGTGCCGGATGCCGTACTGCGACGCCCGGAACGGCTCCCAGCCGATCAGCGCGTCGAAGTAGTCGACGAACGAGCCGACGCTGGTCCGCGGCTGGCCGAGCCAGAAGGCCGGTTCGACCAGCGCCTGGACGCCGTGCGCGGCCATCGCGGCGTAGTCGTCGGTGGTCCGGGACGTCATATGGATGTGCGGGTCGAAGATGCGCATGTCACCCCTCCAGATAGGGCTGAAGATCCTGGGGAACGGACCGGCCGGCCGCACGCCGCTCGGCGGCGAAGTCGGCCATCATCCGTCGCAGCTCGTCGTCGGCGCGCTCCGGCAGCCCGTCGACAGCAGCCAGCGGTACGCCGGCGAACACGCACTTGAGCACGGCCTGCCGGAACGCTGTACTGGTCAGGTGCCGGGTCGCGTACGGTCCGAGCGCGGCGGCCAGCAGCCGCTGGTCGTTGGTCCGGATCGCGTCGTCGAGCAGCACTGTGCCTTCGTCGCCGACGAGCTGCTCGACGTCCTCCAGCTCCAGCGCCTTGAGGATCGCAAGCTTCTCGGTCGTGTCGCCGTAGCGATAAAGCTCCGCGATCTCAGCTGCCGAAGCTGTCGCCAGAAGCTTGGCCCGCGCGGCCTCGTCCGCCGACCATCCGTTGCCTAAGGCCCCTTTCCCGGTCGCTCGCGCGACTGCGGGAAAGACCTCAGCCAAAGGACCGACGAACGCACTGACGTCCACGGGCAACTCGGTGGCCTTCACAAGTGGTTCCGGAGAAAGGCCAGCGACTCCCGAGCGACAGTCGGGGCAGCATGCGAGTGTCTCGGCAGCTCGACAGCGACCAAGCCCTCGTACTCGGCCTCCTTCAACGCTTTGAAGACCTCCGCGAAGTCGACCTCGCCCGTACCGAACTCCAGGTGCTCGTGGACTCCCTTGCGCATGTCGTCGATCTGCACGTTGACCACATGCGGAGCCCCCAGCCGGATGCACTCTTCCGGAGGCAGCGGCTCGTTGCAGACCAGATGACCGATGTCGAGGGTGAGCCCGAGCGAGTCCACCTCTTCGTGCAGCTTGAAGAACCCCGCGAGGTCGTCGAGCAGCATCCCGGGCTCCGGCTCGACCCCGAGCAGGACGCCACGATCGGCCGCGTACTCCGCGAGCTGCTGGCAGCTCGCGATCAGCCGCTCCCAACCGACCTCAGCGGACACATCAGCAGGCAGTACGCCGGACCAGAACGACACCGCCTCGGCGCCGAGCTCCGCGGCGATGTCGATCGCGCGTTCCAGCAGCAGCATCCGCCACTCGGCGCCGTCGGTGTGCAGCAGCGTCGGCTCGTGCTTGCGGTACGGGTCGAGCACGTAGCGCGCGCCGGTCTCGATCACCACCGCGAGGTCCAGCCGGGTCAGCAACCGCCCGACCTCGGCCGTCCGCTCCTTCAGGTCCGGGCCGAACGGGTCGAGGTGGTTGTGATCGAGCGTCAGCGCGACGCCCTCGTAGCCAAGGTCCGCAATGACCGCCAGTGCCTCGGGCAACCGATGGTTGGCGAACCCGTTGGTCCCGTAGCCGAGCCTCATGTCGGTGACACCTTCCGCGCCAGCGCCTTCGCCAACGGCAACGCCACAGCCAGCGCCGCACCGAGTTTCGGAGCACCGGCCCGAGCGCACCAGGCCGCCTGCAACGGAACCAGCCCGTGGATGCCTGCACCGACCGCTCGCCGGAGCTTCGGCCCGCTGGGCTCCTGCGCGGCTGCCATCTGGGCTGGTCCGACCGCTTGAACGAAGAGTCCAGTAAGTACTGCTGTTGCTGCATGTTCTGGTCGGCTCATGGTCGCCGCGGTGATCGCCGACGTCGCGACCAGCGCACCACGCGCCGGCAACGGCGTACTGCCGTGCACCTCACCGCGCGACATCGCCGTCACGCCGAGGATGTGCGTGCCGACAGCCAGCGCCGGAGCCCACGCACGCCGACGCTGGTCTCCAGCACCAACCAGTACGTCGAGCGCCCGGGCCGCCGCCATGAACACCGGCCCGGCCACCGTGTTCTTGGCCTTCAGGTCGTAGCTCCACGCAGTAGCGGCGAGCACTGCCGAGGTCGCGAAGGCGGAGCGACCTCCAGCTCGGCCGGCCAACGCCAGCCCGGCAGCAGTGAGTCCAGCCGCCAGGCCGAGCGCCGTACTGGCAGGGACCCGGCCCGACGGGATCGGCCGCTCAGGTCGCTCGACGGCGTCGATCTCCCGGTCTGCCCAGTCGTTGAGAGCCATGCCGCCCCAGTAGATGCACACCGACGCTGCTGACAGTCCAGCCATCCGGCCCGGACGCAGGTCTCCAGCAGCCACAGCACCAGCCAGTACGTCGCCCGGCACGGTCAGCGCAGCAGGAGCCCGGACGAGTTCCACCAGGTCCTTCAGCATTCCTGCACCCACCGCACCAGCTCGTCGTACTGTCTGGTGAGGGCGTGCTCGGTCGACTCGATCGGGTCCTTGAAGTAGAAGCCCAGGAACGGCATCGCCCCGACATGACCTCGCTGCAGCGCCAGTGCGGACAGCCGGGCCAGGTCCAGCACGAGCGGAGCGGCCAGAGCCGAGTCACAGCCTTGCCAGGTGAACTGCAGCGTCATCCGTACGCCGAGGAACCCGGAGAACATCACGTGGTCCCAGGCGGTCTTCCAGTCGCCCAGCGGGTCCACGTAGTCGATGTGGACCTCTCCAGGCACCTCACCGCCGAGCAGCTCGGTCAGTACGCGCTCCTTGGACACACTTTTCGACTCGGCCGCGTGCGGGTCGGCCAGCGTCGCGCCGTCGCCACCACCGAGCAGGTTCGTCCCGGACCAGGCGTGCACGGGCAGCGCCCGAGCGGTGAACATCGGCGCGAGCACGCTCTTCACCAGGGTCTCCCCGGTCTTGGCGTCCTGCCCGCCGTACGGCAGCTGCCGCTCGACCGCCCAGTCGCGGACCACCTGCGGCCGGATCGACGTCGACGGCGTGAAGTCCACGTACGCCGCCCCGGCTTCGAACGCAGCCAACGCCGCGATCGAGCTGGGCGGCAGGGCCTGCGCAGTTGCCCCACGCCCGGTTCTCGCGTCGCCGGCCAGCTCCCGCCCGGCCTCCGCGACATCACTCACCTTCCCCCCACTCACGACCCGGGTGGCCTTCAGGGCCTCTCGGAGCTCGGCGAGGTCGGCGTACCGGACCTCAGCGGGCGGCTCGGTGGACGCGACGTTGATCGCGACCACGTTCTCCAGGTCGTTCCGCAGCCGGAAGGCGTTGATGTCCTCCGCCATCCTCCGGACCAGCTCGTCCTGCGTGCCCGCGACCGGGAGGACCACCAGGTTCCGCTCGGTCTCGGCCAGCTCGGCGGCGATCAGGCCGTCCAGCCCGGGTGGAAGGACGCCACCGGCAACCAACCGCTCCACCTGTTTGCTCAGCGGGGTCTCGGACGGGTCGTGCCCGCCGAAGACCAGCCGATCGATCGGGGCCAGCCCGGCACCGGCGAACGCCGGTTGCTCGGTGACGACTCCGGCGGGCGGGGCGCCGTGGGCCAGTGCGGCCGCTCCGGCGACGGTCGTGGTCGCGACCGAACCCCTTGCCCCGAACAACCACACACCCACGCGTCGTTCCATCCGCGGCTCCTCAGGCTCGCTGCCACGGAAGGTAGTCTTGGGCGGACGATCCGTGACAGATCGGAACTCTAGATCGGCAACGCGCGCGACGGAAGAGACGGCCGGACGGAATTCCGGAAGATCACACCGCGATCAGAGCAAGATCAGGATTCCGGGGTTTTCGCCACTCGACCGGCGTTTTCCGACTCAGGACCGACGTGCTCGACGTCGGCGACCAGGTCGCGGGAGCGGTCGGCGACGGCCATCGCGGCCAGCGCGGTGGTCAACGGGACGGCCGCGATGATGCCCAAACTACCGACGAGACCTCGGACGACTTCGATCGCCACCTGCTCGGTCGAGATCAGGTAGTTCGACTGTGTCCCGCTGATCGCGAACACCATCAGGATCGGCAGCGCCGCCCCGGCGTACGCGAGGACGAGCGTGTTGACCACCGAGGCGACGTGCGCCCGGCCGATCCGCAGCCCGGCGCCGAACAGTGCCGCGCGACCGGCGGCCGGGTTGGCCGCCGAGAGCTCCCAGACCGCGCTCGCCTGGGTCACCGTCACGTCGTCCAGCACGCCGAGCGCGCCGATCACGATCCCGGCCACGAGCAGCCCGGCCAGGTCGATGTCGGGGACGTACGCCTTGAGCGCGGACGCGCCGTCCGACGCGATCCCGGACAGGTCGCAGAACTTCACGAACGCCCAGCCGAGGAACGCGGTCAGGCCCAGCGCCGCGATCGTGCCGGCCAGCGCGACCGAGGACTGCGCGTTGATGCCGTGGGTCAGGTATAAGGCGACCACCATGATCACCGAGCCGCCGACCACCGCCACGAGCAGCGGGTTCGACCCCTTGAGGATCGCCGGCAGGATGAACTGGGTCAGCGTGATCCCGGTGACCACGAGCGCGCCGAGCGCCGCGAGCCCCCGCCAGCGCGACAGGACGACGACCGCGACGGCGAAGATCGCCGCGAGGATCAGCAGTGGACGGCCGCGGTCGTGGTCGACGTACTGATACCGCCCCTCGATCGGAGCGGTGGCGTCGACGCCCAGCAGGATCTTGTCGCCGGCCTTGATCGGGATCGAGGTCTGCGCGCCCTTCGGGACCTCGACCGGAACCTCCACGCCGACGTCGCTCTTACCCGAGTCGATCCGGACCGTTGCCTCGTCGCAGTCGGCCGGATGCTCCGGGCAGGGTACGAGCTTGGTGACCGTGCCGCCGGCGCCGGTGGACTTGGCCGACTCGACGACCACGTCACCGCCCGGCCACATCACCACCATCGCGATGATCGCGGCCGCGATCAGCGGGATCAGCAGCGCCGCGACCACCACCCGGACCCGGCGGGCGACCACCGCGTCGGAGTCCACGACCGAGGTGTCGACCACGTGCTCGTCACCCCAGCCGCCGTGCCCGTGACCGTGTCCGTGCCCGGAACCACGGGGAATTTCGACCCGGCGGCGCCGGTTGGGTTTGCTGTCGGCCCGCCTGCGCCCGACCGTCCGCCTTGCCATCGGTGTACTCCCTGTTTTGACAACCAGTTCCGTTTAAATGAAAATGATTGTCATGAGATCTAGTCTTCGTCCTGTCACCGCCGGCCTCGCCGCCCTGACCCTGCTCACTCTCGCAGGTTGCGGCAGCAACGCTGCCGACGGCTCCGGCGGCAGCGGGGACAAGCTCGACGTGGTGGCATCCTTCTACCCCCTGGAGTTCATCGCCAAGTCGGTGGGCGGCGACGCGGTGAACGTGACCACGCTGACCGCGCCGGGGGTCGAGCCGCACGACCTCGAGCTGACCCCGAAGCAGGTCGGCACGATCGCCGACGCCAAGCTGGTCGTCTTCGAGAAGGGCCTGCAGCCCGCCGTCGACGAGGCCGTCGAGCAGAACGCCAAGAGCGCCGGCTTCGACGTCGCCCCGGCGGCTCAGCTGGAGGCGACCGGCGCGGACTTCGAGGAGCACGAGGAGGGCGGCGCGGCCACCCCGACCGGGACTGTACAGCGCCCGACCGTGAAGGCTGCCGCGTTCACCGAGGACGCGCTCGACCCGCACTTCTGGCTCGACCCGGTCCGCTACGCGGGCGTCGTACAGGCTGTCACCGACAAGCTGGTCGAGGTCGACGCCGCGCACGCCGACGGGTACCAGGAACGCGCCAAGACGCTGCTCGGTGAGGTGAACAAGCTCGACACCGAGTTCAGGACCGGGCTGGCCTCGTGCAAGCTCAAGACGTTCGTGACGAGCCACGAGGCGTTCGCGTACCTGGCGAAGCGGTACGGTCTGCAGATGGTCGGAATCGCCGGATTCGCCCCGGACGCCGAGCCGACCCCCCAGCGGATCAGGGAGGTCCAGGACATCGTGCGCAGCCAGCACGTCACCACGATCTTCTCCGAGGAGCTCGTCAGCCCCAAGGTGGCCGAGTCGATCGCCCGCGACGTCCACGTCAAGACCGCGGTCCTCAGCCCGATCGAGGGGTTGTCGGACGCGAACTCGCAGGAGACCTACCTCTCGCTGATGCGCGAGAACCTGCAGGAGCTCCGGAAAGCGAACAGCTGCGCGTGACCCCCTCTCCCTCCGACACCCCGAAGGCCGTCCAGGTCACCGATCTCTCGGTGGACCTGGGCGGTCGTCTCGTGCTGCGGGGCATCGACCTGCAGATCCGCCCGGGTGAGGTCGTCGCCGTACTGGGCACCAACGGCTCCGGCAAGTCCACGCTGGTCCGGACGATCGTCGGCCTGCTCCCGGCCGCGCGCGGCGAGGTCCGGCTGTTCGGTACGCCGGTGCCGCGGTTCCGCCAGTGGAGCCGGATCGGCTACGTGCCGCAGCGGATCACCGCAGCCGGCGGCGTACCGGCGACCGTGCACGAAGTGGTGTCGTCGGGCCTGCTCTCGAAGCGGCGCTTCTTCCGGCCGTTGTCGGCCGACCAGAAGGCATCGGTCGGCCGGGTGCTCGAGCTGGTCGACATGGCCGACCGGCACAAGGACGCCGTGGCCGAGCTGTCCGGGGGCCAGCAGCAACGAGTCCTGATCGCCCGTGCGCTGGTGTCGGACCCGGAGCTGCTCGTGCTCGACGAACCGACCGCCGGCGTCGACCTGGCCAGCCAGGACATCTTCGCCGAGGCGATCCGCGAACGCGTCGCCCGCGGGACGACCGTCGTCATGGTCAGCCACGACCTCGGCCCGATGGACGCGCTGATCGACCGCTCGATCGTGCTCCGCCGCGGCCGCGTCGTGTACGACGGCCCGCCGCACGCCTCACAGACACATGCCCACGTCCACCCGCACGTCGTGGACCCCGAGTCCGGGTGGTTGTCGTGACCCTTTTCCAGCTCGAGTTCATGCAGCGCGCGCTGATCGCCGGGCTGCTGACCGGTCTGTCCGCGCCGGCCATCGGCACCTACCTGGTGCAGCGCCGGCTGGCGCTGATGGGCGACGGGATCGGGCATATCGCGATCACCGGCGTCGCGCTCGGTCTGCTGACCGGGACCGCGCCGGTGCTGACCGCGATCCTGGTCGCGGTCGTCGGCGCGAGCGCGATCGAGCTGATCCGGGCGCGGGGGAAGACCAGCGGGGACGTCGCGCTGTCGTTGCTGTTCTACGGCGGGATCGCGGGTGGTGTGCTGTTGATCGGCCTGGCGGGGCAGGGCGCGGCGACCTTGAACACTTACCTGTTCGGCTCGTTGACCACGGTCTCGCCGTCCGACCTGTACGTCGTGGTGGGGCTTGCCGTCGTCGTACTGGTGGTCGCGATCGGCCTCGGGCCGCAGCTGTTCGCGGTCTGCCAGGACGAGGAGTTCGCGCGGGTCACCGGGCTGCGCGTGCGGCTGCTCAACCTGCTGATCGCGGTGATGGCCGCGGTGACCGTGACCGTCGCGATGCGGACCGTCGGGTTGCTGCTGGTCAGCGCGCTGATGGTGGTTCCGGTCGCGACGGCGCAGCAGGTGACGCGGTCGTTCCGGTCGACGTTCGTGACGGCCTGCGGGATCGGTGTGCTGGTGTGCCTCGCCGGGATCATCACGTCGTACAACGCGAATGTGGCACCCGGTGCGACGATCGTCGTCCTGGCGCTGGCGTGCTTCGTCGCGGCGGCGGCCGCGGGTGCACTCGTCCGCCGGCGGCGCGCCGTACAGGCTCCGCTGGCTGATGAGGAGCCGGAGGTCGGGGTCCCGGGGCCGGAGCCGCACGTCGTCGACGACGAGCACGAGCACGCGCACGGCCAGAAGTGCGGGCACCCGAAGGTCGAGCACGGCGACCACGTCGACTACGTGCACGACGGGCACCTGCACGCGGCCCACGGCGACCACTGGGACGAGCACTGACTTGGCAGGCGTTGACTTGGCAGGCGTTGACTTGGCGGGGACCGGCTTGGTGACAGGCGCCGACTTGGTGACGTCTGCCAGAATGGCGAGTTGCCGGGGAGAATCGGTGATCTCATGACAGGAGGAACGGTGGCGATCGGAACGAGGTCCACCCGCCAGCGCGCGGCGGTGGCGTCGGTGCTGGACAACCTGGACGACTTCCGGACAGCCCAGGAGATCCACCAGGAGCTCCGGACCTCCGGCGAGGCCGTCGGCCTGACCACGGTCTACCGCACGCTGCAGGCCCTGGCCGACTCCCGCGAGGTCGACGTCCTCCGCACCGCGGACGGCGAAACGGCGTACCGGCGCTGCTCGAAGGGTCACCACCACCACCTCGTCTGCCGCAACTGCGGCCGCACCGTCGAGGTCGAAGGCCCCGCCGTCGAACGCTGGGCCGACAAGGTCGCCGCCGAGCACGGCTACGCCGACATCAGCCACACCCTGGAAATCTTCGGCACCTGCGCGGAGTGCCAGAAAACCTGATCTTCCCGCCCCCACGGCAGTCGGTGGCGGGCCTGGTCCGGGTCCGCTCAGGTCAGGCGGGCTTCCGGGCGGTCGACGCTGCGTAGGGCCGTGATCAGGTAGGTCGCCGGGAGGTGGCCGGCTTCTTCGCCGAGGTCGGCGTACATCTCCGGGGCCGGGAACTCCTGCAGTGAGCCGAGGGTCAGCCCGGCCTCCAGTACGGCGGTGACGACAGCGCCGATGCTCCACACGAAGCTGCGGCTGGTGATCGGTGTCTTGAACTCGCGCGTGATCTGCGGCGCCTTGAGGGGATCGGCGGTGCCCACACGCGCCGGTGTGAAGTAGTCGCCGTTGACCCGCATCGGAGCGGTGACGGTGAGGACCTCCCAGATCGGGTGGTGCTCGCTGATCACGAGCTTGCCACCGGCGGCGAGCCGCGCGGCCAGGTCGGCGGCCCAGCGGTTCACGTCGGGGACCCAGCAGATGCCGCCCCACGAGATGAAGATCAGGTCGAAGCCGGTCAGCTCGGGATCCAGCGCCATCATGTCCTGCTCCCGGAAGTCCACAGCGAGGCCGAGCGCCTCGGCCTTGGCCCGGCCGGTCGCGAGGTGGGTCGGTGCGAGATCGACCGCCACGACGTCCGCGCCGAGCCGCGCGAAGCTCAGCGCTTCGTCGCCCACCGAGCAGGCCAGCTGCAGCACCCGCCGCCCACGGACGTCGCCGACCGCGGCCAGCTCGTCCTCGTTGAGCGCCGTCCCGCCGGACCGGAAGAACTCGACCGACTCCCCCGGCCGGTGGGGCGCCAGCGCCTCCCAGTACTGCCGGTTCTGGGCAACCACGCTCTCCATGCCGGCGATCGTACGAGACCGGACGTCGTATCGCAGCGAGGTTTTCCACAGGGGCTCGGACCTGGCCGGATCCGGTCAATCGTCAGATCCCTTGTGCACAAGGGCTTCTGGACCCGAAAACTGTCGGCGACGTACTGCAGACTGGTCGGCATGGAACAGTTCGGGCAGCGACCTGTGTGGACGATGAGCGGCGGCGAGATGCTGACCGCTCTGGACGACGTGCAGGCCCAGCTCGACCACCTGCAGACGTACCGTCTCGAGCTGCTCGCCGCGATCGAGGCCAACGGTCACGCCGCTGAGATCGGCGCCCGGGACACCGTTCAGCTGATCTCGACCCGGCATCGTCTCGACCACAGCGACGTACGCCGTGATCTCCGGCTGGCACTCGCACTGCCGAAGTACGAGCAGGTCCGCGCCGCGTTGAGCGATCCGGAACCGCCTGCGCGGCGTCATCCCGGGCAGAGCGGACACGACGAAGCTGCTCGCGTTCACCCCGGTCAGGCTGCTGCCATCGTCACCGCTCTGGAACGGATCCCAGCCTCCGCCCGGATCCCCGTGGACGACCTCGAGGTCGCCGAGCGCGCGCTCGTCACCGCCGCCGAGGTGCTGTGCCCGGCCGACCTCCGCGTCCTGGGCAAGCGCGTCCGGGACACCCTCGACACCGACGGGGTCGAGCCCGCCGAGACCCGGGCTCTGGCGTCCGAGAATCTCTGGCTGAAGCGCGGAGACCTCGGCATCGAGTTCGGTGGCTACCTCGCGGGTGAGCACGCCGAGCTGCTGCAGACGCTCGTCTTCGCCGGCGCCAAGCCCCGCAAGACGCTCGACGGCCGACGCGACCCGCGCAGCCGAGGCCGCCGTCAGGCCGACGCCCTCACCGCCGTGCTGGCGACCGCCGCCGCGACCGGCACCGCCGCGCCGGCCCACGGCGGCATCAAGCCTCACATCACCGTCACCATTGGCCTGGACGCCCTCACCACCGGTTCGGGCACGGGCTCGCTCGCGTCTGGTGCCGCCCTGTCAGCAGCCACGGTCCGCCGCCTCGCCTGCGACGCCGGAGTCATCCCGATGGTGCTCGGCACGGCCTCCGAGCCCCTCGATGTCGGCGCCGAGCACCGCTTCGTCACCCCAGCCATCCGCCACGCGCTGAACGTCCGCGACCAAGGCTGCATCGTCTGCAGCGCCCCACCGGCGATGTGCGAAGCCCACCACCTCGTCCACTGGGCCAACGGCGGCGAGACCCGCCTCACCAACCTCGCCCTGCTCTGCAAACGACACCACATCGACGTCCACCAGGGCCACTGGACCCTCACCACCCACACCGGCCGCCCCACAACGGCTCGCCCCTCCTGGAGTTCCCCCGCCCCTTCCCCACCCCGACCACCGCCGGCCGACCACACCCCCAGCCGGTGATGCCGCGCGGGCCGAGCTCGAGGGCCGCGGCGGCACCACCGCGGACACCCCAGCAGGCAGGAGCGCGGGGCCCGGAGCACCCAGGGATGCTCCAGGCCCCATCCCCGGTCAGCGGTCGCCAGCCCCAGATCGCAACCTGTCGCTGGTCGCCGTACAGAGCGAGCTCGCTGCTCGCCTGGCGGAATCGGCGGCGAGCACCCGGACCAGGTTGACGACGGTCTGGCCCTTCAGCTCGGCGGCGGCGGGCAACTGGCGGCACGGTGAAGGTTTCGACGTCCAGGTCGTTGGTCCGACCCGGCCGTCGCCGACCGGCTGAGCTTCGAGGTCGCCGATCTCTTGGACCGGTCGGTCCCGCCCGGCCGGCGACAGACCTCCGCGCTGCTCAGCTGATGGGCCGCGAAACCCACCGGACCCCGCGGCCAGGTCGTCCTCGTTGAGCGCTGTTCCACCGGCCCGGAAGAACTAGACCCGACTCCCCGGCCGGTGGGGCGCCAGCGCCTCCCAGCACCGCCGGTTCTGGGCAACCACGCTCTCCCTGCCGGCGATCGTACGGCGGCCACGCCGCCACCGCGCCGCAAATAGACGGCGGCCCTTGCCATCCCGGCCGATCACGTCGAGTATCCACGGCAAGGGGAAACAACTACTGGGGGATCAACATGCGCAAGAAGACCACCGCAGCCGTGACCGCCGCTCTGATGATCGCGGCGGCAGCCGTCACCGCGACGCCGGCGAGCGCCAGAACCACCGCGGCCACCGCGGCCACCGCGACCTGCAACCTCACCGCGCCGTACCGGGTCGTCATCGGGCAGCCGTACAAGGAGTTCAAGCTGTACGCCTCCGGTGTCTGCTCCCTCGGCGAGGCCTTCTCGTCCTGGAATCTGATCCACCCGAGCCAGGGCGACCAGGGCAGCGCCTACTTCAGCGGAAGCAACCAGGACATCTGGGGCGTGTACGACTTCCACACCATCGGGATCCACACCTGGCGGCCGTCGATCGCCTACGACAGCGGGACCACCCAGCTGTCGCAGAACACCCTGCAATCCGATATCCGCCTGGCGACCGCGGCCTGGATCACCAGCAAGCGCACCAAGGACGTCGTCACGCTCACCGGGACCTCGTTGCTGTACTCAACCGGTTCCGACAGCTACTTCAAGCGGTCCGCGAAAGGCGCGTTCCAGTTCAAGGAGCGCGGTACGACGACCTGGAAGGGCCTGAAGGCGGTCACCACCAACTCCGCCGGCGTGGCCACGATGGCCTACCGCTACAGCAAGACCCGCGACTACCGCTTCGTCCTCTACACGACGCCGGTCTCCTGGGACCAGGCCAGCGCAACCACCACCCGCTGACCGAGAGGCTCAGGCCGGGAAGCCGTCCAGATATCCAAGGACGGCCTTCTCGGCCTCGGTCTGCTGTACGACGTCATCGCCGCGAACCTCGACGTACAGCTCGACCGCGGCCCGCAACGCCCGCAAGCAGTCCGCCCGATCAGGCATGGCAACAGTCCGCGCCAGCGCCGGAACCATCTCGGGCGCCAACTGCTCGATCCTCCGTACGCCGGTCGGCCGGTCGGTGCGTCGGGCAACGATCGACGGCACGAGCGCCGCGCTCCGGATCATCCCGAGCCCGTCGACCGCCTCGAACAGCTCACCGCGCCCGATCTTCGCGGCGACGTAGTGGATCCAGACCCAGAACCGGTCCTCGATCCACTGCGCGTCCGGCTGCGGCCACGCGGCCGATGTCGCGTCGAGCTGCTGCTGGACGCTGTCGTGGCGCTGCCACAGGACGAGCCCGTCCTCGACCCGCTCCCCGAGGTCGCCGAGCCCCATGAACTTGAGGTCGACGTGAATCACCGGCGGCCCGTACAGAGCAATCAGCAACCGCGGTTCGCCGACGTGCTCCCCCGTGAACGCAACCAGCAACGGCCCGGCCGCCGCGGCAAAGTCCTTGCCCTGCGCAACTACCTCGGACCGGTACGGATCGGCGCACACGACCACCAGGTCGAGGTCCGACCACTCGTCCGGCTGCCCGTTCGCGACCGAGCCGTTGACGATCACGGCCAGGAACCGCGGATCCGCCGCGGCGACGGCCACCACGCCGTCCGCCACCCCACGAAACTGCGCCGGCACCCGATCGATCATCAAACACGTCCCTTCGATCTCAGAGCCGCCACAACAGCAACTCCTCAACCATGGTCCCAGCCGACCGCGACAGCAGCGACCGGATTTTCACGCCGGCAGGTGCCGGCGTGACGACGCGAGCACCACCGCCGTACAGGCCAGCGTCACCAGAGCCACAACACCCAGCAGCACGACGTACGGCGCCAGCCCAGCTACGGCAGCGAGCACAGTCGGCAGTAGGAAGCCTGTGTACGCAGCGGCGTAGTACACCCCGGTCAGCCCAGCCAGGTCGGCTCCGCCGCTCAAGGCGGCGATCCGCTGGATCTCCAGCAGCCCGGAGACCACCGCGATCCCGTACGCCGCCCCCAGCAGCACCCCGTCGAGCAGGCCGAGCCACGGCGAGCCCACGTCGGCCACCACGGCGCTGAGGCCGACCCCGGCCGACATGAGCACCATCGCGACGACGATGGCTCGCGCTGTCGACACGGAGTCGAGTCTCTTGGCCAGCGGCTGCACCAGCGCCCCCGTGCCGAGGGTGCAGACCGTGAGCAGGGTGGCGTAGGCCAGTCCCCAGTTGCCGAGCCGATCGCCGACGAGCTGCGGCGTCACGGCGTACGCGATGCCGGCCGAGCCGAAGACCCACGGCGCCATCGGCAGCACCACGCGCAGGAAGCGGCGGTGCGCGACGGCCGGGACCTTCAGCAACGACCAGAGCGACCCGGCTGCCGGCGCGGTCCGACTCTCAGGCACCGCACGCAGCAGGGACAGCGCAGCCAGTGCCAGCACGACATGCACGACGTACGGCGTCACCGTCGGGTGCGGCCCCCACTGAGCCAGTACGCCGGCCACTCCGGCCCCCAGCCCGAAGCCAAGAGTCAGCCCCATCGCAGCACGCCGCGCACCGGCGCTGACATCGGCCGCAGGATCGAACGGCGGCTGCGAGAGCTCCTTGACCCAGCTGGTGCCGACGGCCATCGCGATGCCCACGGCAACCCCGGTGAGCAGCCGCCCGCCGTACAGCGCCCAGGTCTGCCCAACCATCAGGAACAGGCTGGACACCACCGAGAGTGCCGTCCCCACCAACATCAGCGGCTTCCGGCCGTGCCGGTCCGACAGCGCGCCGGCGACGAGCAACCCGGGGACCAGACCGACGACGTACGTCCCCAGGAACAGGTCGACCTCAACAGTCGAGTAGCCGCCCGTACGCCGGTACAGCAGGAGCAGCGGCGTGAACTGGTTGCCACCCCAGCCGCAGCAGAACATCGCGAAGACGGCCGGCAGCCACGTGCGGCGGTTCATGACCGATGGTGGCGGTCCAGGTGGTCCGCAAGAGCACGGGCGAAGCCGTCAGGGTCCCGCCGCTCGACGTGGTCGGCCAATGCGCGGTGCTCCACCAGGAGTTCGTCGAGGCGGTTCGCCCGCGGTCTGGTGACGTGGAGGCTCATCCGCCGTTGCCGCTCGGCCAGCGACCGGTAGAACCGGATCGCGAGCGCGTTGCCGGAGGCTTCGACGAAGTTGGTGTGGAAGGCGTCGTCGGCCACCGCGAACCCGTCCGGGTCCTTGGCGGCCGCGCACCGCGTCTGCTCGGCCAGTGCCCGCGTCCACCCCTCCGTGGCCGCGGTCATCAGCTCCTCGCGCCCCACCAGACGGCGTACGGCGGCCGTCTCCAGCGCCTCCCGGAGGTCGAGCACGTCCTCGAGCTCGGTCGGCGACACCGGTACGACGACGGCGCCGCGCTTGGGGACGAGCCGCAGGAGCTGCTCGGCCTCCAGCCGCAGGAACGCCTCGCGCACCGGGGTCCGGCTGATCGACAGGTCCTGCGCGATCTCGCCCTCGCTGGTCAGCTGTCCACCGGCGAGCGCGCCGCTGAGGATCAGCTCCTTGGTGTGCCGGTAGGCGCGATCACCCGCCGGGCTCTTCTCGTCGGCCACAGCCTCAATCTACCGCATAGATGCATGCATAGATGCAAGGCGTCCGCAGTGACGCCTTGCGCACTGCGCAACCGCTCAGCCGCCGGAGCTTTCCCGCACGACGAGCTGGAACGCCGCCTGCTGCTCGCCCACGTCGTACGCCGTACCGGCCGCGGCCGCCTCGAACTGCGCCTGCAGCGACTCCACCGCCAGCCGCGCGATCGCCGACCGGTCCGGCGAGATCGTGGACAGCGTCGGCGTCGCCGTACGCCCGTACGGAATGTCGTCGAAGCCGACCACGGCAACGTCCTCAGGCACCCGGAACCCCCGCGTCCGCAGCGCCCGGACGACGCCCAGTGCCACCCAGTCGGTCACGCAGAACACCGCGTCCGGCGGATCGCCCGCGTGCTCGGTGAGCAGCGCGGCCATCTGCTGCTCGCCCTCCTCGCCCAGGTTGTTCCGGACCGGCTTGATCAGGCTGTCGTCGATCGGCAGCCCGGCGGCCTTCAGCGCGAGCCGGTAGCCGACCAGCCGCGGATGCTTCCGGTCGCCCGGGCTCGACCCGATCATCGCGATCCGCCGCCGCCCGAGCTCGGCCAGGTGCGTGACCGCCGCCGCCGCGGCCGTGACGTTGTCGATGGCAACATGCTGCGCGGCGCCCTGGTAGTTGCGGTCGCCGAGCATCACCAGCGGCGTCCGGTCGGTCCGCCTGCGCAGCTCCGCCGGGCCGACCGCGGTCGAGCTGAGGATCAGCCCGTCGATGCGCTGCGGGAACCGCCCGGCCAACGCGTCACGCTCGACCGCGAGGTCGCCGCCGGTCTGCTGGATCAGCACCACCCAGCCGTGCCGCGCCGCGGCCTGCAGGACCTGCCCGGCGAGCGCCGCGAAGTACGGCATGTCCAGCTGCGGTACGACGAGCGCGATCAGCCCGGCCCGGCCGAGCGCGAGGTTGCGCGCCGACAGGTTCGGCCGGTACCCGATCTCGTCGATCGCGGCCTGCACCCGCGCCCGGGTCTCGGCCGACACGTGCTGGAAGTCGTTGATCACGTTGGACACGGTCTTCATCGACACCCCGGCCCGGGCCGCGACGTCGGCCAGCCGTGGTCTGCTCGTCACGCGCCCCACCCTCCACCCATCACGTCCGTCAGGCTACCGGCCGGCACCTCACTTGAGCCCGGACGTCGCGACACCCTCGACGATCCGTCGCTGGAACAGCACGAACGCCACCAGCACCGGCACCATCGTGACCAGGCTCATCGCGAACATCTGTCCCCACTCGGACTGCCCGGACGAGTCCAGGAACGTCCGCAGTGCCAGCGGCACGGTCAGCTTGTCCGGGTCGGAGAGGTAGATCAGCGCGGTGAAGAAGTCGTTGTAGCTCCAGATGAACGAGAAGATCGCCGTCGTCACCAGCGCCGGGCGCAGCAGCGGCAGCACGATCCGCAGGTAGATCTGGAACACCCCGCACCCGTCGATCCGGGCCGCCTCGTCCAGCTCGCGCGGCAGGCCGCGGATGAACTGCACCATCAAGAAGATGAAGAACGCCTCGGTGCCGAGGAACTTCGGCACCACCAGCGGCAGGTAGGTGTCGATCCAGTCGAGGTCGCGAAAGATCGAGTACTGCGCGATCAGCGTGACGTGCTGCGGCAGCATGATCGTGCCGAGCATCAGCCCGAACAGCAGCCGCCGCCCGACGAAAGACAGCCGCGCGAACGCGTACGCCGCCAGCGAGCACGACAGCACGTTGCCGACGATCGTCAGCACGCAGATCAGCAACGAGTTGAACAGGTACAGCGAGAACGGCTTGCCCGTTCCCGACCACCCGTTGACGTAGTTGTCAAGGCTCGGCGACGTCGGCAGCACCGACGACGAGCCGAAGATTTCGGAGTTCGGCTCGAACGAGCTGCTCAGCATCCAGATCAGCGGGTAGAGCATCACCAGCCCGACCAGGATGATCACCGCGTGCGCGACCGTACGGCGCGACAGCAGCCCGGCCGGCCGGTTCGGCGCCGAGGCCCTGCCAGGTACGGAGCTGCTCATCGGGCCTCCCGGTCGTCGGCGTAGAAGACCCAGCGCCGGCTCATCGCGAAGTTGGCCGCGGTGAAACCGGCGATGATCAGCAGCAGCACCCAGGCCATCGCGGCCGCGTAGCCCATCTCGAAGCTGCCGAACGCCTTCTGGTACAGGTACAACGTGTAGAACAAGGTGGAGTCGGACGGTCCGCCGCTGCCACCGGAGATGATGAACGCCGGCGTGAACGCCTGGAACGCGCCGATGATCTGCAGCACCAGGTTGAAGAACACGATCGGCGACAGCAGCGGCAACGTGATGTGGAAGAACCGCCGCACCCGCCCGGCGCCGTCGACCTCGGCCGCTTCCAGGACGTCGGCCGGGATCTGCCGCAGCCCGGCCAGGAAGATCACCATCGGCGCCCCGAACTGCCAGACCCGCAGCAGCACCAGCGTGAACAGCGACGTGTCCGGCGACGAGATCCAGCCGGGCCCGTCCAGGCCGACCAGCCCGAGCACCTGGTTCACCAGTCCGTCCGCGCCGAAGATCTGCCGCCACAGGATCGCGATCGCGACACTGCCGCCGAGCAGGCTCGGCACGTAGTACACGGCCCGGTAGAACGACACCGCGCGCAGACCTTGGTTCAGTACGACGGCAACCGCCAGCGCGAACACCAGCTCCAGCGGCACCGACAGCAGCACGTACGTGAAGGTGACCACGAGCGAGTGCTGGAACCGGTCGTCGGAGAACATCCGCTCGTAGTTCGCGAGCCCCTCCCACACCGGCGGACTGAGCAGGCTGTAGTCGGTGAACGAGTAGTACAGCGACAGCACCATCGGCACGAGGGTCAGGCCGACCAGCCCGACCAGCCACGGCGCGAGGAACGCGTACGCCGGAAGGCTCTCCCGCAGCCGGCCGCGCAGGGTGCCGCTGATCATGCGCCGAGGACCCGCGCCGACTCCGCGACGAACTTGTCCGCGGCGGCCTTCGGGTCGGTCTTGCCGAACCCGATGTCCTGGTTGAGCCGGCTGAACACGCTGTTCAGCTCGCCGTACCCCTTGGGCCACGGCTGCGGCGACGGGCCGACCTGCTGCTCGATCTTCTCGACGTACGCGATCGCCTGACCGGCCGGCGTCCTGGGCTGCGCGGCGAGCAGGTCGCGCGACTTCTTTGACGGCGGTACGCCGAGCGTCAGCCCGATCGCCTTGACCGCGCGCTCGTCGTTGACCAGGAAGTCGATCAGCTGGGCGGCGGCGTCGGGGTTCTTGGTCTCGGCCGACACCGACCAGAAGTCGAGCGCCTTGACGAACTGCCCACGCAGCGACCCTGCCGTCCGGCCCGGTACGGCGCCGACCGCCAGCTCGGCGTTCTTGACCAGCGGCTGGTAGAACGTCAACTGCTGCACCCAGCCGAACTCGACCGGTGCCGCGCCCTTGGACAGCTGCGAGGTCTCGAACGACCCGCCCTCGGCGGAGACGTCCGCGGCCGGAGCCGCCTTGGCCTTGCGCAGGTCGTCCCAGTACGCGAACCAGCCCTCGATGACCTCCTTGCCAGCGGCAAGCTTGCGGTCGCCGAACACCTCGGATCCGTACTCGCGGGACCAGACCTCGAAGATCTGGATGTTGCCGCCGACATCGGTCGTCCCGTACTTGCCCGGCCCGGCGTCGGCCGCGAAGTCCTTGGCGAACGTCGCGAAGCTGTCCCAGCTCCAGGTCGCGGGCAGCTTGCCGCCGCGGGACTCGACCAGCGCGGGGTTGCGGAACGTCGCGTGCGTGATCGACGACTGGCCGATGCCCATCAGCTTGCCGTCGATCTTGCCGCTGTCCGCGACGTCCTGGTCGAGGGCGTCGAGCTTGATCTCCTTGCCCGTGAGGTCGAGCAGCGCCTTCCGCTGCGCGTACTCGGCGAAGTACGTCATCGACATCCGCAGGACGTCCGGGCCCTTGCGGCCGGCGGTCTGCGTGGCCAGCTTGTCCCAGTAGTCGGCGAACGCGGCGCGTTCGGTGCTGACCGTCAGACCGGAGTCCTTCAGCGCGGCATCCATCGCCTTGTGCACGGGGTCGCCGCCGTACCAGGCGACGCGCAGCCCGTCCGACGAGCCTTCGTCGCTGCCGCCGCAGCCGGGGAGAGTCAGTGCCGCCGCGGTCGCGGCGCCGAACCCGAGAAAGGTCCGGCGGGTGAGTCCTGTCATGGTGCGCCTCCAGGTCAGCGCGAACGGGTTTTACGCCCAGCGCCAGTTGTGCTTGACGGTTTTGGGGGTGTACGCCCCTGCCGGCAGGTCGTCGGCGACGCGGATCAGCCAGCGCAGCAAGGCGGCCTGGAGCGCGTCGTGGACGGCGTGGTGGGCGGGGTCGTCGGCCAGGTCGGCCAGTTCGGCCGGATCGGCGCTCAGGTCGTACAGGCGGTGCTGACCGCGGTCGTCGACGATCAGCTTGTGGTTGCCGCTGACAAGCATCCGTTCGCCGCCGCTCTGGGTGACGGAGTTCAGCTCGTCGTAGTTGCGTCCCGGGTACGGGAAGTGCAGCGGCGGGCGGTCGTGCTCGTCGTACGAGACACCGCCGTACCCGAGCTCGGCGTAGATGCTGCCGAACTCGGCCTCGGGGCCGGTCTCGCCCGCGAGCAGCGGCGCGAGACTGCGGCCTTGGACGCCGGGCGGGATCTCCGCGCCGACCAGCTCGCAGAGCGTCGGGAACAGATCGACCATCGAGACCAGCTCGTCGCGCGGACCGGCCGAGATGCCAGGACCGCTGACCACGAACGGGATCCGCATCAGGAAGTCGGACATACCCGCACCCTTGCGTTGCAGGCCGTACTCCCCCACGTAGTCGCCGTGGTCGCTGACGAACACCACGATCGTGTCGTCCAGCCGGTCGCCGAGCTGGTCCAGCAGCCGCGCGATCTGGTCGTCGATCAGGCGCAGCATGCCGAGGTAGTTGGCGCGGTAGCGCCGCCAGGCGTCGTCGTACCCGGGCCTCTTGGTCGTTGTCAGCTCGTGCAGCCAGCGGTAACGCCAGCCCAGGTCGGGGATCGACTCGGGACCGGCGAGTCGCTCGGGCACGTCCTCCTCGGCGAACAGGCTGAAGTACGGCTCGGGCACCTGGTACGGGTTGTGCGGCTCGGGGAACGAGACCCACAGGAAGAACGGGTCGTCCTCGCTGGTCGCTTGCAACGCGTCGATCGCCCCGTCGACGATCCGGTACGGCAGCTGCGCCTCGACCGGGTACGGCGTGGGCTCGTCGGCGACGCCATGGTCGAGCTCGTGCAGCCACTGGTCGAACGCGGCGTCGGTCTCGCTGACCTCCGGACCGCGGTCGTGCATGAACGGGCCGTGGTAGGTGTCGAAGTCCTGCTCGGACCGGTGCATGTGCGGCTTGCCCGAGAAGTGCAGCGAGTAACCCGCCGCCCGCAGTACGTCGAGCAGGTCCTCGGAGTAGTAGGCGTGCTCGGCATTGCTGTTCTGCCGGACGTGGTGCGCGGTCGGGAAGCGGCCGGTGAGCAGGCTCGTCCGCGCCGGCACGCACGCCGGGTAGCTCGTGTAGGCGCGACCGAACGCGGCGCCCGCGGCCGCGACCTGGTCCAGGCGCGGCATCGTGTCCAGGCTCAGCCCGGAGCCGGCGGTCCAGTGCCGACGGGTCAGGCCGGCCCGGTGCTGGTCGGTCATCAGCAGCAGGATGTTCGGGCGGGTGGGCATCCTCGACAGTCCCCTCTCGGCGGTGGCTTGCGAGGGACCTTACAGCGCTGTAAATTGTGTGTCCAGAGGGCTGTGGCCCCATGGAACGGGCAGACGAAAGACCGGCCCTGCAGTTGCCGTGAGCAACTACAGGGCCGGTCTTCGGGTGCTTACGCGACCGTGGTCAGCTCCGCCGCGATCGTGGTGGTGTCACCGTGGCCGGTGTGCACGACCGTGCTCTCCGGCAGGGTGAGCAGCCGCTCGCGGATCGACTTCAGGATCGTCGGCTTGTCGCTGTACGACCGGCCGGTCGCGCCCGGACCACCCTGGAAGAGCGTGTCGCCGGTGAAGACGGCGTCCAGGTCGGCGGCGTACAGGCAGGTCGAGCCGGGGCTGTGGCCCGGGGTCGCCACGGCCTTGAGCGTCGTACCGGCGACGTCGAAGGTCGTGCCCTCCTTCAGGTCGTGGTCCGGCAGGTCGTCGTACAGGGCGGACCAGAGCATCTGATCCGCGGAGCTGATCCAGACCGGGCACTTCAGCACGGCCTGGACGCCGCCGACGGCGTTGATGTGGTCGTTGTGCCCGTGCGTGGCGACCAGCCCGACCACTCGCCGGTCCCCCACCGCCTGCACGATCCGCTCGGCGTCGTGCGCGGCGTCGATCACCAGCACCTCGTGGTCGTCGCCGACCAGCCAGATGTTGTTGTCGACGTCCCACGTCCCGCCGTCCAGGCTGAACGTTCCGGACGTAACGAGCCGCTCGATTCTCGCCGCCATCAGAAGACCACTACCGAGCGCAGCACGTCGCCGTGGTGCATCTTCGCGAACGCGGCCTCGACCTCATCCAGCGCGATCGTCTCCGACACGAACCGGTCGAGCGGCAGCCGGCCCTGCAGGTGCAGGTCGATCAGCAGCGGGAAGTCGCGGCTCGGCAGGCAGTCGCCGTACCAGCTGGACTTGAGCGAACCACCGCGGCCGAAGAAGTCGAGCAGCGGCATCTCGAGCTGCATCTCGGGCGTCGGTACGCCGACCAGCACGACCGTTCCGGCCAGGTCGCGGGCGTAGAACGCCTGCTTCCAGGTCTCCGGACGGCCGACCGCGTCGATCACGACGTCCGCGCCGAACCCGCCGGTCAGCTCCTGGACCGCCTCGACGACCCCGTCGTGGTCCAGGCCCTTGGAGTTGATCGTGTGCGTCGCGCCGAGTTCCTGCGCGACGTCGAGCTTGCGCTGGTCGATGTCGAGCGCGATCACCTTCGCCGCACCCGCCAGCCGGGCGCCGACGACGGCCGCCGTACCGACGCCGCCGCAGCCGATCACCGCGACGGTGTCACCGCGGCCGACGGTGCCGGTGTTGACCGCGGCACCGATACCAGCCATCACGCCGCAGCCGAGCAGCCCGGCGACCTCGGCCTTCGCGGCCGGGTCGACCTTCGTGCACTGACCGGCCGCGACCAGGGTCTTCTCCGCGAACGCGCCGATACCGAGCGCGGGCGACAGCTCGGTGCCGTCGGCCAGCGTCATCTTCTGCTTCGCGTTGTGGGTGTTGAAGCAGTACCACGGGCGGCCGCGCAGGCAGGCCCGGCAGCTGCCGCAAACCGCGCGCCAGTTCAGGACGACGAAGTCGCCCGGCGCGACATCGGTGACACCCTCGCCGACGCTCTCCACGATCCCGGCCGCCTCGTGGCCGAGCAGGAACGGGAACTCGTCGTTGATCCCACCCTCCCGGTAGTGCAGGTCGGTGTGGCAGACGCCACATGCCTGGACCTGCACCACCGCCTCGCCCGGACCGGGATCGGGGATCGTGATCTGCTCGATCGTGACCGGGGCACCTTTGCTCAGGGCTACGACTCCACGCACTGTCTGACTCATGGGCCCGACGCTAACCAACGCGGGCTGCTCCCGTCAGCCCCCGTCCGCGCGTCGGGCCGGGGATTTTCGGCGTCCTGTCCACCGGATGGGGGACAGCAGGTACGTCGTACGGGTCTCATCGGGCAGGCACCTGAGCGGCCAGGCTGGAGCCATGACCGACAACGACTTGGCAGTGCGGGTCCGCGGACTCGTCAAGCGGTACCCGGACAAGGTCGCCGTCGCGGGCGTCGACCTGGACATCCGGCACGGCGAGGTGTTCGCCCTGCTCGGCCCGAACGGCGCCGGCAAGACGACGACCACGGAGATCCTGGAGGGGTACCGCCGGGCCGACGAGGGCGACGTACAGGTCCTCGGCATCGATCCGGCGCACGCGGACCGGCACTGGCGGGCCCGCGTCGGGATCGTGGCGCAGTCGTCGCGCGACGAGGCCGAGCTGTCGGTCGCCGAGCTGGTCGAGCACTTCGCCCGCTACTACCCGAACCCGCGCGACCCCGCCGAGGTGATCGCGTCGGTCGGGCTGCAGGAGAAGGCCAAGACCCGGACCCGGAAACTGTCCGGCGGTCAGCGCCGGCGACTCGACGTCGCGCTCGGCGTGATCGGCAACCCGGACCTGCTGTTCCTCGACGAGCCGACCACCGGCTTCGACCCCGAGGCGCGGCGCCAGTTCTGGACCCTGATCGAGAACCTGCGCACCAGCGGGACCACGATCCTGCTCACCACCCACTACCTGGACGAGGCCGAGCACCTGGCCGACCGGGTCGGCGTGATCGCCGACGGGCGGATGCTCGAGGTCGCGACCCCGGACACGCTCGGCGGTCGCGGCGCCCGGACCGCGCGGGTCTCGTGGCTGGACGCCGACGGCGCGCACGAGCTCCGCACCGACGAGCCGACCGCGGAGGTCGCGCGGCTGATGGCCCGGTTCGGCGGCGAGGTGCCCGAGCTGCAGGTCCGCCGGCCGAGCCTCGAAGACATCTACCTGGACCTGATCGGCGCCGTACAGCCGGCCGCCCTCGAAGGAGCAACCCGATGAGCACCACCGCCCCGAGCCGGCCGCTGCCGTCCGTCGTACAGGTCGGGCTTTCCAGGACCGGGCTGGAGGTGAAGCAGTTCTTCCGCGAGAAGGAGCAGCTGATCTTCACCTTCTTCTTCCCGATCATCTTCCTCGCCATCTTCTCGGCCGTCTTCAGCGGGACCGACTTCGCCGACGGCGTCGACGCCGCGACGTACTTCACGCCCGGGATGATCGCCTCGGGCATCTTCCTGACCAGTTTCCAGTCGCTGGCGATCACGATCGCGATGGAACGCGACGAGGACCTGCTCAAACGCCTGCGCGGTACGCCGATGTCGCCGCAGTCGTACTTCATCGGCAAGATCGGGCTGGTCCTGGTCACCTCGATCGCCCAGTTCGGGCTGCTGCTGGCGATCGCCGGCCTGCTGCTCGGCGTGGACATCCCGTCGTCGCCCGACCGGTGGCTGAACTTCCTGTGGATCTTCGTGCTCGGTACGGCGTCCGGCTCGGTGCTGGGGATCGCGTTCTCCGTCGTACCGAAGTCGGGCAAGGCGGCCTCGGCCGTGGTCACCCCGGTCGTCCTGCTGCTGCAGTTCATCTCCGGCGTCTACTTCGTCTACAGCAGCCTGCCGGCCTGGATGCGCTCCGTGTCCGAGGTGTTCCCGCTCAAGTGGCTCGCCCAGGGCATGCGGTCGGTGTTCCTGCCGGACGGCTTCGAGGCGTCCGAGCCCGGCGGCTCGTGGCAGCTCGGCACCGGCGCGATCGTGCTCTCGGTCTGGCTCGTGGTCGGCCTCGTCGTCGCCCAGCGCGTGTTCCGCTGGACCCGCCGGGACGCGGGCTGAAATGCTCCGGTCACGCCCGTCGTGGGTGAAGATGGACGGTATGGAACTCGGCAGCGGGCCCTATGCGGAGCCGGTCTGGACCAGGACGTTGCTGGCCTGGCACATCGTGTTCTGGGCGCTGCTCACTGTCACCGCCGTCGTCTCCCTCCTCCCGAACGAGCTGACCGGCCGCGAGCACGTCGTCCTGCTGGCACTGCTCGCGGTCCTCGGTACGGCGTACGCGCTGATCGGCAGCCCCGCGATGACAACGCGACGGCGGCCGCCGTCGCACGGCTACCGGGTGATCGCGATCCTGTGCGTCGCCGCGGTGGTGGCGATCTACCCGCAGGCCGTGTTCCTGATGTTCATCGCGTCACCGCAGATCTGGCTGCTCGCCGACCGCGCACGCGACGGCGTGCTGTTCAGCCTGCTGCTGCTGGTCGGCGTCGGGACCGGCCAGCTGTACGGCGCCGGCTGGACGCTCAGCGCGTTCTGGAACATCCTGCCCTGGATGATCATCAGCCTGGTCGTCAGCATGCTGCTGGGCATCTGGATCGACCGGGTGATCGCGCAGAGCCAGCAGCGCGCCGACCTGATCGAGGAACTGGAGTCGACCCGCGACGAACTGGCCGGCGCGCACCACTCGGCCGGCGTGATGGCCGAGCGGGAACGGATGGCGCGGGAGATCCACGACACCTTGGCGCAGGGCATGACCAGCATCGTGATGCTCGCGCAGACCGCGTCGGTCGAGCTCTCCCGCGGCGGCGCCACGGCGGTGGCCGGCCGGTTGAGCGCGATCGAGGACACGGCACGGGAGAACCTGGCCGAGGCGCGAGCCCTCGTGGCCGCGTTCACCCCGGTCGCGTTGTCGGAGGCAACGTTGACCGAGGTGCTGCGGCGCCAGGCCGAACGGTTCGCCGCCGAGACCGGCGTCGACGTACAGGTGACGCTGGACATGCCTGATGACGAGGTCGCGTCCCTGCCGCAGGGCCAGCAGGTGGTGCTGCTGCGGGCGGCGCAGGAGTCGCTGGCGAACGTCCGCAAGCACGCGGGGGCCACGTCGGTGCTGATCACGCTGACGATGTCGGCGGACGGGGTGGGGATCTCGGTGTCCGACGACGGGACGGGCTTCGAGCCGTCGGCGGCTGCCGCCGGGTACGGGCTCGCCGCGATGCGCGGGCGGGTCGAGGAGTCCGGGGGCAGCGTGCAGGTGGAGAGCGCCCCGGGGCGTGGGACGCGGGTGCAGGTGCTCATTCCTTCGGCCGGCCAGGAGAGTTCGTGACCGTGCTGGTGGTCGGCGGGTCAGGAGGACCCGAGACCGTGCCGGTGGTCGGCGGGTCAGGAGGACCCGAGACCGTGCTCATCGTTCCTAAGACTCAGGAGTATTCGTGACCGTGCGGGTCCTGGTGGTCGACGACCACCCCATCGTGCGCTCCGGGCTGACCGGCATGCTCGCCGTCACCGAGGACATCGAGGTGGTCGGCGAGGCCGGCGACGGCGAGGAAGCACTCGCACTCGTCGAGGCGACCCGGCCGGACGTCGTACTGATGGACCTGCGGATGCCACGCCGCGACGGGGTCTCGGCGACCGGCGCGATCGTGTCGGGCTACCCGACGACGAAGGTCCTGGTGCTGACGACGTACGACACGGACACCGACATCCTGCACGCCGTCGAGGCCGGGGCCGCCGGGTACCTGCTGAAGGACACCCCGCACGCCGAACTGCTCGACGGGATCCGCGCCGCTTCACGCGGCGAAACCGTCCTCGCACCGCCGGTCGCCGCGCGGTTGATGTCCCGGCTCCGTACGCCGGCGCCCGCGCCCGCCGTACAGCCGTCACCTCGGGAGCTCCAGGTCCTCGCCGCGGTCGCCCGCGGCCTGAGCAACGCGGAGATCGGCCGGGAGCTCTTCATCGGCGAGGCCACCGTGAAGACGCACCTGCAGCGCCTGTTCACCAAGCTCGACGTCGACGACCGCACCCACGCGGTGACGGTCGCGATCGAGCGGGGCTTGTTGCCCTCACCCCGCAACCGCTGAGGTCTAGGCCGTGTCTTTTAGTTCCCGCCGTAGCGAGCAGGTGCTCCGAGGTGCCGTGCCGAGTGCCGCGCAGTAGGCGGGAATAGGAGACACGCCCTAGCCCGGCGTCTGCCCAGGGACCTCGTTCGGGATCGCCCCGCCGTACCGGCGGTCGCGCTGCGCGTAGATCTCGATCGCCCGCCACAGGTCCCGCCGGTCGAAGTCGGGCCAGAGCGTGTCCAGGAACACCATCTCGGCGTACGCCAGCTGCCAGACCAGGAAGTTCGACGTGCGCTGCTCCCCCGACGACCGCACGAACAGGTCCACCTCCGGCACCTCCGGGTGGTAGAGGTGCCGGGCGATCGTCTTCTCCGTGATCCGGTCCGGCCGAAGCTTGCCCGCGGCAACCTCGTGCGCGATCGCCTTCATGGCGTCGGTGATCTCCGCCTGCCCGCCGTAGTTCACGCAGAACTGCAGCGTGATCACGTCGTTGTCCTTGGTCCGCTCCCGCGCGTCCTCGAGCTCGTCGATCACGCTCTTCCACAACCGCGGCCGGCGCCCCGACCACACGACCCGCACCCCCATCGCGTCCAGCTCGTCGCGCCGCCGCCGGATCACCTCCCGGTTGAACCCCATCAGGAACCGGATCTCCTCAGGCGACCGGCTCCAGTTCTCGGTCGAGAACGCGTACACCGAGACGTACTTCACCCCGATCTCGATCCCACCCTTGATCACGTCCAGCAGCGAGGCCTCCCCCGCCTTGTGCCCCTCGGTCCGCGCCAGTCCCCGCTGCTTGGCCCACCGCCCGTTCCCGTCCATCACGATCGCGACGTGCCGAGGCACCAGCTCCCCCGGCACCCCCGGCACCCGAGCCCCCGAAGGATGCGGCTCCGGAGCCACCACTTCCCCCCGACGCACGCTCTCCACAACCCGACGACGACCCAGTGGCGACATACCTGCGATTTTCCCCCATCCGCCTGGAGCGCCCGCCACCAACCCCGCCCCCTTACTTGAACCGGCGACTTCCCGCCAGCCCCCACCCCCGCAACAACCTGCAACCTGTGGATAACCCCAACCACCAACACACCCCGTATGAAACCCTTGCACTGTCCGCAACCCCCGTTCACTCAGGAGCCGTCCCCGCATGACCCGCCGAGTCACCACCGCAGCCGCAGCCCTGTGCCTAGCCACCCTGGCCGCCGCCTGCACCAACTCCCCCGAAGCGGGCCGCCCGGACACCACCCCGCCCAGCAGCACGCCAACCACCGCGAGCCCCGGTACGCCGTCAGCACCCCGATGGACCGAGGAGGAGCAGTCGGCCATCAACGCCGCCAAGGTGCGGTACGCAAGCGCGCGGCGAGCCGTTGATGCGACCCTCCACGACCCACGGAAGTCGGACCGTGCAGCGCTGACAAGAGCAGGCAACGGTGGCACATGGCTGATCGATGTGCTCGGCGAGATCAAGTTCCAGCGGGAGAACGGCTGGTATCAGACAGGATTCGTGCAGATCGGCTCTACCTCGGTCGAATCGGTCAAGTTGACACTGGAGCAGCCTGAGGTTCGGCTGACCGCCTGTATCGACAGCTCGAAAGTGACCACCAACCTTCAGTCCACACGCAAACCGATTCCCGACACCGGCAACGACGGCGACCGTCACATGGCCAAGGCGAAATTGGTCTTTGCGAAAGCGCTCAACGAGAAGAGCAAGGCCTGGTTCCTCGTCGAAGAGAAGGGAGGTGGCGCATGCTGAAGCGACTGGCCGTGGCGGCGTTGGCCATCTGCCTCTCAAGCCTGATGATTCCGTCGGCAGCCCTGGCCGATCCACCCGGCTACGTCACGAAGTGTTCGTCGATCACCCGCAAATGCATAACCGTCCTCTCATCGACTATCCCCGTACCCGGCGGTAGCAACGAGGAGACGACAAAGCCGGTCAAGAAGGCGACGAAACCCGTCTGCAACTTCGGCGGGAGACCCCAGACTTGCACCTCCGAGCTTGGCAACTGGTCCAACACTCATCAGTGCTACCTGCAGCGAATGAATCCTCCGCCGCCGTACGACGACCCGATCTGGACAGGAAAGGATCCGACCAAGGGAGGAGTCTGGGCTTGTCTGCGGGAGCAGGGTTACGACGAGGGGCGTCACCTGGTCACCCGGTTCGTGTGGATCGAGGGTGAGCCCGATATCGAGGTCGTCGATCCGTTGACCCTCGTTTACCGGGCAATCGCCGAGATGAAGCTCGGGAAGCCGCAAGTCGGTACCACCCCAGGCGCCGGTCAGATCGGGCTCGTCAACATGCCGGTCTGGTTGTGGGTGACCAAGTCCGAGAACACCTGGGGCCCCATCACTCGCTCCGCCAGCGTGCCTGGCCTCACGGTGAACGTGAAGGCCCAGGTCAACGCCGTCGACTGGTCCCTCGGCGACGGCAAGACCCTTCGCTGCGAGACCTCCGGTACGCCGTACGACAAGTCCTTCGGCATCAAGGACTCCCCCGACTGCGGCCACCGCTACCTGAAGACCTCCCGCGACCAACCGAGCTGCAAGTACGACGTCACCGCCACCACCCACTGGGACATCACCTGGGAAAGCACCCTGGGTGACACCGGCCAGATCCCGATGACGCAGTCAGCAGCAACCCAGCTGCAGATCGGCGAGGCGGTACCAGTACTGGTCGATCCGGACGGGTCGGAGACGACTCCGAGCACGCCGAAGGTCGGAGCTTGTTGATCGGTGCGGGTCGCTAGCTCCTGGCTTGCGCAGGATCCACGTTGCTGGTCACCGGCTGCGGGCAATCCAGCCCGGAAATACCTCTCACGACGTGCATGGCAGTAAGTGCTGTTGGGACAGCCGTCGTCGGCCGATCAACTGCTTTCTGCAAGTGGGAGCTTGGGCTCGGGTCCCGTTGACAGGTCCAAATGCCGGAGGGAGCGGAGGCGGTCCAGGTGCCAGGCTACGAAGGCAGCTACTAGCGTGTCGGCTTCTCGGCGGGTTCTGGGGTCGGTGCGTTCTGCGGTGGGCCAGTCGCCGGTGAGGAGGGCGGCGAGGAGCGTGATGGTGGCGGGGGCGGGCATGGCGGAGGCGGGTGGGCGGCAGGAGCTGCAGACCACGCCGCCGGCCGCGGGGTTGAAGGCTCGGTGGGGGCCTGGTTCGCCGCACTTGGCGCAGTCGCCGAAGGAGGGGGCGTAGCCGGAGATGGCCAGAGAGCGGAGGAGGAAGGAGTCGAGGATGAGGCGGGGTTCTCGTTCGCCGTTCGAGAGGACGCGCAGGGCTCCGGCCAGCAGGAGGTGTTGCTGGGTGGCTGGTTCTTTTTCCTCTACCACCAGGCGGTCGACGGTTTCCAGGAGGACCGTGCCGGTGGTGTAGCGGGCGTAGTCGCTGACGATGCCTTCGCCGTACGCCGCGATCGAGACGGCCTGGGTGACCACGTCGAGGGTGCGGCCGGTGGCGAGCTGGAGGTCGACGTGGCTGAAGGGTTCCAGGCGGGCGCCCCAGCGGGACGTCGTACGGCGGACGCCCTTGGCGACGGCGCGAATCTTGCCGTGCTGGCGGGTCAGGAGCGTGGCGATGCGGTCGGCTTCGCCCAGTTTCTGGGTTCGGAGCACGATGGCTTCGTCACGGTAGAGCGGCACGGGGACAGTGTCTCAAACAGCTCCGACAGTCAGAGCGTCGCGACGTACTCGGTCAGGCCGGTGGGCTTGCGGCCGGTGAGCTGCTCGACCGCGGGGCTGACGGTGCCGAGCTCGCCGCTGGCGATCGCGGCGTACGACGTGACCCAGCCGGCGACCTCCCAAGCGGGGGCGCCGAAGCGTTCGCGCGAGCGGTAGGCCTCGTCGAGGGTCTCCGGCTCGTACCGGATCTTGCGGCCGTGGGTCTCGCTGAGGAGGGCCGCGGCTTCGGTGAGGGTGAAGGCGGTCGGGCCGGTGAGGTCGTACGTCGTACCGGTGTGTGCCGCGGGGTCGAGCAGGACCTGCGTGGCGACTGCGGCGACGTCGTCGCGCAGTACGGCGGCGACGCGGCCGTCGCCAGCCGGGCCGCGGATGGTGTCGTCCTCGCCGACGAAGCCGGGGACGAAGTCGAGGTACAGGTTGTCGCGGAGGAAGGTGAAGTCGACGCCGGTCGAGCGGAGGTGCTGCTCGGTGTGCCAGTGGTCGCGGGCGAAGGTGAACGTCGCGTTCGGTGCTGCGCCGACGAAGGAGGTGTAGACGATGTGCTGTACGCCGGCGGCGACGGCCGCGTCGATCGTTGCCTTGTGCAAGGAGACGCGGTCGGCGGACTCGGTGGCGCTGAGCAGGAGCAGCGTGTGGACGCCGTCGAGCGCGTCGAGGAGGGCGTCGTGCTCGCCATAGGCCGCTTGGGCTACTTCGGCGTTTCGCAGCTCGGGGGCTCTCGCCGGGTCCCGGACCAGCAGGCGCTGGCGTACGCCGGCGTCGGCCAGTTGGCGGGCGACCTTGGAGCCGAGCTTGCCGGTGGACCCGGTGACGGCGATCAGTGGTTGCTCGCCGCTGAGGGCGCCGGGCGCGTCGCTGGAGGTGCTCGCCGCGGCGGCGCCAGTTGGAGCAGAGGGGTTGGCGCCGGGAGTGGGCGCGCCGGAGGCGGGCGCACCGGAGCTGGATGCGCCGGGGGCGGACGCACCGGAGGTGGACGCACCGGAGGTGGGACC
>NZ_JBNCLH010000007.1:0-91478 GCF_049844575.1 Kribbella sp. DT2 | reverse complement strand
GCGGGGGCAGACGCGCCGGAGGCGGGCGCACCGGAGCTGGATGCGCCGGGGGCGGACGCACCGGAGGTGGACGCACCCGAGGTGGACGCACCCGAGGTGGACGCACCAGGGGTGAGACCGGCGGGGGCGGACGTGGCGGAGATGGACGCACCAGGGGTGAGACCGGCGGGGGCGGACGTGGCGGAGATGGACGCACCAGAGGTGAGACCGGCGGGGGTAAACGCACCGGAGGCGGGCGCACCGGAGCTGGATGCGCCGGGGGCGGACACACCGGAGGTGGACGCACCAGGGGTGGGACTGGCGGGGGCGGACGCGCCGGAGATGGACGCGCCGGGGGTGCTCTCCTCGCCGTACGGGGTCACTTGCCGACCATTTTCAGGGCGGATTCGTTGTAGCGGGTGCCGGCGGCGGCGTCCGGTGGGAAGGCGTTGTTGAGGGTGGTCAGTTCCTCGGGGGTGAGGGTGAGGTCGGCCGCTGCGAGGTTCTCGGTGAGGTACTTGCGGCGCTTGGTGCCGGGGATCGGGGCGATGTCGTTGCCCTGGGCAAGCAGCCAGGCGAGGGCGAGCTGGCCTGCGGTGACGTTGCGGGCGGCGGCGAGGGACTTGACCTGGTCGACGAGGTCGAGGTTCTTCTGGAAGTTGTCGCCGGTGAAGCGCGGCATCGCGGCGCGCATGTCGTCGGGGCCGAAGTCGGCGGGCGACTGGATCTGGCCGGTGAGGAAGCCGCGGCCGAGCGGGCTGAACGGGACGAACCCGATGCCGAGCTCGCGCAGCGTCGGCAGGACGACGGTCTCGGGGTCGCGGGTCCACAGGGACCACTCGCTCTGGACCGCGCTGATCGGGTGGACGGCGTGCGCGGCGCGGACGGTCTCGCCGTTGACCTCCGAGAGGCCGAGGTAGCGGACCTTGCCGGCCTGCACGGCCTCGGCCATCGCGCCGACGGTCTCCTCGATCGGGACGTTGGGGTCGCGGCGGTGCAGGTACCACAGGTCGACGTGGTCGACGCCGAGGCGGCGCAGCGAGGCGTCGATGGCCTCCCGCGCGTACGCCGGGGTGCCGTTGACGACGTTCGGGACCTGGTCGGCGGCCTGCGCGCGACTGAAGCCGAACTTGGTCGCCAGCACCACCTGGTCGCGGCGCCCGGCCAGCGCCCGGCCGACGAGCTCCTCGTTGGCGCCGTCGCCGTACACGTCGGCGGTGTCGAGAAAGGTGCACCCGGCATCGATCGCGGCGTGCACCGTCGCGATCGACTCGGCGTCGTCGGGGGCGCCGTACGACTGCGACATCCCCATGCAGCCGAGCCCGAGGGCCGAAACGGTCAGATCTCCGAGCTGGGATTCACGCATGCTCCGAACTTACCCCGGTCCCGTACGTCGGTCCCCGAGGGGCACACGATCAGTTGGTACGAGGGGTGGGTTGACGTGTGTGGTCATGCGGCCGGGGAGGTTGTCGTGGGCTGAGGTCGCGGCGGCCGGAAAGAGGAGTGGAGTGGGCAGCCGGAAGGAGCGGTGGCGAGGGTGCCCGAAGGAAAGCGGTGCCGAGGCTGCCCGAAAGAAAGCGGCGCCGAGGCTGCCCGAAAGAAAGCGGCGCCGAGGGTGCCCGAAGGAAAGCGGTGGCGAGGGTGCCCGAAGGAAAGCGGTGGCGAGGCTGCCCGGAGAAGGAGTACGGCCGCGGGGTGCTCCACCCGCAGCACGCGCCGACGAGCGCGCTGTGCCGGTCAGCGTCACCGCCGACGTCGGCCGGGGAGGTTGTCGTGGGCTGAGGTCGCGGCGGCCGGAAAGAGCCGGGAGGAGAGCGGTGGCGAGGCTGCCCGCAGGAGGAGTGTGGCCGCGGGGTGCTCCGCCCGCAGCACGCGCCGACGAAGCGGGTGCGGCGTCGACGCCACCGTGCGTCGGCCTGGCAGCGCGCCGGCACCGAGCGTGCGTCAGTCCGCCATTGCGGTGCGGATCTGGATTTCTGACTGGAGGGTTCGGTGGACCGGGCACTTGCCGGCGATGGCGAGGAGATTTTCGCGTTGGGTGTCGGTGAGGTCACCGTCGAGCTTGATGCGCAGGTCGATGCGGTCGAGCATGCCGTTGGTGGTTTCGCAGTTCTCGCAGTCCTTGGCGTGGATGCGGGCATGGCGGAGCTCGACGGAGACGTCGCGGAGCGGGATCTGCTTGCGTTCGGCGTACATGCGGATCGTCATCGACGTGCACGAGCCGAGCGAGGCCAAGAGCAGGTCGTACGGCGTGGGGCCGGTGTCCCGGCCCAGCGGGGTCGGTTCGTCGGCGGTCAGGTGGTGGCGGCCGGCGACGATGGTTTGGGCGTACGGCGCTCCGTTCTCGCGGACGAGGACGTGGTGCTTGGCGCGGCCGGCGTCCTCGAGCCGCGCCGGCGGGTGCTCCGTCGACGCCCCGGAGGCGACCGCTGGCATCTGCTCCGTCGCCGGCCCGGCGGCGACCGCCGGCCGCTCGGGGGTGGTCAGGTACCGCGAGACCCAGGCGCCGATCATCGACGCGGCGTAGAGAGCGTCGGCCGCGGTGGACAGCGAGTGGTCGGCGCCGTCGAGCGCGATGAACGACTTCGGGTGCCGGGCCGCGACGAACAGGTGGCCGGCGTTCTGGATCCCGATCTGCTGGTCGTTCGGGGCGTGCATCACCAGCAGCGCGGTGCGCGGCGGCGGGATCTCCCCGGCCGGCGCGTTGATCGTCACGACGGCGCGGATCTCGGGGACCAGGTGCGAGGCCGACAGGACGGCGACGCCGCCGAGGGAGTGGCCGATCAGGATTTCCGGGGGCTCGAAGTTGGCCCGCAGGTGGTACGCCGCCAGAACGACGTCCGCGACTGCCCCGGCGGCGCCGATCTCGAAGGCGAGCACAGCGATCCCGGACCGGGTCAGGACATCGGCGATCACGTCCACGGAGGCGGGCGAGCGGTGCGCCAGTACGGCGTACGCGCGGACCTCGCCGGCGGGCAGCGTCATCAGTGCGTCGAGTGATCCACCCTGCGGCCTGTCCAGCTCCAGCGTGACCTTCGGATCCGTCATGGGACAAGCATCCCTGACGCGGCGAACCCGCCGTCGCATCGACCCACGGTGACCGGAAGGTACCGCTCGGTAGCAACTGTTGCGCCCTCGCGACAAGGTGCGCAACGAAACCGCATCGGTCACCGCCGGCTTCCTGACGTGACACCGGCCAGTCCGTAAGTTCACGGAAGGGATTCACGCGCTGCTGGGGGGTACCGAAAGATGTTTCTGGGACGGGCGTTGCGGTACCGGTGGTCCCAGGCCGTGGTGCTGGCCGGGGTCAGTCTGCTGATCGGCACCTGCGCGTCGTTCGCGCCCTGGTTCTCGCGCTCGGTCGAGCAGACCGTGACGACCGAGATGCTGACCAACCGACCGCTGGTCGCCGCCTGGCAGCTGGAGGCGCTCGCGCCGCCGACGAGTCGCGTCGTCAGCAAGCCGACGGCGCCGGAGAAGCTGAAGGACCTCGTACCGGAGGACGTCCGGCCGCTGTTCAGCGCTCCCGTGTACGGCTCGCACGTCGACGTCAGCTGGATCACCGGTCCGGAGATCACCGCGCCGAAACCGGGGGCGCGGATCCTGTGGCGTGACGGGTTCTGCGAGCGGCTGACGCTGACCGCCGGCCGCTGCGCGACCGCACCCAACGAGGTCGTGGCGTCGGTCGCGGACGTCGAGAACCACGACCTCAAGATCGGCCAGCGCCTCGACGTCATCCCGAGCCAGTACGTCGGCAGCGGCAAGCTGACCGTCGTCGGCCTGTACCGGCCGCTGGACGCGAAGGACATCTACTGGTTCGGTCGTCCACCGACCGGGCGCTCGTACCCGCAGACCGGTGACGACCCCGGCAAGCTGGACTACCTGCTGACGCCCAGCGTCACCTTCGACCAGAACGCGTGGGGACACCGCAACACCGTCGACACCCGGCCGCTGCCCGGGCTGACCCGGCTGCAGGATCTCGACCGGCTCAAGGCCGCCACGATCGGCGTGGAGGCGACGGCCGGGGAGATCGAGTACAACGCGTCCAACATCTCCGGACTGGTCGGCCTGATCGACTCGATCGATGCCGAGCGCAAGCAAGCGGCGACGATCATCCCGCTGGTGATGGTCCAGGTGGCCCTGTTCGGCATCGTGGTCCTGGCGCTGGCCCTGGCGGCAGTGGTCGACCAGCGCAGGCCTGAGCTCGCCGTGGCGAGGCTGCGCGGCTCCAGCGCGCGGCGGGCCGGGCGGGGACTCGCGCTGGAGCTCGGCGTACCGGTCGGGATCGGGATGCTGCTGGGGTTGGTGTCCGGCTTCGGACTGCTGCTGGCGGTCAGAGCGACCTGGCTGAACGGCGGCTCGCCGCTCGAGTTCCACTGGACGGTCCCGGCCGCGCTGGGCCTGGCTCTGGTGATCGGACTGGCCGTCGTCCTGTGGACCGTACGGTCGATCGCTCGCCAGCCGATCTCCACGCTGCTACGTCGTGTGGTGCCACGTCGCCGGGGCAAGGCCGTTGCGCTCACCGACGTCGCCATCGTCGTACTGGCGACAGCCGGTCTGGTCGGTGCGCTGACCGGCGGCGGCCGCGGTCCTCTGCCGGTGCTCACTCCGACTCTCCTCGCGCTGGCAGTGGGGCTGACCTTCGCCCACCTGCTGCTCCCGGCCGCCGCACTGATCAGCAGGCAGGCCCTGCGCGCCGGGCGGCTCGGCCTCGCTCTCGGCGCACTGCAGGTGTCCCGCCGACCAGCGGTGACCCGCATCGTCGCGGTCGTCGCCGTGGCGACCGCACTGGTGTCGTTCGCCGGCCAAGCCTCCTCCGTCGCCGACGACAACCGGGAGACCCGCGCCGGCTACGAGGCCGGCGCACCGGGCATCGTCGACGTCAGCGCGGGCAGCCTCGGCGACTTCACCAAGGTCCTCGACAGCCTCGACCGCGACCGGCAGTGGCTCTCCCCCGTCGTCATCGGTACGACGACCGCTCCCGACTCCCTCCGCACGATCATGATCGAGCCGGACAGCTTCCGCCGGGTCGCCTTCCGCGGCGACGAGCTCACCGACGCGGACGGCTTCGCCCAGATCGCCGCACCGCGCGAGCCGGCCCCGGTCGAGCTACGCGGCAACGAGCTGCGCGTGACGGCCAGTACCGGTCCGATGAAGCCGATCGTTCCGGAGACGGTCGACGGCACCGCACCGCCGGAGCAGCAGCCCGCGAAGTCGGTGATCCTGCAGGCCACGATGGTCAGCCTTCGCGACGGCGGCCGGTACGTCGCCACCTTCCCGCCGCTGCCACTGGTCCCGGGGCGCACGGTGGAGCTGTCCACCGACATCTCCTGCAGCGGCGGCTGCCGGCTGCTGCGGCTCGGCGTCGCCCGCGGCCTCAACGACCAGTCCGGCGTCGAGGGCGACATCACGATCAGCAAGCTCGGCACCGCCGAGCAGCCGGCCCTGCCGCTCGGTACGGCGTCCGACTGGCAGGAGATCCCGCAGCTCAGCGAGAACACCGGGGAGATCGGCGCGAGGAACGGTCCTCCTGGCGGGCTCACCCTGCACGTCAAGAGCATCGCTCTGGAGACCGTGCTCCAGCACAGCTCGGCCCCGCCGCTCGTCCCGGCGCTGGTGACCCGCGGCTACCCGCTGAGCGACAACCTGACCGTTCCCGGCCTGGACGGGATCGCGGCCCGGATCAGCCCGGTCGACCGGCTGATGGCACCGATCAACCGGTACCCCCTGCGGGCCGCGGTGGTCGACCTGGAGACGATGCGCCGCCTCGGCGGATCGGTGTCGCTGAACTCGATGTCGTTCGAGGTCTGGCTGAACGACGAAGGCGTGACGCAGGCCGATCAGCTGATCGCAGCGCTGAAGAACGCCGGGTTCGAGGCGCAGCTGCTCGACCGCAGCGCCGACCGCGCGGCGGCGTACGGACGTTCTGCCAGTGCGCTCGCGTTGCAGCTGACGCCGATCATCGGAGTGGCGGGCTGGTCGCTGGCGATCATCGTGCTGTTGCTGATGGTGGTCACCTCCTGGCGGTCTCGGGCGCAGGACTACGCGAGCCTCAAGATCACCGGCGTACCGGCGTCGACGACCGGACGTGCGGCTCGCTGGGAGCAGACCGGTCCGGTCGCACTGGCCGTGCTGCTCGGCTCGATCTGCGGGGTGGTCGGTGCGAAGGTGGCGCTGCCGCTGATCCCGCTGTTCGCCGAGACCGGTGAGCCGTCGCCGATCCCGCTCGACCTGGGCACCAACTGGGCCGTGGCGGGCGCGCTCTGGCTGATCGGGACCGTCGTACTGACCCTGACCACGCTGCTGCTCGGCTCAGGTGTGAACCGGCGGGCCGGCTACAGCCGGATCAAGGAGGAGCTGTCATGAGCGGGCTCGCGATCAGCACCAGCGGACTGGTGCACATCTACCGCAGCCAGGGCCACGACGTCGCCGCCTTGTCCGGCATCGGGATCTCCGTCCGGCCGGGCGAGCTGGTCGGCCTGCTCGGACCGTCCGGCGCCGGCAAGTCGACGCTGCTGCAGCTGTGCGGCGGACTGCTGACGCCGAGCGCCGGCCGGCTGCACATCGGCGACCACAACGTCGCCACGATGACCGAGGCCGAGCTGGACCGGATGCGTGCGGCCGACGTCGGCATCGTGCTCCAGGGCGCGGGGCGGAACCTGATCCCGTACCTGACGCCCGTCGACAACATCCGGTACGCGCAGGGCGCGGCACCGCGCGACCGGGACCTGCCGTCGCCGGAGGAGGTGCTGGAGCTGGTCGGCCTGGCCCAGCAGGCGAAGGCGCCGCTCGGTTCGCTCACGCCCGGCCAGATCCAGCTCTGCGCTGTGGCGGTCGGAATCGCCACCTTCCCCGGGCTGCTGCTGGCCGACGAACCGACCAGCCAGCTCGACCACCAGGCACGCGACGAGGTGCTCGCGGCGATCTCCACGATCAACCGGACCACCGGGATGACGGTGCTGCTGATCACGCACGACCCCGAGGTCGCCGCCGCACTCCCCCGGACGATCACCATCCGCGACGGGCGGATCGCGTCCGAGGGCCGTTCCGGCGAGGAGTTCGCGGTCGTCGCCACCGACGGATCGTTGCCGTTGCCACCGCATGTGGCCGACCTGCTTCCGCCGGGGACTCTGCTCCGGGTCACCACTGAGAACGGCGAGGTCCGGCTCAGCCCGGTCGAGCAGGAAGGCTCCTGATGAACAGCGAGCAAGGCATCACCGCCACCGGCCTCACCGTCGCGTACGGCGAACTGGTGGCCGTCGCGGACGTCTCGTTCCGGGTCCCGCCCGGGTTCGTCCTGGCGGTCAGCGGGCCGTCCGGCGCGGGCAAGAGCTCGTTGCTGTGGGCACTGGCCGGAGCGGTCGCGCCGAAGGCCGGCACCGTCGAGCTGGACGGCGTACCGGTGGTCGACCGGCCGGGCGCGTCGAAGCAGGGCGTCGTACTGATCCCTCAGGGCAACGGGTTGGCGCGCGTCCTCACCGCACGGGAGAACCTGGCGCTGCCCCTCCTTTCGCTGACACTGCTTGCCCAGGGCAAGCAAGATGTGGACCGGGTGATCGACAAGGCGCTCGCGGCGGTGGGGTTGGAGGAGAGCGGCAACCACCTCGTCGAGGAGCTGTCCGGTGGTGAGCAGCAACGGGTCGCGGTCGCGCGCGGGCTGGCCCAGCAGGGTCGCGTCGTACTGGCCGACGAGTCGACCAGCGAGCTCGACAGCACGAACCGCGAACGCGTGCTCGACCTGCTCCGGCGGGAGGCCGAGCGTGGCGCCGCGGTCATCGTCGCCACCCACGACCCGAGCGTGGCCGCCGGCGCCGACGGCCACGCGACCATGGACGAGGGTCACCTCAGCTGGCAGCGCCGCCTGTAGGTGGTTGAGAAACCACAGCAGTACGGCGAGCGCGCCGGCAGCCTTCACACATCGCTCTCACAGACCGATCAGGTGCGGCGACGACGGCGGCCCGCTCGCGAGCAGGTCGGCGAGGTAGACCGGCAGGGCGCGCGGGGAGAAGACGTCCGGCCCGTCGTACGACTCGAGCTCCTGGAGGGGCCACCAGCGGTGGCCGTGCACGTTCTCGGCGAGCAGCTCGTCGGCCGACATCGTGCCGCCGGGCGTGTGGCTGTCGACCCGGACCAGGAAGTAGTCGTTGATGACGCCGTCGTACCCAGCGGCGTGGCCCTCGGCAACGACCTCCTGGTGCCACAGGTGCGGCGGATCGGCCGGCGGGGTCAGGCCGATCTCCTCGACCAGCTCGCGGGTGAGTGCCTGCGGCAACGACTCCCCCGCCTCGACGCCGCCGCCCGGTGCTGCCCAGACGTCCGGCCGGTCGCCGAAAGCGAACCGCAGCAGGAGGATCCGGTCGTCGCGATCCAGTACGACGGCGCGCGCGGCCGGCCGCAGGTTCGGGGTGGTTCGCTCGAGCTCGTGGAGCTCCTCGGCGAACTCGAAACCGAAGCGGGCGTTGACCTTCTGCATCGGGGCGTTCGACTGGGCGGTCCAGGTGTGCAGGAGGCTCTGGCTGGTGCGGTGCTTCGCGAGCTGGTCCAGGTTGGCGAGCTTGAGGTGGGTGCCGAGGTTGTGGCCGCGGTGGTCGCGCAGGACGAGCGTGTCGTCCTGGAGCGCGTTGTCCGGGTCGCCGGGCATCAGGTAGATGAGCGTGTAGCCGGCGGGTGCGCCGGCGTCGGTGTGGACCATGGTGACGAGCGTGACATAGTTCTTCGCCATCCGCTCCTCGTTCGGCCGCAGTCGCTCGACGGTCCACGGCTCGGGGTTGCGGGTCATCTCGCCCGACGGGACGTCGACGTCCATCGCGGTCCTCAGGTCGGCGTACGCCTGCAGGTGCTCCTCCGGGCAGGGGCCCACCCAGGAGGTCAGGCGGTAGCCGGTCAGCTCGCCCGCGTCCGATCGCAGGCGGGCGAGGCGGTCGGCGTCGTACGGGAGCGGTACGACGAAGTGGTCCTCGACGTTGCCGATCGTGAACCCGAGTCCCGCCGCGAACACGCTGGCGGGCCACGGCCGGCCGGTCTTCGGTACGCCGAGCTCGGCCTGGAAGATGGTGCGGCCGAGCTCCGCCGCGCGCGCTGTCGCCCAGCGCCACAAGAGCGTGCCGGCGCCGCGGCGGCGTTCGGCCGGCGGGACGTCGATCTCGACGTCGACCGTGTCGGGGTCACCGATCAGCGGGTACTCGAACAGCATCGCGCCGATCAGGCGGTCCCCGTCGAACGCGCCGACCGGGATGCGGCGCTTGGCCGGGCCCGGGTTCCGGAGCGAGGAAGACAGGGCGTCCCAGTTGGCGACGAACGCTGCCGGCCTGCTGTCGACGGCCGCCGCGTGGAAGGCGTCGTACCAGCTTCTGAAGGTCGCGTCGTCGGACGGGTCCACCTCGCGCACGGAGATCATCCGCCGAGCCAAGCAGGTCGGACACCAACACACCAGCTATTTCCCACCCGCCCCCGCGCCTGCGGCGCGGGGGCGGGTGAAAGAAGATGAAATGAGAAGGGGTTTACCGGGTGGCGCGGTTGATGGCCGAGACGACGGCCTTCAGTGACGCCGTCAGGATGTTGGCGTCGCGACCCACGCCCCAGAAGACCTCGTCGCCGACCTCGCACTCGACGTACGCGGCGGCCAGGGCGTCGCCGCCGGCTGAGAGAGCGTGCTCGTGGTAGTCCAGCACGCGGACGTCGTACTTCAGCGGCTTGATCGCGTCGACGAACGCCGAGACCGGGCCGTTGCCCTCACCGGTCAGCTCGTGCGGTACGCCGTTGGAGTAGACCTGCACGGCAACGGTTTCGTTGCCCTGACCACCGGAGTTCGACGTGACGGTCAGCAGCGACAGCTTGCCCGGCGCCAGGTACTCGGCCGCGAAGATGTCCCACATCACCTGCGGGCCGACCTCGCCGCCCTCGGCGTCGGTGTGCTGCTGGATCACCCGGCTGAACTCGATCTGCAGCCGGCGCGGCAGGTCGAGACGGTGCTCGGACTTCATGATGTACGCGACGCCGCCCTTGCCGGACTGCGAGTTGACCCGGATCACGGCCTCGTACGAGCGACCGACGTCCTTCGGGTCGATCGGCAGGTACGGCGCCTCCCAGGTGATCTCCGAGACCGGGACCCCCTCGGCGGCGGCCTGCTTGTCGAGCGCCTCCAGGCCCTTCTTGATCGCGTCCTGGTGCGAGCCCGAGAAGGCGGTGTAGACCAGGTCACCGGCGTACGGCTGACGCTCGGGCACGCGCATCTGCGTGCAGTACTCGACCGTACGGCGGATGTCGTCGATGTCGGAGAAGTCGATCTGCGGGTCGATGCCCTGGCTGAACAGGTTCATCCCCAGCGTGACCAGGTCGACGTTGCCGGTCCGCTCGCCGTGGCCGAACAGGCAGCCCTCGACGCGGTCGGCGCCGGCCATCAGGGCCAGCTCGGTGGCGGCGACCGCCGTCCCGCGGTCGTTGTGCGGGTGCAGGCTGATCGTGCTGTGCTCCCGCCGGGTGAGGTTCCGGCCGAACCACTCGATCTGGTCGGCGTACACGTTCGGCGTCGACATCTCGACGGTGGCCGGCAGGTTCAGGATGATCTCGCGGCCCGCGGCCGGCTGCCAGACGTCGCTGACCGCCTCGCAGACCTCGAGCGCGAACTCCATCTCGGTGCCGGTGAAGATCTCCGGGCTGTACTGGTAGCCGAACTCGCAGTCGCCCAGCATCTCGTCGGCGTACTTCATCACGGTCTCGGTGCCGCGGACCGCGATGTTCAGGCACTCGGCCTTCTCGACGTTGAACACGACCCGGCGAAACAGCGGCGCGGTCGCGTTGTACAGGTGGATGGTGGCCTTCGGCGAGCCCTGCAGCGACTGCACGGTCCGCTCGATCAGCTCCTCGCGGGCCTGGGTCAGCACCGAGATCGTCACGTCGTCGGGGATCGCGTCGCCCTCGATCAGCGAGCGGACGAAGTCGAAGTCGTACTGGCTGGCGCTGGGGAAACCGACCTCGATCTCCTTGTAGCCCATCTTCACCAGCAGGTCGAACATCCGGCGCTTGCGGGCCGGGGACATCGGCTCGACCAGGGCCTGGTTGCCGTCGCGCAGGTCGGTGGACAGCCAGCGCGGGGTCCGGTCGACGGACTGGGCGGGCCAGGTGCGGTCCGGCAGGGCGATCGGCGGGAAGGCGCGGTAGCGCGCTACCGGCATCCCGGACGGCTGCTGGACGGGCTGAGGCTGGTTCTTCGGTGCCACGGGGGTTCTCCTCGAGAAGGCTGTACTACGGGTCGCAGACGACCGGCGCACGACAGAACTCCGCGGCGAGGGAACCGGCCTGGTCAGGCCTCGCCGCGGCAGCGAAGGAGGAGAATCTGGTGCCGCATGATGCCTGGGAGTTTATGCACAGCCCCGCCCGGCCGTCGAACCGGGGGTCTCGATCGGCGAGACACGCAGCGTGATCACCGGCGGGCCGGCCGGTGAGTAGACAGTGTCTATCGCGATCGTGTAGACACTGTCTACATGATCGCTCTCGCCCTGCTCACCGTCGCCGCCTGCTGCCACGCGACCTGGAACCTGCTGCTGAAGAAGTCGCCGCTGCAGGGCCCAGGATTCGTCTGGCTGTGCGCGGCCGTGATGGCGCCGGCGTCGCTCGTGCTGATCGCGTGGCGCGGACTCGGGCCTGCGTGGTGGGCGGCGCTGGGGAGCATGGCCCTGCACACGGCGTACGCGGTGACACTGCAGAGGGCGTACGGCGCCGGCGGGTTCGCGGTCGTCTACCCGGTCAGCCGCGGGACGACGCCGGTGCTGGTGACGCTCGCCGCGATTCCGTGGACCGGACTGCCGCCGGTCGTGACGTGGATCGGCGCGGCCCTGGTCGCCTGCGGAATCCTGGTGATGGACCGCACTCCAGGCCGGCGTGGACTCGGCCGCGGCGTCGGGCTCGGCCTCGGAGTCGCCGCGTGCAGCTGTGCCTACACCTTGTGGGACGGCATCGCGATCACCGTGCTCGACGTCGACCTGCTGTCCTACCTCGCGGTCAGCAACCTTGCCCAGGTCATCCTGCTTACCGCGGTCGTCCGGCCACGCAAGGTCTTGCAGCACTGGCGGTCCGCCGTACCGGTCGCTGTCCTCACCCCTGCGAGCTACGGACTCGCGCTCGTCGCGATGAGCCTGACGTCGATCGGGACCGTCGCGATCGGGCGCACCCTCAACGTCGTCGTCGGCACCCTGCTCGGACTCATCGTCCTGCGCGAACGCATCACCCCCCTGACCACCATCGGACTCGCCGCCGTCGTCGGCGGCGTACTGCTGGGAGCATCCCTGTGAGATGGCTCGCGCGGACGCTGGACTTCACGTTGGGTTGAGCTCATAGGCTGGCGACATGACTGAATCTCTCGCCGCGCGGCTCGGTACCCACGGGCTCGGCGCGCTGGTGACGCTCAAGCGGGACGGGCGGCCGCAGCTGTCGAACGTGACCTACGTGTACGACGCGGAGCTCAACCGGATCCGGGTCTCGCTGACCGACGGGCGGGCGAAGACGAAGAACCTGCGGCGCGACCCGCGGGCCAGCCTGTACGTCGACGGGCCGAACGGCCGGTCGCACGTCGTACTGGAAGGCAAGGCCGAGCTCACCGCCGTCGCGCAGCACCCGGACGACGCTGCCGTCGAGGCGCTGGTCGAGTACTACCGGACGGCCTCCGGCGAGCACCCGGACTGGGACGACTACCGGCGCGCGATGGTCGCCGAGGGGCGGCTGCTGTTCACGATGACGGTCGACCACGCGTACGGGATGCCGAAGCCGTAACGGCACCGGGCCGGCCCACCCAACGGTGGACCGGCCCGGTAAAGCACCAGCTCAGTTCAGGTCGAAGCGGTCGAGCTCCATGACCTTGACCCACGCGGCGACGAAGTCCTTGACGAACTTGTCCTGCGCGTCACCGGCGGCGTACACCTCGGCGAGCGCCCGCAGCTGCGAGTTCGCGCCGAAGACCAGGTCGACCGGCGTCGCGGTCCACTTGACGTCGTCCGCGCCGAGGTCGCGGATCTCGAAGACGTTCTCCTCCGCGGCCGACGCCTTCCACTCCGTGCCCGCGGCGAGCAGGTTGACGAAGAAGTCGGTGCTGAGCGTGTCGACCTTGTCGGTCAGCACGCCGTGCGCCGTACCGCCGACGTTGTTGCCCAGCGCGCGCAGGCCGCCGACCAGGACGGTCAGCTCCGGCGCGGTCAGGGTCAGCATGTACGCCCGGTCGAGCAGCAGCAGCTCCGGCGTCAGCTTCTCCCCGGCCTGCAGGTAGTTGCGGAAGCCGTCGGCGCGCGGCTCGAGCACCGCGAACGAGTGGACGTCGGTGTCCTCCTGCGAGGCATCGGTCCGGCCCGGGTGGAACGGCACGGTGACGTCCTGCCCGGCGTTCTTCGCCGCCTTCTCGACGGCCGCGGAGCCACCGAGCACGATCAGATCGGCCAGCGAGATCTGCCGACCACCGGCACCGTTGAACTCCTGCTGGATGCCCTCGAGCGTCTCGAGCACCTTCGCCAGCTCGGCCGGCTCGTTGATCTCCCAATTGCGCTGCGGCTCGAGCCGGATCCGGGCGCCGTTCGCGCCGCCGCGCTTGTCGGTGCCGCGGAACGAGGCCGCCGAGGCCCACGCCGTACGGACGAGCTGGCCGACGGACAGGCCCGAGTTGAGCAGCTTGTCCTTCAGCGCCGCGACGTCGGCGTCGTCGACGAGCTCGCCGTCGACGGCCGGGACCGGGTCCTGCCACAGCTGCGGCTCCGCGACCCACGGGCCGAGGTAGCGCGGCAGCGGGCCCATGTCACGGTGCAGCAGCTTGTACCAGGCCTTGGCGAAGGCCAGCTGGAACTCCTCCGGGTGCTCCAGGAACCGGCGCGAGATCTTGTCGTACGCCGGGTCGAAGCGCAACGCGAGGTCGGTGGTGAGCATCGTCGGCCGGTGCTTCTTGGCCGCGTCGTGCGCGTCCGGCACCGTCTCGCCGGCGTCCTTGGCGACCCACTGGTGGGCGCCGGCCGGGCTCTTGGTGAGCTCCCACTCGTACTCGTACAGGTTCTTGAAGAAGTCGTGGCCCCAGCGCGTCGGCGTGCTGGTCCAGGTCACCTCGAGACCGCTGGTGATCGTGTCGGCGCCCTTGCCGGAGCCGTACCCGCTCTTCCAGCCCAGGCCCTGCTGCTCCAGCGGCGCGCCCTCGGGCTCCGGGCCGACGTGGTCGGCCGGGCCGGCACCGTGCGTCTTGCCGAACGAGTGACCGCCGGCGATCAGCGCGATCGTCTCCTCGTCGTTCATCGCCATCCGGGCGAAGGTCTCGCGGATGTCGTGCGCCGCGGCGACCGGGTCGGGCCGGCCGTTCGGGCCTTCGGGGTTGACGTAGATCAGACCCATCTGGACCGCGCCGAGCTTGCTCTGCAGCTCGCGCTCGCCGCTGTAGCGCTGGTCGCCCAGCCAGGTGTCCTCCGGGCCCCAGAAGATCTCCTCCGGCTCCCACAGGTCTTCCCGGCCGAAGCCGAACCCGAAGGTCTCGAAGCCCATGTCCTCCAGCGCGACGTTGCCGGCCAGGACCAGCAGGTCCGCCCAGGAGATCTTCCGGCCGTACTTCTGCTTGACCGGCCAGAGCAGCCGGCGGGCCTTGTCCAGGTTGGCGTTGTCGGGCCAGCTGTTCAGCGGGGCGAACCGCTGCGAGCCGTCGCCGGCGCCGCCGCGGCCGTCCTCGATCCGGTAGGTGCCGGCGCTGTGCCAGCTCATCCGGATGAACAACGGGCCGTAGTGGCCGAAGTCCGACGGCCACCAGTCCTGCGAGGTCCGCATCACGTCGACGATGTCGCGCTTCAGCGCGTCCACGTCGAGGGTCTTGAACTCCTCGGCGTAGTCGAAGCCGGCGTCCAGCGGGCTGGCCTGCGGCGCGTGCCGGCGCAGGACCGAGAGGTCCAGCTGGTTCGGCCACCAGTCCCGGTTCGTCCGCGGGTTGGGCACCGCGGGCGTCGGGGCGTCGATGGCAGGGTTCTCGCTCTCACTGCCGTGGTGGGGCAGCTCAGGCGTCTCGGTCATGCTCAACCTCTCGATGTGGTGGCTGGTTCTGAACTGGCCGCGGAGCAGTCCGGGCACAGTCCCCAGTACACGACCTCGGCTTCGTCGACGGAGAAGCCGTGGTGGTCGGACGGGTGCAGGCACGGAGCCGCGCCGGTGGCGCAGTCCACGTCTTCGATGGCGCCGCAGGACCGGCAGACCACGTGGTGGTGGTTGTCGCCGACCCGGGCTTCGTAGCGCGCGACCGATGCGGCCGGCTGGATCCGCCGGAGCAGACCCGCGTCGGTGAGCGCGCGCAGTACGTCGTACACGGCCTGGTGCGACACGTCCGGGAGCTCCTCGCGGGTGGCCCGGATGATCGCGTCGGTGTCGGCGTGCGGGTGGGTGTGCACGGCGGTCAGGACCGCGAGCCGTGGCTTGGTGACCCGCAGCGCGGAGTCGCGCAGCAGGTGCTGGAAGTCACGGTCGTCGGCCATCGTGCGCAGTCTCTCGCGCATTCTGGAACGAGTCAAGAATGAGTGAGCCCGCAAGAAACTCACCGCCGATAAATCACTCGCGGTGCCCGCGCGTCCGGGCCACCCTGACCTGGTGGACATCACGAGGCTCTCCCCCGACGACGAGGTCGGGTGCGCGGACGCCGTGGCGCTGTTCCAGGCCACGCACAAGCTCGACTGCCCGGGCGCGTTGCTGCCGACGCCGCGCGGGTACGCGGCGCAGCTGAGGCACGGCTGGGACGGCGACCCCGGCCAGGCGTACCTGGCGCGCGACGACGACGGCACGCTGACCGGGGTGCTGAGCGTCGAGCTGCCGACGTACGACAACACGAACCTGGCCTGGTTCGAGGTCGAGGTGCACCCGGACCGGCGCGGCCGCGGGCTCGGCGGCGAACTGATCGCGTACGGCGAGGGCCTGGCCGAGGAGCTCGGCCGCACGTCGGCCGGGCTGAGCGCGTGGGACCTGCCGAAGGCGGACGTGTTCGCGCGCCGGCAGGGCTTCGAGCAGAAAGCGATCGAGGTGAACCGGCGCCAGGACCTGACCGTCCTGGACTGGGACCTCGTCCAGCGCCTGTACGACGACGCGGTGCGCGCGGCGTCGGCGTACGAGCTGGTGCGGGTGACCGGGCAGCTTCCCGACGACATGCTCGACGGGATGGTCGCGGTCACGGCGTCGATCAACGACGCCCCGAAGGACGACCTGGACATCGAGGACGACGAGTTCAGCCCGGAACGGTTGCGGGCCTACGAGGACGCGCAGCTGGCGCACGACCGGACGCTGTACCGGGTGATCGCCCGCGAGCGGGCGACCGGCGAGCTGGCCGGGCACTCGACGATCACCGTGGAGCGCGAGCGCCCGCACATCGCCGAGCAGGCCGACACCGCCGTCTCGCGCGACCATCGCGGGCACCGGCTCGGCGCGCTGGTGAAGACCGGCATGCTGCTGTGGATGCGCGACGTCGAGCCGGCGCTGACCCAGTTGGACACCTGGAACGCCGAGTCCAACGCGCACATGATCGGCATCAACGAACAGCTCGGGTACCAGATCGTCGCGCGGTCGATCGCCTACCAGAAGTCGCTTTAACTGAAGAGTTGCCGGCAGTGCTCCCGGAAGGCCCCCGCTCGGCGGGTCATCCGGGAGCCCGCCGCCCAGCCCAGCACGACCGGCGTCGTGGGCACGGTGTCGGCCAGCGGTTTGGTGAGCAGCGGAAGGCCCTCGTAGCTGAGGTCGGTCAGTGGTGTCTGCACGGCCAGTGAGTAACCGATGCCGCGGGCAACCAATGCGCGGGTGAGCTCGAAACTGCCCGCGCGGTGTGCGGGCTTCATCTCCAGCCCGGCCGCTGCGAAGACGCGCCCGAAGTAGTGCTCGCTCGGCGGTACGTCGAGCAGCACGTACGGCTCGTCGGCCAGGTCGGCGAGCGCGATCTTCCGCCTCCGGCCGAGGCGATGACCGGCCGGCAGCAGCACCGACGGCGGACGGTCGTGCAGGACCTCGGTCTCGATCCCCGGCTCCAGGTTCTGCTCGTACAGGAACGCGAGCTCGCTCCGGCCGTCGAGCAGGCTGCGCTGCACGTCGGGCAGCGTGCCTTCGACGAACTCGATCGTCACGCCCGGCTGCGCGTCGCGGAACCCGGCGATCGCCGCCGGGAGGTGGAACGGCGCGATCGGCGCGTAGCAGCCGACGACCAGCCGGCCCTCGATCTCCTGGCCGAGGCTGCGGGCCGCGCTGCCCAACTCGGTCAACGCCGCCAGGACCTTCCGTCCGTCGACGACGGCCTGCTGACCGGCCGCCGTCAGCCGGGTGCCGCGTCGCGATCCGCGCAGCACCAGGCGGACGTCGAGCGCGCGTTCCAGTTCGCCGATCGCGAGCGACACCGCGGACTGCGAAACGTGGCACTGCGCGGCCGCGGTGGTGATGCCGCCGGTCTCCGCGACCGCCACCAGGTACTCGAGCTGGCGGGGTGAGACGTTCGGCAGACTCATGAGCCGAGCATATGGGTCGGTTGAGTTCTCCGAGCTCGACTCATGGATGGGGACGTGCCACGGTTTTGGCATGTCCTCGCGTGAGCACCGCCACCCGTTCGTTCCGTACGCCGTACCGCGGCTGCCGATCGACGAGGGACTGCGGCGGGGCGAGGAGTTCTACCAGGAGCTGGACCGGCGGCGGTCGGTGCGGTGGTTCTCGGCCGATCCCGTTCCCCTGCAGGCGATCGAGCTCGCCGTACGGGCTGCGAACACGGCGCCGAGCGGTGCCCATCATCAGCCGTGGACGTTCGTCGCGACTGATGACCCGGAGTTGAAGCGGGCGGTGCGGATGGCTGCCGAGGAGGAAGAGCGGCGGTTCTACCGCGATCGCGAACTGCCCGACTGGCACGCGGCGCTGGATCGGCTGGAGACCGACGAGCACAAGGACTTCCTGGACACGGCGCCCTGGCTGGTGGTCGTGTTCGCGCAGAAGCACACGCCGACGGCGGACGGACCGCGGAAGAACTACTACGTGTCGGAGAGCGTCGGGATCGCGTGCGGACTGTTCCTCGCGGCGCTGCACCGGATGGGGCTGGCGACGCTGACGCACACGCCGAACCCGATGAACTTCCTGACCACGCTGCTCGACCGGCCGCGGACCGAGCGGCCGTACATCCTGTTCCCGATCGGCTACCCCGCGGACGACTGCGAGGTGCCGGTGCTGGAGCGGAAGCCGCTGAGCGAAGCGCTGGTGGTCAGACGACCTGGACGATCGTGACCTTCGTGTGGTTGCTGAGGGTGAAGCCGAGGTGCTCGTAGACACGGACGGCGCCGAGGTTGGCCGTGCCGGTGTGCAGGAAGGGCCGGTCGCCGCGGGCCTCGATGCCGGCAGCGACGGCGCGGATCAGGCGCGTGGCGAGACCTCGGCCGCGGTGGTCGGGGTGGGTGCAGACGGCGCTGATCTCGGTGTAGCCCGGGACGCGGTAGCGCTCACCGGCCATCGCGATCAGCTCGCCGGCCTGACGCAGCCCGAGGTACGTGCCGAGCTCGACGGTCCTGGCCCGGAAGGGGCCGGGGTCGGTCAGTGCGACCAGGCTCAGCATCTCCGGTACGTCGTCGGCGCCGAGCTCTACCAGCTCGGCGTCCTCGACGCCCAGCCCGGCGGGCGCGACGAACTGCACCAGGTCGATCGACAGATCCACCTTGAACAGGTCGGGCACCTCGAGCGCCGGGTGCTTGACCGCGACCACGCGACCGGGCCCGATCAGCGCGGCCGCGTCGGCCCAGTCCTGATCGCTCGGGTCGTCCGGCAGCCCCAGGAACGGCGCCACGTCCGACGGGTAGACCCGAGCGTTCCCACGTACCTCCGCAAAGGACGAGTGCGGGCCGGTGAGTGCGGCGTACGCGGGGTTGAGCAGGACGTTCATCAGAACCCGAGCTTCTTCAGGTGCTTGGCGTCGGTCTGCCAGTTCTTGGCGATCTTGACGTGCAGGTCGAGGTAGACCGGCGTCCCGAGCAGGGCCTCGATCTGGCGGCGGGCGTTGGCTCCGACGTCGCGGAGGCGGGCGCCCTTGTGGCCGATCACGATGCCCTTCTGGCTGTCGCGCTCGAGGTACAGGTTCGCGTAGATGTCGAGCAGCGGCTTGTCCTCGGGACGGCCCTCGCGCAGCATCATCTCGTCGATCGTGACCGCGATCGAGTGCGGCAGCTCGTCCCGGACGCCCTCCAGCGCGGCCTCCCGGATCAGCTCACCGACCAGGATCTCCTCCGGCTCGTCGGTCACGTCGCCGTCGGGGTACAGCGGCATGCCGACCGGCAGCAGCTTGACCAGCTCGTCGGCGACGACGTCGACCTGGAAACCGTCGACCGCCGAGACCGGCACGACCGACGCCCACTCGATCCCGTGCGCCGCGCCCAGCTTGGCGATCTCGTCCAGGTGCTCGGCCATCCGGTCCGGGCCGACCAGGTCGGCCTTGGTGGCCAGCGCGACCTTCGGCGTCCTGGCGACCTTCGCGGCCTCCCCGACCAGGAACCGGTCGCCCGGCCCGATCCGGTCGCTGGCCGGCAGGCAGACCGCGATCACGTCGACCTCGGCCCAGGTCGTCTTCACCACGTCGTTCAGCCGCTCACCGAGCAGCGTCCGCGGCTTGTGCAGGCCGGGGGTGTCGACCAGGATCAGCTGCGCGTCGTCGCGGTGCACGATGCCCCGGACGGCGTGCCGCGTGGTCTGCGGCTTCGACGAGGTGATCACGATCTTCTGGCCGACCAAAGCGTTGGTCAGCGTCGACTTGCCCGCGTTCGGCCGCCCGACGAAACAGGCGAAACCGGAGCGGAACTCCTCAGGTGTTGACGACATCTCGAACCTCTCCGTTGCCATCAGCAACGACTACCGGCAGCGCTGCGCCACCGAAGTACCGGACCACCTCGACGTCCACGGCCTCGGGGCCGGCGTCGGTGACGACCGCGGCCGCCTCGATCCCCTTCACGCCGGACGAGACCGCCATCGCGACCGCGAGCTGCAGCGCGGACAGCAGCACGGTGTCGAGCTGGACGGTACACGCAGCGTACGTCCGGCCGTCCGAGTCGCGCACGGCGGCGCCTTCGGCCGCGCGGGTACGCGCGCGGGCGGCACGGGCCAGGGTGACCAGTTTGGCGTCCTCGTCGGAGAGGTCAGGCAACGCGGTGCTCCATGTGATGTCAGGCAGTCTGGTGACTGCTGTCCTGCGGCTGCTCGGCGACCTCGTCGGTCCGCCGGACCAGCACGGTACCGATCTGGTTGCGGCGGCCGGACGGCCGTTCCGCGGTGAGGGACAGGCCCTCGATCTCGACCTGGGCGCCCGGGATCGGCACCTTGCCGAGCAACTTGGCCATCAGGCCGCCGACGGTGTCGACGTCGTCGTCGTCCAGCGGTACGCCGAACAGCTCGCCGAGCTCGTCGATCGGGTACCGGCTGGACAGCCGGAAGGCACCGTCGGACAGCGCCTGCACCGCCTCCGGCGCCTCGTCGTACTCGTCGGTGATCTCGCCGACGATCTCCTCCAGGATGTCCTCGATGGTGACCAGGCCGGCGGTGCCGCCGTACTCGTCGACGACCATCGCGACGTGCATCCGGGCCGCCTGCATCTCGCGCAGCAGCTGGTCGACCGGCTTGCTGTCCGGCACGTACATGCACGGCCGCATCACCGACTCGACCCGCTCGGTCGACTCCGCCTGGGCGTTGTCGTAGACGCGGCGCATCACGTCCTTGAGGTAGACCACGCCGAGGATGTCGTCGAGGGAGTCACCGACCACCGGGATCCGCGAGTACCCCGAGCGCAGCGCCAGCGAGGTGAGCTGGCGCAGCTTCTTGTGCCGCTCGATGTAGACCATGTCGGTGCGCGGCACCATCACCTCGCGCACGATCGTGTCGCCGAGCTCGAAGACCGAGTGGATCATCTGGCGCTCGTTGGACTCGATCACCGCGGACTTCTCGGCCAGGTCGACCAGCGCCCGCAGCTCGGACTCGGTCGCGAACGGGCCGGCCGCGAACCCCTTGCCGGGGGTGAGCGCGTTACCGATCAGGATCAGCAGCTTCGGGATCGGGCCGAGCACCGTGGTCAGCGCCATGATCGGGCCGGCCGAGATCATCGCGAACCGGTCCGAGTGCTGCCGGCCGAGCGTGCGCGGGGCGACGCCGATGATCACGTACGAGACCACCACCATCACCACCGCGGTGATCAGGATGTGCTCCCAGGTGATCGTGAAGATGTTCGACAGCGCCTGGGTGACCAGCACGATCGCGGTGATCTCGCAGGACAGCCGGACCAGGAGCAGGGTGTTCAGGTAGCGCGGCGCGTCGTTCAGCAGCTCGCTCAGCCGGATCGCCCGCGTGTTGCCCAGCTCGACCTGCTCGTTGGCGCGCACCTTCGAGTACGCCGAGATGGCCGCCTCCGCGCCGGCGAACACGCCGGCCAGGACCACGAGCACCGCGGCCACCACCAGCAGGACGCCGTCGTGGTAGCTCACCGCGACGTCACTCCTCGCCGAGCCGGTTGCCCGGGGCCCGCCAGGCTTCCAGCAGCCGGCCCTGGACCTCCCACATCTCCGCCTTCTCGGCCGGTTCGGCGTGGTCGTACCCGAGCAGGTGCAGGATGCCGTGCACGGTCAGCAGCTCGAGCTCGGCCCACGTCCCGTGGCCGGCCTTCGCGCCCTGGGCCGCGGCCACCGTCGGGCACAGGGCGATGTCGCCCAGGTGCCCGAGCGGGGGCTCGGTGTCGTCGGAGTCACTGCCCGGACGCAGCTCGTCCATCGGCCACGACATCACGTCGGTCGGACCGGGCAGGTCCAGGAACTCGACGTGGTACCGCGCCATCGTGTCCTCGTCGACCAGCTTGATCGACAGCTCGCACTCGGGGTGCAGGCGCAGGCTCGACATCACGAAGCGGCTCAGCCGCATCAGTCCGTGGGCGTCGATCTCCACGCCGGACTCGTTGTTGACCTCGACGTTCATCGGTTCGGTTCAGCGCTGCCTTCGTAGTTTTCGTAGGCCGACACGATCCGGCCGACCAGCTTGTGCCGGACCACGTCGTGCGACGTGAGCCGGCAGAACGTGAGGTCCTGCACGCCTTCCAGGATGTCCTGCACGACCCGCAGGCCGGAGTTCGTCCCGGTCGGCAGGTCGACCTGGGTGACGTCACCGGTGACGACCATCTTGGAGCCGAAGCCGAGCCGGGTGAGGAACATCTTCATCTGCTCGGGCGAGGTGTTCTGCGCCTCGTCCAGGATGATGAAGGCGTCGTTCAGGGTCCGGCCGCGCATGTAGGCCAGCGGCGCGATCTCGATCGTGCCGGCCGTCATCAGCCGCGGGATCGACTCCGGGTCGAGCATGTCGTGCAGCGCGTCGTACAGCGGGCGCAGGTACGGGTCGATCTTCTCCGACAGCGTGCCGGGCAGGAAGCCGAGCCGCTCGCCGGCCTCGACGGCCGGCCGGGTCAGGATGATCCGGTTGACCTCCTTGGCCTGCAGCGCCTGGACCGCCTTGGCGACCGCCAGGTACGTCTTGCCCGTCCCGGCCGGGCCGATGCCGAACACGATCGTGTTCTTGTCGATCGCGTCCACGTAGCGCTTCTGGTTCAGCGTCTTGGGCCGGATCGTGCGGCCGCGGCTGGACAGGATGTTCTGGGTCAGGACATCGGCCGGGCTCTCGACGGTCTCGGCCTTGATCATCGCGATGCTGCGCTCGACGGAGTCGGCGGTCAGCCCGTGACCGGTCCGGACGACGGCGATCAGATCGTCGACCAGCCGCTCGGTCAGGGCCAGCTCGGCCGGCTCGCCGTTCATCGTGATCTCGTTGCCGCGGACCATGATGTCGGCGGCGAACTCCTTCTCGATGATCCGGAGGAACTCGTCCCGGGCTCCGAGCAGCGCCACCATGTCGATGCTGTTCGGCACGACGATCTTGTGGGACGCCTTTGGCGGCTCGTTTCCGCCGGCGCGCGCCGCGTTCGGGTGCGACGGCTCGATACTGCGTGGCCTGGACAGGCTCTTCTCCTCCTGAGGACGATGCTGCTGACTGCGTCCATGCTAGCCGTCCGCACCGACAGCCTCACCGGTAATATGCTCCAACACGCTCAGTGAGGGAACGGAGCCGTCCAGTGACAGGAATCCACGTGCCACAAGCCCGCCCGGAATTGCTGTCAACCTGGGACACGTCCTCCGCGTCTTCGTCATGTGGCACAACCGGCCGTGGTGTATGACGAGTGCGTGGCTCAGGACTCCTCGTGGAATGCCGACGAGGCGCTGACGGCTGTCTACACGGCGCACTACACGTCGTTGGTCCGCCTCGGTGCCCTGCTGCTGCGTGACCGGGGCACGGCGGAGGAGATCGTGCAGGACGCCTTCGTGGCGATGCACGCCCGCTGGCACCGGCTGCGCGATCCGCACAAGGCGCTGGCCTACCTCCGGACCGCCGTGGTGAACCGCTGCCGCTCCCGGCAGCGGCACCTGGTCGTCGTCGACAAGCACATGCCGCGCTCGCTGCCCGACGAGCCGAGCGCCGAGCAGGCGGTGCTGCGGACCGCGGAGACCGACCGGGTGATCGAGGCGATGCGCACCCTGCCGGAGAAGCAGCGCACCGTGATGGTGCTGCGGTACTACGGTGACCTGTCGGAGGCGGAGATCGCCGACACGATGGGGATCAGCCGGGGATCGGTCAAGAGCCATGCCGCGCGGGCGACCAAGTCCCTGCGCCAGGTCCTGGAGCAGAGCACATGAACGACCACCAGCCGAGTGACGACTTCGACGAGCTGATGCGACGGGCCCTGCACCACGAGGCCGACCGGATCGAGCCGGCCGACGGGCTGCACGAGATCCAGGCCCGGGTCCGGACCACACGCAAGCCGGTGAACCGCCGTCCCTGGCTGGTCACCGCCGGCGCCGCCGTGCTCGGGACCGCCGCCGCGGTCGGGGCGTTCGCCGTACTGAACGGCGACAACCGGCAGGCCGGGGACAGCGAAGTCGCGGGCGGGCCGGACACCACGGCCACCGCGACCGGGTCGCCGGAGAGCGCGCGCACGGGGACGCCCGAGCCGACGAGAGCGCCATCGCCGGTGCCGTCCGACCAGAAGCCGACAGCGCCGACGCCGAAGACGTCGCAGACCAGGGGCAAGCCGGAGCCGGAGAGCGCGGGGGCGGTCCCGGTCTACTGGCTCGGCGAGACGGTCGGGTTCGAGAGCGGTCCCGGCGTCCGGCTGTACCGGACCTTCGTGCCGTTCAAGGGCCGGGCGACGTACTCGGCCGTGCAGCTGATGGTGTCGGGCAAGGCCGACGACCCCGACTACAGCTCCCCGTGGACCGGCGCGCAGGTCTCCGAGGTCCGGATGTCCGGATCGCTGACGACGGTGGACTTCAAGTCGGTGCCGAAGGCACGGCTGGAGCCGGACGTCGCGGAGATGGCGCTGCAGCAGCTCGTCTACACGGTCCAGGGCGCCAGCAAGGCGACCGTCCCGGTCGAGGTCACGCTGCAGGGCAGGCCGGTGCCGCAGCTGTTCGGGGTCGACGTCAAGCAGCCGCTCGGCCGGGCCCAGTCGCTCGACGTCCAGGCGTACATCTGGATCACCTCGCCGGACAACGGCGCGGTGCTCAAGACACCGTTCAAGGTGAGCGGCATCGCGGCGGTGAACGAGGCCCAGCTGAACTGGCGGATCACCTCCGACACCAACCGCAAGGTGCTCGACGAAGGAGTGGCCACGACCGAGGAGGCGTTCAAGCTCACGCCGTACTCGTTCGTCGTGCCGAAGCTGCCCGCCGGGCGGTACACGCTCGAGGTCTTCGAGGTGTCGGCAGCGGACGGGCGGCAGACCTCGACCGACACGAAGACGCTCGTGGTGAAGTAGCCCGGCTCTCAGATTGACTGCGCGTCGGGGTGCCGGACGAAGCTGAAGAGCTGCTGGCCGGGCTGCAGCTCCTGCGGGTCAGCGGTGAGGCGGTGGACGCCGACCGACCAGCGCACGTCGTTCGGGGCGTCGTACGAGATCTCGTCGAAGCCGGCGCTCTTGAACCAGTCGCGGATCGACGGGCAGAGGTCGGGGGCCTCGCGGGTGCGGGTCCAGACGACCGTCGCGCCAGGTGCGCAGAACTGCGGGAGCGCCCTGACGGTGGCCTCGACGTCGGCGTCGCTGATGTTGCCGAAGACGCCGCAGAACAGCACGAGATCGGCCGGTACGGCGCCGGCGTACGCGTCGGTGCTGCCGGCGTCGGCCTCGACGACCTCGACGCCGGTGAGACCGTTGACGGTCGCCGCCGCGCGGGCCAGGCCGGCGTTGCGGTGGTCGAGCTCGACGAGGCGCGCCGTCACGCGGCCGCGCGCGGGGTGGGTCGCGAGGACCTCGATCAGGTCGCGGCCTTGGCCGGCGCAGGCGCTGACCGCCTGGAGCTTGGCGTCCGGGTCGGCGTCCAGACATTGCCTGATCGCGCGCTGCACGGAGGCGAGGCGGCGGCTCAGGGGCGACTCCTCGTCCTCGTACGACGAGTGCCACTCCAGCCAGTCCATCGAGCTCAAACCGCTGTCCTCCAACGAGATCTGGCGAGCAGGACGGACGCCGCGGCAACGCCGGCTGTCGACGTCCTCAGCACGGTGTCGCCGAGCAGCACCGGCTCGGCGCGGAAAGCCTCGAGCTCGGCCTCGGTGATGCCGCCCTCAGGCCCTACGACAATCACCACGTCACCGGTGGGTGGTGGGTTCAGTGTCGCCAGCGGTGTCTTGGCCTCTTCGTGCAGCACGGCGGCCAGCCCGGCTGCCTGAACGAGTTGCGCGACGTCGGCCGTCGATGCCACCGGAGCTACCTCGCAGAACCAGCTCCGCCGCGACTGCTTGCTCGCCTCGAACGCCCAGGCACGCCACTTGGTCAGCGTCTTCTCCACGCGTTCGGGGTTGGCCCGGAACTGACTCCGCTCCGCGTTCCAGGGAACGATCAGATCGACGCCGACCTCGGTCAGCATCTCGACGGCCAGCTCGGCCCGCTCCCCTTTGGGCAAGGCCTGTACGACGACCAGCCGGGGAGCCGGCTTGGGCACACTCCCCCGCCGGTCAACGGAAACGGTGATGCCGGCCTTGGAGGAGGCAGTCACCGGACCTTCGGCGAAGTTCCCCACGCCATCGGTCAACCGAACCCGCTCGCCGGGTCCGATGCGCCGCACCACCGCCGCATGCCGACCCTCGGCACCGCCGAGCACCAACTCCGCTCCTCCGCCTGCGGCGGAGGAGCGGGAGGGAGAGGAGGAGCCGGCGCCCCCGAGCTCACCGGCTCCGCCGGGAGCAGACGCGTCCTCGCCCCCGGGTCCACCGGCTACGGGCGCTGCCTCGTCGCGTCCAGGTCCACCAACTGCGGGCGCGGCGTCCTCGACCCCGGACCCACCAGCTACGAGCCCGGCGTCCTCGACCCCGGGCCCGCCTGCTACGCCGGGAGCGGGGGCGGCGTCCTCGCGTGCCAGTCGCGGCGGGGCCGCCTGTTGGTCGGCGGCTCCGTCGGAAGGCTCCGGCGCGTGTGCCTGGCCCAGGTCGGCCAGGTGGAAGACTGCGAGACCCATCGTCGGGGTAGTCCGTCCTGCGTTCAGTGGGCGCCGAAGGCGTCGCGGAGGCGGCCGAAGACGCCCTTGTGGGTGGCTTGGACCTGGCCCTGGGGGCGCTCCTCGCCGCGGGAGGCGGCGAGGTCGCGGAGGATCTGGGCCTGGTGGTCGTCGAGCTTCGTCGGGGTCTCGACGATGATCTGGACGATCAGGTCGCCGCGGCCGGCGTGGCGCAGGCGCGGGACGCCTCGGGCGGTCAGCGTCATCGCGGTGCCGGACTGCGTGCCGGGGCGGATCTCCAGGGGCATGGTCTCGCCCTCCAGCGTCGGCAGGTCGATCGTCGTGCCGAGGGCGGCAGCGGTCATCGGCAGCGTGACCGTGCAGTGCAGGTCGTCGCCGTTGCGGCTGAAGATCTCGTGCGGCTCGACCTCGATCTCGACGTACAGGTCGCCCGCGGGGCCGCCGCCGGGGCCGACCTCGCCCTGGCCGGACAGCTGGACGCGGGTGCCGCTGTCGACACCGCCGGGGATCTTCACGGTGACCGTACGGCGCGAGCGCACGCGCCCGTCGCCGGAGCACTCGACGCACGGGCTCGGGATCGTCGTCCCGAAGCCGCGGCAGTTCGGGCACGGGCGCATCGTGCGGACCTCACCGAGGAACGAGCGCTGCGTGTGCGTGACCTCGCCCCGCCCGTGGCAGACCTCGCAGGTGACCGGCTCGGAGCCGGCCGCCGCGCCAGAACCCGAACACGTCGGGCACAGCACCGCGGTGTCGACCTTCAGCTCCCGCGTCGTACCGAACGCGGCCTCGCTCAGGTCGATCCGCAACGGGATCAGCGCGTCCTGGCCGCGCCGCGTCCGCGGCCGTGGTCCTCTGGTCGCTCCCCCGGTCTGGCCGAAGAAGGCGTCCATGATGTCGGTGAAGGTGAACGCCTGGCCGAAGCCCGCGCCCGCCCCACCCGGTCCGGCGCTCGCGAACGGGTCGCCGCCGAGATCGTGGACCTGCTTCTTCTGGGGGTCGCTCAGCACCTGGAAGGCGCGCCCGATCTCCTGGAACTTGGCGTGCGCGTCCTCGGAGTCGTTCACGTCCGGGTGGTACTGACGGGCCAGCTTGCGGTAGGCCTTCTTGATCTCGTCCTGGGACGCGTCACGGCTGACGCCGAGAACGGCGTAGTAATCGGTGCTCATACTCCAGACCAGAGGTAGGGGAATCGCGAAGTGGTCATGAGTCGGCCAGGATCTGGCTGACGTAGCGCGCGACGGCGCGGACGGCGCCCATCGTGCTGGGGTAGTCCATGTGGGTCGGGCCGACGATGCCGAGGGTGGCCAGCGCCTCCGACTTGGGGCCGTAGCCGGTGGCGACCACCGACGTGGTGGCCAGCCCCTCGTACGGGTTCTCGTGCCCGATCCGGACCGTGAGGGTCTGCGGGTGGGTCGCCTCGCCGAGCAGCTTGAGCAGGATCACGTGCTCCTCGAGCGCTTCCAGCACGGGTTTCACGTTGCGCTCGAAGTCGTCACCGTACCGGGTCAGGTTGGCCGCGCCGCCGACCGCGATCCGCTGCTCGCCCTCGTCGGTGAAGGCCTCCAGCAGCGTCGTCACGATCGTCGTGACGAACGGCCGGTCGGCCGGCGGGAAGGTCTCGGCCACGCTGGTCAGCGCAGTCGTCGCGTCGCTCAGCCGCTGGCCGGTGAGCACGGTGTTGAGCCGGGAGCGCAGGTCGGCGATCAGCTGCTCGTCGACGTCGACCTGGGTCTCGACGATCCGCTGCTCGACCCGGCCGGTGCTCGTGATCAGCACCAGCAGCAGCCGCCGCGGGGTCATCGTGACGACCTCGACGTGCCGCACGCTCGAGCGGATCAGCGTCGGGTACTGCACGATCGCGACCTGGCGGGTGATCTGCGCCAGCAGCCGGACGGTACGGCGGACGACGTCGTCGAGGTCGACCGCGCCGGTGAGGAACGACGAGATCGCCTTCTTCTCGGCCGCCGACAGCGTCTTGACCGTGCTCAGCTTGTCGACGAACAGCCGGTACCCGGCGTCGGTCGGGATCCGGCCGGCGCTGGTGTGCGGCTGGGTGATGTACCCCTCCTCCTCCAGCGCGGCCATGTCGTTGCGCACGGTCGCCGGCGAGACACCGAGGTTGTGCCGGTCGACCAGCGTCTTGGACCCGACCGGCTCATGGGTCGCCACGTAGTCCTCGACGATGGCCCGGAGCACGTCCAGTTTGCGCTCGTCCAGCACGCGCACCACCCTCTCTCGGTCGGCCGTAACGTCCCGACTGGCACTCAGTCAGTCCGAGTGCCAGTCTACCGACCCGTAGCAGCGGATCGCTGCCTAGGCAGTTTCGGGCGAGGCTCCCAACGGTACTGCGGCCGGGCGCTCGACCGTGCTGGTGACGTCCACCGGCTGATCCTTGGCGGCCGCCTCGAGCAGCGACTCCAGGACGTCGAGCACGTGGAAGGCCAGCGCACCGTCCGCGCGGTGCGGCCCGCCGGTACGGATCGCGCGCGCCAGGTCAGCAACTCCGACGCCGCGCCCGGCTCCGGCGTACCCGCCGGCCACCGGGACCTCGGTCCACTCGCGCCGCGCCGCGGTCGCGATCTCGACCGTGCCGTCGAACGCGTTCGGGTCGGGCACTGACAGGCTGCCGTCGGTGCCGTAGATCTCGATCCGCGGCAACCGCGCGGCCCACACGTCGAACGACATCAGCACGGTCGTCAGCGCGCCCGACTCGTGCTCGAGGATGCCGGTGACGTGCGTCGGTACGTCGACCGGGAAGATCTCCCCGGCCCGCGGGCCGGTGTGCACCTTGCGCTCCTCCTGCGAGCGACCCGCACGGCCGGTCACCCGTCGTACCGGTCCGAGCAGTGTGACCAGGCTGGTCACGTAGTACGGACCCATGTCGAGCAGCGGTCCGCCGCCGGGCTGGTAGTAGAACTCCGGCGCCGGGTGCCACAGCTCGTGCCCGGGCGTCACGAACGACGCACTGGCCGCCGTCGGTACGCCGATGTCGCCGCGGTCGATCACGGCACGCGCGGTCTGCGTCCCGGTGCCGAGCACGGTGTCCGGCGCGCAGCCGATCCGCAGGCCCTTGGCCTCGGCCAGCTCGAGCAGCGGCTTGGCCTCGGCCCGGTCGACGGCCAGCGGCTTCTCGCCGTACGTGTGCTTGCCGGCCTCGAGCGCGGCCCGGTGCACCGGCGCGTGCGCGGCCGGGATGGTCAGGTTGAGCACGACGTCGACGTCCGGGTCGGCCATCAGGTCGTCCGATGACAGCGCCCGTACGCCGGGGTGCGCGTCGGCCACGACCTGCGCCCGCGACACGTCCAGGTCGGCCACCGCGGCCACCTCGACGCCCGGCAGCTTGGCCAGGTGGTCCAGGTAGGTGCCGCTGATGACGCCGGTGCCGACGATCCCGATCCGGGTCACTTGCTCGCCCACAGCAGCCCCCGCTCGATGATCGTGCGGACCTCGGGGGTGTCCAGGTCGGCCAGGCTGTGGCCCGGCGTACAGACGAAGACCTTGCCCTCGCCCCAGGTGCGGGTCCAGACCGCGGGCATCGTCGCGCCCTCGATCCACGGGTAGTCCGGGTGGGCCCGGAAGGTCGTGGTCGCCAGGACGTTGTTGCTCGGGTCGGCGTGCACGTAGTACTGCTCGGTGTGCAGGTCGAACTGCTCGATGCCTTCGACGATCGGGTCGTCGGCGACCACCTCGATCCGGTGGTCGACGAAGCCGCCCGGGTGCGAGATGAACTGGCCACCGGTCATGAAGTTGTAGTCCACGTTGCCGCGGAACGAGTCGACGATGCCGCCGTGCCAGCCGGCCAGGCCGGTGCCGGCCCGGACCGCGGCCTCGAGTCCCTTGGTTTCCTCGGCGGTGATCTCGCCCATGCTGATGCACTGCAGCACCAGGTCGGTACCGTCCAGGTCGAGGTAGCTCGAGGTGCTGTCGGAGACCGTCACCTCGAAGTCGTTGTCCCGCAGGAAGGGGATGAACAGCTCGGTCGCCTCGACCGGGAGATGGCCTTCCCAGCCGCCCCGGACCACCAGTGCCCGTCGTGTCGTCACGCCGCCTGCCCTTCAGAGATCGGATCTTTGTACCGCCTAGGTGACCCTAGGCGGGTCCACCGGGCCCTTCAAGCCCCTTCCCACCCGATGGATATCGCTTACCGGAACCGGCCACCGCATAGGGTCGCCGACATGGGATGGAAGTTCTGGAAGAACGACGAGCGGCCGCAGGACGCCGTGACGCGGGTGCAGGACGACGTGCCGTTCCAGCTGCGGGTGGAGGACGTGTTCTCGATCACCGGACGTGGGACCGTCATCACCGGGCGGGTGCTGGCCGGGATGGTCCGGGTGCACGACACGGTCGGTGTGCAGCGGGGCGGCGCCGAGGTGCTGCGGACCGTCGTCACCGGCGTGGAGATGTTCCGGCGGACGACCGACCAGGCGGTCGCGGGCGACAACGTCGGGCTGCTGCTGCAGGACCTGGACAAGTCCGACGTGCAGCAGGGTGACGTGCTGACCCACTGACGCCGAAGGCTAAAGTCCGTGGCATGAGTGAGTGGACCGAGCTGGGTGATCGATGCTGGGTCCGCCGGTATCGCGAGTGGGACCTGAACGTCGGACTGGTGGTCGGTGACGACGGCGCGCTGGTGATCGATCCGCGGGCCTCGACGGCGCAGGCCGAGCAGGTGCTGGCCGAGGTCCGGGAGCTGACCGACCTGCCGGTGAAGTGGGTCGTCAACACGCACGCGCACTTCGACCACACGTTCGGGAACTCAGTCTTCACGGAAGCGTCGAGCTACGCGCACGAGAACGCCGCGACGGCGCTGGCCGAGCGCGGCCCGGCGCTGCAGGAGCACTACCGCGTCCACCCGGGCACCGACCCGGCGTACCCGGAGATCGCTGCCGAGGTACTGGCCGAGGTCGCCGCGACCGAACTGGTTGCCGTCGACAACACCTTCTCCGTGGCGAAGGTGATCGACCTGGGCGGCCGGCGGGTCGAGCTGCTGCACCTGGGCAACGCGCACACCGACGGGGACGCCGTGGTCGTCGTACCGGAGGCGGACGTGTTCTTCGTCGGCGACCTGGTCGAGGAGTCCGCGCCGCCGTCGTACGGCGACGACTCGTACCCGCTCGAATGGCCGGAGACGCTCGACCGCGTGATCGGGCTGCTCGGCGCGGAGTCGAAGGTGGTCCCGGGGCACGGCGCGGTCGTCGACGCGGAGTTCGTCCGCGACCAGGCCGGGCACCTGGGCACGGTCGCGAACACGATCTCCGGTCTGCACCACGCCGGGACGTCGCTCGACGACGCGCTGAAGCACACCGACGACTGGCCCTGGCCGGTCGAGCAGCTCGAGCACGCCGTACGCCGTGGGTACGGCGTACTGGGTGCTCCGCGTCGTCCGACGCTGCCGTTGCTGGGGCCCGAGCACTAGTAGTGGTTATCCGTTGACACAGTGACACCTCATCCCGCACGTTGTGTGCGAGGCGCCCCGACGGGATGAGGTGGGACCAATGGTCAACACGGATCAGCTCGATCACCCGGACGGAAGGGTCGAGCTCGACGACCCGACGGTGGTCGCGGAGAGCCGGTACGGCAACGAGGAGCTCGCGCCGACGCGGATCAGCCAGCGGCACTGGACGACGTACAACTACGCGGCGCTGTGGATGGGGATGGCGCACAACATCCCCAGCTACCTGCTCGCCTCCGGCCTGGTCGCGCTCGGGATGAACTGGCTGCAGGCGTTCCTTACCATCACGCTCGGAAACCTGATCGTGCTGGTGCCGCTGCTGCTGAACAGTCATGCGGGGACCAAGTACGGGATCCCGTTCCCGGTGTTCGCGCGGGCCTTCTACGGTGTCCGCGGCGCGAACTTCCCGGCGCTGCTGCGGGCCTTCGTCGCGTGCGGCTGGTTCGGCATCCAGACCTGGATCGGCGGGCAGGCGATCCACGTGATCGTCGGTGAGCTCGCGGGGTCCGGCTGGCAGAACGCCACGTCGGTCGGCGGGCACCCGTGGACGCTCTGGCTGAGCTTCGGGTTCTTCTGGCTGCTGCAGATGTGGCTGATCTGGCGCGGGATCGAAGGGCTGCGGCGGTTCGAGAACTGGGCCGCGCCGCTGGTCACGGTCGCCTTCCTCGCGCTGATGGTCGCGATCCTGGTCAAGGCCGGCGGGCCCGGCCCGATCCTGTCGCAGCCGTCGGCGCTCGGCTGGGACGCCGACTTCTGGAAGATCTTCGCGCCGTCGCTGATGGGCATGATCGCCTTCTGGGCGACGCTGTCGCTGAACATGCCGGACTTCACCCGGTTCGGCGCCGGCCAGCGCCAGCAGGTGATCGGGCAGATCATCGGCCTGCCGACCACGATGTCGTTCATCGCGCTGGTCTCGATCGTCACCACCTCGGGCACGGTGATCGTCTACGGCTCGGCGATCTGGGACCCGGTCGAGCTGACCCGCCGCTTCGAGAACCCGGTGGTCGTGACGATCGGCCTGGTGATGGCGATCCTGGCCACGATGTCGTGCAACGTCGCGGCGAACGTCGTCAGTCCGTCGTACGACTTCGCGAACGCGCTTCCCCGCTGGCTCACCTTCCGTACGGCGGGTCTGCTGACCGGCGTGATCGGCGTCCTGATCCAGCCGTGGCGCCTGCTCACCGATCCGGACATCTACATCTTCGCCTGGCTGGGCTTCTACGGCGGCCTGCTGGCTTCGGTGGCCGGGGTCCTGATCGCCGGCTACTGGCTGATCGACCGCACCCACCTCTTCCTCGCCGACCTCTACCTGCCGCACCGGCGCTACTGGTACACCGCCGGCTGGAACTGGCGAGCCGTGCTCGCCACCGTCGTCGGCTCGGTCCTGGCCGTCGGCGGCGCGTACGGCGGTCCTTTCCCTTCCGGCGGCCTCATCCCGTTCCTCAAGCCGCTCTACGACTACTCCTGGGTGGTCGGCCTCGCGGCGGGACTGCTCGTCTACCTCCTGCTCACCGTCCTCCTCCCCCACCGCACCACCAAGGCCGCCCACGCCACCTCGACGGTCTAGAAGTTTGTCGAGTACGGCCATCTCCCCTAAGCTTAGCTAACCGGACTAAGTAGGGGGTGTGTCGTGAGCCAGACAGCCACGCAGTTCAACATGCACGAGGCGAAGACCCAGCTGTCCCGCATCATCGAGCGGGTCGAGCTCGGCGACGAGATCGTGATCATGCGCGCCGGGCGGCCCGTCGCGAAGGTGGTGCCGCTGACGAGCACCGTTCGGCGGCCCGGCCGCGGCTCGCTGACCGGGTTCTCGGCCGCCGAGGACTGGGACTCCGCCGAGACCAACGCCGGGATCGCCCGGGACTTCCTGCCGTCATGATGGTCTCCCCGGCCCGGCTGCTGCTGGACACCCACGTCGTGCTCTGGTGGCTGAGCGACGACGACGAGCTGTCCCCCGGCGTGAAGGACCTGATCGATTCCGAGCTCGAGGTGTACGTCAGCGGCGCGAGCCTGTGGGAGATCTCGATCAAGACCGCCGCGGGCAAGCTGCGGATGCCCGAGGACTGGCTCGACGTCGTCGGGCAGAGCGGCCTGCTCGAGCTCCCGATCCGCGCCCGGCACGCCGCCGAGGCCGGCCGGCTGCCGCCCCTGCACCGCGACCCCTTCGACCGGATGCTGGTCGCCCAGGCGCAGTGCGAGGGGCTGACGCTGGTCACCCGCGACACGCTGATCCACGCGTACGAGGTCCGCCACCTGGCTGCCTGAGCACGCGGCAACTGGTCGAAGACGCCGTACGGGCTACCGGGCGCCAGGGACCTCACTACGGCCGGGGACCTCGTTTCAGCCGTGGGCGAGGTGAAGCCGGGGACCTCGTTTCAGCCCTGGGGCAGCTTGAGCCGAAGCCGGAGTTTCGGCGGCGCGGCCGAGACCAGCGTGAACCCGACGCGCTCGTACAAGCTTCGCGCGCGGGGGTTGTGCTCCAGTACGTCGAGCTCGACGGCGGTGGCGCCAACGGAACGAGCACGGTCGACGACGTCGGCGATGAGCGCCGTACCGATGCCGCGGCCGCGAGTGCTCGCGGCGAGCTCGATGCGGGACAGGTAGACGACGCCGTCCGCGGGAGGACGCACCTCGAGCATCCCGGCCGGTTCACCGTCGACCAGGACGATCTCGACCTGGTCGGGCCGGAACCAGTCACGGTGGAACTCGCGTTGCACCGCGTCGTCCCACGGGCCCCAGGTCGCCTCGATGGCGGTACCGAGCGACTCGCGGTGCAGGGCGTAGAGGAACTCACCGTCGGCCGCGGTCGCCGGGCGGAGTTGGTAGGCGGTGAGCGAAGCCATACAACCGATCCTGCCATCCCACGGTGTGTGGCTGACGGGTGAGGGACCGTTCTGCGCCTACGGTTTGAGGGTGGCTGACAGGTATGGGAACGACGTGCTGTCCGGTGACTGGCGCAAGCCCAAGAACGGGCGGACCGTGGACATCGAGCTCGAAAAGGGCATGGTCGTCGAGGAGCCGACGTCCGGGTTCGTCGGCGCGGTCGTGCGGTGGGAGCACGGCGTCGTCGACCTGGAGGACCGGTTCGGCAAGATCCGGACCTACCCGATGGGGCCGGGGTTCTGGGTGGACGGCAAGCCGGTGAGTCTGGTCGCGCCGAAGAAGGCGGGGCCGGCGAAGAAGACCAAGACCGCGTCGGGGTCGGTCGCCGTGGACGGCGTCCGGGCCCGGGTCGCGCGGGCGAGCCGGATCTACGTCGAAGGCCGGCACGACGCCGAGCTGGTCGAGCGGGTCTGGGGTGACGACCTGAGGATCGAAGGCGTCGTCGTCGAGTACCTGGAAGGCATCGACGACCTGCCCGCGATCGTCAACCGGTACCAGCCCGGCCCGGGCCGGCGGCTCGGCGTCCTGGTCGACCACCTGGTCGAGGGCTCGAAGGAGTCGAAGATCGCCGCGCAGGTGAACAACCGGCACGTGCTGGTCGTCGGGCACCCGTTCATCGACATCTGGGAGGCGGTCAAGCCGTCGTCGGTCGGGATCGCGGAGTGGCCGAAGATCCCGTACGGCGAGGACTGGAAGAAGGGCGTGCTGAAGACCTTCGGCTGGCCGGCCACCGACCAGGCCGACGTCGCCGCGGCCTGGAAGCACATCCTGTCCAAGGTGAAGAGCTTCGCCGACCTGGACCCGGCCCTGCTCGGCCGGGTCGAGGAGCTCATCGATTTCGTGACGATGGACTGATCTCCGGAAGGCGCGCGGCGATCCATCGCCGGATCTGCCGGCGCGCCCTGCGGACGGAGAAGGACACCACGAACAGCACCGCCGCCAGCGCCAGCACCACCCCGGCGAGCAGCGCGGCAACGATCCGTACGCCGGGCGCCGCGACCACCGCGGCGACGACGAGCAGCAGAACCGCGACCCCGGCCGCGGCGATCGGCAGCCACGGCTCGAACACCAGCGGACGCCGTACCTGTTGAAGCTCCGGCTTGCGGACCAGCCGGCTCCACAACGTCTCCCGGGCCGGCCGCGTGAACCACCGGACAGCGCGCAGCAACCACGACCGCGGCTCGTTCTTGCGCGCCGCCGAAGCCTTCACCCACTCCCCGACCCGCGGACTCAGACCACCCGACACCTCGACCAGCCGATCGGCCAGCCCGCGCGTCGTCGCCTTGCCGGCCTTGGATCCGTTCAGCTCGTCGCGCATCGTCGTCAGCGCACCGAGCCCGGCGTCGACCGGGAAGTCCTCGGCCAGCTTGCGCACCTGAGCGGCCAGCTTGTCGACCGTCCACTCCTCCGCCGCGAGCACCTGCCGCTGCGTCTCCCGGATCCAGTCCGGCTCGGCGCCGAGCATCGATCCGAGGTGGGCGACGCAGTGCAGCCGACCCATCAGCCAGTCCCAGCGCCGCCACTCGGCCGCACCGAACGCGCCGAAGTGACCGACCTGCGTCCCGTACAGGATCCTGTCCTTCAGGTCGTTCGCGATCGAGCCCTCGGGCAGTTCGTCGAGCAGCGTCAGCGGGATGTCCGGCCCGAGCCGCAGGAACTGGAACGGCGCACTGCGCTGCTGCGGCGTCCGCGCCGACGTGCAGCGCGACACGATCTCGACCTCCAGCGCCGTCTCCACCATCGCCGGCCCGACGACCGCGACCAGCGCGGCGAACTCGTCGCCGAGCGCGCGCTGGATCTGCAGCGACTCGAAGATGTCGTTCAGCCCGACCGCGACCGCCTCGGCCCCACCCGCCGGCCGCAGGTCGAGGTCCGCCACCGCCAGCTCGGCCGCAAGCGCGTCCCGGACCGCCAGCACCTTCAGCAGTGCGTCGCTCGATGCCTTGAGCCACTTCTCCAGTACGTCGCGATCACCCGTCGCGTCGGTGTCGATCTGGGTCCGCAGCGACCGCAGTACCAGCCGTACGACGCGCTCGGCCGCGCCCGTCCCCCAAGGCCAGCAGTGATTCCCGTCGGCGTCCTCACGCAGCAGCGCCGTCGATCCGTCCGGGCCGGGGACCCACGGGTGGTCGGTCGCGAGGATCTCGTCGACCTCCGACTCCGACAACGCCGTCGCCGCGTCGAGCACCGTCGACCGGTCCGGCGAGGCGATCGTGACGGCCTCCCAGACTCCGCCCGCGGCTCGCCCGCGCGAGTACGCCGGCTGCAGCAGCGCGGCCGCCTTGTGCAACGCGCCCCGGTCCTCCGGGTGGCGCGCGGTCCGGTCGTACAGCCGCTGGGTGTCGGACCACGACGCGTCCGCCTCGAGCAGCAGCCGTTCGAGCTGCTCGACGTCGGACCGGAAGTCCACCTCGCGCGGGAACTGCACCGCGGACAGCGCGGCCACCTGCCAGCCCGGTTCAGTTGCCTCAGGCAACCGAGTCGCGGCCAGCCCGATCCCGGCCGACGGTACGACGTACAGGACGTACCGGCTCGCCTTGCCGGTCACCGGCCGGCGGGCGACGACGTCGAGCACCGGCCCGAACGGCGCGTTGTCGAGCACGCCACCGTCCACCAGCCACGCGCCGGAGCCGGTGTGCGCACCGGGCTGCAGCCGGGGCGGGTTGGTGGCCATGTTCGGCGTCTCCAGCACCGGCCCGAAGGCGACCGGGAAGGACGCCGACGCCCGCGCGGCCCGGGCCAGCAGCTTGGTGTCGCGCAACCCGTTCACCGGATCCAGCGAGAACGTCCGCGTCGCCCCGTCGTACAGGGCGCGCTGCTCGCTGGTGAAGCAGAACAGGTACCGATGATCCGGTACGACGAACCGCTGCCCCGCCGCGTCCTTCGCCTCGAACTGCTGCACCCCGAGCCCGGACGCCGTCACGAACAGGGTCACCGGCTCGGCCGCCGCGGACTGTCCACCACCGGCGACGCCCTTGAGCAGCTGTGTGAGCTCGGTCAGGAAGTAGTCGCCGTCGAGCACCGACGTGGACGGTTTGCCGACGGCGGGGACGAGCTTGCCGACCTCCAGCGATCCCAGACCGACCCACTTCTGCCGCAGCCACGGCCCGTTGTCGTCGCCGGGGTCGAGCGTCGACCCGTGCGAGACCGCGGTCGCGAGCAACGAGCCGTTCAGGCCGCCCGCGCTGGTCCCGGCGATCACGTCGACGACGACCTTGCGTTCCTCGCCGTCGCGGCGGCACAGGTCGCGCCAGCGTTGCGCCAGCAGGTCGTCGTACGGCTGTGAGGGCGGTGCGTCGCCGCCTGCCGACGCGCGGCGGATCAGGTCGAGCTCGTGCGTGACGCCGCCCATCCAGACCGCCAGGCTGACGCCACCGTTGAGCACCAGCGCGATCCGGATCTCGTGGTCGGACATGGTCTCCCCCCTCGTGCACTACGAGGGATACCACGGCGGGAACTACAGAAACAGAGTTCGGCAGCGGAGAGTGAACAAAGCCGGTCCGAACTGTTGCCGACCCGCCAGAACGACCCGCCTCAGGCCGAGCCGCGGACCACGAGTTCGGTGCCGTAGATCTCGGGGCCGGTCAGGTCGGCGCCGCCGATCTTGGCGAACAGGAGCTCGGTCAGGCGGGAGCCCAGCTTCTCGACCGGCTGGCGGACCGTGGTGAGCTGGGGCGTGGTCGTGGTCGCGACCACCGAGTCGTCGAACCCGACCACCGACACGTCGTCCGGGACGCGGAGCCCGCGCTGGGACAGGACGCGCAGGGTCGCGGTCGCCATCAGGTCGTTGGCGACGAAGATGCCGTCGAGGTCCGGGTACTTGTCGAGCAGCTCGACGGTCGCCTGCTCGCCGCCCTCGGCGGTGAAGTCGCCGTACACGACGGCCTCGGCGAAGCCCGCCTCCTTGGCGACCTCCTGGTACCCGGTCAGCCGGTCCAGGCCGGCGGTCATGTCGAGCGGGCCGGCGATGATGCCGATCTGCTTGCGGCCCTTGGACAGCAGGTACTCGACCGCCGTACGGGCTCCGGCGACGTTGTCGACGTCCACGCTGGCGACCGGTACGTCGACGCCGAGCGGGCGCGCGCTGAACACGATCGGCAGTGGCAACTGGGCCAGCTCCTGCAGCACGTTGTCGCGGCCGTGGTGGCTGACGATGATCGCGCCGTCGACGTGGCCGCCGCGCAGGTACCGCAGGAGGCGCTGGTCGTCGCCCTCGGCCGGCTCGATCAGCAGCACCAGCTGCGACGACGTCGGCGCCAGGGTCCGGCTCACGCCGCGCAGGATGCCGGCGAAGAAGGGGTCGGAGAACACCCGGCTGTCCGGTTCGGGCATCACCAGCGCCACGGAGTCGGTACGCCGGGTGACCAGCGCGCGGGCGGCCCGGTTCGGCACGTAGCCGAGCTGGCCGATCGCCCGCTCCACCGCCGCGACCGTGTCGGGCAGCACCTTCGGCGACCCGTTCACCACCCGGGACACGGTGGCGCGGGACACGCCCGCCAGCGCGGCGACCTGCTCCAACGTCGGAGTCCCACCGGCCTGAGGATCGAATGCCACTGGGACCTCCTTGACGCGATCTGACCTTCACACGGTAATGCCTTTCGGGCCACCGGGTCGGGAATATCCGCGCCCTGGCCGTTTCCCGGTCGTGGCATCGATTTCCAGCTCCGGTACAGTCGCCCTTCGGTACGGCGGCGACCCGTCCGCCACCGATCCGGCTCCCCTCGGCCCCGGCCGCGCGCAACGACGCACGCCCTCCCCGGCCCGACGGCGCCCGCGTTCCAGGAGACCCCGATGACTTCGCTGACGTCCGAGTCAGCTCTGCCCGTCACGTCCGTCCGGGCCGCCCTGCGGTCGCCCCGGCTGCTGAAGACGGAGGTGCTGTCCGGCCTGGTCGTCGCGCTGGCGCTGATCCCGGAGGCGATCAGCTTCTCGATCATCGCCGGCGTCGACCCGCGGGTCGGGCTGTTCGCCTCGGTCACGATGGCGATCTCGATCGCGTTCCTCGGCGGCCGGCCGGCGATGATCTCGGCCGCGACCGGCGCCGTCGCGCTGGTGATCGCGCCGGTGATGCGGGACCACGGCTTCGACTACCTGATCGCGACCGTGCTGCTGGCCGGCGTGCTCCAGGTGGTCCTCGGGCTGCTCGGGGTCGCGCGGCTGATGCGGTTCATCCCGCGGTCGGTGATGGTCGGCTTCGTGAACTCGCTGGCGATCCTGATCTTCCTGGCCCAGCTGCCGCACCTGGTCGGCGTACCGTGGCTGGTCTACCCGCTGGTGGCGATCGGTGTCGCGGTGATGGTGTTCCTGCCGCGGCTGACGACGGCGGTGCCGGCGCCGTTGGTGGCGATCCTGCTGGTCACGGCGATCGTGATGCTCGCGCACTCGGGGGTGCCGACGGTCGGCGACGAGGGCGACCTACCCGACAGCCTGCCGTCGCTGTTCTGGCCGAACGTGCCGTTCTCGCTGGAGACGCTGCGCATCATCGCGCCGTACGCGCTCGGGATGGCGCTGGTCGGGCTGCTCGAGTCGCTGATGACCGCGAAGCTGGTCGACGACGTCACCGACACCCCGTCGGCGAAGACCCGCGAGGCCTGGGGGCAGGGCGTGTCGAACGTGATCACCGGGCTGTTCGGCGGGATGGGCGGCTGCGCGATGATCGGGCAGACGATGATCAACGTGAAGGGCGGCGGCGCCCGGACCCGGCTGTCGACGTTCCTGGCCGGCGCGTTCCTGCTGGTGCTGCTGGTCGGGCTCGGCGACCTGGTCGGGCTGATCCCGATGGCGGCGCTGGTCGCGGTGATGGTGATGGTCTCGGTCGGCACCTTCGACTGGCACAGCATCCGGCCGCGGACCCTGCGCCGGATGCCGCGCAGCGAGACGACCGTGATGGTGGCGACCGTGATCGTCGTCGTCGCGACGCACAACCTGGCGATCGGCGTCGTGGTCGGCGTCCTGGTCGCGATGGTGCTGTTCGCCCGGCGGGTCGCGCACTTCACGCAGGTCGTGGAGGTGCCGACCCCCGAGCCCGATACCAAGGTGTACGCCGTCACCGGCGCGCTGTTCTTTGCCTCCAGCAACGACCTGGTGCACCAGTTCGACTACCGCGGCGATCCCGGCACGGTGATCATCGACCTGACCGACTCGCACGTCTGGGACGCCTCGACGGTCGCGACGCTGGACGCGATCACGACCAAGTACGCCCGGTACGGCAAGACCGTGCGGATCGTCGGCCTGAACGCGGCGAGCGCGGAACGGCACAGCCGCCTGGCCGGCACCTTGGGTGCCGGCCACTGACAACTAGTTGCCGGCCCGGGTGCTGGCGGCCTTGTCGGCTTCTCTCAGCGCCTGCTTCCACGCGGCGGACGGCTTCTGCTTGCCCTGATCGACGCGCTCGAGCGCCTGGGAGAACACCTGGTTGATCTCACCGTCGCGCGGGCCCTTGTGCTGCTTGAGGATCACGCTGTTCGCCCGGTTGATGAAGATCTGCCCGACCGGAGCGTTGTTGAAGTACGCGTTGACCTGCGACTTCACCTGCTCGGCGTCGTAGGCGTCGACCGTCGACGGGAACGACCCGACCTTCTTGAACACCTTGATCTGCTGCTCCGGCGCGGTCAGCCAGGCGGCCAGCTTCGCGGCCTCCTGCGGCTGCGTCGACTGGGTCGGCACGGTCAGGTACGAGCCGCCCCAGTTCCCACCCCCGCCGGGGAACACGTCGGCCACATCCCACTTGCCCTTGCCGAACGACCCCGCGTTGTCGGAGATCACCCCGAGCAGCCATCCCGGGCAGGCCATTGTGGCGAACGCGTCGGTCCGGAACGCCTTGGTCCACGCGTCGCTCCAGGTCGGCAGCTTCGCCGACAACCCGTCCTCGCTGCCCGCGACGATCTGGCTCCACGTCCGGTGCAGCAGTTCGTTGTCCTCGCCCAGGTAGCGGTCCTGGTTGGAGTAGTAGGCCTCGATCAGTTGGTTGCGCATGGCATCCCAGGTCAGGGCCGCCGAGTCGTACCAGGCCGAGCTCGGCATCTTCGCCTTGAACTTGCGCCCGTAGGAGAAGTACGACGACCAGTCGGGGAACAGCTTCGCGACCTCGGCCCGGTCAGTCGGCAGCCCGGCCTTGGCGAACAGGTCGCGCCGGTAGCAGATCGCCTCCGGCCCGATGTCGGTGCCGTACCCGATGATCTTGCCGCCCGGCGCGGTCGCCCCCGCGACCTTCCAGTCCAGCCAGCGCTTCGACAGGTCGCCGGCGCCGAAGTCGCGCAGGTCGACGAACTTGTCCGCCTTGGCCAGGTACTTGTAGATCCAGCTGACCTCCATCGCCTCGATGTCGGCCATCCCGGACCCGGAGGCCAGGTTGGCCTCCAGGTTCTTGATGTGCTCGTCGACGGTCTCGGCGTGGCGTTCGGTGATCTTGACGTTCGGGTGCGCGGCCTCGTACTCGCGGTACAGGTCGCCGTACCCGAACTCGTTGAAGGTCGCGATGGTCAGCTCGACGCGGGCGCCGTCGTCGGCGCTGTCGCGGGACGCGGTGCCGGGCTGATCGTTGTTCCCGCCGCAGGCGCCGACCAGCAGGGTGAGGCTGCAGGCGAGCACGGCGGCAGTACTGCGGGGGCGGAGGCGGGCCTTGGGCCGCATGTGAGTTGCTCCCTGTGATTCGGACGGGTTGAGAGCGCTCCCCTTTCGGAAAGTTTCCTGAGTTTCGAGCGTTTCAACCGGATGTGTCAAGGACCACACCGTCACGCTGAGATACCGGAACACCTTGGTCAGTACATACCTGACCGATTGGTCACCGTCAGCACCACGCCGATGACCGTGTGCTCCGTAACCTGGGAGTTTGGTGACTTGTCCGGACTTTTGGACCAGGATCCGGGCTCAGGGCAACAGGTCGCGGACCACCGCGTCGGCCAGCAGGCGACCACGCCGCGTGAGCACCAGACGATCGTCGACGCTGTCGACCAGGCCGTCCAGACCTGGCAGCGCGGCGCGTCCCTCGGCGTCCAGCACGCCGACCGGAAGGCCGGCCCGGAGCCGGATCTCGAGCAGGACGCGTTCGACCCGGCGGGTCTCGTCGTCGAGGATCTCCCGCGCGTACGCCGGGCTCTCGCCGGCCGCGATCCGTTCGGCGTACGCGCTCGGGTGCTTGACGTTCCACCAGCGGACGCCGCCGGCGTGGCTGTGCGCACCCGGGCCGATGCCCCACCAGGTGTCGCCGCGCCAGTAGAGCTCGTTGTGCCGGCAGCGGGCGCCGTCGGCCTTCGCCCAGTTCGACACCTCGTACCAGTTGAGCCCGGCGGCGGTGAGCAGGTCGTCGGCCAGCACGTACTTGTCGGCCAGGTCGTCGTCGTCCGGCATCGGGAGTTCACCGCGGCGGACCCGGCGGGCGAGCTGGGTGCCGTCCTCGACGATCAGGGCGTAGGCGCTGACGTGGTCGGGCTCCGCGGACAGGGCCGACTCCAGCGACGTACGCCAGTCGTCGAGCGTCTCGCCCGGCGTACCGTAGATCAGGTCGAGATTGACGTGCCGGAAACCGGCGGCGGTCGCTTCCTTCACGGCGTCCAGGGCCCGGCCCGGCGTGTGCCGGCGGTCGAGGATCCGCAGCACGTGCGAGGCGGCGCTCTGCATGCCGAAGCTGACCCGGGTGAACCCGGCCTCGAGCAGCTCCTCGAGGTACCGCTGGTCGACGGACTCGGGGTTGGCCTCGGTGGTCACCTCGGCGTCCGGCGCGAGACCGAACTCGTCCCGGACGGCCTTCAGCATCGCGCCGAGATCCTTGGCCGGCAGCAGCGTCGGCGTACCGCCGCCGAAGAACACGGTGTCGACCGGTTTGCCGTGCGGCAGCACCCGGCGCGCGAGCCGGACCTCCTGCACCGCGGTCTCGGCGTACGACGCCTGCGAAGCACCGCCGCCGAGCTCCTTGGCGGTGTAGGTGTTGAAGTCGCAGTAGCCGCAGCGGGAGGCGCAGAACGGGACGTGCAGGTAGAACCCGAACGGCCTGGTTGCGGACTCGGCGACGGCGGCATCCGGCAGCGACCCGTCCCGGGGCGCGACCTCTCCCTCAGGCAGTGTCGACGGCACACCCCCATGCTACGGACCCGGTTTGCAACTCGTTTGCGGCGGTTCTGTGGTCGCTGTGAGTGGGCGGGTCGCTACATTCAGCTCATGGACACCGAGGCACAGCCGGTCGGACGCGGCACCCGGAACGCGGTCGTGGTCGCGATCATGCTCGGAATGCTGCTCGCGGCGCTGGACCAGACGATCGTGGCGACCGCGCTGCCGACCATCACCAGCGACCTGGGCGGCGCGAACCACCTGTCCTGGGTGGTCACGACGTACCTGCTCGCCCAGACCATCATGACCGCGCTGGTCGGCAAGTTCGGTGACCTGTACGGGCGCAAACGGATGTTCCTGATCAGCGTCGTGCTGTTCCTGGCCGGCTCGTGCCTGTGCGGCCTGGCCGACTCGATGCAGTGGCTGATCGGCGCGCGGGCGCTGCAGGGTCTCGGCGCCGGCGGCCTGCTGGTCACCTCGACCGCGGTGATCGCGGACGTCGTACCGCTGAGCGAACGCGGCAAGTACCAGGGCGCCATCGGCTCGGTCTTCGGCGTCTCGACGGTCGCCGGCCCGCTGCTCGGCGGGCTGTTCGTCGACCAGCTCAGCTGGCGCTGGGCGTTCTACGTGAACATTCCGCTCGGCATCGTCGTCCTGATCGTCGCCTCCTTCACGCTGCCGTCGGTGAAGGCCGCGGTCCGGCCGAAGATCGACTACCTCGGCATCCTGCTGATCGGGCTCGCCGCGACCGGGCTGACCCTGGTCACGACCTGGGGCGGCAACGAGTACGACTGGACGTCGCCGGTGATCCTGGCGATGGCGGTCGGCGCGGTGATCGCGCTGGTGCTGTTCGTCCTGGTCGAGCAGCGGGCGGCCGAGCCGTTGCTGCCGATGCGACTGTTCCGGTCCGGGGTGTTCACGGTCTGCTCGATCCTGAGCTTCATCATCGGGTTCGCGATGCTCGGCGGGGTCACCTTCCTGCCGACGTACCTGCAGTACGTGCACGGCGCCTCCGCGACCGACTCCGGCCTGCAGATGCTCCCGCTGATGGCGGGCCTGCTGATCGCGTCGATCGGCGTCGGGCAGGTGATCAGCAAGAGCGGACGGTACCGGCCGTTCCCGATCATCGGGACGCTGCTGATCGCGGGCGGCCTCTACCTGTTGTCCCTGATGGCCAACGACACGTCGTACTGGACGACGGCCGGGTTCATGCTCGTCCTCGGGCTGGGCGTCGGCCTGTGCATGCCGGTGCCCGTGGTCGTCGTGCAGAGCACCGTCGACTACAAGGACCTCGGCGTCGCGACCTCCGGCGTCAGTTTCCTGCGCACGATGGGCAGCTCCTTCGGCGTCGCCGTCTTCGGCTCGATCTACGCCTCCGAAGTGCCCGAGAAGCTCGCCGGTGCCGTGCCCGCGGGGATCGACCCGCGGCTGGCCACGACCGTCGAGGGCGTTCGCTCCCTGCCCGCGGCGGCGCGTGAGCCCGTCACCGCCGCGTACGCCGACGCGCTGCACGTCGTCTTCCTGACCGCCGTACCGGTCGCCCTGCTCGGGTTCGTGGTCGCGTTGTTCCTGAAGCAGGTCCCCCTGCGCGACACCGCCCGGATGGCGGCCGGCGGCAACTCGGGCGTCGGCGAGAGCTTCGCCGCTCCGTCGTCGTTCGACTCCGAGCACGAGCTGCAGAAGCTCGTCGCGCTGATCGTGCAGAACCACAAGCGCAGCCCGGCCCCCGAGGTGCTCGCGGAGTCCGGCATTCCGCTGAACATCGCGCAGGCCTGGATGATCATGCGCGTCTTCCGCGGCGGCGCCGAGCACGGCTCCGCCACCCTCGTCGAGATCGCGGGCGACCTGAAGGTCCCACCGGCCGTCTTCGAACCCCTCGCCGCCCAGCTCGTCGCCGACGGCTACCTGTCGGAGGTCCTCGGCCACTACCGCTTCACGCAACCCGGCCTGGAGATGTTCCAGCGCTTCATCGGCGCCTACCGCCGCTGGCTGCTGGCCCGCCTGGACGACTGGGAGACCACCGAGGACTTCTCCCTGGCCATCGACAAGATCGCCGAACAGATGCTCGACCGGGGCCACTCGCTCACCACGGGGAAGCACGCGGCGCTGACCAACGTGTGATCCGGCCAGGTGCGGGCGACGGCGACTCGACCGCCGGCGCTCCCCTAGCGGGTTCGCTCGTTGCCTCGGCCGCGGTTGTCGTCGTCGTTGTCCGCGGGCTTCTTCTCGTTCGGCTTCTTCTGGTCGCTGCCGACGACCTTGGCGGTCGGGGGTGTGAAGCGGCGCAGCGGCAGACCGGGGAGGGCTTTCTGCATCGCGGTCTTCCACAGCGGGCCGGCGGTGCCGGAGCCGGTGGGGTCGGCGATGTCGCGGCCGTCGAGGGTGTGGCCGTACATCAGGTTCGTGTACGGCAGGTTCGCGTCCGCGACCACCGAGGCGGCGGCGAGGTTCGGGGCGTAGCCGGCGTACCAGACCGCACGGTTGTCCTGGATCGTTCCGGTCTTGCCGGCCAGGTCCCAGTTGCCGAAGTTGAGCCGGCCGCCGGTGCCGCCGGGTTCCATCACGGCGCTGAGCACCCGGTTGACGCCGTCGGCGACCTGCGGCGAGATCGCCTGCCGGCAGGTCGCGCCGGGAGTGCTGATCGGCTTGCCCGCGGTGTCCCGGATCGAGGTCACCAGGACCGGCGTGCAGTACTTGCCGCGCGCCGCGAACGTCGCGTACGCGTTCGACAGCATCAGCGGCGTCGTGTAGCCGACGCCTAGCGTGAAGGACACCACCTGGGCGAGCGGCCCGAGGCTCTGGGCGTTGTACATCCCGAGCTTGGCCGCGATCGTCGCCGGCGCGCACAGCCCGGTCCGCTGGGACAGCTGCAGGAAGTAGGTGTTCGTCGAGTACCTGGCCGCCTCGAGCATCGTCAGGTCGCCGCTCTTGGTCGAGTTCTGCGGCTGATACTCCTTGTCCCGGGTCCACCCCTTGCAGGTCCGGAACCGCGTCTGCCTCAGATCGATCTGCTGCGGCGAGTTGATCCGGTAGTTCAGCGGGATCCCCTGCGAGATCGCCGCCGCGATCGTGAACGCCTTCATCGTCGAGCCGTTCTGGAACCCGCCGTACCCGCCGGCGTACGACTTCTCGACGTTGTAGTTGTACGCCGTCTCGTACTTGCCGTTGCCGTACGGCTTGCTCTGCACCATCGCCTTCACCACGCCGGTGCCCGGCTCGACCACGGTGATCGCGGCGACGGCGGTGTCCCGCGGCTTGGTGTGCTCGTTGATCGACGCCTGCGCGGCCGCCTGGATCCGCGGGTCCAGGGACGTCTTCACCGACAGCCCGCCGGTCTTCAGGTAGTGGTCCCGCTCCTTGGTGGTCGCACCGAGCGCCGGGTTCTGGAGCAGCTTCGACACGACGTACTCGCAGTAGAACGGGTAGCGCGACCCGGCGCAGCCGTTCGGGACCTTCTGGATCCTGGTCAGGTCGACCACCGGGGTCTTGAGCGCGGCGTCGGTCTGCTGGGCGGTGATCAGGTTCAGTTCCTGCATGCGGCGCAGCACCACGTCACGCCGGTCCCGCGCGCGCTTCAGGTTGTTCGTCGGGTCGTAGCCGGTCGGGTTCTTCACCAGCCCGGCCAGCAGTGCCGCCTGGGGCAGGGTCAGCTTGGCCGCCGAGGTCCGGAAGTAGTGCTGAGCGGCAGCCTCTACGCCGTACGTGCCGTCGCCGAAGTTCGCCAGGTTCAGGTAGCGCTCCAGGATCTCGTCCTTGGAGACCTCCTCCTCGAGCGAGATCGCGTACCGCAGCTCGGTCAGCTTGCGCTCGTACGTCACCGCGGTCGCCGCCTCCCGCTCCTCGGCGGTCCGCGCCTTGTCGATCAGGCTCAGCTTCACGTACTGCTGCGTGATGCTCGACCCGCCCTGCTGCACCTCGCCCCCGGTCTGGTTGCGCACCAGCGCCCGCAGCGTGCCCTTCGCGTCGAGCGCGCCGTGGGAGTAGAACCGCGAGTCCTCGATCGCGACGATCGCCTGCCGCATCACCGGGTGGATCTGCGCGAGCGTGACCGGCACCCGGTTCTGCTCGAACAGCGTCGCGATCAGGCTCCCGTCCGCCGCGAGGATCCTGCTCCGGATCTGCAACGGCGCGGTCCGCAATTCCTGCGGGAGACTCTCGACGGTCTCCGACACCTTCTGGGTGCCCAGGTCGACCAGCCCGGTCAACGGGATCACCAACCCGGCCGCGAGCGCGCCCGACAGCACGCTCACGCCGATGAACTTGTTCAACGACCGAACGATGTTGCGACCGCCCCTGCCGGTTGCGTCCACCCTTCTACGGTAAGGCAGATCGCCGTCGCGCCGCGCGTTTCGTAAGCAACCTGTGAGGTTCCAATTTCGTTGCCCTCGGCAATCTGCGCTTCCGGGACAATGGATCCATGGAGCTGCCGGCCGATGGTCACGTCCATACCGAGCACTCCTGGGACGCCGACCAGGGCGCCATGGACGCCACCTGCGCCCGGGCCGTCGCCCTCGGCCTGCCGGTCGTCGCGTTCACCGAGCACGTCGACTTCACACCGTTCCGGGCCGGGTTCCTGGCTCCGAAGTTCCCGGACTTGGTCACCGGCGGGGTTTTGCACGCCCCGCCGCTGGACGTCGCCGGCTACTTCGAGTCCATCGGCCGCTGCCGCTCGGCGTACCCCGAGCTCCAGATCCTCACCGGCCTGGAGGTCGGCCAGCCCCACCTGCACACCGCCGAGGTCGCCTCGCTGCTCGCCCAAGGCAGCTTCGACCGAGTGATCGGCTCGCTCCACTGCCTCCCCGACCGCGACGGGACCATGGCCGAGCCGTGGGAACTCTTCCCGCACCACCCCGCTCCCGAGATCTTCCGCGAATACCTCGTGGAACTCCCCCGCATGATCGCCGCCTCGGACGCCTTCAACGTCCTGGGCCACATCGACTATCCCGTCCGCTCGTGGCCCGGCCCCTTCGACCCCGTCGACTTCGAAGACGAACTACGGGCCGCCCTCACCGCCCTCGCAGCCACCGACCGGGCCCTGGAGCTCAACACCCGCCTCCCCCTCGACCCCCTCATCCTCCGCTGGTGGCACGAGTCAGGCGGCGAGTTCCTCACCTTCGGCAGCGACGCCCACCTCCCCGAGGCCCTCGCCACGGGCTTGGCGGAAGCAGCAACCGACGCCTCAGCCCACGGCTTCGCGCCGGGCAAGTCACCCGCCGATCCCTGGCGGCGCTTCCGTTGAGCGCGGACCGCTGTCAGGCTGGCGTGCCAGCACACGCACTCGGAGGGGACGCATGGGCAAGCTCATCTACTCGATGATCACCTCGCTCGACGGGTACGCCGAGGCGGCGGAGGGGGATCTTGGGCGCGGGGCCGAGGACGAGGAGGTGCACACCTTCATCGGGGACCTCTTCCGGCCTGTTCGGACGTTCCTCTACGGGCGGCGCATGTACGAGACGATGGTTTTCTGGGAGACCGCGCACGCGGAGCCCGACGCGCCGCCGCACATCGTCCAGTACGCCCGCGACTGGCAGGCCGGGGAGAAGATCGTGTACTCGACGACGCTGGAGTCGGTCTCGAGCGATAGGACGAGGATCGAGCGGGCCTTCGACCCCGAGGCGGTCCGGACGCTGAAGGCCGAGTCCGAGCACGACCTCTCCGTCGACGGCCCGAACCTCGCCGCCCAGGCGATCGCGGCCGGGCTGGTGGACGAGTACCACCTGTTCATCACCACCAGCGTGGTCGGTGGAGGCAAGCGGTTCTTCCCGGACGGCGTACGCCTCGACCTCGACCTGGTCGAGGAACGCGCGTTCGCGAGCGGGCTGGTCTACGCGCGGTACCGCGCCCGCTAGGCACCGGAGCGAGCGCCGGCGAGCGGAGGGGCCCGCGTGGGGGAACTCCCTCCGTTCGCCGGCGAAGACGGCTAGCTGTACATCTTGTCCAGCAGGTCGCCGTACTGGGTTTCGACGTGTTTGCGCTTGAGCTTCAGGCTGGGGGTCATCTCGCCGCCTTCGACCGTGAGGTCGCGGTCGAGGATGGTGAACTTCTTGATGGTTTCCCAGCGGTTGAGGCCGGCGTTGAGCTCGTCGACGTAGCCCTGGACCATCGTGCGGGCCGCGTCGGAGCTCGCGATGTCGGCGTACGACTTGCCGGCCAGGCCGTTGGCGTCGGCCCAGGCGACGATGGCGTCGGGGTCGAGGGTGACCAGGGCGCTGACGAAGTTGCGCTGGCTGCCGTGGACGAGGAACTGGCTGGCGTACGGGCAGATCATCTTGAACCGGCCCTCGATCACCTGCGGGGCGACGTACTTGCCGCCGGAGGTCTTGAACAGGTCCTTCTTGCGGTCGGTGATGAAGAGGAACTCGTCCTCGAAGTGCCCGATGTCACCGCTGTGGAACCAGCCGTCGCCGTCGATCACCTCGGCGGTCTGGTCGGGCAGATTGTGGTAGCCGCTCATCACCAGCGGGCCCTTGATCAGGATCTCGCCGTCCTCGGCGATCTTGAACTCGGCTGCCGGGAACACCGGCCCGACGCTGCCGAGCCGGTAGTTCTCCGGCCGGTTCAGCGTCGCCCCGGCCGCGGTCTCGGACAGTCCGTAGCCCTCGAGGATCAGCAGCCCGGCCGCGTGGAACCACTCGGCGAGCTTCTTGTCGAGCGCCGCCGACCCGGACACGAAGAACCGGATCCGCCCGCCGAACCGCGCACGGATCTTCGACAGCACCAGCTTGTCGGCCAGTGAGTACTTCGCCGCCAGTACGCCGCTGGGCTCCTTGCCGGCCTGCCGCAGCTTGGACACCTCGGCCCCGACGCCGAAGGCCCAGTGAAACAGCTTGAGCTTGGCTCCCCCGTCGGCCTCCATCATCGTGACGATCCGCCCGTGCGCCTTCTCGAAGACGCGCGGCGCGGCGGCCATGAACGTCGGCTGGACGACCGCGGCGTTCTCGACGATCTTGTCGACCCGGCCGTCGATGGCGGTGGCGAAACCGATCTGGAACTGTACGGCGAGCAGCACCTGCCCGAAGACGTGCGACAGCGGCAGCCACAGGTACTGCAGGTCGTCCGGGCTGAGCACCCGGATCCCTTCGACGGCGGCACCTTCGTACGTCCACACCGAGTGCGGCAGCCGCACGCCCTTCGGCCGGCCGGTCGTGCCGGAGGTGTAGACGAGCGTGCACAGGTGCTCGGGCTTGATCTGCGCGACCCGTTCGTCGATCGCCGACGGGTGCTCGTCGAGGTACCGCGCGCCGAGCTCGTCGAGCGCGGCGACGCTGATCACCCAGTCGCCGTCCTGCGCGTCGGGTTCGCCGTCGATCAGCACGATCTTGTGCACCGACGGGATCTCGGCCTTGTGCTCCCGCAGCTTGTCGACCTGGCTGGCGTCCTCGGCGAAGACGACCTGTACGTCGGCGTCGGCCACGATGTAGGCGACGTCGGCGGCCATCGTGGTCGGGTAGATCGTGGTGGTCGCGGCGGCGGTGACGACGGCGGCCAGGTAGCACTGGACCCATTCGAGCCGGGTGTTCGCGGCGACGGCGACGCGCTGCTCGGGTTCGACGCCGAGGGCGATCAGGCCCGCGCCGCGCCGGCGTACGAGCTCGTCGGTCTGCTGCCAGGTCACGGAGGCCCAGCCGGCGTCGGCAGGGTGCCGGAACGCCTCCCGTTGCGGCGTGGCTGCCACCCGGTCGAGAAACATCTGAGCGAGGTGCTCCTTGCGGGAGCTGAGCAGCGCGAGCTGCGGACCGTCGGCAACGGGCTTCATTCTGGCCTCCCAGGGGTCAGGTAAACCGGAGAGTAATGGCTGCGGCGCACGCTGGCCATGCCGCTCGCCCAGCCACCGGCCCCAGGTCCATCACGTTTCCGCAACGCCCGTACGACGCTCAGGCGGGGGTGACGCCCAGTGCTTCGAAGACCTCGGAGGGTGCACCCCGCAGCAGCTCGGGCAGCGTGAGTTTCAGCGCGCCGCAGAGCGCGACCGCGTCGGCCACGGTGATCCGGCGGGTGCCGCCTTCGAGCGAGGACACGGTGGGCCGCGACCAGCCGATCTCGTCGGCGAGGTCCTCCTGGCGCAGCCGGAGGCGGGCGCGGGCTGCGCGCACGTTGCCCGCGATCAGGGCGTCCAGCTCCTCCGGCTTCATCTTCCGCAGTCTGCATCAGCGGAAAGCCTGGCGTCATACCCTATTTTCAAGCGACACGCAAGGTAATCAGGCGCAGTGAATCTAGTCAGGGCACTGTGTTAGTTTTTCCGTCGTCAGGTCAGAAAATCCGACGGAGTGTCTGATGGTCGAGATCGTCGAGGGACAGCGGGTGGTTTCGGGCGACTACGGCCGCGGAACGGTCGCCGCGGTGTTCGGCGGCGAGGTCCAGGTGCTGTGGGACTCCCCGCTGCTGGAGGGTACGACGACCCGCCTGTTCACCCACGACCGCGCGTTCGTCGAGCGCCTGGCCCGGCTCCGCACCGACGAGGAGGGCCGCGAGGTCCCCGCCTAGACGCACCGGGCAGTCCACATGCACGTGCATCGCCCGGTGTACAGCAGCCCCGCTCCCGGCGTACGACGGGGGCGGGGCTGTCATCGGTGCGGTCAGCGCTGCTGCAGGAGCTCCGCGATCTGGACCGCGTTCAGCGCGGCGCCCTTGCGCAGGTTGTCGTTGGAGACGAACAGAACCAGCCCCCGCCCGTCCGGCACCGACTGGTCCTGGCGGATGCGGCCCACGTACGACGGGTCCTGGCCGGCCGCGGCCAGCGGCGTCGGGATGTCAGCCAGCTCGACGCCCGGGGCGACCGCCAGCAGCTCGGTCGCGCGCTCGGGCGTGATCGGCTCGGCGAACTCGGCGTGGATGCTCAGCGAGTGCCCGGTGAAGACCGGGACGCGCACGCAGGTGCCGGCGACCGGGAGGTCGGGCAGGTGTAGGATCTTGCGACTCTCGTTGCGGAGCTTCTGCTCCTCGTCGGTCTCACCGGAGCCGTCGGCAACGATCGAGCCGGCCAGCGGGAGCACGTTGAACGCGATCGGACCGGCGTACACGTTCGGCTGCGGCAGGGTCACTCCTCGAGCCCCACGAGCCAACCGCTCGGCGCCGTCGACGAGGCCGGCCGTCTGGTCGGCCAACTCGCGTACGCCGACGCCGCCGGAGCCCGACACCGCCTGGTACGTCGAGACGACGAGCCGGGTCAGCCGCGCCGCGCGGTGCAGCGGCGCGAGGACCGGCATCGCGGCCATCGTGGTGCAGTTCGGGTTCGCGACGATGCCCTTCGGCAGCACGTCGAGGTCCTCCGGGTTGACCTCGGACACGACCAACGGGACCTCGGGGTCCATCCGCCAGCCCGACGAGTTGTCGACCACGATCGCGCCGGCCGCGGCGACCTTCGGAGCGAGCTCCTTCGAGGCCGTCTTGCCGTTGGAGAACAGCGCGAGGTCGAGCCCGGTGAAGTCCGCCGTGGCGGAGTCCTCGACGGTGACCTTCGCGTCGCCGTACGGCAGCTCGATGCCCGCGGACCGCGCGGACGCGAAGTACCGGATCTCGTCGATGGGGAAGTTTCGCTCGACCAGCAGCTCCCGCATCACGCCGCCGACCTGACCTGTCGCTCCGAAAACGCCTACTCGCATGAGGAAAAGAATAGGTGGAGGGGTTTGGGGCGGTGCGGGAATTTCAGTATGCGGAGAGGTGGGAGCGGGGAAGACTTGGAGGGGTGGCCGTCGGCCGGGAGGGTGCGGGCGGGCGGTGGCTAAGGTGTGACCGTGACTCGGCTTCCTCTGGTGGATCTGCATCGGCATCTCGAAGGTTCGATCCGGAGCAGCACGGTGCTCGACGTCGCCGAGCGGACCGGCCATGAGCTCGTACGGCGAACCGCGCCGCGGGCGGCATTGGTGGCCGACGACAAGCAAACGGGTCTGCTGCCCTACCTGGACAAGGTGGATCTGGCGATCGGCGTCCTGACCAGCCTGGACGACTGGAACCGGGCCGCGCGGGAGGCCGTGGACGACGCGTTCGACGACGGCCTGGACCTTCTCGAGCTGCGGTTCTGCCCGGGGATCATCGCGCACGAGACCGGCCTCGCGCCCGAGGCGATCATCGACGCGGCGGCGGATGCCGTGACCGAGCAGGCGAAGAAGCGGCGACTGGCGGTCGGCCTGATCGGGATCGTGGTCCGGCATCTCGGGGCCGACTCGGCCGCCGAGCAGATGGCGAGCCTGCTGGCCCGCAAAGACAGGTTCTGCGCGGTCGACCTGGCCGGCGACGAGGCGAACTTCCCGGCGACCCTGTTCGCCGACGCGTTCACCAAGGCACGGGACGCCGGGCTGCACGTGACCATCCACGCCGGCGAGGCGGCGGGGCCCGAGAGTGTCTGGGACGCCGTACGGGAGCTAGGTGCCGAGCGCATCGGGCACGGCGTACGGGCTGCTGAGGATCCTCGGTTGATGGAGTGGCTGGCCGAGCACGGAGTGACGCTGGAGGTGTCGCTCACGAGCAACACGCAGACGGGCGCGGCGCCCAGCTATCGCGAGCATCAGATCCATCGGTTGCTTGCGGCTGGGGTGCCGGTGGCGTTGTGCACGGACAATCCGCGGGCGAGCACTGTGCGGCTGTCGCAGGAGCACCGGACGGCGCTCGCCGAGGTCGGTCTGACTCCGGCGCAGCTCGCCGGTGTGGCCGAGCAGTCGGTCGCCGCCGCGTTCGTGCACTGAAGACGTTCGTGCACTGAAGAACGGCGCGGGTCCCCTGGGGCGGGAGGGGACGCCGGGCCGGTGACGGGCGGCGGCCGGCGAGGGCCGGCCGCCCGAGATCAGATGCAGCCTGGGCTCAGGAGTCGGAGACCAGGACCCCGCCGTTGGCCACGTCGGACTTCTCGATCTCGGTGAAGACGATGCGGACCGCCTCGCGCTTGGCGCCGAGGATGGCGATCGCCGAGTCGGTGACCGCGGCGACGAACTCGCGGCGCTGGTCGAGGGTGCGGCCGGACAGCAGTTCGACGGTGATGTTGGGCATCTGTGGTCTCCTCAGTTGATGTTCTGTTCAGCGGAACATTGTTCCATGGTTAGTCGGCCGCGGCGGCGGCCGCTCGCCTGGCGAGCACGTCGTCGCTGTCGTCGGGATCGGTGTCGAGCGACTCGAGCAGCGCGTCGACGGAGTCGCGGCGCTCGGGCATCAGCAGCCCGAGGCCGACGTACACGACCAGGGAAGTTGCCAGCGGCAACGCGACGACCAGGGTCGTGTCGGTCGACCCGATACCCCACTTGATCACCGCCCAGACGATCAGCCCGATCGCCCACGAGGAGATCGCCGCCCGCGAGCCGCACCGCCGGAACCACGGCAGCAACCCGAGCATCAGCGGGATCGAGATCGGTCCCATCGTCGCGGCCACCAGGTCCACGACGATCTTCAGCACCGTGCCCTGACCGTTGGTGACGATCGCGATCAGCATGCTGAGCGTGACGAAGGTGAACGTGGTGATCCGGGCGAACTTCAGGGTCCCGGCGTCGGACAGCCGGCGCAGCTTCGGCACCAGTACCGGCCCGAGGTCGCGGGTGATCACCGATGAGATCACGTTCGCGTCGGAGGCGACCATCGCCATCGTGTGCGAGAAGAACCCGGCCAGCACCAGACCGATCAGGCCGCTCGGCAGCAGCAGTTGCGCCAGTTCGACGTACGACTGCTCGGGGTTGCCCAGGTTCGGGATCAGCAACGGCGCGGCGCACATCGGGATGAACAGCACCAGCGGCCAGACCAGCCACAGGATCGACGAGAGCAGCGCGGACCGCTTGGCCTCCGAGCCCGACGGCGCGGCCATGTAGCGCTGCGCCAGGTTCCACATGCCGCCGTTGTACTCGAACGTCTTGATGAACAGGAACGCGATCAGGAAGATCGGCGTGTACGGGCCGCTCAGCGCGTCACCGTGTCCCTCGGGCAGCTGGTCCCACATCGTCCACAGCGTCGGTACGCCGTCCAGGTGCCGCAGCACGCCGACGAACATCGCGATCCCGGCCGCGGCCTGGATGACGAACTGCCCGAAGTCGGTGAGCACGTCGGCCCACAGCCCGCCGAGCGTCGCGTAGAGCATCGTGACCACACCGGTCAGCAGGATCCCCCACCGCATCGGTACGCCGGTGAAGCCGTTCAGCAGGACGGCGATCGCGACCCACTTGGACGCGATGTCGACGACCTTCAGCGCGGCACCGGAGTACGCGAGCACCTGCTGGGTCGGCAGGTTGTAGCGCTGGGCAAGGTATTCGAGGGGAGATACAACCCCGTGCTTGGAGCGCAGCCGGTTCCAGCGCGCGGCGAACAGGAACGCGCCGATGCCGACCCCGACGCCGATCGACACCGCCCACCACACGTACACGGTGATGCCGTAGGTGTAGGCGACCGCGGCGAAGGCGACGAACATGACCGCGCTGTAGCCGGACATGTGGTGCGAGATGCCGGACAGCCACCAGGGGATCCGGCCGCCGGTGGTGAAGTAGTCGACCACGGTCTTGATCTTGGTGCGGGACCAGAGCCCGATCAGCACCATCAGCACGAAGTAGCCGGCCAGCACCGTCCAGTCGAGAGCGGTCATGAGCATCCTCCAGGGGGCGGAACTTGGTATCAGGGGGCGGAACTACTACCAAGACGCCCTTTCTACTCTTGACTTGTTGTTCTGTCTAGTAGAACTTAGTTCCATGAATTCGCCTCTCCAGGTCCGTCACGCCACCCATCCCGCCCAGGTGCCCGGGTTCGGCACCCGCGCGCTGCGCGAGCAGTACCTGGTCGACGACCTGTTCACGCCCGACGCGGTCACCGCGGTGCTCACCCACCACGACCGGATCGTGCTGGCCGGCGCCCGCCCGGTCTCCGGCCCGCTCACCCTCGGCACCTGGCCGGAGCTGCGCAGCGAGTACTTCCTCGAGCGCCGCGAGGCCGGCATCGTCAACGTCGGCGGCCCCGGCACGGTGACCGTCGACGGCACCAAGTTCGAGCTGACCACCGGCGCCTGCCTGTACGCCGGGCGCGGCGCCCGCGAGGTCGTCTTCGAGGGCACCGACTCCGCGTTCTACCTGTTCAGCGCGGCCGCGCACACGGCGTACCCGACGACGCTGGTCCAGCCCGGCGAGGGCAACCGGCTCGAGCTCGGCGACCAGCAGACCGCGAACCGGCGCACGATCGATCAGTACATCCACGCCGACGGCGTCCAGAGCTGCCAGATCGTGCTCGGCGTCACCACGCTGCACGCCGGCAGCACCTGGAACACGATGCCCGCGCACACCCACGACCGCCGGACCGAGTGCTACCTGTACTTCGGTTTGCCGGCGACCGAGCGGATCGTGCACCTGCTCGGCGAGCCCGACGAGACCCGGCACCTGCTCGTCGCGGACCGTGAGGCGATCATCTCGCCGAGCTGGTCGGTCCACTCCGGCGTCGGCACCTCGTCGTACAGCTTCGTCTGGGCGATGGCCGGGGAGAACCAGGCCTTCGCCGACATGGACGGCGTCGACGTGGCGGAGCTGCGGTGACCTCCTTCTCCCTGGAGGGACGGACCGCCCTGGTGACCGGGGCGCGGCGCGGGATCGGCGCGACGATCGCCGCCGGGTACGCCGCGGCCGGCGCCGACCTGATCCTGCTCGCCCGGGACGCGGCGCTCGAGGACACCCTCGAGGCGATCAAGCAGAACGGCGGCCGCGAGGCAACGGTCGTCACCGCCGATTTCGCCGATCCCGCCGCCGTCGAGAAGGTTGCCTCCGACCTGGCCCGCGAGCGCCGGATCGACGTCCTGGTCAACAACGCGGGCACGATCCGCCGGGCGCCCGCGGCCGCGACGGCAACGCCCGACTGGCAGCACGTGATCGACGTGAACCTGAACTCCACCTGGGCGGTCACCCGCCCGGTCGGCGCGGCGATGGTCGAGCACGGCGCGGGCAAGATCATCACGATCGCCTCGCTGCTCAGCTTCCAGGGCGGCGTCACCGTGCCCGCCTACACTGCGAGCAAGCACGCGGTCGCGGGACTGACCAAGGCGCTGGCCAACGAGTGGGGAGCGGCCGGCGTCCAGGTGAACGCGATCGCGCCGGGGTACATCAGTACCGACAACACGACCGACCTGCGCGCCGACCCGGCGCGCGAGGCGGCCATCCGGGACCGCATCCCGGCCGGTCGCTGGGGCCGGCCGGAGGACCTGGTCGGGGCCGCGGTTTTCCTGGCCTCGGCGGCGTCGGACTACGTGAACGGGCACGTTCTCGCTGTGGACGGTGGCTGGCTCGCGCGATGAGGCCAGTACGGCGTACGGGATCGAGCAGGACGGAGGTGACAGGATGAGCGACATGAGTTCGCCCTCGGCCATCGACAAGACGCTGATGGTGCTCGACGCCGTCCTCGAGCACTCCCGGTTCACCGACGTGGTGACGGCCACCGGGCTGGCCAAGTCGACCGTGCACCGGATCATGGCGTCGCTGGTCGAGCACGAGTTCGTCGCCCAGGCCGAGGACGGTTCGTACCATCCCGGCCCGAAGGCGCTGCGGCTCGCCGGGCACGCGCTGACGAACGTCGACCTCGCGACGGTCGCCCGGCCGGTGCTCGCGGACCTCGTCGCGCAGACCCGCTGCACGGTGCACGTCGGCCTGCTGAACGGCGACGAGGCGATCTACGTCGCGCGCCTGGACGGCCCGAAGCCGTACCGGATGCCGTCGCGGGTGGGCAAGGCGTTCTGGCTGCACTGCACCGGGATCGGCAAGGCGCTGCTCGCCGAGAAGGACGATGAAGCGCTCAACGCGCTGATCACCCGGACCGGACTGCCGGCCCGTACGCCGCTCACGCACACGACCGCAGCCGGATTGAAGGCGGATCTGGCGCAGGTGAAGGCCCGTGGGTACGCGCTGGACGACGAGGAGAACGAGCCGGGCATCCGGTGCGTCGCGGCGGTGATCCACGACCACACCGCGGCGGCGATCGCGGCGGTGAGCATCTCGACGCTGTCGCTGGAGCAGTCGATCGCGCAGGTCGCGCTGATGGCCCCGGCCGCGATCGAGGCGGCCCGGAAGATCTCAGCGGCGCTGGGCTACCTGGAGCCCACGCCCTAACGCCGTCCTGCCCACAGCTCACGGCTGGCCGGGTGGTGATCGGTGACCACCTGGTCGGCGCCGCCGAACTCCCGCTCGACCCGGCGTTCCGGCGTGTACGTCGGCCAGCCCGGATCGCCGGTCCTGGCGAAAGCGACCCAGCTCTCGTGCATCCGGGTCGCGACCTCGGCATCGCCCTGGCCGGCCAGCATTCCGCGCCAGTCGGCATTGTCCAGGTTGTCGAACACGTACGGCAGCTCGAGCCCGTGAGCGGCACCGAGCCGGCCCTCGCGCGCCGGCGACTGCCAGGCGAACCGGTACACGTGCGCCCGGCCGTGCGCCTCGGCCAGCCGGAGCGCCGGGATCCGGTACACGGCGTCGGTCAGCAAGGCGATCATCGCGTCGTAGTCCCGCGCCGGCCCTTCGGCCCACCCTCGGTAGGCCGCGAGATCCTTCCGACCGAGCCCGAACAGTCGACCGAGCACCACCGCCATCAGCCGGGGAACCACGCCCTTGGCAGGCGTGGTGAGGAAGAACAGCCGCGCCTCCTGGGTGTTGTACCCGACCAGTACGTCGACGCCTGAGCCGGCGCCGGCCTCGATCGCCTTGATCGGCAACCGCGGGAGCACCTCGCCGTCGATCACCGGCTCGAACGGCATCAGGTTGGTCGCCACCTCACCCCAGACCCGGCGAAATGGTGCCTTGGGCAACTGTGCGGAGACCTGCGCCTGCGCCGCGACCAGCGCGGCGGAGCTGACCGAAGCGACACCTTCGCGGGTCGCCGGAACGCGCAACGCCTTCGCGAGCCGCCGGCCGACCGTCAGTGCCGCGGCCGGCGAGATCGCGTGGTGGCCCGCGCCGGACTCCAGGATCGCCCGGTGGAACAGTCCTTGGGCGGCCGGCATCGCGAGCAGTGCCCCGATGCTCATCGCGCCCGCCGACTCGCCCATCACCGTGACGTTTCCCGGGTCACCGCCGAGGCTCGCGATGCTGTCCCGCACCCAGGTCAGCGCGGCGACCTGGTCGAGCAGCCCGAGGTTCGGTACGCCGTCACCGAACCAGAGGAAGCCGTCGGCACCCAGCCGGTAGTTGATCGTCACGAACACGACACCGTCGCGCGCGAACGCCGTACCGTCGTACCCGCTGAGCGCGTTGGACCCACTGGTGAAGGAGCCGCCGTGGACGAACACCACGACCGGCGCGGAGCCCGCCGGGTCGGGCGTCCAGACGTTCGCGTGGAGGTAGTCGTCGCCGGGCACGGCGACGTTCGGCAGCAGATCGGCCAGCGGGCCGGACGCGGCCGCCTGCGGAGCAGTGGGTCCGGGCGATCGGGCGTCCCGGACGTCGGTCCACGGGCTCGCGGGGGCCGGCGAGCGGAACCGGAGCTCACCGACCGGCGGCGCGGCGTACGGGACGGCCCGGAAGACCGCGCCGTACTGCGTCGTCTCGCCACGAATCGGACCGGCGGGCGTGCTGACCACGAGATCGGTGCGCTCGGTCGATGCCATCGAACCATCGTGGCACGACCCTCGCCCCGCCTAGGTGCTCGAACCGCCCAACTGACCGACCGGCCGGCGAGCCGCCGCCCAGCGCACGACCGGGACGAACAGCACCCCGATCACGGCGAACCAGACGCCGAGAATGATCCAGCCGGGGACGCCCAGTCCGAGCGGTAGCAGCGCGAGCACAGTCGGCGCGACCATCGTGCTGATCGACATGCTGGTCCCCCACACGCCCTGGTACTGGCCCTGCGCCTGGTCCGACGCCAGGTCGAAACCGAGCAGGAACGAGCCGGACGACTGCAGCAGCTCGCCGATCACCTGGACGAACGCGCCGACCGCGAGCAGCGCGACAGCGACGACGGCTCCACCACCGGAGGCGGCCGCGAACAGCGCCATCGATGCCAGCAGCAACCATCCCGCCGTCCGGGTGGCGCGGGCCGCCGACGTCGGGTCCTGGATGCCGCGGCTGGAGCGGACCTGGAACAGCGCGACGACGATCGTGTTGATGATCAGCAGCAGCGCGACCGTCCAGCGCGGCGCCTCGGTGTGCTCGACCACCCAGAGCGGGATCGCGATGTCGAGCACGGCGTAGTGGATCGACATGCCGGCGTTCAGCGCGGCGACGGCCAGGTACCCGCGGTCGCGCAGCGCGATCCAGACCGGGCCTTCGGCGGTCTTCGGCTGCGGAGCGACTCGCGGGATGCCGAGGATGACGAACGCCGAGGCGCAGGTCAGCACCGAGTCGATGACGAACATCAGCTGGTACGCCGTACGGGTGTCGAAGTGCAGGGCGAGCGCGCCGATCGCGGCGCCGGCCATGATGCCGATGTTCGTGATCGCGCGCAGGTAGGCGCGGGCGGCGACGCGGCCGGCCGAGCCCTGCGTGACGGCGGCGATCAACGCGGCGCGGACGGCGCCGGCGCCGCGGTCGAGGATCGTGACGACGGTCGCGACGACGAGGAACTGCCAGAACGTGTCGACCAGGAGGTAGGCGAGCGACAGGACCGCGACCGCGCTGCCGAGGATGACGAACAGCCCGCGCGGGCCGCGCCGGTCGGCCAGGTGCCCGAGCGGTACGGCGGACAGCAGGCCGAACAGCCCGGCGATCGTGAGCCCGAGCCCGACCTGGGCGATCGAGAGGCCGACGATGCGGGTGAAGTAGAGCACGCTGACCGTCATCAGCAGGCCGTTGCCGACCCGGCTGAGCAGGGTCGCCAGCGCCAGCGGCCGCAAGGGTCCTGGCTCGGGGATCACGCCCTTCACTGAGTGGAGCTCGGGGTGGAGCCTGGCTTGGACACCGGCCGTGCGGCGACCCGCTCGGCGATCTCCCGGCACTCGACCATCAGGTCGACGCCCGAGTCGAGCATCCCCTGCATCTTGGCACTGTCCTGCGCCTCGAACATCACCCCGACCGTCACCTCGTGCTCGGGCCGGCTCACCACCGTCATCTCGTCACCGGCCGCGATCGTGCCCGTCCTCAGCACCTTGAAGTACAGCCCCGGCCTCTGAGCTTGGTGGAACCACTTCACCCAGCCCGGGATCCCCATCCGGTGCTGGAACGTGATGCACGGGATCCGCGGCGCCCGCACCTGCACCTCGACCTCGTCCCCGATCCGCCACACCTCGCCGATCAGCGCGTTGGTCAGGTCGATCCCTTCGGTCCGCAGGTTCTCCCCGAACAACCCCGACGGGATCTCCCGCCCGAGCTGCTCGCTCCACCACCGGGCGTCCTCCTCGGAGTACGCGTAGACGGCCTGGTCTAGCCCGCCGTGGTTCTCGACGTCGCACACCGAGTCCCCCGCCAGCCCGAGCTCCCCCACTCGAACCCGTCCACCCTGCGGCCGCTTGTCGATCGCCGTCCACCCGGTCCGCTTGGGACCAGGGATCAGCTCTTCCACCACGTTCACCGTCAACAGCCGCATACCGGCATCCTCCCCCGCCGGGCCCGGACGCTCCACCGAGTTTCCAGGGCGTGCCAGCCACGCCCTAGTCCTGGATGGCCTTCACGATCGCGATGTTGCGGGTCAGCCAGTCCTGCGGCAGGGACTCGTCGGCGCCGGCGTCCTTCAGGGTCCACAGCACGTTGAGCATCTGGCGGACGATCACCCAGTCGCGGGCGCGTTCCTCGTCCAGCCCGGCGGCATCGATCGCCGTGTAGAAGCGGGACCGGACCCGGAAGCGGATGTCGCCGGAGGCAACGACCTCGTCCCAGCGGTTCCACAGCAGCGGCGGCACCTCGTAGCAGGGGTCGCCGGACAGGGGTTTGGGGTCGATCACCAGCCAGGGTTCGCGGTCGCCGGCCAGCACGTTCTCGTAGTGCAGGTCGCTGTGGATCAGCCGGCCGTCGGTCGCGGCGTCCGCCGCGAGGTCGGTACCGAGCGAGAGCGCCTGCTCGACGTACCGGCGTGGGACCGGCGCCGACGCGGGCAGCGCACGGAGCTCCTCCATCCACCGCTTCAGCTCACCCGACAACGGCCGGTACTGCGGACCGGCCGCGACATGCAGCTTCGAGTACGCCGTACCGATGATCTCGCAGGCTTCCCGGTCGTCGACCGTCGTCAGGTCACGCGGCTGCAGCCGCTCGAGCAGCAACGCGAACCGTCGCGGATCCGCCCGCAGCAACCGCACCGCCGCCCGGCCGCCCCAGGCCTGCAGCGCGAGGTGCTCGGTCTCGGCCTCCCAGTGCGGGAACTGCACCTTCAGCACCGCGGCCTCACCGGCCCGCGTCAGCACCGGTACGACGATCGCGCATTCCCCGTGCCACGCGGAGCCGTCGACCGTCAGCTCCCACTCGCCGAGCAGGTCGTCGATCAGCCGCGGCAGCCGGTCCAGGAACGCGCGCCAGTCCGGCCCGCGGGACCCGACGACCAGGAACCCCGCGGGGATCTCGATCGCCGGCACCTACTTCTTGGCCTTCTCGGAGGGCTCGTTCGTCTTCAGCGCCGCGATGAAGGCCTCCTGCGGGACCTCGACCCGGCCGACCATCTTCATCCGCTTCTTGCCTTCCTTCTGCTTCTCCAGCAGCTTGCGCTTACGGGTGATGTCACCGCCGTAGCACTTGGCGAGCACGTCCTTGCGGATCGCCCGGATCGACTCCCGGGCGATGATCCGGGACCCGATCGCGGCCTGGATCGGGACCTCGAACTGCTGGCGGGGAATCAGCTCCTTGAGCTTGCCGGCCAGCGAGACGCCGTACGCGTAGGCGTTGTCGCGGTGCACGATCGCGGAGAACGCGTCGACGGTCTCTCCCTGCAGCAGGATGTCGACCTTGACCAGGTCGGCCGCCAGCTCGCCGGTGGGCTCGTAGTCCAGCGACGCGTAGCCCTTGGTCTTCGACTTCAGCTGGTCGAAGAAGTCGAAGATGATCTCGGCCAGCGGCAGCGTGTAGCGCAGCTCGACGCGGTCCTCCGACAGGTACTCCATCCCGAGCAGGCTGCCCCGCTTGGTCTGGCACAGGTCCATGATCGTGCCGATGAAGTCCTTCGGGCTCAGGATCGTCGCCCGCACCATCGGCTCGTAGATGTCCGCGATCTTGCCCTCGGGGAACTCGCTCGGGTTGGTGACGACGTGCTCCTTGCCGTCCTCCATGTCGACCCGGTAGACGACGTTCGGCGCGGTCGAGATCAGGTCCAGGTCGAACTCGCGCTCGAGCCGCTCGCGGACGATCTCCATGTGCAGCAGGCCGAGGAAGCCGCAGCGGAACCCGAAGCCGAGCGCGCCCGAGCTCTCCGGCTCGTAGCTCAACGCCGCATCGTTGAGCTGCAGCCGCTCGAGGGCGTCACGCAGCGTCGGGTAGTCGTCACCGTCGATCGGGAACAGACCGGAGTACACCATCGGCTGCGGGTGCTTGTAGCCCCCGAGCGCCTCGGTCGCACCGCGGATGGCAGCCGTGACGGTGTCACCGACCCGGGACTGACGGACGTCCTTCACGCCGGTGATCAGGTAGCCGACCTCGCCGACACCGATGCTCGGCGACTTCACCGGATCGGGCGAGATCACCCCGACCTCGAGCATCTCGTGCACCGCGCCCGACGACATCATCTTGATCTTGTCGCGGTGGCTCAGCTCGCCGTCGACCACCCGGACGTAGGTGACCACGCCGCGGTAGGTGTCGTACACGGAGTCGAAGATCAGCGCCCGCGGCGGCGCGTCCTTGACGCCCTTGGGCGGCTCGACCTGCGCGACGATCTCGCTGAGCAGCTCCTCGACGCCCTGGCCGGTCTTGGCCGAGACCCGCAGGACGTCGGACTCCTTGCAGCCGATGATGTGCGCCAGCTCGGCGGCGTACTTCTCCGGCATCGCGCCCGGCAGGTCGATCTTGTTCAGCACCGGGATGATGTGCAGGTCCGCGTTCAGCGCCAGGTACAGGTTGGCCAGCGTCTGCGCCTCGATCCCCTGCGCCGCGTCGACCAGCAGCACCGCGCCCTCGCACGCCTCCAGCGACCGCGACACCTCGTAGGTGAAGTCGACGTGGCCGGGGGTGTCGATCATGTTCAAGATGTACGTCGTACCGTCGTCGGCGAGCAGGCCACCAGGGCTGTCCGGCTTCGGCGCGTACGGCAGGCGGACCGCCTGCGACTTGATCGTGATGCCGCGCTCGCGCTCGATGTCCATCCGGTCCAGGTACTGCGCCCGCATCTGCCGGCCGTCGACGACACCGGTGATCTGCAGCATCCGGTCGGCCAGCGTCGACTTGCCGTGGTCGATGTGGGCGATGATGCAGAAGTTCCGGATCAGCGACGGGTCGGTGCGACCCGGCTGCGGAACGGTCGTGGGTCCAACGGGCACGGAGGGATCCAGTTCGTCTGAGGATTTCGTCTGAGGATGGAGACAGGACAACGCCTCCATCTTCCCATGACACGCCAGCCGTTTCCGCATCGAAGCGTCCGGCCGTGCAACAAACGGTGTGGACCGGTGTCTCTCTACCGTGACCAACATGACGCTGGGCCTGGGCCGATCCCCCGCTCACCCACCACCAGTCGCGGAGCGTGAGGCAGCGATCACCCTCCTCTACCGGGAGCAGTGGGCCGGGATGGTCCGGCTCGCGCTGCTGATGCTGGGCGACCGCGCCTCGGCCGAGGACGCCGTACAGGAGTCGTTCGCGGCCGTGTACCGGCGCTGGGACAAGATCAAGGACGGCACCCGGGTCGAGGCGTACCTGCGGTCGGCGGTGCTGAACACCAGCCGCTCGGTGCTGCGCCGCCGCAAGCTCGCCGTACTGCACCGGCAGCCCGTCGATCCGCCCGTCTGGTCCGCCGAGAGCCAGGCGATGCTCGGCGAGGACCGGCGCGAGGTGCTGGCCGCGCTGGCGACCCTGCCGACCCGGCGGCGAGAGGTGCTGGTGATGCGTTTCTACCTGCACCTGTCCGACGCCGAGATCGCCCGGACGCTCGGCATCACCGAGGTCTCCGTCCGTTCCACCACCTCCCGGGCGCTGAAGTCCCTGGGCTCGAAGCTGCAGGAGGACCGATGAATCTCGACCAGCGTCTGACCGATGCCCTCGACGCCGCCGCCCGGACCGTCCCGGGCGACGCCGTACCGCCGCCGGCTCCTGTTCAGCCTGTACGGCGTACGCGGCCGGTCCTCGTGATCGCCCTCGCGGCGGCGGCCGTGGTCGCGGCGGTCGCCGTACCGGTGGTCGTCTCCAGGAACAGCGCTCAGGTCAGCGCGGGCACCTGCGCCACGCCGCCGGCCGTCGAGCCGTTGACCTTCCCGCAGCAGAACGGGACCAAGCCGGCGACCCCGGAACTGGACAAGCTGCCCTTCGGTGAAGCTCCACGGGTCCCCTTCACGATGGCGCCGAACCGCGAAGGGTCGGGCGGCTACCTGGAGGACCTGGGGGTTCGCGTCCCGGTCGAGAAGGGCTTCACGTATTTCAGCCTGGGCCGGGTCGACTGCGGCTGGATCGTCGCTCGGTCGCGCTACGGCCCCGGCGGCGAGCTGGTGATGGGGCGGCTGGACACGTCGGGGGCGTACAGCTCGTTCGGTCTGGTCCTCGGCGACGGGATGAGCGTGTCCCCGGACCGCTCCGAGGTCGCTTTCGTCGCGCCCACCGAGGGCGGTCAGGCCCGGGTCACCGTCCGGAAGGTTGCCACCGGCAAGGAGACGGCATCGTGGCCGACCGACCCGGAGGCCGAGGTGCTGGGCTGGAACGGAGACGGGATCTGGTTCATGCCGCGGGGTGAACGCAGCCAGACCCGGGTCTGGAAGCCGGGCTCGGAGCCCTTGCCGGTGGACACCGAGGGGCGCCGGCTGACGGCGTACCGGACGACCGATCGGATCCTGCTCAGTGAACCGGCGCAGGCCGGCGAGGACGGTCAAGGACCGGGACCCTGCGTGCGGGTGGCCGAGCTGGACGGCACACGGCTGAAGACTCTGCGGGAGCAGTGCGGCAGCAGCGGCGCGGCGCTGTCTCCGGACGGGAAGATCCTGGTGGCCGAGGGAGCCGCGGTCGGGGCAGTGGTGGTGGACACCGGGGCCAGGACGCGCCTGAACCTGTCGCCGCGGCTGTTCCACGCCGCCTATCCGGGCATCTGGGAGGACGACATCCATCTCCTCGGCCAGATGGGACTGGGAACGGACCGCGACGTGCTGCTGAGGTGCGACGTCGTCAGCGGAATGTGCGAGCGCATCAAGGACGGCCCTCGGCAGACCTCCCCGGCCGGACCCGACCTCGGGCGTCCCTGAGGTCTCCACCGGCCGGATCGTTGTCCGGCCGGTGGAAAACCGGCCGCCAGTGGCTGGACCGACCATCTACCCTCAGTAGGCATGGCGCACGCACTGGGGACCCGCTTGGCCTACGAACAGGCTCCTGCCCGCGTGCGCGCCTGGGTGGAGCGCTCGCTCGGCGCCTCGGTCGTCACGGCGTCCACGCAGCTGGGTGGCTTCTCGCCGGGCGTCGCGGCCCGGTTGGTGACGGCGTCGGGACGGCGGGCGTTCGTCAAGGCGGTCGGCCCCGAGCTCAACCCGGGGACCCCCGCCCTGATCCGCAACGAGATCACCGCCATGCAGGCGATCGGCCCGCTGCCGCAGACACCCGGCCTGTACGGCGTGTACGACGACGGCGACTGGGTCGGGATCCTGCTGGAGGACATCTCCGGCTACGTGCCGCCGCACCCCTGGCACCAGCACGACGCCTCCCGGGTGCTCGACGCGCTGGCCGAGCTGTCCGAGTCGCTGGACCCGGCGCCCTGGGCCGAGGCACCGGTCGCTGCTGAGCGCAGCCAGGGGTTCCTGAGCCGGTGGGAGAAGGTGATCGCCGACGGCGTCGCCGTACCGGACTGGGCGGCCGGGCGCGAGCAGGAGCTCGCCGAGCTGGCCCGGACCGGGCGGGACGAGCTGTCGAAGGGCAGCGCCCTCGCGCACTGGGACCTGCGGGCCGACAACCTCCTGCTCACCGAGGACCGAGTCGTCTTCGTCGACTGGGCCCACGCCTCGATCGCACCGGTCTGGACGGACACGGTCATCCTCTGCGGCGACATGTACGAGTCGGTGGATCTGCCGGACCTGCCGGACGAGCCGGGGGTGAACGGTCTGATCGCCGGGCTCTGCGCTGGCTACCTGTGGGGCAGCACGCAGCCACCACAGCCGAGCATCCCGACCATGCGGGCCTGGCAGTACGCGACCGCCCAGGTGCACTTCGACTGGTTGCGCGAACGACTCGGCTGACGTCATGCAGCGTTCTGGCCCGCCGGGCGTCTAGACGGGTGTGACGAATCCAATGGTGAGTATCGGCGCCGCCGTACCGGTGCCCGACGACGCACCGGCCGCCGTGACCCGGCTGTACCGGGAGCACTGGGTCGGTCTGGTCCGACTGGCGGTGCTGATGGTCGACGACCGTCAGTCGGCCGAGGACCTGGTCCAGGAGGCCTTCGCCGAGCTGTACCGGCGCTGGCCGCTGGACGACTCCGGAAAGGCCCTCGGCTACCTCCGTACGACGGTGCTCAATCGCAGCCGCTCCACCCTGCGCAGGCGCCGCGTTGCCCGGCTCTACATCCCCCCGCTCGACAGACCCGGCGCCTCCGCCGAGCACGAGGTGGTGCTCGGCGAAGAGCGCCGCGAGGTCCAACGGGCCCTGCGCAAGCTGCCGACCAGGACCCGCGAGGTCCTCGTCCTGCGCTACTACCTCGATCTCCCGCACGCCGATATCGCCCAGACCCTCGGGATCAGCGAGTCGACCGCCCGCGCCACCGCGTCGCGAGGCCTCGCCCTCCTGACCCAGCACCTGAAGACTGAGCACTCGAAGGACGCGCGATGAACGACACCGAGACGCGCCTGCGCGACTACCTGCAGGCCAAGGCCAACACCGTCTCTGACGACGCCGAGTCCCCCGGGCTGATCACGCCCCGAACCCGTTCGCGCGTCTGGACCCCGCTGCTCGCCGCGGCAGTCGTCGCCGTACTGATCGCGTCGGCGGTCCTGGTGGCGCACCTGATCAATCCCCCGGTCCAACCGGCCCGGCCGGCGACGAGCCTGAACGTGCCGTACCTGCTGCGGCCGCTGGAGGGTGATCGCACGCTGCACGACGGCGACCAGGTCGTCGGGGTGCCGAAAGACGTCAGCGATGTGGTCGGCCGGGTGTCAGGCGGCTGGCTGATCAGCTACGACTCGGCGACGAACACGCACATCGCCGTCGTGGCCGCCGACGGTACGAGGCGTCCGATCGGATCGGCCACCGGCAACGCCCACCACGCCGTACTGTCCCCGGACCGCACGCAGGTCGCGGTGGTCGAGGGAACCAAGCTGCAGGTGTACGACGTGGCGTCAGGTCGTTCTCTCGCCACGAGGGCGTTGCCGTACGAGGCTGCTCTGCACGGCTGGAACCAGGCCGGGATCTGGGTGTCGAAGCTCAGCGACCAGGCCGTCAGCCAGATGTCGGTCTGGCAACCGAGGACCGGGCAGCTGACGCCTGCGACGCTGCCCGGAACCACCTCCTTCGTCGACGTCGCCCAGCAGGCCGGCGGAATCCTCATGGCCACCTCGGTCGGCAAGCAGCACTGCCTGACCTACGCGCAGCTGCCCGGAGGCCGGCTCACCACTGGTCGTCCGTACTGCGAGCAGGAACCGCTGCACCCGGTGGTCTCCCCTGATGGTGCGACCTTCGCCCTGCCGGACTCCGTAGTGGACCTCCGGACAGGCAAGCGGACCCCGTTCCAGCTGGCTCAGGCCCACGTCTCCGAGGCCCCGAGCTTCGAGGACGCGGACCACGTCCTGGTCGTCCAGGCGCTCCGCGACGACGGCCGTCCGGCCAGCCCGATGGTGTCGATCGGAACACCTGCGCAGGAGCTGCCGCACGACACGGTGTTCCGGTGCACTGTCGAGTCCGGGGCCTGCGAGAAGGTCCTCACGGCCCCGGATCTCAAGTCAGTCAGGCTGATCAAGCCTTAGGCATCGACGCGAACCACTGTCGAGCCGGAGCCGTCGGCTCCGTCGGAGTAGGTCAGCAGACCCAGGTAGCGAGTCCCGGCGGTCAGGCCGGACCAGGCGGCGGTAACAGTCGCCTGGCCGGCCGCCTGGACCGCCTGACTCGCAGGAGTCGCGGTGAGGTTGCCTGCCGGGGTCTGCAGCTCCCAGTGGTTGAGCTTGACGCCCTGCTCGTCAGCACCGGCGAACAGGTCGACGTACACGTCGTACGAGCCACCCGCCGGAGCAGGCAGGTTCACCTCTTCCTCGGCCGAGCCGCCCGTGCTGCTGCCGAGCACTGCCGTCGTACCGGCTTTGTAGACGAACACGTCGAGGTCGGTGCCTGCCGGGTAGTCGGCGTCGAAGGTGGAGAACCGGGCGTACTTGGTCCCGGCCGGCACGTTCACGGTGAACTTGGCGACGTGCTCGTTGGCCGCCGGGTTCGCGGTCGGGAACGACACCCCACCCGGGTTCTTCAGCGCCGCCTCGTTGACCCCCGCCGCGGCCAGCCCGGCCGCTGTGGTCTGCAGCGTCCCGGCGTACCCGGAGGTGAGCGGGACCGGCACGGACCCGGTGGCGCCGGTGCCGGTGACCTGGACCGGCGCCTTGACGGTCAGCGGCCGGATCGCCAGCGTGCTGCTCACCACGTGCCGCGTGGACCGCAGGTTGAGCTTGCCGAACGAGTACTGCTCCAGCGGAGCGCCGTTGTGCTCGAAGGTCACCCGGTACGACGCGCTCGCGCCCGGCAGCAGGACCAGCAGCTTCGGCGTCACGGTGACCTTGAAGCCGGCCAGGCCCTCCACCTTCGGGAAGTACACCTCGGGCAGCTTGCCGACGTTCTTCACGGTCCGCTTGACGGTCTGCTTGCCGGCCAGGTCGCCGATCGCGATCGTCGGGTAGTTCAGGTCACTCGGGTCGGTCTTGCCCTTCGCGCACAGCTCGTGCGTCGCGCCGACCTGCCCGGACCCACAGACGAACCGCGCCCAGTCGTCGTACGACGAGTCGTAGACCAGGCCCGGGTCCATCGCCTCCTTCGGCTGCATCAGCCCGGCGCCGTACCCGAACGGGGTGCCCGGCGAGCCGGCGTCGTTCTGGATCGGCTTGCCGGCGGCGTCGAGCGAGGTCGTGGTGGTCAGCAGCGCCGACTTGATCGCCATCGGCGACCAGGTCGGGTACCGGCTCTTCAGTACGGCGGCGGCGCCCGCGACGTGCGGCGCGGCCATCGACGTACCGCTCATGAAGGCGTACTCGCCCCCGGCCGCCGCGAACGGCGTCGTCGCGGCGAGCACGTTCGTGCCGGGCGCCATCACGTCCGGCTTGAGCAGGTCGCCGTTGCCCGCCAGGGACGGGCCGCGGCTGGACGAGCTGGCGACCTTCGGCGCGTTCACGCGAACGGTCTTGGCGGCCGCGATCGTGGCCGTTGGGTTCGCGGTCGCGGCGTACGCCTTGATCTCGGGGGCGACGACGTTGTCCAGGTGAACCGTCGGGACCGAGTGCAGGTCGGAGTCGAGCGTGTTCGCGGTCGGGTTGACCAAAATCATGCCGACACCGCCCGCCGCCTTCACCTGGCGGCTCTTGTCGACCCGGTCGCTGACGCCGCGGTCGCAGACGACGATCTTGCCGGTCGCCTTGGCCGGGTCGAGCGTGCCGGGCATGCAGAGCACGAGGTTGGCCTGGTTGGCCCCGGCGAGGCCGGCGTCCTTGGCCAGCACGAGCGGCTCGCTCGGCGTACCGTTGGCGATGCCGGCGCCGGTGTAGGACTTGCCGTTGCCGAGGGTGACCGTGGTCTGGACGTCGCGGTCATGGGTGCCGTTGGCAACGGTCGTCACCCACGGGTAGTTCTTGCCGACCGTGCTCTCGCCGGGACCGGTGTTGCCCGCGCTGGTCGAGACGAAGACCCCGGCCTTCGCGGCCCGCAGGAACGCCAGGCCGGTCGCGTTGACGAACGTCGAGCCGGAGCCGGAGATCGAGTAGTTGATCACGTCGACGCCGTCGGCGACGGCCGCGTCGATCCCGGCCACGATGTCGGCGTCGGTCCCGCTGCCGCCACCGGCCGCGTCGACGGCCCACAGCACCTTGTAGATCGCCAGCCGCGCGTGCGGGGCGATGCCGGAGCCCTTGCCGTAGTCCCGGTCGAGCACCTTCATGTCGACGCCGTAGTTGCCGGCCGCCGTACTGGCTGTGTGGGTGCCGTGGCCGCCGTAGTCGCGCGGCGAACGGTACTCCTCCGGGATCGGGCGGTCGCCGATGCCGGCGTCGAAGTAGCGGGCGCCGATCACCTTGTTGTTGCAGGTCACCGGAGCCTCCGTGCCGACCTGGCAGGTGCCCTTCCACTTCTTCTTGACCAGCGCGTCGGACGCCTTGGTGGTCTTGATCGGCGCGAAGCTCGGCCGCTCCGGGGTGAACCCGGAGTCGATCACACCGACGATCACGCCGTCGCCGGCCTTGTCGACGCCACCGGCCTGCTGCCAGGCGCCGCCCTTGCCGGACAGGCCCAGGTAGCGCGGGGTGTCAACGGTGTCCGCGTGCTGCATCTCGCTCGGCTCGACACTCTTCACACCGGACGCCTTGGCCAGCTTCACCGCGTCGTCGTGCGACATGCGCGCCGAGAACCCGGCGTACGTGTAGTCGTAGTCGTACAGCTTCTGCACACCCGGCACCTGGTCGAGCACCTGGGTCCGCTCGCCGGCGAGGTGCTGGACGTAGCTGACGACCTGCGTCGCCTCGCGCAGCAGCTTGCCGCCGGGCAGCACCCGGGTCGCGGCCAGGCCGGCGATGTCGCCGTCGTACTCGGTGACCGGAGAGTCGTCGAGCTGGACGATGTACGCCCCGGTCGCGGACTCCTTCACCTGCGGGTCGGCGGTGGTGGCGGTCGGGGTGGACGCCGTCGCGTGGTTCACGACGGTGGCGACCAGAGCGGTCGCGCTCACGGCGGCGACGGTGAGCACCGTCAGACGCCGACGGGCAGAAGCGGGCACTGAGTTCCTCCAGAGCTGGCGGAGCTGGCTGGTCGGCTTGCGGGGTTCAGTTGCGGTTGGCGGCCGTCCCCAACGGCGCCACGAGGGCCCCGAGTATGCCGTTGCCCCGCCGCGATGTCACGCTCGGTCCATCCCGTGTCACAGGTTCGGCCCGGGGCTGCTCCTGCTGTTTTCCCCGTCGTTGCTTCCACTTCTTCCCTCGGAGACCTGATGCCGGACCTCAGCGAGTCAATCGCCGTTTCCGCCCCCGCCGCCGACCTCTACGCCCTGATCTCCGACCTGCCCCGGATGGGCGAGTGGTCGCCGGAGTGCACCCGCGTCACCTGGCGCGGCCGTCCGCCGTACGCCGCAGGCTCCCGCTTCATCGGCCACAACCGCATCGGCGCCATTCGCTGGATCAGCCAGGGTGTGGTGACCGAGGCGGAGCCCGGGCGGCGCTTCACCTTCCACATCTACTTCGGCCCGCTGCCCGTCGCCGACTGGTCCTACGAGCTCGCCGCTACTCCCGACGGCGCCTGCACCGTCACCGAGTCCTGGACCGACCGCCGCCCCCGAGCTCTGCGCCACGCCCTCTCAGCGGTCTACGGCCAACGCGTTCCGCTCAACCAGCAGGGCATCCACACCACCCTCGCCAACCTCAAGACAGCCGCCGAGTCCGGCGTACGCTGATCTCCTGGGGCGCGAGGCCCACCTGCGGGGAGCCCGCCCAGTTTGGTGGACCCCCAACTTGTTGCTAATCTGTCTCTTCGCGTGTGTGCGTCGGTTTACCGCCCTGCACCCGCCACCTTTCCTGTACTGACCGCAAACTCCTGATCGAGGCTCTGCTCCGTGGCGAACATCAAGTCCCAGATCAAGCGCAACCGCCAGAACGAGGCTGCGCGGCTTCGCAACAAGTCTGTGAAGTCGACCCTCAAGACGGCTGTTCGCCGCTTCCGCGAGGCCGCCGACGCCGGCGACTCCGCGAAGGCCCAGGAGCAGGCCCAGGTTGCTGGCCGCCTGCTCGACAAGGCTGCCAGCAAGGGCGTCATCCACGCCAACCAGGCCGCCAACCGGAAGTCGTCCATCTTCAAGAAGGCCGCTTCCCTCTGATCGCACCCAACGATCGGCCCTCCACCCAGTGGACCGGGCCGATCGTTTTTGCGTACCCAAAACCAGTGCTCTGATCCGCACTCGCCGATAAGCCAGCTCTGACCTGCAGCTCGCCAGCGCGTATCCGGGCTGGCCGTCGGTCCGCGACCCCGCGTTGACCCGCGGCTCGCGCCGGTCCCGACTCGCGCGACTCGCCACCGATCCCGAGTCGCCCGCACGCCCCCGCGACGGTTGTTTCGAAGCCACCGCCGGCGAGCCTCACGCGCCCGCGGACCCCCGCTCCCTCAGACCTGCTCGAGCCCCCGGGTCATCCAGATCGAGTCCCCACGCTCGGCATCCGCGGTCACTCGCCCGCTCCGCTCGAACCCGAGTTTCTCCAGCACCCGGAACGACTCCGCGTTCCACTCCCGCACGGTCGCCCACAACCGCCGCCGCCCCGTCCGCGCAGCAGCCTCGACGACCACCCGCGCAGCCTCGGTCGCATACCCGTGCCCATGGGCCCGCCGAGCCAACTCGTACGCAATCTCAGGCTCATCGAACGACGCCTGCCCCACGGTCAGCCCGCAGTACCCGACGAACTCCCCCGTGTCCCGAACCTCGATCGGCAACAACCCCAACCCCGGCGCCGCCGAGAGCGGATTCTCAACAAGCCACCCCCGAATCTCCTCAACCGTAGGCCGCCCCTCGGCATCAACCCGCCGCAACGCCCGCGGATCCCGCTCGAGCCACAACCCCCGGTACTCCTCAGCATCCGAAGGCACCCACCGCCGCAACCGCAACCGCTCGGTCCCCAACTCCCCCGGCAGATCCCCATACGTAGCCACCCACCCAACCTAACCCGGCCCCAATCCGCGTCGCACTCACCGCTCGATGTGCGCTCGCCCCGCGGCGTCGCCGCACCGGCCCGCCAGGTACCACCAGCCCCGACACACGTTGGCGGCGGAAGACCCCGCGCCGCACCCGCCGTCCAGCCCCTACGCGCGCTCGGATCTCGGCACTCGGCAGGCGCTCGCCGCTCAAGTGCGCTCAGCGCTCCGCGTCGTTGTGGACGACCAGGCACCACCAGCCTGAAGACGTCGGCGGAAGCTCGCGGCGGGACAAGACCCCCATTCCGAGCGCCGCTCAGCGCCACACTCGCCACTCCGCGCATGCTCGTCCTCGGCAGGTGCTCGCCCGCTCCGCGTCGTCGTCCGCCGACCAGGCAACCACCAGCCAGCCTGAAACCTCGGCGGCAACTCACGGCCGGGACAAGACCTCCCAATCCGCCGACGTCCATCACCACCACGTGCCCCGGCGCGAGATCGCCCAGCCCGCCGCGCCGCTCAGCGCCACACTCGCCACTCCGCGCGTGCCCGGAGCCGGCGTTCCGGTGGGCGATGCCGAGGCAACCTCGGCATGCTCTCACCGCTCGACACGCGCTCGGTGCTCCTCGTACACAGCCCGGTACGCCGAGACCTGGTGGACGGCGCCGTGCACGAGGTCCATCGCGCCACCCGTCCCCGCCGGCTAGGCAGCGACGACCCGGCCGTGCGCGCATTGAGTTGCACCCGAGATGAAAGCTCGGCCTGACCAAGGCGCTATCGGCGCGGTCGTTCGCACAGGCGCTCGCCTGGAGTTCCAGCGGTAGTTCCGCCTCCCATCCGTCGCCACACGAGCTGACCGCTCGACATCGCCAGCCCAGCAGGTGTCGGCGACGCGTTTCTCGCACCCACGACGACGGCCCCCTAGCCGAGCACGTGCTCCTGCCAATGCGCATCCGCCGCGACGCATGCGCTCACCGGATGTCGTCGTACCCTCGGCCAGCTATCGCCAGCCTGATACGCGTTGGAGGCAGGTCGCGGGCCCGTGAACAGCTCCCTCTCGCCCGGGTGAGCGCCCTCCTCCTCCCGCAGGAACGCGATCTCCGGCACGGGTTCCTGCGGGTCGGAACGGAGCAGATGGACCGCTTCCGTTCGTCACTGGCGCTCGTAGCTGATCGCGCCGTTCGGAAGTTGTCCGCGTCGTACGGTCAGCGTCTGCCGTGGGCTCGGCTGACGGTGATGACCATGCGTTCCAGGGCGTAGCCGGCGTCGCCGGAGGCCCCTTTCACGTCGGCGTCTGCTTGGGCTACTGCCTTGATCGCTGTCGCGAGGCCGCCGGGGGTCCAGCCGCGGGATTGCTGGCGAAGCGTTTTGAGCTTCCACGGCGGCACGCCGACCTCGCGAGCCAGGTCTGCTTCCCGAAGGCCGGGTGGCGCGCTGGAAAACTTCGCCAGCCCGCGTAGGCCGCCGGCCATCGCACTCGTGACCAGGACTGCAGCGACCCCACAGTCGATGGCCCAGCGCAGCTGCTCGAGTGCTGGTTCCGTACGCCCTGCGATGGCCGCGTCGGCGACGGCAAAGCTGGTGACCTCAGCGCGGCCGCCGAAGTACTGGCTGATCAGGTCGGTCGAGATCGCCCGGCCGTCCGAGTCCGAGACCAGCTGCGAGCAGGCTCCGGACAACGCCCGCAGGTCGTGCCCGACGGCGTCGACCAGTGCGGCCGCGGCGTGCTCGTCGATCGATCCGCCGAACGACCGGATCTCCCCGAGGACGAACTGCGGCAGCTCCCACGTCTTCGGCGCTGTCGCGACGACCTCGTTCACCGAGGCCTTGCGCAGCTTGTCGAGTACGCCCTTGCCCTTCTGGCCACCTGAGTGCACCAGCACGACCAGTACGTCGTCAGCAGGCGCGCCCGCATACTCCAGCAGGTAGGTGACCATCTCGGCCGGCAGATTCTCCAGCATCCGCAGGACAAGCACGCGCTCCGTCGCGAACAACGACGGCCCGGTCAGCTCCGCGAACACCCCGACATCGAGCTCCCCCGCGCCGGCGTCGGTGACCTCGACATCGGTTTTCCCTTTGGACACAGCCGCAATCGCGGACCGCACCGCCCGATCCGCCAAAAACGTCTCCGAGCCGGTGACGAGCAACACGTCACCCAACTTCGGCGCACCACTTTTCCGAGCAGCCATAACGCGCTCAGCATCCCACGCCGTACCGACATTCTTCGCGCCCACCCCGCCACAAGGTGTCGCCGAAGGCACGCGGCCGCGCGCAACGCCAGCTGGCACAGACCTTCATCGCGCCGGGCGGCCCGCGCGCCCTACAGGGATGGGAAACCGCACAGCACGTCCTTTACCGCTGGACCGAGCGCGGGGACCGGCCCACGCATCGTCAGCGCCGACTCAGGCACTACGTCGACGCCGACAACACACTCCTCAACCCCCAGCACCCGCTCGCCCAACTCGTGACTACCCCGAAGCGGTCACCCTGGCCTGCATCCTCGACAACCTCCACTGGATCGCCGAAGCCACCCGCAACACCACAGGCCTTCAGCGCTTCCACACCGAGGTCCGGCGCCGCCTGAACATCGACTACGAGCCCTGCGACGAATGGGATCCACTCCGCATCTGGCGACTACGCGACGCTCAACGCTCGCCCCGCAGCACCTCCAATGAATGTCGGCGGCGTCAGCCACGCTGGACGAGTCATCCCGAATGATCAGTGGTCGTAGGTGATCAGCGATCGCGTGCTGGGCTGACCGGGTCTCGTGGTTGTGCCAGCGCCATCCTGCGGGCGATGGAGCTCTTGAGCGCGGACCAGGTCGACAGGCCCGTCCTGGTGCAGGTGCAGGAAGAAGTCCAGCTGCCACGCCTGCGCACTGCTGGCCTGGCGGTTGGTGGTGGTCACCCAGGGCGGGTAGACGCGGAAGGCTCGTTTCCCACCGGAGCCGCTTGCTGATACGACACCGTGTTGGCGGAGCGCGTCCATGGGAAGGACGAACTGGCCGAAGTGGTGATGGTCGCGGGTGCTGATAATAAAGAGGTCGACGGGGTCCGTGGCGTCGAAGGGCTGGATAGGCCCGGCCGGGGACCTCTTCCAGACGGTGACGAATTGGTCGACCTTGGTGGGGGTCGTCTTGGCTGCGCGGAACCGGATGGAGAGGCCGTTAAGAATGAACTCGTGGGCGGCGTAAGCGGCACCCTCGGCTTCGGGCACTGGCTGCGAGCAGGTGAACCCGCAGGGGTCGTAGACGAGCGCCTTCGCCGCAACGAGATCTCCGTGGGCCGGGGCGGTGTCCAACCACGGTTTGGGGTGGAGATCGGATGAGTACTCGCGGTCCGTCGTCATTCGTCCACCCTGTCACGGGTGCTTGGTCGCAGTCGGCTCGACTTGGAGGACGTCGCTCTCGTCGAGGCAATCCGAATGCTTATGGCGGGCCCGGGAACGCAGACAGGGCATCCAAGATCGTTGTGTGACGAACAACCTGGACATCCTGCTGACAGCACTTTCAGTGAAGATCGACGACGAGATCGGAGAGGCCCGAATGGCTGGGCCGTCCACCACGGTTGACGGACTCCGAACTGGTCACGCTTGCCGTTGCCCGGGCGATGCTCGGTTTCATCTCGGAGTCGCGGTGGCTGCAGTTCGTGGGCTGCCGCCTGGGTCCGACCTGGAGAGGTGGTCATGGTTGTCGGCCCTGGGTGGCCGTGGCCAGGGCGTCGCCGTCGGTGGTGACGGCAATGGCTCCGGCGGTGTCGGTACGGCGGATGGCTGCGCCTCCCCGGGTGAGCAGGTCGAGAGTTCTCGGGGCGGGGTGGCCGTAGTCGTTGGCGACGCCGACGGAGATGACTGCCAGGCGGGGGTCGGCGGTGGCGAAGAAAGCTGGGTCCTGACGGGCTGAGCCGTGGTGCGGGATCTTGAGGATGTCGGCGCGGAGGTCGGGGTGGGCGGCGAGGACGGCTCGCTGGGCTTCGGGTTCGAGGTCGCCGGTCAGCAGGATGCGCAGGCCGGCGGTCTCCACGAGCATGACGATGCTGGCGTTGTTCTCGGGTGAGCTTTCGTTGTCGGTGGTGGTGGACGGGTTGTCGGGCAGGGACGGGACTTGGGCAGGCCAGAGAGTTGTCCAGGTGAGTGCGCCGACGGTTCGGCGTTCGAGGTAGGTGACCGGGCGGATGGGGATCCGGTGGGCTGTCGCCAGGGCTTGGACTCGGCGATGTTCGGCGGGTGGGGAGAAGTACGGCGTCACCTCGAGCTCGCCGACCTGGCGATCGTTGAGGGCACCGGCGAGGCCGCCGGCGTGGTCGGCGTGGAAGTGGGTGAGCACCAGGACGGGGATGCGCGTGATGCCGAGGTCTTGCAGGCAGCGATCCATGGGGGTTGGGTCGGGGCCGGTGTCGACCACGACGGCGGAGTCCGGGCCGGCGCGCAGGACAAGACCGTCACCTTGACCGACCGCACAGGCAACGAGGAACCAGTTGGCGGGTGGCCAGCCCAGGCGTGGAGTGGGACGAAGGACAACGAAGACGAGGATCGCCAAGCAGAGCAGGACTGCCAGTGGACGGGTGAGGACTCGATACAGGCCGAAAGTCAGCGCGACACAGAGCAGGGTGAGGATCGTGACGCCGGCAACCGTCGCAGGCCAAGGGCTGACGGCGCCTGGAAGATCTGCTCCGGTCTCGGCGACCAGGATGATCCAGCGGGCGGGCCAGCTCGCGAGCCAACCGGCCAGGCGGGCTAGATCTGAGCTCAGCAAGGCGATCCCGGCCGCGCCGAAGCCGAGGATGGTGGCTGGGCCGACTGCGGGGGCGGCGAGCAAGTTGGCGGCGACGGCGACAAGTGAGACCTGGCCGGAGAGCCAGGCGACTACCGGCGTACAGGCTAGTTGGGCTGCGAGTGGGCAGGAGATGGCTTCGGCCAGGCGGAGTGGCATCCAGTGGGCGAGGGCATCGCGCCAGCCTGGGCCGAGCAGGACGATTCCGGCGGTCGCGAGGACGGAGAGGGCGAAGCCGGCTGAGCGTGCGAGTGACGTGTCCAGTAGGAGCAGGGCGATTACCGCGACGGAGAGGCTTCGGACTGCTCGGCGTCGGGTGCCGCCGGTGGTCATGGCGGCGAGAGCGACCAGGCCCATCGCGGCAGCTCGGAGGACGCTTGGCTGGGGGCGGGCGAGGATGACGAACGCGACGACCATCAGCAGGCCGACGACCGTGAGACCGCGGGCGCGGACGCCGAGGAGCCTTGCCAGCGGGAGAACGAAGGCCAGGAGCAGGGTGAGATTGGTACCGGACACTGTTCCTCAAAGAGGTGGGTCGCGAATCCCAGCGTTCTCCTGGCCAGGGGTTTCGATGACATTTGTGGTCTTGCTGCCAAGTCACGGAATCGACAGTATTCCGGGGTCTGAGGCGGGCTTCTCGCCGGATCAACGTTACAAGCTGAGGGATATCGCGTCTCGCGGCCAGGACTCTCCGCTACGCATGCTGCTCGCTGTGGCGAGTGCGCTGGCGAGGGACGTCAGCTCGTGGTCCTGGCCCACTTGGCCCGCGCGCGTTCCATGACTTTGCGGGCTCCGCTGTGGTTCATTCTCCAGCGGGCGACGGCGAGGCTGACGTCATAGTCAGCGGCCGCCTCCTCGTCGGTGGCGTTCGCTCGGGCGAGCCGGAAGGCACCGTCGGTAGGGATCAGCATCTCGCCGGATAGCCAGTCGGCCTCTGCCTCTTGATCACCGCCGAGCCCACATTTCCTCTCGTCGGAGAGCGAGACGCCGAATTGGTGCTCAAGGACGACGTGGGCGAGTTCGTGACACACGGTGGTGCGTCTGCGGGACAGGGGCTGGGCGTCGTTCTCCAGGATGACCACGCCTGTTCTGTGCGGGATCAGAGCCCCGGACAGGGCGCTCCCGTTCGCCTTGAGGAAGTAGTTGACTGCAGCACCGTCGAGATCACTGAGCTGGACGACCGGGATTCCGTACTCGGAGGCGAAGGCGTAGGGGTCGAAAGGCGAGTGCGCATCGAGACCGATCTCCGACCGCAACTCCAGTGCGAGGCTCTTCGCCTCGGTCTTGAATCCTCGACGCACGAGTCATCCCTGTGCCCGCGCACGTTCAACGGTCGCGCCGATCACTTGTTGCAGGTACTTGATGTCGGTCTCAGTGAGGTCCTTGCGTGCGCGCAGAAGCGGGGCAAGCTGAGCCATGAGGTCGGGTTCGCGGGTGTCGTCCACATCGTCTTGTCCCTCGCGCTCAAAGAAGTCCTCGGCGGGGAGTCGGAGCCAGGCGACGATGGTGGCGAACCCGTCAGTGTCCGGCTTGAGGCCGTTGCCGAGCCTGGACAGCAGCGAAGGGCTCACGCCGATCTCACCGGCCAGCCCTCGCCAGGAGAGTTGCCGCTCTTGACGGGCAGCGTCCAAAGCGGAGTGCAGCGCGCCAGTGTTGATCGTGATCTTGGCCATGCTCCAAGTGTGTCACATCTGCAACAGCCCGTTACCTCTGAGACACGTGTGTTAGAATTGAAACATGGCATCGGATGTAGAACACGGAGGTGAGAAGCATGGCAGGCAAGCGAGGTCGCAGTGCCGTCACTGGGCGGTTTGTGAAGCAGTCCACGGTGAAACGTCACCCGAAGACCACGATCAACGAAAGCACCGGCAAGCGCGGCAAGAGCAAAAAGAAGTAGGCCGCTGACCACCGTGCCGCCTCGCGATGTCGGTGGTCTGAGGCAGGCTCAGAGCAACCCCAAGGCAGTCACAACAGATCGGAGGGCCCGATGGCTCACCTGAAGCAGCAGTTCAAGGACGCGCTGAGCTCCGTCGAGCCCGGCGATGACAAGGCCAACGCACCAGAGGCGCATCGACTGGTGCGTGATGCGCTCGAGGCCGACGCGAAGCTCACCGAGTACGGCGTGAGCCCGGTGCTGATCGGCTCCTACAAGCGGAACGTGTCGATCAAGCGGGTCAAGGATGTCGATGTGTTCGTGCGGCTCCCGGATGTCCCGAGCGATGTTACCTCGAACGACATCCTCGACCGGTTCTTCACCGTGCTGCACACCGAGTTCGGCACCGACTCCGATGGACACCGGCGGACGAAGCGTCAGGACCGTAGCCTGCAGATCTCGTTCCCCGAGTACGACCTGTACGTCGATGCTGTGCCTGCCCGCCCGTACTGGGACGGCGAGACGTGGGAGATTCCGCAGAAGGGCAACGTGGACAAGTGGGTGCGCACCAACCCTGAGGCGCTCACTTCCCTGTCGAGCGAGATGAACACGACCCATGACAGCTACTACGTTCCGACGGTCAAGCTGCTCCGTCAGACCCGCCGCTCCCTCCTGGGCTTGAAGAAGCCGGGTGGCTTCTTCATCGAGGTGGCGACCTATCAGGCGTTCGTCTCTGGGCTGGTTTCGGGGAACGACCACGCGGAGTACTACGTGTCTGCTCTCGAAGAGGTTGCCAAGATCATCGACAGCTTCGTCAGCTTCGGTATCGATGTGAACGACCCAACGCTGCCCGGGCGCACCATTAGCATTCGCGCGACCGATGACGAGCTGGCTACAGCCAGGACCCGCTTTGCTGACGCGGCAGAAGCGGCACGTGGCGCGCTCGATGAGGAGGACGAGGGCACGGCAGCGCTGGCGTTTCAGAAGCTGCTGGGCAAGAACGGTGACGACAAGACCGTGTTCCCGATGCCACCGGGGTTCAACGACGACGGGACGAAGCGCAAGTCGGCGATCTCAGCCGGCGCGCGGGTGGTCCCGGCGGGCACGAGGACCTTCGGGTGACCTCCACCGAGTACGACGCCTACGTCGCCTACTCACGCCAGCACTTCGAGGAAGGCCTGATCCGCGCCAGCTTTACCGAGAGTGATGCTGGTTGGCAGGGTCCGGTCTTTCATTCCGGTGAAACGACCGACGTCCTGATCAAGCTGCGCTCCCGGTACCCGTTCCAGCCGCCCCGCGTCACCCCGGTCACCCCCGATGCAGTCGCTTGGTCATGGCACCGAGAGCTGGACGGTTCGCTCTGCCTGGTCGCCCAGGACGATCATGATGGCCTGTGGTGGACCGACGCTCCTGCATTCCTTGAACACGTCACGGCCTGGTTCGAGCAAGCGGACTCCGGCTGGCCCGACGACCGACCCGACCTCGACCTCGACCGATACTTCAAGCCGTCTGAGGATGAGCGCCTGTATCTCTACGACGACCTCAGCCGGTATCGCAACAGATTCGTGCGGTTTCGCCCAGCGAAGAACAACACGATGCGGATCGGGAGCGGGACACGCCCAGCGAAGACCTCGAAACACAGCAGAGATCGTTTCGGCTACGTCGCTGACCTAGGCGCTGTAGACCTCCCGCCACGATCATGGGACGACGTCGCTGCTCGTATCGACCCGGGTGTGAATTTAGATCGCAGGATTCGCGATCATCTGATCACGATCATGGTGCTCATCTATCGGCGCGACTCCGTCGACGGCGCGATTGTGCTCGAGGTGTGCCCCAGCGTCAATGGAGGCTTCGCAGTCCGACGTCTCCGTTCGGGCGCTGACACCACCGCCGCCAAGACGGCTCGCGCGGGTGTGCTCGCCCCCGAACTCCGCGGATGTCGAGTTGCGATCGTCGGAGTCGGAGCGCTCGGCTCGTTCATCGCCGACATGCTCGTGCGTTCCGGCGTCCGTCATCTCACGCTCATTGACCCTGACGTCGTCATGCCAGGAAACCTCGTGCGCCACCTTGCCGGCCCCGAAACGGTGGGACAACCGAAGGTCAAAGCGATCAAGCAGCACTTGATCACGCGCCATGAGATTGCGGCCTGCGACATCGTGACGATCGACAGAGCACTCACGTCCCGTGACGGGGCCATTGAGCTTCTGAACAGTCACGACCTCGTGGTAGACGCCACCGCCGACTTCGCCACCACTGCACTCCTCCACGTCGTTGCTCAGACATTGGCGAAGCGGATCGTCTCGGCGGTGATCCAGAACGACGGCGCGACCTTCCGCATCGATCTGCTGCCGTCACTCGACGGGACTGACCCACTGCCTCAGTCATCCTCCACTACAAACAGTGCGGGACGAGAAGTCTTCGAGGCCGGATGCGGCAGCCCGATCTCGCCGACACCACCTCACGTGGCGATCGAGGCCGCAGCAGCAACGGTCCGACACGCCGTCGGGCTACTCGTCGGACGCCCCGTCGACTCCGCCGGAGAAGTGCGGGACCTTCCAATCAGCACAGCAAGGACTCGCCAATGACTCGACCATCTTCGGGCATCGACATGCGGGCGGAGGCGTACGAGACCATCGCATCCGAGACCGCGAAACTTCTGCCCGTGGAAGCCGGTGGGATCCTCCTCGGCTATCGAGAAGACAGCAATGTGGTGGTAACCCACGCCCTGGTCGTCGACAGCCGCCAGGCGACAACGGACAAGTATGTTCGCGATGACGTCCGCGCGAACGCCGTCCTCACAGAGTTCCTGGCAAAGCGAGCAGTCAACGACCCGATCGGCTACGTTGGCGAATGGCACAGCCATCCCGCTCCCTCCGGCCCCAGCCCGATCGACGTCGCTGCCATGCGCGCGACCGCCAAAGTCAGCGACGGCCCAATTGCGCTGCTCGTCTACGCCCCTACTGGCGCTGGTGTGTTCTTCGGTCTCATCGCCCGACGCCAGCGGTTTGGACTCACCACGGCGCGGAAGGCAACGGTCTCCGTTCCGCCGCTAAGGTTCGAACCGCTAGGCCCGCTGCCAGCCGGCGCTGTCCGAGGTGACGGCCCCGTATTCATCTCTTACCGCCAGTGGGACGGGACGTCACAGGCTGAGTCACTGGAGAATTTGCTTCGGGCCGCGGGCCTCGTGGTGTGGAGGGACCGCACCGACCTGCGGCCAGGCACGACCACCGACCGTCTCGAACAGGCTCTAACCGCCGGGCTCTCGGCAGGCGTTCTCATCGTGACATCTGACATTGCCGGCAGCGACATCGTTCGCGAACGCGAACTGCCCCGGCTGCTCCAGCTCGACGACGATCCTGCTTTCAGCCTGTGCATCGCCAACGCGGTCGCCCGAGAAGGAAGCGACTCGAAGTGCGACTACGACGCCCCGGACCGGCTCTTAAGGCTCGCGCCAGCACGCACTCTGGCCGACAAGAAGCAGGCCAACATGCTTGATTCGACCGGTGAGGTCGAGATCGTGCGCGACCTCCTCATGCACCGCATCGAGCAGCGCAAACCCGCGATTCGCCAAGAAGATCGGGACCTCACGATTCGTGTGCAGAGCCGTCCGGCACCGTTCGCGATCGACGCCGATGAGGAAGACCTGCACGTCCGCCTCAAACCTCCCAGCGACGGACGGCTCCCCTCCCCCGAAGGACTCGAATACCTGCGACGGACTCTCCCGCTGACCAGCGACGCCGTGTATGCGGCAGGTGCGCGGCGCGTGCGAGTGTCGGGCGGGGCCCACCTGTCAATTGGACTCGCGCTAGGAGCTGCACTACCGGAGACGAAGTTCGGCAACCTCGTGGTTCTCGATGTCAAGGACAATGCCTGGGAGTCCACCGCGCCCGAGGACGATCCGCACACCACCGAGCTGCAGACAGAGGAGGTCCATCTCGACAGTGTTCACGCTGCCGAGGGGACCGAAAGCGTTGCGATCTTCGTGACCCTGACCGCCGAAGCGGATCGCAGCGCGTTTGACCAGCTTGTAAAGCAATCCGGCGAGGGCTTCGTCGCGGCCGAGGTGGTCTCGGTCACGGGCTCAACGTGCATCGACCCACGGGAGGCAGCTCGTCTCAGCGTGGCCGTGGCACAGCGAATCAAGAAGCTGTCCGCAAGCCGCGGGCGGGCAGAGGTGCATCTCGCCTTTCACGGCCCCTTCACGATGGCCGTGCTCGTAGGGCGATACCTGAACACCCTCCGAACCGTCGTCTATGAATGGGATGGCGATACGAACGGCGGCCCGCACTACCGACCGGTCATCGTCCTTGAACCGGGCACAACAGCCGGACCGATCACTGCCGTGCTCGCATGATCAGTTGCTCTGATGCTCCGTCGCCGCCGCCTGCGTCGCAACGGAGAGGCACTGCCGCTGTACGGATTCAATGAGGCCGAGATCCGCGCCGGCGATCGGGCATCCTTGACGGTCGCTCAACCCGACTACACAAGGGCACGGCGGGAGGCGAAGTGCCGAACTTCGGTTCAAGGTGTCCGGCTGGCTCATGGGGCCGACTTCTGAGTCGCGACGGCCAGGCCTGCCCCGCGGCGGAGCACCGCCACCGATCCACCGGTATCGGTACGGGCCACCCGTGTTCCGGCTCGCTGCAGCAACTCCAGGGTCCGGGGCGCGGGATGACCGTAGTCGTTGTCGGCTCCGGCCGAGATCACCGCCAGACGCGCTCCCGTCGCTGCGACGAACGCCGGGTCCTGCCGCGACGACCCGTGATGGGCGACCTTCACGACGTCGGCCCGCAGATCGACACCCGACGCGACCACCGCCCGCTGGGCCTCCGGTTCCAGATCACCGGTGAGCAGGATTCGCAGGCCGTTGGTCTCGACCATCATGGCGATACTCGCGTTGTTCTCCGGCGATCCGTCACCACCGGAGCCGGAACCACCGAGCGGTGGGACCCGGGCCGGCCAGATCACCGTCCAAGCGAGCTCGCCGGCCGTCCGCCGCTCCCGGTAGGTGACCGTCCGGACCGGCACCGAGCCGGCCGCGGCCAGCGCCCGCACCCGATCGACTTCCGCGGCCGGCGCGAGGTAAGGCCCGACCTCGATCTTGTCCACCACCCTGCCGCGCAGCACTCCCGCGACTCCACCTGCATGATCAGCATGAAAGTGGCTCAGGATCAGCACCGGCACATGCTCGACGCCCAGCTCGTGAAGGCAGCGGTCCATCGCCACCGGATCAGGTCCGGCATCGATCACGACCGCCGAGGCCGGCCCGGCCCGCAGGACCAGGCCATCACCTTGCCCCACATCACAAGCGACCAGGACCCAATCATCGGGCGGCCATCCGATCGAGCCGACCGGCCGAAGCAAGGCGACCACCAACAGGATCAGGCACAAGAGCACCGCGACCGGTCGCGCAAGCAACCGATGCAGCCCTAGCGTCAGGCCGAGGCAGAGCAGAGTCAGTACGGCGATGCCGAGAACCGTCGCCGGCCAGGCACTCGCCGCCCCGGGCAGGTCGGCGCCCTCGGTCGCGATCAGGATGATCCATCGCGCCGGCCAGGCGGCCGCCCATCCCGCCAGCCGGGCCAGATCGGCACTGAGCAAGGCGATGCCGGCCGCGCCGAAGCCGAGCACCGTGGCCGGTCCGACCGCTGGCCCAGCGAGGAGGTTGGCCCCGACCGCGACCAGTGAGACCTGTCCGGACAGCCAGGCCACTATCGGCGTACAGGCCAGTTGCGCGGCCAACGGGCAGGCGATGGCCTCCGCGAGCCAGCGAGGCATCCATCTCGACATCGTGTCTCGCCACGCGGGAGCCAGTACGACGATGCCGGCCGTCGCCAATACCGAGAGCGCGAACCCGGCGGACCGGGCCAGCGAAACGTCCAGCAGCAACAAGGCCAGCACCGCGGCGGACAGACTTCGCACTCCTCGCTTGGTACCGCCAGAGGTCATCGCAGCCAGCGCGACAAGGCCCATCGCAGCAGCCCGCAGCACACTCGGTTGAGGACGAGCGAGAACCACGAACACCACAACCATGGCCAGCCCGACAACGGTCAGGCCACGAGCGCGAACGCCCAGCAACCGAGCCAGCGGAATGACGAACGCCAACAGCAAGGTCAGATTCGTCCCCGAAACAGCCGAAAGGTGTGCGAGACCGGTCGTCTTGAAGTCCTCAACCAGCTCTGGCGGCACCCCTGACTCATCCCCCATCACGAGGGCCGGCACCAGACCGCGCACCGCCTCCGGCTCCCCGGCAACTGATTGCCTCAGCCCAGCACGAACTCGCTCGGCGGCGCGCAACCACCAAGCTGGCTCATCGAGCACCCGCGGTGCGACTCGCGACGACAACATCGCCGCGACGTCACCGCCCTTGTCGACCGACTGGAGTCGCCCGGTCGCCTCCACCTGCTGCCCGAACCTCACCTCCTTCCAGCCCACAGACCCAATCACGACCACCGGCGTACGAACCCGCGTCGCCACTCCCCTGCCAACCACCTCCTCCACCGAAGCCCGCACCACCACATACGGCGGGCGCCGACCCCCAGCAGTACTGCGGACAGCCGGATCGCTCACCACCTTCAGCCGAACCGTCACCGCCGCCCCCGACTCGGCCAACCCCATCACCGGTCCCGCCTGCAACCGCTCCATCTGCAGCCCGGCCGCCACTGCCATCCCGACCACAACAACGCCGACCCCGACCGCGGTCGTCACGACCGGAGACATCTGCACCAGGCCCCGTGCCCCGGACTCCACCGGCTGTCCCCGCCGCACAGGACGACCTAGTCGGATCCATCCGCGCAACCGAAGCGTCAGCAGGCCGAGGCTCATCAGAAGCACCACCGCCGCTGCCACCCCCACAGCGGTCGATGCACTCGTGCCCAGCAGCAGGATGGCGGTCAGCCAACCAACCGCCGCCGGCGCGAGCAGTCGCAGGTCAGCCGTGCGGTCCTTCTCACCTTCCTCAGCATCAGACCCCGACATGGGGCTTCAGCGATCGGCGTGGCGACGAATCCATAGCGGTCCCTTCAAGCGATCGGCCGGAGGCGTCCAACCGCCGCTGACTTCTTCGGGATGGCTGCACACAAGGGAAAGTACGAGCTTTTCCGCCATCCACCGGAACGATTTGTCAGCCTGTGGACAACCGACTTGATCGTCGTGGTCGATCTGAATCTCATTGCTCAGGCGCGTTCGGGCCCGGGCTGCGATGGGCTACCCTTTCGGGCGTGTCCGAGCATCCGTCCACCAACAGGCCACCCCTTCGGACGCTGTTCGAGACGCCCGGCGCCGAGCCACTTTTATTCGGCATCACCCCGCCGCGCCAGAGCGCGACCACCGAGCAGGCCGCCACCATCGCGCGCGTCACCATGGATCGGCTCGCCGACATCGATGTGGACGGCCTCATCCTGTACGACATCGACGACGAGAGCGACCGGAACCAGGCGGAGCGCCCTTTCCCGTATCTGCCGACCATGGACCCCACCCAGTTCGAGGCTACGCATCTGGCGGCCCTGCCATACCCGATCGTCATCTACCGCTCAGTCGGCAAGTACACCGAACCCGTCCTGCGATCGTGGCTGGAAGCTGCGGACGCGAACCGGGTCTCAGCCGTGTTCGTCGGTGCATCGTCGAAGCAGAAGGCCATGCGGACCAGCTTGACTCGCAGCCAGGAGCTGCAACACGAGGTACGCCCGGACATGATGCTCGGTGGGGTGGCCATCAGCGAGCGCCACACCGCCACCGGCGATGAACACCACCGCCTGATCGCCAAGCAGACCCGCGGATGTTCGTTCTTCGTGTCCCAGGTCGTGTACGACGTGGCGGCCACGAAGAACATGCTGTCCGACTACTTCTACGCGTGCACGGAGGCCCGCATCGATCCGCGGCCGGTCGTTCTCACGCTGTCCGTGTGCGGTTCGCTGAAGACGCTGGCGTTCCTTGAATGGCTCGGCGTCGACGTACCTCGATGGCTACAAAACAGTCTCGCGCACGCTACCGACCCGCTCACCGAATCGTACGACCAGTGCATGGCGAGCGCCGTCGATCTCGCCGCATTCTGTCGGCGTCTCGGCATGCCGTTCGGCTTCAACATCGAAAGCGTCTCGAATCGCAAGGCGGAGATCGAAGCTTCGGTCGCTATCGCTCATGAATTGAGGGGTGTTCTTCGATAGTTCCGCAGATTCGTCCATGCGCCTTCCCGGCCGGCTAGGACGCCTTCACCCGGGGTGGTCTAGCCCTTGCGATGAAGTCGGCGAACAGCTCGGGGTCGGAGAACGGCATGACCGCCAAGTGCAGATCTTCGGCGGAATCGATCAGCGAAACATGCCGCGCGTCCTGCTGGCGAGTGTGATTCTCGATCAGATGAATCTGCACGACCTTGGCGGTATACCGAATGGCGTTCGCGATATCATCAGCAGGGATCGCGAGCGGACTCGCGACCTTCTCACTGGACCGATCCACGTAGAAGCCCGCCTGCTTCTCGAGGTTGCGCTGCTTGGCCGTGGCCATGAACGTCTCCAAATCCGGACGCTCGTAGTACTCCATCCGCCGTTCCAGGCTCCAGAACCCGGCAAGGCCCGAGGCGAACTGCTCAGCCACCTGCAGCTTCTCCGCGTGGGGCCGACGCCCAGAGCTCAGTCCCTCCGGCATGCTCGCATCTCCAGCGGGACGCGGTTCGACACCATATAGGGCCAGCGGGGGCCGACCACTCGTACTACCCCTCGCCGTCGGATGATTCGCGATGCCGGCGGAGGAACTCTGCAGCGGTATCTAAGGCGTTCTGATAGTGGTTCTCCAAGTTCGCGGAGATCGTCGCGTCTACCAAGGCTGGGGCGGCATCGGGATTGGCATACCGGACCAGCTTTTCACCATGCTCGGTGCGCAGGTCAGAATACTTGTCCGCGCGGCCGCTCCCCCATAGGAACTCATAGAACTTCGCCGCCAGCGGTGGCTCGCCATCGGGGCCTTTACCCTGCAGCGCTGGCGTGATGTAGATGTCTTCAATCTCCCGGCCGGTTCCGTCCCACCCAGGTTCCCCCTCCTTACGAGGCTTCGGCATATGCCCGGCCTCTGGGATCAGATCGGCATCGTTGACGACGACCAACCCGACGGGCCGATGGTCGAAGGCAGCGACGTAGCAGCGCTGCCAGACAACGCTGCTCCCGAGCGGGGACGGCCACAGATTCGGAACTTCGAAGATCTGCATCGCGCCCTTGAAAGTCTCGACCGAGCCCAGGAGTTCACTGTTCATGAACACAGTCTCATCGCACTGGCTGGCGACGTCGAGGTGCGATCACGCGGGAACTGCTCCGCCGGGCCGGTAGGTCAGCTGATCAGCGCGCGCCATCGCGCGTAGGCGTCCTCCGCCTCGGCGCCAAGCACGCTGCGTATGGGCAATCGCCCAGGACTTCGTCCAGTGCTCGAAGCCGCTTGCAGTCCCTGCCCTTAAAACCTTCGCGGACCGCGAAAGGATCGGTGATCAGGGAGGCGAGGAACGCTGCGTGGTACACGTACACGTACACGGTCCCAATCGCGGTTGTCCACTCGGTACGCCGCCCCCTTCAGCATCAATGCGCCCAGCGGCAACGGAATCGGGACACCAACCGTGCGGTCCCCATGGTGACCTCGACCAGCACCGCCCGCTCGAGTACTTGCCGACCGCCGTCGGTCTTGATCGTTGACTTGGGCGGGATGGTGCTTGCCTTCCATCCAGGTGGTCCGGAGCCGAGACGTCGACCGCGGGCCTGATCGATCGCCGCTGGCCCCGACCACCGCCTTTGGCGTCGCGGATGTATGCCCGGGCCGATCTCCTGAAGGAATCTCCCGCGGCGCGGATCGGGGCGCTCGCTCGATGGGCTGCCAGAGGTCCAGCAGCCTGAGAGACTACGGCCATGCTTCTCGGTGGTGTGCAGATTCCCGCGGAGGTTATCACCGCGTGGGAAGAGCGAAACCTGGTGATCTTCACCGGCGCCGGGATATCTATGGACCCGCCCTCTGACCTCCCGAGCTTCCTCGGTTTGGCGGCACAGGTTGCGCATACCGTTCAGTCGCCGTTGAATCCTGCCGACGAGGAGTGGAGGACTGAGGAGCCACGAACTTTCCGGACAGTGACCCAACTAAGATTGGGTTGTCTGGAGAGGGAAGATGTTGCCGCGTC
>NZ_JBNCLH010000006.1:382729-622476 GCF_049844575.1 Kribbella sp. DT2 | reverse complement strand
TCGCCCGTTCTTCCCTCGTCGGTCGGTCGCTGCGCTCCCTCCCTCCTCAGTCCAGAACGGGCGGCCCCAAAACCTTGAGGGACTCCGCAGTCGTCGGGGGAGGGTTGTGTGACTTTGATTTTGCTTCCTCCGTCGGAGGGTAAGACCGGGCGGGCGCGGGGGCGTGCGCTCGACCTGGAGGCGCTGTCGTTTGCTGAGCTCAATCCGACGCGCGAGCTGGTGCTCGACGCGTTGGCGAAGGTGTCGGCGAGCAGCGACGCGTTCGGCGTACTGGGAGTTGGTCCGTCGCTCGCGCACGAGGTCGAGCGGAACATCCACTGGCGCTCGGAGCCTGCGGTGCCGGCTTCGGAGTTGTACTCGGGTGTCCTGTACGACGCGCTCGGCTACGCCAGGTTGTCGCCGGGGTCGAAGCGGCGGGCCAACAGCCGGCTGCTTGTCGTCTCGGGCGCGTGGGGCGCGCTGCGGATGAGCGACCGCGTACCGCCGTACCGGCTGTCGATGGGTACGACGTTGCCGGGGCTCGGGCCGCTCGCGTCGGTCTGGCGTGAACCGCTCCGCAAGACCCTCGACGCGGCGGTCGGCAAGAGCGTGATCGTGGACTGCCGTTCGTCGACGTACGCCGCTGCCTGGCGCCCGTCCGACGAGCCGGCCGCGAAGTGGGTCGCGGTGTCGGTCGTCCGCGAGCGCGCCGGCGTCCGCTCGGTCGTCTCGCACATGGCGAAGCACACCCGCGGGCTGATCGCGCGGTACCTGCTGGAGTCCGGCAAGGACCCCGGTACGCCGAAGGCGCTGCAGAAGCTGGTCGCCGAGCAGTGGCACGCGGAGCTGGACCGGACCGGCGCCGGCTGGACGCTGACGGTCGTCGAGCACGACTGATTCACCGATCCTTCACCCTCAGGTGGTTTCCGGCGCGCCGGACCCGGGGAAGGCTTGAGGCAGCTCGTCAGGGGGGATCCGCCCAACCCTCGGAGGACCTGACCGATGCGACGCAAGACCGTCTTCGCCACCGCGCTGGCCACCACCTGGATCGTCGGCGCCGGAACCGCGCTGGCCTACCCGCCCGACCCGCCACCCGCGGGTACGGCGCAAACGCAGCTCGCCTCACTGACCGTGAAGACCGAGGGATCCACCTCGGGCTACAGCCGCGACCTGTTCCCGCACTGGATCACCGTCTCCGGCGCGTGCGACACCCGTGACGAGGTGCTCAAGCGCGACGGCACCGGCGTGACCGTCGACGCCGAGTGCGAGCCGACGGCCGGCCGCTGGTACAGCGTGTACGACGCGACGTACGTCGAGGACGACTCCGCGATCGACATCGACCACATCGTCCCGCTCGCCGAGGCGTGGAAGTCCGGCGCGAACGGCTGGACGACGGCCAAGCGGCAACAGTTCGCCAACGACCGCGGCATCGCCCAACTCATCGCGGTCTCGGCGTCGAGCAACCGCTCGAAGGGCGACCGGGACCCGTCGGAGTGGAAGCCGACGAACGCCTCCGTGCACTGCATCTACGCACGCGAGTGGATCTGGGTGAAGTACACCTACGGCCTGTCCTTGCAGTCCGCCGAGAAGACGGCTTTGGAAGGCATGCTCGCCGCCTGCTGACGTCCTACTTGTCGACGTACTGGCGGAGCGCTGCCGCGTACTGCTCGTAGCCGGGCTCGGCCTCGATGACCGACCCCTCACCAACCACCAGTTGCGTCGGGCACTCCGCGCTCCCGCTCGGCACGGACGCTTGGCCGACCTGGTGACCGGTGCGTGCCTCGTACACGGTCACCAGCGTCGTCGTCTCGACGATCGGCACCTCGCGCTGCGTCGGCAGGTTGAAGGTGCACGAGTCGCCGAGGACCGGATTGCCGGAGCTCTTGCCGGCAACGCACCCGATCAGCTGGATCTGTGCGCGCTGCGGCTTCCACGCCGGCGCCCACGACTTACCGGCGTCGGCGGGATCCTCGTTGAACCCGACCACCACGATCGGGTGCGGCCGGGGCCCCTCGTACGGCGGTGCGTCGGAAAAGGAGACACCGCCGGGCTTGGCGCACAGTTCGCCGAGGTCCGCGGACGCGAGGTCCTCGGTGCGGTTCCGCGGCTCGGTGTTGACGAGCTTCAGCGCACCGGCGGTCAGCAGCGCGACCGCGAGCAGCGCGCCGATCACCTTCAGCGGTCGACCCATGACGCCGATCTCACTTGTCCGGGTCGAGCAGTTGGCGGCGTTGCGCGTGGATGCCGGCCTGGAAGCGGGTGCGGGCGCCGAGGGTTTCCATCAGCTCGGCGACGCGGCGGCCGACCGTTCGGCTGCTCAGGGCGAGTTGCCGGGCGATCGCGTCGTCCTTGAACCCGGCCGCGAGCAGTGTCATCAGGCGCGCGTCGAGCGGGTCCCGTACGGCGGGAGCCATCGGCGCGGCCTGGTCCCAGAGCAGGTTGAACATCTCGATCAGCGCGTCCAGCAGCGCGCACGGGTGGACGACGAGCGCGCTGTCGACGAGCTGGTCGACCGACAGCGGCAGCAGCGCGGTCGTGGAGTCGAAGATCGCGAGCTTCATCGGCAGCTGGGGATGCACGCGCGAGCTCTCCCCGGCGTCGGCGGCGCTGTACGCCTCGTCGACGCCACCGACCTCCAGCGAGTCGGGGGAGTAGATGCCGCGCACGGTCACTCCGGCACTGAGCAGGCCGCGGACGGTGTTGTCGGACTGCTCGACGCCTGACGCGTACGGCGGTCGGTCGAGCACGAGCAACTGGTCCTTGGTCTGGTTCAGCAACTGCGCGAACCGGACGGCGATCGCCTCCTGCCCGACGATCACCTCGACCAGGTTGTCGGGCCGGTGCTGCTCCTGGGCGCGCAGCTCGGACAGCAGCTCGCGCGCCTCGGCGCGGACCCGGTCGAGCTCGGCACGGCGTACGGCGACCAGGGCGTCGACCGCGACGTCGGGCCTGGTCGGCAGCAGACGGGCCGGTTCGTCGGGCGTGCGCGTGAGCAGACCGAGCTCCTCGAGACGGTCGACCGTGGGGAGCAGGTCGTCGGGGGAGCGGCCGACGCGGTGGGCGAGGTCGTTCAGGATGCAGCCGGGCAGGGCCAGGAGCGCCCGGTAAGCGGCCTCGTCCTCGGCGGAAACTCCGACCGACTCGAGCATGCGACCTCCTGACCAGTAGTGGACATGTCCGGCATCCGACACGCTATCTCGTGGCATGGACCATGCTGGATTCGATACCACAGGGAAGTGCCCCGCCTCCGCCTGTCCGTCCTGCGTGTCCCCCTGGTCGTCGTCGTGCTCGCCACTGGTCTCCCCTGGACCGCGAGCGCGGCGACAGTTCCCCCGGCCGGCGCCGTCCCGCCGGCCGCGTGGGAACCCTCCGCGACCGTCACGCTGATCACCGGGGACAAGGTCGTGGTCCACGGGTCCGACGTCCAGATCGAGCCGAAAGTTCAGGGCACGGCGTTCTCCGTACGCCGCGACGCCGGCCGCGTCACGGTCGTCCCGTCGACGGTCGGCGACCTGGTCCCGTCGGTGCTCGACCCGGCGCTGTTCGACGTCACCGGCCTGGTCGAGATGCAGTACGACGACGCGCATCGCGCCGACCTGCCGGTGATCACGCAGGGTGCCCCGGCTGGGGCCCGCGCCGGTCTGCGCGCGCCGCGCGAGCTCGCAAGCGTCGGCGCGGTCGCGGGGACGCTCGCCAAGGACGGCGGGCCGCTCGCGTGGCTGACCTCCCGGCGGGCGCCGACCAAGATCTGGCTCGACCGCAAGCTCGCCGCGACCTCCGTGTCGAGCTCAGCAGCGTCACCCTCTACCTCAGCTTCAGCCCCGGACCAGTACCTCCAGCAGGTCCAAGCACCGGCCGCCTGGGCCCGAGGACTCGACGGCCGCGGGGTGAAGGTCGCCGTGCTCGACACCGGCGTCGACTCAGGTCACCCAGCGCTCGCAGGCAAGGTCACCGCCGCGGAGAACTTCACCACGAGCGCGGAGGAGAACCACAGCAACCGCGAGGGCCCCGCCGAGACGAACGGCGAAGGCGACCGCGCGAGTGCCGAGGACGACAACGGTCACGGCACCCACGTCGCGTCGCTCGTCGTCGGCAACGGCGCAGGCTCCGACGGCGCGCGCCAGGGCATCGCCCCGGCCGCCGAACTGATCTCCGGCAAGGTGCTCGCCGCCGACGGGTTCGGCCAGGAGTCCTGGGTGATCGCCGGCATGGAGTGGGCCGCGGCTCAAGGCGCAGATGTGGTCAACCTCAGCCTCAGCTCGACCCCTGGCGACGGCGACGACCTCGTCTCGACGGCGCTGGACCGGCTGACCGAGTCGTCCGGCACGCTGTTCGTCGCGGCCGCGGGCAACCGCGGCAACTTCGGCGCGACGCCGTACACGATCGGCAGTCCCGGGATCGCGGCCTCGGCGCTGACCGTCGGGGCCGTCGACGCGGCGGGACAGCAGGCGAACTTCTCCAGCGAAGGCCCGACCAAGGGCACGTACCGGTTGAAGCCCGACCTGGCCGCGCCCGGCGTCGAGATCCCTGGCGCGCGCGCCGGGGCTCGTGACGGCGACCTGTATGTCCCGATGTCCGGTACGTCGCAAGCGACGCCGCTCGTGACTGGCGCCGCCGCGCTCTTGCTGCAGGAGAGTCCGGCGAAGACCTGGCAGCAGCTCAAGACCGCCGTCGTCGCCTCGACCGTTCCCGCCGGTGCCGGCTGGACGCTCGGCAACGGCCGCCTCGATCTTGCTCACCAGCCGACGCTGTCGACCGACCTCGCGTCACTGGACTTCGGCTACCTGCGCCATCCCGACAAGCAGCCGCGCAGCCAGGTCGTCACCGTCACCAACTCCGGTACGACGCCCGTCACGCTCCCCGTCACTGACGTCGAACGCACCCCGACCGCGGTCACCGCCCCGGCCGAAGCCGTCACCGCCGAACCGTCGACCCTCACGGTCCCAGCCGGTGGCACCGCCTCGACGCGCATCACCGTCGACCCCGCACTGCTCCCCGACGACCGGTGGGAAGGCACAGTCTCCCTCGGCGCCCTCCGCCTCGCCCTCGGCCTGTACGACGAACCGCCGCGCTACGACCTCACCGTCAAGGTCCTCGACCGCAACGGCACCCCGTACGCCGGCGGCAAGGTCACCGCGTTCGACTACGTCACCGGCAACTCCAACAACCTCACTCTCGACGCCCAGGGCACGGCCAAAGCCCGCCTGGCCCCGGGCCGCTGGAGCCTGCTGTCAGCGGTGACCACCCCGGCCTCCACCGACGCCGCTCCGCTCTCAACCGATGCCGGTGCCCGCCCGGGCGAGGCCCGGCCCGCGACGTTCGCGCTGGCCGGCACCGCCGAGCTGGCGATCACCGGTGACACCACCTACGTCATCGACGCCCGAAAAGCCCAGGCCCTCCGAACCCCGACCCTCGACGGGCAGCCGACCCGGCTGGCCGAATCAGCGGTGAGTGTCTCCAGGCACTCCGCCAGCCGTGGCGTCAGCGACTTCTGGTTCTTCACTCCCGAGCAGATCGCCGCCGGCACCGTCTTCATCCAACCGACCACCAAGCTCACCGGCAGCGGCTCCTTCGAGGCGGCCAACCGTTGGCGCCTCGAACCGACCGGCAAGCCGCGCCCGAGCGACCCAGCGGCGTACGAGCTGCTGCTGGTGAAGGACCGCTTCCCGCTTCCCGCGAAGCTGACCCGTCAGGACGTCGCCCGGATGGCCCGCGTCGACAACACGTTCGGTTCGATCTCCGGCACTGGCGAGCAGGTCCTCACCCGCGCCTGGTCGACCAAGGAGTCCGGCGTCGGCTGGGTCAACCGCCGTACGATCCAGGTCCCCTCGCACCAGCTCGAGCTTCTGACCGCGGACCCAGGAGCCCTCTGGAACCAGTGCCTGACCGCGACCACCGGCACGGACCTCTGCGATCGCGAGAACCTCCCGTTCCCGGCGCGAGCGCAAGTCGACCGCAGCTTCGCGCAGACCCTGCACCCGACGATGTTCGTGGCCTCGCACTCGCAGACGTCGATGTTCGTCGACGTCGGTCTGGGCGACGCGTTCCACCGCGGCAAGCCGCCGGCGTCGGCGTACCAGGAACGCCGGATCGCGCTCTCTCGCGAGAACACACCGGTCGGCGAGGCCGCCTCCGGCTCCGCGTACTTCCCCGTGCCGCGCGAATCGGCGCGCTTCCGCCTGGAGCAGAGCTGGACGCTCGACCCCGCGGTGTTCCCGACCGCGAACAAGGCGTCGACGGTCTGGAACTACACCTCCGCCGCACCCGACCCGACCAAGGCGACCGGCGTACCGCCTGCCCTGCTGGAGATCGGGTACGACGCCGCCGTCGACGGCTTCGGGCGTGCGCCCGCGTGGAGACCGCTCACGATCGACCTGCTCGTCGACCACCTCACCGGCTCGACCGCTTCCCGGGTGACCGGCGCGAAGCTCTGGTACTCGAGCGACAACGGCCGGCGCTGGACGCAGGCGCTCGTCGTACCGGTGGGTGGGAAGTACACGGCGCTCGTGCCGCCGTGGTCCGTGCTGCCCGGAAAAACGTTGTCACTTCGAGCTGTTGCGACCGACGCGGCCGGTGGCAGCATCGACCAGACCGTGCTGAACGCGATCCCGGTCACCTGACCGCCGGGCGCGGGGGACCGGGCAGGGGACGCCTGGTCAAGCCTCAACCCCGCGCCCGGCTTTACTTACAGGGCAGCTTCCTTACTGGGCAGCTACTTCGCCGGCGTGCGTGTCCGGAAGCGCGGGCGCTGATCCGATGGGACGATTGTTCGACGGTGCACCGGCCGGCGGTTGGCCTCTTCAGGCCAGGTCGAAGGTCTGTCGGTGTGCACCACGACTGTGGTCGACTGCAGTCCAGCGATCCAGGGAGGCAGGATGAGCGAGAGCACGAGCGCGGCGACGACAGAGGCCGCGCCGGACCGTCCGGAACTGAAGCGGGTGATGGGGCCCGGACTGCTGCTGCTGTTCGTGGTCGGCGACATCCTCGGGACCGGCGTCTACGCGCTGACCGGCAAGGTCGCGGGCGAGGTGGGCGGTGCGGTCTGGCTGCCGTTCCTGTGCGCGTTCATCGTCGCGATGCTGACGGCAACCAGCTACCTCGAGCTGGTGACGAAGTACCCGAAGGCCGGTGGGGCCGCGGTCTACACGCACAAGGCGTTCGGCATCCACTTCCTCACCTTCCTGCTCACCTTCGCGGTGATGTGCTCGGGCCTGACGTCGGCCTCCAGCGCGTCGAAGGCGTTCGCGGCGAACTTCTTCTCCGCGGTCAAGCTCGACCCCGACCGCGGGGCGCTGCTGATGATCACCGCGCTGGCGTTCATGGCGTTGATTGCCCTGGTCAACCTTCGCGGTGTCGGCGAGAGCGTCAAGGCGAACGTCGTCCTGACCTGTGTCGAGCTGACCGGTCTGCTGATCGTGATCGGTGTCGGGGCCTGGGCGATCGCCGGCGGCGACGGTGACACGTCGCGGCTGACCGAGTTCCACACCCCCGAGGGCGACAACGCGTTCGGTGCGGTGACGGCGGCGACCGCGCTGGCGTTCTTCGCGATGGTCGGCTTCGAGGACTCGGTGAACATGGCCGAGGAGACCAAGGACCCGGTCAAGATCTTCCCCAAGATCATGCTGATCGGCCTGTCGGTCACCGGCGTGATCTACGTGCTGGTCGCGATCTCCGCGGTGACGCTGGTGTCACCGGAGGACCTGAACAAGGGATCGACGCCGCTGCTGAAGGTGATCGAGGCCGGCGCGCCGGGCTTCCCGCTGCAGCTCTTCGCGTGGATCACGATGTTCGCGGTCGCCAACTCGGCGCTGATCAACATGCTGATGGCCAGCCGCCTGCTGTACGGGATGTCGCACGAGAAGGTCCTGCCCGGCCCGCTCGGCCGCGTGCTGCACAAGCGCCGTACGCCGTGGGTGGCGATCCTGTTCACCACGCTGCTGGCGTTCTTCCTGATCGGGTACGCCGACCTGACCGCGCTCGGTGGGACGACGGCGCTCCTGCTGCTGTGCGTGTTCGCGGTCGTCAACGTCGCTGTCCTCGTCCTGCGGCGCGACCCGGTCGAGCACAAGCACTTCAAGGCGCCGACCGCGCTGCCGATCCTCGGTTTCGTCCTGTGCGTCTACCTGGCCAGCCCGCTGTCGGGCCGCGCGAGCAACGACTACAAGATCGCCGGCTGGTTGATGGTCGTCGGTGTCGGCCTGTGGGCGTTGACCTGGGTGCTGAACAAGTACGTGTTCCACCGCAAGTCCGACTTCGACCCGTCGCACATCGACCCCAGTGGTCCGGTGAACTAGCGGAACCGCACCGTCTAACGTCCGAAGAATCGGTCAGCGTCCGAAGAACCGAGCCCTACAGCCTCGGCTTCTTCGGACGCTGGCGTTTTCTTCGGACGTCAGGGGCTCAGTTCGGGAGGTGCGTCCGCTCCAGCGCCTGCGCCCGCACCACTCGCAGCGGCAGCAACGCGGCCAGCACAACGGTGCCAAGGGCAACGATCCCGAGCCCGACAGCGATCCACCCGAGCGACGCGTACCCGGCGCCGGCGTCGATCGCCCGCCCACCCAGCCACGGACCGACCGTGATCCCCACGTTGAACGCCGAGAAGTTCACCGCGGTCGCCAGCGTCGGCGCCTTCTCCGCCAGGCCGAACACCCGCGCGTTCAGGGCCGGGTTGACGGCGAAGCCGAACCCACCGAGCAGGAACACCACGGCGATCGCGATCACCGGCCGGTCGGCACGCAGCGCGAGCACGGCCGACATCACCACCACACCCGTGATCCCCACCAGGAGCGTCCGGAACGGCGTCGCGTCGGCGGTGCGCCCGCCCACGGTGATGCCGATCAGCGAGCCCACGCCGTACACGGCGAGCACGGCCGGGATCGCGGCCGGCGGCAGGCCGGTGTCGCCGGTGAGCAGGGGAGTGAGGTAGCTGAACACGACCAGGATCGCGGCCGTCACCAGCGCGGTCGTCGCGTACGACAGCCACAGCCGCGGGTTGGCCATCGCGCGGAGCTCGGCGCCGAGGCGCGGCGTGCTGCCAGGGTCGGGTCGGCCGGCGGGGATGGTCCGCAGGACGCCGATCATCGCCAGCGACGACATCAGCGCGACGGCCCAGAACGCCGCGCGCCAGCCGAGGTGCTGGCCGATCAGCGTGCCGGCCGGGAGACCGATGATGGTGGCGATGGTCAGTCCGCCGGTGACCACGCTCATCGCCCGCGCGCGGCTGCCGGACGGAACGAGCCCGACCGCGGCGATCGCGGCGACCGCCCAGAACCCGGCGTACACGAACGCGCCGACGATGCGGGTCGCGAGCAGGACGCCGTAGTTCGGGGTGAGTGCGCCGGCGACGTGGGTGAGCGCGAAGATCGCGAGGAACACCAGCAGCGTCGTACGACGTGGCCAGCGCAGTGTGACGACGGCGAGGATCGGGGCGCCGAGCAGCATGCCGACCGCGAACGCCGAGATCAGCAGCCCGGCCTGCGGGATCGAGACGCCGAGGTCGGTGGCCATCTCGGGCAGCAGGCCCGCGAGCATCAGCTCCGACGTGCCCTGGGCGAAGATCGCCAGTCCGATGATGTAGACGGCCAACGGCACAGCGGTCCTCCTCCTGGACGTTAGGGCGGACGGGCCCGGCGAACGGTTGGGGGACAGCACACAGCTGCGCGGTTGACTCAGGCCCCCACCCAATCGCACACAGCGACCTACGAGTTGCACATAGTGACACACTTTCGCGCCGGATCGCGCCCCGTCGTCCGCGATGTGGCGAACGTAACCCTGACGATCCTGGCGGCCGGCACCGACAGTTCTCGGGTCGGGTGCCCGGGAAACGCGCTGCGGGCGGGTGGGTTTGGCCGGATCGGGCATGGTTGGTGCATGAGTTACCCGAGCCCAGCGAGCCGGCCGAAGCCGGTCGTGGACGCCGCCCGGATCGGCGGCGGGATCAAGCTGCTCGTCGCGCTCGTCGGCCTGATGTGGGTCAGCGAGATCGTGGACACCGCGCTGAACGGCGCCCTGGACCGCTACGGCATCGTCGCCCGCGACCCCGAGGGTCTGGTCGGGATCGTCACGGCGCCGTTCCTGCACCTGGGCTTCGGCCACCTGATCTCCAACACGCTGCCGCTGGTGACGCTGGGCGCGCTGATCGCGATCTCCGGCGCGGTCCGGCTGCTGTCGGTGACCGCGATCGTCACCGCGGTCGGCGGCGTCGGCACCTGGCTGATCTCACCGCCGAACACGGTCACGATCGGCGCGAGCGGGCTGGTCTTCGGGTACGTCGCCTACTTGATCGCGCGCGGGATCTTCAACCGGCGGATCGGTCAGGTGCTGATCGGTGTGGTCGTCGTGCTGGTGTGGGGGAGTGCGCTGCTGGGCGGTCTGCTTCCGCAGGACGGGATCTCCTGGCAGGGGCATCTGTTCGGCGCGGTGGCCGGCGTACTGGCTGCTTGGTTCTTGACCGACGACCGGCAGAAAGTCACCCGCTAACCCCCCACCCTTCTTTCCTTCCGCAGCATGGGCGTCAGGTGAGCGTGTTGAGGTCTGTGTTTGCTCCGCAGACCACCACAACGACTCGCTCGGCAGGTGCCGGCTTGTAGGCGCCAGAGGTCAGCGCGGCATAGGCAGTCGCCGCGCCGTGCTCGACGGCCAGGCGGTACTCCTGCCAGAGTTCCTGCCTGGCTTCGATGATCGCGGCCTCGTCGACCAAGACCGACTCGAGGTTCTGCTGCCCGGCGACGTCGAAGGCGATCTGGCCGAGCCGACGAGCGCCGAGGGAGTCCGCGGCGACACCACCGACCTGTACGTCGACCGGCCGGCCGGCTTCGAGTGCCCGCGCGAGCGTCGGCGCCAGCTCCGGCTCGACCGCGACCACCTGCGCCCGGTCGCCGATCGCTGTCGCGACTCCCCCGATCAGCCCGCCGCCGCCCACGGCCACGAAGACCGTGTCGAACCCGTCGATCTGTTCCAGCAGCTCCAGCCCGAGCGTCCCCTGACCGGCGACGACCTCCGGCTGGTCGTAGGCGTGCGCGAACAACGCGCCGGACTCCTCGGCCGCGACCACAGCCGCCGCATAGGCCTCGGCGTACTCCGATCCGACGTGGACGACGTCCGCGTCGAGCGTCCGCAACCGCGCGACCTTCGCAGCCGGAGCGCTCTCCGGCACGAAGATCCGCGCCGGCACGCCCAGCTCCCGCGCCGCGTACGCGACCGCCAGCCCGGCGTTCCCGCCCGAGGCCGTGACCGTGCCGACTCCTGTCAGCGAACCGTCCTCCTTCGCGGCCAGCAGCCGGTTGAACATGCCCCGCGGCTTGAACGAACCGACGTGCTGCAGCAGCTCCAGCTTGAACGTCACCGTCTCCGACACCCGCAGCACCGGCGTCCGCCGTACCCGCCCGGCAATCCGCACCGCCGCCTGCTCCACCTGCTCACGCGTCACCGTCACAGCTCCAGCTAATCACGCACCCCTGTTGCCGCCCGCACCGATGGGTAAGACTGCGAAGGACTCCTGGGAGGCACGATGGGTTCGTACGACGAGAGCTACCGCCGCAGCCTGACCGATCCGGAAGGCTTCTGGCTGGCCGCCGCCGAGACGATCAGCTGGACGCGACCGCCGCCCCGGGCGCTGGACGACTCGGCCGCGCCGATCTACCGGTGGTTCCCCGACGGTGAGCTCAACACGTCGTACAACGCACTCGACCGGCACGTCGAAGCCGGCCATGGCGAGCGCACCGCACTCGTCTACGACTCCCCGCTCACGGACACGAAGCGCACCTACACCTACGCCGAGCTGCGCGACGAGGTCGCGACCTTCGCCGGCGCGCTGCGCTCGCTCGGGGTCGGCAAGGGCGACCGGGTGATCGTGTACCTGCCGATGATCCCCGAGGCCGTGATCACGATGCTGGCCTGCGCCCGGCTCGGCGCGGTCCACTCGGTGGTGTTCGGCGGTTTCGCGCCGCGGGAGCTGGCGGCCCGGATCGACGACGCGACGCCGAAGGTGATCGTCGCGGCGTCCTGCGGGATCGAGCCGAACCGTGTGGTCGAGTACCTGCCGATCATCTCCGAAGCGCTCTCGCTGTCGACTCACCAGCCGGAGCGGACGGTCGTCGTCCAGCGCGAGATCGCGCCCGGGAAACTCGGAGAGCGCGATCTGGACTGGAGCACGCTCGTCGCCGACGCGACGCCCGCGGACCCGGTGCCGGTCGCCGCGACCGATCCGCTCTACGTCCTCTACACCTCCGGTACGACGGGCAAGCCGAAGGGCGTCGTCCGGGACAACGGCGGTCACGCGGTCGCGCTGGCGTGGTCGATGAGCGCCGTCTACGACATCGGGCCGGGTGACGTCTGGTGGACCGCCTCCGACGTCGGCTGGGTGGTCGGCCACTCGTACATCGTCTACGCGCCGCTGCTGATCGGCGCGACCACGATCCTGTACGAGGGCAAGCCCGTCGGTACGCCGGACGCCGGGGCGTTCTGGCGCGTGATCGCCCAGCACCACGCAAAGGCGCTCTTCACCGCTCCGACCGCGCTTCGGGCTATCAAGAAGGTCGACCCGAACGGCGAGGAGCTCAGCCGGTACGACCTGAAGAGCACCTTCCACAGCCTGTACCTGGCCGGCGAGCGGCTCGACCCGGAGACGTACCACTGGGCGCACGACCTGCTCGGCGTACCGGTCGTGGATCACTGGTGGCAGACCGAGACCGGTTGGCCGATCGTCGCCAACCCGCGCGGGCTCGAGTCGCTGCCGGCCAAGCCGGGGTCGGCGACCGTCCCGCTGCCTGGGTGGGACGTGCGGATCCTCGACGCCGACGGTTCGCAGTTGCCGGCCGGTGAGGAGGGCTCGATCGTGATCAAGCTCCCGCTGCCACCCGGTGCGTTGCCGACGCTGTGGGGCGACGACGCCCGCTACATCGACAACTACCTGAGCGTGTTCGACGGTTTCTACCTGACCGGCGACTCGGGCTACGTCGACAGTGACGGCTACGTGTTCGTGATGGGCCGCACCGACGACGTCATCAACGTCGCCGGCCACCGCCTGTCCACCGGCAGCATGGAAGCGGTCCTTGCCGCGCATCCCGCCGTCGCCGAGTGCGCGGTGATCGGTGTGCACGACGCGGTGAAGGGTCAGCTCCCGCGCGGCCTGGTCGTGCTCAAGTCCGGCGCCGACATCACCGAGGAGACGCTGCGCGAGGAGCTGGTGGCCGCCGTACGGCGTGAGATCGGGCCGGTCGCCGCCTTCCGCGACGTCTCGATCGTCGAGGCCCTGCCGAAGACCCGCTCCGGCAAGGTCCTGCGCAAGACCATGCGCAACATCGCCGACGGCCGCCCCGACGCGATCCCGTCGACGATCGAGGACGCCACCGTGATCGAGACCCTCCGCCCGATCCTCAGGCAGTAGCCCCGGTGTAGTGGTCGGCGACGGCGGCGAAGGCGGCCTTGGGTTCCCAGGGCAGGCCGGGGTAGGTGTCGCCGGTGCGGTCCTCGAGCACCTTGACGATGCCGAGACTGGCGAGGTCGAGGTCGTCGCGGGGATCACCGTCGGGGCGGTGCGGCAGGTTGTAGAGCGCGAAGAGGAACACGAAGGCGCTGTCGACGCCTTCGCTGTCGAAGATCTCCAGCAGCTCACCGAGGTACGCCGCCTGGCCGGCCTCGTCGCGCTCGTACTCGCCGGACAGCCGCAGCGGCAGACCGGTGGCCTCGTCGGTCTCGAGGATCTCCATGCTGCGCGGCGCGACGTCACCCGACCCGCGCCAGGTGGCCGTGCCGAAGCCGGTGATCGCGACCGGTTTCGGCTGCGCGACGAGACTGCGGACGGCGTCCCGGAACCGGTCGGCGACCGCCGCGGACCGGATGAGCTCCAGCGTCATGAAGTCGAACAGGTCCCAGTCGACGGCCTCGAACTGGATGGCGGCGTACGTGACCTTGCCGTGGAAGCGTTCGCGGACCGTCGCCACGGCGTCGCGCAGGAACGCGTTGAGACGGGTCGCGACCGTGGCGAAGCGCTCGGGGCGCAGGGCCGGGTCGCCGAGCAGCCAGGCGAGCCGCTGCTCGGTGCTGTCGCCGTCGAGGAACCCGTGGTTCATGACGCTCAGCTCGGCGCCGGTGACGAACACGACCTCGGCGCCCGCGGTCCGGAGCCGCTCGGCGCGCTCGGCGCAGTCGGCGAACAGGGTGAGCATCTCGCCGGTGGTCAGGTCCAGCGGGTACGGCGAGAACCAGATCTCCAGGCCGAGCTCGGCGGCGTACCGGGCGGCGAGTTCGAGGCGTTCCGGATCGCTGCCGGTGAGGTGGACGGCGGTGCAGTGGAGGTCGTCGCGGATGATCGCGAGTTCCTGGCGGACCAGGGCGGGATCGAAGTGCTCCCGGGAGTTGCCGCCGGCGCGGACGAAGCCGGTGTCGTAGCAGATGCCTTTGGCGCGCACGGTTCTCGCCTTTCTTCGTGGGAATGGTCGAGCCACCGTAAGACGTAAAACTGCGCGCACGCAAGTTTGCGTGCGCGCAGTTCAGGTGGAATGCTGCGACGGTGAAGACAGGACTGCGCGAGGAGAAGAAGCAGGCGACCCGGGTGGCGCTCCGGGAGGCGGCGCTGCGGCTGGCGCTCGAGCGTGGGGCCGAGAACGTTCGCGTCGACGACATTGCCGAGGCTGCTGGGGTCTCGCCGAGGACCTACAACAACTACTTCTCCAGTCGTGAGCAGGCGATCGTCGCCGCGGTCACCGCCGAGCGCGACTCTCGGGTCGCCGCGGCGATCGCTGCCAGGCCTGCAGGCGTCCGCCTGGCCGATGCCTTGGCCGAGGCGATCGTCGAGGAGTACACCGCGCCGCGGGACCACGACGAGTTGCTGCTGATCACCACCAGCCCCGCACTGCGCGAAACGTTCCTTGCCACAGCTACGGCGATCGAAGAGCCCCTCGCCACAGCGATCGACCGGCGTCTGACACTCGCCGCTCGTGGATCCGCGGAGACCGGTCCGCCGATCGCTGCCGGGTCCGCGAGCACCGGTACGCCGGCCGCGGGGATCTCCGCGCCGATCGCCAGGACCTCCGCGCCGATCGCGGAGGTGCTGGCTGCGAGCGTGGCAGCCGCGGTTCGGGTCGCGCTTCGGCAGTGGCTCCAGCCGCTCGCGGCAAGTGGGCTCGTCGTGCCGGCGGGCTCGCTGCCGGACCTGCTGCGTTCCGCGATCGCCGCGCTCGAGCCCGCGCTCGACGCCGCCGAGGCGCCGGCCGAACGGCTCAGAGACCGATGAGCGGCTCTGCCTCGTACGCCTGATGAAGCACGTCCAGGAACTCGGACTCGTCGGCGAACTCCGCGGACCCGATCCGGCGGACGGCGATCCCCGGAGTCCACGAGTTCATCACCACGGCACCCGTGAAGCCGGACAGGTTCCCGGGCGTGATCTCGGCGGTCCGCTGAGGGACCTTCAGTTGGCGGCGGACAATTGCCATCGTGATGCCGGTGAGGATCTCCGCGTCGGGCCAGACGACCTGGGTGCCGTCCCAGAACGCGAGGTTCCAGATCGTGGCTTCGGAGAGGCGGCCCCGGCGGTCGACGAAGGCGGCGTCGTCGTACCCGGCCGCGATCGCCTGCCGCAGGGCGTAGGTCTTGGCGGGTTCGCCGACGTGCTTGAAGGCGGGCAGGAAGCGCTCGTGCTCGAACGTGGTCAGGGCCAGCGGACCGGCAGGGCCGGTCGAAGGCGGGCCGGTCCTGACGAGGAGCTCGAGCTTCGCGCTCGCCGCGGTGAACTCACCTTTGGGCGAGAAGACCGTGGCCGTCAGCGACACGTCCTCCGGCCCGGCCTCGACCGCCGTCCGCAGGTGCTCGCGCACGAGATCGTCGGGGAGCGCGTTCCCGTACAGCTCCAGCGACGCCGTACGGAGCCGGTCGAGGTGAAGGTCGAGGCCGCGGATCTGGTGGCCGCGGACCTGCAGCGCGGTGAAGTGGGCGTACCCGGCGAACGCCAGCGGGGCGAGGTCTTCGGCCGGTCGGCCGTTACGGTGGACGACGTACTGAGTCATACGGCGACGCTAAACGCTGACACCGGTTGGAAGGTCAAGGAAGGAGCGCCAGGTGCTGATCGGTGAGCTCTCGCGGCGGACCGGCGTGAACGCGCGCCTGCTCCGGTACTACGAGGCGCAGGGCCTGCTCACCGCCGACCGAGGCACCAACGGGTACCGCCGGTACGCCGACGACTCCGAGCTGACCGTCCGCAAGATCCGCATCCTGCTCGACGCCGGCCTGACCACGGACGTGATCAAGCGCGTCCTGCCCTGCACCCGCGAGATCCGCGACAACGAGACCGTCTTCGACTGGTGCGAGAGCCTGCGCGACCTGCTCGACCACGAGCTCGCTGCGATGGACGACCAGCTCAGCAGCATGCAACGCACCCGCAACACGCTCGCCGCGTACCTCCAGCAGACCTAGCGCCCAGCGTTCTCCGCCTCAGAGCGCGGCGAGGAAGTCGGTGACCAGCGGGCTCGCCGTACGACGGAACTCGTGGAAGTACGCGTGCCGAGCCCCCGGCAGCAGCTCGGCCCGGGCGTTCGGGATCCGGTCGGCGAGCACCTGCGCGTTGGCCGCCGGGCTGAAGACGTCGTCCGTCCCGTGCAGGACGAGCGTCGGCGCCTGGATCGTGTCGAGGCCGTCCCAGGCGTCGTGGTTGTTGCTGGCGACCAGATGCCGTCCTTTCGCGTACGCCGGCATGGCGGTGTCTCCGAGAACGGGGTAGGGACCGGGGTTTCGCGCGGCCCACTCCGGCGTGTACATCAGGTCGATCAGCACCGCGTCGCGCTCGACCTGGTCCCGCACCGAGAGCGCTCTGCGGATCTCCTGGCTCCGCTCGAACCCGTGGGACCGGCCCGGCGACGTACATCCGAGAACCAGTCCTCGGACCCGCTCCGGGTGCAGGATCGCCAGCCACTGCGCGACCCGTCCACCCATCGACGTCCCGTACACGTCGACCCGGTCCAGCCCGAGGTCGTCCAGCACGGCGACGGCGTCCTCCGCGAAGCCTGGTGTGCTGTAGATCTCGTCGGGCTTGTCGCTGTCACCGGTGCCGCGGTAGTCCAGCGTGATCGTGGTCCGGCCGAAGTCGGCGCGGACCGGATCCCACCAGTGGTGGTTGTTCGACTGGCCCGCGAGCAGCAGCAGCGCGGATCGGTTGCCCGAGGCTCCTTCCTGGACCTGGTACGCGATCCGGCACCCGTCGACAGCGTTCGCGAACATGGGAACAGTCTGCCGTTCTGGGGTGAAGGGTTAGGCTCCAGGTATGCGAGTCGTCATTGCGGGTGGACACGGACAGATCGCGTTGCGCTTGACCAAGCTCCTCGCCGGCGGCGGGCACCAGGTCGTCGGCCTGGTCCGCAACCCGGCGCACGAGGCGGACGTCGCCGCGGCCGGCGGCGAGATCGCGCTGCTGGATCTCGAGCAGGCCGACGTCGACGCGGTGGCGAAGGTGCTGACCGGCGCGGACGTCGCGATCTTCGCGGCCGGTGCCGGATCGGGCAGCGGGAACGCACGCAAGGACACCGTCGACCGCGGCGCGGCCGCCCTGTTCGCGGAGGCCTCCGAGCGAGCCGGCGTCCGGCGGCACGTGCAGGTCGGATCGATGGGCGTCGACAAGATCGCCGAGCTGGACCCCGAGGAGGGGTTCACGATCTACCTGAAGGCGAAGCTGGCCGCCGAGGACGACCTGCGGGCGCGTGACCTCGACTGGACCGTCCTGCGGCCCGGGCACCTCACCGACGACGCCGGCACCGACCGGGTGCTGCTCGCGGACCACACCGGGAACGGCAAGATCACCCGCGACGACGTCGCCGCCGTACTGGCGGGTCTGTGCGAGACCCCGGCCGCGATCGGCCGGACGCTCGAGCTGATCGCCGGCGAGACCTCCGTCGCCGACGCGCTGCGCCGGCTCTGAACCTGTCGCCGGCGGTACCCCCGCCGCCGGCCTGCCTCTGACGTTGCCACTGGCAACAGATTGCGATTGTCTCTCGATGGGCGACGACACCCTCCGGCAGATCCACTTCGAGCGGACCGAGAACAGCAAGTACGTCGTACGCAACCAGCGCGGCGGCTCGCTGGTGGTCGGCTCCGGCGGCCCGGACGACACCGACTTCACCCCGGTCGAGCTGCTGCTCGCCGCGATCGGCGCCTGCTCGGCGATCGACGTCGACGTGGTCACCAGCCGCCGCGCCGAACCGACCGACTTCCGCGCGGTGGTGAGCGGTGACAAGGTCCGCGACGCCGAGGAAGGCAACCGGTTGGAGAACCTCAAGGTCGAGTTCACCATCACGTTCCCCGAGGGCGAGGACGGCGACAAGGCCCGCGTCGCGCTGCCGCGCGCGGTCAAGATGTCCCACGACCGCCTGTGCACGGTCAGCCGCACGGTCGAGGTCGGTACGCCGGTCGCCGTCGACCTCAACGACGGCGAAGTGACGATCAGCTCAGATGCTCGTCCAGCTGATCCATCGTCCGGCTGAACGCACTCTGCAGGTCGACGTCGTACGCGTCGGCCAGCACGAGCACCGACCACAGGCAGTCGGCCAGCTCGTGCGCGAACGCCTCGTCCAGGTCGTCGCGGGGGCGCACGCCCTCCTTGCCCTGGACGAGCTTCGCGAGATCCCCGACGTCGCCGAGGAACCCGAGCATCAGCTCCTCCCGGCTCCACTCCCGCCCGTAGCGGGCCGTCTCCATCGCGGCGTACTTTCCGCGCACCTCACGGGCCCGCGTGACCAGCTCCGAGAACTCCATCCGGCGGACGTTACCGCGCGAGAGTGTGACGCTGCAGGTGCCAACCGGCCGTCCGGGTCGCCCGCAGGATCTCAGCGACCGTGCGCACCTTCCTGGGCGTCGCCCAGGACTGGGACGGCTTGTGGAGCGCCCATCCTGATCCAAGGGTGATCGCCGCGTGCTGCACCGCCCGCTCAGCGGTTCGCCACACCAGCACAGTCCCCGGTACGGCGTCGCGCCCGCCGCGCGTGGTCGACTCGTCGAGCCACCGGTCGAACGGCTCGCGCTGCATCCACTCCGATTCGGCGCCCTCGATCCCGGCCGCGGCCATCACCGTGCCGAAGCAGTTGGGCCCACTGCCGTCCGGGAACGTCCCGGCCAGCTCACGAGCGCGGGGGAGCAGCTCCTCGACACCGCGCCACACGTCCGCCGGGACCTCGCCGTGCCGACTCACCGCGACGTACTCGCTCACCAGCCGCGGCAGCACGTCGACCGGATGGCTCAGCAGCGACTTCCACCAGACGAACCGATGCCCGTCGGCCTGCCCGCGGATCTCGTCCCCGAGCACGCCGCGCCACGCCCGCACAGTCGGTACGGCGCCCCGCTCGTGCACCACCTGCGCTCGCACGAGCCCGGCCCGGACCTTCTTCGGAAACGCCGAGAACGCGCTCTCCGACAACCACGAGCAGCGCAGCCGCCCGTCCACGGCGTACGAGAGGTAGGTGTCGCGCAGCTGCCGGTCCGGCTCCTCGTCGGACAACGGCAGCTCCCACTCGGCCGCCTGCCGTGCGGTCACGTAGAACGGCTGACGGTCAGGCGCCAGCCACTCCACCCAGCGATCGAGCAGCTCGTCGGAGACCGCGATCCCGGCGACCTCGGTCATGGCGCCGCCGGGGGAGCGACGGGCCCGCGGTACGGCAGGGTCTCGGTGTAGACCAGGTTCGTCGTCGTCGAGCCGAACTCGGTGAGCTCGTTCACCAGCTGCTCGAGGTGCGCCATCGACCCGGCCGCGACCTTCAGCAGGTAGCAGTCGTCGCCGGTGGTCCGCAGGCACTCCAGGATCTCGTCCCGTTCCTTCAGCAGCTGGTGCAACGGTCCGTGCTTGTTGCCGGGGTACTTCAGCCGGATCACCGCCAGTACGGCGTACCCGGTCTTCGGCAGGTCGAGCTGCGCCCGGTACCCGCTGATCACCCCGGTCGACTCCAGCCGCTTGACCCGTTCGGTGGTCGCGGAGGCGCTCAGGTTCACCCGCCGGCCCAGCTCGGTCAGCGGCATCCGCCCGTCGCGCTGCAGCTCGCCGAGGATCGCCCAGTCGGTCAGATCGAGATCCACGGTCATCGCGCCAACATACCGGCGGATCCACGGCCCGGCAGCCGGTTTTCCGCGAGGAATCCGTTCAGCGGCACCCCTCGGGCTGGATAGCCTGATCAGCATGCAACTCGGTGTGAACGTCCCCAACTTCGGTCCCGGCGCGACCCCGGACCGGCTGCTCGCCTGGGCCCGGACCGTCGAAGGCCTCGGCTACGACCTGCTGCTGATGTCCGACCACGTCACGATCACGCCCGACGTCGCCGAGCAGTACCCGGCACCGTTCTACGACCCGTTCACGACGCTGGCCTGGCTGGCGGGGCAGACCGGCACGATCAAGCTCGGGACGGCGGTGCTGATCGCGCCGTACCGGCACCCGCTGCTGGTCGCGCGGATGGCCGCGAACCTGCACCAGCTCAGCGGCGGCCGCTTCGTGCTCGGTGTCGGTGTCGGCTGGGCGGCCCAGGAGTTCGAGGCTCTCGGCCAGGACTTCAGGCGCCGCGGGCAACAGACCGACGAGCTGCTCGACACCCTCCGGACCGTCTGGCAGGACACCGACGACTACGGCAGCAACGACATCCCGATCTGGGTCGGCGGCGTGACCGACGCGGGCCTGCGGCGAGCGATCCGGTACGGCGCCGCGTGGCACCCGCTGCGGCAGACGATGGGCTGGATGCGTGACGCCGTCCCGCGGTTGCGGGCGAAGGCCGACGAGCTGGGCCGGCCGGACCCGGGCTTCGTGCCGCGGATCCTGCTGCGGCTCACCGACGGCCCGCAGCCCGAGGAGACCCGGCACGCGGGCGAGGGCTCGATCGACCAGATCCTCGGCGACCTCGACGAACTGCGCCTGCTCGGTGCCGAGACCGTCGTCCTGGATCCCTTCGTCGGCGACCCCGCCGAGACCGAGCACCCCGAGATCGCCTGGCAGGCCCTGGCGACCGTGAAGGCAGGAATGGAGAAACCGTGACCCCCGACGAACTGCTGCGCCGCGCGATCGCGCTGTCGGCGGCGGCGATCGAGAGCGGCAACCCGCCGTTCGGATCGCTGCTGGCCGATGCCGACGGCAACGTCCTGGCCGAGGACCACAACACCTCGGTGACGGACAACGACATCACCGCCCACCCGGAGCTGAAGCTCGCGCTCTGGGCGTCCCGCAACCTCACGCCCGAGGTCGCCGGGCAGACGACGCTGTACACGAGCTGCCAGCCGTGCGGGATGTGCGGCGGCGCGCTCGAACGCTCCGGGCTCGGCCGCGTCGTCTACGCGATGAGCGGCGACCAGGTCAACGCGCTCAAGCCCGGCGGCGGCTTCCCGCCGGTCCCGGCGGAAGGGCCGGTGCTGCCGGACGAGGCGAGCGCGGTCGCGGCGGCGTACTACCAGCACTGAGAAATGCCAGAGGGGCCCGGCTTTCGAGCCGGGCCCCTCTGTCAGGTCAGTTGGGGCCGAGGCAGAGCGTGTAGCCGGTCGAGCCGCGCTTCTCGGTGTAGGTCACGGTCGCCTCCGGGTACAGGTCGCAGGTGCTGGACACCGACGAGCTGACCCGGCCGAGCACCTTGAACTCGGCGTCGGCCGAGCTGCAGTCGACGACCTTGACGTCCGGGTCGCTGGTCGTGCCCGCGTTCTGCACGCAGTCGCCGGCCTCGGCCTCGGACGACGTCGTGGTCGCGATGTTGCCGATCACGATCGCGGCGATCACCGCGATCGGCAGCAGCAGGCCGAGGATCTGGGGCCGCCGGAACAGCGGTTTGCCCGGATCCATCGGCCGGCCCGGCGCGCCCGGCACCGGGTCGGGCAGCGCCTGGAACTTCTTCCACGGGCCGATGTTCGACAGCATCGTGAACGGGTTGATGATCGCCGAGCCGATGCCCCACCAGCCCTGCCACAGGCTCTTCGCGGTCATGTCGCGCACGGTCGCGGTGCCGCAGGTCTTGCAGAACGGGCCCTCCAGACGGAGGAAGCGCATCACGATCAGCAGACCCATGTGCCCGCGCACGGTCGCCTGCACGGCCGGAACCGCGCCGCAGAAGCGGCACTGCAGCGCGCCCATCGGCGCCATGTTCGGCTGGAAGTGCGGCTGCTGGCCCTGATCGAACTGGCCCTGGTCGAACTGCTGGCCCTGCTGGTCGAACTGCGGCTGCCCGTACGGCGCCTGGTGCGGCGGCGGGCCCTGGTACTCGTGCGGCTGCTCGGTGAACTGGCCCGGCTGCCCGGGCGTCGGCTGCCCCGGCGGGACCGTGTCCGGCTGGGGTTGTCCCGGCTGTCCGGCGTACTGGGGGAACTGCTCCTGCGGGGGGCCGTAGCCTCCGGGCTGGCCGGGGAACGGGTTGTGGGGCGGTTGAGGGGGAGTCGTGGTCACGAAGACATCCTGTTGCTCGCTCGGACAGTTCTGGGACAGCTGGACCTTACTCACCACTGACGGTCAACACCGCCCCCGCGGTTCCATCGGTTACCAAACCTTTTCCCCAGCTCCACCACCGGTCACCGGCCGGCTTCGAACCGTGTCCGGTCAGCCGGTGTAGCGGCTCACCAGCTCCGCGCCCAGCCGGGCCAGCTCGGCCTGCACCGACGCCGGCTCAAGCACCTCGATCGACCCGCCCCAGCCGGCCAGGTGCTGCGCGATCATCAACGGCGTCGGCGCGGTGATCCGCGTCCGCACCCAGCCGTCGCCGGGGGAGTCGAGCACCTCGCAGTGCCGCCCGAGCCGGTCCTGCATCACCCACAGGTGCCGCTCCTGGACCAGCACGGTCGCCGCGAGCAGCGACCGGTTCAGCTCCATCTCCTCGACCACCTTCGCCCACGCGGCCGACAGGTCGAAGTCGTCCGGCCGCTCGGCGGGCTCCTCGGTGATCGTTGCCTTCAGCACCCGATCGACGCGGAACGTCCGCTGCCCCTTGGCGGTGCCCGCGATCAGGTACCAGACGTCGTCCTTGTCGATCAGTCCCAGCGGCGACACCAGCCGCTCCGACGGCTCCGCGCCCCGGCGGCCGCCGTACAGGAGCCGCACCTTCAGCCGCCGTACGACGGCATGCTGCAGATCGTTGACGAGGACCGGCCGGGCCTTGTCGTTCTCGCCCCAGCCGGCGGGATCGATCACGACCGCCTCGGCGGCCGCCTCCGCGTCACCGCGGAACGTCTCCGGGAGAGCGCGCACCAGCTTTCTCAGCGCGGCCTTGGCGTCGGGCGCGATCGCGGCCGCCGGCCCGACGAGCAGGAACAACGCCTGCGCCTCGGTCGCGGTCAGCCCACTCAGGTCGGTCCGCGATCCGCCGAGCAGCGACCAGCCGCCGTTGCGACCGCGCTCGGGGTAGACCGGGATCCCAGCGGTGGAGAGCGCTTCGAGATCACGCCGCGCGGTCGCCACGGAGATCTCCAGCTCCGACGCGAGCTCGGCCGCCGTCACCCGGCCCCGGGCCTGCATCAGCAACAGGGTCGCCACCAGCCGATCAGCGCGCATACCTGCCAGTGTCGCAGGCTAAGTGCTCAACGGCTGAGCACTTTACTTCGCCGGCAGCACCCGGGTGTCGACCGCCGGGAGGTGCTTCCACCAGTAGTCGTAGCGGCGGTAGACCCGCGGATCGCGCTCTCGCACCATCGCGAACAGGTCCCGCGCCTCACCCTTCAGCGCCTTCCACACCCCGGCCGGCAGCTTGCGGAACGCGGTCGCCTCGATCCCGTCCTCGACCGGCCGCCACACTCCAGCGACATACCCGTCGACCAGCAGCGTCGGCAGCAGGTCGCCGTTGGTCCGCGTGATCACCCGCTTGTACTCGGCCGGTACGACGCGCGCTCGGTCGTCGTACGCGAGCAGGACGCTGTCCCACATCGCCATCAACCGCGGCGGCACCGGCAGGTCCTCGTCGGGCCGGGCTCCACCTGGTACGTCGTACAGGACCTGCCCGCCGGGCCCCTCGAGCTCCTCCAGGTCGAGCGCCGCGACGGCCGTCTTCACGCGGCTGCGCTGGAGCTTGATGAACTGCGCGATGTCGGCGATCGACGCCGGCCCGAAGCCCTCCAGGTACCGCCGGGTCAGCACTTCGAGCCCACGCTCCGGATCAGCCGGTACGCCGGGCGCCGCGACGAACGCGGGCCGGTGCCCGAACGACCACGGCCCACCGGTCGGTGCGTGCAGCAACGGCGCGACCGCGCGCATCGCCCACCACAGCTCCGTCGCGCCCATGCCGAGCCGCTGGTCGAGCCACGCCTCGAAGTCCGCACCGCTGCGCGGCTCCGACGCGTACGCCGCCAGCTCCACCGCGACCGCGTGCGCCTCGTCCCGCGTCAAACCGCCGGCCGCGAACGCCGCCTCGAACCGGGGCCCGGCCATCATCGGCAGGATCGCCGCCCGGAAGTCCAGGTGCTCATCGGTGTGTACCGCGTGCAGCGTTCCCCGCATCAGCGTCGCCTTCACCACGGTCCCGGCCGCGAACGCCGCGTCCAGCGCGTGCGGGTCGAACCCGACGACGCGGTTGAACAGCCCGACGTACGGCGAGGCCGGGTGCTGCGCCTGCACTGCCACCATCCGCCGTACGGCGTCCTCGACCCCGAGCGGCTCCCGCTCCACCAGCAGTTGCCGTACCAGGGACGCCCTGTTCAACGCCCGCGCCGTCATCGTCATCCGCAGATTCCACCACGTGCCCGGGCCGCGGCGAAGACACCGCTTGACCCTGACGCGGCGTCAGGCTGGAACGTCGTGGGCATGAACTACACCAGCCCAGTCCCTCTGCCCGGACCCGACGCGGTCGCGCCGGAGGTCTACCGCACCATCTACCCGATGCCGATGTTCACGATCGTGCCGACCGAGGACCTGGAGGCGTCCAAGGACTTCTGGGTCCGCGGGCTCGGATTCATCGACCTGTTCACGATGCCCGGTCAGGTCACGCACCTGCGCCGGTGGGCGTTCCAGGACGTGCTGCTCGTGCCCGGTGAGCAGCCGGCCGCGGCGCCTGGTTTCGCGACGAGCTTCTCGTGCGTGCTGTACCAGATCGAGGAGATCGCGCAGCGCTGCGAGGAGCTGGCCCCGGGGTGCACGACCGGCCCTGAGGTCAAGCTGTGGAACTCGCTCGAGCTGACCGTGATCACGCCCGAGAACTCCCGCGTGGTGATGACGGCCGCCCGGCAGCACGACGAGCGGAGCCTCGAAAATCTGCGCGCGATGGGCATCGGCGTACCAGACTGACCCCATGACGGACAGCCTCACCATCGGTGGAGCGGCGTCGCTGGTCGGGATCAGCGTGCGCACGCTCCACCACTGGGACGCGATCGGACTGGTCGTACCGAGCGGGCGGACGACGGCCGGGTACCGCGTGTACTCCGACGCCGACATCGCCCGGATCCACCGCGTCCTGGTCTACCGCGAGCTCGGCATCGCGCTCGCCGACATCGCGGCCGTCCTCGACGACCCGTCCGCGGACCCGCAGGAGCACCTGCGCCGCCAGCGCGCCGAACTGACCGAGCAGATCGACCGCCTCCAGGGGATGCTGAAGGCGGTCGACCGCATGCTCGATGCCGACGGCAAGGGAATCCGGCTCACCCCCGAGCAGCAGTCGGAGATCTTCGGCGACTCCTGGCGCACCGAGTGGGTCGACGAGGCCGAACGCCGCTGGTCCGGCACGCCGCAGTGGACCCAGTACGCCGAACGCGCCGCAACCCGAACCACCGCCGACTGGCAGGACCTGGCGACCGAGTTCGAGTCCCTCAACACCGACCTGACCCACGCGTTCCGCACCGGCACCCAGCCCGGCTCCCCGGACGCCAACACCCTCGCCGAACGCCACCGAGCCACCATCTCCGAACAGTTCGACTGCACCCACTCGATGCAGGTCTGCCTCGCCCGCAACTTCACCCCCGAGTACTACGACCCGTTCGAGCCCGGCCTGACCGCCTGGTTCCAGGCCGTCGTCAACGCCAACGCCGCCACCCACGGCGTCGATCCGAAGACCGCCCGATGGGAATGACTTCTGTACGCCAGCAAGGGTTGCTGGGGGAGTGGCTCCCAGGAGCCGAGCTCGTCAAAGATCTCAGCTGGGGGCTTGTCGGTACGACCGTTCTGCTGCTGGAGCACAACGACGTCCGCTACATCGCGAAGGCCGGCGACGAGGACGACACCAACATCGCTCGCGAGCTCCGGGCTCACAGCGAGTGGCTTGGGCCGTGGACAGCTCGCGGTCTCGCGCCTCGGCTTGCCTATGCCGACGCGGACGCGAAGTTGCTGGTCACGCACTACCTGCCGGGCGGACTTGTGGAGGGCACTCCTGACGAGTTCCAGCCTGAGACCTACCGCCAGGCCGGCGTACTGCTGGCTCTGCTGCACGAGCAGTTGAGCGTCGAGGACGGGGAGTTCGAGCGGAGCGAGAACGAGAAGTCACTCGCCTGGCTTGCTGGACCACACCGGATCGCGCCCGAGCTGGTGACCCGCACTCGAGGCCGCCTTCCTCGACGGCTACGGACGCGACCCCCGCGACCCAGCCACCTGGCGCCGCAACCGCATCCGTGAAGCGATCGGTACGGCGTGCTGGGCCTACCGCGTCGGCAGCGAGGACTACGAGCAGCAAGGCCACCGCATGATCGCCGAAGCTCTCAGCGCCGAGCACTGAGCAGCAGTACGACGAACGCAACGGGCGCCACCGCCTGGTACCCGACCCACACCTCACCGCCCGCGCTGCTCCCTTGCCACGCAACCAGCACCCCGACGACCGCCGTAAGCACCCACCCGAGGTCGTAGGCAACCATCAACCGCGTGTACGTCGCCCGCGGCCGCAGGTTCACGTACCTGATCTCGACCCCTCCAGCCGCGAGCAGCACCAACCCCGCGACCACCATCAGCCAAGGCGGGACGCCGAGCACGCCACCTGCCCACCCGGCGCCGACCGCGAAGACAGCGCCGAGCACCACCTTGAACGCGCCGTCGGCAACGATCCCCGCCGACTCTCTCTTGACCGCGACATCCGCCACGAGCACCCCTTCCCATTCGATAATCTGATTACTAGAATAATCACACTATGCGAATGACGAGAGCCGAGACCAAGGACCGCAACCGCCGCGCCCTGCTCGACGCGGCCTTCGAGGTCGTCTCCCGCGACGGCTACCGCGCGAAGCTCGACGAGATCGCCGATCGCGCGGGCCTGACGACCGGCGCCGTCTACTCCCTGTTCGGCAGCAAGAGCGGCCTGGTCGTCGCGTTGGTCTCGGACTACCTCCGGCTGTACTACGAGGAGATCGAGCAGGCAGTCCCCGCCGACCTCGACCTCCTGGACGCGGTCGACGCCTTCGCCCGGCACTACCGCCGTACCTGCGACGCACCCGGCGCCCGGGCCACCCAGTCACTACAGCTGACCCTGCTCGACATGGCCCTGAACGATCCCGAGCTCGGCGCCCAGCTGGCGGAGTCGATCCGGGCCCAGGAGACCCACCTGGTCGACCTGCTCACCGGCCGGCCGTACGACGGCGGCAAGCTCACGCCGTACCAGGCCGAACGCCTGGTCACCGCACTGCGAGCACTCTTCGTCGGCCTGAGCCAGGGTGTGATGCTCGGGCTGACCCCGAGCGCCGACGAGCAGTACTTCGCCGACGCCGCCCGCGCGCTCGCAACCCTCGTCAACGAACCTGCGGACTGACCCCGCGGCGAAGGCTCGGCGCGATCAGCCGCCGGTCAGGTGCTCGACGATCCGGTAGGCGTTCGCGTACACGGTCAGCACCGGATTCACGCCCCCGTTCGTCACGTGCAGCGACGCATCACAGATGCGCAGGTTGTCGTGCCCCCATACCCGCCCCCACGGATCGGTCACCGACGTCGCCGGGTCGTCGCCCATGCGGCAGGTCCCCGCCTGGTGCTGCCCGCCGCTCGGCCCATGACCATCACCACGCATCCCCGGTACGACGACTTCCGCCCCCGCCGCCCGCAACCAGTCGGCCGCTCGATCCGTCAGGAAGTCCCAGGCCCGCAGGTCCTCGGCATGCGCCCCACCCGCCAGCGTCGCCACCGGTACGCCGAACCGATCCCGCACCGCACCATCGACCGTCACCCGCGATTCCCGGCTCGTCATCTCCTGGATCGGCCCCGCCAACCGCACCATCCGCCCCGGCAGGTCCCGCATCCCGGCCTTCGCCGCGGCACCGTGCAACGGGATCAACCCAGCCGCACTCAGGTAGCTCCAGGTGTTGGACGGCGTCGGCACGAACTCGTTCGCGATGATCCCGCCACCCACGACGCCCTCGTTGCCGAACCGGTAGTCCGCGGTCGCGATCGAAGCGCCCGGACCGATCAGCTCCTCGACCACCTCCCCGAAGATCCCGAGCGCCCCGCCGTACCGGTGGCCCTGCAGGTGCCGGCCTACTTGACCGGTGTTGTTGCCGACTCCATCAGGCTCTCGTGAAGATCCGCTGTTCAGCAGCAACCGCGCCGTCTCGATCGCCCCCGCCGCCAGCACGACCTCTTCACCGGCGACCTCGCACCGCCACACCACCCCGTCACGCTCACCGACAACAGCCACCCCGGTGACACGCCCGCCGGAGTCGACCAGCAACCGCTCGACCGTCGCGTGCAACATGATCGAGCAGCGCCCGGTCGCGAAGGCCCGCTGCAGCACGGTGTTGTGACTCCCGTTCTTGGCGTCCACCGGGCACGCGAACGCGATGCACATCGCGCACTGGGCGCACGCCGGCCGTCCCTGGTACGCCGTGGAGTTCACCAGCAACGGCACGGCCAGCGTCGACACCCCCATCCGCCGAGCGCCCGCGGCCAGCCGGTCCGCGGCGGTCCCGGCCGGCAACGGCTTCATCGGGTACGGACGCGACCGGGGCCCCGCGAACCGGCCGTCGTGGTCGTCACCGCTGACCCCGATCTCCCATTCGGCGCGTGCGTAGTACGGCTCCAACTCGTCGTACCCGAACGGCCAGTCGGCGAGCGCACTGCCGTCCGGTACGCCGTACCGGCTCGCCATCCGGAAGTCGTCCGGCGCGAACCGCCACGCCTGCGCGCCGTACACGCGGGTCCCGCCACCGGCCGTCGTCGCGTTGCCGTTCCACGCGGGATCACCGGGCCGGTGGATCGATCTCTCCCCGCCAAGCTCCAGAACCCGCGGGCTGACGCCGGGCGGACCCGTCACCGGGTCGAGATCGAGGGGCGCACGCGCACTGCGCAGGTGGTCCGTCGCCAGCGCCTCGACCTCCGGCCACCCGCCCGCCTCGATCACCAGCACGGTGCGACCCGCGGCCGCGAGACCAGCGGCCGCGACGCCACCACCGGCGCCCGAGCCGACCACGATCGCGTCGTACCTGGTCATCACCGTGCCGGGCTCGACGACGTTGCGCGGACCGGGTTGCTCGACCACCGGCCGCTCACCCGGCCACGGCCGCCAGCCGATCATCGACCACGACACCGCGCCGTCGTTGCCGCCGTTGCCCGGATCCGCGTAGAACCCCGCGTTGACGACCTTCGCGAACCACCCGTACGACGGATCGCCGGCCAGCGAGTCGAGCACCTCGACCCGCCGCGCACCGGGGAGCTGCTCGAACGACGACTGGAAGAGCACGAGTGCGGAGGCCTCGATCGTGTCCAGCACGGCCTGTACCGGCGAGGCCCAATCAGGCCGCTCGGCCAGCAACCGGTCGAGAAACCGCAGGCCACCCGCGGCGACTCCGGACGGGAAGTCGTCGGCGGGGATGATCGTGTCGACGACAGCGTCGAGCAGGGCGGTGTTCATCGGCGGACCGTCAGCCGGCCACAACCCGGAACTCGTTGCCGTCGGGATCGGTCAGCTCGTACCCACCCTCGACCTCGCCGACCAGCCTCGCACCAAACGCAGCCAGCCGGTCGGCCTCCGCGCGGGCGTCGCCACCGGCCGCGGGAGCGAGGTCCAGGTGCAGCCGGTTCCGGCCGAGCTTCTCGTTGTACGGCGGACCGCCCCACGAGATCTTCGAGCCGCCCTGCGGCGACTGGATCGCGGTCTCCTCGTCCTGGTCCCACACCAGCGGCCAGTCCAGCGCCTTGCTCCAGAAGTACCCGACCGCCTGCGACCCGTCGCTCGACAGCGCGCCGATGGTCGCCGTGTTCGCCAGGAAGTTGTTGCCCACCTCGATCACGCAGAACTCGTTGCCCTCCGGATCCTCCAGCACCACGTGAGGCTCGTCGAAGTCCGGGCCAACGTCGTGAGGCCGTCCACCGAGCTCGAGCGCGCGAGCGACCGTCGCCCGCTGCTCCTCGGGCGTCGCGCTGGTCAGATCGAAGTGCATCTGGTTGTGCCCCCACTTGTCGTTGGGGACCGGGAGGAAACGCAGCGGGAAGCCGAGCGCCTCCGCCGGCAGCAGCACCTTGCCACCACTCGGGTCGTCGGCGATCTCCAGCCGCAGCACGCCGGCCCAGAACCGCGCGAGCAGCTCGGGATCGTTCGCGTCGAAGCACAGCGCCTGCAACCGAGTCGTCATCCCGCCACGCTAGGCCGCCCCCATGCCACCCGCAACGCGATTACGTCCGCGGTACGTCGTACAGCAGTGGCGCCGGATCACCGAAAGACCTTACCCAGCTCAGTCCCAGTAGTTGAACAGCAATTCACCCAGGGTGGAAGGCTGCCAGTACGCGACGTCGTCCGCCGAGACCGCGGGCCAGTCCGCAACCTCGAACGGCCCGCCCAACGCGCTCCGAGTGAGAACTCTCGCTCCGGTCAGCTTCCGTAGCGCATCCGCCAGCTCAGCGTGATCCAGGAAGGTCAGCGGCCCGGACTCCCTGAAACCACCGGAGAAATCAACACCCCGCGGCTCGGCGATCGCCAGAACCCCCGTGTCGCGCGAGCAAACCACGGCCACCGTCCGGTCGCCGTACCGCACGACCGCCTGATGAAAGTTCGGCGTCACCCCGTCGACGATCCGAAACTCGACCAGCCTCCCGCCAGTACGCCGTACCGCCGCCTCACAACCACGCTGAAAGCCCCTCACATCCACCCGATCAACCTCGCACCCGCTCAACAAGCACATCCACGACAACCTCGGCGCCCGGCAACAACTCCGCTTCCTCCTGCAACACACGCGCCGCCGACCGGTACGCCGGGTTCGCCAGCACCTCTTCGACAGCGACCGCCACGTCCGCCGGGGAGACAGTCAAAGGATCAAGCACGCGCCCAACGCCAAGCACCTCGCAGCGATCCGCGTTCCACGACTGGTCGGCGCCCATCGGCAGCAGCACCAGTGGTACGCCGCACGCAAGGGCGGACACGACCGTCCCCGATCCCGCGTGCGACACAACGACGGAGGCCCGGGGAAGCAGCGCGCGCTGCGGGACGAACCGCTCGACGAGCACGTTGTCAGCGCGCCGCCCGAGCTCAGCCGGATCAATCTCCCGGCCGACCGTGACGACGACGTTCGCCTTCACCCTCTCCAACCCGGCCAGCACCCGCGTGAACAGATCACCGGACTCCTGGTGGAAGACCGTCCCGAGCGTGAAGTAGACCAGCGGCCGACCAGGCCGAGCAGCAAGCCACGCATCGACGGCGGGCTCGTCCGGACTCTCGCGCCCCTCGAGAACATCAGGCCTGATGCTCGGCGCCGTCGCAGGCAACGGTGCCGCACGGAACGACGGCATCACCGGCACGATGGTGAGAAACTCATCCAGCCCCGGCCCCACCCCGAGCTCAGCGCGCAGACAGTGCAGCGGTTCGTCCACCAGCCCCGGCGTGATCATCCCGCCCGCAGCAAGCACAGTGACCGACGCATGGGGGACACCCAGGCGCTGCGCGGCCACACCGGCGCCGAAGTCCACCTCGTCATGAACCACCACATCGGCTCCGAACTCCGCTCCGACCTTCACGATCCTCGGCGCGCGCTCCCGAGCAACCCGCCCGGCGAAGGCGTCACGGATGCCGTTGACCTCGGCGTCACGGTCCACTGCCACCAACGGGCCGCGGTAGGTCGCCGCCGTGAGCGTCGTACCGCCGCTCTCGACCGCGTCGAACTCGGCAGCACGCACGGTGTCGAGCATCGCCGGCTGGCAGGTGAACAGCACCTCGTGGCCCCGTACGGCGAGCGCCCGCGCGATCGGCAGCAGCGGCAGCACGTGGCCGTTGCCGCCGGTGAACGAGAACAGAGCGCGCATGTCAGCCGTTGAAGAGCTTCCAGTCGCCCTCGGAGACGACCTCGACGGTTCCGTCGACCACCTTGATCGCCGTGTTGTCGTCGATCGCGTACGTCGGCGCGGGGATCCCGGACGCCCACTTCTCGATGTTCGCCAACGAGGTGTCTTCCATGTCCGGGTGGTTGAGGTGCGGGTACAGCGTGAAGTCCACCAGCCCCAGCGACCTCTCGGCGGCCAGTGCCATCTCGTGCCCGTCGGGGACGAACTGCAGGTCGAACTCCGCGTCACAGTTGTACGGCGTCAGCGCGATCGAACCGGCGCTCACCCCGACGTACACGGAATCCAGGGACGGCAGGAGATCGGCCAGACCCGACTGGCGCAGCCAGTACGTCAGGTAGAGCACGTCGCCGCCCCAGACGAGCAGCGCGTCGGCCTCCTTGACCGCCGGCCTCCAGTTCTCCTCCCGGATGGTCGGCAGCGCGGTGAGCTCCAGCACGCCCAGCGACTTCCACCCCAGGTCGCAGACCCGGTTGGCCCTGCTCCCGGTCATCGCGTCCCACGCACTCGCCGCCCCGCCGGCGAACGGGTAGACCCCTGTCGGCACGAACAGCGCGGTGGACTCGGCGATCGGCTTGCCGAGCAACTCGACGAGCGCGTCGGAGATGGTCTGGTTGGCGATCCCCGACGACGTGAGAAGAAGTTTCATGCCGGCTCCTCAGGCTGGTTGCTCGAGCTCGCAGCCTCTCACGATCAGCCCTTCCACTCACGCCGGAGCAGCCCGTAGACCCACGAGTCGGAGACGTCGCCGTTCACGATGCAGTCCTCGCGCAGCGTCCCTTCGAGCACGAATCCGAGCTTCTCCAGCACCCGGGCGGACCCGCGGTTGCGGGTGTCGGCCTCGGCCTGGACACGATTCAGGTCCAGGTTGTCGAACGCCCACCCGAGAAGGGCGGCCCCGGCCTCCGTCGCGTACCCCTGGCCCCAGGAGGCCTCGGTGTAGCAGTAGCCCATCGACGCGCTGCGGAAGTCCGGGTTCCACTGGCTCACGGTGCACCACCCGATGAACCGGCCGTCGGAGACACGGTCCACGGCCAGCCGCGCCCCGGTGCCGTCGACCGCCATTTGCTTGCACGCGGCAATGAAACGCGCGGCGCGCGCGGGATCCGTCCACGGCGGCGAGTCCCAGTACTGCAGGACCGTCGCATCGCTGTTCAGCGCGTAAAGCTCGTCCGCGTCGGCGTCGTCGAAGGGACGCAGCCGAAGCCGATCGGTGGGCAGCGTAGGGGAGGGGAGCGTCATGGGCCCAAGCCAACACCGGTGGGGGACCACCCGCAACGCACTTTCCTGAAGCGGCGCACGCGGTCGAGGTCGCTAGCCGAAGGGACGGGCGATCACGTCGAGGCACCGCCGGACCTGCGCGGGCGACGCAGGGTTGCTCCAGCCGAGCTTCTCGAACTCCCAGTCGATGAAGCCGGCGACCGTCCCGTCGTGGACCAGGAGATTCTTCGGGCAGAAGTCGCCGTGCACCAGCGAGGTCGAAGGAGTCGCACGGCTCGACAGCTGTTGCCGCAGGAAGTCGGCACCACGCTCGACGACCGCGGCCTCCGCCGGCCCGACCGCTTCCTTGACTATGCCGAGTCGACGACCGAGCGAGGAGTAGTCACTATCCGCCCAGTCTCACCCACGTCCTCCAAGCCCGGCTCACGCGCTCGAACGGACCGCTCGGAGGTGGGGCTCGACCAGCGCGAGCACCCGGTCGTGAGTCTCCTGGTCGGCGGAGATCACCAGCCCCCGGTCCGTGTGGAGCGGGTTCCCGTCCAGGTCGCTGATCACGCACCCGGATGCCTCGCAGAGCGCGATCCCGGCAGCGAAGTGCAGGTTGTCCCGAAAGGCGCCGTCGGAGATGTACGCCGCACGCCGCCCGGCCGCGACCCAGGCGACACCGAGCGTGGAAGAGATGACCCGCGGACCGTACGCCGCCCGCAGCCGCGGGTCGCTCACGAGCTGGCCGCCGACGAACGGCCGGTCCAGCGGCCCGTCGCAGTTGATGTCGATGAGACCGGAGCGCGAGGTGGGTTGGAGCAGCTGATCGTCGTCCTTCCAGCGGCGGTAGGCAGCCGTGCCGTCGGTCCAGAAGAGTTCCCCAGCGACCGGATCGGCGACCGCCGCGGCCAGGGGAGTGGCACCGGCGAAGAGCGCGACGTTCACCGCGACGAGCGGTGTGCCGGCGGCGAAGTTCAACGTCCCGCACAGCGGATCGACGAACCATCGCCGTACGGCGGCATCATTCCCGACGCTGCCGAGCTCCTCGCCGGTACGGGCGTCGTCCGGTCGATGCTCGGTGAGGACCCCGACGATGGCCTTCTCGGTGTCGATATCGGTCTGGGTGGCGAAGTCGGTGGGCGACTTCGCGAAGCGGGTCGAGCTTCCGCCGTACGTGCTGGTCACTACGTCGGCACCGGCTGACGCCGCCTTGATCGCCACGTCCACATCGGTCGGTTTCACGCGCCAACCGTAGTGGGGAAGTGGTGGTGGAAACTCCGCCCGCACCGACCTCGGGGTGTTCTAGGGTCCGTGGTGACCTCACACGACGGGACGGCCGATGAAACCTGATCACTACGACACGTTCGCCGAGAGCTACGTGCGGGCGAACGAGTCCAGCCTCTTCAACGCCTACTACGCGCGTCCCGCGATGCTCAGTCTCGCCGGGGACGTGGCCGGCCGGAACATCCTGGACGCGGGCTGCGGCGGGGGACCGCTCTCGGCCGCGCTGCGCGAACGCGGCGCACGGATCGCCGCCTTCGACTCGAGCCGGGAGATGGTGGCGCTGGCCCAAGAGCGCCTCGGGCCGGACACCCGGGTGCTGCAGGCCGACCTCGCCGGGCCGTTGCCGTTCGAGGCGGGGGAGTTCGACGATGTGGTGGTCTCCCTGGTGCTGCACTACTTCGAGGACTGGTCCGGCCCGCTGGCCGAGCTGCACCGGATCCTGAAACCGGGTGGCCGGCTGATCCTCTCGGTGAACCACCCGATCATCCGCGAGGTGGCCTACCCGGACGACGACTACTTCGTGACGTCGCCGTACACGGAGGAGTACGACTTCGCCGGCCAGACCGCGTCGCTGACGTACTGGCACCGGCCGCTGCACGCGATGACCGACGCGTTCACCCGCGCGGGCTTCGGGATCTCGGTCATCAGCGAACCGCCGTTCTCGCCCGAGACCCCTCGCGAAGTGCTGCCGCCCGGCCTGGGGGAGCGCACCTCGTTCTTGTGCTTCCTCTTCTTCGTGCTCGAAGCGCTCCCTCCCGCGCGGGATCAGGGATAGTCTCCCGGTCCATGGACATGCTGACGGGCGACCAGATCGCCGCGGCGCACCTGGCCGACTGGCGCAAGCTCGCCCAGGGACTCCATGCCCGCTACGTGATCCCCGACTTCGGCACCGGCGCACGGTTCGTCGCCGCGGTGGGCGGCGCGGGGGACACGCTCGGCCACCACCCGCGCGTGGCGATCGGCAAGGGGTACGTCGACCTCGAGCTGGTGACCGAAGACGCCGTCTACCGCGACGACGACGGCACCGAGTACATCGTCGAGTGGGTGACCCAGCAGGACGTCGACCTTGCGCGCCGGATCACCGAGCTCGCTGCCGACCACAAGCTCGCCGCCGACCCGGCCTCCGTCAGCGAGATCGAGCTCGGACTCGACACCGCCCACTCCGCGACCATCGCCCCGGTGTGGGCCGCTCTGCTGACCGGCAGCGCCGAGGCCCAGGGCCGGGGAACCCCGGGCGACGAGATCCGGGACGCCACCGGACGGGTACCGAACCTGTGGTTCGGCGACGCCAACGACGACGAGACCCCGCGCGAGCGGTTCCACCTCGAGGTCTACGTGGCGCCCGAGGTGGCCGAGCAACGGATCGCCGCCGCCCTCGCCGCCGGCGGGACCGTCGTCGACGACAGCAACGCGCCCTCACTGACGGTGATCGCCGACCAGGACGGCAACAGGGGAGTGGTGTGCTTCGACGCGTCCGCTGCGAAGCAGGACTGAATGCCTACCGACTCGTCGTACACCATTGCCCCGCTCGGCCCCGAGACCTGGCCGGCCTTCGACGCGCTGGTGCAGCGGCACAACGGCATCTTCGGTGGCTGCTGGTGCATCTGGTTTCACCCTGACGGGCCAGAGCGCGGCCAGGGCGCCGAGGCCAACCAGGCTCTGAAGAAGGCGTACGTCGAACAGGGCAAGGCGCACGCGGCACTGGTAATGGACGGCGACGAGGCGATCGCGTGGGCCGAGTACGGCACGCCCGTCGAGTTGCCCACGCTCCACCACCGTAAGCAGTACGACGCCACCAAGACCGCGGATCCCGACTACCGCATCACCTGCGTCTTCGTCGACAAGCGGCACCGGCGGCAGGGCGTGACGGAGCTGGCGATCACCGGTGCACTCGACCTGATCGCGCAGGCCGGGGGAGGCCGGGTCGAGAGCTACCCGCACGACCTGACCGACCAGACCAAGAAGATGTCGGCGTCCTTCCTCTACAACGGGACGCGCCGGCTCTACGAGCGGCTCGGCTTCACCTACGACCGGCCCAAGGGGCTGAAGAACTGCGTCATGGTGAAGACGGTCCTACCAGGTGAGTCTGTCTAGATGGTTGTGCCCTGCAAGTAGTCGAGCGATGCGGTCCTGCGCCGCTTCCCGTACGTCGGGCCGCGGGTGGTGTGCGTGGAGCGCGAGCTCGCTGTACATGTCGTAGAAGTTCAACCGCTCGCGCAGCTGCTCGCGCTCGAACAGCTCCGGATACGCGCCGTGCAGCCACCCGGGGGCCTCGGTGAGTGTGGTCTCGTCAAGCCCTCGTCCGTCGGGTGTGGGTGGGAACTCTCGGGCCCTCGCGCACCAGCGCAGGATGGTGTCGAGCTCGGCATCCGCGGGCTGCGCAAGCGCCTCCGCGAAGTCGATCAGACCGGTGACGCGTCCTTGGTCGACCATCACGTTGGATCCGTGGAGATCACCATGGACCAGCACGAGGTCGTCGGCCGCGAACAACGGCAGCCGCTCCTGGATCCAATCGGCGACGTCCGCGAGCAGGCGCGCGTCGTGACCGGGCAGTCGCCGGGCGGCTTCGACCTGCTCGAGCGTCGCGCTCACCACGGGTGGATGGAACGCGGGCCACGGCTTGTCGCTCGCGAGCGCGTCGGCCAGCCAGGGCGGCAGCAGGCCGGCGGGGACAGCAACGCGGTGAAGCTCGCGCAAGGCTGCGCCGAGGCTCTCGATGATTGTTTGACGCGTGGGCAAGTCCGCCGCCGGCCACGCTTCGTGCAGGGATCGCCCGGGCAATCGTTCGGAGATGTACCACGGTCCGTCCGGGCCGTCGCCGTGGGCGAGCTGCCGGGCGTGGGGGACTTGGCTGCCGACCAGCAGGCCGACGACTTCAGCCTCGTGGCGATACGCGCCGCGGAACTGTCCCTTGGTCAGCCGTACGACGTACTCGTCGCCGACCCAGACGCGACTGACCCAGCCGGCCTTCGGAACGAAACGCCCGGCGGCCGGCAGACCAGCGGCCGCCAACGTCCTCAGCAGCGCCGGATCGGTAGGCCAGTCGCCGTCGGTCATGACCGCGAGCCTATGCGTCAGGGGAGGGTGGCGACACAGGTTTTCCACTGACCCCGCAGGCACCAGACGCCCGCTACCCGACACCCTGCGTATCACGATCGTGCGCATTCCGTGTCCACTGGTCGTCAGCCCGGTGATGGAACCGCATGCAGAGCCGGCTGGGCGAGGCGGTACGTTGCATGGCTGTCCCTGCCTATCTGTCGTCGGAGAGGTGTGACCGCATGTCCACGATGAGTAACTCAGAGGCGATCGCAGCGTGGTCGGCGATGCCGACTGACGCGATTGAGGCGTACGACGATCAGGGCGACTTTCCCAAGCGCCACTTGATGAATGGGAACCTGCTCCGGATGTTGGGGCCTGTCGATGGTCGGAAAGTCCTCGATGCAGGCAGTGGCGAGGGCTATTTGAGCCGGCTGTTGGCGGAAGGTGGAGCTGAGGTGGTTGGTGTGGAGCCGGCTACCGGTCTGCTGGCGCGCGCTCAGAAAATCGAGCAGGAGCGGCGTCAGGGGATCACGTTCGTGCAGGCTGATCTCTCGACGTTGCCGGAAGTTGGTCAGCCGTTCGATGCGGTGGTCTGCAGCATGGTGCTGCTCGCCGTACCTGCCTGGCAGTCGGCGATGGCAGCGTGCGTCGGCGCGCTGAAGCCGGGCGGCCGGTTCGTGTTCTCGATCAATCATCCGGCGTTCGAGAATCTCTACCCAACGTGGCGGGATCACGGTCATTACCAACTTGATCGGTACCTGGACGAGTACGAGATGCCAGAGGGCCGTGCACCCGACTTCCACCGTCCGCTGTCGGCCTACATCAACGAGGTCATCGGTCTCGGGTGTCGCGTGATTGAACTGTGCGAACCCGGACTTGATCCACAGGTCGCACGGGACAGCGGAATCGAGGCGATCGAGTCCTACGTCGCATTGCCGAACTTCCTGATCGTCAGCGCCGACCGCTAGTTGACATAATGTCCATTATCGGCGCAATACGACGATGCTCGGATGGAGGCCTGCCAGGCTCAGATCGTGCACCGATCGGCTGCTCCAGGCCGGGTGTTCGGTGAGTGTCGCGACCTGGTGCTGGTTGACGATGGCGACGACCGCGTCGACGTCGCGCCAGCTGTTCAGGTACGGCGTCAGGTTGCCGATCGCCAGCCGGACGTCCCACGGCGGGTTCGTGACGATTCTGTCAGCGGCGATCTGCGGGCGCCGGGCGTCGCCGAGTTGCCACTGGATGCCGGCGGCGTTTCTCTCAGCGGCTCTCAGAGAAGCCTTGGCGTGGTCGACACCGACGTACTCGGCGTCCGGTTCGAGCTGCTGGGCCTCGATGAGAATCGTCCCGGCGCCGCAGAACGGATCCAGGACAACTTGGCCCGGTTCGATGCCGGCCAGGTGGGCCATGGCGGCGGCGACCGGTGGGTGCAGACTGCCTGGGACGGTATGGCGGCGCCAGTCGCGTCGGTGCAGAGGCGCTGGGAACGGCCGGATCCCGACGTGGACCGATTCGCCGTCCAGGACGACGCGCCAGTCGGTCCGGTGTTCTGGTGGCGTGCCCGTACGGCGTGAGTGATAGCGCGCGCCGGTCCGTTCGGTGATGATCGCGCCCACGAGATCTTCGACGTCGTACCGGTTGTAGGTGCGTTTCCCGACGTACGACGCGCTGACGGCAAACGGCTCACGGTGCGGCAGTGGAACGGTCAGGTGCCTGCGGAGCTGCCTGCTGAGCGTGTTGAGCGCGGCCTTCGTGTGGCCCGGATCCTCGACGCCGGCGGCGATCAGGAACAGGTCGTCGGCCAGTTGAGGCGGCTCGCTGAGGATGGATTCGCCGGCGTCGACGACGAGTTGGCGTTTGGACAGGTCGATCACCCGGTGGCCGGCCGTGGTCAGTTCGGCGGCTACTAGTTGCTCCAGGCCCGTGACGGTCCGCACGAGCACCCTGATCGACTCCGTCGCGCCGAGGCGCGCAGAGGGCATGACGATTCTTCCCGGTAGCTGTCGGGAACGGCGAGATCGCCGGTTCCCGCCTCGCTAGCCGCGGGCTGGAGCCTCGGACTGACTAGCGGACAGCTAGCCCAGTCGGAAGAAACTGTACATACGGGCGATCCTGCCACAGATGGTCCGGAGGTCGCCTGGACTTTTCGGAGCCAGGCGCTCGGAAACGGTCCCCCACAACAGGGTTCAGCCCCTCTCGACCCATGTTGAGTCATGCATAATCACCATTATGCATGAGTTTTAGTTGCCTGGGGCAACTGATGCGAAATGGCCTGTGGTGCGCCGGATTCACAGCAGTTCACGGCATGTTCCAAGTACTCTCCCGCGGAGACGACCGAGCCCGACGTCCGTCCGGACGGTCCTTCACCGGCGAGTGCTCTCACCGCGACCTCCCCACGGCGCCCCGTCGGCAGGCCCCCACTCCCCTGCCTGGCCGCCAGTCGTTCAACAGATCCGACGGCGTACCGGCGCCCAGCCTGGCCCGCTCCTATGGCCGCCGGATGAAGTACTTTGAACCCGAGATCCACGAAGCAGCCGGAGGGGCAGCGATGGACACGTCCGCGTACTTGATCGCCGTCGTCGAGCAGACGAGCACGTTCGCCGACTGGGTGAACGGCCAGGACGCGAAGACTCCGGTGCCGACCTGTCCGGAGTGGACGCTGGCCGAACTGGTCGACCACGTCGGCGCGACCCAGCGCATGGTGGCGCTGATCGTCGGCGAGCGGCTGACCGAGCCGAGCAAGGCGTTCGAGGCCTACGTTCCGGCCCCGGCCGACTCGGCCGAGTGGGGCGCCTGGCTGAACGGTACGGCGGCCGAGGCGAAGGCGGCGTACGAGTCGGCAACCGACGACACTCCGGCCTGGGACCCGAACGGCGGCATCGCGGGTGCGCCGTACTGGGCGCGCCGGTTGTTCGGCGAGGCCTGTGTGCATCGCGCGGACGCGGCCGCGACGCTCGGTACGTCGTACGAGCTGGCGCCGGAGCACGCCGCGGCGGCCGTCGAGGACTGGCTGGAGACGATGACCTCGGCCACCTACTGGGCGAGCAAGCCGCAGTACGCCGAGGCGATGCGCGGTGACGGCCAGACGCTGCACCTCCACACGACCGATGCGGACGGCGAATGGGTGGCGCGCAGGGAGCCGGACCGGATCGTTCTGGAGCGGACGCACGCCAAGGCCGACGTCGCCGTCCGCGGTCCGGCCGTCGACCTGCTGCTCGTGATCAGCCGGCGACGCCGGCTGGAGGATGCGCCGGCGCTCGAGGTGCACGGCGACCGGGCCCTGTTCGAGCACTGGGTCGAGCAGATGAACTGGACCACCGGCGCCTGATCCGTTGCCGTGGGCAACCGATCGGGAAACTGTCGGTGCCCTCGGGTAGTACTGGGTGTCATGTTGGTGCTCGAAGCTCAGGCCGCGTTCTTCGCCGCGCGGCGGCCGCGCAAGGACTCCCCGCACACCACCGACGCCTACCGGCGCGACCTCGCGGGGATCACCGCGCTGCTGACGGACGACCCCGAGCAGCTCGAGGTCGACGAGCTCACCGCACCAGCACTTCGTACGGCGTTCGGTGCGTTCGCCGACGACCACGCGAAGAGCTCGGTGCTGCGCGCGTGGTCGACGTGGAACCAGTTCCTCACCTTCTGCGTGTCCGACGGCCTGCTCGCCGGCAACCCGATGGGCGCGGTCGCGCGGCCGAAGACCCCTCCCCTGTCCCCCAAGCCGCTGCGTGGTGAGGACACGCCCGAGCGGTTGCTCAAGTCAGCCGCCGACGGCGACCGCCGCGCCCGCGACCCCTGGCCGGAGCGGGACCTGCTGGTGATCGCCCTGGGCCTGGTCGCCGGTCTCCGCTCGGCCGAGATGCGCACGCTGACGACGGACTCGCTCGCGGGGCGCCCTGGTGAGATGCGCCTGCACGTCCACGGCAAGGGCAGCCGCGACCGCTCGATCCCGGTCGAGCCGATCATGGAACGCATCATCGAGGCGTACGCCGACTCCTGCGACCGCCGCTTCCCGAGTCGCCGTACGAGCCGCTCCACCAAACTCCTGCTCGACCGCACCGGCGCCCCGATCGGCCGCGGCGGCCTCGAGTACCTGGTCAAGTCCTGCTACCGCTGGGCCGGCCTCCACGACCGGGTCCCCACCGGCGCCAACCTCCACGCCCTCCGCCACACCTTCGCCACCCGCCTCGCCGAGGACGGCGCCACCGCCTCCGAGATCATGGCCCTCCTGGGCCACGCCAGCCTGGCCACCAGCCAGAACTACATCGAAGCCACCGGAAGAGAACGCCGAGCCGCCACCGCCAGCAACCGCACCTACCAAACCCTCGACAAGGTCCTCGATCCCTGACCGCAAGCCGAGCAGGGGTCGAGGGGCGGGCGACGAGGATCGACCTGGGTGCTCAGCGTTGGGTAGCGAGCCAGGCTTCGAAGGTCGGTCCGGCGAGCCGGGCATGGGCGCTGGGCAGGAAGGCGCCCTGGGCGGCGAGGTCGGCGTCCGGCAGGTACGATCCGTCGACGCTGATGACCTCGATGCAACGGCGGCTGCCGAGCAGTGCTGCGGCGGCTGCCATGGATTCCCGCCGTGGGCCGGCGATCTCGGGGATCGGTCCGACCGCAACGGTGTCGTCGAGCGCCAGGTCGACCAGCGTCTCGGCGACGGTGCGGCAGGCGACGAGCTGGGTGGGAAGCGCCGGGATGTAGGCGGTGCCGCCCGGCTGCCAGTCGAGCAGCTGGCCGACGAACTCGTGGAACTGCGCGGCCCGCAGGATCCGGACCGGGAGTGGACCGGCCAGCAGCAACTCCTCGTGCACCTTCTTCGCGGCGACGAATCCGGTGGTGGCCCTGTCCGCGCCGATGATCGAGGCCGCGGCAATCCGGGCGACCCCGGCAGCCTGGCCGTACTCGTGCAGCCGGGCGGCCGACGTACGGAAGAACTCGGCTGCCGCCTCCTGCTCGGAGGCGTGCCACGACGCGACATCGATCACGACCGAGACGCCGACGAGCGCCTCCGCGAGCCCGTCGCCGGTGACGAGGTCGACGCCGGTCGCCCGCGACATCTGCACGACCTCGTGCCCGCGCTCGGTCAGTACGCCGACAACGTGGCGCCCCAGCCGCCCGGTCGCTCCCGCGACCGCGATCTTGGCGCTCATGCCTTACGCCTTTCCGGCTCGCTGTAGTTCTGCCCGGGCGGCAGGCCAGGAATCGGCTTCGCGATGAGCGCCGCGGGAGTGAAGAAGCCGATGTGGGCGATCGCCATCACCAGCGACCACATCGCCTGGTCGTCGTACAGGGCGGACGCCCTGGCGTACAGCTCGTCGGTGACGCGTTCCCCGGCGGGAGCCGGACGGAGCACCGCCTCGACCAGCTCGGGGAGGAACGCGAGCGGGTTGGGCATGCGGGACGAAGGTGTGGACATACTTGGCCTCCTGGCTCGTGGACGATTGTGTCCAAGAGATCCCGGCGGGCCGTGCGATGTGACAGGCCGGTGCGTGTGACACAGGCCACCGAACGGCGATGTCACAGATCGGCCGGCGCCGGGATCCTAGGGGTATGGGAACAGGGAGCGGCGAGCAACTCGATCGATCGGGGACCCGTGGCACGGACACGGCGACCGAGGCGTTCGTCGTACATCGCAACCTGCTGTTCACGCTCGCCTACGAGATCCTCGGTTCCGCCACCGATGCCGAGGACGTGCTCCAGGAGACCTGGCTGCGCTGGGTCGGCGTCGACCTGGACGCCGTACTGAACCAGCGCGCCTACCTGATCCAGATCGCCACCCGGCAAGCACTGAAACGGCTGCGGACACTCGGTCGGCGCAAGGAGTCGTACGTCGGTCCGTGGCTGCCCGAGCCGTTGCTGACCACACCGGACGTCGCCGAGGACGTGGAGCTGGCCGACAGCGTGTCGATGGCGATGCTCCTGGTGCTGGAGACGCTCGGGCCGACCGAGCGGGCGGTGTTCGTGCTGCGGGAGGTCTTCGAGCTGCCGTACGACGACATCGCGGCCGCCGTCGGGAAGAGCGCGGTCGCGGTCCGCCAGATCGCCTCTCGAGCGCGCTCGCACGTCTCCGCGCGCCGGCCGCGCGGTATCGGTTCGCCGACCGAGCACCGCGCCGCGCTCGAGGCGTTCCAGCGAGCGGTCGAGACCGGCGAGCTGCAGAGCCTGCTTGACGTACTGGCGCCGGATGTCGTCGCCCTCAGCGACGGCGGCGGAGTCAGGCACGCGCTGCTGCGGCCGGTCGTGGGGATCGCCGGCGTGGCGCGCTTGCTGGCCGCCGGCTGGTGGAAACGCGACGCGGATAGGTCGGTCGAGCTGGTCCAGATCAACGGCAGCCCCGGGTTGCTGGTCCGGGTCGACGGGAAGATCGACGGCGTCGTAGCGGTCCGCGTCGACAACGGCTACGTCACCGGCGCCTACCACGTCCGCAACCCCGACAAGCTGTCCCACCTCGACCAGGAAACCCCGGTGAGCCGCTAGCCGACCTGGGGCACAATGCTGGGCGACCTGCCGGCCGGCCGAGGAGTGACTGTGTTCAAGCGTCTGGTGATCAAGCTGTCGGGGGCGGCGATTGCCGGTGAGGCCGAGTTCGGGTTCAGCAGTGATCGGCTGACCCACCTGGCGACGGAGGTTCTCGCCGCGCAGGCGACCGGCGTACAAGTTGCCGTCGTCGTCGGCGGAGGCAACGTCTTCCGGGGGAACCGGGCTGAGGACTGGGGAATCGACCGGGTCGAGGCCGACAACATCGGGATGCTCGGGACGGTGATCAACGCTGTGCTGCTGCGTGGCCGGATCGCTGCGCTCGGTGGGGGCGACGTACGGCTGATGACGGCGATCCCGATCGACAACCTGGCGGAGCCGTACATCCGGCTGCGGGCGATCCGGCACCTGGACAAGGGGTCGATCGTGCTGCTCGGGTGCGGGAACGGGCAGCCGTTCACGACGACCGACTACCCGGCGGTGCAGCGCGCGGTGGAACTCGGGGCGGACGCGCTGCTGGTCGCGAAGAACGGTGCCGACGGCATCTACGACGCCGACCCGAACAAGGTGCCGGGCGCGCGGCGCTTCGACCGGCTGACCTACCAGGAGGTGATCGACCGGGAGTTGCGCGTGATGGACCAGTCCGCGTTCATCCTGGCCCGCGACCACCGTCTGCCGCTGCACGTCTTCGACATCGACTCCCCCGGCGCCGCGACAGCGATCTGCCGGGGCGACCAGGTGGGGACGCTGGTGAGCTGACAAGCGGCGAACGCCTGCGGTCGGGATGCTCAGGGCCGGGTGGTAATCCAGCCGCCGTGGTGAGGCGTTAGCCCGGGCGGTGCAGGGCGGCGGTCAGGGTCTGCTCGATAAGGTCTGCGGCGCGCGGGGTGCCGCCCTCGACTCGGGCGGCGGACTGTAGTTGGTGGGACCGGTCGATGCGTTCCGGATCTGCGATCAGGTCGGTCAGGGCCGTGCGGAGGGTTTCGGCGGTGGCGTCGGCGGTGTCCACCCGGCGAGCGACGCCCAGTTCCACGAGCTGGTCGGCGTTCATGAACTGCTCGGCGCCTTGCGGCACGGCGATCATGGGGACCCCGGCGAGGAGGCCCTCGCCGCAGCCGCCCATGCCGGCGTGGGTCACGAAGGCGTCGGCCTGTTCCAGGATCGCTCGCTGCGGGACCCAGGAGTGCACCTCGATGGTGGGCGGGACGGTGCCGAGCTCCTCGGGGGCGGTGTGCTTACCGATCTGGAGTACGACGTGCCAACCGGGCAGGTCACCGAAGGCCTCGATGCACTGGCGGTAGAACGCCGGCTGACGCGTGTACGCCGAGCCGAGCGAGATCAGTAGCACCTTGTCCGCGGTCGCCGGGCGGGTCCAGCCGTCGGTCTCCGCCCGGGTGTCGAAGCACGGGCCGACGAAGGTCACCGTGTCGGTGTCGACCCGATCGGCGTTGGGCTGCATCGCTTTCGGGATCAGGGCGAGGGACCGACCGGGCGGACCGGAGAAGGCGTCCACGTCGGTGGTCGTCGCTCCGCACTCCACGAGCCATCGCGCGAACCTGTCCCGGTACGCGTCGGCGCCGGGCAGCTTGCGCAGGTGCACCGCGACCTCCTCCTGGTAGCCGTCCCAGCTGACGAACGTCGGGGACAGCTGCAGGAGCGGACGGCCCTGGGTCTCGGCGAGGGCCCGTGCGGCGTAGGCGCCGATGTCGTAGAGGTACAGGTCGGCCGGATCGTCGTCGTACGCGGCGTGCAGTTGCGGGAGCGCCTGGACGGCGTCGTCGAGGAAGAGGCTCGCCGCGGCGATCGGATCGTCAGGCCACTCGTTGGTGGCCACGGGCAGCGTCGACGTACAGGGCACCAGCTCCGCGCCGGCGGACTCGATCCGGTCGGCCACGAACGGGTCGTTGGCGTAGGTGACCCGGTGTCCCCGGGCGACCAGTTCGCGGATGACCGCGAGGCTGGGGAGGACGTGGCTGACGATGGGGACGCCCACCATCGCGATGTGGGCCGGGCGACGGGACATGGGTGATCACTCGTTTCTGGAGCGGGGCCGGGCGGTGTCAGGGCTGGTCGAGCTGCGCGGCGGCCTGCTCCAGCTCGTCGACGGTCCCGGCCATGATCGTCCGGACGTGCTTGGTGACGTGCTGCAAAGGCCAGTCCCACCACGCCACGGCGAGGAGCCGCGCTGCGTCCGCGGCGTCGTACCGGGTGCGGATGAGCCGGGCCGGGTTGCCGCCGACGATGCCGTAGTCGGGGACGTCGCCGGTGACCACCGCGCCGGCGGCGATGATCGCGCCGTGACCGATGCGGACGCCGGGCATGATCGTGGCGCCGTGGCCGAACCACACGTCGTTGCCGACCACCGTGTCGCCCCGGCCGGGCAGGCCGGTGATCAGGTCGAAGCGCTCCGCCCAGGAGCCTCCCATGCTGGGGAACGGGAAGGTGGAAGGACCGTCCATGCGGTGGTTGGCGCCGTTCATGATGAACCGGGTGCCCGTCCCCAGCGCGCAGTACTTGCCGATCACCAGCCGCTCGGGACCGTAGTGGTACAGGACGTTGCGCGTCTCGAACGCGGTCGGGTCGTCCGGGTCGTCGTAGTACGAGAAGTCGCCGACCTCGACCAGCGGCGACGTCACCAGCGGCCGGAGCAGGACCACTCGCGGGTGCTCGGGCATCGGGTGGAGCACGGTGGGGTCGGCGGGAACGAGCATCGTGGAGGTGGTTCCTCTCCGGTGAAGTTGGGCGACAACTGTCGCGTTAAGATGCTGGCACAGCCCTGCCGTCTGGATCAACCCGGATACTGAGTGCCGATGACAGACCCACTGGACCCACCGCCGGACCCGCCGGACCGCCGTCCGGGCGGTCGCGCCGCCCGCGTACGCGCGCAGATTCTCGGGGCGGTGCGCGCCGAGCTGGCCGAAGGCGGGCACGAGAAGCTCACGATGGAGGGTGTCGCCACGCGGGCCGGCGTGCACCGCGCCACGGTCTACCGGCGGTGGCACGATGTCGGCGGCCTGCTCGTCGACGTCATCGCCGCCGCCGGCGAGATCGACTGGCAGCCGCCGGACACCGGCTCGCTGCGCGGCGATCTGACGGCCCTCAACCAGGAGATCCAGGACTCCCTGCTCCTCCAGCCGTCCTTCGCTGTCGCTCTGATGGCCGCCTCGTTCCACTCCGAGCAGGCCGCCCGGGCCCAGACACTGTTGTGGACGGACCGGTACGCCCAATGCGAGATCCTCGTCGAGCGCGCAGTCGAGCGGGGCGAGCTCCCCTCACAGCACACGGACGCGCGGAGCCTGCTGATCGCGGCGACGGCGCCGCTCTACCACCAACTGGTGCTGCTGCGTGCCGATCCGGACCCGCGTCTGCCGGAACGGGCCGCGCAGACGGTGGTGCTGGCGGCTGCCGCGGGCGCCTTCTCGCTGGGTCACGCAGAGAACGAGTGAGTCGCTAGCCGAGGCGGTGCAGGTCGTCGGCGATGCGGTCGAGGTGCGCCTGGAACCAGTCGCCGCCGACCTCGAGCTCGATCCGGCAGACCATCGCCGACCAGACGGCGCGGTACAGGGCGAAGGTGCGTTCCAGGTCGGGCGTCAGGGCGAGGCCGTACCCGTCCAGTACGGCGGTCGTCGCGTCGGGGCCCGCGATCGAGAAGCGCGCGAGGTCGAAGAGCGGATCGCCGTACAGGGCATCGCCCCAGTCGATGATCGCCGTCAGTACGCCGTCGGCCGCGTAAACGTGCCGCGGGTGCAGATCGCCGTGGAGAAGGACCGGCCGGCCGGGCTCCGTCGATCGGGTGGCGACGAGTTCGATCAGCCGGGCGCGGTGGTCGTCGGGCAGGAGGCCGGCGTCGACGAGGGCGTCGAGGGAGCCGACCTGCTCGCTCAGCCAGCCGGTCCAGGTCGGTAGTCGCGCGGCGCTCAGTCGGCCGAAACCGTCGCCCGCGATCTGATGCAGCTTCACGAGCGAGCGGCCGGCGCCGGTGAGCGCTGCCGTGTCGGAAGACTCGACCGGCGACCCGAGCACTGCGCGCTGGATCAGGTACTCGACGCCCGAGCTGGTGCCGGAGGCAACTACTCGGGGCGCGGGCACGCCGACCGCCAGCGCGCAGGCTCGCGCCTCGGCGAGCATCCCGGGGCCGGACTTGAAGTAGTACGTCTCCCCCGCGACGGTCCGCACCCGGAACGTCTCGTTCCCGAAGAACCCTTGCACGGGCTCCGTCGCCGCGACCGGTCCGACGTGTGCTTCCAGGTCAACCGTCAAGTGAGCGCCTCCTCAGCTGGTAGACCGAGGACCCTACCCGGAAAACCGGTTGCCCGGGCCGGCGGTAGTTGCTGTACTCGGAGCGACCTGTCCCGCAGAAAGTAGGAGCGCCGAGATGCGACCTCGTTTCCTGTCCACCTCGTTCTGCATCCGTTTCTGTGCAAGGGACATGAAGCTGCGTGAAAAGACTCAACCTTGGGATTCTGGCGCATGTTGACGCCGGCAAGACCAGCCTGACCGAGCGGCTGCTGTACGCCGCCGGCGTGATCGACGCGGTCGGTAGCGTCGACGACGGCAGTACTCAGACCGACTCGCTCGCGCTCGAGCGGCAGCGTGGGATCACGATCAAGTCGGCCGTGGTCTCGTTCGCGCTCGGCGACGTCACCGTGAACCTGATCGACACCCCCGGTCACCCGGACTTCATCGCCGAGGTGGAGCGGGTGCTCGGCGTGCTCGACGGCGCCGTGCTGGTGGTGTCGGCGGTCGAGGGCGTGCAGGCCCAGACGCGGATCCTGATGCGGACGCTGCAGCGGCTGCGGATCCCGACGGTGATCTTCGTCAACAAGATCGACCGGGCCGGTGCGCGGTACGCCTCGCTGCTGAAGGACCTGGCCGCGAAGCTGTCGCCGGACGTCGTGGCGATGGGCACGACCAGCGACCTCGGGACGGCCGGTGCGGGCTTCACGCCGTACGGGCCCGGGTTCTCGTTGAACTTGGTGGACGTGCTCGCCGAGCACGACGACCAGTTGCTGGCGGCGTACGTGGAGAACGAGAACGCGCTCTCCGACGAGGCCCTCCGGTCCGGCCTGGCCGAGCAGACCCGTCGGGCGCTCGTGCACCCGGTGTACTTCGGGTCGGCGATCACGGGTGCCGGGACGGAGCCCCTGATCGCGGGCATCCGCGAGCTGCTGCCGGCGCCGGTCGGTGACAAGGAAGCGCCGGCCACGGGCTCGGTGTTCAAGGTCGAGCGGGGGCCGGCGGGCGAGAAGGTCGCGTACGTGCGGATGTTCAGCGGTGAGCTGCGCACCCGCGACCGGCTGCGCTTTCGTGGGGATCGCGAGGCGAAGGTGACGGCGATCAGCGTGTTCGAGGCCGGTACGACGGCCACCCGGTTGAGTGTCGCCGCCGGTCAGATCGGCAAGCTCTGGGGTCTCGGCGAGGTGCGGATCGGCGACGAGGTCTCCACCAGCGCGATGGATGGTCAGGAGAACCGCCGGGAGAGCGTGTTCTTCGCTCCCCCGACGCTGGAGACGGTCGTGCGGCCGGCGAAGGCGTCCGACCGCGGCAACCTGCAGAGCGCGCTCTCCCAGCTGGCCGAGCAGGATCCGCTGATCAACCTGCGTCAGGACGACGTACGGCAGGAGACCTCGGTGTCGCTGTACGGCGAGGTGCAGAAGGAGGTCATCCAGACCACGCTGGCCACCGAGTACGGCCTGGACGTCAGCTTCCGCGAGACCACGACGATCCACATCGAGCGCGTCGACGGCCCAGGTGAAGCGGTCGAGTTCAACAAGGTCGACCCCAACCCGTTCCTCGCGACCATCGGCCTCCGCGTGGAGCCGGCGCCGACCGGCGCGGGTGTCTCGTTCGCGCTGGAGGTCGAGCTCGGGTCGATGCCGTACGCGTTCATCAAGGCGGTGGAGGAGACGGTCCGCGAGACGTTGCAGCAGGGGTTGTGCGGCTGGGAGATCCCGGACGCGCGGGTGGTGATGACGCACTCGGGGTACTCGGCGCGCCAGAGCCACGCGCACGCCGTGTTCGACAAGAGCATGTCGAGCACGGCCGGGGACTTCCGGCTGCTCACACCACTCGTGCTGACGGCCGCGTTACGCCAGGCGGGCACGACCGTGCACGAGCCGATGCATCGGTTCCAGCTGGAGATCCCGACCGACACCGTTCGAGGGGTGCTTGCTGTGCTGGCCAAGCTGCGGGCGATCCCGCGGGTCCCCGCGCTCGACACCGGTAAGTCGGTGCTGGAGGGCGAGGTCCCCGCGGCCGCCGTCTACCAGCTGGAGCAGCAGCTCCCTGCGCTCACCCGCGGCGAAGGCGTGCTGGAGTCGGCGTTCGAGCGCTACCAGCCGGTGACCGGTGCGGTTCCGCGCAGGGAACGCACCGACCACGACCCGCTGAACCGACGCGAGTACCTGCTCCACGTACTCCGAAGGGTCTGACGTCCGGCCCGAGGATCCGCAGGAGGACGACCACGGCGAAGCTCCCGAAGTACGGGCGCAGCAGGTGGGCGACGCCGTGCTCCTCCTGCGGAGCGGCGAGAGTGGTCATCCGGCCAGTGCCCGGCGGACAACGTCGCCGAGCTCGGCGATCTGCCGCTGCGACACCTCGGCGGAGAGGATCGCGTGCGACCCGTGGAACGTTCCGGGCCACTGGTGCAGCTCGACGGACACGCCCGACCGCAGCAGGCGCAGCGCGTAGGCGAGGTCCTCGTCGCGGTTCGGGCAGAACTCGGCCGAGGCGACGTACGCCGGTGGCAGGCCGGACAGATCGGTGGCGCGCGCCGGTGCGGCGTACGGCGTGGCGGGGGTGCCGTCCAGGTAGTGGCCCCATGCCGACGTGGCCCTGGCGCGGTTGAACCACGGGGTGTCGGTGAAGTTCTGGGCCGACCAGGTCTCCTGCCGGTCGTCGAGACTGGGCTGGTTGAGCAGCTGGAACCGGATCGCCGGCCCCTGCTCGTCGCGCGCTCTGAGCGCGACGCCCGCGGCGATCCCGGCGCCCGCGCTGTGGCCGCCGACAGCAATCCGTCCGGGGTCGATGCCCAGCTCGGCGGCGTGCTCGGCCGTCCAGTGCAGTACGGCGTACGCGTCGTCGAACGCCGCCGGGAACGGGTTCTCCGGAGCGAGCCGGTAGGCCACCGAGATCACCACGGCACCGGAGCCGGCGGCCAGGCGTGAGGCCCACGGGCGCTGAGGCTGCTGGGGTTCGTCGCGGACCTGCCGTTGCGCGTGGCCGCCGTACGGGCGCCGATTCCGCTGGACCGGGTCGGCGTCCTGGTCTGCCCGGGCCGGTTGGTGAAGGCAGCGCAGCTCGCCGACGTCGGAGTCATCCTGGACACGGCGGTCCGAAAGCCGTTGCCTTGGACAACGTCGACGTCGCCGCCATCGCCCGGATCGCCCGTACGCCGGAGGACCTGAAGACTCTCGGCGCCTACTGCGACACCGGCTCCCTGCGCCGGGCCGCGGACCTCCTGCACCTGCACCACAGCAGCGTCGCGCGCCGGCTCGACCAGATCGGCAGGACCCTCGGGATCGAGCTGACCGAGCCGATCGGGCTGACCCGCGCCAAGCTCGCGCTCACCACCTGGCGGCTGCTCGACGAGTGATCAGGTGAACAGGCAGAACGGGTGACCCGCCGGGTCGAGCAGGACGCGCACCGAGTCCTGCGGCTGGTACGACGCGAGAACGGCGCCCTGGGCAATGGCGTGCTGCGTGGCCGTGTCGAGGTCGTCGACCGCGATGTCCAGGTGCTGGCTCGCGTTCTGCGCGCCGGGCTCGGCCGGCCAGCGCGGGCGTTTCCACTGCTCCTCGTACTCGAAGTTCAGCGTGACCTCGCCGGTGCCCTCGGCCGCGCGGATCTGGGCCCAGCCGTCGGCGGCCGGGTGTCCCTCGCGCGGTCCTTCGCTGGTGGTGACCGGCCGTCCGAGCAGGCGCGAGTAGAACACGGCCAGCGCCCGCGGGTCGGGCGCCATGATCGTCACCGAGGTGACCTGAAGACTGAGTCCGCTCATTGCGCAGACGCTACCAACGCCGGCCGACAGTTCCGGACGCCTCTCAATCGGTGGTCAGCAGCACCGAGTGCCGACGGAACCCGCGGCGCTCGTACACCCGCAGTGCGGTTTCGTTGGCGGCGTACGCGTTGACCTCGAGCCGGGCCGCGCCGCGTTCACGGGCCCAGGCGACGAACCCGTCGATGAGCAGGCCCGCGACTCCCCCGCCGCGCGTCTCGGGGCGGACGTACATGCTGACCAGCTCGGCGCGCGGCGCGGTCCACATCTCGGAGGCGGTCAGGAACTTGCCGATCAAGTGCCCGACGACGACGTCGGTTGTTGCCACGAGCACCAAGGACTCCGGGTCCGCGAGCAGGCCCCTCGCCCACTCGCCGCCGTACGTCGCCGGCCAGTTCTTGTTCCGGAGCGGGTCGCGCGTTCCCGCGTCCTCGGCGAACAGCGCGCTGCAGGAGGCGACGACGCCGTCGAGGTCCCCCGCGATCGCTGTCCGGACAGTCACTGCGGTCATCGGTGCGGCCTCCTCGGACGGTGAGGAGGCGAGCGTACGGCGTACCAGGTGTCACGTCCGACGACCGGCCGGTGTCTTGATGCCGACAACGCAACCGTACGAGGAGACGACGATGGCACTGCGCGTTCCCAAGGCCGAGCTTCCGGCCGAAGTGGTCGAAACCATGACCGAGCAGTTCGGCGCGCTCCCTGAGCCGCTCGAGGTGATGTCGCACAACCCGAAGGTCGCCGAGGACACCTTCGGCTGGGGCCAGATGGTGGCGGGCTGGTCGGTCGCCGACGAGAGCCTGAAGTCGTTCGCGCACATGGCGGTCGCGTCGCTGATCGGTTGCAGCTGGTGCCTCGACGTCAGCTACTTCCAGGCGCTCAACCTGCAGCTCGATCTGACGAAGGCGAGCCAGGTGCCGCGCTGGCGGGAGTCGGAGGTGTTCACACCGCTGGAGCGAGACGTGCTGGAGTACGCCGAAGCGGTGACGACGACACCGCCGACGGTCACCGACGAGTTGGTCGCGCGGCTGCTGGCCGAGCTCGGTCCCGCGGCGTTGGTCGAGCTCACGAGTGTGATCGGCTTCGCCAATCTGTCGAGCCGCGGCAACATCGCGCTGGGGATCACTTCCCAGGGCTACTCGGAAGCCTGCGAGATCCCGCTGGCTGCGAGGGTGAAGGGATGAGCGATCCCTTCGTCGTGCACCGGAACCTTCTGTTCACAGTGGCCTACGAGCTGCTGGGCTCGGCGGCCGACGCCGAGGACGTGCTGCAGGAGTCTTGGTTGCGGTGGTCCGAGGTCGATCAGTCGCAGGTCAGCGAACCACGGGCCTACCTCGTCCGCACGGTCAGCCGGCAGGCGCTCAACCGGCTGCGGACCCTCTCACGCCGCCGCGAGGACTACGTCGGCGAGTGGCTGCCCGAGCCGTTGCTGACCAGCCCGGACGTGGCGGAGGACGTGGAGCTCGCGGAGAGTGTGTCGATCGCGATGCTGACCGTGCTGGAGACGCTCGGGCCGACCGAGCGGGCGGTGTTCGTGCTGCGGGAGGTGTTCGATCTGTCGTACGGCGAGATCGCGGAGGCGACCGGCAAGTCGACGCCGGGCGTGCGGCAGATCGCGAAGCGGGCGCGTGAGCACGTCGCGGCGAAACGGCCTCGGGTGCAGGTGAGCCGGGACGAGCAGCAGACCGTGGTGGAGCGCTTTCAGCAGGCGCTGCGCAACGGCGAACTGCTGAAGCTGATGGAGGTGATGGCGCCCGACGTCGTACTGGTCACCGACGGCGGCGGTGTCGTCCCCGCGGCACGGGTGCCGATCCACGGTGCGGAGGTGGTGGCGAAGCTGCTCGCGCGGGTGGCCGAGCTGGGGGCGATCTCGACCGAGCCGCTGTGGCTGAACGGTGCGCCGTCCTTCCGGCTCGAGAGCGACGGGCGCGGTGCGGTGGTGAGCGTCGAGGTGGCGGACGGGCGGATCAGCCGGATCTTCGCGATTGCCAACCCGCACAAGCTGACTCGCCTGGACGAGGCCGCGGAGCTCGCTAGGTAGTGCCGATGACGGTGGTGCCGAAGTCGTCCTCGTCGGTGCTGATCGTGGTCTTCAGGCCGGCGGCGGTCAGGATTTCTGCCGCGAGTGGGGCTTGTTCGGCGCTGGCCTCGGTGAAGAGGTGGCCGCCTGGAGCGAGCCACGGAAGAGCTTCAGCGGCGACCCGGCGGAGGAGAGCGAGGCCGTCGGGGCCGCCGTCGAGGGTCAGGCGGGGCTCGTGGAGTCGCGCCTCGGCGGGCAGGAACTGCACGTCGTCGGTCGGTACGTAGGGGACGTTCGCGAGCAGGATGTCGATGCGGCCGCGGAGGTCGGTGGGGAGGGCGTCGTAGAGGTCGCCTTCGAAGACCTGGGCGGACGGAAGGTTGCGGCGAGCATTCCGTACGGCGGCCGGGTGCAGGTCGGCGGCGTACAGCTCCACTCCTGGTACGGCGGTCAGAACCGCCAACCCGAGCGCCCCGGAACCGCAGCACAGGTCGACCACGACCGCGTTCGGACGACACCTGAGGATCGCCTCGTCGACCAGGTGCTCGGTGCGGCGGCGCGGGACGAACACGTCCGGGTCGATCGCCACCCTCACACCGTGGAACGAGGCCCAGCCGACGACCTGCTCCAAAGGCAGTCCCGAGACACGCTCGGTGACCATGCGCTGGACCTCACCGGCATCAGCCGCGGTCGAGAGGATCAGCTCGGCCTCCTCCTCGGCGAACACGCAGCCGGCGGCGCGCAGAGTGGTGACGATCGAGTCGGAGGTGAGCACGAGGACTATCTAATCCTCCAACTGCGGGTGCTGGCGAAGGGTTTCTGCCAGACGCTGCAGTGCCGGGTTCGGGCTGTCCGGGCTCCAGCAGGCGTGCAGCGTGACCGAGTGCGCGTCCGCCGCGTCGAGTTCGCGGTAGCGGACGCCTTCGACGCCCATCGCCATGATCGACCGCGGGATCAGCGCACACCCCAGCCCCGCCCGCACGAGCGCGAGCATCGTCGGGACCTGCGAGGCGAGCTGGCTGACGGCGTACCGGTTCATCCCGATCATCGCCGCGCAGATGTCGTGCAGGTAGCGCGACCCTTCGGGGCTGTAGCCGATGTACTCGTCGGTGACGTCCGCCAAGGTGACCGGCGACGAGCCGTCGGCGAGCTTGTGATCAGCCGGTACGGCGAGCACCAGGTCCTCGGTGTGCACGAGCAGGGACTCGAACCCGTCCGGGATCGGCGGCCGGACCAGGCCGATGTCGATCTCCAGGTTCGCCAGCGCCTCGTACTGGTCGGGGCTGACCAGCTCGGTCAGCTCGACGCTGACGGCCGGGATCCGCCGGTTCACCATCGCCAGGAAGTCAGCCAGTACGGCGTACGCCCCGATCGCCGTGAACGCGAGCCGCAGCGTCCCGGTCTGCCCGTCGGCCGCGCGCCGGGTTGCCTCGGGCGCGACCTCCAGCAGTGCGAGCACCCGGTGGCTGTGCTCGAGGAACACGCCGCCGGCCGCGGTGAGCCGCACTCCCCTGCCGGTCCGGTCGAACAGGTTCACGCCGAGAGAGCGCTCCAGGGCCTGGACCTGCCGGGTCAGCGGCGGCTGGGTCATGTTCAGCTTCTGCGCGGCCCGGCCGAAGTGCTGCTCCTCGGCGACCGCGACGAAGCCGCGTAACTGCTGCAGTGACAGGTCCATGCGCCCTCGGTATCGATCGATGCGGAATCGGGCTTGGACGAGCATAACGGAAAGCCCTTACCTTCGGACCAGGTCGACAGCCCTTCGACCCCTGTCGACCGGTGAGGAGCCGAAGTGACGAAGCTGGCCGTGGTGATGACGCCGGAGCGTGCCGAGGACGTGATCGACCCGCAGACCCGGGAGCTGATCGGGCAGCGGTTCGAGGTGACCTGGGCGCCGGACACGAGCCCGGAAACCGTGATCGCGCTCTCCCGGGAGGCCGACGCCGTGCTGACCAGCTGGGGTACGCCGCACCTGGACAGGTCGATCTGGGCCGACGGCGCCGGCCCGAAGGCGGTCGCGCACGCGGCCGGATCGGTGAAGAAGCTGGTCGACCCGGTGATCTTCGACCAGGGCGTCGCGGTCTTCACCGCCGGCGGCCGGATCGCGTGGTCGGTCGGCGAGTACTGCCTGGCCTCGATGCTGACGCTCGCGCGCAGGCTCCCCCGCTTCGACGGCGCGATCCGCGCCGGTGGCTGGAAGCAGACCGCGTTCCGCGGTCACGAGTTGGCCGGGGCGAAGGTCGGCATCCTCGGCGCGAGCTCGACGGCCCGGGCGCTGATCACGCTGCTCAAGCCGTTCGGTTGCGACGTCGTCGTCTACGACCCGTACCTGAGCGACGAGCGCGCGGCCGCCCTCGGCGTACGGCGGGCTGAGCTGGAGGAGACACTGCAGTCGACGTTCGTGTCGCTGCACGTGCCCGACGTACCGGAGACCAAGGGGCTGGTGACGCGCAAGCTGATCGAGCAACTGCCGGACGGCGCCGTCGTGGTGAACTCCTCGCGCGGTCCCGCGATCGATCAGCAGGCGCTGCTCGAGCACGCGCTCGACGGACGGATCTACGCCGCGCTCGACGTGTACGACCCCGAGCCGCCGACGCTGGAGCAGAACGTGCTCGAGGCACCGAACCTGCTGCTCACCCCGCACGTTGCCGGTGACACCGAAGAGGGTCACCTCGCGCTGGCCGGCTACGTGATCGCCGACGTCCTCACGTACCTCGACGACGGCACCCACGGCCCGAGCTACGTCGACCCGGCGTCCTGGTCGATCCAGGCCTGACGGAAGGAGAGACCCGATGTCGCGGATCAGATCGGTGGAGGTGTTCGCCGTCGCGGTGCCGTTCGCCCGGCAGTTCGTGATCGGCAGCGGTGCGGTCGGCAGTCCGGAGCAGCGCCCGGACCAGGCCGGCGCGGTGGTGTTCGTGAAGCTGACCACCGAGGACGGTGTGGTCGGCTGGGGAGAGCAGCGCGCGCTCCCCACCTGGAGCTACGAGACCGCCGAGACGATCGCGGTGGTGATCCGGCGGCACCTGGCGCCGATCCTGCTGGAGCTGACGCCGTTCGACGTCGAGCTGTTCCACCAGCAGGCGGCCAAGCGGCTGAGCCCGTCGGTGTCCAACGGCTTCCCGTTCGCGCGCGCCGCGATCGACATCGCGATGCACGACGCGGCCGGCAAGCTGGCCGGCGTACCGGTGCACGCGTTGCTCGGCGGCAAGGTGCACGACGAGATCCCGCTCTGCTCGGCGATCGGTGTCGGGGCCCCGGAGACCGTGCGGGAGCACGCGCAGCAGTCGTCGGACTATACGGCGTACAAGGTGAAGATCGGCGGCGATCCCGACCAGGACGCCGCGATCATCGAGGCGGTCGCCGAGGTCGCGGGCACCAAGCCGCTGTGGCTCGACGCGAACCAGTCCTACCGGCCGAGCGCGCTCAAGCAGCTGCTCGACCGGACGCGCGACATCCGGACGATCCACTGCGTCGAGCAGCCCGTGCCGAGCACCGACCTGCTGGCGATGCGCCGGCTGCGTGGCCTGATCGACCTGCCGGTCGCGATCGACGAGGGCAGCTTCACCGCGCAGGACCTGGCCCGGGCGATCCAGCTCGACGCCGCCGACCTGGTCGTGGTGAAGATCTGCAAGTCCGGCGGTCTGCGCAGCGCGCTGAAGACCGCCCAGGTCGCGCTGTCGGGCGGTCTGGAGATTCTGTCCAGCGGGCTGACCGACTGCGGCATCGGCTTCGCGGCCGCGCTGCACGTGTTCAGCCAGCTGGAACTGGCACTGCCCGCCGAGCTGAACGGGCCGGAGCTGCTGTCCGACCTGTACGTCGAGGGATTGACGATCACCAAGGCCGTCGCGACGGTCCCCACCGCCCCTGGCCTGGGCGTCGAGGTCGACGAGGAGCGGATCCGCGCCGAGTCGATCGACCTGCTCTTCACCTGAGGAGTCCCCTGATGCAGACACAGCTGTCCCGCCGCAGCTTGCTCAAGCTGACCGGCCTGGCCGGACTGGGAGCGGCCGCGGCCGGCTGCTCCTCCGGTCCACCGAGTGGTTCCGCGGCCTGGGCCATGTGGTCCAGCAGCCCGGCCGAACGCAAGGTGTGGGACGACTTCAGCGCGTACGTCGAACGCGAGCTGAAGGTCGAGTCCGTCCCCACCCTCACGCCGTCCGGCGGTTACCCCACCAAGCTCGACCTGCAACTGGTCAGCGGTACGGCGGGTCTGGTGACCGCGCTGAACGGCTGGCTGATCCCGACGTACGCCGCCCGCGGCGCGCACCGGCCGCTCGACGACCTGATCGCCGCCGACCCCGACTTCGACATCGAGGACTTCTACCAGCCGATCCGTGACATCAGCTCGTTCAACGACCAGACCTACGCGATCGGCTTCGACGTCGCGCCGACGGTGATCTACTACAACAAGACGCTGCTGGAGGAGAAGGGCATCGCGGCGCCGTCGCCGACCGTGCCGATGGCGTGGGCGACGTTCCGCGACCTGGCCAAGGAGCTGACCGGGCCCGACCAGTACGGGTTCACCTGTGCGCCGTCGATCGACGACCTGGTGTCGTGGATCTACTGTGCCGGCGGCAACGTCATGAACGAGGCCTGGGACCAGAGCGCGCTCAACGCGCCCGAGGCGATGGAGGCCGTCCAGTACGTCGTCGACCTGTTCGTCAAGGACAAGGTGACGCCGCCGATCGCGAACCTGGTCACGGAGAACTCGCTGGCCAACTTCATGGAGGGCAACGTCGCCTTCATGCACAACGGCCCGTGGCAGGTGGTGAACGTGCGCAAGGCGAAGTTCGACTGGGACATCATGCCGTTCCCGGCCGGTGCCGCCGGCAGCACGCCGCGGGTGTCCGGTTCGAGCTTCGCGATCCCGTCCAAGGTCCGCGGTGACGATCTCGACCTGGCGTGGCGGTTGCTGAAGACGCTGACCAGCAAGGGGGCCCTGGACATCTATGCCCAGGCCGGCCGCAACAACCCGGCGCGGTTGTCGGCGGGCAGCGCGTTCAAGCCGCCGCCGGACAACCTCGGCATCGTCCAGCAGATCCTGGCCGGCAAGATCGCCGGCGGTCACCCGTTCGACGTGACCACGAACTGGAACCAGGTCAAGCAGCTGCTCGGCCAGGACCTGCCGCGGACGTTCCTCGGGCAGGTCTCGGTCCAGGAGGCGATCGACGGGCTGACGCCGCGGCTGGACGTCCTGATGGAGCAGCACCAGGACAACGTCCGCCAGGCCACGGCCAGGAAGGGGTGACTCCGATGGCTGTCGACACCCTCCCTGCCACGGCAACAACTCCTCGGCAGGACCAGCGGGCCGCGAAGAAGCCGAAGAACAAAGAGGCGCTCACCGCGTGGCTGTTCATCCTGCCCAGCCTGATCGGCTTCCTGATCTTCACCGCCGGACCGGTCGTCGCGGCGGGCGTGATCTCGCTGCTGAACTGGAACCTGTTCAGCTCCCCCACCTGGGCCGGCCTGAAGAACTTCGCCCGGCTCGGCCCCGACCCGACGTTCTGGTCCGCGCTCGGCAACACGGCGTACTTCACCTTCGTCAGCGTCCCGCTGACGATCGTGGTCAGCCTGGCGCTGGCGCTGCTGCTGAACGAGGGCGTACGCCGGATCGCGGTCTTCCGCTCGCTGCTGCTGTTGCCGTACGCAACGATCACGGTGGCGGTCGCGTTCGTCTGGATCTGGCTCTACATCCCGCACGACGGCCTGGTGAACGCCGCGCTCGGGCTGGTCGGGATCGACGGGCCGCAGTGGCTGATCTCGGACAACTGGGCGATGCCCGCGCTGATCGCGATGAGCGTGTGGAAGAGCTTCGGTTTCGGCATGGTCGTCTTCCTCGCCGGCCTGCAGGCGATCCCGCAGCAGCTGTACGAGGCCGCGAAGGTCGACGGCAGCAACGCACTCCAGACGTTCCGCAGCGTGACGCTGCCGATGCTGTCCCCGGCACTGTTCTTCGTCGTGGTGACGTCGATCATCGGGTCGTTCCAGGTCTTCGACCAGGCGCTCATCATGACCAACGGCGGTCCGGGGTCCCGGACGACGACGCTGGTCATGTACATCTACCGGACCGGCTTCGAGAACTACGACCAGGGGTACGCCGCGGCGCAGTCGCTGGTCCTGTTCGGCTTCATCGTGGTGATCACCGCGGCCCAGTTCCTGCTCCAGCGGAGGCTCGTCCACTATGACAACTAACGTGCTCGCACCCCTGCGGAAGAACCCGGTCGGCACCCGCAAGCTGGTTGTCTTCGCCTGCTTCATCGTGACGGCGGTGACGCTGGTGCCGGTCGTGATGATGGTGCTGGTGGCGTTCCAGTCCGATGCCGAGTCGATGGCGGCGCGACCGTCGTTCTGGCCGAGCAGCTGGCACCCGGAGAACCTGACCCGCGCGTTCGAACTCGTCCCGCTGGGCCGGTACCTGCTCAACACGGTGATCTTCGCCGCCGGTACGACGCTGCTGGAGACCGTGACGGCCGCGCTGGCGGCGTACGCGTTCGCCCGGCTGCAGTTCCCGGGCCGGACCTGGCTGTTCGGCATCTACCTGGCCACCCTGATGATCCCGTCGCAGGTGACGCTGATCCCGCAGTTCGTGCTGGTCGCGAAGCTGCACGGGATCGACACCTGGCCGGGCATGATCCTGCCGCACGCGTTCACCGCGCTCGGCGTGTTCCTGCTGCGGCAGTTCTTCCTCGGCATCCCGCGCGACTACGAGGAGGCCGCGCGGCTGGACGGCGCGAACCGGTGGCAGGCGTTCGTGCGGGTGATCGTGCCGCTGGCGGTCCCGGCGATCGCGACGCTGGCGGTGTTCAAGTTCATCGGGCAGTGGAACAACCTGCTCTGGCCACTGGTCGTCTCCAACAGCGACGCGACCCGTACGGCGGCCGTCGGTCTGCAGGTGTTCCAGGACACCAACGGCACCCAGTGGAACCTGTTGCTGATGGCAGCGACCATCACGACCGTGCCGCTGATCGTGCTGTTCTTCCTCACCCAACGCTGGTTCGTCAAGGGCATCACCATGAGTGGACTCGGAGGCCGCTGAACCCATGAACTACATCTGGTCCGTCTTCACCAAACCGTGGGCCGAACTGCCCGGTGACGAGCTGGGCAAGCTCGTCGCGGGGCTCGGCTTCACCGGCGCGGAGATCCCCGTCCGGGACACCGCGTACCTGACGCCGGCGACCGCCGAGAAAGCGCTCCCCGTGTTCACGGAGCAACTCCGGGACGCGGGCGTCGAGCCGATCAGCATCGCCAGCGGGCTCGACGAGTCCACGTTCGCGGCGGCGGCCGCGGCCGGTGTCCCGATGATCCGGATCATGGCCGAGCTCGGCCCGGACGGCTACGCGGCTTCGGTACGGCGTAACCGCGAGCAGCTCGAAGCGGCCGCCGGGCACGCGGCCCAGTACGGCGTACAGGTCGGGGTGCAGCCGCACCATGGCAAGTTCGTCGCGTCGACGCTGGGCGTCGTGCAGCTGCTCGACGGGCTGCCGGAGCAGTTCAAGGTGGTCTGGGACGCGGCGCACGACGTACTGGCCGGTGACGATCCGCGGATCACGCTCGAGCTGGCCAGGGAGCGGCTCGGCATCGTGAACCTGAAGAACGTCACCTACATCACCACGGACGCGACCGCCGACGTCGGCGGCGCCTGGAAGCCGTGGTTCGTGCAGGGCGCCGAGGGCCTGGCGAACTGGTCGAGCGCGTTCGCGACGCTGCAGACCCTGGGCTGGAGCGGCCCGATCTGCCTGACCGGTCAGTACTCCGACCCGTCCGTGCCGGTGGGCGACCGCCTGCAGATCGACCTGAAGGCAGCGCAGGCCGCCGCGCGGTAGAACGTCTCGAGGAGCCGGTGTCGAGTGATCGGCACCGGCTCCGACGTACCCTCGAAAGCCATCGAGGAGGCCACGTGAAGTACATGCTGCTGATCTACGGCAACGACGAGACCTGGAAGGCCCTGGAGGCCGAGGGCATGGAGTCCGTCTTCGCCGTGCACCGCGCGGTGATGGCCGAGACCCGCGCGAGCGGCGAGCTGATCGCGTGCGACGGGCTGGCGACCGCGCGGGCGCGGGTCGTCCACGTCCACGACAACGCGCTGGCGGTGACGGACGGGCCGTTCACCGAGGCCAAGGAAGTGCTGGCCGGCTACTACCTGTTCGAGTGCGACCTGGAGCGGGCGACCGAGCTGGCCGGACGGCTGGTCGAGGCGAAGTACTCGCCGATCGAGGTGCGAGCACTCACGCAGCCGTTCGAGGAGTGAAGGCTGCTCCAGCGACTTGCCGGGCTCAGCTCGGCGTTGACCTGAGACCGGCGAGTCACTGATGCTGCCAGGTGTTCTAGCTGGGGTACGCCGGCGCGAGAGTGACCCCACCTGTGGCGGGCTGATCACCCATCCCGCGGCCACCCTGGACGAACACCGTTGCGCCCGGCTCCGGTGCCGAGACACCGTCGTCCAGACGCAGTGTGGTGGTCAGACCGTTGCTCAAGGTCAGTACCGCCACACGTCGCGGCCGGCCGGTGTGGATCGACGAGCTCACCTCGTGGATGCCGGTGCAGACCGCTGGTTGGATCGAAGCCCTGCCGAGCGTTGTCGTGCCGTGACTCCTCACATCACGGCGCTGCTCGGCGAGCCGCCTCATGGCTGACACAGATCCCCCTCCTCATTAGGTCCCCCGAGGGACTAGTTGGGTTGTGCAACAGGTCCCATCACTCCTCACAGTGACAGAGCCATCGCAGCAGCCTTGCTGACTGTGACGAGGTTTTCAAGGGGATGTGAGGATTACTGGCCGCCGAAGCCGGTGGTGGCGATTCCCTTGATGATCTGGCGCTGGAAGAAGAGGAACACCAGTACCAGCGGCAGCGCGGCGAGGATCGCCGCGGCCATGTTCTGCGCGTACTGCAGGCCGTACGCGCTCTTCACCGTCTGCAGGCCGACCGGCAGCGTCATCAGGTCGGCGTCGGTGGTGACGATGAACGGCCAGAGGAAGTTGTTCCACGCACCGATGAACACGAAGATCGCGACCGCGGCCAGGATCGGCCGCGACAACGGCAGCACGATCGACCAGAACACCCGCAGCCGGTTCGCGCCGTCGACCCGGGCGGCGTCCTCCAGCTCGAGCGGGATCTGGTCGAAGAACCGCTTCAGGATCAGCACCATCGCGGGCGCAAACGCTTGCGGGAGAATGATTCCCCAGTAGGTGTCGACCAGGTCGAACGCGAGCATCTGGCGGAACAGCGGAACGATCAGCAGCTGCGGCGGAATGATGATGGCGGCGATGATCGCGCCGTACAGCCAGCGCCGGCCGCGGAAGTCGATCCGGGAGAACGCGTAGCCGGCCAGTGCGGAGGTGGCGACCGTCACCACCGTGATCAGCACCGAGGTGAGCAGGCTGTTCCAGGCCCACAGCGGGATGTCGCCGGCCGCGAACACCTTGCGGTAGGCGTCGAGGCTGAAACCGTCGGCCGGTGAGAGTGTCAGCGTCGATGCGGCCGCGTCGGCCTCGCTCTTCAGCGACGTCAGGATCGCCCACGCGAACGGGACCAGCCAGGTCGCGGCCAGGAACGCCAGGATCAGCAGCGCGACCATCCGCGACACGCTCCAGGGGTTCTCCCCCGGCTTGTGGCCCTGCTTGTACGCCGCCTTGCCGCGCTGGATGCCTCGGGACAGCGTGTAGGTGCTCATCGGGCGCTCCTGCGGTTCATCAGTTTGTACTGCGCGATCGAGATCAGCACGATGATCGCGAAGAAGAGGTACGAGATCGCCGAGGAGTAGCCGAACCGGTAACCGGTGAAGCCGGCCTCGTAGATGTACTGCACGATCGAGCGGGTGGTGCCGGCCGGGCCGCCGTTGGTGAGCATGTAGATCTGGTCGAACACCTTCAGCGACGCGAGCACCTGCAGCGTCAGGATCAGCGCGGTGGTCGGCGCGAGCTGCGGGATCACGATCGAGAACAGCTGGCGCCACTTGCCCGCGCCGTCGATCGCGGCCGCCTCGAACTGCTGCTCAGGGATGTTCTGCAGCGCGGCCAGGTAGAGCAGGAAGTTGAACCCGATCGTCCACCACAGCGTGGTGATCACGACCGAGATCATCGCCACGTTCGGGTCCTGCAGCCACGCCACCGGCGCGACCCCGAACTCGGCCAGGACGCCGTTGATCAACCCGAGCTTGGGGTTGTACATCCAGGTCCAGAACAGCACGACCACCGTCGAGGCGAGCAGGTAGGGCAGGAAGAACGAGAGCCGCCACAACCACCGGCCGGGCAGCCCGAGGTTCACCAGCAGCGCGAACGCCAGCGACAGCACCACCAGTGGGACCGTGCTGAGCAGCGTGAACCACAACGTGTTGCCGAACGACTTCCACATGTCCGGGTCGCTGAGCGCCTCGGTGAAGTTCGCGAAGCCGATCAGCTCGCTGTTCGCGCCGGTCAGCGTCTCGCCGGTGAAGCTCAGGTACAGGCCGTAGACGGCCGGGACGACCAGGAACAGGGCGAACAGCACCACGAACGGTGCCGCGAAGGCCCACCCGGTCAGCGACTCACCACGCCGGGCCCGGGCCAGGCCCGTACTGTTGCCCTCCGCAACCACCAGGTCTGCGGCAGGACTGTCGACCGCTGTCGGCATCTCGGACTCCCTTCGTCGATCAGACCGGTTGCGGGCGGTCGAGCAGCTTGTTCAGCCGCTGCACGAATCCGTCGAAGCCGGCCGCCGGGTCCCCGCTGCCGAGGTAGACGCTCTGCACGTTCTCCGCGAAGTAGTTGGTGAAGTCGCTGCCGGCGCCGCTGAACCAGACGTCCGGGTCGTAGTTCACGTACGCCGGGATCCCGACGTAGTTCGACTGCGGCTTCAGCTCCAGGTACTCGGAGCTCTTCACCACCGGCTGGTACGCCGGGATGTGGCCGGCCCCGGCCCACTTCACCGAGCGCTTCAGGATCTCGGCGACCAGCTGGTAGGTGTAGCGGCGCCGGTCCGGGTCGGGCTTGGACTGCCGCGGCAGCACGAACGTGTGCGAGTCGGCGTACGCCGCCTGCTGCCCGAACAGGGCCGGGATCGGCATCGCGTCGAACGGCATCTTGGCGTCCTTGAGGACCGGGAGCTCCCAGACGCCACCGAGGAACAGTCCGCTCTCGCCGTGCAGGAACTCACTGACCGCCGTGCCGCCGTCGCCGCTGTTGGTGGCGATCGTGCCGTTCAGCAACGACTGCACGAACTCGAGCGCCTTGACCGCGGCGGCCTGGTCGACCTCGGCCTTGGTCCCGGGGACGAGCTTCATCTCCGCGCCGGTCTGGCAGTAGAAGGTGTAGAACAGCCGCCACATCTGCGAGGGGTCGCCCACGTACCCGTACGACAGGCCGTGCTTGCCGGTGATCTTCTGCAGCCGGGTCGCGACCTCGGTGAACTCCTCGGGACTGTCCATCGAGGCGATCTGGCCGGTCACCCCGGCCTTCTCGGCGTGCTCGGTGTTGTAGTAGAGCACGAACGGGTGGGTGTCGAGCGCGAGCGAGTACAGCTTCCCGTCGTACAGGCCCTTCTGCCAGACCAGCGGCGGGAAGTCGCTCTCCTTGACGCCGAACTCGGCGAGCAGGTTCAGGTCCCACGGCTCCAGCAGGCCGCCGGGCGCGTAGCCCGCGATCCGGGACGCGTGCATGATCGCGAGGTCGGGCGCGCGGCCACCGGCCGAGGCCATCGCCAGCTTCGTGTAGTACGGCGCTCCCCACGTGAGCACGGTCTGCTTGGCGTGGAACCCGGCGTTCAGGCCGTTCGCCGCGTCGACCAGGCCGGCCATCACGATGCCGTCGCCGCCGGTCATCAGGTGCCAGTAGTTGAGCTCGGTGCCGGAGCTGGCGGTACCCGGCGAACAGCCGAGCAGCAGGCCTCCACCGGCCAGCGCGGCCGCTCCGGAGAGCAGGCGGCGCCGGGAGAACTGACGATCGAACGATGTCATGGGGGTGTCTCCTTCGCAGGCGGCACCGATCATTACATCGTTGCAATGCGCTGACAAGAGCCCGCGCGTCAGATTTTGTCGAAACGTGTTGGTTAGCGTGCGGTGCTGGCGCGGGGTACGACGCGGTGCGGTACGACGATCCGGCGCGGGGTCGCCGAGCGGTCGGCCATCCGCTCCCCGAGCAGGTCCAGGGCCGACTGGACGAAGTTGCGCCGGTCGAAGTCGACGGTGCTCAGCGGCGGGACCGTGTACCGGCTCTCGAGGATGTTGTCGAAGCCGGCCACCGCGCAGTCCGCGGGCACCGCGACACCGGCCGACCACAACGCCGACAGGGTGCCGCTGGCGATGGTGTCGGTGAAGCAGAAGATCGCGTCCGGCGGTTCGTGGTCCTCGAGGTAGCGGCCGACGACGGTCGCGGCGCCTTCGGGGCTCCACCGGTCGAGGGCGATCTCGAGCGCGGGGTCGTGCAGGCCGGCCGCGGTGAGGACCTCGCGGTAGCCGATCAGGCGCAGGCGGGCGGCCGCCGTACCGGCTGAGTCCGTGCGGCCGCCGACCCTTCCAGGGCTGCCCGGGGCCTCGGGAGTGCCGACCGCGGCGATCCGGCGGTAGCCCTGGTCGACCAGGTGCCGCGTCATGTCGCGGGCCGCGCCGACGTTGTCGATGCAGACCTGGCTGACGACGTCCTGGTCGACATCACCGATCAGTACGACGGGTGGCAGCGGCCCGGCCGACATGACCGCGCTGTCGTCGAGGTTGACCGGGTTGAGGATCAGCCCGTCGATCTGGTGCGAGCGGGCCCGCGAGAGCAGGTCGTACTCGCGGTCGGGCTCGGCGGCGGTCTGCTCGATCTGGACTCCCCAGCCGCGTTCGTGCGCGAGCTCGACGACCAGGTGGGTGATCTCGGCCGAGTACGGCCGGAGCAGATCGGGCAGCGCCAGCCCGATCATCCCGGACCGGCCGTTGCGCAGCCCCCGGGCGCTCAGGTTCGGCACGTAGTCGAGCTCGCTGAGCGCCTGCTCGACCTTCGCGCGGGTCTCCGGCCGGACGAAGACGACCCCGTTGATCACGTTCGACACCGTCTTCGGCGACACCCCGGCCCGCTTGGCGACGTCCTTGACGGTGGCACGCATGGGCCCATTCTCACATCAACCCGAAGCTTCACAGCGACGTTGAAGGTTCGGAGGGGCCCTCGGGCTGACGTCGGCGGCAAAGTCTCTAATGGCGCTTCAATGAGAGGATTGAAGGATGCCTGCTACGGAGTTGACCGACGAAATCGCCGACAGCCACGACGTCATCCAGGTGCGCGGAGCCCGCGAGAACAACCTGGGCGGGGTGTCGCTGGACATCCCCAAACGCCGCCTGACCGTGTTCACCGGAGTCTCCGGGTCCGGGAAGTCCTCGCTGGTGTTCGGCACCATCGCCGCGGAGTCGCAGCGGCTGATCAACGAGACCTACACCGCCTTCGTCCAGAACTTCATGCCCAGCCTGTCCCGTCCCGACGTCGACTCGCTGCGCAACCTGAGCGCCGCGATCATCGTCGACCAGGAACGGATCGGCGCCAACGCCCGCTCGACGGTCGGCACCGCGACCGACGCGCACACCATGCTACGGATCCTGTTCAGCCGGATCGGCACGCCGTACGCCGGACCGCCGTCGGCGTTCAGCTTCAACCGGGCCGAGGGCATGTGCCTGGTCTGCGAGGGGCTCGGTAAGTCCACCGAGGTCGACCTGGACGAGCTGGTCGACCGCGACAGGTCGCTGAACCAGGACCCGATCAAGGCGCCCGGCTTCGGGGCCGACACCTGGTACTGGCAGCTGTTCGCGCAGGTCTTCGACGCGGACCTGCCGCTGCGGGACTACCGGGCCGAGGACTGGGAGCGGTTCCTGTACTCGCCGCCGACCAAGGTGAAGGTGGGCAAGAGCAACCTCACCTTCGAGGGGCTCGTGCCGAAGGTGAAGAAGCAGTACCTGGGCAAGGACCGCGACGGGATGCAGAACGCCGCGCGGGCCTTCGCCGACCGGGCGCTGAGGCTCGGACCGTGCACGGAGTGCGGCGGGGCCCGGCTGAACGCGGCCGCTCGCGCCGTACGGGTGGACGGGGTCGGGATCACCGAGTGCTCGGCGATGCAGATCAGCGACCTGGCGCAGTTCGTCCGCGGCATCGACGACCCGTCGGTCGGGCCGATGCTGGAAGGGCTGCGCGCGACGCTGGACTCGATGGTCGACATCGGGCTCGGGTACCTCAGCCTGAACCGCGAGTCCGGGACGCTGTCCGGCGGTGAGGCGCAACGGGTGAAGCTGGTCCGGCACCTCGGCTCGGCGCTCACCGACGTCACCTACGTCTTCGACGAGCCGACCGTCGGCCTGCACCCGCACGACATCCAGCGGATGAACGAGCTGCTGCTCCAGCTGAAGGCCAAGGGCAACACCGTGCTCGTCGTCGAGCACAAGCCGGAGACGATCCGGATCGCCGACCACGTCGTCGACCTCGGCCCCGGCGCGGGCCTGTCCGGCGGCCGGCTCTGCTACGCCGGCGACGTGAAGGGCCTGCTGAAGTCCGGCACGCTGACCGGGCGGTACCTCGACCACAAGGTCGCGCTGCGCGACACCGTTCGTACGCCGGCCGGCAGCCTGCGGATCGAGGGCGCGAACCTGCACAACCTGCAGGACGTCAGCGTGGAGGTTCCGCTCGGCGTACTGACGGTCGTCACCGGGGTCGCCGGCTCGGGCAAGAGCTCGCTGATCCACGGGTCGCTGGGCAATCGCGAGGGCGTGATCGTCGCCGGGCAGGACCCGATCCGCGGGTCGCGGCGCAGCAACCCCGCGACGTACACGGGTCTGCTCGACCCGATCCGGGCCGAGTTCGCGAAGGCGAACAAGGTGAAGCCGGGGCTGTTCAGCGCGAACTCGGTCGGCGCCTGCCAGACCTGCAAGGGGATCGGGCTGGTCTACACCGACCTCGGGATGATGGCCGAGGTGTCGTCGGTGTGCGAGCAGTGCAACGGCGCCCGGTTCACGCCCGAGGTGCTGGCGCTGCAGCTGCGCGGGAAGAACATCAGCGAGGTGCTGCGGATGACGATGACCGAGGCCCGGGACTTCTTCCCCAAGGGCCCGTCGCGGACGATCCTCGATCGGCTCAGCTCGGTCGGTCTGGGGTACCTGAGCCTCGGGCAACCGCTGACCACGCTGTCCGGTGGTGAGCGGCAGCGGATGAAGCTGGCGATCAACATGAGCAAGCGCGGGTCGATCTACATCCTCGACGAGCCGACCACCGGGCTGCACCTGGCCGACGTCGACCAGCTGCTCAAGATGCTCGACCAGCTGGTCGACGACGGCAACACCGTGATCGTCATCGAGCACCACCAGGCCGTGATGGCCCACGCGGACTGGCTGATCGACCTCGGCCCTGGCGCGGGTCACGACGGCGGCCAGATCGTGTTCGAGGGCACGCCGGCCGATCTGGTGGAGTCGAGCGCCTCACTGACCGCCGAGCACCTGCGTCAGTACGTCACCGACTCTGCGGCGATCGACTCGATCAGCTCTCTCCAGCTCTCGTAGTCCCCGGTGGTGGAGTCCGTCTGGGTGAGGACCAGGCGGGCTCCGCCGTTGCCGTCGCGCAGTGTCAGGGTCGCGTTGTCCAGCCGCAGCTCGTTGCCGTCGGGCGGGGCGACGTTCAACCTCTCGGCGAGCCGGGGCCACACCTTCTCCTTCGGTGCGGTCAGTTGCCGCTCGAAGCGGACCGTCCCGTCGGGCTGCGGCTCGCCGGCGTCCAGGCCGTAGATCTTCACGAAGTGCTCGTGCAGGACCTTGTAGTTGTCGCGGGCAACGGCTCGTCCACCGAGCGCCTGGTCCATCGCGTCCAGGCACAGGATCCAGCCGCTGGTGAAGCTCGCCGAGCCCGGGCGGTCGTCGTACGTCGTGGTCAGCGTGAGCAGACAACCGTCGTCGGTCGGTTCGACCTCCCACCGCTGGATCTCACTCCCCCACGTGAACTCCAGCAGCTTCGGCGGCTCGTACGCGCGGATCACGCCGTCGCCGCCGTCCTCGCCGTCGAAGGCGAAGCTGATCTTCCCGTCCAGCCGCAGGTCCAGCTCGACCGCGGCCGGGAACCAGTGCGCGAGCTCGCCGGGCTCGGTCAGCGCCCGCCACACCTTCTCCGGCGGATGCGCGAGCGCGCGCTCCATCCGCAGCTGGGTCCGGCCGTCGACGCTGGTCAGGGATTCGCTCATGACTCCATATATACCGCGTCAGGCATATAAAGGACAAGAACGAGGCCCGGCGACGTGGTGTCCGCCGGGCCTCGCCTCAGCTCACTTGGAGCAGTTGTAGATGGTGGCGTTGTCGAGCCACCAGTTGCCCGGGATCAGGTCGGCGAAGTCCTTGCCGTGCCCGGTCCAGCGGAACTTCAGCTGCTTGCCGGTGAACTCCGACAGGTCCAGCCGGCTGGTCTCCCAGCCGCCCGAGTTGCCGTGCCACGCGGCGACGGTGTCGTCGGTGAAGTTCGGGTCGAGCGTCGGCCCGTTCTTCCAGGTCAGCGCCGAGGTGTCCTTCCAGGTCGCGCCGCCGTTGTCGGAGTACTCCAGGGTGGCCGCCCCGGTCCGGACGCCGAAGATGATGAACACGTTGTAGAAGTTGTACGCGTGCGTGAAGCGCAGGTACGTCTTGGTGTTCTTGATCTTCGTGCTGTTCGCGGTCTGCAGGCTGATCGAGCCCTCCGGATCGGTCACGACGCCGAGCATCGAGTCGTCACCGTCCTGCGAGTACGACGTGTCGACGAGCGAGCCCTCGAGGCCCTCGCCCTTGCCGAGCACCCAGCCCTCACCGCGGACGACCTTGCCGTCCGGGTACTCCGCGAAGCTGGTCTTGAACAGGTTCTTGGCCTTCGCGCCGGTGGTGTCGCAGACCGGCGCCTGGGCCGGCTTGCCGACGGCCGGGTCGAAGTCCATCTCGGTCGCCTTGATGCCGAGCTCGACCTGGGCGCAGTCGGCCTTGGTCATGCCCGACTTCTTCTTCTTGGCCAGCTTGGTGCAGGTCGCGCGCAGGCCCTCGGCCAGGTCGCCGTAGTCGGCGCCGGAGGTCAGCACCTTCTGGGTCTCGTGCCACAGCACCTCGGAGCGGGCCAGGCCGATCCCGAGCATCCGCTGGCCGTTGAACGCGCCACCGTCGGCGATCAGGTACGCCGCCTTGTTGCCGACGCCGGAGTTGAAGTGCACGCCGCCGTTGTCCTGGAAGAACTCGTCGTCGAACCAGTTGCCGCTGCGCATCCGGTCCGGGTCGCCGAACTTCGTCGGGTCGGACATGCTGCGGATCACGCCGAGGCTGGAGCCCTCACCGATCTGCCAGCGGTTGACCGCGGTGTCGTCCGCGGAGCCGTTGGTCAGGTCGACGAACTCGCCGAGGATGTCGGACAGCGACTCGTTGATCGCGCCGGCCTCCCACAGGTAGGCCAGGCCCGAGGTGTTCTGCGTGACGCCGTGGGTCAGTTCGTGGCCGGTCACGTCGTCGGTGCTGACGCCTTCACCGAAGGCCATCTGCTCGCCGTTCCAGAACGCGTTGGCGTACGGGCAACCGCCGTCGACGCAGATCCGGACCGTGCCGCGCAGCGCCTTGCCCTTGCCGTCGCCGTAGTCGACGCCGATCAGCTCGGTCAGGTCGGTGCCCAGCGAGGCGTAGGTGTCGGAGGTGTCACCGAAGTACTCGTAGACCTGGTTGACGTCCTGGACCGCCGACGGCGCCTCGCCCTCGGAGCGGCTGGACTTGAAGACGGTGCCGCAGCGGACGTCCTCGTTACCGGTCTGGATCACGGTGTGGTCGGCGTCGCAGACCACACGGTTCAGCTTCTCGGCCATGTCCCAGGCGAGCAGGGTCTGGCCGGACGCGTGCACGATGGCCTGCCAGCGGACGTCGCCGGCGCCGGTCACGTCGTACAGGTAGACCGGGATCGCGACCGAGCCCGGCTGGCGGGTGACCAGGCCGAGGTCGAACCAGCGCGGTCCCTGCAGCTTCGCGGTCAGCTTGCCGGCGTCGAGCTTGCCGCGGGTCGCGACGGCCTGCACGGCCGCGTTCTGCGCGGTGGTCTTCGCGGCGTCGGCCTTGTCGGCCGCCGGGAAGGTCCCGTACGTCGCCAGCGCGACCTCGCCGTTCGCGGCCTCCAGCGCACCGGTCTTGTCGAGGCTGGTGACGATCTCGCCGCCGTACACCTCGACGCCGTCGATGACCTGCTGGAAGCGGGTCTGCGAGCCGTACTCCGACAGGGTGCTGGTCTGCGCCACCAGGTCGGCCGGGCGCGCTCCGAAGTACGGCGCGACCGCAGTCACCTGGGCCTTCGCGACCGCGGCCGCGTCGGGCTTGCTGGTCGCGGACTTTCCGGCCTTCGCGCTGACCGAGGCCGGAGCCTTCAGCGGCGTGGCCGGACGGACCGAGTGCGCGCGACCGGTCGCGTCGCGCTTGGTCACCAGACCGGCGCCGCCGGCCTTCGGGGTCTCCACCGTGCGGACCTCGGGACCCTTGGCGGCGGCCGCCTGGTCCACGACGGGAGCGCTGCTGGCGATTCCCGGTGCCACGAGGGTGAGTGATACTGCGCCGGCGGCTAAGCCGGCCAGCCAGGTGCGAGCTTTCACAGGCGTTTCCTCCCAGTACTGCGTGTCGCCGAGAGCCCACAAGCCCCCAAGCTCGCTCTCGACAGGCGGGTGACGGCTGCACCCTGTCATTCGCCGAATCCGGAAAGCGACCTCCCGTGATCCATCTCACACCAACGCGATCGCGACCTCACGCATCGTGAGTTGGGAGCGGCGACTTCACGCTCAAAGGGCGCTACCGAGAGTGCTGGCACAGGTGGGTCTGCGGCACCAGAAGGCCAGCAGCAGAAGGGGATTCGTGCATCGGGAGAGAGCGCCGACCGGCCGGCGACGACACCGACCACCCCTCCGGGGCCGGCCTCGCACCGGTACGGCACCCCTGCATCACACCACGAACAGGGGCGCCGCGCAGCCCTTCGGGTGTCAGCTCAGGTGCGGCTGGACCAGGTTGGCGAAGGTCGCCTGGCCGGTGACGTTCGGGTGGTACGACTCGCCGATCGGGTTGGACAGCCCGTTGATCCACTCCGGGCTGCCGCAGACGGAGTGCCCGGTGAACGCGCTCGTCGGGTTCACGAACGTGTAGCCGGCCGCGCCGGCGGCCGCGGAGATCTTGCTGTTCAGCAGGTCGGCGGTCTGGTTCAGCCGCGTCATCTCGGCGGCGCTGAAGAACGTGCCGGCGTTGCAGTCGGTTCCGTTGAACAGGCGCGGGTAGCCGACGATCACCACCTTCGCGGCCGTCGCCCGGCTGCGCACGGTCGCGTAGAGAGTCGTGAGCCGGCCCGGGATCGTGTTGTTGATCGTCGCCTGGGCGGTGTTGATCGCGGCGTCGCAGTTGCCGAGCCAGGCCGGCTTCGCGCACTCGGTGATCACCGAGGTGAAGCCCGCGTCGTTGCCGCCGACCTGCAGGGTGACGAAATTGACGGCCGCGGTGAGCGGGCCGAGCTGGTTCGCGGTGACGTCGGCGACCCGGGCGCCGGAGCAGGCGACCGACGTCAGCGTCGCGCCGATCCGGGCGGCCTCGACGTACGGGTAGGACTTGGTCGAGCGCTGGCACGCGCCGCTGTCGGGGATGTAGGAGCGGGTGCCGACGCCGGAGGCGTAGGAGTCACCGAGCGCGACGTACGAGGGGGCCGCGTGCGCGACGGTGGGGCTGGCCAGCAGCGCGGTGCCGAGCACCGCGCTGCCGAGGATTCCGGTGAGGCGTTTCATGGGGGCGGACCGCCTTTGCACTGGGTAGGGAGTGCATGACTGACCGTCACCATCTCTCAGTCCGGCAGCGACTGGCAAGAGTTTGCACGGCAATGGAAAGATAAATACTCGAGAACATCCACGGCCTCGGCCGGATCGTCCTGGTGACCGTCGCGGTGCCGCACCGCCAAGTGGCCGGAGGCAACCTCCCGCTTCCCCACCACCAGCTGGTACGGCGCGTGCCGGTTCTCCCGGATCCGCGCGCCGAGGGTGCCCTCGTCGGCGTGCGCCACCTCGACCCGCAGGCCACGGTTCATCGCGCGGCGCGCGATCTCGGCGGCGTACGGCTCCTCGGCGTCCGACAGCGGCAGCACGACGACCTGGACCGGCGCGAGCCAGGCGGGGAAGGCGCCGCCGTGCTGCTCGACCAGTTGCCCGATCACCCGTTCCAGGCTGCCGATGATCGCCCGGTGCACCATGACGGGCCGGTGTTTGTTGCCGTCGGCACCTATGTACTCGAGCTCGAACCGGGCCGGCTGGTGGAAGTCGACCTGGATGGTGGACAGGGTGTACTCACGCCCGGCCGCGTCCTCGAGCTGGATGTCGATCTTCGGCCCGTAGAACGCGGCCTCCCCCGGCGCCTCCTCGTAGTCGACCCCGGCCTCGTCCAGGACCTCCTTCAGCAGCGCCGCCGACCGGTCCCAGCTCTCCTGGTCGCCGACGTACTTGCTGTCGGCGGCGCCGATCCGGGCGTCGGCCGCGGGCAGCGACAGCAGGAAGCGCGACGGCTTCAGGCCGAGGTCGTCGTACGCGCGCAGGATCAGGTCGAGCGAGGCCCGCGCCTCACCGGCCACCTGATCGAGGGTGCAGAAGATGTGGCCGTCGTTCAGCTGGATCGCGCGCACCCTGGTCAGTCCCCCGAGTACGCCGGACAGCTCCGAGCGGTACATGCCGCCGAGCTCGGCGTACCGCAGGGGGAGCTCGCGATAGCTGTGGGAGCGCGACCGGTAGATCAGCGCGTGGTGCGGACACAGGCTCGGGCGCAGCACCACCTCCTCCTCCCCCACCTTCATCGGTGGGTACATGTCGTCGCTGTAGTGCGACCAGTGGCCGGAGATCTCGTAGAGCTCGCGCTTGCCGAGGACGGGTGAGTAGACGTGCTGGTAGCCCGCGCGGCGTTCCAGCTCGGCGACGTAGCTCTCCAAGGCGTGCCGGATCGCGGCACCGGCCGGGAGCAGGTAGGGCAGGCCCGCGCCGATCAGCGGGTCGGAGTCGAACAGGCCGAGCTCGCGGCCGAGTTTGCGGTGGTCGAACATGGCTTTCCTCGCTCTGGGTCAGGGGCGAGTCGGCGGTGGCATGCAAAAAGCCCCGGGGCACTCGCCCCGGGGCTTTTGGAAGACTGCGTGAGTCAGCGCGCCGAGACGTACTCCGGCGTCGTCGTGACTGCGCTGAAACGCTGCATGTCCACCAAGCTAGCAGATCCGTCAATCGCTTTCGTCGTGCAGATCCAGTCCGACCGGGCGGATCAGCCCCTCCTGCGCGACCGACGCGGCCAGCCTGCCGTCCTGTGTGAACAGCCGACCGGTCGCGAACCCGCGGGCACCGGACGCCGACGGCGACGCCTGGTCGTAGAGCAGCCACTCGTCGGCGCGGAACGGCCGGTGGAACCACAGCGCGTGGTCGATCGAGGCCGGCTGGATCCGGCGGTCGCCGATCACCAGGCCGTGCGGCAACAAGCTTGCCCCGAGCAACGTCAGGTCGCTGGCGTAGGCCAGCACGCAGGCGTGCAGCGCGGGCTCGTCGGGCAGCTTGCCGGCGGCCCGGATCCAGAACTGCCGGCCGCTCACGCCGGCCAGCCGCATGTCGAGCGCCGCCCACTCCTTGTTCCAGTCCTCGGCCTTGCGCCCGGTCGCCGCCTCCAGCACCGAGGCCAGCGTCGGCGCTTCCTCCGGCGGTACGACGTCGTCCGGCATCGGGTCGCTGTGGTCCAGCCCGGGCTCGGGGCGCTGGAAGGACGCCGACATGTAGAAGATCGGCTTGCCGTTCTGCGAGGCGACCACCCGGCGGCTGCTGAACGTTCTGCCGTCGCGGGTCGGCTCGGCCCGGTACACGATCGGTACGGCGGTGTCGCCCGGGCGCAGGAAGTAGCCGTGCAGCGAGTGCACCACGCGCTCCGGCTCGACGGTCTGACCGGCCGCGGCCAGCGCTTGGCCCAGCACCTGCCCGCCGAACACCCGCTGCGCGGCGGTCTGCGGCTGGCGGCCGCGGAACAGGTCGTCGTCGATCTTCTCCAGGTCGAGCAGGTCGACCAGATCCTCCACAGACTCGGGCATGCCTCATCCTGACAGGTCAGCGGCCCGTGGCCGGGCATCTGTGGTTGCCCTCACGCGGTTGTTTTCGGTGAGCTTTCGGGTGCCGTCCGTAGGCTGCGGTTGAACGCGCAACCAAATACCCGACCGACCGAAGGAGCCCCCGTGAGCCGCCTCCCCTCCGGCGCCACCCGCCACGCCCGTGACCTCGTCCTACTGATCGCCCGGGTGGGCCTCGGCGTCGTGTTCGTCGCCCACGGCTGGCAGAAGTTCCGTACGAACGGCCTGGCCGCGACCGCGAGCGGCTTCGAGCAGATGGGCGTCCCGGCGCCGACACTGTCGGCGTACTACGCCGCCGGTGCGGAGCTGATCGCCGGTGCGGCGCTCATCCTCGGCTTCCTGACTACGGTCGCCGGGGTGCTGCTGGCGCTCGACATGGCCGGGGCGTTCCTGTTCGTGCACCTGTCGAACGGCGTGTTCGTCGCCGAAGGCGGCTGGGAGCTGGTCGTCGTCCTGGGACTGGCCGCGCTGACGCTCGCGGCGGTCGGGCCGGGACGCTACAGCATCGACCGCATCCTGGTCCGCTCGACCGCGGACCGGGCGACGCTGTCGGTCTGAACCACGGCCAACGCAAAGGGCCCCGGAGTTCCCGGGGCCCTTTGCGCGGTGGATCAGTTGGTGTCGTCGTCGCGGTTCAGCTCGGCGAGGAACTGCTCGACCTCGGCGCCCAGCTCGTCGGCCGATGGCGTCGAACCGGCCAGCAGGCTCCCGCGGCTGATCGAGCCGGCGGCGGCGTCGTACTGGGTCTCGAGGGCGTTCACCACGGCCGAGGCGTCGTCGGACTGCTCGACCTGCTCGTCGACCATCCGGCCGGTGATGGCGGCCTCGTCCAGCAACGCCTTGCTCGGCAGCAGCAGCCCGGTCGCGGCGGAGATCGCGTGGACCAGCGCCAGCGCGGCACCCGGGAAACGGTTCTCGGCCAGGTAGTGCGGGACGTGGACCGCGAAGCCCATCGCGTCCTTGCCGGCCTCACCGAGACGGACCTGGAGCATCGTGCCGGCGCTCGCGGGCAGCCGCATCTCGCCGTCCCAGATGTTCGACCGGGTGACCAGCTCGGGCCGCGTCGCGTGCGCGGTCAGGCCGAGCGGGCGGGTGTGCGGCACGCCCATCGGGATGCCGTGCACGCCGACCGTCAGCGTCACGTTGTACTTCTCGATCAGCTGCCGGACCGCACCGGCGAACCGGTTCCAGTGGTTGTCGGGCTCGACACCCTCCAGCAGCAGGAACTCGACCCCGGCGTCGTCGGTCAGCAGGTGCAGGTTGAGCTGCGGGGGCGTGTAGTCGATGAAGCGGTCCTCCGAGAACGTCACCTCGGGGCGGCGGGCCCGGTAGTCGTGCAGCAGGTCGACGTCGAAACGCGCCAGCAGACGGCTGTCCAGTACGTCGAGCAGGTGGTCGGCCGTCACGCGACCCGCCTGGCCGGCGTCCATGAATCCGTCGAGCGAATGCACCAGCACCTTGGGCGTCGCCGCCGGGCCGGTCGCCACCGACTCGTCGACGATCTCGTAGAGGTCGTCCGGTCGCAGCATGTAACTCGTCTCCTTCATCGCGGGCCAACAGGGCGGTCAGGCCCCTCTATCCTGCCTTCTCAGGTGACAACGCCCGCTCACCGGGCAGGAATTCCAGCAGTTGAGAAGTTTTTCACCGATTCCCGCGCGGATCGGACCTGCGGATTCGGAAAGCGCTTGCTAGCGTGCTCCTGTGCGCACCGAATCTGAGCTGTCCCCCGCTGCCCCGCCCACCGCTCGGCCGACCGTCCTCTTGGCGATGAACGAGTCCAGCCGTGACCGGGTGCTGGTCCCGGCGGTGCGTGACCGGCTCGACCAGGTCGCCGACGTCCTGCAGATCCGTGCCGACGGCACGTTCCTCGACGAACCGTCGATCCGCGCCGCGCTGGCCGGCGTCGACATCCTGCTCACCGGCTGGGGCTGCCCCCAGATCACCCCGGAGGTGCTCGACGCCGCACCCCGGCTGCGCGCGATCGTGCACGCGGCCGGCTCGGTGAAGCACTTCGTCACGCCGGTCGCCTTCGACCGCGGGATCCAGGTCACCTCGGCCGTGGTCGCCAACGCGCTGCCGGTCGCGGAGTTCACGGTCGCGACGATCGTCCTGAGCGGCAAGCGCGCGTTCCGGCTCGGCGAGGAGTACAAGCGCAGCAAGCACCGGCCCGACCCGAGCAACATCCCCGGCAACTACGGCACGACCGTCGGCCTGCTCGGCGCCTCCCGGATCGGCCGGATGGTCGCCGAACGGCTCAAGGCGTTCGACCTCGAGGTACTGCTCAGCGACCCGTACCTGTCCGCGGACGAAGCCGCCGAGCTCGGCGCCGAACTCGTCTCGCTCGACGAGCTCTTCCGGCGCAGCGACGTACTGAGCGTGCACGCGCCGCTGCTCCCCGAGACGGTCGGCCTGGTCGACGCGCGGCTGCTCGGGCTGCTGCGTGACGGCTCGGTGCTGATCAACACGGCTCGCGGCAAGATCGTCGACGCCGCCGCGCTCGAGGCCGAGTGCGTGGCCGGCCGACTGGACGCCGTACTGGATGTGACCGATCCCGAGCCGTTGCTGCCGGACTCGCGGCTGCTCGACCTGCCGAACGTGTTCCTCACCCCGCACCTGGCCGGCGCCGTCGGCAACGAGGTCGCCCGCCTGGGTGAGCTCGCGGTCGGCGAAGTCGAGCGTCTGGCCGCCGGCCTCCCCTTGCAGCACGCCATCAGCCCGACCGAACTCGGAAGGATCGCATGACTGTGCACATTGCCCGCCTCCGGCGTGCTGGGTCACGGGGCTTTGCCTCCAGATCTTCCCTCGCCGCTTCAGTCGCTTCGCTCCTCAGTCCAGATCTGGAGGCCCCGTGACCAGGCTGATTCTGCCCGCCACCGATCGTGTCCTGTCTCGTCAGACCGGCTGGGTCCGCGGGCACTGGGAGGCGCTGGCCGACCACCTGCTCGACTCGCTCGACCCGTACTTCTCCCCCGGCTCCGCGCTGGTCGAGCTGCCGGGTCGCCCGAGCAGATCCGGTACGGCGTCCGACGCGCTGGAGGGTTTCGCCCGGTCGTTCATGCTCGCCGCGTTCCGGATCGGGGGCGTTCGCGGCGAGGGCTGCGAGCAGCTGATCGAGCGGTACGCGCGCGGGGTCGCCAACGGCGCGAACCCGGACCACCCGGAGTCCTGGCTGCGGCTGACTCCGCGCTCGCAGCAGATGGTCGAGGCGGCCGCGATCGCCGTCGCGCTGCACGAGTCGCGCGAGTGGATCTGGGACCGGCTCGACACCCGCGCACAGGAACACGTGGCGGAGTGGCTCGGTGGGTTCATCGGGTCGACGACGCACGACAACAACTGGCGGCTGTTCCAGGTGGTCAGCGAGCAGTTCCTCGCGTCGGTCGGAGCGCCGTACTCGCAGGACGACATCGACGGCGGTCTGGACCGGATCGAGGACTGGTACGTCGGCGACGGCTGGTACTCCGACGGTGACGGGCAGAACTTCGACAACTACATCGGCTGGGCGATGCACCTGTACCCGGCGCTGTGGACACGGATGGCCGCGGCCACGCCGGGGGCTGCTGTCGACGACCGGTTGAAGGTCTACCGGGAGCGGCTGGCGTTGTTCCTGGAGGACGCGGTGCACCTCGTCGGCAACGACGGGGCGCCGGTGTACCAGGGGCGGTCGCTGACGTACCGGATGGCGGCGGCCGCGCCGTACTGGATGGGTGCGCTGATGGACGCGACACCGCTGTCACCGGGCCAGACGCGGCGGCTGTGCTCAGGGATCGCGCGGCACTTCGTCCAGCACGGCGTACCCGACGAGCGGGGACTGCTGACACTGGGCTGGTACGACACGTTCCTGCCGACGACGCAGCAATACTCCGGCCCTGGCTCGCCGTACTGGGCTTCGAAGGGCTTCGTCGGATTGCTGCTGCCGCCGGAGCACCCGGTGTGGTCGGCGCCGGAGGAGTCCATCCCGCTCGACGACGAGGACCAGGTCCGCTCGATGCCGGCCCCCGGCTGGATCGTCCACAACAGCCGCCACGACCAGCTCGTCCGCCTGATCAACCACGGCGCCGACCACGCGCCACTCACCGAGCCCGAAGGCGTCGAGCCTCCGGTCGACTCCCACTACGACCGCCTCGCCTACTCCAACCACGCCGGCCCCGAACTCGCCGACAACGCACCCCGCATCGACAACCTGGTCGCACTGGTCGACCAGCAAGGCAACTCCAGCACCCGAGGCCGAATCCGCCGCCTGGGCGTAGGAGCCCGTACGGCATCCTCCTGGCACAAGGCCTGGCTGGGCAACGAAGGCCCCTGGCCCATCGAAACCATCTCGGTGGTCCACGGCAGCCTGGAAGTCCGAGTCAACCTCGTCGAAGGCCCCGCCGGGTCCCTGATCTGCAGCGGCGGCTACGCCGTAGCCGCCAACACGTTGCCCACAGCAACAGCAGAAAGCGGCGCGACCACGCCAGGCACCACCAACACCTCGGTCGACGCAACAACCACCGCGACCGGCGCTGCCACCGGCGCCGAGGCGACCACCCCAGCAGACAACTCGGACCTCTTAAGCACTTCTGCCGGCGCCGCGGCCTCAGCCACAAGCGACGTGCCCGCCGGCATGTCGGCCTCCTCAGCCACCGCCGTATGGGCCTCGGCAAGAACATCCGAGGGCCTCCAGTCCTCAGTCGTCGCCCTCCACGGCTACACCTCCGCCGGCGTCCACCGAGGACTCGGCGTGAACGCCTTCGGCCCGCACTCCGCGACGCCGTACCTGACAGCCCCCCACACCGGCGACCCGACCGTGCTCGTGCACGCTGTGTTGCTGACCCGTGACGAACTCGCCCCGCAAGCGCTTGCCGAAGGCATCGACGTACGGGTGGACAGCCGCGAGATCACCATCACACTCCCCGGCGGCGACCGCGAAATCGTCGTGCTCGGGGACCGCTGACGACGTACGGTCGGGGGATGCAGGAAGCATCCCCCACCGACGTCCTCGCCGAAGCCGTCGGCGCCGACCCGAGCACCACCAACCAGGAAAAGTTGTGGGCAGCAACTTTCTCCCTCGAGCGCTGGTGGTTCGTCCAGCGCGGCGAACCGGGCAACCCGCAGCCCTTCGTGGGAGTGAACGGCGACCAGCCGTTCCTGATGGCGTTCACCTCCGCCCAACGCGCGCGGGACTTCGCGGTCGCCAACAGCCTGGCGGCCGCCGACGAAGAGGTCGAGGTGCTCGCGCTCACCCCGGTCGACGCGGTCGCCCAGGCGCCGGTCTGGCTGCAGCAGGGCATCGCGGCGATCACCTTCGACCACGGCACCAGCGGCTACTTCGCCCCGCTGGGCAACCTTCCCGCGATCCGTTCGCACGTCACCGGTGCGATCTGACACGCCGTTAGGCGAGGCTCGCCAACGGTGATAATTCGCCCGAAGGCCACTACCTTGGTGAACATGAGCACGTACGCGAAACTCCTGCAAGAACAGATCCGGAACGAATTCACGGCGTCACAGCAGTACGCGGCAGTGGCTGTCTGGTACGACGATCAGGATCTCCCGCAGCTGGCCGCGCACTTCTACAAGCAGTCCCTGGAAGAGCGCAACCACGCGATGATGATGGTCAAGTACCTGCTGGACCTCGACGTCCGCCCGCAGATCCCGGGGGTCGGCGAGATCGTCAACGAGTTCAAGACCGCGCTCGACCCGCTGGAGCTCGCGCTGCAGCAGGAGATCACGGTGACCAAGCAGATCGAGACCCTGGCCCGGACCGCCCGCGACGACGGTGACTACCTCGGCGAGCAGTTCATGCAGTGGTTCCTCAAGGAGCAGGTCGAGGAGGTCGCCGCGATGACGACGCTGGTCAACGTCGCGAAGCGCGCCGGTGACAACCTGTTCCACCTCGAGGACTACCTGGCCCGTGAGACCGTCGGCGACGCAGGGGCCGACCCGACCGCTCCGGCCGTGGCCGGCGGCAAGGTCTGACCGACCAGTTCCACCCGGGAGTTTCGGGGCCGCCGTACCTGGTACGGCGGCCCACTCCCCCGCGGGTCTACCAGGAACCGCCGCCCCCACCGCCTCCGCCGCCACCGGAGGACCCTCCGCTGAAGCCGGAGGAGCTACCGCCACCACCACCGCTGCCCGCAGGGGCCGGCGGCGGGTCGAAGGTGTGCGCCACGGTCTGGCTGATGCTGCCGGCCGCGAACCCTGAGGTGTAGTACGACGGCCCGCTGTACCAGTACGGGTCGGCCGGGATCCGTCCCGCCGCGACCAGTTGCGAGCAGACCCGCTGCCACCGGTCGGCCAGGTCGAACGCGATCGCCCAGGGCAGGTACTTGCTGAAGATGTCCTCGCCCTCCTCGAACCGGAGCTGGTCCGCCTCGGCCGTGGACAGGTAGAGCCGGAACCCGATCAGCTGGTCGGTCACGGCGCGTCCGGCAGGATTGCGCCGGCCCTTCGCCCGCTGCGTGACAACGGTGCCGATGGCAACAATCACCGCGAGCACCGGCAGTCCGATCACGACCGCGCGGCCCAGGCCGCCGGTGGCCGCGCCGACCGCCGTACCGATGATGCCGGCGCCGAAGACCCAGATCCCGATCATCGCGATGCACGCGCACGGGAACACGCCGGACAGCTGCTTGCCGCGCGCGGCCCACGGCATCCGGGTGTACCAGTCGCGTGCCTGCACCTGCTGACGCAGCGCGGCGATCATCCCGTCGTGCGCCAGCCGCATCGAGTTGTCACCGGTCGGGCGGCGCTCCAGCGTGATCTCGGTGCCGGGCGCCAGGCCCGGGTACAGGTTCTGCAGCAGGACCTGCTCGTGCGGCGCGGTGGCCAGCGCGGGGTTGAGCAGCACGGCCTTCTGCTCGTCCCCGCTGTTGTCGATCCGTACGGCGCCGCGCACCGCGAGGTCGATCAGCGTCGCGGCGGTCTCGGTGGTGTTGGCCTTCGCATCGATCAGCAGGCCGCCTTCGCCGACCGGGATCGGCGGCGGGGAGAACGCGACCGGGATCTGGTCGGTGGTCAGCGTGTCCTTGACCGCGGCAACGGTCGCGCCGTTCGGCGGGAACGTGCCCGGCGGCATCCCGGCGTACCGGAGGTCGCGGTTGCCGCGCTTGCCGTACAGGACGGCCGCTCCCAGACCGGCGAGCGTGACCAGGCCGGCGGTGACGAGGCCGGGGACGTTGATGCCGTTGCGTTTGAGCCAGGCGGGCGGGTCGACGACGATCGGGGCGTCGTTGGCGACGACACCGGGCTTGATGCCGGCGACGATCGTCAGGCCTTCGCTGCGGTCCAGTCCGGAAGCGGTGAAGACTCCCTTGCCACCGACCACCGACTTGCTGTCGCAGGACTGCTCACTGCCCTGGGCGCCGACGAAGCAGTCGACCTGCTGCACGTCGTCGTCGGGCACCTCGACGGTGACGGCGATCTGCCGGAAGGTCGCGTCCCAGCCGGTGCCGGTCGCGTCCCAGTAGAGCTCACTGTGGTCCTCGAAGTGCCGCAGCGCGCCGCGGACGTCGTACTCGATCACGTACGTCGCCCGGCGCCCGGGGACCGTCTCGTCGGCCGAACCGATTTTGATCTGGATCGACTGGTCGCGCTGGGTCTTGCTCTTCTCGGTCGTCGTCTCGAACTCGTCCGGCGCGTCGTCGCTGTGGACCGTGATGTCCGAGATCCGGTACTCCTGGTCCTTGGAGTCGTCGTCGGCCCACGGTTCACGGGTGACCAGGTTGCGGTAGATCCCGTGCCGCCCGGAGCTGCCGAAGCTGTAGTCGATCGTCTCCTTGACGTGCAGCACGCCGTCGTTGTTCACGGTGTAGTCGATCCGCATCCGTTCGACGACGTCACCGACGTCAGCCGGCCGGGCGTTCGCCGGCAGCGCCCACCCGGTCAGAACAAGCCCGGTGAGCAGCGTGACCACGGCGGTCCAGAGTCCCCTTCGCATGCCGCGACAGTACCGAGATCTCAGTCCACCGCCGACACTCATGGGCTCTGTGCCGCGGCGGGTCGAGCGGATATCGTCGGCGCATGGCCTCGCCGGCACAGAATCGTCGCCGCAACTGGTGGGCCGTCGCTGGTGCGGTCGTTCTGATGATCGCGAACGCGGTATGGGCCCGGCTGGCAGGCGGCTCGGAGTGGACAAATCCAGCCATCGTCTTGGCGCCGATTGCCGCGATGATCGGCGCGGCGGCGGGGTGGGGAGCAGCGGTGCTTGCGGAGCGACGTACCCGTTAGAGCAGGTCCTGGTTGTCGAGAGGTCCTTCTCCCGCCGCGCGGATTGCGGCCTCGACCAGATCTGCTGCGGTGGTGTCGCGGGTGCGGCGTCCTCGGTCGTAGTACTGCGTGGTCGCGATGCTCGCGTGGCCGACGTCGGCCTGGACGTGCTGGATGCGGGCGTCCTGCTCCAGCGCGATCGTCACGTACGCGTGCCGCAGCGCATGCGGGTGCACCTTGTCCGCGACATCCTCCAACGCCGGACCAGCCTGTACGGCGACCCGCCGCAGCAGCGCGTTCACGTCGAACCGGGAGCACCTCGCGCCGTCCTTCGTGGCGATCAGCGGACTCGTCGCCTTCCCGTTCGTGCTCCCGCGGAGCGCCGGGGTGCTTGTCTCCTGCAGCAGATCGCGCTCTCTCAGGTAGCGCTCGAGCGCCTGGCCCGCGAGCGTCGTCAGGTAGACCTCGCGGTGCACGCCGCCCTTGCCGAGCACTCGAAGCATCGGCTCTCCACCGGAGACCACCAGATGCTGACGATCGAGCCCGACCAGCTCCGAGACCCGCAGTCCCAGCGTCAGCAACGCGACCACGGCGACCGCGCGCGCGGCGTACAGATCCTTGAAGCGCGTCCTGTTCGGCAGCTTGCCCGCCGCGTCGAGCAGCGCGTGCAACTGCGCCGCCGTGAGCCGGATCGTCGGGGAAGCGTCGCGCGAGCTCCGGTTGAGCCCGAGCCGCGCCCGGTTGAGCGCTGCTGGGTTCGCCGGTACGACGCCGGTCTCGGTCAGGTGCCCGTAGAACGCCGAAAGGGTGCTGAGCATCCGCTGCCGAGTCCGCTTCTCGGCGCCGGCCGCATCCAGCAGGTGCAACCACGCCTTCACGTCTCGCCCGGTCGCCGCCCGAGGATCCATCCCCCGCCCCGCACACCACCGAAACCAGGCCAAGTCGTGCAGCGGTCCTTCCCGCCGCGAGCCTCCGGCGCCTCCCGGGCCCGCGCTGGCGCCGCCCTGGCCCCAGTCACCGTCCGGGCTCTTGCTCGCCGAGGTCTTCGCCCGCTCAGCTCCAAGGTCCTCCCCCACGACCAGGTCCACCCAGGCCATCGGCAACCCCAACGCGTAGCCGTACGTCCGTCGCGTCCCCGCGTTCGCGTACTGGCTCAGCCAGTCGGCGACCTGTTCTCTCAGCGTCTCCGGATCCTCGACACCCGGCCAGGTTCCTTCCGCGACGACCATGTGGTCGCTCTCGCGCGCCTCGTCCCGCGCTCTCCGGGCCTCTTCCAGCACGACCAGTAATCCATCCATAACGCCATCTTCGCGCCCAACCCAGTCCGCTCCGGCTTCCCACTCCGCAGTCTCCCGAACACTCACAAAACACTGGTTTCGTGGTGGTTAGGTTTAGTTTTGAAAACGCCGAACCGGTTTCCAGGTTTTCTAACTCCGAACATCTAGGGTCCTGAGCATGATCGTGGACGCCGGAAGATGCGGCTACAGCAAGTGCCGGGCCGAGCTGCCCGCTCCAGGACTCCAGGGCGGACGCCCGCGGACCTTCTGCCGGGAGACCCGCTGGGAAGACGGCCGGACCTGCGCCCAGATGGCCCGCGCGGAGAAGGAAGCCCTCGGCGCACTGGGCCTGGACGCCGGCAGCAGCACCTTCCGCCTCGACGCCGAGCGCCTGCGCGACCACCTGGACGCCGTACGAGGACCGGTGGAAGCGCTCACCACCGCCCTCGATTCGGTAACCAACCGGTTGGATACAGTTGAGGCGGCAGCTATCGCTGCGGTGGAGACGGCGAATGCGCAGGTTGCTGAGGCTGAGCAGGCGCGGTTGAGCGCCGAGGACGGGCGCGAGAACGCCGAGAACAAGACCCGCCAGAGCCAGGCCGCCGCCGAGCGTGCTGCCAAGGAACGCACCGAAGCCGTGGAACGCGCTTCCGCCGCCGCCCGCCAGGCCCTCGATGCGACCGAGGCGCTGGGCGCCGCTCGGCAGCAGGCCGAAGAGGCCGTCGCCGCGCGCCGGGCCGCTGAGGCTCAGGCTGCCAAGGAAGCAGAACGCGCCGCCGGTACCGACCGACAGCTCCGCGAGATCGCCGTCGCCGCCGAACGCCTGCTCGCCGAACGCGACGCTGCCCGTCGTGAACTCGAGTCGGCCCACCGCGAACGGGAAGCTCTCCACGGCGAACGCGACGCGGCTCGTCGCGATGTCGAGGCTGCACAGCGAGCGCGCGACACCCTGCACGCCGATCGCGAGACGCTCCGCGCCGAGCGAGACACCGCTCGCGAGGCTGAGGCTGTACGGCGTACGGACGTCGAAACCGCGCGGGCCGACCTGGCGACGCTCCAGAACGCGCTCTCCGAGCAGCAGCAGAAGACCCAGCAAGCCGAAGCAGCCCGCTCAGCTCAGGCCGAAGCCTTCCAACGGCTCACCACCGCCCACGATCAGGGCCGCGCCGACCTGGAAACCCTCCGCGCCCGCACCGAGCAGCTCCAGCACCAGGCCACCCAGGCAACCACCGAGCTCGAGACCGTCAGAGCCCAGCTCACCACCACCCGCCTCCACCCCGACGACCTGAAGACCCTCGTCACAGCCCTCACCAGCCAACGCGACGCGCACGGTCAGCCCTAACCGGAACCGGCGACTCGGGCTGCGATGGCCTGGGCGCAGGTAGTGGACGGGGTGGCTCCGGTGTCGACCACGAGGCCGTCTGACCTCGGCTGACCGACGGTCAGAAACCTCCGATGCCTTCACACCGCGGTTCCTCCGACGGCCGCAGGCGTGGGGCCGCCGATCGCCGCGCTGCTGCTGCCAGGTGCATGGGCACGTTCGGGCCGTGGCCAGGGGGAGGTCGCTCTACCAGACGACTTCGTCGAGCGCCGGCCACGGCGGGCCCTCCCGCAGAACGCGGAGGAACCCCACTCCCGATTCTCTGCCGCTCGGGTGCTGGTCGTTGAGACTCCAGCGATGCGCTGCGATGATCGCGAGCACGACCCCCCTGCACTCGCCGACCAGATCCTGGTCAGCGTCGGGATAGTTCCGGACAACCTCGCTGGGCACCCAAGCCAGGTCGTACTCGACCGGCCCACGGGCGGTGTTCTCGAAGTCGATGAAGAGCGGCCCGCTGTTCGTGTCGAGGATGTTGAACGGGTGCGGCTCGCCGTGCAGCGGCTGTTCGGTGCCGCGCCGGTTGACGATCGATCGCCCCAGGTCGTGCAGCGTGCCGGTGAGCAACGCCCGGTCCTTGTCCGCGAGATCGGGAGTGATGTTGCGGCTGGCAACGTCTCGTTGAGTATCAGCCACTCGGTCCATGAAGTGTGGTGCCGCGACCTCGGTTCGTCTCAGGGCGGCATGAAGACGTGCGAGCGCCTGCGCGTACTCGGCCGGCGGAAGCCTTCGGGACTGCACAGGTTCGAAGTAGGCCCACAGGGTGACCTGGAAGCCGTCACGCACGAAGACGCGTGGTTCGACCCGAGGCTCGAGCGGGGCGACAGGGCCGTCCCGCTGCGTCAGCCGTCTCACGAGGTCGACTTCTTGCTCTGCGCTCGCGAAGTGTGTCAGGGGCGTGACCCGGGCGACGGTGTCGCACGGCGTCAGGCGGAGGACGAGTCGGTTGGAGTCGCTGAGAACGATCGCGTCGTCGACGGCCAGGTCGAGTTCTGCGGCGGTCGCCATCACCGCAGCCACCGCACGCCGCGCCTCCGTAGCTTCCATCTCCGTGTCCCTTCCCGCGACGCCGACTGGACCAATGATCGCCTGCTCGCGGTTGAGCCGGAGATCGAGCGGTGTACGGACACGATCCTAAGGGCGCTGATCGGGACCCGTCAGAAAACTGCGTACGAGGGTGAAATGATCTTGGGGTCTGCTGGACATTCCAGAGCATGAATCAGATACCGACGAGGTCCCGGCTCGGAGGGGGCAGCGTGGTCGACCGTCCGGCGGATGAGCGGCAGGCACGGTTCGAGGCCCTGTTCACCGCGTACCGCGCGCAGATCCTCGGCTACCTGGTCCGGCGGACGGACACTCCGGAGGCCGCCGCCGACCTGCTGGCCGAGACGTTCGTGATCGCGTGGCGCCGGTTGGACGACATCCCTGGCGACGCGCTGGCCAGGTCCTGGTTGTACGGCGTCGCGCGCCGGGTGCTCGCGAACCACCGGCGGGGCGAAGGCAGGCGGCACGCGCTGACGCATCGCCTCCGCGACGAGCTGACGCTGACGCTGCCGGCCCAGGAGGACTCCAGGACGCTGCAGCTCTTTCGGCAGCTGTCCGAAGCCGACCAGGAGCTTCTGGCGCTGGTCGCCTGGGAAGAGCTCGACACCGCCTCGATCGCGGTCGTGCTCGGCTGCAGCCGCAACGCCGTACGCATCAGGCTGCACCGGGCGAAACGACGTTTCGCGAAGTTGGCCCACACCCCGTTCCAGACCGCTTCGAGTGGAGAGGCAACCCATGAAGGCGCCTGAGGTAGACGCCCTGCGCGACATCGCGCGGGCCACGGACACGCAAATCGCCCGCGACATCGACCCGGCGTCGTGGGACGAGCTGTCGAGATGGGTCACCGCCACCGAACCGGCCACCGCACCGGTCGCCGCCGCACCGATCGCTGCCCCGTCACGCACCACCCGCCGACCAACGCGCCGTCTTGTCCTCGCGACAGCCGCCGTTGTCCTGCTGGCCGGTCTGTGCGGCGCTACGGTGCTCACCTTGCCGGGCCAGGACCAGCCCGAGGCTCTGTCGGTCACCCAGCGAGGCGACACTCTGATCGTCCGGGTGGTCGATCCGCAGGCGGACCCGAAGCGCTACAACCAGCAGTTCGAGAAGCTCGGCCTGGACATCACGGTCAAGACCGTCCCGACCTCTCCGTCGCGGGTCGGCGGCATCGCGACCTTCACCGTGCTGGGAGGTGGTCAGGAGGAGAGCAAGATCGAGTTGCTGGCCGCTGGAGAGTCCTGCCCGGCGACCCTGACCGCGGTCGATCTCGGGTGCAAGCAGGGCATCGAGGTGGACAAGGCGTTCGCCGGACGAGCAGTCCTCGAGTTCGGCCGGCAGGCGGAGCCCGGCGAGAAGTACACCTGGCCGGCATCGTCTGCCACCGGCCCCGGGGAAGAGCTCGCCGGACTGAAACTGGAAGGTCGTCGAATCGCCGATGTCCTCCCACTGCTCGAGCAGCGCAAGGTCTCCGTGGCGGCCTACATCGACAACAGGCCGGCAACTGTCAACGGGCAGCCGGTCCACCCCGACATCGAGTCGCCGCCCCAGAGCTGGCGCGTCACGAGTGTTCAGCCCTGGTCGCCGGGAGAAGTGCTGGTGTGGGTCCAGCCGTAGCCGCGACGGCTGGGAGGTCTTGTGCTGAGGCGGTGCTTCGGGGAATGGTGGGCGAACAGGAGGAAACGTCATGGCAGACAAGGCGAACACTTCCCAGGGCGCACCGGGTGCGGACAGTCCCGCCGCCATTCGCAACGTCGTGCTCGTCGGTCCGTCCGGCGCAGGCAAGACCACTCTCGTCGAGGCGCTGCTGGTGGCCTCCGGGGTGCTCACCAGAGCCGGCAGCGTCGTCGACGGGACGACGGTGTGCGACAACGACGACGCCGAGATCCGGCAGCAGCGGTCGGTCGGGCTCGCGCTCGCGCCGCTGCTGCACGAGGGCGTCAAGGTGAACCTGATCGACACCCCCGGGTACGCCGACTTCGTGGGTGAGCTCCGGGCCGGGTTGCGAGCGGCGGACTGCGCCCTGTTCGTGATCCCTGCGAACGAGGGTGTCGACGAGCCGACCAAGGCGCTGTGGCAGGAGTGCGACCAGGTCGGCATGCCGCGTGCGGTCGTGGTCACCAAGCTGGACCACGCCCGGGCGAACTACGAGAACGCGCTCTCCGCCGCGCAGGCCGCGTTCGGCGACAAGGTTCTCCCGCTCTATCTCCCGGCCGGCCAGGGCGTGATCGGGCTGCTGTCGAAGACGCACTACGAGTACGCCGACGGGAAGCGCACGACACATCCACCGGAGGCGTCGTACGAGGAACTGATCGAGCAGCACCGGGGCACGCTGATCGAGGGGATCATCGAGGAGTCCGAGGACGAGTCGCTGATGGAGCGCTATCTCGAAGGCGAGGAGATCGGCCAGGACGTGCTGGTCGAGGACCTGGAACGCGCGGTCGCGCGCGGGTCGTTCTTCCCCGCGATCCCGGTCTGCAGCGGGACCGGCGTCGGCACGCTCGAGCTGCTGGAGATCGCGACCAGCGGGTTCCCGTCACCTCCGGAGCACCAGCTGCCCGAGGTGTTCACGCCGCACGGCGTCGCGAAGGGCAAGCTGAGCTGCGATCCCGCCGGGCCGCTGCTCGCCGAGGTGGTGAAGACGACCTCGGACCCGTACGTCGGCAGGGTCAGCCTGGTGCGGGTGTTCTCCGGCACCATCAGGCCCGACACGACGGTTCACGTGTCGGGCCATTTCACGTCCTTCTTCGGCGAGGCGAACAGCCACGCCGACCACGACGAGGACGAGCGGATCGGCACGCTGTCGTTCCCGCTCGGCAAGCAGCAGCGCCCGGCCTCGGGCGTTGTCGCCGGCGACCTGTGCGCGATCGGCCGGCTGACCCGCGCGGAGACCGGGGACACGCTCTCCGACAAGGCCGACCCGCTCGTGCTCAAGCCCTGGGCGATGCCCGAACCGCTGCTGCCGATCGCCGTCCAGGCACGTGCCAAGACCGACGAGGACAAGCTGTCGGGCGGGCTGCAACGGCTCGCGGCCGAGGACCCCACGCTGCGGATCGAGCAGAACCCGGAGACCCACCAGATCGTGCTGTGGTGCATGGGCGAGGCCCACTCGGACGTCGTTCTGGATGCTCTGGCCAACCGGTACGGCGTCTCGGTGGACACCGTCGAGCTGCGGGTCCCGCTGCGTGAGACGTTCGGCGGCAAGGCCAAGGGGCACGGGCGGCACGTCAAGCAGTCCGGCGGCCACGGCCAGTACGCCGTCTGCGACATCGAGGTCGAGCCGCACCCGGAGGGCAACGACTTCGAGTTCGTCGACAAGGTCGTCGGCGGTGCGGTGCCGCGGCAGTTCATCCCGAGCGTGGAGAAGGGGATCCGGGCGCAGATGGAGAAGGGCGTCGGCGCCGGCTACCCGATGGTCGGCATCCGGGTGACGCTGCTCGACGGGAAGGCGCACAGCGTCGACTCGTCCGACATGGCGTTCCAGACGGCCGGTGGACTGGCGCTGCGTGAGGCCGCGAACGCGACGAAGGTGAACCTGCTCGAGCCGGTCGACCTGGTGTCGGTGCTGGTGCCGGACGAGCTGGTCGGCGCGGTGATGAGTGATCTGTCGGGACGGCGCGGCAAGCTGCTCGGGACCGACAAGATCGGCGACGACCGGACCTTGGTGAAGGCCGAGGTGCCGCAGGTGGAGATCACCCGGTACTCGATCGACCTGCGTTCGCTGTCCCACGGCGCGGCGTCGTTCACGCGCTCGTTCGCGCGGTACGAAGCGATGCCGGACTCAGCAGCCTCGAAGGTGAAGGTCTAGGAGAGCCGCCGCCGGACGTCCTTGGACTTCAGGTACGCCGCCGCGTCGTCGTACCGCTCGGACTGGTTCGCGAACTCGATGTACGAACGCACCCGGTGCAACCAGTCGAGCGTCGACGGCTTCACCGCGGAGAGCGCTCCCTCCAGGTGCGGCATCGCCAGCGGCGGCTCATCACCGCTCGCGAGCGCCTCGTCGATCACCGCGTCAACCCCGCGCTCGACCAGCGCCCGCAGGTCCGCGCCGCTGAACATCGGCGTCCGCGCGGCCAGCGACTTCAGGTCCAGCCCCGCCGACGGCACCTCCTTCAGTACGACGGACAGAATGTCCGCCCGGGCCGGCTCGTCCGGCGGCGGCACGAAGATCACGCGGTCGAAGCGCCCCGGTCGCAGCATCGCCTCGTCGACGTCCCACGGCGCGTTGGTCGCGGCCATCACCAGCAGCCCCGAGTTGTCCGAGCCGATCGCGTCCAGCTCCTGCAGCAGTACGTCGACCAGCCGGCGCGCCTCGGACCCGCCGTGCTTGTGCCGCGCGAACGCGAGCGCGTCGAGCTCGTCGAGGAACAGCACGCACGGCGAGTTCGCCCGGGCGCGCTCGAAGGCCGCGTGCAGGTTGCGCTCGGAGACCCCGAGGTAGGGGTCCATCACGTCCTCGATCCGGACGTTGACGAACGGCAGCCCGCACTCCCCCGCCGTCGCCCGGGCGAGCAGCGTCTTGCCGCACCCGGGCGGGCCGTACAGCATCACGCCGCCGCCGGACCGGCGCCCGTACTTCTCGTACAGCTCCGGACGGCTCAGCGGCAGGATCACCATCCGGTGGATCACCCGCTTGATCTCGTCCATGCCGCCGACCTGGTCGAAGGTCGTCGTCTCCTTCGCCGCGTCGCTGACCGAACCGTCACCGGTCTCCTCCGGCCCGACCTTCACCTTCACGCCGGTCCGGGTCGCGATCATCTCGTCGACCAGCTGCTGCAGCCGGCCGGTGCCTTCGACGACGCCCGCCTGACGCGCGGTCTCGAGGCAGTTGCGCAGCAGCGCGAGCCGGCCGTTCGCGGCCGCGAGCTCGCCGACCGCCACCAGCTGGTCCTCGGGGAGGCCCTGCTGATCCAGCAGTACGACGTACTGGTCGAGCGCGGCCTCGGTCTCCTCGGCGGCGACGAGCGTCTCGGCCAGGACGAGCCGCAGCAGGACGTCGTCGGGGTTGGCCTCGACCGCCTTGCGCAGCGCGGAGATCCGGTCGTTCGTCATCGTCACCAGTTCCGGTTGAGCCAGCGGCGCAGCAACGGCGGCGCCACCCACGAGTAGATGCAGAAGCCGAACCAGGCGACGGCCGCGACCACGGCGAGCGGTCTCAGGCCGGCCAGGCGGAGGCCGTAGATGACGGCGACCGCGGCGATCCAGACCACGAGCGGGTTGAATCGCTGGAACGGCCGGAGCGGACGCATCAGCGGGTGGTTCGCGAGCCGGGCCTCCCGGGCAGCGGCGCGCAGGTCGGAGTCGCCGGGATCGGACGCGGCCGCGGACGAGAGCGAGCGGTACCCGGTTTTCGCGTCGCCGGTCAGCATCGCGGACGTGCCGTGCAGGGCGCGGGCGCCGGGGTCGTCGGGATCGTGCGAGAGCGCTTTCTGCGAGTGCCGGTGCATGTCGCGATCCTTGCCCAGGGCAAATGCCACCTGGGCGCGGGCCGCGGAGATCTGTGGGCTCTCGGGAGCCTGCGAGGCCGCGCGTTCGACCAGGGCACCGGCCTTCTCCGCCTGACCGGCCGACAGACAGACCATCGCGTAGCCGAGCAGCAGGTCGGGGTCGTTCGGGTCGAGGCTGAGCCCTTGCAGCAGCGCTGCCTCGGCCTCGGGGAGACGGCCCTCCGCGCGCAGTGCCGCGGCCAGGATCTGCAGGAGCGGCAGGAACGGGCCGTGATGGCTGAGGCCGTCCCGCAGGACGGTGATGGCTTCGTCGTTGCGGTCCAGCGCGTGCAGCGCGGCACCCCGGAACAGGTACGCGCGGTAGTCGATCGCGGCGTCGCCCCAGAGCCCTTCGAGCTCGCCCAGCGCGCGTTCCGGATGGCCGATCTGGAGCCAGTGCCCGGCCATCTGCAGGCGGGCCTCGGTCGGTTCGCTCACAACGTCACCGCCAGTACGGCGAGCAGCACGAGCTCCACCAGACCGAGCCCGATCACCGCGGCGATCCCCGGTCCCCACAGCGACTTGTAGTCGGTGCCGCGGAGCTGGAACGCGCGATCCATCGGCCGCTGGACCCGGAGCTGGGCCAGGCAGCAGAGCACGGCGACCACCCGGGTGGCGATCCGCAGACCGCTGCTCGCGTCGTCCTCGGTCAGGAACACGACCACGACCGCCGACACCACCAGCGCGGCCACGCCGACCGCGACGATCAGCCGCTGCCGGGACGCATCGACGCCGAGCCGCCGCGCGTTGAGAAAGGCGATCACCGTCACCGCGAGCACGCCGCCGAAGAACGCGACGTACGCCTGCGACATCAACCGCCACGGCCGCACCGACAGATCCACGTTCGCCGTGATCGTCGGCCGCAGCAGCTCGTCCGCCATCCCGTCCCCTCCTAGGCCTCACACCGCCAGGTCAACCGGCCCGCGCAGTCTAAGCCAGCGCCAGTTCGCCTGTCCCGCACGCTCTAGGGTGGGGGCATGACCGAGAACTGTCTTTTCTGCGGGATCGTCGCGGGGTCGATCCCGTCGCAGCAGGTGGCCGAGAACGAGCGCGCGATCGCGTTCATGGACATCAACCCGGCGACCCGCGGACACCTGCTGGTCGTCCCGCGGGTGCACTCGACCGACCTGCGCGAGACGACCGCCGAGGACCTCACCGCCGCGACGCTGCTCGCGCAGTCGCTGGTGAGCCGCGTGATCGAGCGCCTCGACGCCGACGGCGCGAACCTGCTCAGCTGCATCGGCGCCGACGCGTGGCAGAGCGTCTTCCACACCCACCTGCACGTCGTACCGCGGTACAAGGACGACCCGCTGCAGCTTCCGTGGCACCCGACGCCGGGTGACGTCAACGTGATCGCCGAGACCGCGGCCGAACTGCGGCTGTAATGCTTCCCGGGGGTTCTGGCACTGAGCAGGTGTCCGGAACTCTCGAGGGGAGCGTCATGACGACCGTTGCCACGATCTCGCACTCCGTCCGAGGGCGGCTGGTCCCACTGCGGTGGATGGCGTTCCTGCCCGCCGACGCCCTCTCCCCCGAGTCCCGCGCCACGCTCCTGAACGCCTTCCGGAAGGATCCGAACCAGGTGTCGAGACCATGAGGCCGGCTTCGTCCTAGGTACACCAGCGGCCACCCAGGCCGCGAAGAGACCGAGGAGAACCACCTTGACGCTCCAGCGGATGGACAACGTCGGCATCGTCGTCGACGACCTGGACGCGGCCGTCGCCTTCTTCGCCGAGCTCGGCCTGGAGCTCGAAGGCCGAGCACGGGTCGAAGGCACCTTCGCCGACCAGTGCGTCGGGCTCGAGGGCGTCAGCTGCGACATCGCGATGATGCGGGTCCCGGACGGACCCGGCCGGCTCGAGCTGGCCAAGTACCTGTCGCCGGTCGCGGGCCCGATGACTCCGCAGCGGCCCCCGCACAACCTCGTCGGCATGCACCGCGTGATGTTCACGGTCACCGGCATCGAGGACGTCGTCGCGCGCCTGCGGCCGCTCGGCGGTGAGCTCGTCGGCGAGATCGCCCGGTACGGCGACAACACGAAGGTCTGCTACGTGCGTGGTCCCGGGGAGATCCTGATCGGGCTGGCCGAGTACCTGAGCTGAGGAACACTGGTCGAACTCTGTGATCCGCAAAGCCAGGACGCAACAGGAAGCCGGGTGGAGTGACATGACCAAGTCCGAACCGGGCACGCCGCGGCCGCCGTCGCTGTGGCACAACCGGGACTTCATGCTGCTGTGGTCCGGCCAGGTGCTGTCGATACTCGGAACCCGCATGTCGTCCGTCGCGGTTCCGCTGGTCGTCCTGGCCATGACCGGGTCGGCCGGCAAGGCGGGCGTGGCCGGCTTCGTCTCCACGCTGCCCTACCTGTTGTTCTACCTGCCGGCCGGCGCGTTGGTCGACCGGTGGGACCGGCGACGGGTGATGCTCTGGAGCGAGGCCGGCCGAATCGTCGCGCTCGGCAGTATTCCGGTGGCCATGGCGGCGACCTGGCTGTGGGTGGTACTCCTACCGCCCATGGCCGCTGCCCCCAACCTCATCGTGCTCGCCCCGCTCGTGGCCGCGATGGCCTTCGTCGGACCCGTGTGGAACGTGGTCGTCATCGGCTACCAGTACACAGTGATCCCCGACGAGATGCTCGGGCGGGTCAAGAGCGTCGTCCTCCTGGTCAGTTGGGGGACGATCCCGTTCGGCTCCCTGCTGGCCGGCGGCCTGCTGGACGTGGTCACCCCGGCCGGCGCGGTCCTCGCCCTCTGCGGCCTGACCCTCCTCGTCGCGTTGATCGCCACGATCAGCCCCGGCATCCGCAAGGCCACAGTCCTCGCCGGCCATTGACCCGCCGAGTACGTCAGCGGGCGACGAGCTCGTAGACGGCGAGGATCTCGTCGGCGAGGACGGACCAGTCGTAACGGCGTACGGCGGTCAGGCCGGCGTCGCGGAGCTTGTCGCGCTCGTCGGGGGACGCGAGCAGGCGGAGGCAGGCGGCGACCAGGGCGTCGCGTGAACCGGGCTCGAACAGCTCGCCCAGGCGGCCGCCGTCCAGGACCTGGTGGAAGGCTGTGAAGTCGCTCGCGACGACCGGCGCGCCCGCGGCCATCGCCTCCAGCAGGACGATGCCGAAGCTCTCGCCGCCCAGGTGCGGCGCGACGAACAGGTCCGAGCCGGCCAGCATGTCCGCGCGCGCCTCGTCGTCGATCGCGCCCAGGAACAGCACGTTGTCGCGGCAGTACGCCGGGAGCGAGCGCCGCGCCTCCTCGCCCTGACCGGTCCCGGCGATCAAGACCTTCAAGTCGCGCCGCTGCGTGACCAGCGCGGGGACGGCCGCGAGCAGGACCGCGAGGCCCTTGCGCGGCTCGTCCATCCGGCCGATGAAGCTGATCGTGCCGTCGGTTCCCCGCCACTCGGGGCGGACGCGGCCCGCGAAGCGGTCGACGTACAGGCCGTTGGGGATCACCACCGCCTCGCCGCCGATGTGCTGGACCATCATCGAGCGGGCGTTCTCCGAGACCGCGATCCGCGCATCGAGCTTCTCCAGCGCCGGGCGGAGCAGACCGGACGCGGCGCTCATCGCGCGGGAGCGGACCTGCCAGGTGTGGAACGTCGCGACGAACGGCCCGTCGCCGGCCCAGAGCGCGAGGATCGAGGCGCTCGGGGTGGTCGGTTCGTGCACGTGGACGACGTCGAAGTCGCCGTCGGCAAGCCAGTTGCGGACGCGGGCCGCCGTACGCGGCCCGAAGGTGACGCGGGCGACCGAGCCGTTGTAGGGAACGCCGACCGCGTGACCTGCGGAGACGACGTACGACGGAGCCTTGTCGTCGTCGACGGGGGCGAGCACGGAGACCTGGTGACCGCGGGCGAGCAGCGCCTCGGCGAGATCGCGGACGTGGTTCTGGACGCCGCCCGGCGTGCCGAGCGAGTACGGGCAGACGATGCCGATCTTCATGACGGTCAGTCCACGAAGATGCGCTGCAGCATGTGCCAGTCCTGCGGGTGGGCGGCGATGCCCTCGGCGAACGCGTCGGCGCAGCGCTGGGTCATCGCGGCCGGGCCGCCTTCGCGCGGGATCGGCGGGTGGAACGTGATCACGAGGTCCGGGCCGTCGTAGTGCAACGTCGCCGGGACGAGCGGTGCGCCGGTGCGGACGCTCAACGCGGCCGGGCCGGCGGGCATCCGGGACTTGCGGCCGAAGAACTCGACGGGGACACCGCGCTCGGACAGGTCCCGGTCGGCGACCAAGCAGACGAAACCGCCCGCGCGGAGGCGTTCGGCCAGTACGCCGAACACGTGCTCGTCGCTGCCCGTCAGCGGGAGGACCTCCATGCCGAGCTTCGCGCGGTAGGCGACGAAGCGGTCGAACAGAGACTCCGGCTTGAGACGCTCGGCCACGGTCGAGACCGGCATACCGGTCCGGCCGGCCCAGGCGCCGGCGTGATCGTAGTTCGCGAGGTGCGGGAGCGCGCAGATCACGCCCTTGCCCGCGGCGTGGGCGTCGCGGAGACGTTCCTCGTTGACCGTGCGGACGCGGCCGACGATCCGCTCGTCGGACCACTCGGGCAGGCGGAACGCCTCCTGCCAGTACCGCAGGTACGACCGCATCCCGGCGCGGACGAGCCCGTCGAGCTCCTCGGCCGACGCGTTCGGCCGCACTACCGCGAGGTTGCCGCGCAGGCGTCGTACACCGTTGCTGTCACGCCGTACGACGAAGTCGGCGACGCGCGTGAACACCCACGTCACCACCGGCTCCGGCAGGCGCCGGACCAGGGCCCACGCCACCGCGAAGGCCAGATCAACCGCCCGCTGGCGCAGCCCGTCCACGACTCAGGTGCTCGACGAAGGGCCGGACCCGGGCTGCTCAGGCCCGGAACCTGGGGCTCCGGAACCCGGTGCCCCGGGACCAGTGGTGCCCGACGCGGGCCCTGCCGGGCCGTTCGCCCCTGGCTCGCTCGTTCCCGGCGCGCTCGTTCCCGCGCTCGAAGCGCCACCAGCCGGGCCGGCCGGTGCACCCGGCGTACCGAGCCTCGCGTTCGCCGGGTCCGCCAGGACCTGCTTGCGGACCGAGAGCGTGCGCTGGATGACCGTGATCGTGCTGGCGACGGCCAGCGCCCACAGGATGATCTTCAGCAGGATCGGCAGGTTCAGCACGTCGGAGAAGAAGCCGACCACGAGCACCGCGACCAGCCGGTCGGAGCGCTCGGCGAGTCCACCGCTGGCGTGCAGGCCGAGGCTCTCCGCCTTCGCCCGCGCGTACGACGTGGTCGCGCCCATCACGAGCGCCCACAGTGTCACCGCCGCCATCAGCGTCGAGTCGCCCGCCTCGGCGTTGGCGTAGAACAGCACCAGCCCGCCGAAGATCGCGCCGTCGCCGAGCCGGTCGAGCGTGGAGTCCAGGTAGGAGCCCCACTTCGACGCCTTACCCGAGGTGCGGGCCATGTAGCCGTCGATCAGGTCGGAGAAGACGAACAGCGTGATGACCACGGCGCCCAGCCAGATGTGACCGCGCGGGAAGAACACCAGCGCGCCCGCGCACACGCCGATCGTGCCGACCAGGGTGACCGCGTCCGGGCTCACCCCGAGCCGAAGCAGAAGGTTGGCGATCGGTGAGATCACCTTGGTCCAGAACTGCCGGAATCTGTTAAGCATGGCGTCGCGATCGTAGTCCAGCCGGACCACCATCGGGTGACACAGACACTCCGGGACCGCTCCCAGCCGCTCCGGCAGCACTGGCGAACCCCACCGCCAAGGCGCACCATGGCCTCAGCCGACCTCACTCCCCGGCTGCGGAGGCCCCCATGCCCACAGCCACCCCGGTACGCCGGTGCCTCGGCACTGCCCGACGCCACCGGACCTTCGCCCGACGCCTGCTCTCCTTCTTCCTTGCCGCCGTGATGCTTGCCGGGTGTTCCGTCGCACAGCGGGCGAACGAAAAGCCGCCTGAACCACCTCGACCCGACACCCCGATCCCCACCGTCATCGCCCCGCCGCAGCCCGAAGGCATCGACGGCACCGTCGGGCAACCCGGCAAACACGCCTGTACGGCGGTCACCGGCGCCGACAACCTCGTCAAACGCCCGAGCAGCAAGTGGACCGCCAAGCCCTTCGGCTGGAACGACGGCGGCCTCCCCGCCTTCGACCTGTGCACCCTCGTCGTCGGAGGCCGGCCCGCCGTCATCGGCGTCAGCTCACTCCCGGCCTCGCCCGACACGCTCGAACGCGTCGCCAACACGCTCGGCCTGTTCGAACCGGCCGACAAGCTCGGCGGCGCCGCCCGCGATCTCGGCCCGGGCGCCCGGACGAGCGGCAACGGCATCGTCTTCGAGACCGGTAGCCGGATCGTCCGGATCACCAGCGCGTCCGGCCTGCCCGACGGCGAACTGCTCCGCGTCGCGGTCTCGGTCCGCAACGTCGTACCGCAGGTGATCCGCCCGGCGCGCCAGTCCGACGCCGCCTGCCAGCTGTCCAACGCGATGGCCGAGCGCTTCATCGGCGTACTGGTCCAGCTCCGCCGCGACTACCGCGTGAACGGCGCCCTCACCTGCATCTGGGGAACCACCCAGGCCACGGTCGCGATCGTCGAGTCCCTCCACACCGACACGATCCCGGAAGCGACCCAGACTCCCCCGCCGCGCTCAGCCCCGATCGGCCGGCCCGGCTACTACCTGCCCGACCAGGGCGAGCTCGTCTTCCGCAACGGCCGCCGCGTCGTCCGGGTCAGCGCCCTCACCGACCCGCCGCGCGAAGTCCCGTTGGAGTCGCTGCTCGACATCGTCGACCCGCTGCTCCCGTTGTTCCTCCGCTGACTGTTACCGCCGTACGGCGCTCGCGGCGAGCGTCGTGTACGGCATCACGAAGCTTCCCCCCAGCGAGTCGACGGCGTTCCCGACCGCGCCGAGCACCTCGGCCAGCTGATCGGGCCCGAGCTGAGTCAGCCCGCCGGTCGTGGGAAGCAGTTCGAGCCACTCGTCACGCGTGTACGACCGTTCCCAGTCGAACCGCCACTGCTCGGGATCCTCGAACAGTTCGCTCTCCCGAAGCTGGTCGGCAACCTTCGCGTACGCCGCCTGATAGACCTCGATCGCACGCCGACCCGACTGCCCGCTGAACGGCGAGTCGGGCGCCACCCGACGGTAGGCCGCCGCAAACGGCTCGGCCACTTCGGCAGGCGGCTCGTACACATGCCCGAAGACCGCCAACCGCCCGCCCGAACGCAGCACCCGCGCCGCTTTCACAGCCCCGGCCACCGGATCCACCCAGTGCCAGGCCTGCGCCGCAACTACCGCATCGAACGTTCTCCCCGAGGGCTCCCAGTCCTCGAAGGTCGCCACCTCCACCTGCAGCCCACGCCCTCGGGCGAACTCGGCCATCCGCACATCAGGCTCGACGCCGAGCACAGCGCACCCCGCGGCCTGAAACTGGCGAGCAGCAATGCCCGTACCGCACCCGACATCCAGTACGCCGAGCCCGGTGCGCCCCGCCACGATCCGCGTCACCAGTTCATCGGGGTAGGCGGGGCGCGCCTGGTCGTAGCGGTCCGCGTTGACGCCGAACGACTCAGCCATCCGCCGGGCCTCGTGTGGTCGGGCTCCCTTGGGCCGGGCCTCCTGCGGGCGGGCCTGGCGCGGGCAGACTTCCGGCGGCCGCGGCTCGTGCGGGTTCGGCTCGTGCGGTGCGGGCTTCTGCGGGTCCCCCGCAGGTGGTTCTGGTGGCACCAAAGGTATTGTGGGCATGCGCCCACCTTAGTGGGCACATGCCCACTCAGGCAACGAGTGCCTGCGAACGACCGTACGAGAGGAGCCGGGAGTGCCGACCGGAGTACACCTTCGTGATGCGCGGCAGCAGTTGTTCGACGCGGCCGAGCGCGTGCTCCTGCGCGACGGGCCGAACGGGCTGACCAGCCGGGCGGTCACCGACGAGGCAGGCTGCGCCAAAGGCGTCCTGCACAAGCACTTCACCGACTTCGACGGCTTCCTCGCCGCCCTCGTGCTGGACCGCGCCGCCCAGCTCGAGACGCAGGCGAGCGCCCTCCGCGCCTCAGCAGGCACCGGAACTATCGCCGACAACCTCACCACCGCGCTGACCACGCTCTTCGGACCGATCCCCGTCGCGATCATCCCGCTCATCACCTTCCGCGACGAACTCCGCGCACGGCTCCGCGATGCCAAGCCCGGCGGCGGCATCGCGATCCTCGCCGAAGCCACCACCGCGATCTCCGCCTACCTGGCCGACGAGCGCGCCCTCGGCCGCATCGCCGCCGACGCGGACCTCGACTCGATCACGCTCTCACTGGTCGGCGGCGGCCACCTCTTGTTCGCAGACCGAGACCCCGGCCCACCCCCCGCAGCAACCGTCAGCAAGTTCGTCACCACCACCATCACCGGCGCCGTCCGACAACAACCGGCGTGAACCTGTGATCTGACAACGGCGCGTTCTCGGTCGGCGGGCACCAGCGATCGAGCACCTCGGCTAGCTGGTCGGCCAGTTTTTTGCGAGGAGGGAGCGGGTGTCGGCCAGCAGCTGTGGCAGGACCTTGGTCTGGCCGATCACCGGCATGAAGTTGGTGTCGCCGCCCCACCTCGGGACCACGTGCTGGTGCAGGTGGGCCGCGATGCCGGCGCCGGCGATCTCGCCCTGGTTCATGCCGATGTTGAAGCCGTGCGCCGCCGACACCGCGCGCACCGCGACCATCGCCTCCTGCGTGAGCCGGGCGACGTCGGCGACCTCGGCCGGGGTCAGCTCGGTGTAGTCGGCGACGTGCCGGTACGGGACGACCATCAGGTGCCCGGGGTTGTACGGGTACAGATTCAGTACGCCGTACGCCGCCTCCGCGCGCTGCACGATCAGCCCGTCCGCGTCCGGCAGGGACGGGATCCGGCAGAACGGGCAGCCCGCGCCGGCCTGGTCGCTGGTCGGCTTGTTCTCACCGGCGATGTAGGCCATCCGGTGCGGGGTCCACAGCCGCAGGAACGGGTCGGCGTCGCCGACCCCTTCCTGACGCACCACGTCCTCCGGCGCGTACGGCGAACCGGGCGGCTGCTCCGTCATACCTGGATGCGCTTCTCGACCGACTCGACGATCTCGGTGATCGCGTCGGCGATCGGGATGCCGTTCTTCTGCGACCCGTCGCGGTACCGGAAGGAGACCGACCCGGCGGCCATGTCCTCGTCGCCGGCGATCAGCATGTACGGGACCTTGGCCTTCTGGGCGTTGCGGATCTTCTTCTGCATCCGGTCGTCGGAGGCGTCGACCTCGATCCGGATCCCCTGCGCCTTGAGCTGCTGGGCGACCTCGAACAGGTAGTCGACGTGCCCGTCGGTGATCGGGATCCCGATCACCTGGACCGGCGCCAGCCACGGCGGGAAGACGCCGGCGTAGTGCTCGGTCAGCACCGCGACGAACCGCTCGATCGACCCGAACAGCGCTCGGTGGATCATCACCGGCCGCTGCCGCGACCCGTCGGAGGCGGTGTACTCCAGCTCGAAGCGCTCCGGCAGGTTGAAGTCCAGCTGGATCGTCGACATCTGCCAGGTCCGGCCGATCGCGTCGCGGGCCTGCACCGAGATCTTCGGCCCGTAGAACGCCGCGCCGCCCGGGTCCGGCACCAGCTCGAGGCCGGAGCTCTCCGCGACCTCGCGCAGCGTGGAGGTCGCCTCCTCCCAGACCTCGTCGGAGCCGACGAACTTCTCCGGGTTCTTGGTCGACAGCTCGAGGTAGAAGTCGTCCAGGCCGTAGTCGGCCAGCAGCCCGAGCACGAAGGTGAGCAGGTTCTTCAGCTCGTCGCGCATCTGCTCGCGGGTGCAGTAGATGTGCGCGTCGTCCTGGGTGAAGCCGCGGGCGCGGGTCATCCCGTGGATCACGCCGGACTTCTCCAGCCGGTACACGGTGCCGAACTCGAACAGCCGCATCGGGAGCTCGCGGTACGACCGGCCGCGCGCGTCGAAGATCAGGTTGTGCATCGGGCAGTTCATCGGCTTCAGGTAGTAGTCCTGGCCCTGCTTGCGGATCTCGCCGTCGGGCCCGCGCTCCTCGTCGAGGTGCATGGGCGGGTACATGCCGTCGGCGTACCAGTCCAGGTGGCCCGAGGTCTCGAACAGCTGCGCCTTGGTGATGTGCGGCGAGTAGACGAACTCGTAGCCGTCCTCGACGTGACGCCGGCGCGAGTAGTCCTCCATCACCTTGCGCAGCACGCCGCCCTTGGGGTGGAAGACTGCCAGCCCGGAGCCGATCTCGTCGGGGAAGCTGAACAGGTCGAGCTCGGTCCCGAGCTTGCGGTGGTCGCGCTTGGCGGCCTCCTCGAGACGGTTCAGGTACGCCTTGAGCTCGTCGCGGGACTCCCAGGCCGTGCCATAGATGCGCTGCAGCTGCGGGTTCTTCTCGCTCCCCCGCCAGTACGCCGCCGCGGTGCGCATCAGCTTGAAGTTGCCCAGGTAACCGGTCGCCGGGACGTGCGGCCCGCGGCACAGGTCCTTCCAGGCGACCGAGTCGTCGCGCCGGACGTTGTCGTAGATCGTCAGCTCGCCGCCACCGACCTCGACCGAGGCGCCCTCGGCGGCGTCGGCCGCGGAGCCCTTGATCCCGATCAGCTCGAGCTTGTACGGCTCTCCTGCCAGCTCGGTGCGCGCGTCGTCGTCGGAGACCACCCGGCGGGCGAACCGCTGCCGCTCCTTGATGATCTGCTGCATCTTCTTCTCCAGCGCACCCAGGTCCTCGGGGGTGAACGGAGTCGGCACGTCGAAGTCGTAGTAGAAGCCGTTCTCGACCGGCGGGCCGATGCCCAGCTTGGCCGCCGGGAACAGCTCCTGCACCGCCTGTGCCAGCACGTGCGCGGTGGAGTGGCGGATGATCGCGCGACCGTCGTCCGACCCGGCCTTCACCGGCTCGATCTCGTCGCCGTCGGCGACGACCCGGGACAGGTCCCGCAGCTCACCGTTGACCCGAGCGGCGATGGCGGAGCGGTCCTGGCCGAACAGCTCGGCGAACAGCTCCCCGATCGTCGTCGTCTCGGTCACGCTCCGCTCAGCCTCGCCCTCGACGCCGATCAGATGGACCTTGACTTCCGACACGTTGCTCTCCTCGGGTTGGCGCGATCGGCCCGGATGCCGGTCACGCAGTGATGGTATCGACTTCGGCCCCGCCGCCCGACAGCCCATCCACAGGCCCGCCCCGGATCCCCCGGTCGTAGCCCGGACCTGACGAAAGTCGGGGGTCGCTCCAGCCGTTGGTGCGATGTGCCGACCCCTCCCGGATTCCTAGGTTTGAACCACACTCCAGGAACCGGAAGGGCATCCGTGATCACCCTCGCAGGACTCACCAAGCGCTACGGCGGAACGACCGCCGTCGACGCGCTCGACCTGACCATCTCGCCGGGCCGGGTGACGGGCTTCCTCGGCCCGAACGGCGCCGGCAAGTCCACGACGATGCGGATGATCCTCGGTCTCGACCGGCCCACCAGCGGCCAGGCCCTGGTCGACGGCCGCCCGTACGCCGACTGGCCGGTCCCGTTGGCCAAGGTGGGCGCGCTGCTCGACGCCAAGGCCCTGCACCCGCGCCGGTCGGCCCGCAACCACCTGGTCGCGATGGCCCGCAGCAACGGCGTCGCGGTCAGCCGGGTCGACGAGGTGCTGCGGATCGTCGGCGTCGACGAGGTCGGCGGCAAGCACGCCGGTCAGTTCTCGCTCGGTATGGGCCAGCGGCTCGGCATCGCCGGCGCCCTGCTCGGCGACCCCGAGATCCTGATGTTCGACGAGCCGGTGAACGGGCTGGACCCGGACGGTGTGCGCTGGGTCCGCCAGCTGATGCGCTCGCTCTCGGCGGAGGGCCGGACCGTGTTCGTGTCCAGCCACCTGATGAGTGAGATGCAGCTGACTGCCGACCAGCTCGTGGTGATCGGCCGCGGCAAGCTCATCGCCGACGCCCCGATCGCCGAGGTGATCGCCGGGTCGTCCAGGACCACAGTGCACGTCAGAGTCCCCGACGCAGCAGCCAGAGCAGTGCTCCGCGACCGACTGACCAGTGAGGCCGAGCAGGTCGAGTCCACGGCCGACCAGCTCGTCGTCAGCGGCGTACCGGTCGAGCGCGTCGGCGACCTGGCCTACGAGCTCGGCGTACGGGTGCACGAGCTGGCCACCAAGCAGGCGTCGCTGGAAGAGGCCTACATGGAGCTGACGGCGGACAGTGTCCAGTACGGCGTCGTTGCCGAGGTGGCGTGATGGGTGACGCGATCCTGCACTTCACCGAGGAGCTGATGTCCTCCTGGTGGATCTACCTGGCCCTGTTCGGCTTCGCGGCCCTCGACGGGTTCTTCCCGGCGATCCCCAGCGAGACCCTGGTCGTCACCGCCGGAGTGTTCGCCGCTACCGGTGAGCCCAACCTGTACGGCGTGATCGTGCTCGCCGCCGCGGGTGCGTTCGTCGGCGACCACCTCTCCTACTTCCTCGGCCGGGGCGCGGGAGGCCGCCTGATCGACAGGACGAAGCCGGGCACCAAACGGCACACCATGACCCAGTGGGCCCGCACGGCCCTGGCCGAACGCGGCGGACTGGTCCTGGTGGTCGCCCGCTACGTCCCCGGCGGCCGGACCGCCGTCACGCTCACCATGGGCGCGGTGCGCTACCCGGTCCGCAAGTTCAGCTTGTTCGCCGGGCTGGCTGCCATCAGCTGGGGCATGTACTGCACCCTGGTCGGCTACATCGGCGGCAAGGCGTTCGAGGACAACCCGCTGAAGGGTGTGCTCCTCGGCATCGGACTGGCGCTGGCCGTGACCGCGCTGGTCGAGGTCGTCCGGCACCAGCGCCGCAAGCGCAACCCCCCTGAGGCTGAGGTCGAGGTCGAGCTCACAACCGTAGGAGAACGATGAGTACGGCAACCATCACCGTCCACCAGAGGTCGACAGCCGGTGGCCTGCGCGGCTCGACGGCCGCGGAGTGGACGAAGCTCTGGTCGGTCCGGTCCACCTGGCTGAACCTGGTCGGCGCCGTCGTGCTGACCGGCCTGCTGGGTCTCCAGCTCGGCTTCAGCGCGGCGTACGAGAGGGACAACCCCTCGCCGGGTCAGCTGGTCGAGCAGGCCGAGGTCGGTGGGATGGCGATCGGCGCGGTGATGATCGTGCAGGTGATCATCGCGGCCTTCGCGATGGTCCCGGTGACGTCGGAGTACGCGACCGGCAGCATCCGCAGCACCCTGCAGTGGACACCTGTACGGCGTGACGTCGTACTGGGCAAGGCGCTCGTCCTGGCTCCCGTCCTCTTCCTGTACGGCGCACTGCTCGGCCTGGTCGCCGCCGTCGGCGCCGGACTCGCAGCTGGCCGCTGGGCCGACTGGACGCCGTCAGCGCTGGTGGTGGACCTGCTGAAGATCGGCGTGTACGCCACGCTGGCCGGGCTGTTCACAGCGGGGATCGCACTGCTGATCAGGAACACCGCAGGCACTCTGACCGCCGCGTTCCTGCTCCTGCTCGTCGTACCGATGATGGTCGGTCAGAGCAGCATCCGGGCGCTGCAGTGGCTGTCCGCACTGCTGCCGGGTGGTGCCGGTGAGGGCTTCCTCAGCGGCTCGACCGACCCGATGTCGCCGACGATCAGCTTGATCGTCCTGGTCGGATGGGCGGTCGGCGGACTGGCACTGGGACTCCGGCTCCTGCAACGCAGAGACGCCTGATCAATGCAGAAGGGGCTCCGACCAACCAGGTCGGAGCCCCTTCGACGTTGTGCTCAGCGCGGGACGTTCAGCGCGATCGTGATCTGCTCGGCGACCTTGGCGGCCAGCTCCAGCCCGGCGCGCCGGGTGGCCGGCTGCAGGGCGGAGTGGTCCAGTGCGCCCTCGGCGGCGATGTGCGGGTCGGTCGGGATGTCGACGACCGCGGCGGCGCGCGACTCGAAGTACGGGCGCAGCTGCTTCTCGACCTCCTTGTTGACGTCGCCGGGGCCGTTGCTGACGGCGATCACCGCACGGCGGATCAGCCGCTGGGCCTCAGGCCCCTGGTTGTCGAGCTCCTCCAGCATCTGCACGGCGGCGGCGCAGGACAGGCTCTTCCACTTGATCGGGATGACGAGCGCGTCGGACGCGCGCATCGCCTCGCGCCAGTTGCTGGAGCCCTCGTTGTTGCCGGTGTCGATCACCAGCACCTTGTAGAAGCGGCTCAGCAGCCGGTGGATCTGGTCGAAGTCCTTGGCCTCGATCTGCGAGTACGTCGTGGTCGCAGAGGTCAGTACGTCGTACTGCCCGGCCACCTGGTGCCGCAGGTACGCCGCGACGTCACCGAGCCGGGCGTCCGGCTGGGTCAGCATCGGCATCGCCTGCAGCAGGTCGGTCACCGTCGAACGGGCGTTGGTGTCGTGGGTGCGCAGGTGCATGTTGCCGCGCAGCTCGTTGTTGTCCCAGGCCACCACACCGCCACCACGGGCCTGCCCGAGCGCACCGGCGAGCAGCAGGGTGGTCGGCGTCTTGCCGGAGCCGCCCTTGGGGTTGGCGATCGTGATCGTCACCGGACGGCGGAACGCGGTCGCGGCGGTCGCGCGGGCGATCCGCTCGACGCGCTCGGAGCTGCCCGGACGCAGCCGCAGCACGCTGCGGACGCCACGCTCGGCCGGAGCCTCGCGGGGCAGCGGCAGCGCCTGCATCAGTTCTTCGGCGCGGTACGACACCTCGCGCGGAGCCTGCGGCGGGTGCTGGTTCGGGATGCCCTGCGGGAAGAACTGCTGGGCGGTCTGCGACAGCTGCGGAGCCTGCTGCGCGGGCGGCTGGGCAGGCTGCTGCCCCGCCTGCTCGGTCGGCTGCGTCCAGGGGTCAGCGGCGGGAGGAGTGGCCGCTGCCGGCGTACCGGTGGGGGCGCCGCTGGCCGAGCCCGGGTTGGCGATGCTCCACGAGCTTGCCTCACCGGTGCTCGCCTTGCTGGAGCCCCAGGGGCTGGCCTCGGGCTCTGAGGAGGACGACGACGAGCTGTGGGCGCCCGGCGTACTGGAACTGGTGCTGCTGCTCGGGCCGGTGCTGCTGCTCGGGCCGGCGCTGTGCCCGCCCGGCGTACTGGCAGGGCTCGAGTCCGGCTGCTCGCCGTACGGCGTGGCTTGGCCCGGCCGGCTCGGCGTGGACCACGTGTCGCCGGGGAACTCCTGGGCGAGCGCGTCCTGGCTCTCCTCAGCAGGCTCGGTCTCTTCGGGCTCGGCCGGGGCGCCGGGGTCCGGCTGGCTCCAGGACGGCGTGGGCTGCCACATCCTCCGGACCTCGGCCGCCGCCGCTTCCCGGTCCTTGTGCTGTCCGGAGTTGTGCGAGTCGGTCACGACCTGGATCCCCTGATTCTCTCAACGAGGCGGTGCCGCCGCCCCGGCTCTGCTGGTCCCTCCCGGCAACCGTCCCGCCGGGAGGTCCCACTATCCCATGACCAAGTGTCCATCGGGTGTCACCCGCCGGAGCGTCGGCGGCCCCTTCCGGCCACGGGGCGCCTGTACCCACTGCCACGGCAGGCAACAATCCTGCCCAGCCCGTGGACTCAGCTGACCAGACCGGCCTCGTAGGCGATGATCGCGGCCTGCACCCGGTTCTTGACCTCGAGGCGGGTCAGGACCGCGCTGACGTAGGCCTTGACGGTCCCTTCCACCAGGTAGAGCCGCGCGGCGATCTCCGCGTTCGACAGCCCCGCACCGACCAGCGACAGCACCTCACGCTCGCGCGGACTCAGTACGTCGACCTGCTCCTTCGCCTCCGCGGCCCTGGCCATCCGGCCTCCCCCGGTCCCCGCACCGAGCTCGGCGATCACCCGCTGCGCGACCTTGGGCGACAGGTACGCCGCTCCTTCCGCGACCGCCTTCAGCCCCGCGATCAGTTCCCGGGGATCCCCCGACTTCAGCAGGAACCCGCTCGCGCCGTCGCCGAGCGCCTTCGCGATGTAGGCGTCCTCGGAGAACGTCGTCAGGATCACCACCGCCGTGTCCGGCAGCGTCCGGCGGATCTCGGCCCCGGCCGCGAGCCCGTCCATCCGCGGCATCCGGATGTCCAGCACGGCGACGTCCGGCCGGTGCTTGCGCACGAGCTCGACCGCCTCGGCGCCGTCGCCGGCCTCGGCCACGACGTCGATCTCGTCGTCGGAGGCAAGGATCGCCCGGACCCCTGCCCGCACCATCGCCTCGTCGTCGGCCAGCAGCACGCGGATCATCGGGTCTCTTCTCCTTCGGGCACCGGGGTGCCCTCGATCGTCGGCTGGACCGAGCCGGTCCGCACGACCTCCTTGGCGATCAGCCGGTCGTTCTCGAAGCACAGCCGGTACGCGTAGTTGGTCGAGAACGGTCTGCCGGGACGGTAGAACCGGCAGGTCCAGTTTTCGCGCTCGACCGCGCGTTCCCGCGGCGGGTCGAGCATCTGCATCCGCGGCAGCACCGTCTCGACCTCGGCGAAACTCTGCCCGATCCGCAACGCGTCGTACTGGGCCGGCCGCAGCACCGAGTTGTACCCGGCCACCAAGTAGTAGCCCAAGGCAATGACTCCGATCGCGGCCGCCAGCCCGGCCGGGACGAGCAGCGCCGTGATCAGGCCGCGCCGCGCGCGTCGTCGTACGACGTCACGCTCGTCGGCCGTGGCCGACCGGACGTCGATCACCGGCTCCGGCCGCCCGCCACCGCGGGGAACCCGAGCGAGGACCTCGAACCCACCGGCAGCTCTCGGCCCGGCGGTCAAAGTGCCGCCGACCAGACGAACCCGCTCGGTCAGCCCGGCCAGACCGCTTCCTGTCGAAGGCACGGTGTCGGCGACGGCCCGCGTCGGACCTGTGTCGCCGATCTTCACGAGGATCTCGTCCTCGGCACGGGTCAGCGTGACCACGACCTCGGCGCCGGGCGCGTGCTTGCTGGCGTTGGTCAGCGACTCCTGGACCACCCGGTGGATCGCGCGGTCGACCATCGGCGACGGCTCGGCTGCGCCCTCCTGCACCAGCCGAACGACCAGTCCGGACGCCGCCGCGCGTTCGACCAGCTCCGCGACCGACTCGTCACTCGGTACGACGGGCGCCTGCGCCTCCGCGTCCCGCAGGACGCCGATGATCTCGCCGAGCCGCTCGGTCGCCGTCGCAGCTGCCTCGCGCAGCTCGGTCGCGGCGTGACGGTGCCGCTCGGGCAGGTCGGCGTCCACCTCCAGCGCCGCGGCCCGGAGCGCGATCAGGCTGAGCTCGTGGCCGACCGAGTCGTGCATGTCCTCGGCGATGCGAGAGCGCTCCCTGAGCCGGACCTGGTTGATCTCCAGGCGCTGCTCCCGCTCGATCCGCTCGGCGCGTTCCCAGCCGGCGGTCGCGAGCAACGCCTGCTGTGCGCGGTATCGGCCGATCAGCCACGGCATCACCACCAGGACGAGAGCGAGCAGTACGACGGCCAGCCAGCCCAGCACCGAGTCGGCCACCACCACACCGCGGGACAGGAGCACGCGCAGCAGGAGCAGCAGGAGCAGCGATCCACTCGTCAGCGCGACGAAGGGCCGCAGCTGCGTGTTCCGCCGGCCCGCCAGGTACGCGAACGCCGAGATCGCGGGCATCAGCGCGATCGGCGTCCCGGAGGTCGTGTTCATCGTGGCGCCGATGATCGCGGTCTCGGGCAGGATCACCGCGGAGAGCGCGATCATCGGCCAGGTCCGCCGCAGCAGGACCGCGACGGCCAGGAACGCGGCGCAGCCGCCGATCAACCAGTACGGGTCGCTCCGCGAGCCGCCCTCCGCGAGCACCAGGAACGCCAGGCCGCCCCACAGCCCGAGGTCACCAGCCCGCTGCCAAGTCACCCCCCCGACGCTACACACTCACGGCTCCACCGCAGTACTGCCGAAAGTCAGTTGTCGTCGGCATCGACCAGCCGGAACGGGACCATGGACAGATTCGGCACGGCCTCGCCGCGGAGGCGCGCCAGGAGGAGATCGACGGCCTGGCGGCCCATCTCCTCCTGGTCCTGCCGGACGTGCAGGTACGGCGCTCCGGAGATCGGGTCGCCGGGCGAGTCGAAGCAGGCGATCACAGGGACGTTCGCGCCGACCCCCGCAGGCGTCGAGCCGCTCCGCGCTCCTGAACCGACATCTGCCGGCGCCGAGCCGCTCCGCGCTCCTGAACCGACGTCTGCCGCCGTCGAGCCGCTCCGCGCTCCTGAACCGACATCTGCCGGCGTGGAGCCGCTCCGCGCCTCTGCCCGGGTCGAACCGCTGTGCGCGCCTGAACCGTCCGGCGGCGTGGAGAACGCCCGGTCGAGCATCCGGGCGAGGTTGTACTCGCAGGCGACGAAGGCGGTCACCTCCGGCTCCTGCGCGCGGAACGCGCGGATCGTGGCGACGTCGGAGCGCACGCTGTCCTCGGTGAACGACCCGGGCAGCGTCGCCCGCAGGGTCGTGAGCTGGTGGGCCCGGTGCGGACCGGGCCCGCGCTCGGTGAAGGCGGCGCGGAAACCCTTCAGGCGTTCCTCGATGCTGGAGGTGTTCTGCGGCGGCGGGGAGACGAACGCGATGTGGCGGTGCCCGCGGTCGAGCAGCCGCTCGGTCAGCGCCCGGGCGGCCGCGACGTTGTCGGTGTGCACGGCCGAGACCGGGATCCCGGACAGGTGCCGGTCGACCAGCACGATCGGGTAGCCGTCGAGCACCTGGCGCAGCAGGCTCGCGTTGTAGAAGTCGCCGTGCACCGGGAACACGATCATCCCATCGACCTCACCGGAGGCGACGAACGTGTCGACGGCCTTCTCCTCGTCGGCCTGCCGGCCGCGCGTCCGTCGTACGAGCAGGTGGACGCCGTGGTCGGCGCAGCGCTCCTCGATCGCGCGCAGCAGCTCGAGCCCGTAGGCCTCGGAGACGTCCGGCACGATCAGCCCGATCGTCCCCGGCCTCCGCCGCGCCTGCGCCGGCGCGGCCGCGATCCGTCCACGCAGCGGTGTCGTGACACCGTCCAGATCCGGCAGTTCCTGTACGACGAACGACCCCTTGCCCCGGACGCGCTCGATCAGCCCCGCCTCCCGCAGCACCTCCAGCGCGCGCTTCGACGTGATCCGGCTGACCCCGAACTGCGCCGCCAGCTCCATCTCCGACGCGACCCGGTCCCCCGGCCCGAGCGCGCCGCTGCGGATCTCCTCCAGCACGTACTCACTGATCCGCTCGTAGAGCAGCGTCATCCGGACCTCCGGTCGGCGGGCAGGTTGACATACCAAATCACCCGCCTGCCTTCCAGACAAGTGCCCTCACACAGGCCGAGACATACCAACCCGGAATCTGTCGGTGGGACCGGGCACTGTGGTTCGCATGGACATCTCCGGAAAGCGAGCAGTCGTTACCGGCGCCGCCGTCGGCACCGGTCGAGCCATCGCCACCCGCCTGGCCGCGGAGGGCGCCGAGGTCGCCCTGGTCGACATCGATGACGACGCCGGCCGCCAGGCCGCTGGAGCCCTCACCCGGGCGCGCTACGAACACGTCGACCTGCTCGACGACCACGCACTCGCGAGGCTCCTCGACGAAGCCCGTCCCGACATCCTCGTCAACAACGCCGGCGGCGGCGCCGTACTGCGCCCCTGCTTCCCCGACGCCGACGCGGCCCGCTGGTCGGCCTCGCTCGACCTCAACCTGCGCGCCCCGATGCTCGCCACCCAACTCGTCCTCGACCACATGCGCCAAGCCGACGGCGGAGCGGTCGTCAACGTCGGCTCGACCGCCGGCCGCGGTCTGGGCCCGCACGCCTCCCCGGAGTACAGCGCCTCGAAGGCCGGCCTGATCCGCTTCACCGCGACCCTCGCGCCGCTGCGGGAAACGCACCGCGTCCGCGTCAACTGCGTAGTACCGGACTGGGTGGCGACCGAGCGTGGCATCGCCGAACGCGAAGCCCTTCCGCTCGAGGACCGCGGGCCCGAGCAGATCCCGCTGCGAACCCTCACCGACGCCGTCGTACGACTCATCGAGGACGACTCACTCGCCGGCCGCGTGATCCTGCTCGAAAGAGAGCGCCCACCGGAGCTGCTCGACCTCTAGTTGCGGACCCCCGCGGCTGACAGCATTTCGCCATGACGCGCCCGTCGGTCCCTGCCTTCGCCACCGTCCCCGCCACCCTGATCGCCGCCGCGGTCGCCGCCGTGCTCACCGCGCTGTCCGGCCGGTACGGCTACCACCGCGACGAGCTCTACTTCCGCGTCGCCGCCGACCACCTCGCCTGGGGCTACACCGACCAGCCGCCGCTCACCCCACTGCTCGCCAAGGTGTCCATCACGCTCTTCGGCGACACCCCGATGGGCCTCCGCGTCGTCGCGACGGTGAGCACCGCGCTCACCGTCGTCGTCGTGGCCCTGATCGCCCGCGAGCTCACCGGCGAACGCAACGCCCAGATCCTCGCCGCCACCTGTACGGCGCTCGCAGGCTTCGTCCTCGGCACCGGCCACATGGTCTCCACCGCCACCTTCGACCTGCTCGCCTGGATGGTCATCGCGCTGTTCGCCCTCCGCCTGCTCCGCACGAACGACGGCCGCTGGTGGATTCCCCTGGGCCTCACCACCGGCATCGCCCTGGAGAACAAGTACCTGGTGGTCCTCCCCCTGGCCGCCCTCCTGATCGCCGTCCTCGTCACCGGCCCCCGCACGATCCTCAAGACCTGGTACCTCCCCGCAGGCATCGCGGTAGCCGTCCTGATCGCAGCCCCCAACTTGATCTGGCAGGCAACCCACGGCTGGCCCCAACTCACCGTCGCCGGCGGCATCAGCGAGGACGACGGCACCGAGAACCGCATCATGTTCATCCCCCTCCAGATCGCCCAGCTCTCCCCGTTCCTGGTCCCACTCTGGATCGCCGGCTTCCGCCACCTCTGGCGCACATCGACGCTCACCTGGTCGCGCCCGGTCGCGCTCGCCTACCCGATCCTCTGCGTCATCGTCCTGGCCACCGGCGGCAAGTCTTACTACGCGCTCCCCCTGCTCCTCGTACTGGTTGCCGCAGGCACCCAACCCACGCTCGACTGGCTGTCCCGAGGCCGACAGCCAGTACGCCGTACCGCCTTCGCCGCAGCCGCCGTCCTCACCGCCGTCACCTCCGCAGCCTTCACCCTCCCGGTCCTGCCGGAGTCGGCCGTCAACCTCGTCCTCCCCGTCAACGCCGAACAAGGCGAACAGATCGGCTGGCCCGAACTGGCCGCCACCGTCAAGACCGTCTGGGAGCAGATCCCACCCGGAGAGCGTGATCGCGCCGTCCTCTTCGCCGCGAACTACGGCGAAGCCGGCGCCCTCGCCAAGTACAACGAAGGCCTCCCCCCGGCCTACTCAGGCCACATGAGCTACGCCGACTGGCCACCCCCGACCGACGACCACGACGGCCCAGTCGTCCTGGTCGCCCAAGAACGCTCACCCCAATACGAGGCCCACTTCCGCACCTGCTCCGACGCCGCCCGCGTGGACAACGGCCAAGACGTCGACAACGAGGAACAGAACGCCCACGTCCTCCTCTGCACCGGCCCGACCAAGCCATGGTCAGCCCTCTGGCCCGACCTCCGCCGCTACTACTGACCAGCAGAAGTGGGGTGTGCGCGGTAGGGGTGCGGCGCACCAACTCCATCACCCCAGCGGCCGAGCGAAGCGAAGGCCCACCCGGCAGCGAACCTCAACCACAGCAGCCGAGCGAAGCGAAGGCGGAGCGGTGGGCGGCACCGAACGGCCGGCCCAACGCGGTACGACAGCCCACCCCAGCCCCAGCAGCCGAGCGAAGCGAAGGCGAAAGGGGGTGCGGGTGGCGAAGCCCCCGCAACGCGGCAAGCGAAGCGCAGCCGCACAAAACGACGAAGGCGACCCGGTCCGCGCTCTCCGCGGACACAAGTCGCCTATCGCCTTCGTGGACGATACTGGGATCGAACCAGTGACCTCTTCCGTGTCAGGGAAGCGCGCTACCGCTGCGCCAATCGTCCATGTGTTGAGTTGTACGAGCGGGGTTGATCAGAGGTGGAGACGGGATTCGAACCCGTGTACACGGCTTTGCAGGCCGTTGCCTCGCCTCTCGGCCACTCCACCAGGTGAGAAAGCGGCCTGCCGGATACCCTCTCCGAGCGGACGACCGGATTCGAACCGGCGACCTCAACCTTGGCAAGGTTGCGCTCTACCAACTGAGCTACGTCCGCGTCGCGACCGGTTTTCGTTCCCCCGGCGCGAGAAGAACATTAGCCCATCCAGGCGGGAGAACAAAAATCGGGGTACCCCTTCGTCACCCTGCGTTCACCACCTGATCACGCCTCAGGAGCCGAAATCCCAACGGTGTAAGACGAATCGCCGTACGGAGAGCTACTGTGTGGGCCGTTGGAAGGAGCAGGGAATGATCGTCTGGCTCAACGGGGCCGTTCTGCCGGATCCGTCGTCGACCGGGTTGTCGGTGCTGGACCACGGGCTGACCACGGGTGACGGTGTCTTCGAAACGCTGAAGATCGTCGACGGGCAGCCGTTCGCGGTGACCAAGCACCTGGAGCGGCTGGTGCGGTCGGCGACCGGGCTGGGGTTGCCGGCTCCGGACGTGGCCCAGGTCGAGGACGCGATCGCGACGGTGGTGAAGGCCGACCCGGACATCGCGTTCGGCCGGCTGCGCATCACCTACACCGGCGGGGTTTCGCCGCTGTCCTCGGAGCGCGGCACGTCCGGCCCGACGCTGGCCGTCGCGTCGCAGGCGATCAAGGCACCGGCGCCGACCTCCGCGATCGTCACGGTCCCGTGGGTCCGCAACGAGCGCAGCGCGGTCGCCGGGCTCAAGACCACGTCGTACGCCGAGAACGTGCGCGCCCTCGCCTACGCCAAGGAACGCGGTGCCAGCGAGGCGATCTTCGCCAACACGATCGGCAACCTGTGCGAAGGCACCGGGTCGAACATCTTCTGCGTGTACGACGGGGAGCTCGTCACCCCGACCCTCGGGTCCGGCGCGCTGGCCGGCGTCACCCGCGGTCTGGTGATCGCCTGGTTCGGCGCCGTCGAGCGCGACGTACCGCTGGCGAAGCTGGCCGAGGCCGACGAGATCTTCCTCACCTCGACCACCCGCGACGTCCAGGCCATCCATCGCGCCGACGACCGCGACCTCGCCACGCCCGGCGAAGTCACCGCCGCCGTCGCCAAGGTCTTTGCCGAACGGTCCGCCGAGGACGTCGACCCGTAACCGCTGTGGTACCGAGCAACAGGACGTCTCGCCGCTGGGTTCTGCTTCGCACGCTGGGAATCGCGGCGATGCGAGCCACCTGAGCGGTGACCTCCTGTCGTTCGGTACCCGCCACGGGCACAACGACAAGCCGCGCCGGTGCGAGCACCGGCGCGGCGTACGTCGTACGAGGGCCTGCTACTCCCCCGACGCCTTACGGCGTTCCCGGTACGCCGCCACGTGCAGGCGGTTGCCACAGGTCCGCGCGTCGCAGTACCGCTTCGAGCGGTTCCGCGACAGATCGATCAACGCGTCGTCGCAGTCCGGTGCCTCACAGCGACGCAAACGTTCGCGCTCCCCCGCCGAGATCACCTGGGCCAGCGCGATCCCGCACTCGACCGTGATCCGGCAGGTCAGCGACGCACCGTCCCGCGAGTAGTGGATGTGCCACGGATGACCGTCGTGGTTGGTCAACCGGGGCGTCGTCGTACCGCGCGCGACGATCGCGTTGATCATCGCCGCCGCCTCCGCGTCCGAACCCGTCGTGAACACCGGCGAGAACAACGGCCGCAGATCCCGGACCTCCTGCAGATCCGTCGCGGTGAGCGCCCCGACCGCGCTGAACTCCCGCTCCTGAACGAACTTCTCCAGCTCCTCGAGCGAGTCCATCGTGTCGACCTGGCTGTTCGGCCCGGGCAGCGTGTTGACCAGCCGGACCAGCGTGCCGAGCGCATGCTCGGTGTCGTGCGAGAAAGTCACAATCACGTCTCCAACGCGACGGGGTCTCCGTCCTGCAGCAAGAGTAGCCCGGCCGGTTTCGTACGTCGCCGTTCCATGCGCTATGGTTTCTCCCGAGCAACACCAGCAACACCCCAGAACGGGCGATTGGCGCAGTGGTAGCGCGCTTCGTTCACACCGAAGAGGTCACTGGTTCGAACCCAGTATCGCCCACGAAAGCGATAGGCGACTTGTGTCCGCGGAGAGCGCGGACCGGGTCGCTTTCGTCGTTTTGTGCGGCTTCGCTTCGCTCGCCGCGTGCGGGGGCTTCGCCACCCGCACCCCCTGGGCCTTCGCTTCGCTCGGCCGTTGTGGTTGGGGTTGTCTGGTGTGCGCGTTCTGGCTGGTGCTTTTTTGCCGCCCACCTGTCTGCCTTCGCTTCGCTCGGCTCCGTGGCTGAGGTGGTCTGTTGGGTTCGCCTTCGCTTCGCTCGGCTGGGTCAGGTGGGTGGGCGGATTATGCGTTGTTCGATTGCTCTGGCTACTGCTGCGGCTCGGGTGTCTACCTCTAGATTCGTGTAGATGTGGGAGAGGTGGGACTTGACTGTCGCCTCGCTGACGAACAGGTTGCGGGCTATCTCGCGGTTGGCCTGGCCTATGGCGAGGAGGGCGAGGATTTGTACTTCCCGGTCGGTGAGTAGGGGGCCTGTTCGGCGTAGCAGGCGGGCTCGCCGCCGCGCGCCGCTTGATCACCGCCAGTGCGGACGTCAACGCGGTCGACGACACCGTGCAGAGTGCCTTCCTGATCGCCGCCAGCGAGGGGTACGTCGAGTTGCTCGACCTCACATTGCAGCACGGAGCCGACGTCCGGAGCCTCGACAGCTACCGCGGTACGGCGCTGATCCGCGCTGCTGAGCGTGGTCACGCGAACGTGCTCGGCCGGCTGCTCCGGGCAGGAGTGGCGGTGGATCACGTCAACAACCTCGGCTGGACCGCGCTGCACGAGGCTGTTCTGCTCGGCAAGGGCACACCGCAGTACGTCGACACCGTGCGGCTTCTGATCGCGGCGGGAGCCGACCGCACCAAGCCGGCCGAGCGCGACGGCACCACGGCGGTGCAGGGCGCACGGAAGCTTGGGCAGAGCGCCGTGTCCGCCGTACTCGAGACTGAGCGCCCGGACTCCCCCGCGGCCGCGCTGCTCGCTGCGGCGACCTCGGGCGATGCGAACCGGGCCGCCGCAGCTCTGGCCGCCGGTGCGCCGATCGAGTCGACCGACAACACGGCCGTACGCCGCTGCTGCTGGCGTCATCGAACGACCGCGTGGAGGTCGCCCGGTTGCTGGTCGGGCTCGGCGCGGACCCGGACGCTCAGGACGATCGGCAGGATTCGGCCGGCTCGTCACCGGTGTCACCGGGAGCGTCGCCATGCTCGAGACACTCCTGCCGGCGCACCCGGACCTCACCCTGCGCGACCGGTTCGGCGGCGTATCGGTGATTCCCGCCAGCGAACGCGGGCACGTCGAGTACGTCCGTCGCGTCGTCCGGACCGAGATCGCCGTCGATCACGTCAACGATCTCGGCTGGACCGCGCTGCTGGAAGCCGTCATCCTCGGCAAGGGCACCGCGCCGTGGCAGGAGATCGTCCGCGTGCTCGCCGCCGGCGCCGACCCGTCGCTCGCCGACCGTGACGGGGTGACTCCGCTGCAGCACGCGCGGCGGCGCGGGTACGACGAGATCGCCGCGATCCTGCGTGAGGCGAAGGCGCGGTAGGCGGCCTGCCCGGCGGGAACTCGAGCGCTGCCCTCAGACCAGCCAGGTGCCGTCGAGCATCAGGTCCCTGCCTTTGAGCTCGTTCGCCTCGCGCCAGGACTGGATTCTCACCGGGGTGACCTCGAAGAACGGGTACGTCGCCTTGAGGGTTCTCGGGTCGAAGCCTGTCTTGTCGGCGAAGGTGTCGCCCTGCTCCTGGGTGGGGGTAAAGCGTTGCGCCGTACCGGTGACGAGGAGGACGTCGCGGGTGCCGCCGATGGCCAGGTGGAGGTGCGGGTTGGCCTGAAGGTTGAGGCTGGTGGGGTTGCGGGAGGCGGTGGACAGGAAGAAGGTCTCGCCGGTCCAGATGAAGGAGAGCGGGACGAGGTAGGGAGCGCCGTCCGTCGAGGCCGTGGAGACCCAGGCGTCGACGTCGGTGGTCAGGCGCAATAGCGCGTCGGCTTTGCGGGTGGCAAGAGGGCGCGCGGGAGGGGGTGTGTTGGTGCTCGTCACACCCGAAGTGTGCCAAATCAGGGGGTTCAGGAGGGTGGGATACCGATTTTTCTTGGCCCCGAAAGTGCGCTACTGTTCTGCTCTCGCAGGGAGCGAAAAGGTCCCGGTGAGAGTGCGAACGTAGCTCAGTTGGTAGAGCGCAACCTTGCCAAGGTTGAGGTCGCCGGTTCGAACCCGGTCGTTCGCTCGGAAGAGGTCAGCAGGCTGAGACTCTGTGGTGGAGTGGCCGAGAGGCGAGGCAACGGACTGCAAATCCGTGTACACGGGTTCGAATCCCGTCTCCACCTCGCAAAACCTTCAAAAGTTCATACGGACGATTGGCGCAGCGGTAGCGCGCTTCCCTGACACGGAAGAGGTCACTGGTTCGATCCCAGTATCGTCCACGAAGGCGATAGGCGACTTGTGTCCGCGGAGAGCGCGGACCGGGTCGCCTTCGTCGTTTTGTGCGGCTGCGCTTCGCTTGCCGCGTTGCGGGGGCTTCGCCACCCGCACCCCCTTTCGCCTTCGCTTCGCTCGGCTGCTGGGGCTGGGGTGGGCTGTCGTACCGCGTTGGGCCGGCCGTTCGGTACCGCCCACCGCTCCGCCTTCGCTTCGCTCGGCTGCTGTGGCTGAGGTTCGCTGCCGGGTGGGCCTTCGCTTCGCTCGGCCAGTGGGTTGATGGGGTTGGTAGGCCGCACCCCCACCGCGCACACCCCCACCGCGCACACCCCCACCGCGCACACCCCCACCGCGCACACCCCCACCGCGCACACCCCCACCTTCGCTTCGCTCGGCTACCGATGCCACAGGGATCCGTCGCCCCCCTCGGCGTCCACTCCTGTACTCCGGCCGCCGCGACCTCAACCACAAGACACCTGCCCGGCCGCATCGCCAACCTCCCCCACCCCATCCATCCCCCACGCGCGCCCCCGCACCGCGCGCGTTCGGCTACCGATGCCCCGGGGATCCGTCGCCGACCTCGGCGCCCCTCCTCCCGTACTACCGACCGCCGCGAGCTCAGCCACGGGACACCTCCCCAGCCGCAGAGCCGACCGCCCTGCGCCCTTGCCCGGTGGCGCCATCGCTTCGCTCGGCGGAGTTGGCGGAGCCACGACGCGACCGGCGTCGCGGGCGTTGCTCAACCGGCGGGAGCTACGCAGGCCTCCGACTCTAGGTGTACTCGGCCGTCAGGGTGGTGACATTGACACCGCCCCGCGCCCTCGTGCCACCACGCGACTGCCGGGCACCAACTGCCGCCTGCCTCACACCCGCCGGCCCCGTCGCCACTTTGTGCACCAGCCGGCCATCTCCAGGCACCTCAAACGGCTGACCGTGCACAAAGTCAACCGGCCACCGGCCCGCCGGTCCGCGCCCGCCCGCGCCACGGCCCGCGTCCCGCGGCCGCTCGCCCCCTGCGCTCGCGGGACTCTGTGCACCGGTCAGCCATACTCGTGGCCTCCGGACGGCTGGTGGGTGCACAAAGTGAGACAGGCGCGACTGGCCGGTGCACAAACTCGACTGGGAGAGGGAGCGCGGGGCGGCGGGAACGGCATGTAGCAGGTAGTGAGAGCGCGGGGCGGCGGGAACAGCATGTAGCGGGTGGTGAGAGCGCGGGGCTCTGCAGGGCCTGGTGAGCGGTGCCGGCATCGCCATCGTTCTGGCCGAGTACCGCCAGGGCGGCCCCGTAGGCATGCAAGCTGGGCCGTGTGCCCTCGGCGACATGACCGTCTTCTGCGCCCCGGCCGATGGGGGCGCTCAACCATGGGGCACCTCGTCGGACGCGTGGCCGGCCCGTGGTTATTGCGTGGAAGTTGATCCTTGGGGCTGTTTGAATCCTGGGGCATGGGCTCTGTGTGGGTGGGTGAGCGGGTTCGGCTGCGGGCGATCGAGCCGGAGGACTGGGCGGACTTCTTGCGGTTCGACCAGGACAGTGAGGTGCAGCGGAACGCTGACATGGTGCACGTGCCTCGGTCGGCGTTCGGGATGCAGGCTTGGGCGGAGGAGCAGGCTACGCGGGGAGAGGCTGACGACAAACTGCAGTTGGCGATCGAGGCCGTGGAGACGGACACGTTGGTGGGGGCCTGTTCGACCGACGACACCGATCGGCGGGCGGGGCGGTTCAGTTACGGGATCGCGATCGGGCGGGAGCACCAGCGCAACGGGTACGCCAGTGATGCGGTGAAGGTGTTGTTGCGGTTCATGTTCGAGGAGCGGCGGTACCACAAGGCCGAGGCTGGGGTGTACGCCTACAACGAGGCTTCGCTCGCGTTGCAGGAGCGGCTGGGGTTTCAGCGGGAGGGGCAGCTGCGGGACCACGAGTTTCTGGCGGGGGCCTACCAGGACCTGGTCGTGTTCGGGATGACCGCGGAGGAGTTCGCCGCGCTTCACATGCGGAGGTGAGAGCCGCCGTTGAAGTCGAGGACCGTGCCGGTGGCGAACTCTGCGGCGGGTGAGGCGAGATAGAGGATTGCTGCGGCGACTTCTTCGGGTGCTGCGACTCGTTCTAGCGGGCTCTCCATACGGCGGCGTTCGTAGCCGTCGCCGGCCAGGGCTTCTGCCGCCATGTCGGTGGTGGTCCAGCCGGGGGCGATCGCGGTGACGGCGATGCCCTCGGGGCCCAGGGCTCGGGCCAAGGACTGGGAGAGCGAGACCAGGCCGGCCTTGCTGACGCCGTACGCCGGTTGGTTCGGTTCGCCGCGGAAGGCTCCCCGGGACGAGACGTTGACGATGCGGCCGCCGCGGCTCATGTGCTGGACGGCGCACCAGCACGCGTTGGCCGCGCCGATCAGGTTCACGCCGAGCGTGTCGGCCCAGGCCTGCTGCCATTCCTCGTACGACGTACGCCGGATCGGATGCGGCGCGTACACCGCCGCGTTGTTGACCAGCACGTCGATCCCGCCGAGCGCCGCCGCGGCTTCGTCGACCATCCGGCGGATCGCGTCGGGGTCGGCCAGCTCAGCCTGTACGACGACGTGCCCCTCCCCCGGCAGCTCCTTCAGCACGTCCGCGGCGGCCGAGGCCGACGCGCCGTAGTGCACCGCGACCCGGTCCCCGGCCGCGGCAAAAGCCTTCGCTGTTGCCGCGCCGATTCCTCGGGAAGCTCCCGTCACCAGCACCGATCGACTCATACCCCGAGTCTTCCACCGATCCCGATCGCACACTCGGCCGGATCACTCACTGCCGCGGCGTGATGTCCTTGCGGTAGTTCTTCGTCTGCCGGGCCCACTCCTTCTTCGCCTCCGCGCGCAGCCGGGCGTCCGTCCGCCGGGCCATGAACGCGGCCTCGCGCTTCAGCTTGATCCAGCTCTCGTACCGGCGGACCGGAAGGGTGCCGTCGGCAAGGGCTTTCTGCACCGCGCAGCCGGGCTCGGTCTGGTGGACGCAGTCCTTGAACTTGCAGTGCTCCGCCAGCCCGCTGATGTCCGGGAACGCCGAGGTCAGCCCCTCGCCGAACTCCTGCAGCCCGATCCCCCGCAGTCCAGGTGTGTCGATCACGACGCCGCCCTGCGGCAGCAGGATCAGCTCACGGCGTACGGAAGTGTGACGCCCCTTGCCGTCCTCGCGGATCGCCTGGACGTCGAGCAGCTCGACGCCGGCCAGGGCGTTGACGAGCGACGACTTGCCCGCGCCACTGACGCCGAGCAGCGCCATCGTCGCGTTGCCGGCGAGCAACCCGCGAACCTCGGAGATCCCTTCGCCGGTCGTCGCGCTGCAGACCACTACGTCGGCACCGGGCGCGGCCGTGGCGACGTCCTCGGCGATCGAGTCCGCGTCGCCGACGAGATCGGACTTGGTCAGTACGACGACCGGCTGCGCGCCGCTCTCCCAGGCCAGGGCGAGGAAGCGTTCGATCCGGCCGATGTTCGGCTCGGGGATCAGGCCGACGACGATGGCGATCACGTCGACGTTGGAGGCGAGCACCTGGCCGCGGGACGATCCGCCGACCTCGGCGCGGACGATCGCCGTACGGCGTGGAGCGATCGCCTCGAGCGTGATCCGGTCGTCGGGCCACTGCCGCAGGCCGACCCAGTCGCCGGTGCACGGGGACGACTGGGAGTCCTCGGCGACGGCGGCGAGCACGCCACCGGACCAGCTGGCGCGGACGGGACCGTCCTCGGTGAGAACGGTGGACAGGCCTTTGTCGACCCGGATGACGCGGCCGTGGATCAGGCCCGGAAGAGCAGAGAGGTAGTCGGCCGTGGGCTGGTCCAGGCCGAGGGATTCGAGCGTTGCTGACATGGTGCGACGAACCTTTCGGGAGGCCCGGCCGCGGAGATCAGCTCGGCGGCCGAACAGTGTGGGAGAGAGCAGGCCCATCGGCTCGGTGGTCCTCGTGGGCCAGATCGGAGTTCATGGTCGTCTCAACTCCCTTCAGGGGTTCCTGCCGCCGGATCCCGGCGGACTGTCGCGCTACGGAGAAGCGTAGGTCGACTTGCGACCCACCGCACCGGAATTACTACGGCGTGGATTCGGACCGGTTCGTCTGCGAAACCTTGTCGGGCTCGGCGGTCGCCATCTCGGCCGCCGGCTTCTCAACAGCAGGCTTCTCGGCAGCAGGGTTTTCGACAGCAGGAGGCTCAACAGCAGGAGGCTCAACAGCAGGCGCCTCGGCCACCACCGGCTGCTTCTCCGGCGCCGGCTGCCCGTCGTGCGACGGATATCCCACCTCGTGCCCCGGCGGATCAACAGGCGACCCCGGCGACATCGCCTCGACGGTCCGAGCAAGCTTCACCTCAGGCCGCAGCTCGCCCGGTGTCAGCGGATGCTCCTCGTGGTGCGGCTCGGCCTCGGCCTTCATCACCGGCTCTTCCTTGCGCGCCTTGTGCGGCCAGAGCCGGTCGACGACCGCGTTCAGCGCGGCACCGATCAGTACGGCGATCGCCGTCATGTACAGCCACATCAGTACGGCGATCGGCGCCGCCAGCGGCCCGTAGATCGACGTACCGCCGACCGTGCTCTGCAGGATCCAGCGCAGCACGAAGCTGCCGAGGATCCAGATCGACAACGCCAGGAACGAGCCGGGCAGGTCCGAGACCCACGGCGTCCGGACCGGCACCGACAGGTGGTACAGCGTGTTCAGGAAGCCCGCCGACAGGATCGTCACGACGGGCCAGTACAGCTGGTGCAGGAAGTCCAGCCGGTGCGGCAGCAACGCGTCGACCGCGTCCGGGCCGGCCAGGACCAGCGGCAGCACGATGACACCGATCACCAGCGCCGCGCAGTACAGGCTGAACGACAGTGCCCGGGTCCGGACGATGCCGCGCTTGCCGCCCATCCCGTACATGATCGTGATCGTGTCGACGAACACGTTGAGCGCCCGGCTGCCCGACCACAGCGCGAGCACGAAACCGATCGAGATCACGTCGGGCCGGCCGCCGTTGAGCACCTGGTTCAGCGTCGGCACGATGACGGTCTTGACCGAGTCGTCAGTCAGCGCGCGGGCCGCCAGGTCGGCGATCTGGATCTTGATGTCCTCGATCGTCTCGACCTCGAAGTACCGCGAGGCGATGAAACCGATCGAGCCGGCCAGCCCGAAGATCAGCGGCGGCAGCGAGAGGATCGCGAAGAACGCTCCCTCGGCGGCCAGCCCGGTGACCCGGTAGCGCAGACAGGTACCGACGGTCTGGGTGATCAGCTTCCAGGTCGTCGCGGGAATACGTCGCAACCAGGCGAGTGAGACCGACGTCCCACCGCCTCGCGCTGACCCAGAGCGTGCCATACCGCTTACCGTACTGACATGGCGGACCCAAACGCTGCAACGAACCAGGCTCCCCCACTCCACGGAGTGAACTTCTTCACGCAGGACTCCTCCCTCGGTGACGCTCTGCGCCCGCACGGGGACCTGGCGAAAGATCCGGCGCTGGCGGAGCTCGGAGAGCTCGCGGGAACGCAGGAAGCGCTCTCCCACGCGCTCCCGGCGAACCAGAACTCGCCGGCCCTGAAGACGCACGATCGGTACGGGAACCGGATCGACGAGGTGGACTTCCACCCGTCGTGGCACTGGCTGATGGACAAGGCCGTCGGCTTCGGGCTCCAGGCCGCGCCGTGGACCAGCGACAAGGCGTCCCCGCACCTGACCCGCGCGGCCGGGTTCTACGTGTGGTCCCAGGTCGAGCCCGGCCACGGCTGCCCGATCTCGATGACGTACGCCGCCGTACCGGCGCTGCGCGCCTCCGAGTCCCTCGGCAGCGAGTGGATCCCGAAGCTCACCTCCACCCAGTACGACGTACGCCGGCTGCCCGTCGCCGAGAAGACCGGCGTGCTCGCGGGCATGGGGATGACCGAGAAGCAGGGCGGCTCCGACGTCCGAGCGAACCTGACCACGGCGACGCCGACCGGCAGCGGTGACGAGTACCTGCTGACCGGGCACAAGTGGTTCTGCTCGGCACCGCAGGCCGACGTGTTCCTCGTGCTCGCCCAGGCGCCCGAGGGTTTGAGCTGCTTCGTCGTGCCGAGGGTGCTTGCTGACGGCAACCGGAACGTCTTCGCGCTGCAGCGGCTGAAGGACAAGCTCGGCAACCGCTCCAACGCGTCCAGCGAGGTCGAGTTCAGCGGCACGGTCGGGTACCGGCTCGGCGACGAGGGCGCCGGAGTGCGCACGATCATCGAGATGGTGGCCGCGACCCGGCTGGACTGCGTGCTCGGGTCGGCGGCGCTGATGCGGCGCGCGCTGGTCGAGGCGACCTGGCACACGTCGTACCGGAGTGCCTTCGGAGACCTGCTCCGCGACAAGCCCGCGATGCGCAACGTGCTGGCGGACCTGGCGGTCGAGAGCGAGGCAGCAACCGCTCTCGCGATGCGGCTCGCTTCGGCGGTCGACGCGTCCGAGGCGGGTGACGAGCAGGCCAAGGCGTTCCGGCGGATCGCGCTGCCGCTGGCCAAGTTCTGGGTCTGCAAGCGGACGCCGATGATGGTCGCCGAGGCACTGGAGTGCCTGGGCGGCAACGGGTACGTCGAGGAGTCGGGGCTGCCGCTGCTGTTCCGCGAGTCGCCGCTCAACTCGATCTGGGAAGGCTCGGGCACGGTCAACGCGCTCGACGTGCTGCGGGCCCTGCGCAAGCCCGAGTCGTTGCAGGCGTGGCTGACCGAGGTCGGCGCGGTGCGCGGTGCCGACCATCGGCTGGACGCGGCGGTGACCGACGTACTGGAAGCGCTCTCCGACGCGACCGAGGCCGAAGCCGGTGCGCGACGGCTGGCGGCACGGATGGCTGCTTGTCTGCAGGCGTCGCTGCTGGTCCGCTACTCGACAGCCGAGGTGGCCGACGCGTTCGTGGCCTCGCGACTGGCGGGCGACTGGGGTGGAGTGTTCGGAACGCTGCCCCGCACGACGCCGTTCGGAGCGATCGTCGATCGCATCTTCTGACAGAGCAGGGAGTTGCCCGGCCGAAGACCGTCACACGCTAGGGTTACCGCGTCGCGACTGGCGCGTGAGGTGGAGAACCACCGGGGAGCGAGAAGACGTCGGCACCGTGCGCCTGGGTGCCGCGACCGAGTGCAACCGCAGGAGAGACGACGATGACTCAACCCTTCGACGCGACCGCCGCGTCGGCCGCCTACCGCAACGCTCTCGAGGTCATCGGCGCGGTCGAACCGACCGTCGCCGGCGCCATCCGCTCCGAGCTGGAGGACCAGCGCTCCTCGCTGAAGCTGATCGCGAGCGAGAACTACGCCTCCCCCGCCACCCTGCTCACGATGGGCAACTGGCTGTCCGACAAGTACGCCGAGGGCACCGTCGGCCACCGCTTCTACGCCGGCTGCCAGAACGTCGACATCGTCGAGCAGGCCGCCGCGGACCACGCGAAGGCCCTGTTCGACGCGCCACACGCCTACGTCCAGCCGCACTCCGGGATCGACGCCAACCTGGTCGCCTTCTGGGCCATCCTGGCCAACCGGATCGAGTCCCCGGCGCTGGCCGAGGCGAGCGCCAAGCACGTCAACGACCTGTCCGACGAGGACTGGGCCAAGCTGCGCAAGGCGCTCGGTGACCAGAAGATGCTCGGCATGTCGCTGGACGCCGGCGGTCACCTGACGCACGGCTTCCGCCCGAACATCTCCGGCAAGATGTTCCACCAGAGCTCGTACGGCACCGACCCGGAGACCGGGCTGCTGGACTACGACAAGGTCGCCGCGACCGCGCGCGAGTTCAAGCCGCTGATCCTGATCGCGGGCTACTCGGCGTACCCGCGCAAGGTCGACTTCGCCAAGATGCGCGAGATCGCCGACGAGGTCGGCGCGACGCTGATGGTCGACATGGCGCACTTCGCCGGTCTGGTCGCGGGCAAGGTCTTCACCGGCGACTTCGACCCGGTCCCGCACGCGCACGTCACCACGACCACCACGCACAAGTCGCTGCGCGGCCCGCGCGGTGGCATGGTGCTGTGCCAGCCCGAGTACGCCGACGCCGTCGACCGCGGGTGCCCGATGGTGCTCGGCGGCCCGCTCAGCCAGGTGATGGCGGCCAAGGCCGTCGCGCTGGCCGAGGCGCGGCAGCCGGAGTTCAAGACCTACGCGCAGAACGTCGCCGACAACGCGGTCACGCTGGCCGAGGGCCTGATGAAGCGTGGCGTGAAGCTGGTCACCGACGGCACCGAGAACCACCTGGTCCTGCTCGACGTCTCGTCGTACGGGATCACCGGCCGGCAGGCCGAGTCGGCGCTGCTCGACGCCGGCATCGTCACCAACCGCAACGCCGTACCGCGTGACCCGAACGGTGCCTGGTACACCTCCGGCGTCCGGATCGGCACGCCGGCGCTCACCACCCGCGGCTTCGGCGGCGACGAGTTCGACAAGGTCGCCGAGCTGATGGTCGACGTCCTGTCGAGCGTCACCCCGACCACCACGGCGGCCGGTGCCGCGTCGAAGGCGAAGTACGTGCTCGCCGACGGCGTCGCCGACAAGGTCCGCGCGGCCTCCGCCGAGCTGCTCGACAAGCACCCGCTCTACCCGGGCCTCGACCTGAACTGAGGGTGCCGAGAGCGCGTGCCGCCTCCGGGCAGCACGCGCTCTCTGCTCTTCGGTCCCGACCACCCGGGGCGCTAGAGGCTCAGCGCGTAGACCGCGATCGCGGCGAAGTCGTCGGCCGGTTCCGAAGCCTGCCAGGAGCGCACGTCGTCGACGTACCGGGAGCCCTTGCCGGTGAAGGGTTCGTAGCGGTCGACGCCGCTGGACGGGCAGGGGCGCATGGCGTCGAGGTTGTCGCCGAGGCCTTCCTCGAAGAGGTCCGCGGAGTTGGGACCGTTGACGACGGCACCGACCAGCGGCCGGTTCTTGATATTCGCGATCTGGTGGTGCGGGCAGCGTTCGATCGGCTCGCCGACGCCGATCATGAACGGCACGCCCCACGGGTTCGCGCCGAAGTTCCAGTCCAGCTGGCGGGCACCGAAGCTGTCGTAGTGGCGGTCGCCGGTGACGGAGCGGTAGAGCCGCGCGGTCGCCGCGAGGCCGAAGGCGTGCGGTACGGCGTCGAAGTTGTCGTACTGGGCTCCCGCCCCGAAGGGCTCGCCGGCCGCCCGCCGGACGCCGATCTCCAGCTGCGCGCGAAGATCGGCCGTCACCGCGGTCACGTCCACCCGCGGCGAGCGATCAGCGCCGGAGAGCGCGATCCGGCGGTCGGCCCGTGCCGCGCGGATCAGGTCGGCGTGGGCGAGCGCGCTCACGTCGTACAGGTTGAAGGTGTCGCCGCCCGCTTCGTGCTCGAGGTACTGGCCGGCCCAGTAGTCCGCCCTTTGCAGCCACGTCCTGGCGCGTGGGTCGCGGAGCTTCTGCGCGGCCAGCGCGAGCTCGGCGGCACCCAGTTCGAGATCGTCGCGCCACGCGCTCTCCGGGTAGAACGCGAACGGCAGCGACGTGACCAGCTGACTCACCCCGGTCGTCTTCGCCTGGGCGTAGATCTGCGCGGCCGTCTCCAGGTACCGGCGGGCTTTCGTCAGGGACAGCTCGACCTGCGCGGCGAGCGCGAACGCGGCCGCCGTCCGGCCGGCCAGGTTCGGGCTGATCGGCTCGCCCGGCGCCGCGGCGCGGAAGACCGGGCGGTTCTTCAGGAAGCGCTCTCCCGGGGCGGAGAGCGAGTCGTCCACCTCGGGCAGCCGCCAGACGTCGTGGTCGCCGACGAAGGTGCCCTCGACGTTCCCGGTACCGACGCCGACCTGGATGTAGAGGGTCTTCGTCCGCTCGTCCCACATCTTGTCCAGCCAGTCGAGCCCGTGCCGCGCCTCCTTCAGCAGCGTGGGATTCAGCCGCCGGCCGTCCCGGGCCGATGCCCACAGCAACGAGTCCGAGTACGCCGCGATGTGGGTGAACTTCAGGTAGTCGCCGGCGTCGAACCACCCGCCCTCGACGTCGACCGGCCCGCCGATCCGCTGCAGCTCGCCGGTCGACGCGTCCGTGTCCGGCCCGGAGAACACCGGCCAGTCGTAGACCGACGACGCACGATCGGTCAGGTGCGACGCCTTCCGCCCGAGCGGGCCGCTCGGCACGTGCGCGCCGTCCCGCTGCTCGGTGAAGAACCCGACCGCCTTGTCCGCCGCTGCCTGCTCCAGCCCGTCCCCGACTTTCACCTCGAACTCCGGCGAAGGCCTCGACGAACCCTCAACCTCAACGCGATATCTACCCGGCCGGCGTACGGCGGAGAAGTCGATCCGGTGGACGTGCGCGTACGCCGCGTTCCACTCCCCCGCGTCCGCACCGACGCGCCCGGTCAGTACGCGGCGCCCCCATCGATCGAGCACCGAGAACCTTGCGCCGGTCATCGCCGAGCCGCTCATCACGTACCCGACCTTGGCGGCGCCCGCGGCGTACCCGAGCTGGTTGATCCGCACGAGCCCGTTCGTCGGCGTCACCTCGGAAGCTGCGGCGGTCGTCATCGCCAGCACAAGACTGGCGGCGACCGCGAGCGGCAGGACGGCACGGCGGAAGGGGCGCATGGCGGGGCTCCTCGAGCATCAACCGTTAGGAAACCTTCCTATTGGTCGCCACAAACTAGCGTTCCGCCCGGCCGCCGGCAAGAGATCGCGCCTACTCGCCGCCGAGCGCCTTCTCCAGGTGCCCCGGTGGGCCCACCCAAGTCAGGTCAACCGGCTTGCCGACCAGATCATCAGCACAGCGAAGAACACGCCGAGAAAGCCGCAGGCGAAGACGATTCCGGCACCGGAGGCCAGGGCGCCGAAGCCGGTCATCGCCAGCGGCATCAGCGCCTCGTCGGACAGGCTGACGATGCTGCTCGTCCGACCCAGGTACGCCGGGGAGATGGTCTGCTGGAACGCGGCGGACAACTGCGCCGACGCGAGCCCGGCGGTGAAGCCGATGACGCCCATCGCGACGAAGACGCCGGCGCGGGGTGCGAAGCCGATCGCCGCGCAGCCGGCGGCCTGGAGGATCAGCGCCAGCAGCCCGGCGCGGGCCAGGTTGGCCGGCTTCCACCGCATCGCCAGCACGGCGCCGGTCGCGGCGAGGATCCCTGAGCACGCCTGGAACAACCCGAGCGAACCCGCACCCCACCCGGCGGCCGACGTACGCTGCACCAAACCGACGGCCAGCACCGGGCCGACGCACAGGTTGAGCCCGAAGAACGCGATCACCAGCGTCCGCGCCGGCAGGTCCCCGCGCAGGTAGCCGAAACCGGCCTTGAGGTCGGCGCGGATCGACGAGCCGGCCGACGACACCTGCGGGAGCCGGGGCCGGACGACCCAGGCCAGCGCGATCGCGATCACCCCGAACGAGACCGCGTCGACGACCATCACCGCGGCGAGTCCGCCGTGCGCGACCACGAACCCGCCCAGCGGCGCGCCGACGAAGACCGCGAGCCGGTTCGCCAACTGGGTGCCCGCGGCAAGTTTCACCAGGTCCTCGGCTCGCACCATCCGCCGTGGCATCGTCCCGGCCGCCGGCGTGTAGAGCGCGTCCACCAGCCCGAACAGCACGGCGACGACGAGCAGGAGCGCGAGGGAGACGCCGGCGATCGCGACCACCACCGCGGCGACGGCCAGCACGAGGATCCGCCCGAGGTTGGCCAGGATCATCGTCCGCCGCGCATCCAGCCGGTCGGCCAGAGCGCCACCCCACAGCAGCACCAGCGCCCGAGGCAACGCCCCGATCCCCATCACGAGTCCGGCCCCAGCGGGCGACGTCACCTGCGCCGCACTCCAGGCCAGGCCGATGTACCAGGCGACGTCCCCGGCCTGCGACACACCCGCCGACAGGATCCACCCCTGCACCCGCCGGTCCCGCCCCAACGGCGGAAAGGTGGGCTCCGCCTCAGCCGCCGGCGCACTCACACCGACCGACCGAGGTGACGGGGGAAGGATGCTGCTCCAACAACAACTGGCGCCGCCGCGGCCGCGGCCGCGGGCGACGTTGTCGGCGCCGTCCAAGCCTCCCGCACCACGACCTCGCGCTTCATGGCCGTGCCGGTACGGCGTGGGCGAAGACGAAGACCGGGTGCGCACCCTCACCCTCGGACGGCTCGTCGACGTACTCCTGGATCAGAGCGCTGAGCCGCGCCCCGAGCTCCTCCAGCCGCTCCGGCGTCACCGTCACCCAGCTCTCGGTCGCGACCGCCGCGCGGACCCACGGCTCGTCGTACTCCGACCTCAGGCCGAACCACTGCCGGACCTTCGTCGTGTGGTGCGTGAGATTCGCCTCCTCGGCGGTCTCCGCGACCAGTTCCGCGGCCGGGTCCCCACCGGCGTCCGCGATCGACCACGAGTACGACGCCTTCGCCGATCGCCACCAGCGCTCGCGCCGGGTCCTGGCCAGTTCCGGCGCCTCCACGATCACGCCGGCGGCGGCCAGCACCTTCAGGTGGTGACTGACGTTGCCCACCAGCTCCCCCGTCGCCTCGGCCAGCCGCGACGCCGTCGACGGCCCGTTCACCCCGAGCAGGTCGATCAGCCGCCGGCGCAGCGGGTGGTGGATCGCGGCGATCACGGACGGATCGGCGGTACGGCGGTTCGCGGGGCTCATGGGCCTACCGTAGCGATGACAAGACCTCTTGCGCAAGAATTCTTGCAGATAACGAACTGAGCGCGAAACAATCACGACCCAGTCGGTGGACTTATCCACATGCTGAGAATGCATCTCGGGATGCAGGATAGGGAGTTGATTTGTCAGCCGCCTGCGCTGATCGTGGTGACCATGCTCGCTGCCCTGACCACCCACCTCGTAGGTCGCATTCATGTCGACCTCGGGCGGATGCGCAGCGCCATCTGTTGTCCTTCGACGATCTGACAGCCACCCTGCCGGGCCCCTCACGGCCCCTTGATCACCTGATCACCGCTGGGTGCGCACCGCGCAGACCGGATCGAATCGACGACGCTTCGAGCCCCATCGCGTGAGCGCACCTGTCTGTAGAGACAAGGACTCGCCCCCAGATGACTGGTGTCACCTCTGCTCCCCGCAAGCCGGCCCGCCCCCGTAAGGGCAAGGGCGAAGGTCAGTGGGCGCTCGGCTACCGCGAGCCGCTGAACAAGAACGAGGAGAACAAGAAGAACGACGACGGCCTGAACGTCCGGGCCCGGATCGAGAACGTCTACGCCCACGGCGGGTTCGACTCGATCGACCCGGCCGACCTGCGCGGCCGCTTCCGCTGGTGGGGCCTGTACACCCAGCGCAAGCCCGGGATCGACGGCGGCAAGACCGCGACGCTGGAGCCCGAGGAGCTGGACGACAAGTTCTTCATGCTCCGGGTCCGGATCGAGGGCGGCCAGCTGACCACCGAGCAGCTCGCCGTGATCGCCGAGGTGTCCAGCACCTACGCCCGCGACACCGCCGACATCACCGACCGGCAGAACATCCAGCTGCACTGGATCCGGGTCGAGGACGTGCCCGCGATCTGGGAGAAGCTCGAGGCGGTCGGCCTGTACACGACCGAGGCCTGCGGCGACGTCCCGCGCGTGATCATCTCCAGCCCGGTGGCCGGCATCGCCGCGGACGAGATCATCGACCCGACGCCGGCCATCGACGAGATCGTCGAGAAGTACATCGGCAGCACCGAGTTCTCCAACCTGCCGCGCAAGTTCAAGACCGCGATGACCGGCCACCCGTCGCACGACGTGGTGCCGGAGGTCAACGACATCAGCTTCGTCGGCGTCGTCCACCCCGAGCACGGCCCGGGCTTCGACCTGTGGGTCGGCGGCGGGCTGTCCACCACCCCGATGCTCGCTCAGCGCGTCGGGGCGTGGATCCCGATCGACGAGGTGCACCTGGCCTGGAAGGGTGTCGTCAGCATCTTCCGCGACTACGGGTACCGCCGGCTGCGCAACCGCGCGCGGCTGAAGTACCTGGTCGCCGACTGGGGCATCGACAAGTTCCGTGAGGTGCTGGAGAGCGACAAGTACCTCGGCCGGCAGCTGATCGACGGCCCCGCGCCCGAGATCCCCGCCGTCCAGGGTGACCACGTCGGCGTCCACCGGCAGAAGGACGGCCTGTACTACGTCGGCGTCGCGCCGGTCGTCGGCCGCGTCTCCGGCGCGAAGCTGGCCCAGCTGGCCAAGGTCGTCGCCGCGCACGGCTCGGACCGGATCCGGACCACCGCGCAGCAGAAGCTGATCGTGCTGGACGTCGAGGAGTCGCAGGTCGAGTCGCTGGTCGCCCAGCTCGCCGACCTCGGCTTCCAGGCCCGGCCGTCGGCCTGGCGGCGCAACACGATGGCCTGCACCGGCATCGAGTTCTGCAAGCTCGCGATCGTCGAGACCAAGGCCCGCGCGGCCGAGCTGATCGACGAGCTCGAGCAGCGCATCCCCGACCTCGACGTACCGATCACCGTGAACGTCAACGGCTGCCCGAACTCCTGCGCCCGGATCCAGGTCGCCGACATCGGCCTCAAGGGCCAGCTGGTGATGGATGCCAACGGCAAGCAAGTGTCCGGCTACCAGGTCCACCTGGGTGGCGGCCTCGGGCTCGACGCCGGCTTCGGCCGCAAGCTGCGCGGCCACAAGGTCACCTCCGACGGTCTCACCGACTACATCGAACGCGTCACCCAGAACTACCTGAAAGAGCGGTCCGAGGGCGAACGCTTCGCCCAGTGGGTCGTCCGTGCCGACGAGGAGGCTTTGCAATGAGTGAACGCGCAGCACCTCTCTACTGCCCGTACTGCGGGGACGAGGACCTTCGTCCGTCGGAGGAAGGGCACGGCGCCTGGGAGTGCCGGCCGTGTGCACGGGTGTTCCAGCTCAAGATGATCGGACTGCGGGTGACGGTGGAATGAGTACAGACCTGAAGACGCTCGCCGAGGAGGCGAACGAACGACTAGCCGACGCCTCGGCGCAGGAAGTGCTGGCGTGGGCACGGGAGACGTTCGGTGACGAGCTCGTGGTCACCGCTTCGATGGCCGACGGCGCGCTCCCCCACCTGGCCGCCGAGGCCGCGCCGGGCGTGGACGTGCTGTTCCTCGACACCGGCTACCACTTCGCCGAGACGATCGGGACCCGCGACGCGGTCGCCGCGACGCTGCCGATCAACCTGATCAACGCGACGCCGCGGCAGACCGTGGCGGAGCAGGACGCGACGTACGGCAAGGACCTGTTCGCGACGCAGCCGGACAAGTGCTGCGCGCTGCGCAAGGTCGAGCCGCTGAACCGGGTGCTGTCCGGCTACAAGGCGTGGGTGACCGGCGTACGGCGGGAAGAAGCGCCGACGCGGGCCAACACCCAGCTCGTCGAGTACGACGAGAAGCGCGACATGGTCAAGCTCAACCCGATCGCCCCCTGGACCCAGGACGACCTGGACGGCTACATCAACGACAACGGCGTCCTGGTCAACCTGCTCCAGTACGACGGCTACCCGTCGATCGGCTGCCAGCCGTGCACGAAGCAGGTCGCCCCCGGCGAGGACCCCCGCAGCGGCCGCTGGGCCGGCCAGGGCAAGATCGAATGCGGGCTCCACACGTGACCGCGATAAGCTTGCCTCCGGCAACGGTTACCGAGCTGGACGCGCTGGAGAGCGAGTCGATCTTCGTGTTCCGGGAGGTGGCGGCGGAGTTCGAGCGGCCGGTGATCCTGTTCTCCGGTGGCAAGGACTCGATCGTGATGCTGCACCTGGCCCGAAAGTCGTTCGCGCCGGCCGGTGTCCCGTTCACGCTGCTGCACGTCGACACCGGGCACAACTTCACCGAGGTGCTCGACTACCGCGACGCCACCGTGGACGCGCTCGGGCTGCGGCTCGAGGTCGCCCGCGTGGAGGACTACCTCGCCGACGGCCGGCTGCGTGAGCGCGCCGACGGAACGCGCAACCCGCTGCAGACGATCCCGCTGCTCGACGCGATCAACAACCACCGGTTCGACGCCGTGTTCGGCGGCGGGCGGCGCGACGAGGAGCGGGCCCGGGCCAAGGAGCGCATCTTCAGCCTGCGCGACGAGTTCGGCCAGTGGGACCCGCGCAACCAGCGGCCCGAGCTGTGGTCGCTGTACAACGGCAAGCACAAGCCGGGTGAGCACGTCCGGGTCTTCCCGCTGTCGAACTGGACCGAGCTGGACATCTGGAACTACATCGCCCGCGAGGAGATCCCGCTCCCGAGCATCTACTACGCCCACGAGCGCGACGTGTTCGAGCGCGACGGCATGCTGCTGGCCGTCGGCCCGTACTCGCAGCCGCGGGACGGCGAGGACGTCTCCCGGCGCGTGGTCCGCTACCGGACCGTCGGCGACATGTCCTGCACCGGAGCCGTCGCGTCGCACGCGGCGTCCCCGGCCGAGGTGATCGTCGAGGTCGCCGCGAGCGAGCTGACCGAGCGCGGCGCCACCCGCGCCGACGACCGGGTCAGCGAAGCCGCCATGGAAGACCGCAAGCGAGAGGGGTACTTCTGATGAGCACCACTCACGCCCCGGCCGAACTCCCCGACCTGACCCAGCTCGCCCAGCGCAGGTTGTTGCGACTGGCAACGGCCGGTTCGGTCGACGACGGCAAGTCGACGCTGGTCGGCCGGCTGCTGCACGACTGCAAGGCGATCCTTGCCGACCAGATCGCGCACGTGCAGACCGTCTCCGAGGCCCGCGGCGGCGACTTCGACTTCGCGCTGCTCACCGACGGCCTGCGGGCCGAGCGTGAGCAGGGCATCACGATCGACGTCGCCTACCGGTACTTCGCGACCGACAAGCGCTCGTTCATCCTGGCCGACTGCCCCGGGCACGTGCAGTACACCCGGAACACGGTCACCGGCGCCTCGACCGCGGACGTCGTGATCATCCTGGTCGACGCGCGGCACGGCGTACTGGAGCAGACCCGCCGGCACCTCGCCGTCGCCGGCCTGCTCCGGGTCCCGCACGTGGTCCTGGCCGTGAACAAGATCGACCTCGTCGGCTACGACGAGCAGGTCTTCCGCGGCATCAGCAAGGACGTCTCCGAGCTCGCCGACCAGCTCGGCATCGCCGACGTCCAGGCGATCCCGGTCTCGGCGCTGGTCGGCGACAACGTGGTCGACCACTCCGAGAGCACCGGCTGGTACGACGGCCCGACGCTGCTGGAGTTCCTGGAGAGCGCTTCCGGGCGTTCCGACGCCTCCGGCCGGCCGCTGCGGTTCCCGGTCCAGTACGTGATCCGCCCGCAGACCGACGACCAGTACCGCGACTACCGCGGCTACACCGGAACAGTTGCCTCCGGCACCGTCTCGGTCGGCGACCAGGTGATCGTGCTGCCCGCCGGACGCCGTACGTCGGTCTCCGGCATCGACCGCGCCGTGGTCAGCGCCACCTCGACCGCCGTCGCCGAGCGCACCTCCGCGGTCGCCGGCGAGGCCGTCACCGTCCGGCTCGCCGACGACCTCGACGTCGCCCGCGGCTCGGTCATCGTCGCGGCCGACTCCTCCCCCGGCACCCGCCGGGAACTCCTCGCCACCGTGTGCTGGCTGTCGGACCGCCCGCTGACCGTGGGCGCCCGGCTGCTGATCAAGCACACCACCACCACCGCCCAGGCGATCGTCACCAAGATCAACGGCGTACTCGACCTGGACACGCTCGGAGTCATCGACGCCGCCGGGCTCGACCTGAACGACATCGGCAAGGTGCAGCTCAAGATCGCCGCACCGCTGGCCGCCGATCCGTACGCCAGCAACAACACCACCGGATCGTTCCTGCTGATCGACGCCCACGACGGGTGGACGCTCGCCGCCGGAATGATCGACGAAGAAGAAGGGGAACTGCTGTGACCGCACCCGCGCTCGTAGTCCTCGCCCACGGCAGCCGCGATCCGCGATCGGCCGCCACCGTCCACTCGCTGGTCAAGTGCCTGCGCGAGCTGCGGGACGACCTGCGGATCGAAGCCTCCTTCCTCGACCACTGCCCGCCGACGCCGTACCAGGTGCTCGGCAAGCTCGCCGCCGAAGGGGTCGAGGAGATCGTGATCCTGCCGCTGCTGCTGTCGACTGCCTTCCACGCCCGGGTCGACGTCCCGGCCGTCGTCGACGAGGCCCGCAACCGGTTCCCGACCCTCCAGATCATCGCCTCCGACGTACTCGGGTACGACGAGACGCTGCTCGACGTGCTCGACCGCCGGATGCGGGCCGAGCTCAAGGACGGCCGGGTGCGCGAGCTCGACGCGCTCGTGCTCGCCTGCGCCGGATCCAGCGACGCCCAGGCCAACGCCGCCGTCACCCGGCTGGCGCGGCTCTGGGGTCAGCGGCACAAGCTCCCGGTCACCGCGGCCTTCACCACCGCGGCGTCCCCGAGCCCGGCCGAGGCCGTTCTGCAGTGGCGCCTGGAAGGCCGCCGGCACGTTGCCGTCGGCTCCTTCTTCCTCGCCCCCGGCGTCCTGCCGGACCGCGCCGAAACCACCGCCCGCAAGGCCGGTGCCGTCGCGGTCTCCCGTCCGCTCGGCGTCAGCGCCGAGGTCGCCCGCCTGGTCCTGCTCCGGTACGGCGTAGCCGGCCTGGACCTGCTGACGCTGGCCGCTCCGGCCCCGCGCCCGCAACTCGTCCGCACCGCCTGACTCGTGAGCGGTTGCCGGGTGCCCATGGCGACACCCGGCACCCGCTCCGCCCGTAGAGTTGCGCCATGCCCTACGTCCTCCAAGCCCGGTCCGGACCCGGCAATCTCTGGGTGATGCGGGACCATCCCGGTCAGCCCGAGTACGGCGACGAGGTCCTCGAAGCGGTGGACGCGACGGGGTACCGGGCGTTCCCGGTGGAGGTGCGCGGGAAGCGTGGCGAGACGATCGGCGACTACGTGGGGTTCGCCGTGCTCGACGCCGATCCGGCGAAGGACCTGCGGTTCGAGCTCGGCTACCAGGGCTGGAGCTTCGTCGCGTCCGACCGCGTGGTGGACGCGCTGAAGGCGGCCGAGGTGACGGAGCTGTCGGTCAAGCGCGTCACGAGCTGAAGCGTCTTGGGTCGAGGAACGTGGTGTCGCAGTACGGCGTTTCTCCGAGCGTCAGCTGAGCCAGCAGCTCGCCGAGGCCGCCGGCGTGCTTGAAGCCGTGCCCGGAGTCGCCGCCGGCGACCACCAGCCGGCCGGTGTCGTCGGGGTGACCGATCAGGAACTGGCCGTCGGGTGAGTCGGTGACGATGCACGGCAGCAGCTTGACCGGGACCGGGTCGAGGCCTGGGAATGCTTCGGCGACCGCGCTGGAGATCTCGTCGACGTCGCCGCGCGGGTGCACGTAGCGGTCGACGTCGTCGGCGTCCGTGAACGGCGTACCGGCGACGTGGCCGGCGTGCTCGAGGCCGAGCTTCACGCCGTACCCGTCGCCGGAGCCGTGCCCCCAGAAGCCGATGCCGCCCGCGCGCTGCCAGATGAACGCGGGAAAGCGCTCCAGCGCGAACTCCTCCGACGCCTGATCGCGAGGCTCGAACCAGTACAGCGGCGTACGGCGAGGCACGAGCGGCAGACCGGGAACGACCTTCCCGAGCCAAGCGCCCGTGGCGACGACCACCCGCTCGGCGCGGATCTCGACGGTCGGCGTCCTCACCAGCACGCCGTCGCCCTCGACCTCGACGTCGGTGACCAGGGTGTGAGCAAAGACCTTCGCCCCCAGCTGCTGGGCCGCCTCGACCTGCGCGCGCACGATCGGCTCCGGGAAGCAGACGCCGGCACCGGGATCCCAGACGCCGACGTCGTCCGCGCCGAAGGCGCCGTACTGCGGCTGGCGGGCGACCAGCTCCTCGTGGTTCAGCTCGGCCACCGGGACACCCGCTTGTGCCGCCGCGGCCAGAGCGCCGGCGACGACCTCGCTGCCAGGAGGCCCCGCGTTCAGCGATCCGGTCTGCTCGACCAGGACCTGACCGGTCTGCGCGCCGAGCGCGTTCCACAGCTCGAGCGACTTCTGCGCGATCGGGGGCAACCCCGGATGCTCCATGCACGCGATCCGGAACAGGCGGGTGACGCCGTGCGACGAGCCCAGCGCATGCCCGATCGCCTGCCGCTCGACGCCGATCACGTCGACGCCGCGCGCCGCCAACCGCCACAGCGCGGCCGACCCGAACGCGCCGAGGCCGACCACCACCACGTCCGTGCGCAACGTTTCCACGTCAGCCTCCAGATCGGCGGGCCGCCCCCGGTCGACGGTCAGCCCCAGGTGAGCGGATCCAGCAACAGGTAGAAGTCGAGCCGGCGCCGGTCCGGCTCCTCCAGACCGTACCCGCGCAGGAACTCGTCAGCGGGCAGATCCCACTCGTCGAGCAGTTGCGCGGTGGTCAGCGCCAGATCGGCGTACCGGTCGGCGAGCCCGAGCCGGCCGAGATCGATGAACCCCGTGACCTCCAGCGTCTCCGGGTCGAGCAACACGTTCGGCAGGCACGCGTCGCCGTGACAGACCACCAGCTCGGCGACCTGCTCGGCGTACGGCTGCTCGGCCTTGATCCGCTCGAGCAGCGTCTCGGGCCGCAACTTCCGCCACGCGTCGTTGAGGAAGTCCGGGTTCACCGCACCACGCCGTACGACGTCTGCCGCTTGGTCGACGACCTCGCCGAGCGGCCGGGTGAACGGGCAGTCGGCGACCTCGTGCAGCGCCCGGAACGCGGCCGCGAGCGGAGAGAGCGCTTTCTGGCGTTTCTCCGGTGGCAGGTCGGCCGCCGCGACACCGGGCACAGCGGTGGTCACCAGGCAAGCGCCGTCGGGACCCGCGACCCAGTCGAGCACCTCGGCGCTGGGGATCCCGGTCGAGGACAGCCACTTCACGCGATCGCGCTCTCCGCGCAGGTCCACGATCCCGTGGGCCGGCGCGCACTTCGCGTACGCCGTACCGTCCGAGCGCCGGAACACCTCGGCGTCGGACTCACCGGAACCGGCCGGAGCCCACTCCCCGGCCGGCAGCAGATCAGGTCGTCGCAAGGCGGGCCTTCTCGCCCTCGACGTCGAAGTCCGCGGCCGGCCACTCCGGGTTCAGGTCGCGCAGAGTCTCCAGCAGCAGCGTCGTGACGGCCCAGTTGCGGTACCACTTGCGGTCGCTCGGGATCACGTACCAGGGCGCCGACGAGCCGTTGCACTTCTCGAGCGCCGCCTGGTACGCCTCGGCGTACGCGGGCCAGAGCTCACGCTCGTCGATGTCGCCCGGGTTGTACTTCCAGTACTTGGTCGGGTCGTCCAGCCGGGCCTCGAGGCGTTCCTTCTGCTGGTCGGCGGAGATGTGCAGGAAGCACTTCAGGATCGTCACGCCACTCTCGGCCAGCTCGGCCTCGAACTCGTTGATCTGGTCGTAGCGCCGGTTCCAGACCGGCGGGGCGACCAGGTTCCGCACCCGGGCGATCAGCACGTCCTCGTAGTGCGAGCGGTCGAAGATCCCGATCATGCCCGGGCCCGGCAGCGCCTGCCGGATCCGCCAGAGGAACCCACGCCGCTTCTCGGCCGGGGTCGGCGCCTTGAAGGACGTGATCCGCAGCCCCTGCGGGTCCATCAGGCCCGCGCCGTGCCGGATCACCCCGCCCTTGCCGGAGGTGTCCATCCCCTGCAGCACGAGCAGCACCGACCGGTTGCCGCCCTTGCGGCCTTCGGCGAACAGCCGCTCCTGCCAGTCCGACACCTCGGCGCCGAGTTCCTCGAGCTTGAGCTTGCCGTCGTCCTTGGAGCCCTCGAACCCGGTCGTCGCGCGCGTGTCGTAGGCGCTCAGGTCCACCGGGCCCGCCGGCACCCGCAACGCGTCCAGCAGCCCGTCGCCCGTCCCGTCCGCCTTCTTCTTCGCCATGACGCCATCCTGCCCCATCCCCACCGGCAAACCGGTGAGGACAGGGCAGGGCCGGTACGGCGTCAGCGCGTGGTGACCGCGCTGCCGAGGTCCCAGCTGATCGGCGTCGAGTACAGCGCGAACCGGTAGTCCCGGACCTTGCTGTACTTGTACGAAAGGCTGACCTCACCCTTCGAGTTCGTCCACAGGCCCCCCTTGAGGGTCTGCCACGTGGTCGAGCCCTTCTCGCGGAACTGGAACACGCCCGCGGCGGACCGCTTGAAGTAGGTGTTGTTCGACACCGAGTACAGCAGCGAGGTGCCCTTCAGCGTGACGACGTCGGCCTTGCGCGACGACGAGATCCACGCCCCGGCGGCGAGCTTGACGGTGACGCCCACCGTGTTCTGGGTGTTGGTGGTCTCGTCGGGGTTGTAGCTGCCGACGCCGTAGAACTCCTGCACCCCGATCGGGTGGTTCGCCGGCAGGTACCAGGAACCGTCGCCGAACTCGTACTCCTTGTCGAAGACGATCTCGTTGACGATGGCGTTGCTCGCGTTCCTCAGGTACCAGCCCGAGTTCGGGTCGGCGTTGGCCGCGCAGGTGCCGCTCAGCTTGCCGAACAGCGTGAGCTCCGGCCGGCCGATGGCCACCCGGGTCGGGACCGACAGGTTGCAGGTGCCGGCGGCGTCGCGCGAGGACGTGGTCTTCGGCGCCCACTGCGCACCCGGGTCGGGCCGAGCCGCCGACGCGGAGAGCGGGGCTACTGCGGCGAGGCCGACGACTGCGACGGCAGCCGTCAGCGTACGACGAATCATGCGATGTGCTCCTAGGTGTCATACGTGAATGGCACTGGGACCCCCCTCAGCACCTGCGATGACCGGAGCGTAGTGGCCGGGAGGGCTTCCCCCGGCCACCACCCGCCGGATGAGACGGGGCTCACCGGTGGGTTGCAGCTTGTTGCAGGTCAGCGGGTCGTGACCGCGCTGCCCAGGTCCCAGCTGATCGAGGTCGAGTACAGCGCGAAGCGGTAGTCGCGCACCTTGCTGTACCGGTACGACAGCGTGACCTCACCCTTCGAGTTCGTCCACAGCCCGCCCTTGAGGGTCTGCCACACCGTGGAGCCCTTCTCGCGGAACTGGAAGACGCCGGCCGCCGAACGCTTGAAGTAGTTGTTCGTGGTGACCGAGTACAGCAGCGAGGTGCCCTTCAGCGTGACGACGTCGGCCGTGCGCGACGACGAGATCCACGCGCCGGCGGCCAGCTTCACCGTGACGGGCACGTTGTTCTGGGTGAACTCGGTGCCGTCGGGGTTGATGCTGCCGATGCCCTGCCAGGTCTGGGTGCCGATCGGGTGCACGTCCGGCACCCACCAGCTGCCGTCGCCCTGTGGGTCGACCGGGTCGAACAGCAGACCGTTGACGTCGTTCAGGCTGGGGTGGTGCAGGATCCAGCCCGAGGTGTTGTCCGGCACGTTGCAGCCGCCGGTGCGCTTGCCGTAGAGCGTGATCTCCGGCTTGCCGATCGCGACGCGGGTGGGCACCGACAGGGTGCAGGGACCGGCGGCCTCGGCCTTGGACACAGGGCCCTTGAGGCTCGGCGGCATCACCGGGCCAGGGCGGGCGGCCGAAGCCGACAGCGGCGCGAGGGCCGCCAGACCGACGACCGCGACAGCGGCCGTCAGAGTACGACGAATCATGCGATGTGCTCCTAGGTGTCATACATGGATGGCACTGGGACCCCCCTCAGCACCCTGCGATGGGGCGTAGCGTAGTGGTTCAAAGGTTCTCCGGCCGCGCTTTGCGTCCCGGCGGAAAGGTCAGTCCATCCCGGCGTGGGCCAGAGCGATCAGACGCGACAGCGCGCGGAGGTACTTCTTGCGGTAGCCGCCCCCGAGCATCGCCGGTGAGAACAGGCGGTCGAGCGGCAGGCCGCTGTGGACCAGGGGGATGTCCCGGTCGTACATCCGGTCAGCCAGTACGACGAGCCGCAGCGCGATGTTCTCGTCGGTCAGCTCGCGGACGTCGGTGATCCCGACGGTGTCCACGCCGTCCAGGAACGCGCCGTACTTGCTCGGGTGGAGCTCGCCGAGGTGGTGGTAGAGGTCGACGAAGTGGTCGCAGGACGCGTTCGGGCGGGTGGCTGCCGCCTGTTCGACGGCGGCGTCGGACCATGGCTCGGGGGCGACGGGCAGCCCGCGGTGCCGGTAGTCGGGGCCGTCGATCCGTCGTACGTCGAAATGACCGGACAGGGCCTGGATCTCGCGGAGGAAGTCGGTCGCCTGGAACCGGCCCTCGCCGAGCTTGTCCGGGAGTGTGTTGGAGGTCGCGGCGAGCTGGACGCCGGCGTCGACGAGCTGGCGCAGCAGGCGCGAGATCAGCACCGTGTCGCCGGGGTCGTCGAGCTCGAACTCGTCGATGCAGATCAGCCGGTACGCCGACAGCGCCTCGACCGCGGCGCGCATCCCGAGCGCGCCGACCAGGTTGGTCAGCTCGACGAACGTGCAGTACATCTTCGGCCCGGCCGACACGTGCCACAGCGAGGCGAGCAGGTGGGTCTTCCCGACCCCGAACCCGCCGTCCAGGTAGATCCCCGGCTCGAGCGTCTCGGCCGGTGACTTCCGCCGCCACCACGACTTCTCCCGGCGCGGCTCGGCCAGCACCTTCCCGCGCTCGACCAGGACGCCGAGCACCTCGGCCTGGCTCGGCTCCCCCACCGCCGGCCGGTACGTCTCGAACCGCACCGGAGCGAACCGCGGCGGCGGCACGCACTCGGAAAGCAGCCGGTCCGGACTGACCTCCGGCCGCCGCTCGACCAAACGGATCGGCATACGGACCACCCTACGATCCGCGCCGGTCCCATCCGAAACCCGGAGCGGTCCCATCCGGCTGCGGGGAAACAGCACGGAAACAATCATCCGGTCTTGACGGCTTTCTTACTTTTAGTTAGGAAGTTGCCATCGGGGACCGCAGCCGGGCTGAACGAGCGAGGAGTCAGCATGCAGGGTGATCGGCAACTCCCATCCACAGCGTTTCGACGACGGACCCTGCTCAAGGGTGCACTCGGCGGGGCCGCCGCCCTCGGGCTCGGGTCCTCCCTGGCCGCCTGCAGCGACGACGGCGGGTCGAGCAGCAGCGGCGGCAAGGCCGTCGTCCGGGTCTGGTCCTGGTACAGCGACCAGGAGGACCAGTTCCCGAAGCTGATCGAGAAGTTCCAGGCCGCGCACAGCAACATCACCATCGAGAACCGGATCTTCGGCACCCCCGACCAGTACCTGCCGGCCCTGCAGGCCGCGGTCGCCGGCGGCGACGTCCCGGAGATCTTCGCGCCGCACACCCGGGCCCTGACCTACGGCACCGGCGGCGTCTCGGCCGACCTGAAGAAGGACCTCGGCGACGACTTCCTGAAGGACTTCTTCGACTCCGCCAACCAGGAGTACACCCTGGACGGCAAGCAGTACGCCCTGGGCTGGATGGCGCAGACCTTCGGCCTGTTCTACAACCCCGAGATGCTGAAGAAGGCCGGTGTCGGCGAGGACGAGATCGAGACCTGGGACGACCTGATCGCGGCCGCGGCCAAGATCCGGGCCATCGGCAAGCACCCGGTCGCGCTCAGCTGCAACCCGACGACCAGCTCGCTGGACTTCTTCCTGCCGCTGCTCACCCAGGTCGCCGACGACCCGACGTTCTACCTCAAGCTCGACCAGCTCAGCGACGGCCTCACCTACGAGGACCCGAAGGTCATCCAGGCGCTGGAGCTGAACCAGCGCATCGTCAAGGGCGGCGTCTTCCAGCCCGGTACGACGGGCACGAGCGGCGACCAGGTCCCGCAGATCTTCTACACCGAGAAGTCGGCGATGCTGTTCAACGGCTCGTGGTCACCGCAGGGACTGTCCAAGGACGCTCCCCCGGCGTTCGCGAAGAAGTACAAGGTGATGAAGACCCCGGCGATCGCACCGGGCAAGCGGCACTGGTGCGCGAACCAGGCCGGCGCCGGCTGGGCGGTCTCGGAGACCAGCAAGAACAAGGACGCCGCGCTGGAGTTCCTGCGCTTCCTGTACTCGGCCGACCAGTACTCCCCGACCATGAACGACTCGAACTCGATGCCCGCGACCAAGAGCGCCGCGGCCCGGATCGAGCTGCCGATCATGAAGCAGATGACGTCCTGGCTGACCGAGGGCGACGGCTGCCCGCACATCCCGTTCGGTCCGGGCTCGGTGGCCGCCGGGGACCCGCTGTCCAAGATCTTCGACGGCACCGGCGAACCGGCCGCGGTGGCCAAGGAGATGCAGCAGGCGGTGCAGAACGCCAAGGGCGGCTGATCGGGTGGCGACCGCAACAACAGTCCGGCCGTCCGCGGCACCCCGTCCGCAGGGAAGGCCGAACCGCTTCGGTTCGCCGCTGCGCAGGTCCCAGCGGATCGCGGGCTACCTGTTCGTGCTGCCGACGTTCGCGCTGTTCCTCGGCTTCGTGCTCTGGCCGATCCTGCGCACGGTGTACCTGAGCCTGACCCGGTGGGGCGGGTTCGGGGCGCCGCAGTTCATCGGGATGGAGAACTACACCCGGATGCTCGGCGACCCGGTCGCCCGGCGGGCGATGATCGTCACGCTGGCGCTGACCGCGGTGACGACGGTGGTCCTGACCTTCCTCGGCCTGGTCACGGCGGTTCTGGTGAACGTCGTGTGGAAGCACGTCGGCGTCCTGGTGCGGACGATCCTGTTCATCCCGGGCATCGTCTCGTTCGTGGTGTCCGGCGTCCTGTGGAAGCTGATCTACGACCCGAACATCGGCACGCTCAACCAGCTGCTCGGAGCCATCGGTCTCGACTCGCTGCAGCACCCGTGGCTGGCCGACAGCCGGACGGTGCTGCCGGCGATCATCCTGGTGACGGTGTGGGGCGGCCTCGGCTTCAACATGCTGATCTTCTTCGCCGGGATCCAGGGAATCGATCCCAGCCTGTACGAGGCGGCGGCCGTCGACGGCGCGAACACGGTCCAGCAGTTCTGGAACATCACCGTGCCGAGCCTGCGGGTCGTGACCGGGCTGGTGGTCAGCCTCGGGCTGCTGAACGGGTTCAAGGCGTTCGACATCATCTACGTGATGACCGGCGGCGGGCCGAACCACGGCAGCGAGGTCCTCGGGACCTACCTGTACTCGCTCGCCTTCGGCTCGACGTCCGGGTCGATCCCGCAGCTCGGCTACGCGAGCGCCTTCAGCGTGGTGACGATGATCCTGTGCACGATCGCGGTGATCGCCCAGCTCTGGCTGACGAGGAGGGCCGATCGATGAGTGCCCCTGCGGTGGAACAGACCAAGCCGTTCAAGTTCCCACTGGGCAAGAGCTTCGCGGCGTTCGTGCTGGCGCCGTTCTGCGTGCTGATGGCGTTCCCGTTCGTCTGGATGCTGCTGACCTCGCTGCGGGAGCCGAGCACGATCTTCGGCGGGCCGATCATCCCGGACAAGCTGACCTTCGCCGGCTACTCGACCGCGTGGACCAAGATCGAGTTCCCGCTGCACTTCTGGAACAGCGTCTGGATCACGTCCGTCACGGTGGTCGGCGTCCTGGTCTTCGCGACGCTCAGCGGGTACGCGTTCGCCAAGCTCGACTTCCCGTTCCGCAACACGCTGTTCGTGCTGCTGCTGACCACGCTGATGATGCCGTCGACGGCGCTGATCATCCCGCTCTACCTGCAGCTCAAGACGCTCGGGCTGCTGGACACCCAGACCGGGCTGCTCGTGCTCTACATCTCCGGCTCGGCGCCGTTCGCGATGTTCCTGATGCGGGCGTTCTTCCAGACCCTGCCGGACGAGCTGATCGAGGCCGCACGGGTCGACGGCGGCTCGGAGCTGGTGATCTTCTGGCGGGTGATCCTGCCGCTGACCCGGCCGGGGATCGCGACCGTGGTGATCTTCCAGTTCCTGCAGACCTGGAACGAGTTCCTGATCGCGAACACCGTGCTGCAGGACACGAAGTCGCTGCCGTTGCAGCCCGTGCTGTTCACGCTGATGGGCCAGTACTCGACCAACTGGCCGGCGCTCACCGCCGGCCTGACCCTGTCGGTCGTCCCGGTCGTGATCGTCTACGTCCGGATGCAGCGGCAGTTCGTCGCCGGGATGATGCTCGGCGCCGTCAAGAACTGACCTCTTCCCACTTCAGAAGGAGCTCCATGCCGATCAAGAACGTCGTCGTCAACTGCACCGACGTCCAGGCCTCCGTCGAGTACTACGGCAAGTTCCTCGAGCTGCCGCTGATCGGCGAGCCGACACCGGAGCGCGCCGTCCTCGACGCCGTGACGGCGACCGTCGAGCTGCGCAGGGTCGAGCGCGGGCGGGAGGACACCACCTGGGTCGGCGACGACCTGCAGAAGGGGTTCCGCCACCTCGGCTTCAAGGTCGACCGCCTCGACGAGCGGGCCGCCGTGCTGAAGGCCGCCGGCGTCGAGTTCAAGCTCGACCCGCTGGACGCCGAGGGCGCGGTCCGGATCTGCTTCTTCTTCGACCCCGACGGCACGCTGCTGGAGATGATCCAGGGGGATCTCCAGTACGCCGCCGTCCTGGACGAGGACGGGGTCGCCAAGGAGCGCGCGCTCGGTGTTCCCGCGCGGCCGCGGTTCGACCACGTCGCGGTGACGGTCGAGGACCGGGACCGGACCGACGCGTACTACCGGGACAACTACGGCTTCTCGTTCATCGGCACGATCGAGCAGCCGCACGACCCGCGCGGGTTCAGCATCGGTTACCTCAAGGGCGGCGACACGGTGATCGAGGTGTTCACCTACGACCGGGAGAAGTCGTCGCGGGAACCGCAGCTCGACGTGGCGGGATTCTCGTACGCCGTACTGGCGGGTGACGCTCCCGCGGGACTGACCGAGCTGACCGCTCCGGAGGGAACGCAGGTCCACGTCGATCCGGACGGTTTCGCGTTCGCCACCGCCTGACTTAACCGGTTAGGCTACTGCCAACCGCTCTGCTCCGACCTCCCGAAAGTTGGTCCTTGTGACAGATCCCTCGACCGACGACTGGCTGCGGCCGCTCGGATCGACCGGACTGACCGTGTCCGCCGTCTGCGCCGGTGGCGCCCTGCTCGCGAGCATGCCCGAGGTGTTCGGGTACGAGGTGAGCCGCGACGAGGCCGTCGCCGTGATCGACCGGGTGCTCGACGGGCCGCTGCGCTGGATCGACACCTCGAACGGGTACGGCGCCGGCGAGAGCGAACGCCGGATCGGCGCGGCGATCGCGGCCCGGGCGGACGCCGCGAGCGGGAACGACGGCGCGAGCGGAAGCGGGGCCCTGCCGGACGGCTTCCTGGTCGCCACCAAGGTGGATGCGCTCGGCAACGACTACTCCGGCGACCGGGTCCGCGCGAGTGTTGCCGAGAGCAAGGAACGGCTCGGGCTGGAGCAGCTGCCGCTGGTGTACCTGCACGACCCGGAGTTCCACGACTTCGCGAGCATGCGGGACGCGGTCGACACGTTGATGAAGCTCCGGGCCGAGGGCGAGATCGGGCACGTCGGGCTGGCCGGCGGATCGGTGCGCGAACTGGCGCGGTACCTCGACCTCGGCGGCTTCGAGGTGCTGCTCGTGCACAACCGCTGGAGCCTGGTCGACCACAGCGCCGACGAGCTGATCGAGAAGGCGCGCTCCGCGGATCTCGCGGTGGTCAACGCCGCGATCTACGGCGGCGGGATCCTGGCGAACCCACAGGGTGGCCTGCGGAAGTACGGGTACCGCGACGCGCCGGCGGAGATGCTCGACGCGGTCGCGGAGATGGACAAGGCATGCCGCGAGTACGGGATCGACCTGTCCACGGCCGCGCTGCAGCACTCGGTGAACGACCCGAAGATCACCGGCACCGTCGTGGGCTTCAGCAAGCCTGCGCGGGTCGACCAGTTGGTCGCGGCGCTGGAGACCGAGATCCCCGCCGAGCTGAGCGCTCGGCTGGCCGAACTGATGCCCGACCGCACCCATTGGCTGGAAGGAACCCGATGAGCAACTCTGTTGGTGCGACGCCCGAGGACGCGCTGGTGGGCGCGCGATCCGCGTTCCCTGCCGACTTCGTGTGGGGCGCGGCCACCGCGTCGTACCAGGTGGAGGGAGCGACCCGCGAGGACGGGCGGGGGCCGAGCATCTGGGACACGTTCGCCGCGACGCCCGGCAAGATCGCGGACGGCGAGACCGGGGATGTTGCCGACGACCACTACCACCGGTACGAGGAGGACATCCGGCTGCTGGCGGACCTCGGGCTGAAGGCGTACCGGTTCTCGGTGGCCTGGCCGCGGGTGGTGCCGACCGGGAGCGGCGCGGCCAACCAGGCAGGGCTGGACTTCTACCGGCGGATCGCGGAGACGTGTCTGGCGAACGGCGTCACGCCGTACGCGACGCTCTACCACTGGGATCTCCCCCAGCCGCTCGAGGACGCCGGCGGCTGGCTGGTGCGCGATACCGCCGAACGGTTCCGGGACTACGCGGCGCTGACGCAGGAAGCGCTCTCCGACGTGGTCTCGCACTGGATGACGCTGAACGAGCCGTGGTGCTCGGCGTTCCTCGGGTACGGCAACGGCGAGCACGCGCCCGGACGGGTCGAGGGTTCCGACGCGCTGAAGGCCGTGCACCACCTGCTGCTCGGGCACGGTCTGGCGCTGCAGGCGATCAAGACGCCGGAGAACACCGTCGGGATCGCGCTCAACCCCGCACCGGTGTACGCCGCGTCGGAGTCGGACGCCGACCGGGACGCGCAGCGGCGGGTCGACGGGCTGCGGAACCGGATGTTCCTCGATCCGCTGCTGGTCGGGAAGTACCCGGCCGACGTACTGGAGGACACCGGCACCGCCGAGTGGTTCGGCCGCTTCGACGCCGATCTTCGGCTGATCTCGGCGCCGCTGGACTTCCTCGGCGTCAACTACTACTGCCCGTCGACGGTCGCGGCGCCGGCGGACGGCTCGTTCTCCGCCCCGGGCGGCCCGACCACCCAGCCCGGCAGCGAGAAGGTCGTTGCCGTGGACATCGGTCTGGACAAGACCCAGATGGGTTGGGGCATCGACCCCAACGGCCTGCGCGACATCCTCGTGCAGATCAACACGCTGGCGCCCGAGCTCCCGCTGTACATCACGGAGAACGGCGCGGCGTACCCGGACGAGGTCGGCGCCGACGGCACGATCGACGACCCCGAACGCCAGGCGTACTTCGAGAAGCACGTGGCCACGGTCGGCGAGGCCGTCGCCGAAGGCCTGCCGCTCAAGGGCTACTTCGCCTGGACGCTGATGGACAACTTCGAGTGGTCGTGGGGGTACACGCGGCGGTTCGGCCTCGTGCACGTCGACTACACGACGCAGCAGCGAACGATCAAGAACAGCGGGCTGTGGTTGAAGAACTTCCTAAGTCGCTAGAGCCCGGTTCGACGTCTGGTGCGGCGTCAGCTGGCTGTGCAGGACCAGCGCCGCCGCACCGAGCGCGGCGGCGCTCGGGCCCAGCTTGGACAGCTCCACGCGGGTCGGGTGGATCGCGCGGACGAACGAGAGCCGGTTGATCTCCTCCGTCGCGGCCTGCACGTACAGGTCGCCGGCCTCGCTGAAGCCCGGGCCGGCAAGGATGATCTGCGACAGGTCCAGCAGGTTGGTGATCGAGAGCAGCGCCTTGGCCAGGTACCGGGCCGACTGCTGGATCAGCTCCAGGCACCGAGGGTCGCCCTCGGTGGCCCGGCGGGCGATGCGGGCGAAGTCGGTCCGTACCGACGAGCGCTTGCCGCGTAAGTCCTTGGCGAGGGCCGGATCCTGCTGGGCCAGCTCCACGACGCGGGCGGGCGCGGCGAGCGCTTCCAGGCACCCGTTGCCTCCGCACCAGCACGACGGGCCGTCGACCTCCAGGACCATGTGGCCGATCTCGCCCACGTTCGAGGACGAGCCTCGGTAGGCGTCGCCGTTGGTGACCAGGCCCAGGCCGAATCCGGCCGCCAGGTAGAGCGTCGCGAAGTCGCTGGCCGACGGGATCCGGCCGGCCCAGAACTCGCCGATCGCGGCGCAGGTCGAGTCGTTCTCCACGACCACCGGGTGCTCGATCGCCTGACTGAGCTGCCCTTGGACGGCGAACGGCTCCCACGCGTACCGCTCCCGGTCGGCCCGGAGCAACGACGACCCACTCCCCTGCCGGCCGGCCAGCGCGACACCGACGCCGACCAAGGTGGCCGGCTCGACGCCCGTGCGCGTGATCAGGTCCTCGAGCTCGCCGACCAGGCGGGAGATCACCGTCGCGGGAAGGTCGCGGCCGATGCCCTTCGAAGCGAGCTGCTCGATCACGCGCCCGTTCATGTCGGTCACCACGTACGTCGTACTGAGGGTGTCGACCGAGATCCCGACCGCGTGCCGGGCCCGCGGGTTGAACTGCAGCAACGTCGCGCGCTTGCCGCCGGTCGGGTCGCCCAGGCCGGTCTCGACGATCAGCCCCTCGGCCAGCAGTTGCTTGACCACGCGCGAGATCGACGCGCCGGTCAGCCCGGACCGGTCGGCCAGCGCGACCCGGGTCACGGTCCCGCTGGAACGGATCAGGTCCAGGATCGCGCTGTGCGTCTCCTGGGCCGTCGCACCCTTCAAGATCTTCGCCACGTTCTTCCCTCCCGGTCCCGCACTTTAATACACAAGGTAAGGAAGTGGTGCGGGTTGACCTCAAGCGAAGTTCAGGTCATAGCGTGCGGAGCAGTCCTGGGAGAGGGAGTGCGCAGATGCGGGCGATCCGCTTGTACGAGTTCGGTCCGGCCGAGAACCTGACCTTCGAAGAGGTACCGGATCCGGTGCCCGCGGCCGGCGAGGTGCTGATCGCGGTGGAGGCGGCCGGGGTGCACCTGCTGGACACCGTGCTCCGGCAGGGAACGGGCGGTGGCGGGCCGGTCCCTCCCCCGACCCTGCCGACGATCCCCGGCCGGGAGGTCGCTGGGCGGATCGAGAGCGTCGGCGCGGACGTCGATCCGGCGTGGGCCGGGAAGCGCGTCGTGGTCCATCTCGGGCCGGTGCCCGGTGGGTACGCCGAGAAGGCGGTGGCCCGGGTGGAGTCGCTGTACGAGCTTCCCGAGCACGTGAGTGCGGCTCATGCCGTGGCGACGATCGGTACCGGCCGCACGGTGACAGGGGTTCTGGAGCAGGCCGCGCTCACGGCCGACGACGTCGTACTGGTGACGGCGGCCGCGGGCGGGATGGGGAGCCTGCTGGTCCAGAGCGCCCGCAACGCCGGCGCGACGGTCGTCGGTTTGGCCGGTGGAGCGGAGAAGGTCCGGCAGGTGCGAGAACTGGGTGCGCAGATCGTGGTCGACTACCGCCAGGCCGACTGGGTCGATCAGGTCGTCGAGAAGCCGACTGTGGTGCTCGACGGAGTTGGCGGCGAGGTCGGGCAGCGGGCGTTCGAGCTGCTGGCGGTCGGTGGCCGGATCCTGATGTTCGGCTGGTCCGGCGGCGGACCGGTCCAGATCACCACCGCCGACCTGATGGAGCGCGGGCTGAGTGCGACGTGGGCGATCGGGCCCAAGCTGATGCACCGGCTCCGCGAACTGGAGAGCGAGGCGCTGCGGCACACCGTCGAGGGTGAGTGGGCGCCGCTGGTGACCAGCTTCCCGCTGTCCAAGGCGGCCGACGCGCACCGCGCGCTGGAGAACCGTGAAACCGTCGGCAAGGTGGTCCTGGTCACCTAGAGCGGAGATCCCCGTGCGCCTCAATGCCTGGGAGCCCTGCTCTGTGCCGACGGTTTCACGGGGTCGGGCTCCGGGTCGCCTGGTGTACGTCCCGGAGCCCTCAGCCGTGGCCGCCTACCAGATCGAGTAAGCGAAGGTGGCACTTCCTGTTGCCCCGCCACCATCGGTTGCCGTCACTGTTGCCGTGGAGGAGCCGCGGCTGGTCGGTGTCCCCGAGATGACTCCGCTGGTGCTGATCGACAGGCCCGGGGGCAGTCCTGTCGCGCGGAAGGTGACCGGCTGTCCAGAGCTGGCCGTTGCCCGGACCTGCAGCGGGAAGCTCTGGAAGCCGACGAACCCGTACTGGCTGCCCGGGTTCTGCACCGTCACCGTCCCCGACGACGAACCGGTCACCGTGAGGCTGAACGTCACCTCGTGGCTGACCGCGCCGGTGCCCTTGACCGTCACCTGGTACGTCCCGGCCGGCGTTGTGGCCGACGTCGCCAGGGTCAGGGCCGAGGTGCTCCCGGACGTCACCGAGGACGGCGCGAACGTGGCCGTCGTACCGGACGGCAGGCCGCTCGCCGCGAGCTGCACGCTCTGCGCGTCGCCGCTCGTGGTCGCCGTCCGGACCGTTGTCTGCGCCGAGCCACCCGCCGCGACCGACCGCGACGCCGGGTCGAGCGACAGCGAGAAGTCGTTGCCGGCCGGCGGGGTCTGCCCGACCGCGAGCTTCCACAGCCCGTACGCCGCGGCGTCGGCACTGCGATCGAGCACTGTCGCGTTGACGTTCGCCGGGTACTTGTCGCAGGAGCCGTGGTAGCACGGGTCGTACGCCGAGCCCGACGTACCGCCCCACTTCTGCGCCTGCGCCGTGGTCTTGCGCGCACTCGCGCCGGCGGCCACGCCGCTGGTCGGGATCCCGGCGTTCTTGAACGACGCGTCGTCGGAGCGCCCGGCGCCCTCGGTGTTCTCCTCCGGCGCCAGGTTCAGCCCGTCGTAGAACTCCTTCAGCACCTTGCCGGTCGTCGTGGTGATGTTGTTGACGAAGTAGCCGGCGTTGGTCGAGCCGACCATGTCGAAGTTCAGGTACGCCTTGATCTTCGACCGCTCGGCCGACGCCAGCTGACCGATGTAGAACTCGGAGCCGTTCAGCCCCTGCTCCTCGTCGGTCCACCAGCCGAACCGGACGTGCTTGGCCAGCGACGGGTTCTTCGCCGCCAGCGTCAGCGCGGTCTCCAGCACGACGGCCGACCCCGACGCGTTGTCATTGCTCCCGGCACCGGCACTCACGCTGTCCAGGTGGGCGCCGAGCATGACGACCTGGTTGGCGTCACCGCCGGGGAAGTCGGCGATCAGGTTGTCCGACGGGTACGTGCAGTTCGTGCACCGCTGCTTGGCGACGGTGAACCCGGCGGCCCGCAGCTTCTGCTCGACGTAGTTCACCGAGGCGGTGTAGCCCGCCGAACCGGCGCGGCGGTTGCCGCCGTTGCTGTCGGCCGCCTGCTGCAGCGCGAGCAGGTGCGCCTTCACCTTCTCCACGTCGACGTCCGGTACGCCGGCGGGCGGGGCGGTGCCGCCGACGGTCAACCGGTACGTCGCCGTCCGGTCGACCGCCGTACCGTCACCGGTGACCGTGACGGTGTAGCTGCCTTCCGGCGTACTGGACGACGTGCTGACGGTCAGCGTCGACGAGTTGCCCGACTGGACCGAGGCCGGCGCGAACGACGCGGTCGCGCCGCTCGGCAGCCCGGACGCGCTGAGCTGGACGGCCTGGGCCGAGCCGCTGCCGATCACTGTGTTGACCGTCGCCGTCGCGGACTCCCCCGGCTTCACCGAGCCGCTGGCCGGTGAGAGCGTCATCGTGAAGTCGTTGCCGGTCGCCGTACAGGTGGCCTCGCCGGACTGGGTGCCCAGGGCAACGGCATCCCAGGCGGCCTTCACCTTGCCGTGCAGCGCGCAGCTGGGGTCCAGGTTCTTTGCCGCCGCCAACGTCGCCACCCGCCACTTCGGGTAGCTCATGCCCGAGGTCTTGGCGAGCATCGTGTTGTAGAAGAGCTTGCCCGCTTCCTGGTGCCCGATGCCGGTCAGCGTGCTGCTGTTGCAGGTCGGGCTGTTCGGCTTGCCGTTGCCAGGGCTGCTGCCTTCGGCAAGGAGGTAGAACCAGTGGTTCATCGGGCCGGCCGCGGCGTGCACCGACGACGGCAGGCTGGTCGAGTAGCAGTTCGGGTGGCCGGAGATCTTGGCCGGCTCGTACATGTACCGGATCGGCCCGGCGCCCTGCAGGTTGATCTCCTCGCCGACCTCGTAGTCCGGCGGGTCGTTCGGGTTGTTCAGGTAGTGCTCGGTCAGCGTGCCCCAGATGTCCGCGACCGCTTCCTGCGACGGGTGGCCGGAGATGCCGCCCGGCGTCTTGGCGTCCAGCCCGTGCCCGTACTCGTGGGCGACGACGTCCGTACCGGTGATCCACTGCCGGTTGTTGTTGTAGCCGAAGACGACGCCGTCCGGGTTGCTCTGGTGACCCCAGTACGCGTTGACGTCGCCGAGGCCGACGACCGCGTCCGCCCAGCGGCCCTGGCCGTCCAGACCGTTGCGGCCGTACCAGTCCTTGAGCATGTTCCACTCGCCCGCGGCGATGTACATGACGTCGACGCAGCCGGCTTCCTTGTCGGTCTTGGAGGTGCTCCCCCAGACGTCGTCGGAGCCGGAGTACACGGTGCCGGTGCTGTAGTCGGCGCAGCGCAGGTTGGGCCGCGCGGGGTCCGTCATCGAGTACTGCGCACCGCTCTGTGTGGTCCCGAACGACAAGTTCGCGCCGTTCCACACGCCGGTGCCGGTGCCCGACGCGGTCTGCTCGATCGCGTGCACGACCTTGCCGGTGCGCGCGTCGACGTACACCTTCTGCCGGCTGTCCTCACCGTGGTCACGGCCCTGGACGATCGACTCCCAGGCCAGCACCGGCGTCGCGCCGCCCGCGTACACGACCAGCGTCGGGTCGCCGGGCACCGCCTTGGCCTGGTCGAGCGCGGTCAGCGCCGCCTTCTCGGCGGCGGCCTTGGTGACGACCGGGTGACGGTTCACGTCGATCGCCCGCTGCTGCGCGACGGAGATGCCCCGGGTGTTGCCCTTGGCATCCGTCGTGACGACGAAGTCGCCACCGACCACCGGGAGGTCGTAGTACGTGCGCTCGTAGGCGACGTACTGCAGGCCCCACGGCGTACTGATGTCCTGCTGGCGGACGAACTGGTCGCCCGGGCTCGCCTTGAGCTCGGCGGCGCGTCCCTCGACCAGCCGGTCGGCGGTCGCCAGGGCGGCGGCGCGCGGACTGACCGGTGGGTCGGCCTGGGCGTCGGCTGCGGGGAGCCTGGTCGCGACCACCGCTGTGGCGGCGGCCGCGAGACTCAGCACGCAGCCGGCTGCGACAGTGCGCAGGGCTGTGCTCTTCATGGGGCAGTCCTCACTGAAAGGGGCGGGACCCCAACGCCGGCCGGGGGGCTGCAGGGCCGTCCGGCCGGCGGCGGGGGACGAGGATCCGGGGTCCGGACTGGGCAGGTGAACGCCCGGGGTCCTCTGTGCAAAGAGATTGGCACCCGTGAGTTGTGGCTGTGATATCCCAGCAGGGCATAACCTCGCCGCTATGGATCTCGAGCTACGCCATCTGCGGGTCGTCTGCCGCCTGTCCGAGAGCGGCAGCGTCTCGAAGGCCGCGGCCGCGCTGGGGATCTCCCAGCCGTCGCTGACCGCTCAGCTGCAGCGCATCGAGGAGGCGATCGGCGGACAGTTGTTCAAGCGCGGCCCGTACGGCGTGGAGGCGACTCCGCTCGGCAAGCACGTCCTCGGCCGGGCCCGCTCGATGCTGGCCGACATGGACGAGCTGGTCGGCAGCAGCCGGCGCTACACGATCGGCACCGGGCCGCTGCGGCTCGGCGCGATGCGGACAGTGATGTACGGCGCCTGGCTGTCGCGGCTCGAGGAGGTGCTGCCCGGGCGGGAGATCATCACGCAGGTCGACAGCTCGTGCGCCGTACTGACCGATCTGCTCGCGGCGGACATCGTCGACGTCGTCATGCTCGGCCGCTGCGACGACGTGCACGCGCCACCGTGCCCGGCGGGGGTCCGGGAGCAGACGATGGTCTACCCGGAACCGTTCGCGGTCGCGCTGCCTTCCACGCACCCGCTCGCGGATCGCGACGAGATCGAGCTGCGCGACCTGGCCGGTGACATCTGGATCTGCCCGCCGGCGGGCAAGCAGGACGGCGATCTCGCGTACTTGCGTACTACCTGCGAGGCGGTGGGTGGGTTCACGCCGCAGTTCCGGTACGCCAACCTCGACACCCCCGACATCGAGCAGCTGATCGGCGCCGGGCGCGGGATCAGCCTGTGCGCGCCGACCGTCCGCGAGATCCCGAACACGGTGGTCCGGCCGCTGCGCGACCACCCGCTCCTGTGGCGCCGGACGCTGCGCTGGCGCACCGACCACACCACGCAGGAGGACGTCGACCTGGTGCACCAGGCGTTCGTCGACACCTACCGGGCGACCATCGCCGAGAACGCGACCCGCCGCCCGTGGTGGACCACGCACCCGGGCTCCCACCCGACGGTGCTCGACCCGAGCGGGTAGCTCCGCACCCGGCCCGGATCTCGTCCGGCTCCGGCGCGGGCTGGATCTCGTGCGGCTCCAGCGCGGCCCGGCCCGGATCTCGTCCGGCCCCAGCGCGGGCTGGGGCTTCGGCCGGCCGGCGGGGTTTCGCGATCGAGTTGTGATTCGCGAGGGCCTGCCGCCGGGCGGCCCGGTCCCGTACGCTCCCCGGCATGACCGTGCCCAGCCTCTCCGAGATCTTCATGATCTCCGGCGAGGAACGCCGCCTGGTCCCCGACGGGCCGGCGATCGTCGACACCGAGGGCGAGCGCCACGACGTACCGCCGAAAGCCCTCGACGCGTTGCACTACGTCGAGACAGCCCTCCGCGAGGGGTACGCCGTACAGATCTCGCTGCTGCCGCACGAACTCCCCCTTCGGGAGGCCGCGCGGGCAGTGGACATGTCCGAGGACGAGCTGCGCTCCTCACTCCCCTCCGGCGACCAGCCGATGGGACCCGACGACTCCGACGAGTGGGTCCAGCTGGACCAGGTCCTGCAGCTCCAACGCCGGGTCCGAGCAAGCCGCCGCGAGCAGAGAACCGCCGAGCGCGACGCCTACGAGGAAGAGCTCGAGCCCGACAAGTGGTGACCCGGCCCGCCGTGCCCCGCCGACCGGGTGTCAGCGGAAGTTGGACCAGGTGAGGGTGTAGAGGACCGAGCCGAACTGGACGATGTCGCCGGCGCGGACCGCGGTCGGCGAGGTGATGCGGGAGCCGTTGAGGTGGGTGCCGTTCATCGAGTTGAGGTCGCGGATCATCCAGCCTTCGCCGACGCGGCGCAGCTCGGCGTGACGGCGTGAGACCGAGGCGTCCGCGATGCGCAGCGTGGCACCCGGTCCACGCCCGATCCGGATCGTCGGCGAACCGGCCGGCGGCAGTGCCAGGCCCGGAAGCTGGGCTTTGGTCCTCGGGGTCAGCTCGACGCGCGGAAGCTTCGAGACCAGTTCGCGGAGCCACTCGACCACCCGCGGCTCACGGCCCGGCAGGTCCTGCGTCGCATCGCGCAACTCCCGGCGGCTCTGGGCACCGAGCACGAAGTTCATCCGGCGGACGAACGTGTCCTGCGACAACCGCCCGGTCCCGGCGCCCTCGCGCAGGATCTCCAGCGCGCGATCCCGCTCACGGTCCGAGGGACGCGTGAGTTCCAGGCCGGAGGTCATTCCGGAATTGTCCGCTGACCAGCGGTTCACTGTCCAGCACGCCTCGGCCACGCCGGTGTCACGGTCTGTCCGGGGAGCCAGTGGTTAGCTGGGTGAATGACTTCGGGTGAGACTCTCGGGCAGCTGACCGTCGAGGAGAAGGCCGCCCTGTGTCTCGGGTCGGACTTCTGGCACACCGCGGCGATCGAGCGGCTCGGCGTACCGGCTGTAATGGTGGCCGACGGGCCGCACGGGCTCCGGCGGCAGCCGGACGGCGGGGACCATGTCGGGATCGGCGGGAGTCTGCCCGCGACCTGCTTCCCGACGGCGAGCGCGCTCGGTTCGTCGTGGGACGTCGACCTCGTACGGCGGGTCGGTGCGGCGATCGGGATCGAGGCGCGGGCGCAGGGGGTCGCGGTCGTGCTCGGGCCGGGGATCAACATCAAGCGGTCGCCGTTGTGCGGGCGCAACTTCGAGTACCTGTCGGAGGACCCGTACGTCTCCGGCGTGCTCGGCGCGGCGCTGGTCGACGGGCTGCAGAGCCAGGGAGTCGGTGCCTCGGTCAAGCACTTCGCGGCGAACAACCAGGAGACCGACCGGCTCCGGGTGAGCGCGGAGGTCGACGAGCGGACGTTGCGGGAGATCTACCTGGCCGGCTTCGAGCGCGTCGTACGGAGCGCGAAGCCGTGGACGGTGATGTGTTCGTACAACAAGATCAACGGGGTCTACGCGTCGGAGAACCGCTGGCTGCTCACCGACGTGCTGCGTGACGAGTGGGGATTCGACGGGCTGGTGATGTCGGACTGGGGTGCTGTGCACGATCGCGTGGCGTCGCTGAAGGCCGGGCTGGATCTGGAGATGCCGCCGAAGCTCGGGATCAGCGATGCGGCGATCGTCGCCGCTGTCGCCTCGGGTGAGCTCGACGAGTCGGTGCTGGATCGGGCGGCGGAGCGGGTGCTCCGGCTGGCATCTGACGCGGTGGCCTTGGCGGACAGGCCGAGCTTCGATGTCGACGAGCACCACGCGCTGGCCCGGGAGGCGGCGGCCGCGAGCGTCGTACTGCTGAAGAACAGCGGAGGGGCTCTTCCTGCCGGGGAGGCTCGTGGTCCGGCGCCGGTCGGCCTGCCCATGCTGCCTTTGAGGCCAGCCGACGGTGAGCTCGTGGCCGTGATCGGCGAGTTCGCGAAGACCGCGCGCTACCAAGGTGCCGGCAGCTCGCAGGTGAACCCGACGCGCGTCGAGAACGCCTACGTCGAGCTGCGCGCCGCGCTGCCCGACGCCGTCCAGCTGGAGTACGCCGCCGGCGCGGACGAGGCCGTCTCCCTCGCCGCCCGCGCGAACACCGTCATCCTCTTCCTCGGCCTCCCGGCAGCAGAGGAGTCCGAAGGTTTCGACCGCACCCACCTCGATCTCCCCGCGGACCAGTTGGACCTGCTCCCCCGCCTGGCTGAGGTCAACGCCCGCCTGGTCGTTGTCCTGAGCAACGGCTCGGCCGTGCGGCTGTCCACGTGGGACGAGCACGCCGCCGCGATCGTCGAGTGCTGGCTGGCCGGTCAGGCCTCGGGCGGCGCGGTCGCCGACGTCCTGCTCGGCAAGGTCAACCCGTCCGGCCGGCTCGCGGAGACCCTGCCGCTGCGGCTCGAGGACAGCCCGGCGTACCTCAACTTCCCCGGCGAGAACGGCCAGGTCCGGTACGGCGAGGGAGTCTTCGTCGGCTACCGCGGCTACGACGCGGTCGGTCGCGACGTCAGCTACCCGTTCGGCCACGGCCTGTCGTACACGACCTTCGCGTACGACGACCTGACCGTGACCGTCGACGGCAGCGCCGCCGCGGGCGACTTGAGCCTCAACCTCAGCTGCAGGGTGACCAACACCGGCGACCGGGCCGGCCAGGAGATCGTCCAGCTGTACGTCGGCGATCCGGTCGCGCGGGTCCGCCGCCCGGTGCGCGAGCTCAAGGGCTTCGAGAAGGTGACTCTCGAGTCCGGTGAGAGTGTCAACGTCAACTTCACCCTTAGCGCTCGTGACCTGTCGTACTGGTCGAACGGCTGGGTTCTCGAAGGCGGGACCTTCGAGTTCTCCGTGGGGGCGTCCTCGCGCGACCTGCGACTGACCGCATCGGTCGAGATCGACGCGCCGCCGCTGCTTCCCCACCTCGACGGGATGGCCACGCTCGAGGAGTGGCTTGCCCACCCGGTCGGCGCGGCGGCGCTGCTGGAGCTCATCGGAGTCGATGCCGACGGCAACGCGCAGGGCATCCTGGCGGACCCGGACCCGGACCTGCTGAAGCTGATCGGCAACTTCCCGATCAGCAGCATCGCGTCGTTCCCGGGCCTCGGGCTGACGCCCGAGCGCCTTCAGCAGTTGTTGACCAGAATCTAGTCAGCCCAGGACGTCGTCGAGGGCGAACTTCACCGGCTCCTCGAGCTGCTCGTACGTGCAGGACTCCGGCGTACGGTCCTCGCGCCAGCGGACGAACTGCGCGGTGTGCCGGAAGCGAACACCTTCCATGTGGTCGTACCGGACCTCGACGACACGCTCCGGCCGGAGTGGGACGAAGCTCAGGTCCTTGCCGGCCTGCCAGCGGCTGCCTTCGGCGTTGCGGGGAGTCCGGTTGCCCTCCTCCTGCTTCGCCCACGCCCACGGGTGCTGGTCGAAGTCCGTGACCAGCGGCTGCAGCTCCTCGAACAGTTCCTCACGCCGCGCCATCGGGAACGCGCCGATCACACCGACGCTCGCCAGCACACCCTCGGCGTTGAACAACCCGAGCAGCAGCGAGCCGATCCGGTTCGGGCCGCTCTTGTGCACGCGGTAGCCGGCGACGACGCAGTCCGCCGTCCGCTCGTGCTTGATCTTGAACATCGTCCGCTTGTCCGGCTCGTACAAACCCTGCAGCGGCTTCGCGATCACGCCGTCCAGGCCGGCGCCCTCGAACTGGTGGAACCACTCGGTCGCCAGCGCCTTGTCGGTCGTCGTACGGGTCAGGTGGATCGGCGTCTTCGCCGGAGCGAGCGCCTTCTCCAGCGCCGCGCGACGCTCCGCGAACGGGCGCTCCGTGTAGTCGACGTCACCGAGCGCGAGCAGGTCGAACGCGACGAACCGCGCCGGCGTGGTCTCGGACAGCATCTTCACCCGCGACGCCGCCGGGTGAATCCGCTGCTGCAGCACCTCGAAGTCGAGCCGGTCCCCCTCGCCGCCGACGACCACGATCTCGCCGTCGATCACGCAGCGCTCGGGCAGATTCGCCTTGATCGCCTCGACCAGCTCCGGGAAGTAGCGCGTCATCGGCTTCTCGTTCCGGCTGCCGATCTCGACCTCGTCGCCGTCGCGGAAGATGATGGAACGGAACCCGTCCCACTTCGGCTCGAAGCTGACCTCGCCGTCCGGCATCTGCTTGACCGCCTTGGCGAGCATCGGCTTGACCGGAGGAACCACGGGTAGCTGCATGCGGCCATTCTGCCCGCGGACGGGGCATGATGGAGGTATACCGAACGGTAGGGACCGGAGGTACCGCGATGTACGACGTCGTACTGCTTGTCGAGCAGGAGTTGTCGCAGGAGGACGCCCACCGGGTCGTCGAGCTGCACCAGGACATGCCCGAGCCGGTGAGGTACCACGTGCTCGTGCCGTGCCACAACGCCGAAGCCGGGGTCGAGGCGTCGATCAGCGCCCTCGGCACGGCCGACCTCTACGGGACCGGTCTGGGCGATCAACGCTCGGAACTGGCCGAGGCCCAGAAAGCGATCGACAGCGAGGCCCGCGACTGCACGGGCCGCAGCGTCCAGCGGTTGCGCGACCTGGGCCACGACGCCGTCGGCGGGATCTCCCACGACCGCCCGATCGACGCCCTCACGGCAACGGTCGACAAGGCCGGGGGTCAGGAGGTCATCATCCTGACCCGCCCACACATCGTCGCCGAGTTCTTCCACCTGGACTGGACCAACACCGCCCGCCGCCACCTCGGCGTACCGGTTCTGCACCTGCTGGAACACGACCCGGAAAAGGCAGAGAAGTAACCCCGGTGCGGCCCCAGCCCGCCGAAGACGATCCTGCCGCTGAGCTCGGCGATTCCGCCAGGGGCAATCCCGGCGAGCCCGCCGAGCCCGGCGGAGTTGGCAGGAGCGGCGGAGTTGGCGAGGCCGGCGGTGTGGGCGAGGCCGGCGGCGGAGTGCGTGCCGCACGGGTGTTGGTGATTGGGCTCGACCCGGCGAAACTCGACGGCTGGGACCCGGAGCCTGTCCTGGCTGCGATGGCGCGCGGGCGGGAGCGTTTCGACGAGCTCGGGCTGACCGCTGACTGGTGCTTGATCGCGCCCGCCGATCAGCCCGAGCGAGCAATCGTCGAGGCGCTCGCCGGCGGCACCTACGAGTGTGTCGTCGTCGGCGGTGGGATCCGCAAGCACGAGCCGTTGCTCGAGTTGTTCGAGCAGGTGGTCAACCTCGTGCGCCTGCACGCACCCACAGCCGCCATCGCGTTCAACGGCCGCCCCGACGACTGCGCCGACGCAGCCCTCCGCTGGCTGAACTGAGCGCGCCCCGCTGGCGCAACCGACCCCGCCCCGCTGGTACGACTGACCGCACCTCAGCCGGTGCGTCCAAGCCCGCCCTCGCTGGCGCAGCGGCCCCGCCCCCGCCGGTCCAACTGACCGCTCGCATCCCCCGCTCCGGGCTGCTCCGGCGTTTCAGTGCAGCATCACAGCGGCGTACGCCAGCCCCGCGGCGAGCGCGGCGAAGAACAGGGACAGCCCCCGGCGCAGCGTCTGGTCGCCGACCTTGCCGTAGTGGACGCCGTCCTCGGAGTTGTAGGCCAGCCGGAAGCCGGTGTAGCCGGCGCCCAGGACCAGTACGTACTTGATCATCCCGAAGTCCTTCCCTCACGTCAGGACAATGCCGTTCCCTATCACCAGTATGGCTGGTGATAGGTCCGTGCTTCGGCAGGTACCCGGAGGACGGACGTCTACGCAGCGCCCCGGACTACACCGCCGCGGGCGCTTGGGCGAACTGCGTGCGGTACAGATCGGCGTACTCGCCGTTGAGCGCCAGCAACTGCTCGTGCGTCCCGCGCTCGACGATCGTGCCCTGGTCGACGACCAGGATCTGGTCGGCGTTGCGGACCGTGGAGAGCCGGTGCGCGATGACCAGCGACGTCCGCCCTTCCAGCGCGGTGTCGAGAGCCCGCTGCACGGCGACTTCGGACTCGGAGTCCAGGTGAGCCGTCGCCTCGTCCAGTACGACGATGTGCGGCGCCTTCAGCAGCAACCGGGCGATCGCCAGCCGCTGCCGCTCACCACCGGACAGCCGGTGGCCGCGATCGCCGACGACCGTGTCGAGACCGTCGGGCAGCGTGGACACCAGGTCCCACACCTGCGCCGAGGACAGCGCCTCGATCATCTCGTCCTCGGTCGCGTCCGGCTTGGCGTAGACCAGGTTGGCCCGGATCGTGTCGTGGAACATGTGCGCGTCCTGCGTGACGTACCCGATCGCGTCGTGCAGCGACTCCAGCGTCACCTCGCGCACGTCGTGCCCGCCGACCCGCACGGCTCCCCCGGTCACGTCGTACAGGCGGGCGACGAGGTTCGTGATCGTCGTCTTGCCGGCGCCCGAAGGACCGACCAGCGCGACCATCTGCCCGGGCTCCACCGTGAAGCTGACGTCGTGCAGCACCTGCGACGACGCGCGCTTGTCGAGCACCGCGACCGACTCCAGGCTCGCGAGCGAGACCTGGTCGGCCGTCGGGTACGCGAACGCGACCTCGTCGAACTTCACCGACGCGGCGACGTCGACCGGCAGCGGCTTGGCCTCCGGCCGGTCCTGGATCATCGGCTCGAGGTCGAGCACCTCGAAGACGCGCTCGAACGAGACCAGCGCGGTCATCACGTCGACCCGCACGTTCGACAGTGCGGTCAGCGGCCCGTACAGCCGGCCGAGCAACGCGACCAGGGCCAGCAGTGTGCCGACGGTCAGCGTGTCCCGGACGGCGAGGTTGCCGCCCACGCCGTACACGAGCGCCGTCGCCAGGGAAGCGACCAGCGTCAGCGCGGTGAAGAAGACCCGGCCGAGCATCGCGGTCCGGATCCCCAGGTCGCGGACCCGCCCGGCGCGCTCGCCGAACTCCGCGTTCTCCGCGGACGGCCGGCCGAACAGCGTCACCAGCAGCGCGCCGCCGACGCTGAACCGCTCGGTCATCGCCGTCGACATGTCCGCGTTGAGCTGCATCTGCTCCCGGGTCATCGCGGCCAGCCGTCGCCCGAGAACCCGGGCCGGGACCAGGAAGACCGGCAGCAGCAGGATCGCGACCAGCGTCAGCTGCCAGCTCAGCAGGAGCATCGCGCCGACCACGAGGATCAGGCTGATGATGTTCGAGACGACGCCGGACAGCGTCGAGGTGAAGGCCTGCTGGGCGCCGATCACGTCGGTGTTGAGCCGGGAGACCAGCGCGCCGGTCTGCGTCCGGGTGAAGAACGCCACCGGCATCTTCTGCACGTGCGCGAACACCTTGGTCCGCAGGTCGAAGATCAGTCCCTCACCGATCTGCGCCGAGTACCAGCGCTGGACCAGTCCGAGGCCGGCCTCGACGATCGCGAGCAGCGCCACCAGCAGGGCCAGGCCGGTCACCAGACCGGCGTTGCCCTTGGAGATGCCGTCGTCGACGATCTTCTTGAACAGCAGCGGCGAGGCGATCACCAGGACCGCCGACACCACCACGAGCAGCAGGAACACCGTGATCTGCGCCCGGAACGGCCGCGCGAACCGCACGATCCGTTTGACCGTGCCCTTCGCCAGCTTCTGGTTGACCACCGACGCGTCCTGCCGGCGCCAACCGCTGGCGCCACCACCTCGCATCATTCCCTGTGACATTCGGCTCCTCCCCGGTGTCCACCCATGAACCTCAACAACGCTCCAGGTCAGCCGTCTCTTCCCGATCCGTCAGCCGAGGTACGACGCCAGGGCCGCTAGCCGGCGTTGCTGCGCCTCGCGCTCGGCCTTCAGTTGGTCCTCGTACGACCGATCGGCGGCACCCAGCAGCAGCGCCTTCGTCTCCCGGACCGCATCAACCAGCGGGGTCAGCAGCGCATCCGTCAGGTCCTTCACCGTACCGTCCAGCTCCTCACTCGGTACGACGATGTTCGCCAGCCCGATCTCCTTGGCCTCGGCGGCCTCGACCCAGCGACTGGTCACGCAGATCTCCAGGGCCTGCGAGTACCCGACGAGCTGGACCAGCGGCTGCGTCCCGCCCAGGTCCGGCACCAGCCCGAGCGCCGGCTCACGCATGCTGAACTTGGCGTCCGGCGTCACCACCCGCAGGTCGCAGGCCAGCGCCAACTGGAACCCGGCACCGACGGCGTGCCCCTGGACCGCCGCGATGCTGATGAAGTCCGGCTTGCGCAACCAGGAGAACCCGGCCTGGATCTCGGCGATCGTCGCGTGCACCTCGTCGACCGGCTTGGTCCCGAGCGCGAGCAGCGGCTCGTCGCCGTCGACCGGCTCGGCCGTCATCAGCCGCCGGTCGAGACCGGCCGAGAACGACGGCCCCTCCCCCGACACCACGACCACGCGCACGTCCGCGGGCAGGGCCGCCCCGAACTCCGCCAGCGCCCGCCACATCCGGGGCGTCTGCGCGTTCCGCACCTCCGGCCGGTCGAGCACCACGCGCGCGACCGGACCGTCCACCGTCAACCGCAGTCCACTGTTCTCCATGCCCAAGAACATACGGGACCAGCACGCCGATTCTCCGGCGTCCTGAGCGGCTGTGGAAAACCTCTCAGGCCAGCGACACCAGGTCGGCGTACTCGGTGGTCCACAGGTCCTCGACACCGTCCGGGAGCAGCAGCACCCGCTCGGGTTCGAGGGCCTCGACAGCGCCCTCGTCGTGGGTGACGAGCACGATCGCGCCCGTGTACGAACGGATCGCGTTCAGCACCTCGGTGCGCGACGCGGGGTCCAGGTTGTTGGTCGGTTCGTCGAGCAGCAGCACGTTCGCCGCCGAGACGACCAGCGTCGCCAGCGCGAGCCGGGTCTTCTCACCACCCGACAGGACGCGGGCCGGCTTGTCGGCGTCGTCCCCACTGAACAGGAAGGAGCCGAGCACCGACCGGGCCTGGGTCTCGTTCAGGTCCGGGGCCGCGGACTTCATGTTCTCCAGGACGGTCCGGTTCACGTCGAGGGTCTCGTGCTCCTGCGCGTAGTACCCGAGCTTGAGCCCGTGCCCGTCGAGCACCTCGCCGGTGTCGGACTTCTCGATCCCGGACAGCACCCGCAGCAGCGTCGTCTTGCCCGCACCGTTCAGGCCCAGTACGACGACGCGCGAGCCGCGGTCGATCGCCAGGTCGACGTCGGTGAAGATCTCCAGCGACCCGTACGACTTCGACAGCTCCTTGGCCATCAACGGCGTCTTGCCGCACGGCGCCGGCGTCGGGAACGAGATCTTCGCGACGCGGTCGGCCGCGCGCTCGTCCTCGAGCCCGGACATCAGCTTCTCGGCCCGCTTGAGCATCTGCTGGGCCGCGCTCGCCTTGGTCGCCTTGGCGCGCATCTTGTTGGCCTGGGCAACCAGCTGCGAGGCCTGCTTCTCCGCGTTCGACCGCTCCCGCTTGCGCCGGCGCTCATCGGTCTCGCGCTGCTTCAGGTACAGCTTCCAGCCGACGTTGTAGACGTCGATCTCGGCGCGGTTCGCGTCCAGGTGGAAGACCCGGGTGACGGTTTCCTCGAGCAGGTTCACGTCGTGGCTGATCATGATCACGCCGCCGGGATACTGCTTCAGGAAGTCACGCAGCCAGACGATCGAGTCGGCGTCCAGGTGGTTGGTCGGCTCGTCCAGCAGCAGCGTCTCGGCCTGCGCGAACAGGATCCGCGCCAGCTCGACGCGGCGGCGCTGACCGCCCGACAGCGTGCTCAGCGGCTGGCCGAGCACGCGATCCGGCAGCCCGAGGTTCGCCGCGATCCGGGCGGCCTCGGACTCCGCCGCGTACCCGCCGGCCGCGTGCAGGTCGGACTCGGCACGCTCGTACCGGCGCATGCCCTTCTCGCGGGTCTTGTCGTCCGCGCTGGCCATCTGCTTCTCGGCGTTGCGCATCCGCCGGACGACCTCGTCGAGGCCGCGGGCCGACAGGATCCGGTCGCGGGCCAGGATGGCCAGATCGCCGGTCCGCGGGTCCTGCGGCAGGTAGCCGATCTCGCCCGAGGAACTGACCGAACCGCCGGCCGGCAGGCCCTCACCGGCCAGGATCTTGGTCAGCGTCGTCTTGCCGGCGCCGTTGCGCCCGACCAGACCGACCTTGTCGCCAGGACCGACCCGGAAGGACGCCGGCGCGAGCAACTGCCGGGCCCCGACGCGGACCTCGACGTCTGTGACGGTGATCATGGCGGCGCAGGGGTCCTCAAGGTCGGGTACAGGGGGTGGGACACGTCTGCGACGCCCCGTGACGAGGCGGCCTCTACTCCATGTCCGGGTCTAGTGTAGTTGCTGTGAAATTCAACCCGGACGCCGACTTGGACACCAGCGGCGTGGAGGACACCCGCGGCAGCGGGGGCGGTGGCGGCGGCCGGCTGCCGGGCGGGATGGGCATCCCGGTCGGGGGCGGTGTCGGCGGCCTGATCCTGCTCGTCGTGATCCTGCTGCTCAACGGCGGCATCCCCGGCGTCGGCGGCGGCTCCGACGAGCCCACCGTCCGCAACACCGCCGAGGGCAACCTCGACACCTGCAAGAAGGGCAGCGACCTCGCCAAGAACGAGGACTGCCGCTTCGTCGTCTACCAGAACTCGATCGAGGGCTTCTGGGCCGCCGAGCTGCCGCGCCGTGGCAAGAAGTACGTCAAGGCGCCGATGCGCGTCTTCGGCGGCCAGGTGAACACCGGGTGCGGCGCCGCCTCGAGCGCGGTCGGTCCGTTCTACTGCCCGCCGGACAAGCGGGTCTACCTCGATCTCGGCTTCTTCGAGACCCTCCAGACCGAGCTCGACGCCAAGGGCGGCAACTTCGCCGAGGCCTACGTCGTCGCGCACGAGTACGGCCACCACATCCAGAACCTGTACGGCTACCTGGACCGGATCAAGACCCGCGAGGGACCGACGTCGGACTCGGTCCGCTCCGAGCTGCAGGCCGACTGCCTGGCCGGGATCTGGACCAACCACGCCACCACGGCCAAGGACGCCCAGGGCGACACGTTCATCGAGGGCCTGAACGACGACGACATCGACCGCGGCCTGGATGCCGCAGCGGCCGTCGGCGACGACCGGATCCAGCAGAAGACCCAGGGCCGCGTCACCCCGGAGAACTTCAGCCACGGCACGGCCGAGCAGCGCCAGCGCTGGTTCAGGACCGGCATGGACTCCGGCGACATGACCGACTGCGACACCTGGGGCGCACAGACCCTCTAACCCCTGTACGACGAAAGGCCCGCTCCTCCTCTGCAGGAGAGCGGGCCTTCGCCGTACGGCGTACTAAGCGACCTGCGCCGGGCGGCGGTAGCCCGGGAGAAGCTCGTCGACCAGGGCGTCGGTCTCGGCCTCGGCGCCGCGGGGGCCGCCGTGCTTGGACAGGGCCGTGTACATCTGGCCGGCGATCACCGTGACGTCGTCCGTCGTACCGAAGTGGGACGCGAGGCGCAGGGTCGCGCGCCACAGCTCCTCCGACGCGGGGGCGAAGCTCAGGCCGGTCTGCAGCGCCGTACGGGCCAGGTTGCCGTCGTCGTGGCGCAGGCTGGCCTCGGCCAGCTTGAGCGCCGCGTCGACGACCGACTCGGCCATCCGCCGCTCGATGCCGGCCGCCGCGAGCCAGGAGTACCGGCCGGCGGGCAGCCCGGACCAGGCCTGGCCGTGCACCAGGCCGAGCGCCGTCGACAACGGCCGGCGCGGGTCGTCCATCAGGTCGGCCTGCTTGGCCAGCGTGCGGAACACGTCCCAGTCCACCCGTACGACGCTGCGGTTCAGCATCCAGCGGCCCGACTCGTCGGCGTACATGGCGTCGACACCGACCCACTGACGGGTGTGCTCGAGCGCCGCGTCGCGCAGCTCGTCGCTGATCCCGCGCGGCCAGATCGAGCCGGCCAGCACGTTCGGGTGCACGCCGTAGTCCTGGCCGGCCAGGAACGCGACGATCTCGGTCGCCAGCTGCACGCGGCCGTCGTCGATCGGCCCGCGTGCGTCGACCTCGACCGGGCCGAGCAGGTCGACCTCGACCGGCGCCGCCTGGCTCAGGTCCATCGACGAGAACTCGTACGCCGGCATGTCCTGCTCGGCCCGGCGCTTGTCCCGCGCCTCGGACTCGGCCGTGTCGAACAGCGCGACCAGGTCGGCGAACTGCGTCGGGTTGATGCTGTGGGCATCGACCTCGAGCCCGAGCAGCCGGCAGACCGCCTGGTTCTTCTCGTCCACGACGAACCGCCAGGGAGCGTCCAGCACGTCACCGACGACGACCACGGCGACGCAGCGCTTCGCGTCGGCCGCCAGCCGGCCCAGCTGGTGCTGCTCCTCCAGCGACGGCGGAGCGGACACGAAGATGATCTCCGCACCCCACAACATCGCGTCGGGGTAGGCCATCCGGGCGGTCGCGACGGAGTCGGCGTCGCGGCGGGCGCAGGCCTGAACCTGGTTGTCGGTCCGCCGGGTCACCTCCTGCAGCGCGTCGTCCAGCTTGGTCCAGTAGCTCAACCGTGCCGGAGCCAGCGACGACAGATCGTCACCGAAGCCCACCATGCTCACGTGCGCGCCTTCGGACCACAGGTTCGTGGCCAGCTCGGCCGCCAGCGATCCGACGACGTCGCGGGACGCGTTGGTGACACCGCCGAAGCTGACGACACCGCGGGCGGTGTCCAGATCGACCAGCACGGTCGCGCCGTCGGCGTTGCGGCCGATCGTCACCAGCGTCGGGTACGGCGAAGGCGCGGTCACCTCGCCGGCCGGCCCGTACGCGCGACGCAGCACCCAGCGACGCCCGTCGGCGATGACCTGCCACGGCGCCGGCGGCGGGGCATGGTGCTCCCCCGGCTCCAGCACCAGCGTCAGCGCCCGGTCGGTGACGAGCGCGGCGACGACGGCCGGCATCGGCCGGTCCGCCTCGGTCATGCTCGCGCCCAGCTGGCGCAGCGAGTTGTCCACGAACTGCGCGGTCGGTACGTCGGCCGCCAGCCGCAGGTTGATCTCGGTCTGCCGATTCGCCGCCGCCTTCGGGCCGGGGCCCAGGGCCCAGCCGCGCCGGCGCTTCAGCGCCACCGCGAGACCGGCCGCCAGCAGCGTCGCGCCGAAGCCGTAGATCCCGGCCTCGGTCGCGCTGATCCCGCTGTCGGACTCCACGACCACGTCCGGCACCTTCGTACCGCCGGCGACCGGGTCGCCCGGCTGGGCTTCCGTCGTACCGGGACCGTGCGGCTGGGTGACGTCGATGCTCGGCTCGCTCGGCTTGGTGTCCTTGACGGCCGGGTCGTTGCCGATCCCGACCGACGAGGGCTTCTCGGTGCCCTGCTCCTCGAACCAGCGGCTGCCCGTGCCCGGCTTGGCCTCGGTCGCCGTCTTCACCGTCGGCTTGGTGACGATCTTCGGCGTCACCTTCTCCTTGGTGTCCTTGGTGTTCGGCGACAGCTTGTCGTCCTGCTGCTGCACCGGGCTGCCGGGCGTGTCGATCGCGACCCGGACCGTGTGCACACCCGGGCCCTTCGCGTCGGCGGGCAGGCGGACCTGCCAGCCCGGCATGATCAGGTCCGGGTTGGTCAGCCGGCGGCCGTCGGGCTGCAGCTTGTTCTTGTTGAGGTCGTAGATCTCCTTGTAACGACGCCCCTCGCCCAGGTACCGCTCGGCGATGTCCCACAAGCAGTCGTAGTTACGCCCCTCGGGCGGCCGGACCTCCGTGTACTTGACCACCTGACCGGTCTGGTCGTTGTTGGTCCGTACGCCGGTGTGGCCACCGCTGAGCACCGTGCTGCGCTTCTCGGTCTGCCGGTACGTCGAGACGGAGTCGTCCCCACCCTGCGACACGCTGATCGAGGTCGGCGCGACACCGCTCGTGGTCACCGCGCTGGCAACCGGCAGCGTCACCGCCGCCGAACCGGCGATCAGCACCACACCCGCCACCAGCCGGCGGGCCAGCGTCTGCGACCCACCACCCAGCGGAATCCGCGGCGACAACCCGTGCCCCCGCACCTCGGCCACAGCCTCGGCGATCAGGCACACCACGAAGTGCAGCCACGCGAGCCACACGAAGAACCCGATGATCCCCAGCACCGTCTCGATGCTCAGCTCACTGAACAGCACGTCCCGCGAGGGCACCTGGTCGGGCCACGGCTTGCCGAAGAACGTCAGCAGCACGTACGGCACGCCACCGACGATCGCCAGCACGGCCAGCAACGAGGCAAACCCCTTCAACCGGTCCGCCGCCGCACTCCCCGCCCCCCGCTGCGGCAACCGCGCCGACCGCACCGGATCAGTCGTCTTCACCATCGTCGTCCCTCCATCAGCCACCGATCCCCTGTACTTCCTGCACAGGCAACCGCTGCACAGCGTGCACGTCTGCTTCCCCGACGGTCGTCCAGTCCTGCAGTGCGTCCGGCCCGCGCCAGTAGTCGACCTGCCAGTGGATCGTCAGCTTGACCGTGTACATCCCGTCCGGCTGCTTGGCACTGGAACGCTTGTAGACATGGCTGCAGCCGCTCAACTGGTTGAACGGGTCCTGGGCCTCGTCGTACCCGTCCGAGCCGAGCGGCAGCATGCCTTCGAGGCAGTCGAACGCCGGGGTCCCGTCACCGGGATCGACCCTGATCCGGGTCACCATCGCCCGCATCGTGAGCCGTGTCCCCGGCCGGTAGTTGGCGAAGTCACGAGCATCGACCGGGCCGTAGTTCTTCAGCACGTACGACGTCTCCGGAGCCAGCGCGAAGTACGCCGGGACGTTGACCCGTGGCGTGTAGGTCGGCTTCACCAGCAGCACCGGGTCGGGGTAGGCCTCGTCGAAGTACGTCCAGAACTCGTCCATGTACGACTCCGGAAGGCACTGCCGCCGCTCTTCCCGCGACACCGGGACGATGGCCCGCTCCAGATGCGCGTCGTCACCGCCGTAGTTGCTGTCGAGCTCGTAGTCGACGATCGTGAGCCGCAGGACCCACTCCTTGCCCGCCGGCGGGGCCGCCAACTCGATCCCGTTCGGGACCGGGAAGTCGCGGCACGGGATGAAGGGCTTGCCTGCCAGCTTGGCCCGCCAGCTCGGCGGGGAGTCGCCCCAGCCGGTCTGACCGGCGCTGCAGTATGCTCCGAACCCGCTCGAGTTCGCGTACATGCTGCAGACGCCGTCACCCAGGTGGATGGTGTCGGCCGTGGCGGTCGGGGCGGGCAGAGCGACCAACAATGCGAGCACGGTGCTCAGGGCAATGAACCCACGGGCTACCCGGTTGCGCATCCTCACTCCTGACACTGGTCCTGCTGGCAGATTATCGTCGCTCAGGGGCATCATGCCCAGCGAGTCACGCATTGCACTCGCGCGTTACCGGCCTAGGCCGGATACCGCACGGCGGCGCAGTTGATGCCCTTCGGCACCGGACGAACCACCTTGTACATCGTCCAGCCGACCCCGCTTCGCACCATGTCGATCGCCTCGGGGGTTCCCTTGGGCGCGACTACGACGAACTTGCGGGTCTTCGGGTTCCACCACTGCAGCCGCTGCGAGCGGCACAGGTTGAGCCGGACCACGCCGTACGGCTGCTTGGACGTGCCGACCACGACGATGCTGCCCGGCGGGCGCATCACCCAGCCGGAGGCCTTCGCCGCATCGATGTTGATCGCGGTGTCTGCGTAGAAGAACGCCGGGAAGCTGGTCTTGACGATGTTCGAGTCCCGCTTGACCAGCGCCTGGTAGTACAGCGGGTACTTCGCGATCAGTCCCTGGACGGCGGGGTCCGCGCCGAAGCGCCCGGGGACGACGGTCACCTGACCCGACGGCGCGGCCGGCGGGACAGTGGTCGCAGGCTTGCTCGGCTTGCCGCTCGACGGCTTGGTCGGAGTCGGCGTCGGCGTCGGCGTACCGAGGGTGATCGTGCGATCCCCTCCCGGCTCCTCGCTGACGCCCTCGGGCAGCCCACCCCTGTTCGCGTCGCCGCTGCCTCCGCAGGCCGCGACGACAGTCAGGGCGACAATCGGCAGCAGGACCCGGGTGATGGTTGAACGAACGCGCACTGCGCTGCTCCTCGGCGTACTCATCAGCCGCCCGCGCTGGTCGGCGGCGTCGACGGTGTGGGCGACGTCGGTGTCGGCGACGTGGTGTCGGACGGGTCGTCGGTCGGGGACGGGCTGTCCGTCGGCGTGATGCTCGGCGTACAGGTCGACGGGAACGGGATCGGGATCGGCGGTTCCCAGGGGGGCGTCGGCGAGCCGATCGTCCACTTCGGGCAAGGGAAGTCGATCGGTGGCGGTACGGCGGTCGATTCCACCGGGACGTTGGAGCCCGGCCCATCCGGTCTGGTCTCGACCACGAGCGGCGGGATCTTCGTCGGGGCGTCGTCGGGTTTGGACACGCCCTGCTCGGTGTGCGCTTCGCCGACTCCGCTTGCGGTCAGGTTCTGGATGCCGACCATGCCGAGAAAGGTGGTCTTGTTGTCGATCTTCACCTGGACCTGCAGGTGCTCGGCGTCGATCTCGCTCGTTCCGCACTCGGTGACCGCCGGATCGTTCTGGGTCACCTTCGCGCAGAACGTCCCGACCGCGTCGCCCGCCTTGGTGATGTCGATCTTCGCCTCGGCGGAGTTGAAGTCGATGGTGCCGACGCCGGCCCGGGCTGCTTCCTGCGCGTAGCCGACGGCCCGGGACCGAGCACCGAGTTGGCGGCCGCCGTCGATGACGAGGCCGGCCAGGGTGAAGATCATCAGGGCGAGGATCACCACCGCCGGGCTGAGAGCGCCGCGGTCGTTGCTGGGGGCATCGATGCGGAACCAGTTGGTCAGCCGGGTGACAGTTCGGCGTACGGCGGGCGCCCGGCCCGCGCGGCTACGGGTTCTCGCCATCTCGGACTCCTCGGTAGGGGTCGAGAGAGCTGGAGAACTTCTTGGTGATCGTCGTGTCGCCGCCGATGCCGAGCAGGCCGAGGTCGCGGTAGTTGATGGTGCAGGTCACCTCGACCGACAGCGGGGTGCCGGCGACGAAGCCGGTGGTGATCGAGCCCGAGGCGGAGGTCTTGCAGGACTCGACGGCCTGGTCCATCGTGCGAGCGACGGCCTGGTCGACCTTGGTCTGCGCCCCGCCGAGGCTGCGCTCCTGGCTCGCTGACCGGGCGCCGTCGCGGGCGGCGTTCTCGAGCAGCGACGAGGTCTGGAAGTACCGGCCGCAGGCGAGCAGGAAGAAGAACAGGATCAGCAGGATGGGCGCGAGGATGACCATCTCCAGGGCCATCGTGCCGCGCTCCGTACGGCGCTCGCGCCGCAACGCGGCGCGAAGGCCGGGGGAAGCCGGGCGGCCCGGCGTACGTGTGCTCATTCGCCGTCGTCCGCTTCGAATTCCTCGATCGGGCCGGTGGCCGTACGGGAGACGGTCAGGGTCAGACCGGGAACCAGCGAGATGGTCTCGCCGGTCACGGTGAAGGAGACCTGCCCCTCGGGGTCGTTGTACGCCGGAGCATCGACCTTCGCGTCGCCGAGGGAGTTACCGCCCAGTTGCTGCGCGTAGGCCTCGATGTCGGCGCGGACCTTCTCACCGACGGCCGGGCTGTACAGCTCGGGCTGCACGAGCCGCAGCCGCGAGACGCCTTCCTGCGCCGCGTTCAGGGCCACCGAACGCCCGTACAGCCACAGGGCGCTCTGGATGGAGACGAAGATCAGCGCCAGGATCGTCGGGGCGAGGATGGCCAGCTCCAGGGAGCTGGCACCTCGTTCCGACCGGGCCGAAAAGGGTACGCCGAAGCGCCGCCTGGACGAGCCGGCTCCGCCGGTCCGGGCGAGGCGGTGCCCGGTGGTGGCGGTGGTACGCCGACGTCCCTGCGGCAACGCTCAGCCCTTCTGGATCTCGCCGGTGCGCTTGTCGATGACGCCCTTCACCACGGCGCCGATGGCGATCGCGGCGGCGACCAGGATGGCCGAGATGATCGCCCACTCCAGCGCCGAGGCCCCGAGCTCGCTCTCACCCCGCCGGGCCTTGGCCCGTTGGTTGTGGGCCCGCGCCAGCGCGTAACCGACCATCGCGCGCACGAACTGCACTTCCAGGTTCATCCGATTGCCTTTCCCACTCGTGAGCCCGAACCGGGCCTCAGTATGCCCGGTACGACGATCGAACTGCCTCGACGGATCCCCTGCCCGACCCGTCGCCACCACTAACTTCCCAGGATCGCGGCTCCCGCCGGGTAGCCGAGGAAGAGCATGAAGGCGGCGCACATGACGAGCTGGGCCACCAGCATGGACTGGGAGCGTTCGCCGGCCTTGCCTTCGACGTCGGCGAGCTCCTTGCGGCGCAGCGACGCGGCGCGGGACAGCAGGGAGGCGCGGATCTTGGCGCCTTCGTCGCCGGCCAGGGCCAGGGCGGAGGCGAGGTCGCGGAGCTCCTCGACGCCGAGGTCCTCGCCGAGGCGGGCCATCGCGTCCCAGGGGGTGATGCCGATCAGGCGCGCGTTGGCCAGGGCCTGGCGGATCCGGGCCATCGCCCAGTGATCGCCGATCGTGGACGCCGTCATCAGCGCCTCGGGCAGGCCGCGGCCGCCGGCCAGGTTCATCGCGACCAGGTCGAGGAAGCTGCCGACCACGTGCCGGAAGTCGCGGCGGCGTTCCTCCGCCTCCTGGCGCAACGCCAGGTCGGGCAGGAAGAACGCGAACGTCATCGCGGCCAGCGTGACGACGGCCGGGGCCGCGCCCGGTGCCGGGAAGCCCAGGTACGACGCGGCGAACAGCACCAGCGGGATGAAGATCAGCGCGCCGAGCGCGAAGAACACCTTGGTGGCGAGCATCGCCGCGAACGACTGGTTCATCACCGCGAGGTCGCGGCGCAGCCGGCCGAACGCCCAGCCGCGCGCGTTCGCCTCGGCCTCGAGCCGGCGACCGAGGGTCTCGCGGGCCTTGTCGACCCCGCCGAGCACCTTCTCCCCCGCCGCGCTCGCGGTGGAGGCGCTCGTGTACCCGGCCCGGCCCGCGTCGATGCGCGCGATCGTCGACAGCACGTTCGGCGCCGGCCGGACGAGCATCCGGACCAGGAGGAACACCCCGATGCCGACCAGGCCGCCACAGATGAAGGCCCACGTCATCCGCCCACCACCTCCATCCGATCGTCGCCGGCCCGCGCGGACCGCTTGTCGTCGGCCTTGATCAGGAACCGCTCGGGCACCTCGATCTTGGCCAGCTTGCGCAGCCAGACCAGCCCCACGGCGTACAGGGCGATCACCAGGAACAGCACGAACTGGCCGACGAAGCTCGTGTACGGCTCGACGTACTGCGGGTTGAACAGCACCAGCGCGGCCGCGACCACCAGCGTGATCGCGACGACGACCTGGACCGACCGGCGGGTCGAGCGCCGTTCGGCGGCGACCTTACGGCGTACGTCGAGCTCTTCGCGGGCCGAGTCGGCCAGGGCGGTCAGCACCTCGCGCAGACCGGGGCCACGCAGCCGTGCGTTCAGGACCAGGGCGGCGACGATCAGGTCGGCCGACGGGTCGTCCAGGTCGTCGGCGAACCGCATCAGGGCCGAGGGCAACGGTTCGCGGATCCGCAGCCGGTCGACCAGCAGGTTGAGGCCGGGCTTGATCGCCGGGGCGGCGTTCACGGCGGTCGCCGGGATCGCCTGCTCCAGGCCGACCGCGCCGGCGATCGTGTCGCGCAGCGCCTCGGTCCAGGTGGCCAGCGCTTCCAGCCGCTCGATCGCGCGGCGTTCCTCGCCGGTGCCGCCGAAGAAGCGGTCGGCCATCGCCGCCAGCAGACCGAGCGCGACCGCGAGCACGAGCCAGCGGGTCACCACCAGCACGATCACGCCGACGGCGAGACCGGCACCGAGCCGGGTCAGCTGCCGCCGGTTGTCCGCGCTGCGGCCGCGCTTGAACAGCGACGGCGTCTCCTCGCGCGGTTCGGTGCCGCGGAGCGCGATGACCAGCAGCAGGATCCCACCGCCGACCACCGCGCCGCTCAGCAGCGAGATCAGGGTCCGGTCATCCATCGGTTCTCCTCACGCCCACCGGCCGTGCACCATCGGCTGGTAGCCGAAGTGCTCGAGCTCGTCGATGCAGGCGATCGGCGCGTGCGCCGCGGCCCGGCCGTCCGGTCCCGGCGCGAACACCTCACCGGACAGCACCCGGCCGTCCCAGCCGGTCACCTCGCGGATGCTCTCGACGTACCGGGTGAGCGTGCCGCCGTGCTGGTAGTCGTTGTGCTTGCGGACGAACACGACGAAGTCGAGCGCGCCCGAGATCAGCATCTGGGTGGCTTCCATCGGCAGCCGCTCGGTCGCCTGGATCGCGTAGGTGCTGATCCGGTTGAAGACCTCCATCGAGCTGTTCGAGTGGATCGTCGACAGCGAGCCGTCGTTGCCCTGGCTCATCGCGTTCAGCATCGTGACGATCTCGTCGCCGAGCACCTCACCGACGATGACGCGGGACGGGTTCATCCGCAGCGAACGGCGGACCAGGTCGGCCATGCTGACCTCGCCGACGCCTTCCGAGTTCGGCAGCCGCTCCTCGAACGCGACGACGTTCGGGTGCAGGTCCTGGAACTCGCCGAGCCCGAGCTCGAGCGACCGCTCGACCGTGATCAGCCGCTCGTGCGGCTGGATCTCGTTGGCCAGCGCGCGCAGCATCGTGGTCTTGCCGGAGTTGGTGGCGCCCGCGATCATCACGTTCTTGCGGGCCGCGACGGCCGCCTTCAGGAACGAGCCGATCTCGTCGGAGAAGGTGCCGTTGGCGACCAGGTCCTTGAGGAAGACCCGGCCGAGCCGCGAGCGCCGGATCGAGACCGCCGGGCGCGACGTCACGCCCATCACGGCCGAGAGCCGGGAACCGTCGGGCAGCCGCAGGTCGAGCTGCGGGTTGGCCGAGTCGAACGGGCGGCTGGTCAGTCCGGCGTGCGCGGCCAGGACCTGGATCAGCTCGACCAGTTCATCGTCGGACTCCGCGACCGGTCCGGGGCGCTCCTCGCGGCCGTCGCCGTACTGGACGAAGACCTGGTCGTACCCGTTGATGTCGATGTTCTCGACGTCGAGGTCGTCGATCAGCGGCTGCAGCCGCCCGACGCCGAACAGCGCGGAGTGGATCGCGCCGGCGATCTGCGCGTCGTCCTCGGGCGTCGGCGGCGTCCGGCCCTCGGCCAGCTCGTAGCGGGCGTGGTCCTCGAGCACCTGCACGATCAGGGAGCGGGCGTACTCACGCTCGTCCTCGGCACTCATCGGCGGTACGCCGTTGACCTGGTCGCGGCGGCGCTGCTCGTTCAGCCGCTCGGCGACCTGGACGCGCAGCTTGCGGACCAGCTCCTGGTCGGTGATCACCGCCGCACCTCCCCGTCGCGCGGCAGGGCCTGCGCCATGTCGTACTCGTACTGCGAGGGCGCGCCGACGACCGACGCCATCTCGGCGGCGATCTCGCTGCCGGTCCGGATCAGCGCGGTCTTCTCGAGCCGGCCGTGCCCACGCCCGTCGAAGAACGACGCGCCGATCGGGTCGTACGCGAGGTGCCAGCGGTGGTGGATCTGGATCGACATCGCGTCCAGCACCGACCACACCTGCTTGACCCCGTCACGGCGCTTCGGGTCGGCGACGACCATCACGGCGAGCCGTGCGTCGACGTGGTGCACCAGCGACGACAGCCGTTCGCGCAGGTGCGCCACCGACGAACCGGTCGCCGAACAGACCAGGACGACCAGCCGAGCAGCCTGTACGACGGGCAGCTGCGGCGACGAAGGCCCGATCCGCCCGCAGTCGGCCAGGACGTCGGCGCCGTGCATCTGGTTGAACGTGATGCCCAGCGGCGCCCACAGGCCGCCCATGCCGCCGATCTGCTCGGGCGATCGCACCCCGAGCATGACGTCCAGCCCGCCGTCGAGCTGCTGGCTGTGGGCCATGATGACCTCGTCACCGAGGCCCTTGCGGCCCGCGGCGGCCAGGCTGACCAGTCCGCGGTCGGAGTTGAGCGGCTGGCCGCCGGGCGCCGTCATCCGGATCGCGACGTCGCTGCCCGCCGGGTCGCACTCGGTCAGCAGCACCTGCCGCGGCCAGAGCGCTCCCAGCACCAGACCGGCCGTCGTCACTCCCGGCGAGCCCTTGGCGCTCGCCAAAGCGACCAGTGCCATCAGCGGGCTCCGGGGTCGTTGGAGATCTCCGGCTTCACCGAGTCGGCCAGCTTGACCAGGACGAGCGTCTTGGCCGCGGCGGCGGCCGCCACGGTGGTGGCCCGGGTGTCCGGGATCAGCACGGTGACGTTGACCGTGGTGTTGGCGCCGGTCTTGCCGTCGGTGAGCGTGTTCCCGCTGGTCGCGGTCACTCTGGCCGCCGGGGCGATGACCATCGCCTGGCCGTTCTCCTGGTTGGCGGCCGGGATCCGGACCAGCCGGACGATGTCGCCGATCTCGATCTGCTCGGCCGGCGCCCGGCCGCTCTCCAGGCTGATCCCGACCAGTGCACCGCCCTGGGGGACGGCGTCGGCGATGAAGTTCTTCTTCGACACGAACTGGCCCGCGTAGATCCAGCCGGTCGTGTACTGGTCCTTCAGCGAGGCCCGGTCGGACCACAGCACCAGCGTGCGGGTCGCGCCGGCCAGGTCGCCGCGGGTCAGGTCCTCGTCCTGGATCTTGTGCCCGGGAGGCAGGTTCTCCTTGACCGCCACGAAGTACTGACGGTCGCCGCTACGCAGGGCGATCAGCGTGGAGCCGGCCGCACCGAGCAGGATCAGGATCACCGCCAGGGCGGCCAGCGCGGGGCGGCGCTCGCGACTGCCGGGCAGGCGTCTGCCGGAGCCGCTGGGCTTGGCCGCGCGGGCGCCGGCGGCCTGGGGACGGTTGGAGGAGGAGAAACTCACGGGCCTACCGTAATGGCCAGCGGGGACCATCCGCGCCGATAGGTCCACGGCGTGGCAAGGCTGTTACCCGGCGGCCACCTCCGAGACCTCTTCCGGGGTCAGCAGCTCGGTGAACGCACCGGGTCCGCCGTACAAGTGGTCTAGATAGCTGTACAGCGCCAGCAGGCACCGGCCGAGCTCGCTCTGCCACTCCGCCGCCGCGGCGAGCTCGACCGCCAGTTCGCGGCCCTCGGCCAGCGTCACGGCCGCGTTGACCGGCTGGTCGAGCCGCGCATCCGCTTCCGTCGCCGACAGGTCCACCGGTACGCCGTGCCCGCGGGCCTTCCGGATCCGCCGGGCCAGGGCCGCGCGGTCCGGCTCGGGCAGCAACCGGTCGAAGCCGGCACCGCCGTACAGGTCGTCCAGGTAGCTGGTCAGGGAGCCGAACAGCTCCAGGCCGTCGTACTCGGGGCCGGTGAGGTTGGTGTGCCGCAGGCGGGAGGTCAGGCTGCGGGCTTCGGCGACGGTCCACGACGAGGGCGACAAGACGGTACTCACCGAACCAGCCTGGCACACCCAGGTTGATGCATCAGGCAACGACAGTGGACGGGGCATGTCAATCACCCACCGTTTCGGGATCGAGATCGGTACTTGGTTGCCCGATGGAACCCGAACGGTTACTTTGCGGTCACACGGACGTCACAATGAAGTGATCGACGAGGGGGCGAGCAGCGATGACCGAGTCACCGGAGGGCCCTTCGCCGGCCGGCGGTACGCGACTGCGGTTCACACCGCACGAGCGGGCGCGCGCGGCCCTGGGGGTCGCACTGGGAGTGGTTTCGCCGGAGGCCGTCGCGCTCGACGACGGCCGGGTCCGGCTCGGCGGCGCTGGTGAGCTGCTGGAGCAGGCGGCGATGGACCGGCTCGACCGGCGGCTGGCCGCGATGGCCGCGCGCGAGGACATCAGCGACCAGCGTCTCCTGGTGGAGGCGGTCGCCGCACTGGGCGCGGAGGTCGACCACACCCGCGGCGGCTCGTCGCCGGTGGACGGAGCGACGGTCGCACTGGACCAGTTGCTCGACCTGCCCGATGTCAACGAGGGCGTGCGGGACGAGGCCAGGACGGTCCTGCGGAACGTCCTGGAGACCAACCCGCTCACCACCGACTCCGCCGTACGGCGTCTGTCGGCCGAGCGGGCCGCTCAACACCCTCCCCTGGTCGCCGACACCGTCAGCGCGGCCGCGACGATCCAGCGCGAGGCCGAGCTGCTCGGTCGCCCGGGCACTCCCCCAGCTGTCGTACGACGACCGACCGGGACAGGCCGGCACCGGCGTCAGGCCGGAGCGCGCCACCGCAAGGCCGAAGGCGCCCGCACAGCCGTCACACCGGCTGTCGGCGGGCTGACCGCAACGGGCCGCCCGGAGTCCGAGCCGAGGCTGACTCCTCCGGAGGCGCTCGCTGCCCTGAGGTCCGTCCAGCCCGGCGACCTGCCCGGCGAGATCACCATCCCGAACGACGTCACCAACCGCCGGCTCGCTCTGGTCACCACCGCCGAGCACGGCCCCCAGTACTTCCGGGTGGCAGAGGAAGAGCCCCCGGGCCGCCTGGTCGCGCAGACCACAGTGCGCGCGGGCACCCTGAACGACCCGCACGTGGTGCGGATCGCCGGCCGGGTGCCGGCCGAGCAGCTCCCCCGCGTCTGGACCAGCCAGATCGGTGGGACCCTCCGGGAGATCAGCACCAAGCCGCCCACCACCCTCGTCGGCAGGCTCAGCGCCCAGTTCCCCCAGTTCCAGGGCCGCGAACGGCGGGCGGCAGGGCAGTACGACCAGTTCCGGCTGGTCAGTCGCAACTGGCGGGAAGCGCAGCTCCAGGCCACGCCTGACCAGGCCGAGCTGACCCGGCTGCGCGGCCAGCTCGAGCAGCTGGCCAAGGCGATCGAGCGGACCGGACGGCCGGCTCCCGCACTTCCCGACTCGCCCCGCGCACTGCACGTCGTCGCCCAGCCCCAGACCGTGCCGGCTCCGCCCGCACCGAACACACCGGCGCACCTGCGCGAGCAGGTGGTCCAGGAGATGGCCGGCCTCGAGAAGGCCGCCGGAGCGCTCGACAGCCGCGCGGAGTTCCGCCGTACGACGGCCAAGGCTGCCACCGCGGCGGCCACGCTGTCGGTCGAAGAAGCAGTGGTCGAGGAAGGTCGCAACGACTCCGCCGCGCCCGTGCGTGGGCGGAAGCTCCGGAACGCGGCGGCGTCGTCGACCAGGAAGGCCGGGCGGCACACGACGATCGCCAAGACCTGCGACGTCGCGGCGACGAAGGCCCGCGAGGCCGGTACGGCGTACGGCGCTCTGCTGACCAAGCTGGACGAGCTGGAGGCCTCGGGCGGCACGCCAGGGCCGGAGATCAAGCAGCTGGCCCAGGCGGCGACCGAGAAGGTCTCGGCGTACCGGACCGCCGCCGCGGCCACCCTGCCGTCGCCGGAGATCCAGCACACCGCCATCACGTCCGGCCGCATCCCGCACCTGACCAGGCTCACCCGCGAGCTCAACCAGGAGCTGGCCGCCCGGAAGAGTCCCTTCCGCTTCACGCCGGAGATGCTGCACCGTGAGCTCCGGTCGAGGACCCGGCGGGTGCTCGCACCGGACGGCCTGCTCCTCACCGTCGGTAACGACCCCCGCGCCGACGTCGACACCCTGGTCCAGTTCAAGCTGAAGCTGAGCCCCGGTGAGCTGCGCGAGGTCATGGGATCGCCGCTGACCTTCGACGAGGGCGCGCTGGCCCAGCTGCGGCAGGGCGGCTTCAGCGTCGCGACGACCACTGTCCAGTCACTCGGCGAGAACGGTGGCGCCGGCCTCAAGACCCTGACGTCGGTCTTTCCCGACCACAGCGCGCTGAAGGCCGTCTCGAACGTCGTCACGCCCGGTTTCGAGTTCGCCGTCGGCCAGACCCACTCGGTCTCCACGAGCGCCCAGGAGAACGGCCTCTACGGCGCGGTCGAGATCCTGAACGACGAGATCCTGCGCTACGCCGCCGACGCCCCGCAGTGGCGCTGGCAGGTCCGCGAGGGGGTGACCGCGCCGTGGTCGCAGACGAACGTGGTCGACGCAGGCGATGCCGAGGACTCCACCCAGCTCGTGCTCGGGATCAGCCACAGCTACACCGTCGCCCCGCCGGAGGACACCGTCCGGCTGGACGATCTCGAGTTCGGGCCGGACGTCGACCCCGCGGTCGACCTGGTGCGGGCCGAGGAACTGCCCGAGCACGTCGCGACGCGGGTCGACGGCGTGGACGAGCTGGCCGACCAGGGCATCGCGGGGCTGCAGGCCCGGATCGGCTCGCTCGACCGGACCGCGCACGACCAGATCCGCGCGCTCTGCACCGAGGACGCGCCGGCCTCGCTCACCGAGGCGAGCCGGACGGGCGGCTTCGGCCGGGTCATCTACAACAACGGGCGCGCGGTCGCGTACGCGCAGTTCGAGGTGGAGGTCGACAAGGACTCCGCCGAGCTGCTCAGCGACAGCTCCCCCGACCACAAGATCGAGCGGATCCGGGTCGGCTTCTCCGGCGCGAGCGGCAGCCAGTCCTTCGGGACGTCTTCCTCGGTCACGGCCACCCTCGGCACGGGGGTGTCCGACCTGGGTGACGGCACGACCGACTTCGGCCCGGTCCTGCGCGGCGGCCGGTCGGTCTCCCGCGGTGACAGCCTCAGCGTCAGCGACGTCGCGATCCACCCGAGCGTCCAGCGCACCGAGCAGACCGTCGGGGTCAAGCTGAAGCTGAAGAAGACGCTGACCTTCCACCGGCTCGACCAGGACGTGTCGTTCGACGTCCGGCACACGGGCGACGCGGTGATCCGGCTGCCCGAGAACGAGGCGGCCGACTACGACCTCCCGGTCCCGAAGGCCGCGCTGGTGCTCGACGAGAACGGCAAGGCGCAGCTCAGCGCGGACGGGGGCGTCCTGACCCGCGGGTGCGCCCAGCCGGGTGAGGAGCTGAGCCTCCCGGTCTGGCTGGGTGACGGGGAGGGACAGTTGCGCGGCGCCGGGCCCGCGCTGGTGCAGAAGCTCCGTGGCGCCGACCCGGCGTACAAGGCCTTCGTGCGGCACCTCAGCGACGAGGGCATGGTGCCGCAGCTGGACGACAAGTTCCGGCCGATCATGAGCACGCTGGTCGGTAAGGACCCGGCGCTGGTCGCCAGCCAGCTGGCCAACCTCGAGCGGGTCGCGCAGCAACTGTCGCGGCACCGGCTGGAGACCGGGTACGACACGGCCTGTCAGAGCGGCATCACGTTCGCGCTGACCCAGCACCAGAACCGGCACACGCCCCGGGAGCGGACCTACCGGATCGCGATCAAGCAGCACTTCGACAAGACGGGCCCCAGGAAGCCCAGGTGGCTCGGGCTGAACAGCTCGCAAACCGCCGCCAACCTGCACATCGGGTCGAACACCACCAGCCGGTCCCGGAGCCGCTCGAAGGGGCTGCCCTGGAAGGTCCGGCTCGGTTTCAGCGACAAGCCCCTGGAGGGGCAGGCCGGCAGTACGCCGGACGGCGGACCGGCGTACGGGCGGTCCTCGCTCGGCCGGTTCTTCAACTGGGTCACCGGTACGACGGTCAACGGCGTGACGCTGACCGAGAGCTCGGGGCCGCTGGCCGACTTCCGGATCTCGCACACGCTGACCGTCAGCGAGGTGCTCTCCGAGGGCGACTCCGAGATCGTCTCCGTCGAGGGCAGCGCGAAGGTGTCGATCGACAGCGAGTTCTGCGACCGCGGCGAGCCGCAGTGCGTGGCGATCGACGGCGAGGTCGACGCGCAACTGCTGCAGACGGCGACCTGGCAGCACCTCGACGGCGGCGACATCGAGGCACGCCTGACCGCCGCGATGCCGGCGGTCGCGCGGGCCGACTCCGCCGCCCTGCACCACCTGGCAGCCTTCGTCAACGTGCGCAACCTCAACGCGCACCCCGAGATGCTCACCAGCGAGTACAGGACCGACCTCGCGGTCAGCCCGGCGCCGTCGGACCTGACGCAAGCGGTCGCCCAGCGCGGTTTCACGCCCCGCCGCGGCAGCGTCGCGCTGACCACCAAGATCGAGAACCTACGGTACGTCGGCAGCGGGCACCCGATCATCGGCGACATCAACCTCACCCTCGACAGCGCCGGCTTCACCACCGGCGCCTCGACCGGCAACACCGCGGGCATCGACGGCGGCAGCGGGTCGGCGCAGGCCTCCGGTGACGCCATGAGCGCCTCGGTCGGTGTGAGCCGCTCAGGAAGCATCTCCAGCTCCAGCAGCGAGCTGGCGATCCGTGGCGTCGAGCGACTGAACATCAAGGACGGCCAGCACTACCAGTTCGTCGCCGACCTGAAGCTGGAGGCGCGGGTCAAGGCGTCCGGTCTGGCGAGGCCGCAACGGGTCCCGCTGGACGGCGGCCGGGTGATGCTGACGATCCCGGAGCAGGACGCGCTGAAGATGTACGGCGAGAAGGACCTGGACCTGCCGCTGGAGAAGGTGTCGGACGCGGTCGAGCGGCTGCAGGACGGCAATCTCAGCCTGGACCGGCGGACCGCTCAGGCGATGATCCGCCGCTACCAGCGCGACAAGCAGGGCGTCACCACCGGGCTCGCCGTCACGCACACCGACGAGAAGCTGAAGGTCCTGCTCCGGCGGACGACGAAGTCGACCGGGCCGCGGTCGAAGCGGCAGGGGTTCGAGCAGGTCGCCGCCAAGGCGGAGAAGGTGGCCGCGCGCCGGGCCGAGGCGACGCTGCCCGACCACTACCGGACCACGATGGGCGCGGGGCTGATCGACAAGGACATCTTCCGGGACGCCGGCGGCAACGTCACCACGGTGGCGCGTGAGGTGGAGGCGGCCGTCGCCGAGGGCGTGCCCGACGCCCTCCGCGACCCGGCCGTCGGCGCCGCGCTCCGCAGCCAGCTGGCCGGGCTGCGCTACCGCGGGCACGCCGAGAAGATCAAGGACCCGAACGGCCTGAACGTCGAGCTGCCCTTCGGCGGTGAGGAGCCCGGCACGTCGCCGCGCAACCTCCGGGTCCGGGTCCGGATGGTCCGCAGCGGGCCGATCACCATCGACGAGGCACCGGCCTGGAAGCGCGCTCCGCAGGTCCCGCCGAAGCCCACGCCGAAGCCGGGGTCGAAGGAGGCGGAGGAGGCGAAGAAGGCGCAGCAGAACGCGAACGCCATGATCATCCTCCAGGGCTACGACTACACCGAGGAGGGCCGCGCGATCTCCCGGACCGTCGGGTGGAAGGGTGAGCTCGGAGGCGGACAGGTCGAGGGGGACGACGGGTCGGCCGGTCTGAACACCGAGCTGAGCATGACCGAGACCGAGCAGACCGTCGACCAGGGCACCCACCTGAGCCGGGGCCTGTGGGAGGCCAAGCGGGTCGAGCACGACGTCCGGCTCGTCGTCGACGTCTGGGAGACACCGGGCGCCGGAGCGGACACCAAGGGCAGGCTGCGCCAGACCGTCGGCCGCCTGCGCGACGACGCCAACCGCCCGTCCCACCGCCGCGAGGCGACCGGGCGGCTGACGCTGCTCGTCCCGGCCTCGGACGTCAACCAGGTCCCGCTGAAGGCGCCGGCCTTCACCGACCACCGCCCGGTCGCGCTGTCGACGAAGAAGTTCCTGCGTGGGATCCAGCTGCACGACCAGGACGGCAACCTGCCCGACGAGCAGGAGACGATCGAGGACCCGAACTTCGACGACGCGCTGGTCACGCGAGTCACCAGCGAGCTGGCCGGCCGTCGCTGGCTGACCCAGGCCGGTGTCCAGCTGCACAAGGGCATCATCCGCGACGAGCTGAACGGCAGTGCCCGCCGGATCGCGTTCGAGCGTTCCGACGGCACCGGCAGCCCGTGGACGCCGGGCCTGCCGGTCCCGGGCCACGGTGCGCGGCAGGTCCAGCTGCGGCTGCGGGCCGACCTGTCCGGTCTCCAGCTCGTCTCCGGCAGCTCCGGGCAGGCGCAGCTCGGAGAGGCCCACCGCAGGGCGGTCAGCGTCAACAACAGTCAGGAGAGCACCCGGCTCGCGCCGACCAGCCAGAACGTCAACGTCTCCGACCCGGTCACGGGGGTGAAGGTCGGACTGTCGGCCGGCGAGCAGGCGAAGGAGAAGACGTCCGACACCTCCGGAAACCGCGACGAGACCAACTCCAACGAGTCCGGGGAGGTGGTCACCGTCCAGCTGCTGGTCACCTTCCACGTCGATGCCCGGCGACAGCGCACGACCCGCGACCACCAGTCGAAGACCACCCGCGAGAAGACCTTCGCGAACGCCGCGACCGGCGTCGTGACGCTGAGCTTGTTCCGGCACCAGTTCGAGGAGATGCAGGCCCGGATGGAGGCCGGTCAGGCCCCGATGCGGAACTGGAACCCCGACGAGCTGGCGAAGATGGCCAAGCGCGTTCCGGTCCGGCGGGTGACCGCGAGCGAGGTCGTCACCGCGGCCGACGGGACGCGCACCGTCGCGCCGTACCGGCCGCTGGTCGACGCCCTGGCCCAGGCGCGCAAGGAGCAGGTCGAGGTCGTCGTCACCATGAAGGAGGAGGGCGGCGGCAAGCAGGTCTACCGCGCGCTGCCGAACGGCACGATGGTCGGCGTCGGCAAGAACGACGACGGCTTCGGCGCGGCGTTCGGGAACCTGCACCCCTCGCTGGCGATGCTGGCCGAGGACAACAAGATCGACCTGCGGGCGCTGTACGACGGCAAGGGCGCGGGCGAGCGGTTCAGCGGGACCGTCGTCGAGGCCCTGGAGCACAAGGGTGTCGCGGCGTCGGCACTGACCGGGCTCGACCACACCCGGTCGGCGCCGCACAACGCACCCGAAGAGGCACAGGAAGCCAAGGCGCACGCGGCCCGGCACGTGGCGATGGCCCGCGGCAAACGCGGCAGCGGAATGGGAGTGCAGTGACCGACCACGACCCGACGTACGCGATCGCCCGGACCGGCGACGAGACGCTGCTGTTCCTGGAGTTCAACCCGTGCCCGGACTGCGGCTCGATCGAGACGCCCTGGGAGCACGGGCTCGCCGACGAGGACGGCGAGCTGGTGATCAGCTACTCCGGTGTCTGTTCCGGCTGCGGGGCGTCGCGCGAGTACCTCTTCGGGCTGCCGGAGCACGAGTCGGTCGGGCCGTTCCCGAACTTCGGGGGGCCCGAACCGTCGGAGCTGCTCGACGCCGGGCAGTGGATGGCGGTCGCCGACAGCGCGGCCGGCTCGGTGCCCGTGGACGCCGCCGCCGAGGACCAGCGGGCCGCGACGGTGATGCTGATCGCCCGGGCGGCGGTGGAGGAAGTGATCAAGTTCGTCCCGCCGGACGGCGACGCCGTACCGGAGGATGCCTTCTGGACCGACGAGGGGCGTGCGCTGCGCGACGCCGAACCGGGTAGGTTCCGGGTGGAGCGACTGCTCGTCGTCCGTGACAGCTACAGCGATCCGGGAGTTGTTTGATGCTGACCGCGAGGACCTTGGCCGAGGCAGAGGTCTACCTGAGCGTGCTGGCCACCGCCGTCGAGGCGCCGCGGGTGACCGCGACGCCCGAGATCACCCTGACCGAGGGCCAGGACGGCTGGACGGTCAGTTCGCCGTACGGCGAGGTGCAGGTGCTCTACCGGACCGAAGAGGCGGCACGGCTGAGCGAGGCCCGGTTCGGCCTGGCCAACTCGTTGCTGCTCGACGCGGGCGACTGGGTGCAGCTGGCGTCGGTGTGGGCCCGGCGGGCGCAGGACGCCGACCTGGAGTACACCGGGCAGCCCGGCCAGGACCGCGCGCCGGTCGAGCTGAACTGGGAGTTCGCCCGCGACGCGATGCTCGAGGCGCTGAAGTTCCTGCCCGACGGCGCCGACGAGGTCCCCGACGAGGGGTTCTGGACCGAGCTCGGCCTGCGCACGCACGAGATGGACCGCGAGCTGTTCACCCGCGAGCGGCTGACCGAGGACTACGAGTTCTACCGCGACACGCTGATCGACTTCCGCAAGCTCTACGGCGAGGCCTGAGCTTCAGGGTCGGTCAGCTCGATCCGGATCGCCCGGGCATCGGCACCGGCCTGCTCGAGGACCTTCTGCCGGGGATCGGCCACCCCCAGGAAGGGTGGCCGGACCAGCTCTCGCAGCTGCTTGAGCCGAGGGTCCTCCAGCACCGTCTCGATCGCCTTGCGATCTCCGCCGGTCACCACCGCGTCGAGCTTCACCCGCCCCAGGATCCGTACGGCGACCTCGGTCGCCGCGTTGAACGCCTCCCGCGCCTGGTTGTCCCGCCGCCGCGCGAACCGCTGCTGCGACCACCCACCCGCCTTGGTCGTCCCCTGCACGTGCCGCGACCCCACCTTCGAGTCGATCAGCTTGCCACCCACGAACACACCGGCGCCGTAGCCTCCGCGCCGTACGAGCAACAGCCCGATCCGCCGCTCGGCCAGCACGTGCGCCACCAGCCCGTCCCGGCTCAGCTCGAGCAACGGACCGAACGGCACGACGATCTCGGCAACCGCACCGTCCTCCCCCACCAGCCGAACGACCACCGGCCCCACCTCGTACGCCGTGCTCCCGTGCCGCTCACCGAAGCCGGTCAGCCAGCGGTCGAGCCGCTCGGGCGGGACGGAGACGACGCGTGTCACCTGCGGAAGTCCTCGACGTTCACGGTCGGGATGCCGCCGCCGGCCCGGGCGATGATGGCGACTGACGGCTCGTCGGTCGGGTTGGACTCGCGGTGGATGGTGAACGCGGGGACGTGGATGAAGTCGCCGGCTTCGGCGTCGAGGTAGCCCTGGCCGCCGTCGAACTCCAGGCGGAGGATGCCGGAGACGACGTACAGGCTGGTCTCGTTGCGGTCGTGGTGGTGCCAGCCGGAGATGGCGCCGGGCGCTGTCTCGACGCGGCCGGCCCAGAGGATCGGCAGCTCGAACGCCTTCTTCCGGAGCATGCCGCTGGTCGGGTCGGACTCGATCAGGTCGACCTCGCGGATCACGCGCACGGGTTCGCTCATGCGTCCATTGTCACGGACCGGCGCCGGGCATGCGAAAGCCCGGGCCACCTGACCCGGGCTTTGCAGTACTGGGGAGAAGCTCAGACGTTGAAGCCGAGCGCGCGCAGCTGCTCGCGGCCGTCGTCGGTGATCTTCTCCGGGCCCCACGGCGGCATCCAGACCCAGTTGATCCGGAAGTCGTTGACCAGGCCGTCGAGCGACATCCGGGTCTGGTCCTCGATCACGTCGGTCAGCGGGCAGGCCGCGGACGTCAGCGTCATGTCGATGATCGCGGTGTTGCTGTCGTCGACGGTCACGCCGTAGATCAGGCCGAGGTCGACGACGTTGATGCCGAGCTCGGGGTCGACGACGTCCTTGAGCGCCTCCGTCACGTCCTCGACGGCGACACCGCCGCCGGCCGGGGCCGCGGCTGCCTCGAGGTCCACCTCGGGCAGCTCGATCTTCTCTTCGGTCTGGTCAGGCATTGCTCACTCCCTCAGTCTTGGCCAGCGCCTGGGCGGTGGCGTCGCGCCAGGCCGACCAGCCCAGCAGCGCACACTTCACCCGGGCCGGGAACTGCGCGACGCCCGCGAAGGCGACCCCGTCCTCGAGCACGTCCTCGTCCGGTTCGACGTTCCCGCGGCCCTGCATCAGCTCCAGGAACTTCTCGTACGTCGCCATGCCCTCGGCGACCGGCTTGCCGATCACGAGGTCGCTCATCACCGACGTGGCCGCCTGGCTGATCGAGCAGCCGACCGACTGGTGCGTCACGCCGGTCACGGTCTCGCCGTCGAGCTCGACCCGGAGCGTGACCTCGTCCCCGCAGGACGGGTTCACGTGGTGCACCTCCACGTCGTACGGCTCCGCGAGCCCCGCGTGGTGCGGGCTGCGGTAGTGATCCAGGATGATCTCCTGGTACAAGCTGTCGAGCTGCATATCTCAGTCCACCTTGAAGAAGGAACGGACAAATCCGAGTCCGTCGACGAGCGCGTCGACCTCCTCGGGTGTCGTGTACAGGTAGAAAGACGCTCTGGTTGACGATTGCATTCCGAACCGCTCGTGCACCGGCCGCGCGCAGTGATGCCCGGCGCGGACCGCGATGCCCCGGGTGTCCAGCACGGTGGACACGTCGTGCGGGTGGACGCCGTCGAGCTCGAAGCTGATCGCGCCGCCGCGGTCGACCGACTCGGTCGGCCCGAGGATCTTCAGCCCCGGCACGGTCTGCAGGCCTTCCAGCGCGTACGCCGTGATGGCCTGCTCGTGGGCAGCGACCTTGTCCATCCCGATCCCGGACAGGTAGTCGAGCGCGGCACCGAGACCGACCGCCTGCGCGATCGGCGGCGTACCGGCTTCGAACCTGGCCGGCGGCGGCGCGTACGTCGAACCGGTCATTCGGACCACCTCGATCATCTCACCACCACCGAGGAACGGCGGCAGCGAGGCGAGCAGGTCGTACCGGCCCCAGAGCACGCCGATGCCGGTCGGGCCGACGACCTTGTGGCCGGTGAAGGCCAGCAGGTCGGCGCCCAGCGTCGAGACGTCGACCGGGAACTGCGGCACGGCCTGCGACGCGTCGACCACCATCACGGCGCCGACGGCGTGCGCCTTGGCGGCGATCTCGGTGATCGGGTTGATCGTGCCGAGCGCGTTCGACACCCAGGTCAGCGAGACGACCTTGGTGCGCTCGTTGATCAGCTCGTCGATGTTCGACAGGTCCAGCCGGCCGTCGTCGGTGACGCCGAACCACTTCAGCGTCGCGCCGGTCCGCTCGCAGGCCAGCTGCCACGGGACGATGTTGCTGTGGTGCTCCATCTCGGAGATCACCACCTCGTCACCGGGCTTCAGGCCGGCACCGAGCGTGTACGCCGCCAGGTTGAGCGCCTCGGAGGCGTTCTTGGTGAAGACGATCTCGTCGCGGTTGGCCGCGCCGATGAACGCGGCCACCTTGTCCCGGCCGCCCTCGTACGCCGCGGTCGCCTCGGCACCGAGCTGGTGCATGGCGCGGGCCACGTTGGCGTTGTGCCGGAGGTAGTGCTCCTCCAGCGCCTTCACGACCTGCACCGGCTTCTGCGACGTGTTGGCCGAGTCCAGGTAGACCAGCGGGAAGTCGTTGGCCAGCACTCGCGCGAGGATGGGGAAGTCCGCCCGGACCGAGTTCAGGTCCAGCGGACTGCTGAAGGTCCGGGCGTCGCTCATGCCTTGGCGCCTGTCTTCAGGAAGCGCTCGTAGCCGTTGGCCTCGAGCTCGTCGGCGAGCTCGGCGCCACCCTCCTCGGCGACCTTGCCGTCGACGAAGACGTGCACGAAGTCCGGCGTGATGTAGCGCAGGATGCGGGTGTAGTGGGTGATCAGCAGAACGCCCTTGTCACCCTTCTCCGCGAACCGGTTGACGCCGGTGGAGACGACCTTCAGCGCGTCGATGTCGAGGCCGGAGTCGGTCTCGTCGAGGATCGCGATCTTCGGGTCGAGCAGCTCCAGCTGGACGATCTCGTGGCGCTTCTTCTCACCACCGGAGAAGCCCTCGTTCACGTTCCGGGTGCCGAAGTCGGCGTCCATGTCCAGGTCGGCCAGCGCCTTGTTGACGTCCTTGACCCAGGTGCGCAGCTTCGGCGCCTCGCCGTCGATCGCGGTCTTGGCGGTGCGCAGGAAGTTCGACACCGACACACCGGGGACCTCGACCGGGTACTGCATGGCCAGGAACAGGCCGGCCCGGGCGCGCTCGTCGACGGCCATGTCCAGCACGTCCTCGCCGTCCAGCGTCACGGTGCCGCCGGTGACGTTGTACTTCGGGTGGCCGGCGATCGAGTAGGCCAGCGTGGACTTGCCGGAACCGTTCGGGCCCATGATCGCGTGCGTCTGACCACCGGCGATGGTCAGGTCGACGCCGCGCAGGATCTCCTTCGGGCCGTTCTCGGTGTCGACCGACACGTGCAGGTCGCGGATCTCGAGTGTCGCCATGGGTTTTCTTCTATCTCCGTCTGCTTAGGAAGCTTGGTTCAGGGGGTTCTTGACGTCGACCAGCACGTCGTCTCCGTCGAGCCGGACCGGGTAGACCGGGACCGGGTCGTACGCCGGCAGGCTGGTCGGCTCGCCGGTGCGCAGGTCGAACCGGGAGCCGTGCAGCCAGCACTCGATCTCGCAGTTGCCGACGTCGCCCTCGGACAGCTGGATCTGCGCGTGCGAGCACTCGTCGCGGACGGCGAAGACCTGGCCCTCGCTCTTCACGACGGCCACCTCCACGCCTCCGACCTCGGTCGCCAGCACTCCCTCGTCCGGGAGGTCGGCGAAGGCACACGCGCGCTCGAACGTGTCACTCATGCTCAGGCCTTGCTCGCCTCGGTCAGCGCCGCCGTCCGGGCCAGCTTCTGCTCGATCACCTCGTGCAGGTGCTCGGCCACCTCCGGTACGCCGATCCGCCCGATGATGTCGTTGAAGAAGCCGGACACCACCAGCCGGCGGGCCTCGTCCTCGGGGATGCCGCGAGCCTGCAGGTAGAACAGCTGCTCGTCGTCGAACCGGCCGGTCGCCGAGGCGTGCCCGGCTCCCTCGATCTCGCCGGTCTCGATCTCCAGGTTCGGCACCGAGTCGGCGCGGGCGCCGTCGGTGAGCACCAGGTTGCGGTTCAGCTCGAAGGTGTTGGTGCCCTCGGCCGCGGCCCGGATCAGCACGTCGCCAATCCACACCGAACGGGCGTGGTCACCGGCCAGCGCGCCCTTGTAGAGCACGTTGCTCTTGCAGTTGATCGCCTCGTGGTCGACGAACAGCTGGTTCTCGTGGTGCTGACCGGTCTCCGCGAAGTACACGCCGAGGAGTTCGGCGTCGCCACCCGGACCGGCGTACCGGACGTTGGTGGAGAGCCGGACGATCTTGCCGCCGAGCGTGATCGCGACGTGGTTGAGCTTCGCGTCGCGGCCGACCACGGCGTCGTGCTGGCCGATGTGGATCGACTCGTTGTCGCCCTGCTGGATCGACACGACCCGGAGATCCGCGCCGTCGCCGACGACGATCTCCACGTTCGCGCCGTACTCACCGGCGCCGGTGTGGTCGAGGATCACGATGCCGCGGCTGTGCCGACCGGCCTCGATCACCACGTGGCCGAAGCTCCGGCCGCCGAGGCCCGCGATGTTCACGTGCACCGGCTCGGTCAGCTCGGCGTCGTTCGGGATCCGCACGGCCAGCGTCTCACCGGCGTGCTTCCACGCGACGGCGGCGATCCGGTCCTGCGGGGTGAGCGCCTTGACCGCGTCGGCGGCGATCGTCTCGATCACGACACCTTCGGGGCCACGACCGTCGATCTTGACCGTCTCCGTGCCGGCCTCGTCGGCGAACAGCGCCTTCAGTGCCTTGACCGGGGTGAAGCGCCACTCTTCCTCACGGCCGTTCGGCACGGGGAAGTCGGCCACGTCGTACGACGTGGTCCGCTCGCTGCGGGCCTGCAACGGCACCGGGGAGCCCGGTCCGTGGGAGTGCGCCTGGTTGCCGGTGGCAACCAGGGTTTCGGTGGCTGACATCAGCCGACGGCCCCTTCCATCTGCAGCTCGATGAGCCGGTTGAGTTCCAGCGCGTACTCCATCGGGAGCTCGCGGGCGATCGGCTCGATGAAGCCGCGGACGATCATCGCCATTGCCTCGTCCTCGGCCATCCCGCGGCTCATCAGGTAGAAGAGCTGGTCGTCGCTGACCTTGGACACGGTCGCCTCGTGCCCCATCGCCACGTCGTCCTCGCGGACGTCGACGTACGGGTAGGTGTCGGAGCGGCTGATCGAGTCGATCAGCAGCGCGTCGCAGCGCACCGTGGACTTGCTGTGGTGCGAGCCCGGCGCGACCTCGACCAGACCCCGGTACGACGTCCGGCCGCCGCCGCGGGCGACGGACTTGGAGATGATCGAGCTCGACGTGTACGGCGCGTTGTGCACCATCTTCGACCCGGCGTCCTGGTGCTGGCCCTCGCCGGCGAACGCGATCGACAGCGTCTCGCCCTTGGCGTGCTCACCCATCAGGTACACCGCCGGGTACTTCATCGTCACCTTGGAGCCGATGTTGCCGTCGATCCACTCCATCGTCGCGCCCTCTTCGCAGGTGGCGCGCTTGGTGACCAGGTTGTAGACGTTGTTCGACCAGTTCTGGATCGTCGTGTAGCGGCAGCGGGCGCCCTTCTTCACGATGATCTCGACGACCGCGGAGTGCAGCGAGTCCGACTTGTAGATCGGCGCGGTGCAGCCCTCGACGTAGTGCACGTAGGCACCCTCGTCGACGATGATCAGGGTCCGCTCGAACTGGCCCATGTTCTCGGTGTTGATCCGGAAGTAGGCCTGCAGCGGGATGTCCACCTTGACGCCCTTGGGCACGTAGATGAACGAGCCGCCGGACCAGACCGCCGTGTTCAGCGCGGCGAACTTGTTGTCGCCGACCGGGATCACGGAGCCGAAGTACTCCTTGAACAGCTCCGGGTGCTCCTTCAGGCCGGTGTCGGTGTCCATGAAGATGACACCTTGCTCCTCCAGGTCCTCGCGGATCTGGTGGTAGACGACCTCCGACTCGTACTGCGCGGCGACGCCCGCCACGAGGCGCTGCTTCTCCGCCTCGGGGATGCCCAGCCGGTCGTAGGTGTTCTTGATGTCCTCGGGAAGCTCTTCCCAGCTGGTGGCCTGCTTCTCCGTCGAGCGGACGAAGTACTTGATGTTGTCGAAGTCGATGCCGGACAGGTCGGCACCCCACGACGGCATCGGCTTGCGGTCGAAGAGCTTCAGGCCCTTCATCCGCAGGTCGAGCATCCACTCGGGCTCGCTCTTCAGCGTCGAGATGCCTTGCACCACCTCGGCACTGATGCCGCGCTTGGCGACGGAACCGGCAGCGTCACTGTCGGACCAGCCGAACTTGTACGTGCCGAGCCCATCGAGCTCCGGGTGAGCGGTTTGCGTCATCGTGCAGTCCTCGCAGATTCGCCGTCGGATACAGGTGAAACCGGCTGGGAGCCGGGGATGTGCGTCGTACAGACACCGTCGCCGTGGGCGATGGTGGCCAGTCGTTGAACGTGCTTGCCGAGCAACCGCGAGAAAACCTCGGTCTCGGCCTCGCACAACTGGGGGAACTGCTCGGCCACGTGCGCGACCGGGCAGTGGTGCTGGCACAACTGCTCGCCGGCACCGGCCTGCTGGGTGGAGGCGGCGTACCCGTCGCTGCTCAGCGCCTGGGCCAGCACCTCCGCCTTCTCGCTCTCCGGGGCCACGTCCAGCAGTTCGCGGTACCGGTCCTCGACCTCGGCGACCCGGCGCCGGGCGAACTCCGCCACGGCCTGGTCACCGCCGGCCTCGGCGATGAACCGCAGCGCGGTCGCGGCCAGGTCGTCGTAGGCCTGGTGGAACGCGTGCCGGCCGGAGTCGGTCAGCACGAACACCTTGGCCGGACGGCCCCGTCCGCGCGGTCCGTAGATCCGCTCCTCGCGGGACTCGACGAGCCCCTCACCGAGCAGGTGGTCGAGGTGCCGGCGGACCGCCGCCGGGGTCAGTTCGAGCCGTTCGGCCAGCACCGCGGCGCTGGACGGCCCGTTGGTCAGGATCGAGCGGGCGACCCGGTCCCGGGTGGACTCGTCGCGCGCCTGAGCACTGCCCGAAGGCAGGCTGTTCCCCCGGGGGGAGGACGTCGCGGGAGTTTTCACAACATCAGTGTCGCGTAATTACCGGGGCCCTTCAAATAAGGCTGCCCTAACCGGTTCACGTCGTTCCGCCTCAGCCCAACCAGGACCGTGAGCAGCGTCACGTCGCGGGGTTTCCTACACTGCACACGTGCCAGTCGCGGTGGAGATCGACAACCTAGTCGTCCGGTACGGCGAGAAGACCGCTGTCGACGGCCTCACTCTCACCGTAACCGGCGGGACAGTCACGTCCGTGCTCGGCCCCAACGGGGCCGGCAAGACGACCACGGTGGAGACCCTGGAGGGCTTCCGCCGTCCGGACTCGGGCTCGGTCCGGGTGCTCGGGCTCGACCCGATCGCCGACCACGACGAGCTGATGCCACGGATCGGCGTGATGCTGCAGGAGGGCGGCGCGTGGTCCGGCGTCCGGGCGCTCGAGATGCTCCGGTACGTCGCCTCGCTGCACGCCCACCCGCTCGAGCTGCCGGCGCTGGTCGAGCGGCTCGACCTCGGGACGTGCGGCAAGACGCCGTACCGGCGGCTGTCGGGCGGGCAGAAGCAGCGGCTGTCGCTGGCCCTGGCGATCGTCGGGCGCCCGGAGATCGCGTTCCTGGACGAGCCGACCACCGGCCTGGACCCGCACGGGCGCCGCGAGATCTGGCAGCTGATCCGCGACCTGCGCGAGGACGGCGTCACCGTCGTCCTCACGACGCACGCGATGGACGAGGCCGAGCAGCTGTCCGACCAGGTGCACGTGCTCTCGGCCGGCAAGGTGATCGCGTCCGGCAGCCCGGACTCCCTGACCGAGCACGGCACCAAGACTCTGGAAGACGTCTACCTGGCGCTGACCGCGCCGCCAGCCCGGGAAGCCAAGTGAGTAGGACCGTGCCCGAAACACCTGTCACCAGCTACACCCCGCGGCCCGGTTCCGCTCCCTGGCCCCGCAAGGTGATCGCGCACGCGCAGATGGAGTTCCGGCTGCTGCTGCGGAACGGCGAGCAGCTGCTGCTGGCGCTGGTTATCCCGCTCGGGCTCCTGCTGCTGCTCGGTGGGACCGGGCTGGGCGACCGGCTGCCGCTGGGTGACGGACCTGCTGTCGACCTGGCCGTGCCGCGGGTGCTGGCGCTGGCCGTGCTGTCCACGGCGTTCACCTCGCTGGCGATCGCCACCGGGTTCGAACGCCGGTACGGCGTGATCAAGCGGCTCGGTGCCTCGCCGTTGTCGCGGACCGGGCTGCTCGCCGGGAAGATCGGCTCGGTGCTGGCCATCCAGCTCGTCCAGCTGATCGTCCTGGTCGGCGCGGGGTTCGCGCTCGGCTGGAAGCCCGTCGGCGGGGCCGGCGCGGTGATCGGCATCGTGCTGATGGTCCTGTGCGGTACGGCGGCGTTCGCGTCGCTCGGACTGCTGATGGCCGGCATCCTGCGCGCCGAGGCGACCCTGGCCGCCGCCAACCTGCTCTACCTGCTGCTCCTGGTCGGCGGCGCGATCATGACGCCGGTCGACGAGTACCCGGAAGGCCTGCAGGGCGTCGTCCGCCTCCTGCCGAGCGCTGCGCTGGCCAGCGGCTTCACCCACTCCACCGTCCAGGGCGTGATCCCCTGGGCCGCCGTACTGTCGCTGACACTATGGGCCGCCGTACTGGGTTACGTGGTGTCCCGCACGTTCCGCTGGGACTGAGCCGGTACGCCGTACGTGATGCCTCTCACGCACGGCGGGGCCACCCCGCCCACCCGTCACTGCTTGCTCTGGGAGGCACATTAGAGTGTGCCGGTGATGAGCACCGAGACCCCGGCCCCCGCCAGCGAGCCGCCCGTCACCGGATTCTGGCGACTGGTGCCCGAGCCGAGCCTGGACGTCGTCCGGCGCTGGGGCTGGACGTCCGTGATCGTCAACATCGGCATCGTGGTGACCGGCGGGCTGGTCCGGCTGACCGGCTCCGGGCTCGGCTGCCCGACCTGGCCGTCGTGCACCGACTCGTCGTACGTGCCGCACCCGGAGCTCGGGATCCACGGCGCGATCGAGTTCGGCAACCGGATGCTCGGCTTCGTCGTCGCGATCGTCGCGATCGGCACCTGGCTGGCCGTGATGCGGTACCGGCCGAAGCGCAAGGACCTGCGCCGGCTGGCGACCGCGGCCGCGCTCGGCGTCCCGCTGCAGGCCGTGATCGGCGGCGTCAGCGTGCTGACGGGGCTGAACCCGTGGATCGTGTCCGCGCACTTCCTGGTCTCGCCGATCATCATCACGTTGACCGTGTCGATGATGCGCCGCTCGCGCACCAGCCCTTATCCACACACTCCCCCGGTCGTCCGCGCACTCGCGACAGCTTCGGTCGTGGCGGCCTGGCTGACCGTTGCCCTCGGCACCCTTGTCACCGGCGCCGGCCCGCACTCGGGTGATCCCGAGACCGGCCGCAACGGTTTCGACGAGGAGCTGATCAGCCAGTTGCACGCCGACGTCGTGTTCGCCCTGCTCGGCGTCACGATCGCGCTGGTGATCGCGACCCGGGTCACCGCGACCTCGCGGACGCTGCGCAAGCTCGCCGCCTGGCTGCTGGCGATGGAGCTGGTGCAGGGCGTCGTCGGCTTCACCCAGTACTTCACCGGCCTGCCCTGGGTGCTCGTCCTCATCCACATGTTCTTCGCCGCCGCACTGATCGCGCTGGTCACGGCCGTGTACGGCGAACGCGGCACTCCCGCGACGTAGTGGGGGTGTTGCCGGGAGACCGGGCAACACCCCCTAAGCACCCGGAGCATCCGGTCGGGTGAGACGGCCGGACGCCCCGGGCTGTTCGGGGAGCTGCTACTTCACTCGGTAGATCGCTCCTGGACCGAACACGGGCGACGAGACGTACAGGTCACCCCACTTGCTCCACGCGGCCCCACCCGGCAGCTGAAGCTTGCCACGGGCCACTTCCTTGCGGGGACCGCCGTTGTGCCACTTGTTGGGCCACTGAACGATCAGCGAACCGACAGCGGTCGGCTGCCCGCTCGCCTCCCACTTCAGCCAGCTGTCCCGTGCCAACTGGACGGCGGCGATCGCACCGCGCGGACCACCGGCCAGGTCGACGATCGACGTGTAGCCGTCCGCCCAGCGCTGGCAGTTGCCCTTGTTCGGCTTGTACGGATCACAAGTCGCGCCCACCGAGCCCGGCTTGATCCGCCAGATCTGCGACGTGCCCGGCGTGGCCGGGAAGCCGCGCAGCTCGCCGACGTACCAGTAACCGTCCGAGCCGACCGTGACCGACGTCGCGACGGCCTCGCTGTTGACCGGCGTACCGGCCGGTGGGAAGTCCGGCGGCGGCGGGTAACCGGCCGGAACCTTGACCGTGCGCGGCTTCAGCCGGGCGACGGTCTTGATGTGTCCGTTCGGCCAGACCCGCAGCAGGTCGTTGCCGGCGGCGTCGGCCACCAGCACCGTCCCGTCCCGCAGCGCCGCGACGCCGAACGGGTTGCTCTCGGTCGGGTTGCTCTCCTGGTCGTACGGGTCCGGATCCTTCAGCTGGTACTTGCCGATGTCCGCGACCTTCAGCGGCGCCTTGCCCGGGCGCAGCTTGTACAGCGTCGACGACCCCGGAGTGGGCGGCGCTCCCGGCTCACCACCGGCACCGGTCAGCGCGTACGTCGCACCCCAGGCGTTGGTGTCGATGGCGGGTGCGAAACCACCTGGGACCGTACCGAGCTTGCGGATCTTCTGGCCGCTCGACCAGGCCTCCCAGACCGACCCGTCGCCGGTGCTGTAGATGACCTTCGACCAGTACGTCGAGACGCCGCGCGGCGAGTCGACGCCGGTCACGACCGGCTTGAGACTTCCCCCGCCGGTGGCTTCGGACGGAGCGGCCACCAGAACCGATCCGACCAGCACGGCCGCCGAGACAGCGGCCAGACGTGCCTTCGTAACCCCCACTAGATTCCCCCTAGTGTGTCTGCCTCCCCAGGGTGGAGTTCTCCACAGACCACCCCATGGCAGCACCGCGAGCCGTGCAGGTCAACGGGAGGACTCTGCGCACCCGCACGGGTGCCGACAGCAACCAGTGGATCAGTGCAGCAGCGGGTCGATCGCGGCGGCAATGAAGAGAAGGGCGAGATAAATATTCGAGAAATGGAACAGGCGCATTGGCCGCAGGGCCGCGCCGTCGGCGCCGGTGTTGGCGCGGGCCAGTAGGGCGAACGCCTCGCGGAGGAAGACCACGCCGAGCACGATGGCCGCCAGCGGGTAGACGAAGCCGGTGTCCGCGACGGGCCACAGGGCCAGTGAGGTGATCACCATCAGGATGCTGTAGACGAGGATCTGCCGCGCGGTCGCGACCGGGGTCGCGACGACCGGAAGCATCGGTACGTCGACCGAGGCGTAGTCCTCGCGGTAGCGCATCGCCAGTGCCCAGGTGTGCGGCGGCGTCCACAGGAACACCACGCCGAACAGCACCAGCGGCGTCCAGGCCAGCTCGTTGGTGACCGCGGTCCAGCCGATCAGGGTCGGGAAGCAGCCGGCGATCCCGCCCCAGACGATGTTCTGCACGGTCCGGCGCTTGAGCACCATCGTGTAGACGAACACGTAGAACAGGTTGGCCACCAGGGCCAGCACCGACGACAGCCAGTTGACGAAGAAGCCGAGCTCCAGCGTGGCCAGCACGCCGAGCACGATCCCGAAGACCATCGCCGAGCGCGGGCTGACCGCGTGCCGCGGCAGCGGGCGGCGGCGGGTCCGGCGCATCTGCTCGTCGATGTCGCGGTCGAGCACGCAGTTGATCGTGTTCGCGCTGCCGGAGGCGAGGATGCCGCCGACCAGCGTCGCGGCCACGACACCGAGCCCGGGGACTCCCCCGGCGGCCAGGAACATCACCGGGATGGTCGTCACCAGCAGGAGCTCGATGATGCGCGGCTTGGTCAGACCGACGTACGCCTTGATCACGTCGCGCACCGACGGGCCGGGCACCTCTTCGGGAGCCGGTTCGGTCGGTCGCGGCGCCGGGTACGACGTCGTCGCGGCTGGACGCGGGTCGACGGCCGTCACGAACACCTCGAACTCAGTGGGGTTGACGCCGGGGACCGGCGCTGACGTTCAGAGAGTCTACGACGGCCCGTAGGAGGTCCCGAACCGCCCCCTGGGGGAACAACACGGGCGACATACGGGTTGCGAGGGATGAAGGGTGATCAGAAGGCTTACGAGTAGGCTCGCTCATGGTGATGTGCAGGCCTGTCGGGCCTCAAAAAATACCATCGAGAGGAGCGCCGCCGGCGTGACGGAGAAGACCAGCACCAAGCTCGAATGGACCGATGTGGACCGACGCGCGGTCGACACCGTGCGGGTCCTCGCGCTGGACGCCGTGGAGAAGGTCGGTAACGGCCACCCCGGAACGGCGATGAGCCTCGCGCCGGCCGCGTACCTGCTGTTCCAGAAGGTGATGCGGCACAACCCCGCCGATCCGCACTGGGCCGGCCGCGACCGTTTCGTCCTCTCGGCCGGGCACTCCAGCCTGACGCTCTACATCCAGCTGTACCTGGCCGGTTTCGGCCTGGAGCTGGACGACCTGAAGTCCCTGCGTACGTGGGGCAGCGCGACCCCGGGCCACCCGGAGTACAGCCACACCCCCGGCGTCGAGACCACCACCGGTCCGCTGGGCCAGGGTGTCGGCAACGCCGTCGGCATGGCGATGGCGGCCCGCCGCGAGCGCGGTCTGCTCGACCCCGACACGGCCAAGGGCGAGAGCCTGTTCGACCACCAGATCTACGCGATCGCCTCCGACGGCGACCTGGAGGAGGGCGTCTCCTCGGAGGCCTCGTCGCTGGCCGGGCACCAGAAGCTCGGCAACCTGACGGTGATCTACGACGCCAACAAGATCTCCATCGAGGACGACACGAACATCGCGTTCTCCGAGGACGTCGCCGCCCGCTACGCGGCGTACGGCTGGGACGTCCACGACGTCGACTGGACAGGAGGCGGCACGGGCTACGAGGAGAACGTCCAGGCCCTGTACGACGCGATCGAGGCCGGTCACGCCGTCACCGACAAGCCGACGTTCATCCGGCTGCACACGATCATCGGCTGGCCGGCGCCGAACGCGCAGAACACCGGCAAGATCCACGGCTCGGCCGCGGGGGCCGCCGAGGTGGCCGCCACCAAGGAGGTGCTCGGTTTCGACCCGGAGCAGACCTTCGAGGTCGCCGACGAGGTGATCGGGCACACCCGCGAGGCCGTCGAGCGCGGCAAGGCGCTGCAGGCCGAGTGGACCACCAAGTACGACGCGTGGAAGCAGGCCTCCCCCGAGCAGGCCGCCCTGCACGTGCGGCTCGACAAGCACGAGCTGCCGGCCGGCTGGAAGGACGCGCTGCCGAGCTGGGACGCCGACGCCAAGGGTGTCGCCACCCGCGCCGCGTCCGGTGAGGTGCTGACCAAGATCGCACCGGAGCTGCCGGAGCTGTGGGGCGGTTCGGCCGACCTCGCCGGTTCGAACAACACGACGCCCAAGGGCCAGCCGTCGTTCATCCCGGCCGAGCACGCCACCAAGGAGTTCCAGGGCAACGAGTACGGCCGCGTCCTGCACTTCGGGATCCGCGAGCACGGCATGGGCGCGGTGCTGAACGGCATCGCCCTGCACGGCGGCACCCGCCCGTACGGCGGCACGTTCCTCACCTTCAGCGACTACATGCGCCCGTCGGTCCGGCTGGCCGCGCTGATGAAGCTGCCGGTCACGTACGTGTGGACGCACGACTCGATCGGCCTCGGCGAGGACGGCCCGACCCACCAGCCGGTCGAGCACATCGCGGCCCTGCGGGCGATCCCGGGCCTGGACGTGGTCCGCCCGGCCGACGCGAACGAGACCGCCGCCGCGTGGCAGACGATCCTCGAGCACACCGACCGCCCGGCCGGCCTGGTGCTGACCCGGCAGAACGTGCCGACCTTCCCGCGCGGGACCGACGGCTACGCCACCACGGAGAACGTGCACAAGGGCGGGTACACGCTGCTCGACACCGACGGCACGCCCGACGTGATCCTGATCGGCACCGGTTCGGAGCTGCAGCTGGCCGTCGAGGCGCGCGAGACGCTGGCGGCCGAGGGCATCAAGGCCCGCGTCGTGTCGCTGGTCTCCCGCGAGTGGTTCGACGAGCAGGACGACGCCTACCGCGACTCGGTCATCCCGGCCGGGGTCCGGGCGCGGGTCTCGGTCGAGGCCGGCATCAAGCTCGGCTGGCGCGAGCTCGTCGGCGACGCCGGGCGCAGCGTCAGCCTGGAGCACTACGGCGCTTCGGCCGACTACAAGCGGCTGTACTCGGAGTTCGGCATCACCGCCGGCGCCGTCGTACAGGCCGCGAAGGACAGCATTGCCGCGGCAGCCGAGCTCGGTGGCAGCGGTGTACCGGCAGGACGTGCCGCGGCCGGACCGGTCGGTCCGGCGGACACCTACGCCGCCAACTGACAACCACAGGAACTCGGAGGCTTCGGACAATGAACGATCGTTTGCAAGACCTCGCCGACGCCGGTGTCTCGATCTGGCTCGACGATCTCTCCCGTCAGCGGCTGACCAGCGGCAGTCTGGCGACCCTGATCCACGACCAGCACGTCAGCGGGGTGACCACCAACCCGACCATCTTCGCGAAGGCGATCTCGGACAAGAACGCCTACGCCGAGCAGGTCGAGCGGCTGGCCGCCGAGGGCGTGTCGACCGACCAGGCGATCCGCGTGATCACCACCGACGACGTCCGGAACGCGGCGGACCTGTTCAAGCCCGTGTACGACGACAGCGAGGGTGTCGACGGCCGGGTCTCGATCGAGGTCGAGCCCGGGTTCGCCCGCGACACCGCCAAGACGATCGCCCAGGCCAAGGAGCTGTGGGAGACCGTCGGCCGCGAGAACGTGTTCGTGAAGATCCCGGCCACCAAGGAAGGCATCCCGGCGATCGCCGAGACGCTGGCCGCCGGGATCAGCGTGAACGTGACGCTGATCTTCTCCCTCGAGCGCTACAAGGCGGTCGCGGACGCGTTCCTGACCGGCCTGGAGAAGGCGCTCGACAACGGGCACGACGTGACCAAGCTGGCCAGTGTCGCCTCGTTCTTCGTCAGCCGCGTCGACTCCGAGGTGGACAAGCGCCTGGACGCGATCGGCACGGACGAGGCCAAGGCCCTGAAGGGCAAGGCCGCGATCGCCAACGCGCGGCTCGCCTTCGAGGCCTACGAGGAGATCTTCGCCTCGGACCGCTGGCGCGAGATCGAGACCGCCGGCGCCAAGCCGCAGCGGCCGCTGTGGGCGTCGACCGGCGTCAAGGACCCGGCGTACAAGAGCACCATGTACGTCGAGGAGCTGGTCACCGCGGGCGTCGTCAACACGATGCCGCAGGCAACCATCGACGCGGTCGCGAAGGAAGGCGACATCACCGGCGACACCGTGCGCGGCAACTACGACGCGGACCGCAAGGTGATCGCCGACCTGGAGAAGCTGGGCATCTCCTACGACGAGGTCGTGCAGGTGCTCGAGGACGAGGGCGTCAGCAAGTTCGACGTCTCGTGGACCGAGCTGCAGGACACCGTCACCGCGGCGCTGAAGGCGGCGGCGAAGTGACCAAGCCCGCAGTCAGCACCGCGAACGGCGACTGGGCGTCGACGATCGACCGGCTGGTGTCGGAGAAGATCGCCTCCCGGATCGCCGCGAAGGACGCCACCATCTGGGGTCCGGAGGCCGAGTCGGAGTCGGCCATCCGGCTCAGCTGGGTCGACCTGCACGACTCGTCCCGGCCGCTGCTGGCCGAGATCGAGGCCCTGCAGGCCGACCTGCGGGCCGAGGGCCTGGACCGGATCGTCCTGGCCGGCATGGGCGGATCGTCGCTCGCGCCGGAGGTCATCACCCGGACGGCGGGCGTCGAGCTCGTCGTCCTGGACTCCACCAACCCGAGCGTGATCGCCCGGGCCCTGGCGGGTGACCTGCAGCGCACGGTGATCGTCGTGTCCAGCAAGTCCGGCGGCACCGTCGAGACCGACAGCCAGCGCCGGGTCTTCGTGAAGGCCTTCACCGACGCGGGCATCGACGCTTCCTCGCGGGTCGTCGTTGTCACCGACCCGGGCTCGCCGTTCGAGAAGCTCTCGGCCGACGAGGGCTACCGCAAGACCTTCCTGGCCGACCCGCACGTCGGCGGCCGCTACAGCGCGCTGACCGCGTTCGGTCTGGTCCCATCGGCGCTGGCCGGCGCGGACGTCGCCGACCTGCTCGACCAGGCGGCCGAGGCGGCTCCGGCGCTCCAGGTCGACTCCGCCGACAACCCGGCCCTCGTGCTCGGCGCCGTACTGGCTGCCAGCGCGGGCCGGGACAAGGCGATCATCGCGGCCGAGAGCTCCGACATCGTCGGCTTCCCGGACTGGGCCGAGCAGCTGATCGCCGAGAGCACCGGCAAGAACGGCAAGGGTGTCCTGCCGGTCGCGGTGAAGGGCGTGCACGCGCCCGAGCTGCACAGCACCGCCTCGGACCTGGTGCACGCGCTGCTCGCCGACAAGGCGAACAGCGACGTACCGACCGCTCTGACGTCGGGTTCGCTCGGCGGGCAGTTCCTGCTCTGGGAGACGGCGACCGCGGTCGCCGGGTACCTGCTCGGGATCAATCCGTTCGACCAGCCGGACGTGGAGAGCGCCAAGAAGGCCGCACGCGGTCTGCTCGACGCGCAGCCCGAGCCTGAGACCGCCGCGTTCACCGACGGCGCCGTGGAGGTTCGCGGGACCGATGGTCTGCTCGACGGCGTCGACACCGCCAAGGGCGCGCTCGACGCGCTGCTCGGCCAGCTCGCCGACGACGGGTACCTGGCCGTCATGGCCTACCTGGACTCCGAGCGCGACGAGAACCTGATGGCGATCCGCCCGGCGCTCGCCGCGAAGACCGGTCGCCCGGTGACCTTCGGCTGGGGCCCGCGCTTCCTGCACTCGACCGGCCAGTACCACAAGGGTGGCCACCCGCAGGGCGTGTTCCTGCAGATCTCCACCTCGGAGTCCACCGACGTGGAGATCCCCGACCGGCCGTTCACCTTCGGCACGCTCATCTCGGCGCAGGCCGCGGGTGACGCCGGTGTCCTGGCCGACCGCGGCCGGCCGGTGCTGCGGCTGCACCTGACCGACGCGCAGGCCGGCGTACAGCAGCTGATCTCCCTACTCGACGCACACGACAAGTCGGAGGCAAGCGGCCGATGACCGCTGAACTCGAAGAAGAGCCGACCGGCCCGGTGAACCCCCTGCGGGATCCCCAGGACCGGCGGCTCCCCCGGATCGCCGGGCCCTCCAGCCTGGTGATCTTCGGCGTCACGGGTGACCTGGCCCGCAAGAAGCTGATGCCGGCCATCTACGACCTGGCCAACCGGGGGCTGCTGCCGCCGGGCTTCGCACTCGTCGGGTTCGCCCGGCGTGACTTCACCAACCAGGACTTCGCGCAGATCGTGCACGACTCCGTCAAGGAGCACGCGCGGACGCCGTTCCGCGAAGAGGTCTGGCAGCAGCTGGCCGAGGGATTCCGGTTCGTGCCGGGCGATCTCACCGACGACGAGGCGTTCAAGCGGCTGCGGGAGACCGTGGACGAGCTGGACGTCAACCGCGGGACGGGCGGCAACCACGCGTTCTACCTGTCGATCCCGCCGGGCCTCTTCCCTCAGGTGGTGGAGAAGCTCAAGCAGCACGGCCTCGCCGACGAGACCCCCGGGTCCTGGCGGCGGGTGGTGATCGAGAAGCCGTTCGGGCACGACCTGAAGAGCGCGCGTGAGCTCAACCAGGTGGTCGAGTCGGTCTTCCCGCCCGAGGCGGTCTTCCGGATCGACCACTACCTGGGCAAGGAGACCGTCCAGAACATGCTGGCGCTGCGGTTCGCCAACGCCATGTTCGAGCCGGTCTGGAACAGCCACTACGTCGACCACGTGCAGATCACGATGGCCGAGGACATCGGCATCGGCGGCCGGGCCGGGTACTACGACGGCATCGGCGCGGCCCGCGACGTGATCCAGAACCACCTGCTCCAACTGCTCGCGCTGGTCGCGATGGAGGAGCCGGTCAGCTTCGACGCGTGGTCGCTGCGGCAGGAGAAGAAGAAGGTGCTCGCGGCCGTCAAGCTGCCCGAGCGCCTCGACCTGCACACCGCCCGCGGCCAGTACGCCGCCGGCTGGGCCGGTGGCACCAAGGTCAAGGGGTACCTGCAGGAGGACGCCATCCCGAAGTCGTCCACGACCGAGACCTTCGCCGCGATGCGGGTCGACGTGGACACCCGCCGCTGGGCCGGCGTCCCGTTCTACCTGCGGACCGGCAAGCGCCTCGGCCGCCGGGTGACCGAGGTCGCGGTGATGTTCAAGCGCGCCCCGCACCTGCCGTTCACGGCCACCGAAACCGAGGAGCTGGGGCAGAACGCCCTGGTGATGCGGATCCAGCCGGACGAGGGCGTCACGATGCGCTTCGGCGCCAAGGTGCCGGGCACGATGATGGAGATCCGCGACGTGAACATGGACTTCGCCTACGGCGGGTCGTTCACCGAGTCCTCCCCGGAGGCCTACGAGCGGCTGATCCTCGACGTACTGCTCGGTGACCCGCCGTTGTTCCCGCAGCACACCGAGGTCGAGCTGGGCTGGAAGATCCTCGACCCGGTGATCAACTTCTGGGCCGAGCACGGTGAGCCGGAGCAGTACGACTCCGGTGGCTGGGGCCCCGACTCCGCCCACGAGATGCTCGCCCGCGACGGACGCGCCTGGAGGCGGCCATGATCATCGACCTGACCGGTACGACGTCGAGCGAGATCGCGTCGGCGCTGCTGAAGGCCCGCCGCAACGCGGGCTCGCCGGCGATGGGCATGGTCGGCACGATCGTGGTGGTCGTCGACGAGGCGTCCCACCACGACGCGATGAAGGCCGCGAACGAGGCCGGCCGCGAGCACCCGTCCCGGGTGCTGGTCGCGATCCTGCGGCCGGGCCGCGGTGAAGGCGGACTCGACGCGGAGGTACGGGTCGGCGAGGGCGTTCCGGGTGAGGCGGTGCTGCTGCGGCTGCACGGCGAGCTCGCGAAGGTGCCCGAGTCGGTCGTCACCCCGCTGCTGCTGCCGGACTCCCCCGTCATCGTCTGGTGGCCGGGCGGTGGGCCGAAGGTGCCCGCCACCGACCCGCTGGGCAAGCTCGGCCGGCGCCGGGTCACCGACGCCGCGGCGACGCGGCGTGCCTCGGTGGACTTCACGGCCCGCGCCGAGGGCTACCGCCCGGGTGACACCGACTTCGCGTGGGCGCGGCTGACGCCGTGGCGCGCGCTGATGGCGGCTGCCCTGGACCAGTACCCGGCGCACGTCACGGGCGCGGAGGTCGTGTCGGCCAAGGGCAACCCGAGCGCCGACCTGATGGCCGCGTGGCTGCAGTGCAAGCTCGGTGTCGCTGTCGAGCAGAAGACATCCCGCGGGCCGGGCCTGACCGCCGTACGGATGTTCACTCCGGCGGGTCCGATCGAGCTGAGCCGTCCGGACGGCGCCATCGCGACGTTCAGCGTTCCTGGTCAGCCTGATCGGCCGGTCGCGCTGAAGCGTCGTACGCCGTCCGAGCTGCTGAGCGAGGAGCTGCGGCGGCTCGACCCCGACGACGTGTACGCGCAGACGCTGGCGTGCATGGTCGAGCGGGAGAAGATGCCGGCCGAGGCGAAGAAGGTCAGCCCGATCGACCGGCGCTCGGCGCAGTCCGCGGCGGAGAAGGCAGCAGTCCGTACGGCGGCCGCGAGCGGCAAGGCCGCGTCACCGGCGCTGGAGGCCCACGCGGCCGACGCGAAGAAGAAGGCGCCGTCGAAGGCGGCGGTGCAGAAGACCGCGGCCGCGAAGAGGACCAGCGCCGCGGCGAAGTCGGCGCGCAGGAAGACGGCGGCGCCGGCCACCAAGAAGGCCGCGCCCAAGCAGGCGACCACCAAGAAGGCGCCGGCGAAGAAGTCCACCGGCAAACGGGTGGCTGGGCGCTCATGAGTGCGGAACCGACTGTTCTGGTGGCTCCGGACGCCGACGCGCTGGCCGCGGCGGTTGCCGCTCGGTTCGTCACGCGGTTGATCGACGCGCAGAGCGGTGGCCGGGTGGCGCACGTCGTACTGACCGGTGGTCGCGTCGCGTCCGCCGTCTACCGGGCGGTGGCCGAGTCCGCCGCCCGGACGGCGATCGACTGGCAGCGGGTCGAGTTCTGGTGGGGCGACGAGCGCTTCCTGCCCGAGGGCGATGCGGAGCGCAACGCGACCCAGGCCTGGGACGCGTTGCTGTCGAGGGTCGACGTCGACCCGGCGAAGGTGCACGAGATGGCCGCGGACACCGGCCAGGGCCCGGAAGCAGCAGCCGCGGCGTACGTGGAAGAGCTGAAGGCCGTCACCGCTTTCGACCTCCTGATGCTGGGCGTCGGACCGGACGGGCACGTGGCCTCGCTGTTCCCCGGCTTCCCCCAGCTCGCGGTCGACGACACGTCGGCGGTGGCGGTGCACGACTCCCCCAAGCCCCCGCCGACCCGCGTCTCGCTGACCTTCGCCGCGCTGGCGAAGGCGGCCGAGGTCTGGTTCGTCGTGGCCGGCGAGGACAAGGCCGATGCCGTACGGACCGCGCTCTCCGGCGGCGACGTACCGGCGGCGACGCCGAAGGGCAACGAGCGGACCTTGTGGCTGCTCGACGAAGCCGCCGCCTCGAAGATCAGTCGGTAGCTTCGGTCAGTACGGGCTCACGGGTCGTCGCCTCCACGGCGACGGCCCGTTGCTCGATCGCCTTCTGGATCTGGAAGCGGGCGACGAACGAGATGAGCAGCGCGACGAACAGCAGCACCATCGCGAGCGCGACCCCGCCGGTCGGCGGCGGGTCGGCCTCCAGCCCGACCTCCTCGCGCGCCGAACCGTTCAGGAACGGCATCACCGCGAGCACGCCGACACCGAGCACGGCCTCGATCAGCACCACCTTCGGGAAGTGACCGAGAACCAGGTGGAACAGGCTGCGCCCGTCGCCGGCCGCACGGACCCGCGCGATCTTCGGCAGCAGCACGGCCTCGTTGAACGCACCGAGTCCGAGGATCGAGAACACCAGCAGGACCTTCAGCAGCAGGTACTTGCCGTACGTCGTGGACAGGATGTCGCCGATCGACACCGACCCAACCGCCGTCCATGCCTCGAGCAGCCCGGAGACCAGCAGGACCGTCACGCAGGCCTGCGCCATGATGCTGAACCGCTGCCACACCGACGCCCAGACCAGGCCGCCGGTGTCCTGGGACAGCTGCCTGCGACTCAGCGCCAGACCGGACAGCACGATCAGCGCTCCGATCCAGAAGCCACCGGCGTACGGGTGCAGGGTGGTGACCAGGTGGCTCGCGAAGTAGGCGGGCTCGAGATCGGCGGAGCGGCTCGGGACCATCAGGAACAACGCTGCGACGAGCACGACGGCGACGCCGATCCCGGCGATCTTGTCGACCTGCCGTCGGACCGGCTTGAGGAACAGGCTCATCAGCAGCAGCGCGCCGAGGCTGTAGATCAGCGCCTGCAGGCCGGCCGTGACGCCGGAGAAGAACCACGCGTTCTTCGGCGCCGCGGTCTGCAGGTAGTCCCACACGGCCGACGGCCGCAGGCCCTCGGAGAACGCCATGCCCTTGGTCGCGCGGGTGACCTTGCCGGCGAACTGCGGGTACGTCGCGAGCAGCAGCGCGGTCCCCGCGATCGCGAGCAGCACGGCCGACCGGTTGCGCAGGACACGGCGTTCGGACTCGCTGGCGGTGCGGTAGAGCACCGGCCGCAGGACGAAGGTGTGGAACAGCACGCTCCCGCCGGCCAGACCGGTGCTGAGGAAGTAGCCGGACTTGGTCAGGATTCGCCAGAGCTGAGGGTAGGCGTACGCCACCTCGACCACGATCGCCACGAAGGCCTCCTTCGGTACCGCACAAGTGTGGTACCGAAAGTTACAAGCAGAGCTTCCATGTAGCCAGTGTTACATCCATACTGTGGACAACTCGTTCGGCGCCGGCCGAACCGATGCCGCGGGAAGATCGTGGGATGACACAGTTTCGTGAGCTGCACCAGGCGTCGTTCGTGATGCCGAACGCGTGGGACGCCGGGAGCGCGATCGTGCTGGCCGAGGCCGGCTTCGCCGCGCTGGCGACGACGAGCGCGGGCATCGCGTTCTCGCTCGGCGCGGGCGACCACACGCTGCCCGACGGCGCGCCCGCGGTCTCGGTCGACACGATGTTCGAGCGGATCCACCAGATCTCCACCGCGGTCGGCGTACCGGTGAACGGCGACCTGGAGGACGGGTACGGCGCCCGGCCGGAGGACGTCGCGAAGACGATTCGCAGAGCCAGGGACGCGGGGCTGGCCGGTGGCAACATCGAGGACTACGACGGCCACGAGCTGTACGCCGAGGAGCTGTCGGTCGAGCGGATCGTCGCCGCCCGGGAGGCGGCCGGTCCGGACTTCGTGCTGACGGCCCGGACGGACGGTCAGTTGCTCGGTGAGCCCACTCCCCTGGCGGACTCGATCCGGCGCGCGAACCTGTTCCGCGAGGCCGGCGCGGACTGCCTGTACGTGCCGGGCGTCAACGACCTCGACCAGCTCAGGACACTGGTGTCGGAGATCGATGGCCCGCTGAACGTCGTCATGGGACTGGGCAGCTCGACGCTGACCGTCGCCGACGTGACCGGCGCGGGGGTCACCCGGATCAGTCTCGGCGGCAGCATCGCGCGGGCAGCGCTGGGCTTCGTCCGGCGAGCGGCCGAAGAGTTGCGCGCCCAGGGCACGATGAGCTTCGCGGAACGCCAGATCCCGCAGGGCGAGCTCAACGAGCTCTTCGCCCGGTACGGCGCGCGCAGGAGCAGCTGACCGGCTTACTGCGGCAACGCGAACACCGCGCAGGACCGGCGTACGCCGCCAACGCGAACACCCGGGCGGGCCCGCTGAGGGCTGCCCGGGTGTCCGGCGTACGAGTTAGAAGATGATCTCGCCGTTGGCGCGACGGGCGCGCAGGCGTTCCAGGGCCTCTTCGAGGATCTGGGCGGCCTCCTGCTCGCTGCGCCGTTCCTTCACGTACGCCAGGTGCGTCTTGTACGGCTCGATCTTCGTCGGCGGTGGTGGGTTGTTCACGTCGGTGCTGGTCGGCAGACCGCACCGCGGACAGTCCCACGCCTCCGGAACGGCCGCCTCGACGGCGAAGACGGTCGCGGTCTCGTGCCCATTGGCACAGAAGAAGACCACGCGCTGCCGGGGCGCGGACTCACCACGCTCCGCCTCGCCCATCGGTCCTGCTCCGACCCTGCTGCCACGAATCGCACCACCACTACCAGCCACGGCTACGCCTCTCAGCCGAGCTTGTACAGAAGTCCGAGCGCGACCACGCCGGCGAACCAGATCAAACCGACACCGATGGTGATCCGGTCGAGGTTCCGCTCGGCGACCGAGGACCCGCCCAGGCTGGACGACACCCCACCACCGAACAGGTCGGAAAGGCCACCACCGCGGCCTTTGTGCAGCAGCACGAGCAGCGTCAGGATCAGGCTGCAGATGACGACAACGATCTGAAAAGCGAGAATCACGAGGAGTAGCCTAACTGAAGGTCCAGGTAACGGCAGATACCGGCGAACTCGTCCGCCTTGAGGCTCGCTCCCCCGACCAGGCAGCCGTCGACATCCGGCTGGGCCATGATGCCACCTGCGCTGCTCATCTTCACCGACCCCCCGTACAGAATTCGGACCGAGTCGGCCACTGCGGGTGAGAACGACTCCTCGAGCCGGGCACGGATCGCGGCGCAGACCTCCTGCGCGTCCTCCGGGGTCGCGACCTCGCCGGTGCCGATCGCCCAGACCGGCTCGTAGGCGATGACGAGCTTGCGCACGTCGTCGGCCTTCAGCCCGGCCAGCGCGCCGTCGATCTGGTTCACGCAGTGCGCGACGTGACCGTCGGCCTTGCGGACCTCCAGACCTTCACCCACGCAGACGATCGGGGTCAGCCCGGCCGCCAGCGCCTTGGTCGCCTTGGCGTTGACGAGCGCGTCGTCCTCACCGTGGTACTGGCGACGCTCGGAGTGCCCGACCAAGACGTAGGTGCAGCCCAGCTTGGTCAGCATCGCGGCCGAGATCTCGCCGGTGTAGGCACCCTCGTCGTGCACCGACACGTCCTGCGCGCCGTACACGATCTTCATCTTGTCGCCGTCGACGAGCGTCTGCACGCTGCGGATGTCGGTGAACGGCGGCAGCACCGCCACCTCGACCCGCGCGAAGTCGTGCTTCTTGTCCTGCAGCGTCCAGCTCAGCTTCTGCAGCAGGTGCACGGCCTCGACGTGGTTGACGTTCATCTTCCAGTTGCCCGCCATCAACGGCGTACGGGCAGCGTTGTCAGCCATATCGGTGTCAGTCCTCTTCCAGAACTACGAGACCAGGGAGCTCTTTGCCCTCAAGGTATTCCAGCGACGCGCCACCTCCGGTGGAGATGTGCCCGAACTGGTCGTCGGCGAAGCCGAGCTGCCGTACGGCGGCAGCCGAGTCGCCACCTCCGACGACACTGAGTCCGTCCACCTCGGTCAACGCTGCGGCGACGGCCTTGGTTCCGCCGGCGAACGCCTCCATCTCGAAGACACCCATCGGGCCGTTCCAGAAGACGGTCTTCGCGCCGGCGACCTCGGCGGCGAACGCCTTGCCGGAGTCCGGGCCGATGTCCAGGCCGAGCTGGTCGGCCGGGATCGCGTCGGCGGCGACCACGGTCGCGGGCGCGTCGGCCTTGAACTCGGGCGCGACCACGATGTCGGTCGGCAGCACGATCTCGACACCCTTGGCCTTCGCGGTCTCCAGGTAGCCCTTGACCGTGTCGAGCTGGTCGGTCTCGAGCAGGCTCTTGCCGACCTCGTGGCCCTGGGCCTTGAGGAAGGTGAAGACCATGCCGCCACCGATCAGCAGCTTGTCGGCCTTGGCGAGCAGGTTGTCGATCACCGCGAGCTTGTCCGACACCTTCGCGCCACCGAGCACGACGACGTACGGGCGGGCCGGGTCCTCGGTCAGCTTCTTCAGCACCTCGACCTCGGCGAGCACCAGGCCGCCGGCCGCGTGCGGCAGCTTGCGGGCCACGTCGTACACGCTGGCCTGCTTGCGGTGCACGACACCGAAGCCGTCGCTGACGAACACGTCGGCCAGCCCGGCCAGCTCGTCGGCCAGCGCGCCGCGCTCGGCCTCGTCCTTGCTCTCCTCGCGCGGGTCGTACCGCACGTTCTCGAGCAGCAGGACCTCACCCTCGTCGAGCTCCTGGACGGCTTCCTGCGCGCTCTCGCCCGTCACGTCGGTGGCGAAGTGCACCTTCACGCCCTCGGCCTGCAGCAGCTCACCGAGCCGCTTGGCCACCGGGGCGAGAGTGAACTCCGGGTCGGGCTTGCCCTTCGGGCGGCCCAGGTGCGCGGTGACGATCACCTTGGCGCCGGCCTTGGCCAGCTTCAGCAGGGTCGGCACGGAGGCCCGGATGCGGCCGTCGTCGCCGATCTGGTCACCCTTGATCGGCACGTTCAGGTCGGAGCGGACCAGCACCCGCAGGCCGGCGACGTCCCCGAGGCCCTCAATAGTTTTCACCGCGATGGTCTTCACAGTTCAGCAGTCCTCAGCAAACAGGCTTGCGCCCGGGCTCCGCACAAGGCGGACCGGACGCAAGCTGTGGGTGGTGGAACGTCAGAGCGAGGCGCCGACGTAGGTGACCAGGTCGACGAGGCGGTTGGAGTAACCCCACTCGTTGTCATACCAGCCGACGACCTTGACCTGGTTGCCGAGCACCTTGGTCAGGCCGGCGTCGAAGATGCAGGAGGCCGGGTCGGTGACGATGTCGCTCGACACGATCGGGTCCTCGGTGTAGCGCAGGTAGCCCTTGAGCGGGCCCTCGGCCGCGGCCTTGACGGCGGCGTTGACCTCTTCGGCGGTGGTCTCCCGGCCGACGTTGACGGTCAGGTCGGTGGCCGAGCCGGTCGGGATCGGGACGCGCAGCGCGTAGCCGTCCAGCTTGCCCTTGAGCTCGGGCATGACCAGGCCGATCGCCTTGGCGGCACCGGTCGAGGTCGGTACGACGTTCAGCGCGGCGGCGCGGGCGCGACGCAGGTCGCTGTGCGGGCCGTCCTGGAGGTTCTGGTCCTGGGTGTAGGCGTGGACCGTGGTCATCAGACCCTGCTGGATCGTGAACTCGTCGTGGATGGCCTTGGCCATCGGGGCGAGGCAGTTCGTGGTGCAGGACGCGTTCGAGATGACCGTGTGCTTGTCGGCGTCGTACAGCTCGTGGTTGACGCCCATCACCACGGTCAGGTCCTCGTTCTTCGCCGGGGCGGAGATGATGACCTTCTTGGCGCCGTTGTCGGCGTGCGTCTTGGCCTTGGTGGCGTCGGTGAAGAAGCCGGTCGACTCGATCACCACGTCGGCGCCGACGTCGGACCACTTCAGGTTGGCGGGGTCGCGCTCGGCGAACGCCTTGAAGGTGTGGCCGGCGGCGGTGATGTCGTCGTCGGTCGCCGTGACCTCGCCCGGGAAGCGGCCCAGGATCGAGTCGTACTTCAGCAGGTGAGCGAGGGTCTGGTTGTCGGTCAAGTCGTTGACGGCGACGACCTCGATGTCGGCACCGGACGCCTGCACGGCGCGGAAGAAGTTACGGCCGATCCGGCCGAAGCCGTTGATACCTACGCGTACGGTCACGGGACTACGTCTCCTTGAACTAGCTGTCGAGCACTGCCGCTACAGCCGAAACACTAGCCCAACAGCCCACTTGATCCACTGGTAGCGTCCACATGAGACCACCACCAGCACCCCGAAGGCCACCGGACCAGACCACCCCACGCACAACGGCCCCGGGGATTTCCCCGGGGCCGCCACGTGAATACCACTGGTCCTACTGGTGAATCCCCACGATCACGCCGGGTCGAGCATCTCCGGCGTCAGGTTGGCCTCGGTGTTCGGGATGCCGAGGTCGGAGGCACGCTTGTCGGCCATCGCCAGCAGGCGGCGGATCCGGCCGGCCACGGCGTCCTTGGTCAGCGCCGGCTCGTGCAGCTGGCCGAGCTCTTCCAGGCTCGCCTGCTTGTGCTCCAGCCGCAGCCTGCCCGCGACCTGCAGGTGATCCGGTACGTCGTTGCCGAGGATCTCCAGCGCCCGCTCGACCCGCGCCCCGGCGGCCACCGCGGCCCGCGCCGAGCGCCGCAGGTTCGCGTCGTCGAAGTTCGCCAGGCGGTTGGCCGTCGCGCGCACCTCGCGGCGCATCCGGCGCTCCTCCCAGGCCAGCACCGACTCGTGCGCGCCCAGCCGGGTCAGCAGCGCGCCGATCGCGTCGCCGTCGCGGATCACCACACGGTCGACGTTGCGCACCTCGCGGGCCTTCGAACCGATCCCGAGCCGCCGAGCCGCACCGACCAGTGCCAGCGCTGCCTCGGGCCCCGGGCAGGTCACCTCGAGCGACGAGGAGCGGCCGGGCTCGGTCAGCGAGCCGTGCGCCAGGAACGCCCCACGCCAGGCCGCCACGGCGTCGCAGGAGGCGCCGGACACCACCGCGGGCGGGAGACCGCGGACCGGACGGCCCCGGTTGTCCACCAGGCCGGTCTGCCGGGCCAGCGCGTCACCGTCCCGCACCACGCGGACGACGTACTTGGTCTGCTTGCGGATCCCGGACGGCGAGATCACCACCACCTCGGACGGGTGGCCGAAGATCTCCGCGATGTCCTTGCGCAACCGCCGGGCCGCGCGGGCGCTGTCCAGCTCCGCCTCCACGACGATCCGGCCGGAGACGAGGTGCAGCCCGCCCGCGAAGCGCAGGACCGAGGAGACCTCGGCCTTGCGGCAGCAGGGTTTGGTGACCTGGATGCTGGTCAGCTCGGACTTCACCTGTGCTGTCATCGCCATGTACGAAATCCTCCCACTGCTGTCAAAGACCCTCGCCCGGTATCCGGACCAACCACCGGCCCGGGCCCGGTGTTCCCGATCGCCGCGGACTCAGGGTTCAACTCCCCCACCTGGATCAGTGTTACGCCTCGTGGCAACCTTTCGGGGTACGGCTGTCGTTCCTCTTCCGACAGCCACGGGAGGAGCACGATGCGACGACGCAGTGAGGCGGACTTCACGGAGTTCGCCGAAGCGGCCCTGCGCCGCCTGCGCCGTACGGCGTACCTGATGTGCGGTGACTGGCATCGGGCGGAGGATGCGGCCCAGGACGCCCTGGTCCGGATCTACCGCGCCTGGGACCGGTTGGACCACGACGCCGGACTGACCACCTACGCCCACCGCGCGGTGGTCTCGGTGGTGCTCGACCAGGCCAAGCGGCCCTGGCGGCGGGAGTTCGCCGACGACGCGGTGCCGGACCAGATGCTGGCCGACCCCTCCGCGGCCGTCGACGAGCGGCTCGCGGTGGTCCAGGCGCTGACCGGCCTGCCGACCCGGCAGCGGGCGTGCGTGGTCCTGCGGCACTACGCCGACCTCAGCATCGAGGAGACCGCCCAGGTGCTCGGGATCGGCACCGGAGCGGTCAAGAGCCAGACCTCCCGAGGGCTCAGCGCTTTGCGCGAACAGCTCAATCGACCGGCCCCTGACCCGGCCGACACCAAAGAAGGGGTTCTTTCATGAGCAGCGACATCGAGGACCTGCTGGTCGACGCGGCCGACGACTCCGCGGAGCCGATGCGGCACACCGTCGACGACGTCGTACGACGTGGCCGGCGCGGCCAGCGCTTGCGCCGGATCGGCGCGGTGGCCGGCGGCGCGCTGGCCGTCGCCGGGATCGCCACCGCGGTCTCGGTCTGGCCGAACCAGGGCGACGACGCCCCGGTGGCCGGCCTCGGCCTGCCGGAGAACACCGTCACCGTGGACACCACGACCGGTGAGGTCACGGGCAAGGCCGTGCTGAGCGACGCCCAGGTGCTCGCCCGCTGCGCGACCGGCGACAACCAGTACCGGCAGAGCGCGGCGAAGGCCGGCGGCGGCTCCGAGGCGATCAGCAGCTGGAAGGTCGCGGTCGCCCAGGGCTCCGGCAGCTGGTTCCAGGCTGTCCTGGTCTCGCCGGACCGCCAGCGGTACGCCTACTGCCTCGACAACACCGGGACCAGTGGCCCCAAGGACGACTACCTGCGCCAGTCGGTGACCGCCGACAAGCCGTACGTCGTCTGGGCGGACGGCAACGGCTCGAAGGGCGTCGTCCCGGCGGGCGTCGCCAAGGTCGACTTCAAGACGGCCGACGGCGCGGTGACGCCGGCCGTGGTGAAGGACGGCTTCTTCCTCTGGCCGTCACACCGGACGACCGTCGGCGACCCGTCGGCGCCGATCTGGGCGATCTTCTCCGACGCCCAGGGCCGTGAGGTGGCCCGCTTCAACGCCAACCCGTTCCAGAACGACCAGGTCGGCGTCCCCGGCAGCAAGACCGTCGAGCGGGCCCCGATCTTCCCGAAGCGCTGAACCGGCTTCTCCGAAACGGCTGATCCTGGGCGGCCCCGATCTGAGGGGTTCGGGGCCGCTCGGGGTCAGGCGAAGACCTCGCGGTAGATCTTGGCCAGTTTGGCGGGGTCGTGGTGCAGCAACTGGTGGTCGTCGGCGATGTCGGCGATCACCAGTTCCGCGCCCAGCGAGGCCGCCGTACGGCGCAGCGACGCCGGGTCCGGCACGTGGCCCTCGTCGGCCAGGACCACGTCGATGCGCAGCTCGGGAGCGTGCGCGGCGAGGACCTCGAGATGCGTCTCCGGCGAGAACCCGTCGGTCTCGCCCTTCTGCTCGCCCAGGTTCAACGTCACCAGCCGCCGCGCGCTCGTCTGCTCGAGCCCGCGGCACAGCGCCGGGACGAGCAGGTTCGGGATCACGGACGTGAACCACGACCCGGGCCCGACCACGACCCAGTCGGCCTCGGCGACCGCGACCAGCGCCTCCGGGCAGGCCGGCGGATCGGCGGGGTCGAGCGCGACGTCGACCACGTGCCCCTCGGTCGTCGCCACCTCCGTCTGCCCGCGGATCTCGGTGACCGCCTCGGGATGCAGCGGATCCAGCCCGATCACCCGTGCGGTGATGTCCAGCGGTACGGCGGACATCGGCAGCACCCGGCCCTGGGCTCCGAGCAGCCGACCGACCCAGTCGAGCCCGTCGACGGCCTCGCCCAGCAGCTCCCACAACGCGACGATCAGCAGGTTCCCGACCGCGTGGTCGTGCAGCGCGCCGTCGCTCCGGAACCGGTGCTGCAGCACGTCGGCCCACGTCCGGCCCCACTCGTCGTCCCGGCACAGCGCGGCCAGGGCCATCCGCAGATCGCCCGGCGGCAGTACACCGAGCTCCTTGCGCAACCGCCCTGACGACCCGCCGTTGTCGGCAACCGTGACGACAGCGGTCAGCTGGTCAGTGACCTGCCGGAGGGCAGACAGAGATGCGGCGAGGCCATGCCCGCCACCCAGTGCGACGACTCGAGGAGCCCTCGTCACTCCCGCCCCAGATCTCTGTGCACCACCAACGTCGGTGACCCCTTCTCGCGCAGCCGGCGCCCGATCTCCTCGGCCATCGCGACGCTCCGGTGCTTCCCACCGGTGCAGCCGATCGCGACCGTGACGAACCGTTTGCCCTCGTTCAGGTAGCCGGTCCGCAGGGTGTCCAGCACGTCCACGTAGTTCTGCAGGAACTGCTGGGCCAGCGGATGACCGAGGACGAAGTCTGACACAGGTTTGTCCTGCCCGGTCATCGGGCGCAGGTCGGGCTGCCAGTACGGGTTCGGGACGAACCGCATGTCGGCCACCACGTCGGCGTCGACGGGGATGCCGTACTTGAAGCCGAACGACACCACGGTGGCCCGCAGCTCGGCGTTCTCCTCGTCGCCGAAGGCGTTCACGATCTTCGCGGCGAGCTGGTGGATGTTCAGGTTCGAGGTGTCGATCACCAGGTCCGCGCCGGCCCGGATGTCGCCGAGCAGTGCGCGCTCGCGCTGGATCCCGGTCAGCAGCCGGCCCTCGCCCTGCAGCGGGTGCGGCCGCCGGACGCTCTCCTGCCGGCGCACGATCACGTCGTCGGAGGCCTCCAGGAACAGCACCTGGGGCCGGTAGCCCTTGGTGCGCAGGTCCTCCAGCGCCGAGTCCAGCTCGTCGAAGAACATCCCGGTCCGGACGTCGACCACGACGGCCAGCCGCGGCGACGCCCCGGTCCCGACGACCTGCTCCACGATCGTGGTCAGGAACATCGGCGGCAGGTTGTCGACCACGAACCAGCCGAGGTCCTCCAGCACGTCCGCGACCGAGCTCCGGCCCGCGCCGGACATTCCGGACACGATGATCAGGTTGCCGCTCGACTCGTCCATCAGTTCACGTTCTCCCCGTTCGGCGGACCGGCGGGCCCCGGTCCGTCGTCGTCCAGTATCTCGCCTGTGGCGGTGTTCACCGACGGCGCCCGGCCGGTGTCGGCCTTCGTTGCCGCGGTGTTCACGGCGATGACCACCGACTCCGCCGTACGGCGGCCGAACCCGGGCAGCTCGGCGACCTCGTCGACCGTCGCGCCGCGCAGCTTGCGCAGGGACCCGAAGTGCCGCAAAAGCGTCTTGCGCCGGACCTCACCAAGCCCTGGTACGTCGTCCAGCACGCTCTCGACCATCGACTTGGACCGCCGGTTGCGGTGGTGGGTGATGGCGAACCGGTGCGCCTCGTCGCGCAGCCGCTGGAGCAGGTAGAGCCCCTCGGAGGTCCGGGAGAAGATCACCGGGTCCTCCTCGTCGGGCAGCCAGACCTCCTCCAGCCGCTTGGCCAGGCCGCAGACCGGGATGTCGCCGAGCCCGAGCTCGTCCATCGCCTGCCGTGCGGCCGCAACCTGCGGCGGTCCACCGTCGACGACGACCAGTCCAGGCGCGTAGGAGAACTTCTTCGCCCGCCCGGTCTCGGGATCGATCAGGTTGGCGGTCGGGTCCTCTCCCTCGGGGACGTTGACCCGCTCGTCGAGCATCCGCTTGAACCGCCGGGTCAGCACCTCGGCGATCGAGGCGACGTCGTTCTGCCCCTCGACGCCCTTGATCACGAATCGCCGGTACTCGCTCTTGCGCGGCAGGCCGTCCTCGAAGACCACCATCGAGGCGACCACTTCGGTGCCCTGCAGGTTGGAGACGTCGTAGCACTCCAGGCGCAGCGGCGCCTCGGGCAGGTCGAGCGCGGTCTGGATCTCCTCCAGCGCCTGGTTGCGGGTGGTCAGGTCGCTGGCCCGCTTGGTCTTGTGCATGGTGAGCGTCTGCAGCGCGTTGCGCTCGACGGTCTGCATCAGGTCCTTCTTGTCGCCGCGCTGCGGGACCCGGATCGCGACCCGCGACCCGCGCCGCTGCGACAGCCACTCGGTCAGCGCCGCCTCGTCGTCCGGTACGACGGGGACCAGGATCTCCCGCGGGATCGCGTCGACGGTCTCGGCGGCGTACATCTGCTGGATGAACCGCGAGACCAGGTCGCCGGTCGTCGCCGTGCCGTCGGCCTTGTCGGCGATGAAGCCGCGCTGACCGCGGATCCGGCCGCCGCGCACGGAGAAGATCTGCACCGCGACCTCGAGCGGGTCCTCGCTCAGCGCGACCACGTCGGTGTCGGTGCCGTCGCCGAGCACGACCGCGTTCTTGGCCAGCGCCTTCTCCAGCGCGGACAGGTCGTCGCGGATCTTCGCGGCCCGCTCGTACTCCAGCTCGGCCGCGGCGGCCTTCATCTCCTTCTCCAGCCGGCGCACGTACGTCGCGGTCTGGCCGGACAGGAACGCGGAGAAGTCGTCGACGATCTCGAGGTGCTCCTCCTGGCTGACCTGGCCGGTGCAGGGCGCGGCGCACTTGCCGATGTACCCCAGCAGGCAGGGCCGGCCGATCTGGCGGTGCCGGTTGAACACACCCTTGCTGCACGAGCGCATCGGGAACACCCGCAGCAGCAGGTCGACGGTCTCCCGGATCGCCCAGGCATGGCTGTACGGGCCGAAGTACCGCACGCCCTTCTTCTTCGGGCCGCGGCCGACCATCACCCGCGGGTACTCCTCGTTGAGGGTGATCGCAAGCCACGGGTACGACTTGTCGTCCCGGTACTTCACGTTGAACCTCGGGTCGTACTCCTTGATCCAGGAGTACTCCAGCTGCAGCGACTCGACCTCGGTCGAGACCACGGTCCAGTCGACCTTCGCCGCGGTCGTCACCATCGACTGGGTCCGCGGGTGCAGGTTCGCCAGGTCCTGGAAGTACGACGACAGCCGGGCGCGCAGGTTCTTCGCCTTGCCGACGTAGATCACCCGGTTGTTGGCATCGCTGAAGCGGTACACCCCGGGCGAGTCGGGGATGGAGCCCGGAGCCGGGCGGTAGGACGATGGATCAGCCACCGCACCACCCTAGTTCGCCCCGCCGACAACTCTCGCCGATCCCGTCGCCGAAGCGCGAAAGTCTCTACTGCAGCTTCAATGAGACGCTTGAAGGCATGAACCTCGTGGAGTACCTCGACCGGCCCGGCGGCCGAACCCTGACCGCCAACGGCGACACCTTCTGGATCTACGACCCGGCCGGCGACCTCCCGCCGGAGCGGCAGATGCCCTGGGCCACCCTGGTCACCTCCGACGTCTACGACAGCGCCTCGAACCTCGACCGTCCCGGCGTCGAACGGCTCAACCTCGGCCTGTCGAAGGCTGACTACCTGGGACTGTTCCCGACCGTGCCGGACGACGTCGACCACACAGCTCTCGACACCGTGATGCCGCATCCGGTCTACGCCCCGCAGTACTGGATCTGTGTCGTGTCGCCGTCGGAGACCACCCTGAAGGAGCTCGAGCCCCTGGCCGAGCTGGCCTACCGGTTCGCCGTCCGCAAGTACGAGAACTTCCGCGGCCGCTGACGTCTCGGCAGCGCTGAGATCGTGTTACGGCTTCTCCTCTGCTCCCGGTCGGCGGCACACCTGGGCAACGACCCGGTTTTAGCGTGCGAACGACCCGCTGTGTGCCGAGTCAGGGAGCATTCATGAAGCTGTCCACGAACTCGCGCGGCCTGGCCGCCGCTCTTGCCGCTGTCCTGGTCTGCGCTCCGGCCCTGCCCGCGGCCGCGCGGGTCGCGCCGGAGCTCGACCGTTTCGAGCCGCTGATCCGGGAGGCGAACACCCCGACAGCGGTCCCGGGCAGCTACATCGTCGTCCTCAGCGGAACGCCGTCGGAGGAGCTGACCCGGGCGACCAACCGGAGCCTCGCGTCGACGTACGAGGTGACCGTACGCCGTGAGTTCCACGCGTCGGTCCGCGGCTTCTCGGCGGCGATGAGCGAGGAGAAGGCCCAGCAGGTCGCGGCCGACCCCCGGGTCGGCTTCGTGCAGCAGAACCAGGTCATCAAGGCCGACCAGGACGATCCGCCGTGGGGGCTGGACCGCAGCGACCAGCGCGAGCTGCCGCTGGACGAGAAGTTCGAGTCCGACACCACGGCCGGCACGGTGCACGCCTACGTGATCGACACCGGCATCTACGCCGAGCACAAGGACTTCGGCGACCGCGCCTCGATCGGGACGGACACCATCGCCGACGGCCAGAACGGGGTCGACTGCATCGGCCACGGCAGCCATGTCGCGGGCACCATCGCCGGGACCAAGTACGGCGTCGCGAAGGCCGCCAAGATCGTTGCCGTGCGGGTGCTCGACTGCTCCGGCAGCGGCACCACCGAGTCCGTGGTGGCGGGCGTCGACTGGGTCACCGCGAACGCGGTCAAGCCCGCCGTCGCGAACATGAGCCTCGGGGGCAGCAGCGACCCGGCCCTGGACGCGGCGGTCAAGGCGTCGGTGGCCACCGGCATCAACTACGCCGTTGCTGCGGGCAACGAAAGTGCGGACGCCTGCGGGGTGTCGCCGTCGCGGGAGCCGTCCGCGATCACCGTCGGCGCGACCGACCGCAGCGACACCCGGGCCGACTTCTCCAACTTCGGCTCCTGCGTCGACCTGTTCGGACCCGGCGTCGACATCGAGTCGGTCGGCATCACCGGGCCTGAGGCGACCGACGTGAAGAGCGGCACCTCGATGGCCACCCCGCACGTCGCCGGCGCGATCGCGCTCTACCTGGCCGACAACCCGGAGGCGACGCCGGAGGAGGTCTCGAAGGCGTTGCTGGACGCGGCGACCTCGGACGCGGTGAAGGATCCCGGCACCGGCTCACCGAACAAGCTGCTGTACCTGGTGCCGCCGACGCCGGTGACCCCGCCGGTCACTCCCCCGGTCACGCCGACTCCCACGCCGACCCCGACGCCTACGCCGACGCCGACGCCGACGCCGACCGGGACACCGGTGGTCACGCCGAGCACGACACCGGTCGGCACGCCGAGCCACACGTTGCGGTCCCCCGGCGGTTTCGTTGCGGACCGCCCCATACCTCAGACCTGATCACCGGTTGGGATGAGCGGTCTGCACGGTCTGTCACCCAGGGTGTACGGCAGGACCGAGCGTGAGGCACCGGGCCGCACGCACTTGCAGAGGGAGATACCGCCCATGTCCCCAGTCACCCCATCCCGTCGTACCAGAGCAGTGCTCGGCGTGGCCGCCGCCTCGGCGCTGGCCGTGTCGGGCCTCGTCGCCACCGGCGTCGCGAGCAACGCCGACGAGCCAGCCGCCGCCACCGTCCGCGGCGCCGGCAGCGCGACGGCGATTCCCGGTAGCTACGTCGTCGTCCTCAAGGGCGAGCGGTCGGCCGCCGCGACCAAGGCCACCACACAGAGCCTGGCGACGTCGTACGGCGCGACCGTGCGCAAGCAGTTCAGCGCGTCGATCCAGGGTTTCTCCGCCGCGATGAGTGAGGACCAGGCGAAGAAGCTGGCCGGCGACGCGCGGGTCGCGTTCGTGCAGCAGAACCAGAAGATGCAGGCCAGCCAGGACAACCCGACGTGGGGCCTGGACCGGTCCGACCAGCGTGATCTGCCGCTGGACAAGAAGTACACCGGCTCGTCGACCGCGGAGAACGTGAACGTCTACGTGATCGACACCGGGATCTACCCCGAGCACACGGACTTCGGCGGCCGCGCCTCGGTCGGCACCGACACCGTCGGCGACGGCAAGGAGGGCATCGACTGCGCCGGGCACGGCAGCCACGTCGCGGGCACGATCGCCGGTGAGACCTACGGGCTCGCCAAGGGCGCGAAGGTGTTCGGCGTGCGCGTGCTCGACTGCGCCGGCTCCGGCTCGACCGAGTCCGTGGTGGCCGGGATCGAGTGGGTGACCGCCAACGCGAAGAAGCCGGCGGTCGCGAACATGAGCCTCGGCGGCGGCGCGGACGCGGCGCTCGACGCGGCCGTGAAGGCGTCGGTCGGCTCCGGCGTCACGTACGCCGTTGCTGCTGGCAACGACAGTGCGGACGCGTGCAGCACCTCGCCGGCCAAGGAGCCCTCGGCGATCACCGTCGGCGCGACCGACGACGCCGACGCGAAGGCGTCGTTCTCGAACTTCGGCGAGTGCGTCGACCTGTTCGCGCCGGGCGTGGACGTCGAGTCGGTCGGCATCACCGCACCGGACGCGACCGACACGATGAGCGGTACGTCGATGGCCACGCCGCACGTCGCCGGTGGGGTCGCGCTCTACCTGGCCGACCACCCGGACGCCACGCCGGCCGAGGTGGCGACCGGACTGCTCGGTGCCTCCACGCCGGACAAGGTCGGCGACCCGGGCACCGGCTCGCCGAACAAGCTGCTGTTCGTCGGCGCCGTCGACCCGGCCGCGCAGAAGTAACCCACCCCGTCGCCCGATCGACTTTGTGCACCCATCAACCAACCGACCCCCGAATTCCCGGCTGGCCGGTGCACAAAGTCGATCGCCGGCGCCAACCTCTTCCGACTTTGTGCACCGGTCAGCCGTTCGAACGTCGAGTTCGTGGCCGGCCGGTGCACAAAGTCGGAAGCGTGCGGGACCGGGGTCAGGCGGAGCCGACGATGTTCCCGCCCTGGACCGAGACGGTCACCGCGGCGAGCGGGTCGCGCGCCGGTCCGCTCTTCACGCTGCCGTCGGTCGCGCTGAACTTGCTGCCGTGGCAGTTGCAGTCGATCTCGCCGTTCTCGACCTTCGCCACGATGCAGCCCATGTGGGTGCAGACCGCGGTGAAGCCCTTGTACTGCCCGGCGGTCGGCTGGGTGACGACCACCTTCGCGTCCTTGAAGACCGCGCCGCCGCCGACCGGGACGTCCGAGGCCGGGCCGAGCACCGGGCCGCCCGCGGACGGAGCCGACGAGGGCGCCGAGCTGGGGGCCGACGTCGGGGCGTCGGACGGGGGTGCGCTGGTCTGGGTGCTGCTCGGCGTACCGCCGGCCTCGCCGTCGTCACCGCACGCCGCGAGCAACGGCACGCTCACGCCCGCCAGCCCTACCACGGCGGCACCGCGCAGCACCGATCGGCGGTCCCGCACGTCTGCCACCACCTGGTCGAGCGGCACCCGGTCGAGCTTGGCCGTTCTGTCGTCGCTCATGAATCTGGACCTCCGTGAGCTGGATGTAGTTGAACGCTTTGCTACCTGCTGTTCTACCCGACCCGGCCAAACCGGGTCGTACCAGGAGGAACGGCTGGATCAACCGATCGGTTCAAGCGCGACGAGAAACTTGTTCAACGCGTCGCGCGCTCGACCAGCCGGGCGGCCATCTCCAGCGCCGCGCGCCGGGTGGCCGGCTCGAGCATCTCCGGGCGCAGCGGCCAGGCGTGCTGGAAGTGCGCGTCGTACGGGAGCACGACGTACCCGAGACCGCGGTCGGACACGGCCGACTGCAGCCAGCGGACCGGTTCCGGGTCGTCGGGCCGGTTCTCCGCGATGATCACCAGCCCCTTCTGGACCAGCATCTGCTGGCCCTCCGGGCTGAGCTGGTCAAGCTGGGCGATACTCGCCGGAGCGTCCTCGCGGGCCGTCGGGATCACCAGGGCGACCGCGTGCGACGAGCCTGCGACGTACGCCGTGGCCTCGTCGAACAGGCCGGCCGGGCAGTCGACCAGCGAGATCGGGATCTGGTTCGCGCCGCCGACGTTGCGGGAGGCCAGGACGTCGCTGATCGCGTCCGCGGTCGACTCGGCGCGGGCCAGCTGGACCCGGGAGCTCGGCGTGTTCGCGATGCCCTGGTCGAGCCGGTGGGTCAGCTTGCCCTCGAGCGGGAACGCGTCGACCGCGAGCACCATGTCGCTGCGCTGGGAGGCGATCGTGTCGGCGAGCAACGCGGTCACCGTCGACGTACCGCTCTGCGGGACCGGGCCGAGCACGCCGATCATCCGGCCGATCCCGATCGGGCGGCGGATCACCGCGATGTTCTCGACGTCGCGCTGCATCCGGCCCGAGGCACCGGCGATGTACGCCGCCTCGGCCGCGAACCGGCCCACCTTGCGCAGGAAGCCGCCGGGCTTCTCCTCGTGCTGCAGGCCGACGGTGTTCGTTGCCACCGGCAACGCACCGCCCAGCGGATCGTGGTACTGCGGCGTGTAGGCCTGGCGGCCGGGACCGCCGTCCGGCATGGGGTTGTCCCAGCCGCTCGGCTCCTGCGCCTGCGGGGTGTTCCAGCTGCCATCACCTTGCGGTTGCTGCTGCTGCGCGTAGTTCGGGTCGTACTGCTGCTGGTACTGAGGTTGGTACTGGGGCTGCTGCTCGTACTGCTGCACCGGCGGCTGCTGGTACTGCGGGTACGGCGGTTGCTGGTACTGCTGCTGAGGAGGCGGCGGCGCGTACTGCTGCTGCGGCGGCGGATAGTACGGCGCCTGCTGCTGGTACGGCTGCTGAGGAGGAGGCGGCTGCTGCCATTGCTGCTGCTGGTACCGGGGATCCTGCTGCTGCTGCGCGGGCGGCGGCCCAGGCTGCTGGTACTGCTGCGGTTGCTGCTCGTACTGAGGAACCTGCTGCTGCGGAGGCACAGGCGCACCCCACCCGCGGCCCGTCGGCGCGGGCGGAGGCGTCATCGGCTGCCCCGTCGGCGCCTGCTGAGGGGCAGGCGGCTGCTGAGCGGCCGGTGGGCCGGCTGCTGCCGCCGTGTCGTCGAGGCGGGCCATCATGTCCGCCTGCCAGTTCGGCCCGGTCATACCATCCGATCAGAAGACGTCGAGCAGATCGCTGAACACTCCGAAGGCGCCGAGCACCAACGGGACCAGCGCCACCACAGCCAGCACCTGGACCTGGTCCAGGACCTGACCGAGCCGGACCTGCACGTGGTCCTGCGGTGTCCAGCAGAGGCCGAAGCCTCCGACCATCGCCACCACCACGAGCAGCCCGACTGCTACCAGTGTGCCACCCACCGACTGCTGGGACAGATCCTGGACCAGCGCGGCGATCACAACTCCGGCCGCGGCGAACAGTCCGAGCACCTCGGCGGCCAGCGGGTAGAGCCGCGAGCGGGAGCACAGCAGCAGTGCCAGCAGCGCCGCGATGCTCACCGTCCAGGCGGAGCCGTGCAGCGCGAGCACCAGGCCGGCTGCCGCCGACCAGAGCGCGATCGCCGTGGCCGAGAGCGCCAGACCGACGTGGGCGGCGTTCAGCGCCGCCTCGACGTCCGGGCGCCCGATCTCGTTGCCACGGGCCCGTACGTCGTCCAGCGCGGTCAGCCCGGACAGCGACAGCGCCAGGCGAGGCAGGACGCCGAGCAGCAGGACCGCGACGACCGCGATCAGCGCGCTCAGCTTGTCCGCGGAGACCCCGGCACCGACGCCGATGATCCAGATCACCGCGAAGATCATCGCCGTACCGCCGCCGACCAGACCGCCACCGGCCAGGCCGGCCATCGCGAACAGCAGCGGGCCGACGCCCAGGGCGAGCGCGACGATGCCACCGCGCATCGGCACCGACCAGTCCTCGGACATCCCGAGCGACCAGGCCACGATGGCGAGCAGCACCGGCGTCACCACGAGCAGGGCGATCGCGGTCGCCCGCTGATTGGCCCGGCCCAGGAGGACGCCGCCGAGACCGGTGACGATCCCGACGACGAGCACCACGAACGCGGCGATGTCAGGCTCGGTCCCGCGGACCAACGCGATCGCTCCGGCCAGCAGGGCGAAGATCAGCGCGGCCCCGGCGGCCCACTGGCGGTGCTTGTGCTGGAAGGTGGTGCCCCGCCGTTCGAGGTCGTCCACCGCCTCCTCGGCCACGTCGTACACGGTCGGCGGCGGCGGGACCTCGCCCTCCGCGGCCAGCCGGAGCACGGCGCCGTCACCGATCTGGGCCGAGCCCAGCGTCAGCTCCAGCGAGACCGTCTGCCCGGTCGGGGTGGTCAGGTACCGGCGCCGCGGCGACGGATCGACCGGTTCGCCGAGCATCCGCAGCAGGTCCGGCATCAGCCGGCCCAACGGCTCGTCGACCGGCAGTACGGCGTCCATCTGACGCTGCCGCCCGATGATCGTCACCCGGCTGTAGACCGCAGCCACCGTCACACCTCTCTGATCGTTGCTAGTGCTGAGCGAGAACTACTACTGGCCGGCCACGGGCGCACCCGGCGGGACCAGCCGGCCGAGCAGCGCGCTGTAGACGTTCCAGTCCAGCTGGTTCTTGCCGTCACCGATCGGGTACCAGACCGCCGGCGTACCGGACGGGCCGATCTTGACCGGCGTGATGTCGGCGACGCCGTTCAGGTCCAGCGCCTTCTCCGCGTTGGTGCCCTGCAGCGCCTCGTTCCCGACCGCCATCGCCATCGGAGCCGGTACGCCGGTCCAGTGCGGGATCGCGTTGGTGTCCTTGCCGTTGCCGCGCGTGCCCTGGGCGAAGAACGAGACCAGCTCGAAGGAGTTCGCCAGCCGCTCCCCCACCTTGCGTACGTCGTCCGGCGACGGCAGGTCCTCCGGAGTGGAGACGGCCATCGTGATGACCTCCTCCAGCCCAGCGGGCCGGCGGTGGATCTCGACCGCACCCGCCGCGCTCAGGCCGTCCTTGCCACCGCTCAGCGACAGCCAGGTCGGCTTCGGTGCCCGCCGCCGGCAGTACGCCGTGAGCTGGCCGACGTTCCAGGGCTGGGTGACCGGCTCGGCCGTGCCCCAGCCCGCCGGCGCGGCACCGGTCAGGTCCTTGAACAGCTGCTCGGCGGCCTTGCCGACCACCGTCGTCTCCAGGGCCTGGTAGCGGACCCGGGCGGTGATCATCAGCTGCCAGGGCAGCTCCAGCTCGACCGCCGCGAAGGTCGGGCTCATGTCGACCTTGTCCTGCTCACCGGCGGCGACGGCCGAGAACATCTCGCCGTCCCACTGCAGCTTCGAGCCGCCCTGGCCGTCGTACGCGCCCTCACCGTTCGGCTCGGTCACGACCCAGCGCGACTCGTGCCCCCGGAACAGCGTGGTCCGGGCGTTGAAGGTGAGCTGTGTGGTGGCCGGGGTGACCAGCTGCAGGCCGAGGCCGTCCGCCTCCGCCGCGGCGAGCGCGTCCACCATCCAGGCGGACATGCCGACCACCGGGCGGTCCTGCATGATCACGACGACCTTGTCGGTCCGGATGTCGATCGCCGGACTGAGCTCGACCGGGTTAGGCATTCTGGCCTCCAGCAACGTTCTGGGCGGTAGCGGCCGGCGTCGGCGGGTTGAACGGCGGCGGAACCGGCTTCCACACCCTGCCACCGAGCCGCTCGACCAGCGTCTCGGCGTACCGGTCGGCCAGCTCCGGACCACCCTCTTGCGGGTTGGCCCGGACCTCCATCCACCACACGGGGGTCTTGGTGCCGGCCAGCTCGGCGCCGAGCAGCCGTTCGACCTCACCGGGCACCTGGATCAGGACCGGCGCCTCCAGCGAGGCCAGCGGAGTCCCCTCTGGGCTGCACAGCTGCAGTACGGCGCCGTCCGAGACCTCACGCACCAGCCAGTCCGGTCCCGCGGCCATCATGCCGGCGAGCACGTCCTGGTACGACGGCCTGCCGTCGATCAGTGCCACCACGTCGTAGCTCACTTCACTCCGCCTTCGGGTCGGCCGCGGACGTGGTTCCGTCCGCCAGCGCGGTCTGGATCAGGGATGGCCGCTCGCCGCGCCGGACGAACAACCCGCGACCTGGCGGGTAGTTGCCCGGGGCGGCACCGGTGAACAGGGCACCTTCGGCCTTGTCCCCCGACAGCACCAGTCCGGCGGTGCCGGACTCCATCACGGTGGTCAGGAACGGTTCGTACATTGCACGCCCGGCACCGGCGGCGCGGCGGGCGATCACGAAATGCAGGCTGATGTCGCGGCCGGAGGCGATGTACGGCAGGAACGGGTCCATGGGCGCCTGCCCGCCACTGGTCAGCAGGTCGTAGTCGTCCGCGACGACGATGACCTTCGGACCGGCGACCGGCGGCGGAGCCGCGTCGTTCAGGTCGTCCGGCAGCCGCTTCTCCAGCTCGCCCGCCACACCTGCGGCCAGCCCGGCACCGACCCGGCCGCTGGTCGCGTAACCACCCAGGTACTTGTCCGGGAGGAACCCGCGCAGGCCACGCCGCGGGTCCATCACCGCGAACACGACCTCGTCCGAGCTGTACCGGTCGGTGAGCTGCTCCATGATCAGCTTCAGCAGGTTGGTCTTGCCGGACGCTGTGTCGCCGAAGATGACCAGGTTCCCGTCGCGCTCGAACAGGTCGAGCAGGACCGGCGCCATCGCCGTCTCGTCCAGACCGATCGGCACCCGGACGGGCTCCTGCTGCGGACCGGGCATGGTCGACCGCTCCAGCTTGTGCGGCAGCACCCGGACCCGTGGCGCGATCGGCCCCTGCCAGGCCGAGCTCAGCGCCAGCGCCTGGCCCTGGATCGCCTCGCTGAGGTCGTCGTCCTGCAGCATGCTGTCCGTCCGCGGCAGCGCCAGCTGACCGAACAGCTTGTTGCGCGGCGTGAGCACCCGGCCCGCGCCGGCGTTGCGCATGGTCTCCTGCAGCCGGCGGTCGATGTTGGAGTCCGACGGGTCGTTCAGCCGCAGCTCCAGCACCGTCCCGAACAGCGTCTGCGTCGCCATCCGGACGTCGCTCCAGCGCAGCATCGCGGTGACCATGTGGATCCCGTAGCTGCTGCCGCGCTGGACCAGGTCCGCGATCGGCTCCTCGAGCTCGTCGAACGTGGTCTTGATCGCGCCGTAGTTGTCGAGCACCAGGACGACGTCGGCGACCGGCAGCTCGGGCAGCTCACCGGCGGCGTGCATCGTGCGCAACCGTTCCATCGTGTCGATGCCGCGGTCGCGGAAGACGATCTCGCGCTGGTCGAGCATGCCGCGGACCTCCTCCAGCGTCCGGCGGATCTTCTCCCGGTCGGTCCGGATCGCGACGCCACCGACGTGCGGCAGGTCGGCCAGCGGCTGCAGGCCACCACCGGCCAGGTCGATCGCGTAGATCGCGACCTCCTGCGGCGTGTAGCTGTGCGCCAGCGACGTGACGAGGGTACGCAGGAACGTCGTCTTGCCCGACGACGGCCCACCGACCAGGGCGACGTGCCCACCGGTGTGGGTCAGGTCGAGCCGGAAGACGCTCTGGCTCTGCTTGCGCGGGTCGTCGACCACACCGATCGCGGGCGCCATCGGCGGCGCCGGTACGGCGTACTGCAGACCTCTCGCCGCGGTGATGTCGACCGGGCCACCGACCTGGTCCAGCGTGCAGACCTTCGGCAGCGGCGGCAGCCACACCTGCGGGACCGGCGTCGCGGCCGGCTTGACCTGGTCGACGAACACGCCGAGCACCGTCGGCCCGGTGCTGCGTTCGGTCGACTCGTCCTTGTCGTCCTTCTTCTCGTCCTCGGCCGCGAGCTTGGCCAGGTCGGGCTGCTGGTACGGCGTGACGAGGTACGGCCGGACGGCGGGACCGTCCTTGGCCTTCTCCTCCTCCGGCACCACGCGGCCCTTGTACGGCCCGGACACGTAGGCCGCGCGGAACCGCTGGTAGACGCTGGTGTCGACCTTCAGGTACCCGAAGCCCGGCAGCGGCGGCAGGTGGAACGCGTCCTCCGTGTCGAGCACCGTGCGGCTCTCCTCCTCGGAGAACGTCCGCAGACCGAGCCGGTACGACAGGTAGGTCTCCAGGCCGCGCAGCTTGCCGCCCTCGACCCGCTGGCTGGCCAGCAGCAAGTGCACACCGATCGACCGGCCGATCCGGCCGATCGACAGGAACAGGTCGATGAAGTCCGGCCGCGCGGTCAGCAACTCGCCGAACTCGTCGATCAGCACGAACAGGTGCGGGTACGGCGGCATCTCCGGCCGCTGCTGGCGCAGGAGGCGGTAGTCGGTGATGTTGGCGACGTTGCCGGCGTCCTTGAGCATCTGCTGCCGGCGCTGCACCTCACCGGCCAGGCTGGCGTAGGCGCGCTCGGTCAGGCTCGGGTCGTCGACCAGGTTGGTGATGATGCCGGCCACGTGCGGTACGCCGTCGAACGGCGCGAACGTCGCGCCACCCTTGTAGTCGATCAGCACCATCGCCAGGTCCTCCGGCGAGTGCGTCGCGAGCAGACCCATGACCAGCGTCCGTAGTACCTCGGACTTGCCGGAACCGGTCGCACCGATGCACAGACCGTGCGGACCCATGCCCAGCTGGGCCGACTCCTTCAGGTCCAGTACGACGGGCTGACCGTGGCTGTCCACGCCCAGCGGCACCCGGAGAAAGGCTCGCTCGTGCCGCGGCACCCACATCTGCTGCAGGTCGAGGTCACCCGGGTCCTGGATCTGCAGCAGACCCATGAAGTCGACGGTCTTCAGCGACGCGTCCTCCTCGAGGGACTCCTCCGACAGGCGGAGCGGGGCCAGCGAACGCGCCAGGCCCTCCGCCGTCGCCAGCGGGGTGTCGTCGAGCTGCCCCTCGGCGGTCATGTAGCCACCGCCGCGCAGGTCCTCGACCAGGACGCGTCCCTCCTGGACGGTGATCCGGATGGCCACGTTGCTCGGCTCCTGCATCCGGTCCTGGACCAGGTGCAGCACGGTCACGCCCAGCTCGCCGATGCCCAGCGTCGGGTCGGCCGGGACGACCTCGGTCGCCACGTCGCCGTACGTGTCGTGCAGGACGATCATGCGCTGGATCATCCGGCGCTGGTCGCTGCCGAGCGAGCCGCGGCGGGCCTCGCTGGCCAGCGTGACGCGGGAGGCGACGTCGTCCCGGATCAGCTCGGCCAGGTCACCCGGCTTCGACGCGATCCGGCGGAACGGGTGCGGGCCTTCGCGGCGCTCCGGGTCGACGGTGTGCGGCAGCCAGCCGACCCACTGCCACTGGTCGAGCGCGCTGGCCGGGAAGGTGGCCGCCACCTCGAGGTCCTCCGGCGCGTGGAACACGGCCGCCTGCAGCATCAGCGCCCGCGCGATCCGTACGACGCCGTCGCGGTCACCGACGATGCTGACGTTGCCCGCGAGGTCCAGCGGGATGGTCAGCGGCATGTCCGGCATCAGCGCGAACCGGCGGGCCAGCGCCTCGGCCTCGGCCATCATGAACGGGTCCGGCGGGTCCATCATCGAACCGCTCTGTGCCAGCGTCGCGGGCACCACGGGCATCCGCCCGGTCGCGCAGCGGACCAGCAGGAAGTCCGGATCGCCGCGCCGGCGTTCCCACAACCGGGCCGGGTCGCGGACGCAGTCCACCAGCGCGTCGGCCGGCGGGTTCAGCGCGAGCGCGGTCTTGCGGTTCTGCCGCTCCATCTTGCCGAACTCCTCGCGCAGCCGCTCGAGGTAGTCCAGGTACCGGTTGCGCTGCTCGCGGCTCTCCTTGCCGGACCGGCCGCGCTGGGAGAACATCATCCCGAACGTGCCGACCACGGTCAGCGCGAGCACACCGACGCCGATCACCGCGGACGTCCCGGTCCGCATCGTGCTCATCATCCCGACCGAGCCGAGCACACCGACCGCCGGCATCAGTGCCTGCATCGCGTTGCCGCCGGCCTTGCCTCGCGCGCCGGGCGGCGGGGTCTCGATGACCCGCGGCTGCCCGGTGTCGATACTCCGGGTGCTCCGCGCCGGGCGGTGCACGAGTCGTGTCGACACTGTCTCTCCTCAGCTGGGCCCGACCGGCCCCTCGACTGCACGACATGAACGCCTCAGATGGCATGCTGCACCGGACTCTAGTGGAGGGGCGGCTCACTACCGATGACCGATACACCGTTCGACCCGCGGCAGGTCCTCGACCTGGTCGCCGACCTGCTGCCGGTCCTGCTGCCGGACGCCGAGCTGGACCCGGCCGGGCCGATCGTCAAGCTCCGCTGGAGCCGCGGGGGTCTGGTCTCCAGCGCGGAGGTCGGACTGACCGAGCTCGTCGATCGATGCCGTCAGCAACCGAACCACCTGTGGCCGCGCACCGTCGACGACTGGCTGCGCGCGGTCGTCGCCGAGATCGGCACGGCCACCGACGAGCACCTGTACGGCGCGGTCGCCGACCGCCAGCGGGTCACGTTGCGGCCGCAGGGCTGGACAGCGTCGTACGACAGCGTGCTGGCCGGACTCAGCGTCCCGTTCGGCCGGTACTTCGAGATCGTGTTCGGCATCCAGAGTGGCCCGGACTGGCACCGGCTGTCGCAGGCCCGGCGCGTCATGCACGGACTGCACCTGCCTGGCAGTCCGTCCGGTCTGGAGCTGACGCTGAACGGCCTGACAGGCCTGACGTTGCAGGAGGTCGCCGGTACGCCGTACCAGCGCTTCACACGACCTGGCGACCAGACTGTCGGCATGGCGCTGGTCGACCACGACAAGCTCCTGCCGGGCGGCGGCAAAGGCCGCGGGTCCGTGCTGGCGCTGCCGTCGACCGACCAGCTCGTCGTCTGCCCGGTCGACCGCAAGCAGGACATGCAGGCACGCGTCGACGAGTTCGCCCGCTGGGTCGCGAAGGCCCACGCCGACGCGACCGACCCGTGCTCGCCCGGCGTCTACTGGCTCGTCGGCGAACTACTGGCCGAGCTACCGGTCGACCTGGACGTCACGCCCTCGGTGACCCTGCCGAAGGCGCTCAGATCCCCGTTCTGGCGGCGCCGCAGGAACTGACCTCGGTCAGCGCTCCCGGCCGTGGCTGGGAGCGCCCGGTCCGGCGCGGTGCGCGGGACGCTCGCCGTACTGCGAGGTCACGCCTCCGCGCCGTACCCCGCGGTCGATCTCAGGATCTCTTCAAAACGGCGACGGCTGCGGAGGCGTGACCGGGATCGTTCCGTCCCGCTCGCCGCGCGCGATCTCCAGCGCCTGGAGGTGCGTCTCGTGCGCCGGCGAGTACGCGTGCACCAGACCGCCGCCGACCAGGTACAGCTGGTTCGACATGCCGCCGGACGGCGCCATCACCAGGAACTCCTCCCGGCGGCCCGCATCCCAGTCCGAGAACGACCCCGGCACGAACTGCGGTTCGTTCGGGCCCGAGCGTGCGTTGAACCACTGCGCCAGCGCCACGTGCGCCTGCTCCAGCTCGTCCTGACCGATCTCGTCCTCGCTCATGTCTCAGCTCTCCTCGTTCTGCGCGTCGAGCGCGTCCAGCGTCGGCACATCGATCGGCAGGGCCTCCAGCTCGGCCCGCTCGGCCAGCTTCCCGACCGGGAAAGCACCGTAACCGAGCTCCAGGAAGCGGTTGTACTCCAGGTAGCCCCCGCTGCGCTCGAACATCAGCAGCAACGGCTCGTACGGGTCGTCGAGCTCGGGGAAGCGCTGCCTCGGCAGGTCGCCGAGCGCCGCCCAGTGCACGATCGGGTAGACGATCTCGCGCCGAACCGGGAACTCCCCCCGGGTCCCGCCGTCGAAGTCGATCTTCTTCTCGATCAGCCCGGGATCCACCGCCAGCTCCGGGTCGAGCGCCGTCGCCAGGTCGGAGTGCGGCCACTTGTTCTCGGCGCCGAGCGCCAGCGCCCACCGCGCCGTACGCCGGAGGAACTCGTGGGCGAGCCGGCCCCGCGACTCCCGCTGCGCGTAGGCCTTGTCGTCGTCGTACCGGACTGCCGCCAGCCGGTCGATCATCCGCTCGGCGGCGGCGACGTCGGTCACCATCCCATTCCCTCTCTCGCGGCCCGGACGATGTCGTCCAGGTTCGACAGGTCGGCGGCCAGGCCGCCCGGGGGCGGCGTGATGCCGATCTTCTTCCAGTGTTTCAGCAAATCCGCCTCGGCCCACTCCTGCAACGGCCGCGGCGCGACGGTGTGGGCCCGCGCGGCCTCCCGGCTGTCGTCGTACCGGCCGTTCTTCCACGCGCCCGGCTGCGGCGAGTTGTACGGCACACCGGACTCCATCAGCTTGGCCTCGACGTACTCGTGCGCGATCAGGCCGCGCAACGCGTTCGTCTCACCAGGCTTCAGCGGCGTTCCGTTCATCACCTTCTTCCACAGGTCGGCGACCTGGCCGAGCGGGGTGAAGTACCCCTCCCGCACGACGCCGGGAGCGACCGCGACCACCTGGTTCCTGTTGGTGAACAGGTTGTCCTTGGCGACCTGCACGATGTCAGGGTCGACACCGATCTCGTCGGCCACCTTCGGGACGTCGTCGGTCGCCACCCGGGCCCGCTGGTAGACCTTCTGGGCCGCGAGGTCCTCGGCGTCCTGCGCGCCCTCGATGAACTCCCCGTCCTCGGCCGGCTGCGGATCCATCCGGTCGTCGGCGAACGGGTCGTGATCGCCGTGCCGCTGGTCGGGGCCGCTCGATCCGGTGTCGTGGCTGCCCCCGGCGACCGGCTCGTGGGGGTCCGGACCGTTGCCGCGGTCAGGTCCCTGCTGCGGACCGTCGTGCCCACCGGCCGGAGCCGGACCGTCGTGCCCACCGGCGGGGGCCGGACCGTCGCCGGGACCGTCCTGCCGGTAATCGAGCCGGGGATCGCGCGGAGGCGTCTCCGGGCGCTGCATGAAGTCCTCACGCGGGTCCCGCGGCGGGCGCTGCATGAAGTCCTCGCGGGGATCCCGCACCGGCGGCCGGTCAGGGTTCAGCCGGTCGTCGATCCGGTTCGGGTCGCGCGGTGCCGGCGGGCCGTCGGGGTTCAGTCCGTCGTCGATCCGATTCGGGTCACGCGGCGCCGGCGGTCCGTCCGGGTGGAGCCTGTTGTCGATCCGGTTCGGATCGTGCGGAGCACGCGGAGCGGGCGGACCGTCCGGGTGCAGACGGTCGTCGATCCGATTCGGGTCATGCGGCGCACGCGGAGCGGGAGGTCCGTCCGGGTGCAGACGGTTGTCAATCCGGTTCGGGTCGTGCGGCGCACGCGGCGCACGCGGCGCCGGCGGACCGTCCGGGTGCAGACGCGACTCGATGTCGCCGGGGTTCCGCGGCGGGGCCGGCTGGTCGTGCATCGGACGTGCGTCGTGGGGCGCCGGGCGGTCCAGTCGGGTCGACGGATCCGGAACCCTGTCGTGTGCCTGCTGCTGGT
>NZ_JBNCLH010000006.1:0-382630 GCF_049844575.1 Kribbella sp. DT2 | reverse complement strand
TGCGGCTGCTGCTGGTGCGGCTGCTGCTGGTGCGGCTGCTGCTGGTGCGGCTGCTGCTGGTGCGGCTGCTGCTGGTGCGGCTGCTGCTGGTGATGTGAAGGTGCCTGCGGCTGCGTGGGCTGGGGTTGATGGGGTTGCTGTTGGTGCAACTGCGGAGCCTGAGGCTGCTGGTAGTGCAACGGTTGCTGCGGCGGCACGTGCTGCTGGTGCGGCGGATGCGTCGGCATCGGCGGGACCTGCTGCTGCGGAGCTTGCTGCTGCTGATGCTGCGGCTGCGTCTGCTGTTGCTGGTGCATCGGCTGCGTCTGCTGTGGTGCCTGCTGTTGCTGGTGCTGCGGCGCCTGTTGCTGGTGCTGCGGCGCCTGCTGCTGGGGGGCGTGCTGCTGCTGGACGTGCGGAACCGGCGCGTTCGGGTAGTGATCGCCGTTGTGGACCGTCCAGCCGGGGTTGATCGGCGACTCCCAGTCTCCACCGGGGCGACGGGTGACAGCTTCCAGGTGGTGGAACTTGCTGTCTCCGAACGGCGGTGTGTCCGAGACCTTGCCCGACTGCATGTCGGCCCACTTGACGTTGCCCTGGTGGTCGACGAACGCGTTGAACCAGTGCGCGCCGCCCGCGTCGGTGGGGGCGAGCTTCGCCCACCCGCCGTAGACGATCGCGGCCGTGCCGGGCGGCTGGCCCCTCAACGCGTCCTCGATCTGCCGGATCGCGTCCGCCGTGTACGCCGCCGGGTCGGTCGTGCCGTCGACAACGTTGCCGTTCGCGTCCCGGACCTCGATCTTCTCCGGACGTACGCCGGTGTACTGGTACATCTCCGGGCCCTCACCCCAGTCCGGCACCACCTCACCCTGCTCGTTGATCTTCGTCCGGAAGTCACCGTTGGCGAGCCGCGGCTCCCGGCCCTGCAGGATGTCGACGAACGCACGCGCGTTGTCGCCGCAGTTGTTGCGCACAACCCCGTAGCCGGCCGCGAAGTGCGGGTTGCCGTGGCCGATCCAGCGAGCGACGGACTCGAGCGGGTTCGAGCCGACCTTCTCCTTCAGGCGTTTCAGCAACGAACCGTCCGGATCACCGTTGCGGTACCGGTTCGGCTCGAGGTCATGGCGCTGCTGACCCCGCTGGCCGACCGGGCGCGGCGACGGGGGCGGCGCCGACTGCTGGTGACTCGGCGAGCTCTGGTGCTGCTGGCTGGGCGACTGCTGGTGCGGCTGCCCCTGGTTGTGCGGCTGGCCCTGCTGCTGGTGCGGCTGCCCTTGCTGATGCGGCTGGCCCTGGTTGCGCGGCTGCCCCTGGTGCGGCCCGCCCTGGTGCGGCATCCCGCCGTGCGGCGCGATGACCGGCGGGATTCCGTCGCCGGCGTGCGGAGCGTCCGGCGTACGGGTCGGGGCGTCCGGTGTGTGCCGGGCCGCGGGCGCGTCCGGGGTGTTGGGCGCATCCGGCGTACGAGTGGTCGGTGCGTCCGGGGTGCGCGGCGCGTCGGGCGTGTTCGTCCGCGGGGTGTCTCCGCTGTGGTGCGCGGCCGGAGCGTCCGGGTGCGAGCGAGGCGCGTCCGGGGAGCGCGGAGCGTCGGGCGTGTTCGTCCGCGGGGTGTCCCCGCTGTGGTGCGCGGCCGGAGCGTCCGGGTGGGACCGAGGCGCGTCCGGAGTGCGCGGAGCATCGGGCGTATTGGTCCGCGGGGTGTCTCCACCGTGGTGTGCGGCCGGAGCGTCCGGGTGGGACCGAGGCGCGTCCGGGGAGCGCGGAGCGTCAGGCGTGTTCGTCCGCGGCGTGTCCCCGCCGTGGTGCGCGGCTGGTGCGTCGGGTGTGTTGGTCCGCGGGCTGTCGGGCGAGTTGTGGGTCGGCGAGTCCGGTGTACGGCTGCCCGGCGTGGTCTGGCCGTCAGCGTGCGAGGACGGAGTCGAGTCGCCGCGAGAGTTCGGGGAGTCGCTGTGCGAACCACTCGAGCTGTCCGTGCGCGAGTTCGGGGAGTCGCTGTGCGACGCGTTCGGGCTGTCGCCACGCGAGCTCGGGGAGTCGCTGTGCGAACCGTTCGGGCTGTCGGCGCGTGACGGTGAGTCGCTGTGCGACGAGTTCGGGCTGTCCCCGCGCGACGCCGGGGCGTCCGAGTGCGACGCCGGACCGTCGGAGTGCGACGCCGGACCGTCCGAGCGGGAGGCGGGCGCGTCCGAGCGGGAGGCGGGACCGTCGGATTGCGACGGGGAGTTGTCGGTGCGGGACGAGTTGTCCGTGTGGGCCGGGGCGTCGGACTGGCGGTTCGGGGCGTCGTTGCGGGCGGCCGGCGCATCGCTGTGCGATGCGGGCGAGTCCGAGTTCGAGGCGGGGCTGTCGGAGCGCGATGCGGGCGAATCCGAGCGCGAGCCTGGGCTGTCCGAACGCGATGCCGGGCTGTCCGAACGCGACGCAGGCGAGTCTCCGCCCGACGGCGAGGTCGGGCTGTCCGAGCGGCCGGACGGGAAGTCGGAGCCGCCTGACGGGCTGCTGGAGGTGTGGCTCGGGGCGGACGTCGTACTGGAGTTGTGCGAACCGACCGAGGCAGGGGTTGGGTCGACGTTCGGTGCGTCGATGCCGCCGGCGTGCGAGATGCCGCCCGCTCTCGAGGTCGGGATGTCCAGGCCGCTGAACTTCGCCAGGCCGCCGATCACCGGTGCGTTGCCGACCTTGATCACCAGGTCGGAGACCTTGGGCAGCTTCAGCGCGGTGTTCAGCGCGAGCTGGCCGGGGCGGAGCTTGCCGGCGATGTTGACCGCTACATCGGCGCCCTTGGCAACCTTCGCCGCGGCCGCGCCGTACTTGCCGGCCATCGCGGTGGCGCGGACACCGCCCGCGGCACCACCGGTACCGATCGTGGTGATCACGTTGAAGCCGACCTGGCCGAGCGCGCGGCCGGGGTCCTCGCCCCACATGTCCCAGGCGACCATGCCTTTGAGCACGGTGATGCCGACGTTGTCCAGGTACGCCGCGGTCTCCGGGAAGGCCGCGTGCATGAAGACCGCCGCACCGGGGACCGCGTACATCGCCGCGGAGGCCAGCGTCAGGCCGACGCCCTTCCAGGCGTTACCGGCGTCGCTCCAGCCCTGCAGTTCGTGGCCGAAGATGCTGTCCACACCGATCGACTTGAGCAGCGGCTGGATCGGGATCAGCGTGGTGAGGGCGTCGAGCGTGCCGAGGATGCCGTCGACGAAGACACCCTTGAGCACGCCGCCGACGAAGTCGACCGCGTCCTCGTACCAGGGCGCGTCGTACTCCAGGGGCTTGCCCCACGGCGGGTCCTTCTCGTCCTCGCCCTTGTCCTCCGGCGGCTTCTCGCCCTCGCGGAGGCCGCTGTCCTCCCACTTCTTGCCGCCGTACAGCGCGGCGATCGCGTTCGCGCACTTGCGCTCGGCGGCGCTGACCGCGTCGAGGTGACCCTGGAGGTCCTTGTGGAGCTGGTTCTCCTCCTTGACCCAGTCCTCGTTGTCGTCGATCTCGTCCTCGGGGGTGTCGCCGACCTTGCGCACCCAGGCGTCGGCCCGGGTGCGGACCGACGCCAGCCCCGACTTGTCGTCGGAGACGTCGGAGACGAAGGTGTGCAGCGCCGTACCGATCTTGCCGAGGTTCGGGCCGAACAGCTCGCCCTCGTTCTTCACCGGCAGCATCGCCGCGGCGAGCAGGTGGGTCTCGGGGCCCTTGGCGTAGTTGGTCTCGATGTTGTTCCGGAACTTCTTCTCCAGCTTCACACCGATGGTCTTGATCTCTTCGCCGACCGCGGAGAGGTCGTTGGCCGCCTTGGTGACTTCCTCAAGGTTGCCTTCGAACTTCGGGATGCCCTCGGGCTTGATCATCTGTTCGTCTCCCCCGGGGTCAGACGGCGCGCGTGTTGGACGGTGGTTGCTGCCGCGCCTGCTCGGCGCGGGCACTGGCGGCGGCGTTGCGGATCGCCTGGCGCGGGTCGACGCCTTCGGCCAGCTGGACGCCGCGCTGGGCGGCCAGGGCCATCTCCTGGTGGCCGTTGGCCAGGGCGGTCAGCGCGTTCACGGTGCCCTTCATGACGTCACCGGTGTGCTTGACCATGCCGGGCAGTGAGTCTTCCCACTTCTTGACGAACTCACTGATCGCGATCCCGATCGGGCCGCCCTTGCCGTTCAGCGAGGCCTGCGTGCCGGCGGTCTGCAGCCCGTTGCTGAGCTTCGTGCCGATCGCCTCGAAGCCGGCGGCATCGGTCTGCATGCCTTTCAGCCCGTTCATCGCCGCCGTTGCCTCGACAGTCCAGTTGACCATGCCTCTACCTCTCGCCGCCCCGCGCAGGGCTCACCCGTGAACTTCCCCGTGAACTTCGTCGTCCGTGGTCGGCCGTCGTTGCCGACGGCACCACCGTGGACCAGCGCGCGAGACCGCGCGCCGGTCGCCTACTTGACGGGAGCCCGGCCGGGCTCCCCCGCGGATCAGGTGTTGCCGATGTCCGTCACGGCCTTCGAGGCCGCCTTGAACGCGGTGTCCGCGTGCGTGTCGAACTCCGCCAGCGTGGAGCCCAGCGACTTGATGATGCCCTGGACCTCGGTGGCGGCGGCGTTGAACTTGTCCTCGACCGCGCCGTAGTCGTCCATCACCTTGGTCATGGTCGCGTCGCCGCGCATCGCCTTCACGTTCGCCTGGTGCTGCGCGATCAGCGACTCGATCTGCGCCGAGAGGCTCTTGATCGCGGACTGCGTCTCGCCGCTGGCGCCGCTGTCGTAGCTGTTCCGTCCGGTCATCTGTCTGTGTCTCCCCGTCTCAGCGCTTGTTGAACTTGGCGCCGTCGAAGTTCGCCGCGCCTTCGGTCTTCTTGGCGGCCTGGGCCATGTCGCTCATACCGGTCTGGGTCGCGGTGTCCATGCCCTGCTGACCCTTGTTGATCGCGGCGAGGCCCGCGTTCAGGTCGGCGGCGATGCCGTCCACCCGGCCTTTGAAGCTCATGAAGGCGTCGTGCCCACCACCCTGCAGCTTGCCCTCCAGCGGCTGTGCGGCCGCGGCCAGGCGCTTGACCAGACCACCGAGGTCCTGAGTCTTGCCACCCGTCTTCTTGGCCAGGCTGCCCAGGGTGTCCTTGCCCATGCTCCAACGCTGTCCACTCACGACTGCTGTCCCTCCGAAGTGATCTAACGACTGCCGTCCTGCTCACCATAGACGCGGCCGGGGTCGCGTCCGGTTCCCTCCCGAAGGGCCGAGATCCTCGCTGTGGCAGTAGGTTTCAGGTCCGCGGCGGCGTGGGCGGCTGCGGGGTGCCGCTGGGCGGCGGGGTCCCCGTCGAGTCCGGCGTACCGGACGGCGAGTCGCTCGGGCCGGGGGTCGCGGGAGAACTGGGGCTCGGGGCAACGGGTCCGTTCGGCCCTTTGTCCTTGGAGTCCTTGACGAACGAGTAACCCACGCAGCCGGCGCACACTACCGCAGCGACCGCGACGCTGGCGAACAGTTTGTTGACGCCCTCGTCGAGCGTGTTGCGCGTCCGGGCGGCGCCGAACAGCCAAGCCTCCCGCAGCCGCCGGCGCCGTACGGCGACCGACTCGATCAGCTGGGTGTCGTACTGCCGCGACACATGCACCCCTTCGGTCCGCTACTCTGCCGCGCTCAATCTAAACGTTCGAAGGTCTACCGCGGCCCACCGCCCCGGACAGTTCCAGGAGAACGCAAAGGTGGGCGGACCGAACCGGTCCGCCCACCTGTGACCAGATCAACTGGCAGTGCGTTTGGCAGCAGTTCTCCGAGCAGGAGCCTTCTTGGCAGCTGTGGTCTTCTTGGCGGCTGTGGCCTTCTTCACAGCTACCGCCTTCTTCGCCGGGGCCTTCTTGGCTGCCGTCTTCTTCACAGCGGGCTTGACCGTGGCCTCGACCGCCTTCTTCGCGCTCGGCTTCGCGGCCCGCCCGTGCAGGATCTCGGCCAGGAACTGCCCCGTGTACGACGCGGGGTTGGCCGCGACCTCCTCCGGCGTCCCCTCGGCCACGAGCGTCCCGCCGCGGCGGCCGCCGTCAGGTCCGAGGTCGATGATCCAGTCCGCGGTCTTGATCACGTCCAGGTTGTGCTCGATCACCAGCACCGAGTTGCCCTTGTCCACCAGTCCGCCCAGGACGCCGAGCAGCTTGCGGATGTCCTCGAAGTGCAGACCCGTGGTCGGCTCGTCCAGCACGTACACCGTCCGCCCGGTCGAACGCTTCTGCAGCTCCGACGCCAGCTTGACCCGCTGCGCCTCACCGCCGGACAGCGTCGGGGCCGGCTGGCCGAGCCGGACGTAGCCCAGACCGACCTCGTTCAGCGTCTTCAGGTGCCGGGAGATCGCCGGGATGGCGGCGAAGAACTCGGCCGCCTCCTCGATCGGCATGTCCAGCACGTCGGACACGGTCTTGTTCTTGTAGTGCACCTCGAGCGTCTCGCGGTTGTACCGCGCGCCGTGGCAGACCTCGCACGGCACGTAGACGTCGGGCAGGAAGTTCATCTCGATCTTCAGCGTGCCGTCACCGGAGCACGCCTCGCAGCGGCCGCCCTTGACGTTGAACGAGAACCGGCCCTGCAGGTACCCGCGGACCTTCGCCTCGGGCGTCTCCGCGAACAGCTTGCGGACGTGGTCCCAGACACCGGTGTACGTCGCCGGGTTGGACCGCGGGGTCCGGCCGATCGGCGACTGGTCGACGTGGATCACCTTGTCGACCTGGTCGAGCCCGGAGATCTTGGTGTGCCGGCCGGGGACCGCGCGGGCGCCGTAGATCTGGCGGGCCAGCGAGGTGTAGAGGATGTCGTTGACCAGCGTCGACTTGCCCGAGCCGGACACCCCGGTGACCGCGACGAACACCCCGAGCGGGATGGTCACGTCGATGTCCTGCAGGTTGTGCTCGCGCGCGCCGTACACCGTCAGCTCGCGGCCTTCGGTGAGCGGGCGGCGGACTGCCGGGATCGGGATCTCGCGGCGGCCCGAGATGTAGGCGCCGGTGATCGAGTCGGGGTGGTTGCGCAGGTCCTCGACGGTGCCGGAGACGACCACCTGGCCGCCGTGCTCGCCGGCGCCCGGGCCGATGTCGACGACCCAGTCGGCGTGGTCGATGGTGTCCTCGTCGTGCTCGACGACGATCAGCGTGTTGCCCAGGTCCTTCAGCCGGACCAGGGTGTCGATCAGCCGGCGGTTGTCGCGCTGGTGCAGGCCGATCGACGGCTCGTCCAGCACGTACAGCACGCCGACCAGGCCGGAGCCGATCTGCGTCGCCAGCCGGATCCGCTGGGCCTCGCCGCCGGACAGCGATCCCGCCGGCCGGTTCAGCGCCAGGTAGTCCAGGCCGACGTCGAGCAGGAACCGCAGCCGCTCGCCGATCTCCTTGGTGACCCGCTCCGCGATCTGCTTCTCCCGCGGGGTCAGGTCGAGGTCGACCAGGAAGCCGTGCACCTCGTCGATCGACATCGCGCTGATCTCGGCGATGTTCTTGCCGCCGAGCGTGACCGCGAGCGAGATCGGCTTCAGCCGGGCGCCGTTGCAGGTCAGGCACGGGACCTCGCGCATGTACTCCTCGAAGCGCTCCCGGCTGGTGTCGCTGGAGGCCTCGGCGTGCCGGCGCTCGACGTACGGGATGACGCCTTCGAAGGTCGTGTAGTACGAGCGCTCGCGACCGTACCGGTTCTTGTACGAGACGTGGACCTGGCGGTCGTGGCCGCTCAGCAGCGCCTTCTGCGCCTTGGCCGGCAGCTCGCCGAACGGCGTGCTCGACTTGACCTTCAGGTCCTTGGCGAGCGCGCTCAGCAGGCGCTCGAAGTACTGCGAGACGTTGGCGCCGGACCACGGCTGGATCGCGCCCTCGTCGAGCGACTTCGACGGGTCCGGGACGAGCAGCTCCGGGTCGACCTCCATCCGGGTGCCCAGACCCGAGCAGGCCGGGCAGGCACCGTACGGCGAGTTGAACGAGAACGAGCGCGGCTCGAGCTCGTCGAGCTGCAGGGGGTGGTCGTTCGGGCAGGCCAGCTTCTCGCTGAAGCGGCGCTCCCGGTACGGGTCGTTCTCCTCGAGGTCGACGAAGTCGAGCGTGACGATGCCGCCGGACAGGCCGAGCGCGGTCTCGACCGAGTCGGTCAGCCGCTGCTTGGCCGAGCCCTTCACCGCGAGCCGGTCGATGACGACGTCGATGGTGTGCTTCTTCTGCTTGTCGAGCTTCGGCGGCTCGGTGAGCTGGATCGTCTCGCCGTCCACCCGGGCCCGGGAGAAGCCCTGGCCGGAGAGCTGGCGGAAGAGGTCGAGGTACTCCCCCTTGCGGCCGCGGATCACCGGCGCGAGCACCTGGAAGCGGGTGCCCTCGTCGAGCTCCATCACCCGGTCGACGATCTGCTGCGGGGTCTGCTTGGCGATCGGCTCGCCGCACTCGGGGCAGTGCGGCCGGCCGGCGCGCGCGAACAGCAGCCGCAGGTAGTCGTAGACCTCGGTGATCGTGCCCACGGTGGAGCGCGGGTTGCGCGAGGTGGACTTCTGGTCGATCGAGACGGCCGGGGACAGGCCCTCGATGAAGTCGACGTCCGGCTTGTCCATCTGGCCCAGGAACTGCCGGGCGTACGCGGACAGGGACTCCACGTAGCGGCGCTGGCCCTCGGCGAAGATCGTGTCGAAGGCCAGGCTGGACTTGCCGGACCCGGACAGACCGGTGAAAACGATCATGGCGTCGCGCGGCAGGTCGAGCGAGACGTCCTTCAGGTTGTGCTCACGCGCTCCACGCACGATCAGACGGTCAGACACAAGCTCACTCTCAGCCGTTCGAAGGGTTCAGGGACAAGCCCGATCAAGGCTAACGAGGCCCACCGACAAAAACTTCCGGTGCCGGATCCAGGGGGTCCGGCTTTCGAAAGTATATTCGATCGCCCCACCCTCGACGAACGAGCGGTACCCACCCCGGGTCACGCCGACACCGGCACTCGCGGCACGGTCTGTCGCTGGGGTGCGAGGATCGTCACATGAGCGATTACCACGGCAACGTCCACGTGGGTGGGCCCGCGCAGACGCACGAGCTGGCCCAGCTGATGATCTCCAAGGTCGCCGTCGGGCCGATGAACAACAACGCCTACCTGCTGCGCTGCCGGCAGACCGACGAGCAGGTGCTGGTCGACGCGGCCAACGACGCGCACACCCTGATCACGCTGATCGGCGCCGGCGGGATCAGCCGGGTGATCACCACGCACCGCCACGGCGACCACTGGCAGGCGCTCGGCGAGGTCGTCGCGAAGACCGGCGCGACCACGATCGCCGGCCGGTACGACGCCGAGGGCATCGACGTACAGACCGCCACCCAGGTGGAGGACGGCGACCTGATCGAGTTCGGTGCCGTCGGCCTGCGCGTGATCCACCTGGTCGGCCACACCCCCGGCTCGATCGCCCTCCTGTACGACGACCCGCGAGGCGCCCCGCACCTGTTCACCGGCGACTCCCTCTTCCCCGGCGGGGTCGGCAACACCCAGGGCGACGCCGAGCGCTTCACCTCGCTGATCGGCGACGTCGAGTCCAAGCTGTTCGCCAAGCTCCCCGACGAGACCTGGGTCTACCCCGGCCACGGCGCCGACACCACCCTCGGCACCGAGCGCCCGCACCTGGCGGAGTGGCGGGCCCGCGGCTGGTGAGCCGACCGGTGCGGCGGTGGCTAAGCCCGGCGACGCTGTGCAATGGCGTCGGTAGGGTGGCCAGCCACGGGACCGAGCGGACGGTGCGGGAGATGCGATGACGGCTGCCGTGCGGTTCCACCTCCTGCGCCCGCTGTCGGTCGAGTGCGGTGGCCACGCCATCGTCGTGGCCGGCAAGCCCCGCCTGCTGCTCGCTGCGCTGCTGCTGCGGTCAGGTGCGCCGGTCCCCCACGATCGTCTGGCCGAGATCATCTGGGGCGACGAGCTGCCGCGCAACGTCCGCGGGTCGATCCACACCGTCGTCTCCCGCCTCCGGGCGGCGATGGGCGACTGCGGCGACCTGATCCAGGCCACGTCGCACGGCTACCTGGTGGAGGTCGGTCCCGAGCAGCTCGACCTCCTCCGGTTCCGGCAGTTGCTGGCCGCGGCGGACGCCGTACAGGAGGAGCGACGCGAGCTGGCTCTGCTGCACGACGCGCTCGATCTGTGGCGTGAGGGCGCCCTGACCGGGTTCGACTCGGACCAGCTCACCAGGGAGGACCTCACCGAGCTGCACGAGCTCAGGCTGACCGCTCTGGAGCGCCGGGTCGCTCTGAACCTCGCACTGGGTGGTCAGTTCGACCTCGTCCCGGAGTTGCGGCGGCTGGTCGCTCAGTACCCGCTGCGTGAGCGGCTGTGGAGCTACCTGATCCAGGCGCTGTCCCAAAGCGGTCGCCAGTCCGATGCGCTGGCGGCGTACCACGAGGTGCACCAACTGCTGGACGACCAGCTCGGCATCCGTCCTGGCCAGGAGCTGCGCGAAGCCCACCAGGCTGTCCTGCGAGGCCAGCCCGTACGACGTGAGGCCCAGCCCGACGACTGGCTGGTGAGCAACCAACTCCCGCTCCCGCCCTCCCACTTCAGCGGCCGCCGCAAGGAGGCCGAGCGAGTCCGGGCCGTGCTGGGCGGCACCGCAGGCGAGATCCCGGTCGCCGTCATCTCCGGAGTACCTGGTGTCGGCAAGTCGGCCCTGGCAGTCCGGGTCGCGTACGACGTCGCCCACCACTTCCCCGACGGCCAGTGGTTCGTCCAGCTGGCAGGTGCCAGCCAATCTCCGAGTACGCCGACCGCAGCGCTCGCCGATCTGCTCGTGGCAAGCGGAGTCCGCTCGCAGGACGTACCGGCCGGGCTGGAGGCGCGGTCCGGTCTGTTCCGCTCGCGCCTGGCCGGTCGCCGCGTCCTCGTGCTGCTCGACGACGCCGCCGACGCTGAGCAGGTCCGCCCACTCCTCCCCGGTACGACGAACTGCGCCATCATCGTCACGAGCCGCCAACGGCTCAGCAGCCTCACCGCTCTGGTCGGTGTGCAGCCGCTCGCCTTGGCTCAGCTGCCGGACGACGACTCCCAGGCGCTCCTGTCGACGCTGCCCGGCCAGGACCGGCTGGCCCGTCCGCAGGTCACCGCGCTGGCCGATCTGTGCGGTCACCTGCCGCTGGCGCTCCGGATCGCCGCAGCGCAGATCATGGACGGCACCGATGTCGACCAGTACCTCACCGAGCTGCGGGAGGGCTTCCGGCTCGACGGGCTCACCCTGCACGACGACCCGTCGGCGGCGGTCCGGGGCACGTTCAGGAACGCGTTGCGCGCGCTGCACCCGCAGCTCGCCCGGCTGTTCGCTTTGCTCGGTCACGTCCGCGGTCCGGATGTCACCGCGTCCGCGGCGGCCGCTCTGCTCGACGTACCGGAGTCGACTGCTGCCCACCTCCTCCAGCAGCTGACCGAGGCGTCCCTGTTGGAGGAGCACCGCACCGGCCGCTACCGGCTGCACGACCTGCTCCGGAGCTATGCGGAGGAGCTGACAACGCAGTACGACGACAGCAGCGCGGCGCGACTCCGTCTGCTCGACAGTTACCTCGACGGCCTGGGCACAGCCGTGGCAGCCCTCGCCAGGAACGCCGTACTCCTGCAGCCACTACCAACGGCTGCTCCCCCGACTGCCGAGGTAGCGCTGGCCTGGCTCGACTCCGAGCGCGCGAACCTGGTCGCTGCCGCTCTCGACGCTTCAGAGCACGGTCCGCACGAGAAGGCCTGGCTGCTGGCCGATCGACTGACGCTCTACTTCAGCGGCCGAGGTCATGTGGACGACTGGCGCTCCACCACCGAGGCCGGGCTCCGAGCAGCCGAAGGCCACGACCAGGCGCGGGCCGCGATGCTCCGCTCGCTCAGCAGGCTCTTCGCCAACACCGGCGACCTCGTCTCCTCCCGTACGACGATCGCAAGCGCCCTGGAGGCGTACCGGCAGGCCGACGACCTCGCCGGCGAGGCACGGTCGCTGCTCCAGCTCGGAGTCCTCGAAGCCAGTCTGACCTCGGCGACAGCAGCACTGGCCCTGTTCCAGCAGGCCGTCGAGCTCCTGGACCAGCTGGACGACCGGAGGGCCGCGGCGTCCGCCCGGCTGAACGTCGCCTCGATGCTGCGTCAGTCAGGTCAGCTCACTGAGGCCCTCCCCGCTGCCCTGGAGGCGAGGCGACGGCTGGAGGAGTTCGGAGACATCCGCAACACCTACGCGCTGCACTTGCTCGCGCACATCCACCAGGACCGTGGTGAGCTCGACACCGCTCTCGCACTGCAGCAGGAGGAGGTCGCGGGAGTCGGCGCCAGCGGCCGCAACCAGGACCTGGCCGAGTCGCTCGAGCGGCTCGCTGCCATCTATCGCGACCGTGGCGACTTCCCCGCTGCCCGCCGTACGGCGAAGGAGGCGGTCGACCTCACCCTGGAGGTCCACGACGAGCTGGTCGAGTGCCACGCCAGGGCGACGCTCGGCGATGCCTTCCTGGGCCTCGAAGAGCTCCCGGCCGCCCTGGCCGAGTACGACGCCGCCCTGGACACCGCGAAGCGCATCCAGTCCCGCGAGATCCAGGTCCGGGCCCTCCTCGGCCAGGCCGCCACCCGCCTCGCCTCCGGCGACGACACCGCCCTCGCCACAGCCGAGGAGGCGGCCCACCAAGCAGCAGACCTCGACATGCGCGTCCTCAAAGGCCGCGTCCACGCCGTACTGGCCAGGGCAAGACACGCAGCCGGCGCTCCCGGAGCAGAAACCGCCGCCCGAACGGCAGTAGCCCTCCACGAACAGTCCGGCGCCCTGGTCCACCTGGCAGCAGCCCAGAAGATCTTCCGCGAGATCCAGTCGTTGTGACCAGATCGGCTAATCTGGTCACAACGACGGGAGCTGCGGATGAATGCACGGCGTACGACGGTCGACGTGACTGGTGCGATGGTGTCGGTACTGGAGTGGGGGCCGGCGAGCGGGCCGGTTGTGCTGCTGTTGCACGGGGGTGGGGCGGACAGCGCTGAGCTGTCGTGGGGGCAGGTCGGGCCTGCGCTCGCAGACGCGGGGTACCGCGTGGTCGCGCCGGATCATCCCGGGTTCGGGCGGAGTCCACGGGCGAGCTGGTCACTGACCCAGCAGCGGCTCGTCTCGTACGTCGGAGAGTTGGTGGACAAGCTGGGGCTCGACGACTACGTGATCGGCGGGCTGTCGCTCGGTGGCGGGCTGACGATCGGGCACCTGCTCGAGCGCCCGGCTCGGGGCGCGCTGCTGCTGGGCGCCTTCGGGATCATGCCGCGGCTGAGCGACGGACGCCTCAGCCGACTGAACCAGCTCACGACCTACGCCCTCCAGCGCTCGGGAGTGCTCGGCGCCGTAACGCGTGGCTACGCACGCAACGCCAAAGCGATGGAGCGCGGTCTGCGGATGATCGTTCGCAACCCGGCAGCGCGGACGCCGGAGCTCGTCCGGGACGTGGTGGCGGAGGCCGCCGAGGGTCAGGGCATCAGGACCTTCGACGAGTGGCAGCGTGACCAGGTGCTGTGGGACAGGCTGCGCACCGACTACACGGACCGCCTGCACGAGATCCAGACGCCCGCACTCGTTGTCCACGGCGATCGCGACAGCGGCGTACCGGTCGCTCGTGCGCGAGCTGCCGCGGAGCTCCTCCCCCGCGGGACGCTGCTGACCGTCCCGGGCGCTGGGCACTGGGTGCAGCGCGACCGGCCCGACCTCGTCGTACCGGCGGTGCTCGACTTTCTGCGCGGACTCGGCTGATGCCGCGGCCACTCGTCCCGGACCGCCGCGAGCGCATCCTGGACGCCGCCGAGGCGCTCGTGCTCGACAGCGGCTTCGACGCGATGAGTGTCGCCGGGGTCGCTGCCCGGGCCGGGATCGGCAAGGGGGCGGTCTATCTCGAGTTCGACAGCAAACGCGCCATCCTCGACGCGCTGCTGCAGCGCGGAACGGAACGCCTCAGAGCCAGGACCGCAGCCGAGCTCCCAAGACTCAGCGACGCCTACCGCGCCGCTGTACAGGCTCTGCTCGAGGACCAGTTGATGACGGCCGCCTTCCTCGACGACCGCGGAACGCTCGGCACCCACGTCGGCACCGTCACCGACGGCCGCTACCACGCACGCCACGCGTCGGTCGTCGAGTGGCTGCGCGCCCTGCAGGCACAGGGAATGCTCGCCGCCGACGTCGATCCCGAGCACCTCGCGATCGCTCTGTCGAGCGCGACGATCGGTCTGCTGTCGGCAGCACGGCTGATCGGCCCGTTCACCCCGGACCAGCTCGCGGGCGGCCTCGACGCACTCGCCCGGATGGCCGCGAGCTTCGAGCCGTGAAAAGCCGAAAGCCCTGGTGAGAGTGAACTCTCACCAGGGCTTCTTCGTCGGGCTGGCGAGATTTGAACTCGCGATCTCTTGTCCCCCAGACAAGCGCCTTACCAGGCTAGGCCACAGCCCGAACGATCGTCCTCGCGGCCGACCGGGGTAAACCTTACCCCATCCTCAGGGGTGTTTCGGCACCGGGCCGATCAGCGTTTCGCCTTCTTCTGACGGGCCCGGATCTGGACGTCCACCGGACTGCCGACGAAGCCGAAGTCCTCCCGCAGCCGGCGCTCGATGAACCGCTGGTACGACGGCTCGATCTGCCCGGAGGTGAAGATCGCGAAGGTCGGCGGCATCGTCGTGGCCTGGGTGCCGAACAGGATCTTCGGCTGCTTGCCCGACCGCACCGGATGGGGGTGCGCGGCAACCAACCGGCCGAGGAACGCGTTCAGCTGACCGGTCGGGACGCGGGTCTCCCAGCCGTCCAGAGCCGCCTCGATGGCCGGGACCAGCTTCTCCATGTGCCGCCCGGTCAGGGCGCTGATGTTCACCCGCGGGGCCCAGCGCAGCTGGACGAGATCGCGGTCGATCTCCTTCTCCAGGTAGTAACGCCGGTCCTCGTCGACCATGTCCCACTTGTTGTAGGCGATCACGAGCGCCTTGCCGGCCTGCTCGACCATGTCCATGATCCGCAGGTCCTGCTCGGTCATCGGCTCGGAGGCGTCGACGACCACGACGACGACCTCGGCGCGCTCGATCGCGCTGTTGGTCCGCAGGCTGGCGTAGTACTCGTGGCCCTGGACGTTCTTCACCTTGCGCCGGATGCCGGCGGTGTCGATGAAGCGCCACTGCTTGCCGCCGAGCGTGATCAGCTCGTCGACCGGGTCGACCGTCGTACCGGACACGTCGCTGACGACGACCCGGTCCTCCTTGGCGACCTTGTTCAGCAGCGAGGACTTGCCCACGTTCGGCTTGCCGACGACCGCGACGCGGCGCGGTCCCCCGGTCTCGGGGTCGCGCTCCGGCGGCGCCTCCGGCAGCGCGGCCAGTACGGCGTCCAGCATGTCGCCGGTCCCCCGCCCGTGCATCGCCGAGATCGGGAACGGCTCGCCGATGCCGAGGCCCCACAGGTTCATCGCCTCGGCCTCGACCCGCTGGTCGTCGACCTTGTTCGCGGCCAGTACGACGGGCTTGCCGGACTTGCGCAGCACCCGGACCACGGCCTCGTCGGCGTCGGTGATGCCCACGGTCGCGTCGACCACGAACAGCACCGCGTCGGCGGCGTTGATCGCGATCTCGGCCTGGGCGGCCACCAGCGCGGCCATCCCGACCGCGTCCGGGTCCCAGCCGCCGGTGTCGACGACCGTGAAGGCCCGGCCGGCCCAGTCGGCGTCGTACGAGACACGGTCCCGAGTGACACCCGGGGTGTCCTCGACGACCGCCTCACGGCGGCCGATGATCCGGTTCACCAGCGTCGACTTGCCGACGTTGGGGCGGCCTACGATCGCCAGGACGGGTACGGGGCCGGTGTCGTCGTCGTGCGACGGCTCGGCGTCGTACTCGTAGCCGGTGGGCAGGTCACTCATCAGGATCCTTCTGGTCTGGCTTGCCCGGAAGCGGGTGGCCGGTGGCTGCGACGGCGGCCTGGACATGCGCCCGCAAGACGTCGCCGATCTGGTCGGCCACCGCCCGTACGTCGGTGTGCCTCCGAGGAAAGGGTACGCGCTCCACGGTGAAAGGTTCGCCGTACACGACGTCGACCCGGCTCCCCCTGGGGGGATACGCCTCCACACTGCCGCCCGGCAGGCGGGTGCCGAGCAGGGCAACGGGCAGGATCGGCGCCCCGGTGACCATCGCCAGGTAGGCCACGCCGACCCGGATCCGCCGGAAGTCGCCCCGGCCCCGGGTGCCCTCGGGGTAGATGCTCATCACGTTGCCGTCGCGCAGCACCTTGATCGCCTTGCGGATCGCCAGCGTGTCGTACGTCGTACGGTCGACCGGGATCTGCCCGGCCCGGTGCAGGAACTTGCCCTGCATCCCGTCGAACGCCTCGATCTTGCCGAGCTGGTGCAGCATCCGCGGCGCGGTGGCGCCCAGCAGCGGTCCGTCCAGGAGCCCGACGTGGTTCGGCGCCAGCAGCACCGGGCCTCTGCGCGGGAAGAGCTCCTCGTGGTGGATCGTCAGGTCGTAGCGCCAGCGCAGGTACGGCCCGACGACGTGACGGATCACTCCGCCGAGCCGGTACGGCAGCGACGACAGGTCGTCGGTCCGGGGCAGTTCCTGGTGCCTGGTCAGTTCGGCTGTCATGACTCCCGCGGATCGCGTGGCGGCGCGGCCTCGGCCTCCTTCGCGAGCCTGCTGATCACGTCGATGACCTCCTCCAGGGACAGGTGGGTGGAGTCGATCGTCACCGCACCGTCCGAGGCGACCTCGAACTGGGACACGGTGGCGTCGTCGGCGTCGCGGCGGACGATCTGGTCGCGCAGCTGCTCCGCGGTCAGCGCGCCCTCGGCCAGCTCGGCCTTGCGGCGGGCCATCCGGGCGTCCTGGTCGGCGGTCAGCAGCACCTTGAGCTCGGCGTCGGTGGCGACCACGGTCGCGATGTCCCGGCCCTCGACCACGATCCCCCCGCCGGGCTGGGCGTCGTCGATGATCTCCCGCTGCCGCCGGATCAGCTCGTGCCGTACGTCGAGGTTGGTGGCGATCCTGCTGACGTTCTCACTGATCCGCGGGTCGCGGATCGCCTCGGTCACGTCGGCGCCGTCGGCGGTGAAGTGCGCCAGCTGCGGGTCGGTGCTGATCCCCAGCTCGACCGCGCGGGCCCGGTCGGCGACCGCGGCGGTGTCGGTCAGGTCGAGACCGGCCTCCATCGCCGACCAGGTCACCGCCCGGTACATCGCGCCGGTGTCCAGGTACTTCAGGCCCAGTTTGGCGGCCACTCCACGGGCCGTACTCGATTTACCGGAACCGCTCGGGCCGTCGACAGCGATGATCATGGGCGGAAGATTACCGGTGCACGGACCAGCCACGCTCGGTCAGTACCTCGACCAGCTGATCGACCGACGCCGGTTTGACCGCCAGCTCGACCTCACCGACCGGGCGGCCCGGGCTGTGGTCGATCCGCAGGTCCTCGACGTTGGCGCCGGACGCGGCCGCGTCGGCGAACAACCGGGCCAGCTGGCCCGGGCGGTCGGGGATGGTGACCAGCACGGGAACGAGCTCGATGTGCGGGGCGCCGTGCTTGCCCGGGACACGGACCGCGCCGGAAACACCACGGCGCAGTACGGCCGTCACCTCGTCGTCGGCGTGGCCGGAGCCAGGCTTTTCCTTGCTCAGGGCAATCAACAGCCGGTCGAGGTCGTCGCGGATCTGCTCCAGCAGACCACTCAGCGCGGGCGAGTTCGCGGCCACGATCTGGGTCCACATCCCCGGGTCGCTCGCGGCGATCCGGGTCACGTCGCGGACGCCCTGGCCGGACAGCTCCAAGTGCTCGGCCGGCGCGTCGACGAGCGTGCCCGCGGCCAGCGACGACATCAGCTGCGGCAGGTGCGAGACGCGGGCGACGGCCAGGTCGTGGTCCGGGACCGACAGCTCGACGGTCCGCGCGCCGCAGGCCTCGGCGAGCCGGCGTACGAGCTCGACGGCGGCCGGGTCGCTCGTGCCGTGCGGGGTGATCGCCCAGGTAGCGCCCTCGAACAGATCCGCGCGACCGGCCAGCGGGCCGTTGCGCTCCGAGCCGGCCATCGGGTGGCTGCCGACGTACCTGCTGATGTCGCCTGGCCGACCGGCTGCCTGCGTCAGCGCCTTGGCGTCGGCGAGAGGCTTGCCCTTCACGCTCGCGGCATCGGTGACGACGGCGTCGGTCTGCTCCAGCTGCTCGGCGATCACCGTGCCGACGTGGTCCGGCGGTACGGCGACGACGACGAGCTGCGGCTCGAGCTGCACCAGGCGCGAGCCCGCGCCGATGCGTTCGGCCATCAGCGCGTTGTCGGGGTCGCCGTCGATCAGCTCGACGACGACTCCGAGGCGCGCGAGCGCCAGGCCGATCGACGTACCGATCAGTCCGGTGCCGACGATGCGGACGGGACCGCGTAAGGCGGTCGCCGGTGCCGCGGGTGTTGCCGGGGCCAGCGGGTCTGTCACTGGGCGCCGGTCAGGTCCGGGCGCAGCGCGGTGGCGCCGTGCAGGTAGACGTGCTGGATCTTCTCCCGCGAGCGCGGTGTCTCGGTGTGCAGCATCATCCGGACCACCCGCGGCAGCGCGTGCGGGACGGCGATCTCCTGCATGCACATCAGCGGTACGTCGGTCAGCCCGATCTGCCGGCCGGCCACCGCGGGAAACTCCGAGCTCAGGTCGGGCGTGACGGTGAACAGGATGCTGATCAGGTCCTCCGACGCGAGATCGTTCGCCTGCAGCACCGCCCGGACCAGCTCGGCCGTCCGCTCGAGCAGGTGCTCCCGCTCGTCCGCGTCCAGCTGGGTGGCACCCCGGATCGCCCGTACCGCCACTGTCCTGCCTCCTAGCTCACCACGTCCCGCACCGCTCCTCGGCGCTGGACACCAGTCTCAACATTAGGTCAGACCGCCCGCGCGGTGCTCACCCGTCTCGCCACCGGCCCTGACGTCCGAAGAATCGTGCTGCGTCCGAAGAACCGAGCGCTATAGCCTCGGGTTCTTCGGACGCATGCGTCTTCTTCGGACGCAAGGGGGTCGCGGTGTCAGCTGCGGGCGGTTTGTGCTTCCGCCGCGTCGACGGTCTGCTCCAGCAGGAGCGCAATCGTCATCGGGCCGACCCCACCGGGCACCGGCGTCAGCAGGCTCGCGACCCGGGCGGCCTCCTCGGCGTGCACGTCGCCGACGTTGCCCTCGTTGTACCCGGCATCGACCACCACGGCGCCCGGCTTCAGCCAGTCCCCGCGGACGAAGTTCGGCTTGCCGACGGCGGCGACCACGAGGTCGGCCTGGCGCACCAGCGCCGGCAGGTCCACGGTCCGCGAGTGCGTGTAGGTGACGGTCGCGTTCGATGCCAGCAGCAACATTCCGGCCGGCTTGCCCAGGATCGGGCTCCGTCCGATGACGACCGCGTGCGCACCGGACAGCGGTACGTCGTACGCCTGCAGCAGCCGCAGGATCCCGCCGGGCGTGCACGAGCGGAACCCGGGCTCGCCGAAGGCCATCGCCGCGAACGAGTGCATGGTCACGCCGTCGACGTCCTTGCCCGGCGCGATCGCCTCGAACGCTGCCCGCTCGTCGATCTGCTCCGGCACCGGGTGTTGCAGCAGGATCCCGTGCACGGTCGAGTCGTCGGACAGCCTGGTCAGCTCCGCGACCAGCTCGTCGGTGGTGGTCGTCGCCGGCAGCGTGACGCTGACCGAGCCGATACCGGCCTTCTTGCTCCGGTTCTGCTTCATCCGCACGTACGTCGCCGACGCGGGATCGTCACCGACCAGCACGGTCGCCAGGCACGGCTGCACGCCGGTCTCGTCCTGCAGCTTCTTCGCCCGTACGGCGGCCTGCGCCACCATGTCCGCGGCGAGGTCGGTACCGATCATCGGCTTGGCGGTGGTCCGGGCGTCGGCGGCGTTCTCTGGTGTGGTCATAGGGCGCTCCTTCGGGCGTCGGCGAATATCCGTCGTTGCCCAGGCGCGCGGCTGCAGCCGAACCTGCGAGAGTCCGGCGGGCCGTTCCCCGGTGGTGGTCCACCTGAACGCCAGTAGCGGCCCGCCGGCCAGTTTACCCAGTCGCCCGGTGAAGGATCACCTCGGCGACCTGTGGTGCCGTCGCTCTGGCGGTCCACCGCACGCGGACGGCGTCGACCGTACCGCTCACGCGCAGCGCCGCGTACGCCGAGCGCACCACACCAACCTCCCTCCAGCCAGCAGCGGTGTGCACCTCCACCCGACCAGCCGCGGCCGCATCAGCCCGCTGCAACACGGTCACCCGATCCACCACAGCCGGAGAAGACGCCGTCACAGTCAGCACGTCACCCTCCCCCGGCGCCGCACCCGCCACGTACGCCGTACCGACATCCCCGTCAACAGCCCGCGCCAACGCCGATCCCTCGGCAGGCGCCGGCCCACCCGACGCCGTCAGCACCACCTCCGACCCGTCCGTGACCTGCACAGAGAACTCTCTGACAACCAACCAGTTGGACGCATTGGCCGCCAAAGCCCGGTACCGCACGTACCGAGCCTTCGTCCCCGCCGGAGCCGTCGCGCGGACCTCGGCGGTCGTCGCGCGGGTCAGCTCGGTCCACGTCTGACCATCCGCCGACCACTCCAACGCCCCGGACTGGATGACGTCGTCCGGGCTCCCGTCCTTCCCCATCAGTAGGGCGATCGCACCGATCTCCCGCACCGCGCCGAGGTCGACCCGGATCTCGTCGTTCGCTGCCGGAGCACGGTTGCTCCAGTAGAACGTCGACTCGTCCCCGTCGACCATCCGGCCCGGCACGTTCTCCGCGTACGTCGGAACGCTCGCCGTCGCCGTCCGCCCCGGCAGCAACCCCATCCACGCGTCGTGCACCTGCCCGACCTTGGCGACGAACACGTCGACCACGCCCTCGCCGATCCGCGGGTAGGTCCCGGAGTGCGGTTCCCGTACGTCCCGGATCGCCTTCGCCTGGCCGGTCAACTTGTCGATCTCCTGACGCTTCGCCCAAGCCGCCGCGCCGTCGCCGTGGTCGAGAGCCTCCAGCAACCCGAGCGACTCCTCGAGCGCCTGCCCCCACAAGACGGTCGCATCCAGCCAAGCCTTCGCCTCGTCACCGAACGCCGGATCAACCACCCCAGCCCGGATCTGCACAGGAGCCCGAGTCACCGCCTGGAAGTACGGGAGGAGTCTTCGAATCGCTCTATCTTTTTCACCGTCGTACGCCGTCCAGAACGCATCGATCCGCGCCGCCAACTCAGGAGCCGACTCCGGGTGCAGCGTCGTGTCGTACGTGTTCAGGTCCGCGAACACCTTCAGGGCCTCGATCGTCCGCCGATCCCCGCCCGCTCTCTCCGCGAGGGCGCGTTCCCACGCGGCGCGCTCGTCGTACGTGGCCGGCTTCCAGCCCAGCTCGGCGAACGAGGAGAGCGCGACCTTGCTGACCGCGGCCTGGTTCATCGGGTTCGAGATCACGCCCACGACGTGATCGGCGATCCCGCGTTCGCGACCGCTGTAGTCGGCCAGCAGCAACCGCCCGGCGGCGTAGTCGTTGACCGGATAGTTGTCCCAGACCAGGATGTCGTGACCGAACACGGCCTTCGCCTCGGCGGCCTGCGCGGCCGTGATCGTCTTCGGGACCACCCCGATCCCCGTCCAGTGCACGACAACGGCCGCGTCCAACTGCTCGCGGAGAGCTTTCTTGTACGGCGTCTCGGAGACGTTGTAGTACTCGGTCGGCACCATCTGCAGCGGCGCGACCCCAGGCTTCGTCGCGACCCACTCGCGCTGGATCCGGTTGAGCAGCTCACTCTGCGCCTGACCGGCCGCACCACCACCCGTGCCGTACTTGGCCCGGTCCGCGTCGCAGTGCCAGGTGTTGTAGTCGATGTCGTCCAGCGGCACGTTGAACGACCGAGCACCCAGCGCGTACAGCGCCTCGAACTTCGCGACCAGCGCCTGGTAGTCGGCGTCGGCGGTGTAGCAGATCGACAGCCCGGGCGAGAGCGCGAAGGTGAAGTCGACCTTGTTGCCTCGGGCCCTGTTCACCAACTCCCCCAGCTCGGCGAGCTTGTCCGCCGGGTACGGATCACGCCACTGCTCGCGGTGGTACGGGTCGTCCTTCGGCGCGTACTCGTAGGTGTTCATCCGGTGCGCGCCGAGGTAGTCGAGATGGTCGAGCCGATCGGCCTGCGACCACGGCGTACCGTAGAAGCCCTCGATCGACCCGCGGTACCGCATCGTCGGCCAGTCGCGGATCTCGGTGCCGCCGACCTGCCGGCCCCGCACCAACTGGTCGAGCGTGCGGGCGGCGTAGTACGTCCCGTCGGTGTCGACGCCGGCGAGGACGACCTGGTGCCGTCCACGATAGGTGCCTACGGCAAGCACATACCCCTCGGCCGCGAGACCGGCCGGCGGGGCGACGTCCAGGTCCTGCAGCGCGCGATCGTTCCCGCCGAGCCAGACGGTGACGTCGGTCCGCGGATCGGCGCCGTCGGTGACCCGGACCGTGCGGACGCCCGCACGCTCGAGCGTCGCGCGGACGACCCGCTCGGCATCGGCGTCGGTGGTCGGGCCGCGCACCAGGCCGACCGTCCGGCCGAGGGCGAAGCCGTCACGCCGCGGGGTGGTCTGCTGAGGCTCGGGGTTCACCGATGCCTTGCCGGAGCTGGTGGTCGCCGCCGCGCCGGGAGGCGTCGGGCCGGCTTGGGCGGAGAGGGCGAAGGGCTGGACGGCGAGAGCGAGCGCGGCGGCAACTGCCACCGCTGGACCGATGCGGCGCATGGCGACTCCTTGGGGCGGAAGGTGTGCCCCACCAGTCATTCACTGCGCACAACTGCTCGTCAAGAGCACGCACTGCCCAGATCCGGACACTTCAATGGCATCACCCCGGCCCGATCACTCGCGGATGCCGATGGCGTCCACCGGTCGGTGGCGCAACACCCGGCGGGTGGGCAGCATGATCGAGAGCAGCCCGAGCAGCACCACTCCGCCCGCGGTGAGCGCGGTGGCGACCGGCGAGAACGCCGGAATCACCGTCGCCCCCTCGCTCAGCCCGACCGTCACGCCGACCATCGGCGGCAGACACAGCGCCGCACTGACCACGAGCGCGGCACCGATCACCACGGCCGCCTCGACCAGCATCATCCGGCGTACCTGCCGCTTGCCGATGCCGACCAGCCGGAGCAGCGCGAACTCACGTCGTCGGGCCGTCGTACTCATCACCAGGCTGTTGGCGACGTTGATCGCGACGTAGCCGAAGAGCGCGGCGAGCAGGATCAGGTTCGTCCACCGGTTGAGGTCCAGGCCGGCCTGCTGCGCCTCCGCCATCGTCTGGCGATCGGCGAGCACCACCCCGACCTCACCCGCGAACCGCTTGGTCAGGGTCTCGGACAAAGCGCTCGCGTCGACGCCGGCCTCGGCCCGGACGAGCACCGAGTCGTCCAGCCGTGTGGACAGGTGGTCGAGCAGTACGTCGCGCGGCAGCGTCACATCACCGAAGCCCATGCCGTTGTGGTAGATCGCCACCACCACAGGGGTCAGCCGCGTACCGTCCCCGAGGAACATCTCCACCTGGCGCCCCAGCCCGGTCCGGGTCTGCTGCGCCGCGGACTCGCTCAGCGCGACAGTCCCCTGCCCCTCGAGCCGCCCGAGGTCGCCTTTGCGAACATCCAGGTCGAGCGTGCTCGCCAGACCCGTCACGTCCACGCCCTGCGCCGGGAAGCCCAGCACGGACTGCGCCGAATCGTCACCGAGGTCGGTGTACCTGATCGTCGCGGGCCCCCTGGTCACCGCCGTCGCAGTCCGTACGCCGGGCACCGCGTGGATGTCGTCGACCAGATCGGGCGACAGCCCCGCGCCCGAACTGGCCACCACGAGATCGGCCACCACGCCCTGGTCGGCCTGCCGGCCGGCCTCCTTCACCTGCGCCGCACCGACCGAGACCTGAACGATCATGATCGTGATCGCCAGCACGAGCGGTACGACGGCGCCGGCCACCCGACGCGAGTTCTGGGCGAGGTTGGCCGCGGCCAGGTAGCCCGACGCACCACCGGAACGCCGCAGGACCGGACCGACGAGCGTGAGTGCGCCCTGCACGATCCGCGGCCCGAGCAGCGCCACGCCGATCACCAGGACGAGCGACGAACTCGCCGCCACGATCGTGCCCACCTCACCGGCTACGACAACCGGGACCGCACACATCACCAGGCCGCCGGCCAGCAGCCCGAGCCCGATCAGCGTCCGGACCGGGCCGAGTTGCGGCGTTTCCACGCTCGACTCCCCCAGCGCCTCGACCGGGCGGATCTTGACCGCGCGGCGAGCTGACATCCAGCCGGCCAGCTGGGCCGTCAGCACCGACAGCAGCACCGCGACCAGAATCGGGACCGGCAGCAGCGAGAGGCCGTAGTCGGCCGGGATCACACCGATCCTGACGAAGGCCGCCCGCAGCAACCACACGAGTCCGTAGCCGAGCGCCGCGCCAGGCACGGATGCGGCGAGCGACACGATCAGGATCTCGGCACCGATCATCCGGTGCACCTGCCGGGGCGTCGCGGCGACCGCACGGAGCAACGCGAGTTCACGCCGCCGCTGCTGGATCGACAACCCCAGCGTGCCGGCCACCACGAACATCGCGACGATCGCCGCGATTCCACCGAACGAGCCCGCCACCGCCATCAGCAGGCCGGACGCAGCCGAGGAGTCCTGGAACTCCACCTTGCCCCTGTCGTCGCCGGTCGCCGTGGTCACCGAGTCGCCCAGGCCCTGCTCGATCGCGTCGGCCAGGTCCGCCCGGTCGACACCCGGCGCGGCCAGCACCCCCACGGCGTACAGCTGGCCGGGTTGGCCGGACAGTTGCCTGGCCACCTCATCGGTGAACAGGACCACCGGCTCCCGGAAGGAACCGCTCGGCGGGTCGACGATGCCAGTCAGCCGGTACGACGCCGGCCGCGACCCCACCGCGACTCTGACCTGGTCACCGATCGCGTAGCCGCCGGCCGCCGCGGCGTCGCGGTCGAGCGCGACGTCGGACCTGCCGGTGGGCAGCGCGCCGTCCCGGACCGACAAGGGGCCGAAGGCAACGGAACTGCGGCCGTGGCCGGACGGCGTACCGCCCTCCTCGCCGTGGACCAACGCGCCGGACTTGCCGGCCAGGGTGAGCCGGAACGAGTAGTCCGGCACGGCCTGGGCGACGCCGGGGACGGCCGCGATCTCGGCGAGCTGGTTCGCGTCCAGCGGGACGTGGTCGCCGAAGTCGGTGTCAGGTGATTCGGGGACCGCGAGCTTTTGGTTGGCCGCGACGACCACCGACGCGCCGGCGTACCGCTCGGGACTGATGCCGGCGAGCAGACCGGACTGCAGCAGGAAGCCGCACGCGGACAGCAGCGCGGCGCCGCAGAACAGGGCGATGAAGGCACCGGCGAAACCGGGCCAGCGGGACTTGACCGTGCTCCAGGCGAAGGTGAGCACGATCACCACTCCCCGAGGTGGGTCAGGTGCGCGGCGACAGTGTCGGCGGTCGGGTCGGTGAGCTCGCCGGCCAGCCTGCCGTCCGCCAGGAAGACCACCCGGTCGGCCCACGACGCGGCGATCGGGTCGTGGGTCACCATCAGGATCGTCTGGCCGAGCGAGTCGACCAGCGAACGCATCAGGTGCAGGACCTGCTTGCCGGTCCGCGAGTCGAGCGCTCCGGTCGGCTCGTCGGCGAACACCGCCTCCGGCCGGGTGATCAGCGCCCGCGCGATCGCGACCCGCTGCTGCTGACCACCGGACAGTTCGCTGGGCCGGTGCGTGAGCCGGTCGGTCAGGCCGACCTCCTGCACGACCTGGTTCAGCCACGCCTCGTCCACCGGTACGTCGGAGAAGCGCAGCGGCAAGGTGATGTTGTCGCGGACCGACAGCGACGGGATCAGGTTGTAGGCCTGGAAGACGAACCCGATCCGGGTCCGGCGCTGCACGGTCAACTGCTTCTCGTCGAGCCGGGTCAGCTCGGTGTCGCCGAGCCAGACGGTGCCGGACGTCGGCTGGTCGAGCCCGGCGGCGCAGTGCAGGAACGTGCTCTTGCCCGAGCCCGACGGACCCATCACCGCCGTGAAACTCCCCCGCCGCAAGCCGAGCGAGACGCCGTCGAGCGCCTGCACCCGGGTCGTCCCGGTCTGGTAGGTCTTCGTCACCGAGTCCAGCGTGACCGCGTACGCCGGGGCCTCCGCGACCAGGACGGCGGCGCCGCCGGTCTGCTTGTCGCGCCCTCTGCGTGCCTTGAACATGTGGCCAACCTTCCGAACCGTGCGAGACGTACCAGGACGCCTCTCACGCTAGAAAGATCGGGCCGCGGACACAGTCCAGCCAGAACCCGGGTTCAGGGTGCAGCCAGCTCTACCACCGGGTCCGGTCGCCGTCGGTCGGGACGATCTCGACCCGGCCGGGCTTTCGATGGTGGTCAGTTCGGGTCGACGAAGCAGTCCCGGCACTCGTCGAGCCCGGTGATCTCGACCTTCGGGCGCTCGACGCCGAACCAGTCCTCGCGGGTCAGCCGCAGCCGGTCCGAGATGACGGGCTTCCCGTGCAGGACATCGCGCGAGATTCCGTCCGGCCGGTAGCCGAGCCTGCGCGAAACGCCCTGGGACCCGGCGTTGTCCTGGAAGACCTCGGTCCGCGCCGCCTCGGCGTCCAGCCCCTCGAACGCCAGGTGCAGCAGCGCGATCCGCGCCTCCGTCCCGTACCCCTTCCGCTGGTGCGCGAGCCCGAGCCACGACCAGGTCTTCACCTCACGCAGTACGCCGAACTCGCTGCCCATCAGCCCGACCATGCCCAGCGGGGTGTCGTCGTGGAAGACGCCGAGCGAGAGCTCCCACTCGTCCTGGGTCCACGCGCCGAGGTGACTCCAGTACATCTGCATCACGCGGCGTGCGCGCTCGGGCGGGGGGAGATAGGGCCACGCGTTGAGGAAGGCGTACTCACCCGGCCGGCTGATCCCGCCGGCGGCCACGTCGGCGATCGCGGCCAGTTCCTCGTCGGTCGGTGGACGCAGCACCAGCCGCTCGGTCGTCAGCCGAAGGTGGCGCAGGGGCCAGTGAGTGTTGAGCACGCTCGACATCCTGGGCGGAGCACGTCCGCCCGCGCAATCAATTAACGCTCAGAGCAGGCCGGCGTGGTCCAGGGCCAGGTAGGTCGCGTCGGTGCCGGTCATCGCGCCGGGAGTGCGGAGTTCTTGGCGGAGCTCGGCGACGGTGAGCTCGATGGGCACGATGTCCTCGAAGTCGTCGAGGTCCTGCGCACTGGTCGGGCGGCAGTCGCGGGCGACGGCGACGAACTTCGGGTACGTCGAGGAGGCGGCGGACCACATCCAGCCGACGACCTCTATCGAGCCGCAGGTGTAGCCGGTCTCTTCCAGCAGCTCGCGGCGGCCGGCGTCGGCGGGGTTCTCCCCTGGGTCGATCAATCCGCCGGGGAGGTTCGTGACGACCTGATCGGGGCCGGCGCGAAAGAGGCGAATGGCAACGACCTTGCCGTCGGGCGTCAACGGCAGCACGGTGATCCCGCCGGCGACACCGGCAGTCTGCCGAGGACCGAAGACATCCCAGTCGGCTTCGCGGCCGTCGGGCAACCGGTAGCGGCGAACGTTCACGGTGAGAAAGCCGTCGTAGACGTTCTTCTCGGCGAGCAGCTCCCAGGCCGCGGGATCCCCCGGCCGAGGAGGGAGCGGGGCCGAGCCGGGCGCCCCCGACGAAGCCGGGCCGGATGCCGGCGAGGAGCCCGGCCCCGACACAGGGCCGGGCGCCGAGCCCGAGGCTGGGCCGGGCGCGGAGCCCGACGCAGCACCCGGCAGACCGACGTCCGCCGCCGGAGAGTCTCCGGCGGCGGACGAGGTCGGGTGCTGCTCGCTCACAGCGGCTTGGTGTCTTCCGGGTCCTCGGGCGGGGCGATCGGTGCGTCGTCGCCGTCGGCCGCGGTGCTCTCGTACGAGCCGCCGTTGGCCGGCTCCGCGCCGTCGGTGTGGGCCGCTGGCTCGGACGGTGCCGTGTCGGGGCGGGACTCGGACAGGATCCGGCCCAGGGTCTCCTCCGAGATCCGCTTGAACTTGCGGACCTGGGTGCGGGTCCGGTCCAGGATGGCGACCTCGATCTGGTCCGGCTCCAGCTGCCGTACGTCGCTGGAGTCGTGCCCGAGCGCGTCCACTGCGAGCCGCAGCGCGCCGGCCAGCGAGATGCCGTCGGAGTAGTGCTCGCCGACGTACTCGGCGACCTGCTCGGCCGGGCCGCCCATCACCGCGTACCCGCGCACGTCGGCGATCGAGCCGTCGTAGGTGAGCCGGTAGATCTGGTCCTCGGCGGACGTGCTGCCGACCTCGGCGACCAGGATCTCGACCTCGAGCGGCTTCTCACCGCCGGAGGAGAAGATCGCGCCGAGCGTCTGCGCGTACGCGTTGGCCAGCGCACGGCCGGTGACGTCGCGACGGTCGTAGGAGTACCCGCGCATGTCAGCCAGGCGCACGCCGGCGATCCGCAGGTTCTCGAACTCGTTGTACCGCCCGACGGCCGCGAAGGCCATCCGGTCGTAGATCTCGGCCACCTTGTGCAGGGCGGGCGACCGGTTCTCGGCCACGAACAGGATGCCGTCGGCGTACTGCAGCGCGATCGCGCTGCGGCCCTTGGCGATGCCCTTGCGGGCAAAGTCCGCCCGGTCCCGCATCAGCTGCTCGGGGGAGACGTAGAACGGAGTGCTCATGTGGATCCTCTACTCGTCGACCGGGCTCAGGACAGCGGGGCCGCGGGGCCGTCAGGACGCTGCAGCCGGGCGCCGACCACGGTGTCGACGATGTCGCCGACCTCCGCCTCGGGCAGCCGCTGGTAACCGTCGGCCGTGACCACCCCGATCACCGGGAAGATCCGCCGGGCCATGTCCGGCCCACCGGTCGCGGAGTCGTCGTCGGCCGCGTCGTACAGCGCCTGGATCGTCGCCGTGACGCACTCGGTCGCCGTCATCCCGTCGCGGTAGAGCTTCTTCAGCGAGCCGCGGGCGAACAGCGAGCCCGAGCCGACGCTGTGGAAGGCCTGCTCCTCGTACCGGCCACCGGTCGGGTCGTAGGAGAAGATCCGGCCGCCGGCGATGTCGGGGTCGTACCCGGCGAACAGCGGCACGACCGCGAGGCCCTGCATCGCCATCGCCAGGTTGCCCCGGATCAGCGCGCTGAGCCGGTTCGCCTTGCCGTCGAGCGACAGCGTGGTGCCCTCGAGCTTCTCGTAGTGCTCGAGCTCGACCTGGAACAGCCGCACCATCTCGATCGCGAGCCCGGCCGAGCCGGCGATGCCGACGCAGCTGTACTCGTCGGCGGGGAACACCTTCTCGATGTCACGCTGGGCGATGATGTTGCCCATCGTGGCGCGCCGGTCGCCGGCCATCACGACACCACCGTCGAAGGTGGCCGCGACGATCGTCGTACCGTGCGGGACGTCTTTGGACAGGTCACCTGTCCCCAGGGACCGCCGTCCGGGCAGCAGGTCGGGCGCGTGCCCGGCCAGGAAGTCCATGAACGACGAGCCACCTGGGGTCAGGAAGGCTTCCGGCAACCGGCCGGAGGCATCGAATGTCATCTAGCGGTTCACTCCCCACCCTTTTGCACGAAGCCGCGGACGAACTCCTCCGCGTTCTCCTCGAGCACCTCGTCGATCTCGTCCAGGATCGAGTCGACGTCCTCGTCGAGTCGTTCCTTGCGCTCGGCGACGTCCTCGGACGCCTCGACCTGCTCGACCTCTTCCTCGGTGGTCGAACGCTTGGGCTGCTTGTGCTGCTGCCCACCGTCTTTCGCCATGGCACACCTCCTAGAACCGCGCCGGAGAACCGCCCAACCGGTTCTCCTAGGACGACCCTACCCGCCAGCGCCCCCAGTAATGGTGCGAACCAGGTCACTCGCGGTGTCGCACTGATCGAGAAGCGCTCCGACGTGCGCTTTCGTGCCGCGCAAGGGGTCCAGGGTCGGGATCCGCTGCAGCGACTCCTTACCCGGCAGGTCGAAGATCACCGAGTCCCAGGAGGCGGCCGCGACCTGGCCGGCGTACTGCTGCATGCAGCGGCCGCGGAAGTAGGCGCGGGTGTCGGTCGGCGGGTGCGAGACCGCCATCCGGATCTCCTCGTCGGTGACGACGCGTTGCATCCGGCCGGCCTTGACGAGCTTGAAGTACAGCCCCTTGTCCGGGCGCAGATCGGCGTACTGCAGGTCGACCAGCGCCAGCTTGGAGTCGTCCCAGGCCAGGTCGTCACGGTCGCGGTAGGACTGCAGCAGCTTGAGCTTGGCGACCCAGTCGAGCTGGTCGGCCAGCCGCATCGGGTCGATCGCGAGCAGGTCGAGCACCTGCTCCCAGCGGTGCAGCACGTCCTTGGTCTGCCGGTCCGCGTCGTCGCCGTACTTGTCCTCGACGTACTTGCGGGCCTGCTCCAGGTACTCCGTCTGCAGCTGTACGGCGGTGAGCTTGCGCCCGTCCTTCAGCGTCATCAGGTGCGTGCAGGTCGGGTCGTGGCTGATCTCGTGCAGCGCGCCCACCGGCCGGTCGACGGACAGGTCGTCGGTCAGCCAGCCGTCCTCGATCATCGACAGCACCAGCGACGTCGTCCCGACCTTCAGGTACGTCGAGATCTCGGACAGGTTCGCGTCGCCGATGATCACGTGCAGGCGCCGGTACCGGTCGGGGTTGGCGTGCGGCTCGTCGCGGGTGTTGATGATCGGGCGCTTGAGCGTCGTCTCCAGGCCGACCTCGACCTCGAAGTAGTCGGCGCGCTGGCTGATCTGGAACCCCTGCCCGGCGCCGTCCTGGCCGATCCCGACGCGCCCCGCGCCGGTGACCACCTGACGGCTGACGAAGAAGGGGGTCAGGTGCCGCACGATCGACGCGAACGGCGTGGACCGGCGCATCAGGTAGTTCTCGTGCGACCCGTACGACGCGCCCTTGTTGTCGGTGTTGTTCTTGTACAGGTTCAGCGGCGGCGCCCCGGGGATCTGGCGGGCCTGCCGCGCACCCTCCATGATCACCAGCTCGCCGGCCTTGTCCCACACCACGACGTCGCGCGGGTTGGTGCACTCGGGCGCCGAGTACTCCGGGTGGGCGTGGTCGACGTACAGCCGGGCGCCGTTGGTGAGGATGACGTTGGCCAGGCCCGTCTCCTCGTCGGTGAGCTGGCTGGAGTCGGCCACCTCACGGCTCAGGTCGAAGCCGCGCGCGTCCCGCAGCGGGTGCTCCTCGTCGAAGTCCCACCGGGTCTTGCGCGCCAGCGGCTGCGTCTGGGCGTACCCGTTCACCACCTGGCTCGAGGTCAGCATCGGGTTCGCCCCGGGCTGACCGGGCACCGAGATCCCGAACTCGGTCTCGGTCCCCATGATCCGCCGCACACTCATGTTCACGAGCCTACGCGGTCCGGCCGACCAAAGCCGCCGTACGAGCCGGAGCTCGCGTCACTCGGGTGCGTGAACCGCCGCTTCCAGCAGGACGCCGAGCACTTCCTGCGAGGTGTTCAACCGGCTGATCTCGGCGGCGACGCGGGCCCGCTCGGCCTGCAGACCGTTCACCATGCCGGGGCATCCGGACAGCACCGGCTCGGCCGGATCGCCGTGCACGCACTGCAACAGCCCGGCGATCGTCGCGGTCGGAAGGCCGGCGGCGAGCAGGTTCCTGATGTGGCCGACGACGGTCGGCGCCTGGTCGTCGTACTGGCGGTAACCGTTGGTGGTCCGCGTCGACCCGAGCAGGCCCTGCTGCTCGTAGTAGCGGATCATCCTGCGGCTCACGCCGGTGAGCTCCGACAGTTCGCCGATCAGCATCTGGGCCTCCTTCGTCTTGACCTTCACACCGGTGTCACGGCCTACCGTCCCGATGACGAGTGACAACACAGGAGAGGGAGCGAACATGCCGGGAGTTGTGGTGATCGGTGCGGGACCTGGGATCGGGCAGGCGGTCGGGCGACGGTTCGCGCGGGAAGGGATGCCGGTGGCGTTGATCGCCAGACGGCGGACCGAGGTCGACGGGATGCTGTCCCTGGCCGCGGACAGCACTGACGAGGCAGCGTTGACGGCTGCCCTGGACAAGGTCGTCGGTGAGCTCGGGACACCTGACGTGGTGGTCTACAACGCGGCGAAGATCGCCGCCGACCGGATCGGCGACCCGTCGCTGCGCGAGCACCAGGACGCCTGGGCGGTCAACGTCGGCGGCGCGATCACCGCGGCGGCCCACCTGGCGCCCCAGATGATCGCGAACGGCGGCGGCTCGTTCCTGATCACCGGCGGAATGCCCGAGACCAAGCCGGACTACGTGAGCCTCTCGCTCGGCAAGGCGGGCGTCAGAGCGCTCGTGAGCCTGCTGGACCAGACGTACGGCGCAGACGGCCTCCACGCCGCCACAGTCACCGTCCACGGCTCCGTCGCACCCGGTACGGCGTTCGACCCGGACGCCATCGCCGACGAGTACTGGACGCTCCACCAGCAGCCGCGGGACGCGTGGATCCACGAACTGGACTACACCGGCTCCGTGTGACACTGCGGGGATGGACGAACTCGTTGCCCTGGTGGACTCCGACGGCGTGGTCTACGGCTCCGCGCCGCGGTCGGTGATGCGGCGTGACAACCTGCGGCACTCGGCGACCGGCGTACTGGTCCGCAACTCCGCCGGTGACGTCTACGTGCACCGCCGTACGCCGACCAAGGACGTCTACCCGGCCCGCTACGACTTCATGGCCGGCGGGGTCGTCGCGGCCGGCGAGGACCCGTACGACGCGGTCGTGCGCGAACTGGACGAGGAGCTCGGGATCAGCGGGGTCGAGCTGGTGAAGCTGCCGCAAGGCGACTACGCCGACGACTTCACCAACTACCGCGCCTACCTCTACGCCTGCCGCTGGGACGGACCGGTCCGGCACCAGCCCGAAGAGGTCGACTGGGGAACCTGGATGCCGCTGCCCGAGCTGATCGCCCGGCTGGACGACCCCGCGTGGCCCTTCGTCCCGGACACCACCGCACTGCTCGGCGACTACCTGCGGACGTTGTAGGCAACCTTTCCGGGGCCGGGCGGCCATTAACCGGTGTGAAGATCATCCTGACCGACGAGACGGAGTACTCGATGGCGGCCGCGCCACCCGGGGACGGCGTGCTCTGGGACCGGCTGCGCGACGGCGACCGCGAGGCGCTCGGCCTGCTCTTCGACCGGTACGCCGACGACGTGCACGCGTTCGCCTTCCGGCGTACGGCGTCGTGGGCGGCGGCCGAGGACGTGGTGCAGACGACGTTCCTCAGCACCTGGCGGCGCTTCGAGCGGAACCCACCGGGCCCGCTGACCGCGCCGTCGGCCCGCGGCTGGCTGCTGGTCGTCGCGGCGAACGAGTGCCGGACGCTGCACCGGACCACCCGTCGGCTGCGTGGCCTGGTCGAGCGATTACCTGAGCCGTTCGACCAGCCCGACCACGCCGCCGCTGTCGCCAAGCGGCTCGACGACGAGCGCCAGATGTCCGCCGTACGGCGTGCGCTGGCCAAGCTCCCCCGGCACGAGCAGGAGACGCTCGAGCTCGTCGTGTGGGCCGGCCTCACCGTCGCCGAAACAGCGCAGGCCCTCGGAGTTCCCGAAGGCACCGTCAAAGCCCGTCTGCACCGCACCCGCCGCCGCTTTCCCGACCTGCTGTCGCGGGTCGCCCTGAACGAGGAGTTGTGATGACCAGCAAGCTCGATCCCCCGCACGTACCGCCGATGGGCCCCTCGGAGCGCGAGCACCTGCGCCGCCAGGTGATGAACGCCGCCGATCCCGTGGCCCGAAGCACAGGTCACCGCCGATGGGCAGCTCCGCTGATCGCCGTCGCGGCCGTCGGCGGCGTCGTCGCCGGGACGCTCGTGATCGGCAACCAGGTCGCCGAGACAGGAGTCCAGCCGGCCGCCGGGCCGTCCACCCCGGACGCTGCACCGTCCACACCGGACGCCGGCACGTCGACATCGGCCAAGCCGAAGCCGACGATCGCGCCGTGGCTCCCGAAGGTCGACCTCGGCCCGGTCAGTGCGGCTGAGGCCGCCCGCGCGGCCAAGAAGTGTGCGCTGCCCGGCGCCAAGAAGACCGACGCGCTGTGGGCCCGTCGGGTGGCGATCCCTGGAGCCGTCGGGACCCCGTCCGGAGTGGTGGTGCTGACGAAGCGCACTCCCGGCCAGCCCGGCGGGTTTTACGACCAGGGCCTGTTCACCTGCTTCGCCGGCGGCGCCGGCGCCGCTGTGCGTGACGAGAAGTGGAACAAGCAGACGTCACCGGGCACTCCGGCGATCCTGCTCGCCGGCATGGGAGAAGTTGGCGGGACGACGGATCAAAAGCCGTCCTCCGTGAGCTCTGAGACCATCCTCCGGGTTCACCCGCGGATCGTCCGGATCGAGTCCCGCTACGTCTGGAGCAAGGGCCATGGCCAGTGGACGCAGGGCGCCGTCGCGGGCGGGTTCGCCTACACGCACAGCACGGCGGTCATTCCGCCCGGCCAGTACGTGCCCAGGCCGGACAGCAACAGCAACCTCCAGCAGGAGTACCGCGCGTTCGACGCCAACGGCAAACTGATCCCGCTCGAGCTCTAGCGAGCGTCGTACAGGTCAGCGGCTGATGAAGCGGCCGACCGTACGGGCCAGGTTGACACCGACCAGGCCGCCCCAGCAGATGATCACCGCGATCGTGCCTTCCTGGTTGGCCGCGATCGCGGTGATCGGGATACCGGCCACCACCGAGACGATCGCCAGCGCGAGCCCGCCGGGATCGTTCTCGCCCCTGGCGGCGGGCTGCCGCGGCTGAACCGGCTGGGGCGCCTGCCCGTACCGGGCCACGGCGCGCTGGTCGAGCTTGTCCAGGAACCCGTCGATGATCTCGGGTTCGTACTCCGCCCCCAGGTCCTGCCGCGCCCCCACCGCTGCCCGCAGGTCCTTGCGCATCTCGTCCGTCGCCATACGCCGACCGTACGGCGGCCGGCCCCCACCCGGAATCGGGGGAAACCCCGGCCCGCCCCCTGCGCGGACCGGGGGATCAGGTGGTGCCAGCACCCTTGCGGGCCGCGATCAGCTCCCGCCCGGGGGTGCGGGTGGCGAAGCCCCCGCTCGCGGCGAAGCCGCACAACACGACGAAGACGACGTGGTCCGCGCTCTCCGCGGACACACGTCGCCTGTCGACTTCGCTCTTAAAGGTACTGACCGGTGTTCGTGGCCGTGTCGATCGACCGGCCCGGCTCGGTGCCCTGCTTGCCGGAGATGAGCGTGCGGATGTAGACGATCCGCTCGCCCTTCTTGCCGGAGATCCGGGCCCAGTCGTCCGGGTTGGTCGTGTTCGGCAGGTCCTCGTTCTCCTTGAACTCGTCGACGCAGGCCTGCAGCAGGTGCTGCACCCGCAGACCCTTCTGCTGGTCGTCGAGGAACGCCTTGATGGCCATCTTCTTGGCCCGGTCGACGATGTTCTGGATCATCGCGCCGGAGTTGAAGTCCTTGAAGTACAGGACCTCCTTGTCACCGTTGGCGTAGGTGACCTCGAGGAACCGGTTCTCGTCGGCCTCGGTGTACATCCGCTCGACCGTGCGCTGGATCATCCCGCTCACGCACTCGCCCCGGTCGCCGCCGAACTCGCTCAGGTCCTCGGGGTGCAGCGGCAGCGTGGTGGTCAGGTACTTGGAGAAGATGTCCCGGGCCGCCTCGGCGTCCGGACGCTCGATCTTGATCTTCACGTCCAGCCGGCCCGGCCGAAGGATCGCCGGGTCGATCATGTCCTCGCGGTTCGAGGCACCGATGACGAGCACGTTCTCCAGGCCCTCGACGCCGTCGATCTCGCTCAGCAGCTGCGGGACGATGGTGTTCTCCACGTCGGAGGACACCCCCGATCCACGGGTGCGGAACAGCGAGTCCATCTCGTCGAAGAACACGATGACGGGCATGCCCTCGGAGGCCTTCTCCCGCGCCCGCTGGAAGACCAGGCGGATGTGCCGCTCGGTCTCACCGACGTACTTGTTCAGCAGCTCGGGACCCTTGATGTTGAGGAAGAACGACCTGCCCTCGACACCGGTCCGCTCGGCCACCTTCTTGGCCAGCGAGTTCGCGACCGCCTTGGCGATCAGCGTCTTGCCGCAGCCGGGCGGGCCGTACAGCAGCACACCCTTCGGCGGCTTCAGCTCGTGCTCCAGGAACAGGTCCTTGTGCAGGTACGGCATCTCGACCGCGTCCCGGATCTGCTCGATCTGACCGAACAGACCGCCGATCTGGGTGTAGTCGATGTCCGGGACCTCTTCGAGCACCAGCTCCTCGACCTCGGACTTCGGGATCTTCTCGTAGACGTAGCCGGAGCGCGGCTCCAGCAGCAACGAGTCACCGGCCCGCAGCGGCTGGTCGAGCAGCGGTGAGGCGAGCCGGACGATCCGTTCCTCGTCGGCCTGCGCGATCACCAGCGCCCGCTCGCCGTCGGCCAGCAGCTCCTTCAGCATCACCACGTCGCCGACGACCTCGAAGTCGCAGGCCTCGACCACGTTCAGCGCCTCGTTCAGCATCAGTTCCTGGCCGAGCTTGAGCGCGTCCAGGTCAACCGACGGGCTCGCCGCGACCCGGAGCTTACGGCCCCCGGTGAACACGTCCAGCGTGTCGTCGTCGTTGCGGCCGAGGAAGGTCCCGAAACCGGACGGCGGTTGCGCCAGCCGGTCGACCTCCTCCTTCAAAGCGATGATCTTCTCTCGGGCCTCGCGCAGCGTTTCCGCCAACCGCTCGTTCTGCGCGGTCACGCTCGCCAAGGACGCCTGGGTTTCGGACAGCCTGCTCTCGAGCGACCGGCTGTCAGCCGGGTGCTCCAGCAACCGACGCCGCAACGCTGCGACCTCGGCCTCCAGGTAACGGACCTGGTTACGCAGCTCTGCCGCGGTAGGACTCTCGTCTCCAGCCACGATCATCACCTCACCATGTGGGGCTCGACCCTATGGACCTTACCCAGAAAACCTCGCCGGGCAAGCTGAATCCCATCACGTGTCGGTTGCGGATAGAACCGTTGCCTGGTCGAGCCTGTTGCGCCTTAATACAGCACGGCGCGGACAGTTTGGCGCGACGTCAGGGCGTGTCCTGCGCCGATTCGGAACGACGGGGTCCGGAATAGTCGTCGCCGTACGCGCCCGGAGCGGGCCGGCGCTTCTTCATCGGAGCCTGTACGCCGGGCGCCATCCGCCGCGCGGTGACCAGGAACGCGGTGTGTCCCTGCATCCGGTGCCCGGGCCGTACGGCCAGCCCTTCGACGTGCCAGTCGCGGACCAGCGACTCCCAGGCCCGCGGCTCGGTGAACTCGCCGTGCGCACGCAGCGTCTCGACGAAACGGCTCAGCTGGGTCGTCGTGGCGACGTACGCGCAGAACACGCCGCCCGGGGCCAAGGCACCTGCGACGGCGTCCACGCACTCCCAGGGGGCCAGCATGTCCAGCACGACGCGGTCGACGTCGGTCTCGTCGAGCTTCTCGACCAGGTCACCGACCTCGAGCCGCCACGCCGGGTGCACGGCGCCGAAGAAGCCGGTGACGTTCTTGCGGGCGACCTCGGCGAAGTCCTCGCGGCGCTCGAACGAGATCACCTCGCCGTGGATCCCGACCGCGCGCAGCAGCGCGGTGGTCAGCGCGCCGGAACCGGCACCCGCCTCGACCACCTTCGCGCCCGGGAAGATGTCGGCCATCGTCACGATCTGCGCGGTGTCCTTGGGGTAGATCACCTGGGCGCCGCGCGGCATCGACACCGAGTAGTCGGCCATCAGCGGCCGCAACGCCAGGTACTCCACGCCGCCCTTGGAACGGATCGTCACCGCGTCCGGCCCGTCGATCAGCGCGTCGTGCTCGATCCCGCCCTTGGTGGTGTGGAAGACCTTGCCACGCTCCAGGAACACCGAGTGCCGCCGGCCCTTGGAGTCGGACAACGTGACCCACTCCCCCGGCTGCAACGGTCCATGATGAACCCCGGAAAACGCCGCATCAGGAAAATCACGCAGATCAGACATAAGGCCGACACCCTACTTCGGCGAGTCGCCACTCCCCGAATCGCGGGGTGGTCCCCGTACGGCGTACGGCGCTGCGCACCCAGCGTCCGAACAACTCGCATGCGTCCGAAGAATCCGAGGCTATAGCGCACGCTTCTTCGGACGCATGCGCGTTGTTCGGACGTTAGCGGCGGCGGAAGGCTCGTTCTACGTCCGCTGTCGCGAGGACGCCGTACACCTGCCCCTGGGTGTCCAGGACGAGGTACTCCGAGGCGGGGTTCTTGCGGAGGGTGGCGAGGATCTCCTCGCCGGTGTCGTTGACGCCGATGATGTGGCCCGCGCCGATCCGGGTGGCGACCTCGCCGATCGTGGTCCACGGGCGCTGGTTGGGGGCGACCGCGGTGACCGCGGCCTCCTGGACGAGCGCGTGCGGCTTGCCGTCGCCGTCGATCACCACGACAGCCCCGGCCTGCCCCTGCGCGGCGAGACGGACGGCCTCCGAGATCGGCGTACTGGCATGGACCGCGACCGCGCGGCGGGCCAGCGAGCGAACCTGGAGCGTGGGCAGCTTCTGCCGGAGCCGGGCCTGCATCAGCGACGCGGTCGAACCCATCCACAGGAAGAAGCCGACCGCGAGCGCGATCACGAAGTCGATCAACGTCGGATTGCGGTCGAAGACCTCCTCCAGGATCACCGGCGCGGCCAGTACGGCGATCGCGATGACCCGGCCCGCCCACGCGGCCACGATCGTGCCGGTGTGCATGTTGCCGGTCGCCTTCCACACCGCGGCGCGCACCACCCAGCCGCCGTCGAGCGGCAGGCCGGGCAGCAGGTTCGTGACGCCGACGATCAGGTTCGCGACCGCGAGCTGCATGACGACGGCGTACGCGACGCCCTCGTCGAGCGCCCGCGAGCCGGCGTACGCGAGACCGCCGACCAGCAGCGAGGCGACCGGCCCGACGACCGAGATCGCGAACTCCTCCAGCGGCGACTTGCGCTCACCCTCGATGTGCGTACCGGCCGCGAAGAAACCCAGGTTGATCTCGGTGACCGAGATCTTGAACCGCAACGCCATCAGCGCGTGCGCCAGCTCGTGCAGCAGCACCGACACCGTGAACGCGACCACGAACGCGAACGACGCGAAGTACCGCCAGCCGCCGGACAGGTACGGGAACTGCTGCGCGATGATCGCCGAGAAACCCAGCGCCAGCAGGATCGCCACCGGCAACCAGGTGACCCGCATCGTCAGCTGGATCCCGCGGACACGACCGAGCACCCACGTACCGGGCTGCGGCGACGGCGCGCCGGCCGGCTGGGCGGAGTTCTGAGGTTCACGCGGCTCTGACATCGGCACAAACCTACTGGGCTCCCGGTAACTCCGCGCTACACACCCACGGTGAGCCGTGCCCGGTGGCCTGTGAACCGTTGTCCACAGGCCGTCGCTGTGCGTGCGAAAGATGTCGGTGCTTGCGCCTAGGGTTTTGCCATGAGCGTCGCAGCAGCAGTCGTGCACAGCGGCAGCCACCCGAACGGTGCGCTGTCTCCCTCCCGCGCGGCCGACTTCATGAGCTGCCCGCTGAAGTACCGCTTCCGCGTCGTCGACCGCCTCCCCGAGAAGCCGTCGTCCGCCGCCGTCCGCGGGACGGTCGTGCACGCCGTACTGGAGCGTCTGTACGACCTGCCCCGCGGCCAGCGCACGCTGGAGCAGGCCGCCGGGATGCTGGAGCCCGAGTGGCAACGCATCCTCGAAGCCGAGCCCGAGGTCGCCGAGCTCTTCGCCGACGACGCCGAAGGCGAAGACCTCGCCAAGTGGCTCTCCGAGGCGCACAAGCTGCTCGGCAAGTACTTCACCCTCGAAGACCCGAACCTGCTCGAGCCCGCCGAACGCGAGCTGTACGTCGAGACCGAGCTCGAGTCCGGCCTCACCCTGCGCGGGTACGTCGACCGCCTCGACGTCGCACCCACCGGCGAGATCCGCGTGGTCGACTACAAGACCGGCCGCTCCCCCTCGGAGTTCTTCGAGGCCAAGGCCCTGTTCCAGATGAAGTTCTACGCCCTCGTCCTGTGGCGCCTGCGCGGCGTCGTCCCCGCCATGCTCCAACTCGTCTACCTCGGCAACGGCGAGATCGTCCGCTACGTCCCCGACGAAGCCGACCTCCAAGCCTGCGAACGCAAGATCACCGCGCTCTGGACCGCCATCACCCGAGCCCTCGAATCCGGCGACTGGCGCCCCAGCCCCGGCCCCCTCTGCGACTGGTGCGACTACAAACCCCTCTGCCCCGCCTGGGACGGCACCCCACCCCCACTCCCCACCCGCTCGGTCCAGGAGGTCGCCGAACAATCCGCCGGCGTCGACCTGATCGACACCGACGGCTAAACGGCCGACTGGTCTGCCCTACCCCGGACGGTGGTACTCGTGGTCTCGCCCACCCGCCCACCGCTGTGGGACGTGCAGCATGCGCTGACACCGGGTGGTGCTCCCGGCCGACAGGTCTCGCCCTACCCCGGACCGTGGTGCTCCTGGGCTCGCCCGCCCGCCCACCGCTGTGAGACGTGGCGATGCGCTGACGCCCGGGCGGTGCTCCCGGCCGACAGGTCTCGCCCTACCCCGGACGGGTGCTCGTGGGTTTCACCCACCCGCCCACCGCTGTGGATCGTGGTGCGTGCGGTGACACCGGGCGGTGCGTCCGGCCGACGGCTTTGCCCCACTCCGGACCGTGGGACTCGTGGACTCGCCCACCGCTAGGAGAGGTGGCGCCTGCGGTGACGCCGGGTGGCGCGTCGGCCGACGGTCTTCGCCCTACCCCGGTGGGTGGGGACGACGACGCCGGGCGGTGCTCCCGGCCGATGGGACTCGCCCTGCCCGGGCGTCGGCAACCGGCCTCGGCGTGGGACTTCGACAGTCAGCCACTTGCCCCTTCGGGCCAGGGGACGACAACCTGGCCGCCGATCTCGGGGACTCCTTGTGTCTGACCTGATCTGCCCGCGAGACCTGCGGGTCACGCCGCCGAATCACTGTTGCGGCTGCAGGTACTGCGTCGCATGCCACCTTCTCAGCAGCACCTTTGGGCAATGCCGTGGGACATTCGGGTCAATGAACGCCGCCCGAAAGGGAATGGGGTCGAAAGCCCGCCCAGGGCATTTCGATTCAAGCGATTTTGCTGAGGTTTTAATCCTGATGCAAGACGTGGACCTCTCCCAGCGCTGCCGGTTACGGTCGCCGACGAATCAACTGATGCGTCAGGAATTGCCGCATCGGTTGCGACTACTCAAGGGGATCACATGGGATTGAGAAGTGTTGGAAAGCGCGCGGTGGCAGCGGTCGTGACGGTGATCGCCGCCGCGGTCCTCGTTCCGTTGGCTGTGTCGGCGCCCGCGCAGGCGGCGCCGAACGTTGCTACCGGGACGACCGCCTGGACGCCGCAGATCTACCCGCTGTTCTCGGGTGAGTGGGTCCAGCGAAACGTTTCGAGCGCGGATCGGAACTCGGCGCTCATTGCCTGTTCCTGGGCCAGTGGAATCGCCTGTGTTTCGGTGGGGCAGGGCGATGGCAAGCACAGTGTCTTCCACCTGTTCAAGTGCGATACCCGATCGCTGTCGAACTTCATCGACGCACTGGCTGTTCGCAACAACCAGACCGGCGGAGCCAAAGTGCATTTCTGGGGGCCCAAGGGCGGGATCAACCTCGCTCCGCAGAGCAACATCTACGTGGTCGCCGACCATTTGACGTACGACTTCAACCGCCTCGACATCTGCTGAGGGGCTGCCTGCCCGGGCACGGTGATCACCGTGTCCGGGCCGGACGGCGGCGACACCACCGACCGGGGGTGATGGCGGACGAATCCTCCGGATCCGGCGCCCCGGCGTACGCGAAAAAACTGGTTCTGAGGTGCTGGTCACACCGGCTGAAGTGAGGTCGGTGCCACGGGGTGACGTGGGGCTCGGATAACGTCCGGGCTATGAGTCATCCGCATCCCGATCTTGGTCAGCCGCCCCGCCTTCCCGATGACGCCCTGCGCGTGGTCGCTCTGGGCGGTCTGGGTGAGATCGGCCGGAACATGACCGTGTTCGAGCACCGGGGCAAGTTGCTGGTGGTCGACTGCGGGGTGCTGTTCCCCGAGGAGCACCAGCCTGGTGTCGACGTGATCCTGCCGGACTTCGGCTGGATCCGTGACCGGCTGGACAAGATCGAGGCCATCGTGCTGACCCACGGGCACGAGGACCACATCGGCGGTGTGCCGTACCTGCTGAAGGAGCGCGGCGACATCCCGGTGGTCGGCTCGAAGCTGACGCTGGCGTTCATCACCTCCAAGCTCAAGGAGCACCGGATCAAGCCGGTGACGGTGGAGGTGAAGGAGGACGAGAAGCGGAAGTTCGGTCCGTTCGAGTGCGAGTTCCTCGCGGTCAACCACTCGATCCCGGACGGCCTGGCGGTCGCGATCCGGACCACGGCCGGCCTGGTGCTGCACACCGGCGACTTCAAGATGGACCAGTTCCCGCTGGACCGCCGGCTCACCGACCTGCGCGGGTTCGCCCGGCTCGGTGAGGAGGGCGTCGACCTGTTCATGACGGACTCGACGAACGCCGACGTCCCGGGCTTCACCACCGCCGAGAAGGACCTCGGCCCGGCGATCGACCAGGTCTTCCGGACCGCGCCCGGCCGGATCATCGTCTCCAGCTTCGCCAGCCACGTGCACCGGATCCAGCAGGTGCTGGACGCGGCGAAGGCGGGCGGCCGCAAGGTCGCGTTCGTCGGCCGCTCGATGGTGCGCAACATGGGGATCGCCCGCGACCTGGGCTACCTGAACGTGCCGAAGGGCCTGATCGTCGACCTGAAGGAGCTCGAGCAGCTGCCGGACCGCAAGGTCACGCTGGTCTGCACCGGGTCGCAGGGCGAGCCGATGGCCGCGCTGGCCCGGATGGCCAACCGTGACCACGTGATCCGGATCGGCGACGGCGACACCGTCCTGATGGCCAGCTCGCTGATCCCGGGCAACGAGAACGCCATCTACGGGCTGATCAACGGCCTGATCCGCTGGGGCGCGAACGTCGTGCACAAGGGCAACGCGAAGGTGCACGTCTCGGGTCACGCCAGCGCCGGCGAACTGGTCTACTGCTACAACCTCGTCGAACCGCGCAACGTGCTGCCGGTGCACGGCGAGTTCCGGCACCTGAAGGCGAACGCGGCGCTCGCGGTCAGTACCGGCGTACCGGCCGACCGGGTGATCATCGCCGAGGACGGCGTGGTCGTGGACCTGCACAAGGGCCGCGCGAAGATCACCGGCAAGGTCGAGGCCGGGTACGTGTACGTCGACGCGATGACCGTCGGCGGGGTGACCGAGGCGAACCTGAAGGACCGCCGGACGCTCGGCGAGGAGGGCGTCGTCACCGTCGTCCTGCTGGTCGACGCACACACCGGCAGGCTGGCCGAGCCGCCGGACTTCCTGGCGCGTGGGTTCGTCCACGACGACACGACGTTCAAGCCGGTCATCCCGGTGATCGAGGAGGCGCTCGCGCGGGCGGCCTCCGAGGCGATCGGCGACGCGAGCCAGCTCGAGCAGCTGGTCGGCCGCGCGGTCGGCAACTGGACGTACCGCCACTGGCGTCGGCGTCCGGTCGTCATCCCGGTGGTCATCGACGCCTGACCCGAAGACGTCCCGGAGCACCCCGCACTCGGAGAGTGCGGGGTGCTCTGTTTGTGGCGGGACGAACAGGGCGGGCAGGTGAGGGTTGTCCGGTGGGGAGGAACCCTCGCAGGTTAGCGTTCCCCCATGACCGCGGAACCCGTTCAGCAGGCTGTTGCGATTGCGACGTTCGGGCTCGGTCGGAGCTACGGGTCGGGTGAGACCCGGGTCGACGCGCTGGCCGAGGTCAGTGTGCAGTTCGGGCAGGGGCGGTTCACCGCGATCATGGGGCCTTCGGGGTCGGGCAAGTCGACGTTGCTGCACTGTCTGGCGGGGCTCGATCGGCCGACCGGCGGGCAGGTCTTCCTCGGCGACGTCGAGCTGACCCGGCTGACCGAGAAGGCGCTCACGCATCTCAGGCGGGACCGGATCGGGTTCGTGTTCCAGGCGTTCAACCTGGTCCCGACGCTGACCGCGCTGGAGAACATCACGCTGCCGCTGACCCTCGCGAACCGCAAGCCGGACCAGGAGTGGCTCGACCTGATCGTTCGGACCACAGGGCTCAAGGACCGGCTTCACCACCAACCCAACGAGTTGTCCGGCGGGCAGCAGCAGCGCGTCGCTTGTGCTCGTGCGCTGGTCTCGCGTCCGCACGTGGTGTTCGCCGACGAGCCGACCGGCAACCTCGACTCCCGCGCGTCGGCCGACGTACTCGCCTTCCTGCACCGTTCGGTGCGTGAGTTCGGTCAGACAGTGGTGATGGTGACGCACGACCCGACCGCCGCCGCGTACGCCGACCGCGTGCTGTTCCTCGCCGACGGCCGGCTGCGCGAGGAGCTCGTCGACCCGACCGCCGAGTCTGTTCTCGACACGATGAAACGCCTCGAGAACGCCCCCGCCGCTCACGCGATCAGCTCCAGCAACTCGGGCGCCGGCGGCAACACGCACCCGCAAGGCGGCGCGTTCCCAGGCGACAACGCGGACGGCGGCCAAGGCCCCGACCAAACCCAGGCCGGCTGATGCTCAAGCTCGGCCTCCGGTCGGTGCTCGCGCACCGGCTGCGGTTCGTGCTCTGCACGATCGCCGTGCTGCTCGGCATCGGCTTCGTCAGCGGCGCGATGGTCTTCAGCGACACCCTAGCGGCCGCCCTCAAGAAGAACTTCGCCACCGCCACCGCCGACCTCACCGTCACGCCGGTCTCCCCCATCACCGGTACGCCGAACCGCCCGGCGACCCTCTCCATCGAGACCGCCGACCGCATCGCCGCCGTACCAGGTGTCGCCGCCACCGACGCCCAGCTCCTCGTCCCGGACGTCGAGATCCTGGGCAAGGACGGCCAACCCATCGACACCTACAGCCTGGCGACCTTCGGCGCGAGCTGGCCGCACGACGACCGGACCGCGCCGTTCAAGCTCGTCGCCGGCGCCGCGCCCTGGGGCACCGAGCAGCTGACCCTCGACCGCAACACCGCCGATCGCGAGGGTTACGAGCTCGGCCAGAAGGTCAAGGTCGTCACCCCCGCCCGCGCTGTCACCGCGACGCTGACCGGCCTCACCACCGCCGGCCTCTCCGGTACGTCGGCCGGCGCACCCCTCGTCGGCTTCGACAGCGCCTCGGCCCAACTCCTGCTCCTCGGCGAGCCCGGCTGGACGTCGATCGGCGTCGCCCTCCAACCCGGCCAGAACGCCGACACCGTCAGCCGCGCGATCCAGACGCGGCTCGGCGACACCCTGAAGGTCCGCACCGCGGCGCAGGTCGAGGCCGACGGCGAGAGCGCACTCGACGACACCTTCGGCGGCCTCACCGCGGCGCTGCTGCTGTTCGCCGGCCTGGCCCTGTTCGTCGGCACGTTCCTGATCGTCAACACCTTCGCGATGGTCGTCGCCCAGCGCGGCCGTGAGCTCGCGCTGCTCCGCGCGGTCGGCGCCTCCCGCGGCCAGGTCACCAGCACGGTCCTCGCCGAGGCCCTCGTGATCGGCGTGATCGGCTCGACGCTCGGGCTCTTGCTCGGCGTCGGCGTCGCGGCCGCCATCCAGCTCATGTACCAACGCCTCGACCTCGCGATCCCGTCGGCGGCCCTCCAGGTCAGCCCCGCCACGATCATCGCGTCGTACCTCCTCGGCGTGGGCATCACCGCCGCCGCGGCCTACCCCGCCGCGCACAGAGCAGGCAAACTCCCGCCGGTGGTCGCCCTGCGCGCCGACACCACCCTCCCGGAGCGCAGCCTGGTCGTCCGGGTCGTGCTCGGCGGCTTCCTGCTCCTGATGGCAGTCCTCCTGCTCCTGATCTCGCTCAGCACCAACGGCCTGCCCGGCGCAATCCTCGTCGGACTTGCCACCGCCCTGGTCCTGCTCGGCCTGGTCATGGCACTGCCCCTGATCAGCCGGTACGCCGTACGCGGCCTGATGCTCCCCTTCGGCCGCCGCGCTCCCGTCGTGATCGGGCGCCGCAACGCCGAGCGCAACCCCCGCCGTACGGCGGCCACAGCCTCGGCGCTGATGATCTCGCTCGCGCTGGTCAGCGGCCTCGTCGTGATCGCCGCCTCGGCCAAGGCATCGGTCGACCAAGGCATCTCCGACGCGATCGGTACGTCGGAGCTCGTCGTCACCGGCGACCGCCCGTTCAGCACAGCGGTCGGCGACTCGATGGCCAAGGTGCAAGGTGTGTCAGCGGTCCACCGCGTACGCCGGTCGGCCGGCGAGGTCGACGACCAGCCGGTCACCGTGGCCGGCGTCTCCGACGGCACGCTCGACGGCCCGGTCACGGTCACGACGACCACCGGATCGCTCGACACCCTCGCGTCAGGCCAGGTCGCCCTCCCCCGGAACCTCGCGAACCAGCTCGACCTCGCGGTCGGCAAGACGTTCACGCTGGTCACGGGAACTGGCAAGCACCAGCTGACCGTTGGCGCGGTGATCGCCCCGAACCGCCAGACCGACGCCGTGATCACCGACCTGGCGACGTTCACCGAGCTCGGCGGCGGCGAGATCGACGCCACCCTCTACCTCGAAGTTGCCGACGGCACCGATCTCGGGACGGTCCGGCAGGCCGTGCTCGGCGCGGTCAAGGACTACCCGACGGTCGCGGTCCGCGACCAGCAGGCGTACGCCGAGGCGCAGCGCGGCCCGATCGACAGCATCCTCGTCATCGTCGGAGCGCTGCTCGGGTTCGCCGTCCTGATCGCGCTGCTCGGCATCGTGAACACGCTCGCGCTCGGTGTCGTCGAGCGGACCCGCGAGCTCGGGCTGCTGCGCGCGATCGGGATGGACCGGCCGCAGGTCCGGCGGATGCTGCAGGTGGAGGCGGTCGCGATCGCGTTGTTCGGCGCGCTCCTCGGGCTGCTGGTCGGCGGGTTCGCGGGCGCCGCGGTGCAGCACGTGATGGTCGACGACGGGCTCGCCGTGCTCGACGTACCGGTGCTGCAACTGGTCGGTGCGGCGGTGGTCGCGGCGGTCTTCGGCGTACTGGCTGCGATCTGGCCGTCACGCCGTGCAGTGCGGCTGGACGTCCTCCGCGCGATCGCAACCGAGTAGTAGCCGAACTGCTCCGCTGGGCGTTGATCACCGGTAGCCTGCCGGTGTGCCGGGCAGCGTCCAATCGATCGAGCGTGCTGCCGCAGTGCTGCGCCTGCTCGCGGCCGCGCCGAACGGGCTGGGTGTCGCCGATCTCGGCAACGCGCTCGGGCTGGCGAAGGCGACCGTGCACGGGATCGTCCGGACGCTGCACCAGGTCGGCTTCGTCGAGCAGGACCACTCGGGTGCGCACTACCGGCTGAGCGACGCCTTCGGGCGGCTCGGCGAGACCTACCTCGATCCCAACGAGTTGCGCAGCCGCGCGATCAACTGGGCCGACTCGCTGGCCTCGCGCAGCGGCGAGGTGGTCCGGGTCGGGCGGCTGGTCGAGGGCAAGGTGGTCGTCGTGCACCACGTCTTCCGGCCGGACGACAGCGATCAGGACCTGGACGTCGGTACGACGCTCCCGCCGCACGCGACCGCACTCGGCAAGGCGGTGCTCGCCTTCGACACCAGCGGCGCGGCCAAACCGAAGACCCTGGAAGCCTTCACCACCCGGACGATCGTCGGACCTGCCCGGCTGGCCGACGAACTGGCCGCGGTCCGCGCCAAGGGCTGGGCCGGCGAGTTCGAGGAGCACACGGTCGAGCTGGCCGGCATCGCCGCGCCGATCCGCGGCCTCGGTGGTCTCGTCGTCGGCGCCGTCGGCCTCACCGGCCGGATCGAGCGGATCTGCGACAGCCGCCTGCGGCACCGCACCGACCTGGTCACGATGGTCCGGGCCACCGCCGAGGCCATCGGCCGCGACCTCCGGGAAGACGGCTGATGGCAGAGCAGTACGTCGCAGCGGTCGACCAGGGCACCAACTCCACCCGCTGCATCCTCTTCGACCGCCGCGGCCGGCTCGTCTCGGTGGCGCAGCGCGAGCACAAGCAGTACTTCCCGCGGCCCGGCTGGGTCGAGCACGACGCGGCCGAGATCTGGCGCAACGTCACCCGGGTGGTGCCCGCCGCGATCCGGCAGATCGGCGCCGAGCCGAGCCAGATCGTTGCCATCGGCATCACCAACCAACGCGAGACCAGCCTGCTCTGGGACCGCCGTACGGGACAGCCGGTGGGCCACGCCGTCGTCTGGCAGGACACCCGCACCGACCGCCTGATCACCGAGCTGGCCGGCGACGAAGGCCCCGACCGCTTCGTCGACCTCTGCGGCCTCCCCCTCACCACCTACTTCTCCGCGCCCCGCCTGCGCTGGATGCTCGACCACACCCCCGGCCTGCGCGCCCGGGCCGAAGCCGGCGACGTCCTCTTCGGGACCATGGAGTCCTGGCTGATCTGGAACTTCACCGGCGGACCGGACGGCGGCCTGCACGCCACCGACGTCACCAACGCCAGCCGCACGATGCTGATGAACATCGAGACCCTCGAGTGGGACGACCAGCTCCTCGACGCGTTCAACGTCCCGCGGTCGGTCCTCCCCGAGATCCGGCCGTCCTCCGGCGTCTTCGGTACGGCGGCCACGGTGCTCCCCGGCGTCCGGATCGGCGCGGCGCTCGGCGACCAGCAGGCCGCGCTGTTCGGCCAGACCTGCTTCAGCCCCGGCGAAGCGAAGTGCACGTACGGCACCGGCTCGTTCCTCCTGCTCAACACCGGCAAGGAGATCGTCCGGTCGACGCACGGCATGCTGACCACGGTCGCGTACCAGATCGGCGACCAGCCGGCGGCGTACGCGCTGGAAGGCTCGATGGCCGTCACCGGCTCACTGGTGCAGTGGTTCCGCGACGGGCTCGGGCTGATCCACACCGCCGCCGAGATCGAGACGCTGGCCCGGACCGTCGAGGACAACGGCGGCGCGTACATCGTGCCCGCGTTCTCCGGCCTGTTCGCGCCGCACTGGCGCAGCGAGGCGCGCGGTGTGATCGCCGGGCTCACGTCGTACATCACCAAGGGCCACCTGGCCCGGGCCGTCCTGGAGGCGACCGCCTTCCAGACCCTCGAGGTCGTCGACGCGATGAACGCCGACTCCGGGATCGCGCTCAAGGCGCTCAAGGTCGACGGCGGGATGACCGCGAACAACCTGCTGATGCAGTTCCTCGCCGACCTGCTCGACGTCCGGGTGGTCCGGCCGATGGTGACCGAGACCGTCTCGCTCGGTGCCGCGTACGCCGCCGGCCTGGCGGTCGGCTACTGGCCGGACCTCGAAGGCCTGCGCAGCAACTGGCACCGCGCCGGCCAGTGGCTGCCCGGTATGGACCCGGACCGGCGAGCCACCGAGTACGCCAACTGGCAGGCGGCGGTCCAGCGCACCTTCGGCTGGATCCGCCCCGAGCAGCAGGACAGCAACAACTAGGCGCGCCAGATCCAGTTCTGCCGGGCGTAGCGGATCTCGAAGCCGGTCCGGAGCATGTTGTTGAGCGACGAGTTCTGCTCACCGTCAGAAGGCTTGCCGGTCTCCGCGCTCAACCACTTCGCGCCGTCAGCCGAAGCCTGCCGGGCCCGCACGGCCAGCAACGCCGACTGTGCGCCGCGCCCCCGGTACTCCGGCAGTACGGCGGCGCCCGCGAACGACGCCACCTGGTCGTGGATCGCCAGCGTCGCCGCGCCGACCATCGTGTCGCCGTCCCAGGCGCCGTACGGCGTGAAGCCGGGCCGGTCGACGGCGGCCGAGATCATCGGCACCAGCTGGTCGGTCGGCATCCCGAAACCACGCAGCAGCGTCGTCGCCCACTCGTCGGCCTGCTCCGCCGGGACCTCGTCGATCCGCAGGTCGGTGTCGGCGGACTCGACCAGGCCGGCCAGTCGCGCGAGCTTCAGCCAGGTCCCGCCGGCGGTCAGCCCGGTCTTCGCCACGATCGCGTCCCAGTCCCGGGGCAGCACCGACGGCGCGAACTGCAGCGTCGCCAGGCGCACGTCATGGGTGCGGTAGAACTCGACGACCTCCTCGACCAGGTCGAGCGTCACCGGCGCCTCGAAGCCGAAGCCGAGCGCCTTGCTCCAGTAGTTCGTCACGTCGTCGGGCAGCGCCAGCACGACACCACCACCGATCCGGCGGCTCGCGAGCCTCAGCGACTCCGCCACCGGGGGTGGGGCCGAGCTCTCGTAGCCCCACACCGCTTCCGCCTCAGCTGCCTCGATCAGCTCGGCGATCCGATCCATTCATTGCCTCCAGGCCACATCCCCGTGACGATGTTCCGACCCGACACTATGCCGGACGCGCAAACCTTTCAGGTCAGGCTCTCCAGGCCCAGATCGGGCGCTCGTAGATCACCTCGAACCCGGCCCGCCGCAGGTTCTCCAGCGACTGGTTGCGGTCCCCCGGTCCGGGCTTGCCGGTCTCCACGAAGATCGAGCGGCAGCCCGCCGCCACCGCGTCCTGCGTCCGGCGCGCGACCAGCGCGGACTGCGCTCCGCGCCCCCGGTACGCCGGGCGGGTCGCGGCGCTGACCAGCTCGGCGGCCTCGCCGTCGACGGACAGGGCACCGGTGGCGACCAGGAGGTCGCCGTCCCAGGCACCGTACGCCGTGACGCCGGCGATCCTGCCGATCGCGGCCAGCATCTCCGCCATCCGCCCGTCGCCGTCCTCGAACCCGAACGCCTCGACCTGCACCGCCGCCCAGGCATCGGCGTCGGCCTCCGTGATCGGGCCGACCCGGAGCGGCGTCGGCGCCGCCGCGACCGGGCTGTCGTCACGTCGCAGCTTGACCAGCGAAGGCCCGCGGGTCAGCGCGTACTTCGCGGCCAGCTCGGCCCAGTCGGCCGGCAGCACCTGCTCCGGAAGGTGGAAGTTGGCGCTCGCCGTCCCCTCGGAACGGTAGAAACCGATCACCTCGTCGAGCACCTCGGCGGTCAGCGGCTTGCTGAACCCGAATCCCTGCGCCTTCGACCAGAACCCGGAGGTGTCCTTGCTCGCCGACAACGCGATGCCGCCACCGATCCGCCGCCGGCCAGCCCCATCCGCTCGCGCACCCGCTCGCCGGCTTCGAGCAGGCCCAGCATCAGGTTTCCCTCGGTGGCCTCCGCCAGCGCAACCATGTCCATGCCGGGAGCCTAGCCCTCCCGGGGAAACACCAGGTGACGAACTTGGTTGCCCTCAGCACCTTCTTGGCAGTAACCCACCGACGATCAGCGCGACCAACGCCTCCTCACCGCCCGGCCGGGACGCCAGCGCCTCAGCCGCTCCCAGTACGCCGACGCACCGCAACCTCAGCGCATCGGCCCCGAGCTTCGAGTACGGCGCCAGCGCGGCCGCCATCAGCTCGACGTACCCGTCGAGCAACTCCCGCTGGACGGCCTCCGTCTCCGGGGTCCCCTTCACCGCCGCCGACACGGCAGCCAGCTCCGGCATCTCGCTGACGCACGCGAAGTACGCCGCACCGATCACCCGCGCAACATCGTCGAGCTCCGGCGCCGCCTCCCGCACCGCGGCCTCGATCGCGGTCTTGTGCCGCTCGTCCAGCCGCCGGTACAGCTCGATCAGCAGGCCGGACCTGGTCCCGAAGTGGTCGTAGACGATCGGCCGGCTCACCCCGGCCGCCTCCGCCAGCGTGACCAGCGTCAGCCCGTCCGCGCCGCGGGACCGGACCAGCGCCACCGCCGCGTCGAGCAGCTGCTCGCGCCTGGCCTGCTTGCTCAACCGCACTGTCATGTGCCTATCCTACAAGATGCAACCTACATAATGTAGCTAGGAGGAACCATGCACTCCGTCCTGATTCTCGGCGGCACCGGACAGGCCGGGTCCGACACCGCCGCGTTGCTCCGCCGCCGGCACCCGGACCTGCCGATCACGATCGCCGGCCGCGATCTCGGCCGTGCCCAGAAGATCGCCGGCGACCTCGGTACGGCGACCGCCGTGACGATCGACCTTCGCCGGCGCGACCTCGGCCTGCCCACCGGCCACACCTACTCGGCCGTCGTCGCGGCCTTGTGGGACTCCCATCACAACGGTCTGCACTACGCCCAGGACCACGGGGTGCCCTACCTGAGCATCTCCAGCGCGCTCGTCGACACGTCCCCGGAGCTCGTGGCCGCCGCCCAGCGCCCGGCCGCCGCGCCGATCCTGGTCGCCAGCCACTGGTGCGCGGGCATCGCCGTACTGGCGACCCTCGCGGCAGCCAAGGACTTCGCCCAGGTCGACAGCATCCAGGTGCAGGCGCTGCTGGACGAGCTGGACGTCGGCGGCCCGGCAGGAGCGGCTGATCTCGCGCGCTGGTCGACGGCGACGACCGCGGGTCTCGTACGGCGCGACGGCACGTTCCAGTGGATCCAGGACGTCGGCACCGAGATGGTCGCCGGCGACGGCACCGTGCATCCCGCGCAGAGCCTCGCGATCCTCGACGTCACGAGCCTGGCCCTGGCCACCGGCGCCGCCGACGTCCGCTTCGACATGGCGGTCGGCGAGTCCTCCGGGCGTCGTACGGGCGGCCGCGCGTCGGTCGAGGTCCGCATCGACCTCGAAGGCACCGACCAGGCCGGCAACCCGCTCAGGTCGACCCGGTACCTGATTCACCCCCACGGCCAGCGCCCGCTGACCGCGCTCGGCATCACCCTCGGCCTGGAAAGCCTGCTGGGGCTGGAGAACGAGCCGGCCTCTCCCGGGCTGCACACCACCGAGTCACTTGTCGACCCGGCGTACGCCGTACAGCGCCTGCTGGAGCTGGGTGCCACCTTCTGACAGACCAATGCCCGGAGCACCCCCCACGAAGGTGCTCCGGGCAAGCATTTCAGACCGGCGAGACGATGTCCGGCGCTTCCAGGCGGACCTTGTCGGCGGACTCGTCGTCGGGCTGGTCCTGGGAGTCGCGCTCGGACTGGACGCGGCGCAGGTAGAACGACACCTCGCGCTCGATCGTGTCCTCGTTCCAGCCGAGCTCCGGCGCGATCAGCCGGGCCGCGGCCTCGGCAGCACCGGCGCCACGGTCCCAGGCCTCGATCGAGATCCGGGTCCGCCGAGCCAGTACGTCGTCCAGGTGCCGGGCGCCCTCGGACCGGGCCGCGTACACGACCTCGGCCTTCAGGTAGTCCTGCGTCCCGGGCAGCTGCTCACCGAGCGACGGGTCGTCCTTCACCAACGCGAGCACCTCGTTGATCAGGGCGCCGTACCGATTGAGCAGGTGCTCGATCCGGGCCACGTGCAACCCGGACTCCTGGGCGATCAGGTGCCGCTGGTTCCACAGCGCCGGGTACCCGTCCGCGCCGACCAGCGGGATGGTCTTGGTAGTGCACTTCGGGACCCGCCCGTCGAGCGCGTTGGCGACCGCGTCGACGGCGTCCTTGGCCATCACCCGGTACGTCGTGTACTTGCCTCCGGCCACCACAACCAGCCCCGGCGCCGCGTGCGCGACGACGTGCTCGCGGGACAGCTTCGAAGTGCTCTCCGACTCGCCCGCCAGCAGCGGCCGCAGTCCGGCGTACACGCCCTCGACGTCCTCACGGGTCAGTGGCGTGTTCAGTACGGCGTTCACGTGGTCGAGCAGGTACTCGATGTCCTTGCTGGTCGCGGCCGGGTGCGCCTTGTCCAGGTTCCAGTCGGTGTCGGTGGTGCCGATCAGCCAGTGCCGGCCCCACGGGATGATGAACAGCACGGACTTCTCGGTCCGCAGGATCATCCCGCTGCTGGACTGGATCCGGTCCTTCGGCACCACCAGGTGGATGCCCTTCGACGCGCGGACGTGGTACTGCCCGCGCTCCCCGACCATCGCCTGGGTGTCGTCGGTCCACACGCCGGTCGCGTTGATCACCTGCTTGGCCCGGACCTCGAACTCACGCCCGCTCTCCAGGTCCTTGGCCTGGACGCCGGTCACCCGCTCGCCCTGCCGCAGGAACCCGGTCACCTTCACCCGGTTCGCGACGTGCGCGCCGTACGACGCCGCTGTCCGTGCCAGCTCCATCGTGTGCCGGGCGTCGTCGACCTGGGCGTCGTAGTACTGGATCGCGCCGACCAGGGCCGACTTCTTCAGGCTCGGCACCAGCCGCATCGCGCCCCGCCGGGTCAGGTGCCGGTGCATCGGCAGGCCGGCGCCGTTGCCCGAGCTGACCGCCATCGCGTCGTACAGGGCTACGCCGGCGCCGGCGTAGAACCGCTCCCACCAGCGGTGCTGGAGCGGGTAGAGGAACGGCACCGGCTTGACCAGGTGCGGTGCCAGGCGTTGCAGGAGCAGGCCGCGCTCCTGCAACGCCTCGTGCACCAGCCGGAAGTCGAGCATCTCCAGGTACCGCAAGCCACCGTGCATCAGCTTGCTGGACCGGCTGGAGGTTCCGCTCGCGTAGTCGCGGGCCTCCAGCAGGCCGGTGGTCAGGCCCCGGGTCGCGGCGTCCAGGGCCGACCCGGTGCCGACCACCCCGCCGCCGATCACCAGGACGTCCAGTTCGCGGCCGTCCGCCATCGCGTCGATGGCCTCCGACCTCGCTTGCGGGGACAGAGCCACTACCGCCACTGTGCTGTTCCTTCCGGTTGTCTCTCTACTGCCTACTGCCTACTGCGTCGTGCTGCTAGTCGACGTCGACCCAGTCGAGCGTCCGCTGGACGGCCTTCTCCCAGCCCTTGTACCCGGCCGCACGCTGCTCGTCGTTCCACTCCGGGCTCCAGCGCTTGTCCTCGTTCCAGTTCTGCACCAGTTCGTCGGTGTTGTTCCAGAACCCGACCGCCAGCCCGGCCGCGTACGCCGCGCCGAGCGCCGTGGTCTCCGCGACGACCGGCTTGCTCACCGGTACGCCGAGGATGTCGGCCTGCATCTGCATGCAGAGCTCGTTGGCCGTGACACCGCCGTCGACCTTGAGCACCTCGAGCTTCACACCCGAGTCCTTCTCCATCGCGTCGGCCACGTCCTTGCTCTGGTAGCAGATCGCTTCCAGTGTTGCTCGCGCCAGGTGGGCGTTGGTGTTGAACCGCGACAGCCCGACGATCGCGCCGCGGGCGTCCGAGCGCCAGTACGGCGCGAACAGGCCGGAGAACGCCGGGACGAAGTACACCCCGCCGTTGTCCTCGACCTGCCGGGCCAGCGTCTCGGTCTCGCTCGCACCGGAGATGATGCCGAGCTGGTCGCGCAGCCACTGGACCGCCGACCCGGTGACCGCGATCGAGCCCTCCAGCGCGTAGACCGGCGCGTCGTCGCCGAACTTGTACGCCATCGTGCTCAGCAGGCCGGCCTTGGAGCGGACCAGTTCGGTGCCGGTGTTCAGCAGCATGAAGTTGCCGGTGCCGTAGGTGTTCTTGGCCTCGCCCGGGTTGAAGCAGACCTGACCGACCGTCGCGGCCTGCTGGTCCCCGAGGTCACCGGTCAGCGGGACGACGCCGCCGAGCGGGCCGTTCGCCAGCGTCTCGCCGTACTTGTTGGGGTCCGACGACGGACGGATCTCCGGCAGCATCTGCCGGGGGATGTCGAAGAAGCTGATCAGCTCGTCGTCCCAGTCGAGCGTCTCCAGGTTCATCAGCATCGTGCGGCTGGCGTTCGTCACGTCGGTGATGTGCACCCCGCCGTCGACGCCGCCGGTCAGATGCCACAGCAGCCAGGTGTCGGTGTTGCCGAAGACGGCGTCACCGGCCTCGGCGGCCTCACGGACCCCGTCGACGTTCTCCAGGATCCACTGCACCTTGCCGGCCGAGAAGTACGTCGCCGGCGGCAGCCCGGCCTTCTGCCGGATCACGTCGCCCTTGCCCTCGCGCTCCAGCGCCGAGGCGATCCGGTCGGTCCGGGTGTCCTGCCAGACGATCGCGTTGTAGTACGGCCGCCCGGTCTTGCGGTTCCAGACCACCGCCGTCTCGCGCTGGTTGGTGATACCGAGCGCCGCCAGGTCGCCGGCCTGCAGGTTGTTCGCGTTCAGCGCGGTCCTGATGACCGAGCTGGTCCGCTCCCAGATCTCCACCGGGTTGTGCTCCACCCAGCCTGCCTGCGGCAGGATCTGGGAGTGCTCCAGCTGGTGCTTGCCCACCTCGTTGCCGGAGTGGTCGAAGATCATGAAGCGGGTGCTCGTGGTGCCCTGGTCGACGGCACCGACGAAGTCAGCCATGGAAAGTCCTCTCCTCACACGTCGAAGTCATGCTGTGGTGTTGTCCTCAGGGATGCGGCCCGGCTCTTCGTCCTCGTCCGCGATCGGCAGGTTGCGCCCGACCAGCAGGTCGTAGAGGAACGCGCCGACCAGCGCGCCGATGATCGGTGCCACGATCGGCACCCAGAAGTAGACATCCCCGAACTGATCCTTGAAGGCCCCGTCGTACCCGGTGAAGAACGACGCGAGCCGCGGCCCGAAGTCACGGGCCGGGTTGATCGCGTACCCGGCGTTGGTGCCCCAGGCCATGCCGATGCCGACTACCAGCAGGCCCACGACGAACGGCGCCAGGTTGACCCCCGGCGACGTGTTGCGCAGGTCGGTGATCGCCAGGATGACGAACAGCAGGATCGCCGTACCGATGACCTGGTCGCGGAAGCCGCCCCACAGGTCGACGCCGAGGTCCATCGAGCCGTTGCCAGGGAGTGTGGAGAACACGCCCTGGCTCTTGATCGTGTGACCGGGGTCGAACTTGCCGAGCGCTTCGGTGTAGTTCCAGCGGACCACCAGTGCCGCCAGAAACGCGCCGAGGAACTGCGCGACCGAGTACGGCAGCACCTTCTTCCAGGAGAACCCGCGGAAGGCCGCCAGCGCGATCGTCACCGCGGGGTTGAGGTGCGCACCGGTCATCCGGCCCGCGACGTAGATGCCCAGGGTCACCCCCAGCCCCCAGGCCCACGCGATCGAGTCGTGGTCCCCGATCCCGGCCGCGGCGACCTGCGCCACCACGCCGCAACCGAACAGAATCAGGATGAACGTACCGGCGAACTCGGCGGACATCTCCCCCAGAAGGGTCTTCGCCTTGACTGCTTCGGTCGTAGCCATGCCTGTCTCCCTTCCACCCCGTGACAACCACGGAGGACTGGAATGTAGGAGCGATTGCGAGGCGGCACAACGCCGTACGTTCGACATTGTCGAACGCCGGGAGCGGCCCGTACCACTGCGACACTCGTACAACCTCCCCCCGGCTTGATCACGCCGGGCGGCACGGCTCCCGGTCAGTCAGGCGGTGCGAACGCGGACAGCACGGTGGCGGTGATGTACTCGGCGGCCTTGTCCGGGGTCAGGCGGTCGGCGTTGATCTCGTCGGCGGCGCTGTGCATCACGCTGTGCAGGACGCTCACCAGCCAGGTGGTCGGCAGGTCGGTGCGGAACGCCCCCGCGTCACGACCGCGCTCGACCAGGCGCTCCATGCGCTGGGCCGGCCCGGCGTGCAGGTCACGGACCCTCCCTGACGGCAAGACGTCCTGGGCGGCGATCAGCAGGGAGCGTGACTGGTTCACCAGCTGCCAGCTGGAATCGATGAGCCGGGTCATCGCCTCACGCGGGTCGCCGGACAGGTCCACCGCTTCCAGGGCGGCGTGACCTTCGTCGATCGCGCGCATCATCGCCGCTTCGACGAGGTCGGCCCGGTTCGGGAAGTGCCCGTAGACGGTCACGCGTCCGACGCCGGCGGTCTTGGCGATCTCGCTGACGCTGGCGTCCGGGTTCCGGCTCAGGCAGCGGACGGCGGCGTCGAGGATCGCCGCGATGCTGCGCTGCGCGTCGGCGCGTTTCGCCGGTGCCTTCTCGCGGGTCGCGGCCACCCGTCCTCCTCTTGTCGAACACTGATGTACGAGTTACTGTAGCGCACCTAACTCAAACACTGCTGTACGAATTGGAGGTGTCGTCGTGTCCGACCAGACCGCCGGCCAGACCGGAACCGTGACCGCGGACCCGGGGCGCTGGCGCCTGCTGGCGCTGCTGGGCGTCGCGCAGTTCATGCTGATCCTCGACGTGACCGTGGTCGCGATCGCGCTGCCGCACATCGGCACCGATCTCGGCCTGGCCCGCGACACCCTGACCTGGGTCGTCAGCGCCTACACCCTGATGTTCGGCGGGCTGATGCTGCTCGGCGGTCGCGCGGCCGACCTGTTCGGCCCCCGCCGCGTGGTGCTGACCGGCCTGCTCGTGTTCACCGTGGCCTCGCTGGTCACGGGCCTGGCCGACAACGCCACCACGGTGATCGCCGGCCGCGTTGCCCAAGGCATCGGTGCGGCGATGCTGTCCCCCGCCGCGTTGTCGGTCGTGACCAGGACGTTCCACGGCGACGAACGCAACAAGGCACTCGGGATCTGGTCGGCGCTGGGCGGCGGCGGCTCGGCGATCGGCGTACTGCTCGGTGGCCTGCTGACCGCGGGGCCGGGCTGGCAGTGGGTGTTCTACATCAACGTGCCGATCGGCATCGTGGTGTTCGTCTTGCTGAGCGGGACGCTGTCGCGTGATCTGCCGACCGGGCCGCGAGCTCGCTTGGACGTTCCGGGCGCGCTGCTGGTCACCGCAGGGACCGGTACGGCGATCTACGCGCTGATCAACGCCGGCGACTGGGGCTGGCTCAGCGCCAAGACCCTCGGACTGCTGGCCGGGGCCGTGATCCTGTACGCCGTGTTCGCCGCCGTACAGCGTGCGGTGAAGTCGCCGCTGATGGATCTCGCCATCTTGACCCGGCGTCCGGTGGCCGCGGGAACGTTCCTGATCCTGGTCGCGACGGCGCTGATGATCGCGGTGTTCTTCCTCGGCTCGTTCTACCTGCAGCACCACCAGGGCTACGGCCCTCTCCGCACCGGCCTGCTGTTCCTGCCGGTAGCGGTCGCCACGATCCTCGGCGCACAACTGGCCGGCCGCTCGATCGGCAGCGCGGGCGCACGCAAGATCGCCGCGACCGGACTGCTGACCGCCGCCGCCGGAACGGCCATCGCGGCGATCTGGGACGGCCCGGTCACGATCGTCGCCGGCATCAGCCTCGGCGCCGCCGGCATCGGCGCAGCCTTCGTCGCCTCCTCGGCCACCACCCTGTCCCAAGTAGCCCACCACGAAGCCGGTACGGCGTCCGGCCTGCTCAGCACCTTCCACGAGTTCGGCGCCGCACTCGGAGTCGCAGTGGTCTCCAGCATCGCCGCCGCAAGCATCGCGGGAACCACCGGCACAGGCTTCACCGGCGGCTTCACCTTCGCCGCCGTCACCGCCGCCATCGCGGCACTGCTCGCACTCCTGCTCGTCCCGACCCTCGAGCGGCCGGCCGCCGCCCACTGATCCGACCGCCTGACCCCATCGACTGCCCGGTCGCGCTGCGACACTCGTACAACCTTTTCCGTGACTGACCTCGTCAGGGCGGGCAGAGGAGGCCGCCGCGCGGGGCGGCGGCCGTGAAGGGGTATCGATGGGGACCGGACGAAGTACCGCGGAGTTCGCGGAGTTCGCGGTGAGTCGGCACCGGGCGTTGTTTCGGTACGCGTACCTGCTCGTGGGTGAGCGGGGGCTGGCCGAGGACCTCGTGCAGGAGGCACTGACCAAGACGTACGTCGGCTGGAACCGGCTGCGGGACTCGGCGAACGCGGAGGCCTACACCCGGAAGGCGATCACCACGACGGCGATCGGCTGGTACCGGCGGAAGGCCTGGACCGCGGAGAGGCCGCGCGACGACGTACCGGAAATGCCGGCGCGTCCCGCGGACGGAGACGTGACGGCGCGGATCTGGCTCTGGCAGGAGCTGTCCGAGCTCCCGACGAAGCAGCGGGCCGCGCTCGTGCTCCGGTACTACGAAGACCTGAGCGAGGTGGAGACCGCCCGGATCCTCGGCTGCAGCGTCGGCACGGTGAAGAGCCAGACGGCGCACGCCCTGAAGAAACTGCGGGCCCGGCTGGGCCCCGACGCGGACCTGACGATCGAATTGGTGGTGGCCCAGTGACCGGCCTGATCAAGGAAACCCTGACCGAGCAGGCCGACGGCGTGACCGAGCCGAGCCTCGACCTCGACGCGGTGATGCGGACCGGCGACCGCCGGATCCGGCGGCACAAGGTCGCCACGGTGCTGACCGTCGCGGCGGCGAGCGTGGCCGTCCTGGCCGGCGGGATCACCGTCGTCAAGGTGACCGGCGACGAGCCGGTCCAGCCGGCCGGACAGCCGATGAACTTCACCGAGCGGCGCCCGACGTACGCGGCGAACGGCACGATCCACTTCGGTTCCGAGACCATCGGGGTCGGCAAGGACCAGATCTCCGCCTTCGCCCAGACCGACGCGGGCTTCGTCTACGTGACCTCCGACGGCACCGTGAAGGCCACGAACGGCCGCCGGACCGAACAGATCGGCACCGGCAACAGCACCCGCCGCCTCGCCGTCGACGACCGCGGCCCGCTGGTCGGCTGGGTCGACAGCACCCGGCCGACCCCCGAGTTCGTCCTGTACGACGTCGCGGCGCGGCGCGAGGTCACCCGGACGTCCGAGGGCAACCGGCCGGGCACCCCGGCTCCCAACGACGACCCCGTGCAGGTCAGCGCGATCGACGACGGCACGGCGTACTTCGGTGCCAACGACGGACTCCGCCGGTGGAACGTGGCCGAGGGCAAGGGTCAGCTGATCAAGCCGGGCGCCAAGCCCACCCTGCTGCACGCCGTCAGCGCGGGACAGCTGGTTTGGGAGCGCGACCAGGGAGACAAACCGTCGGACCTTGCCTCCGGCACCGACATCAACACCTCACGGCCGAGGACGTACCAGGGCTGGACCGTCAACGTCTCCCCCGGCGGCCGGTTCATGATGACCGACATCGCCGACGAGGTCCGGCTCTACTTCCTGGAGTCGGGTCGGCAGCTCCCGCTGAAGTTCGACGGCTACATGCTGATCGGACCGACCCAGTGGCAGGGCGACGGCACCTTCTACGCCGTCGGCTTCAAGGACGGGACCACGCCGGTCGACCTGCTGACCTGCTCGACCTCGGCCCTGACCTGCGACCTCACCAAGGCCGCGATCGCACCGAGCCCGACGGACAAGGTCGAGTTCCAGGTCCCGGTGGGCTTCCCGATCGACGAGTAACCGGCGAACCCGGAAAGAAATCCACGCACCGGGTGCAACCGATCGTAGGGGCCAGAGCGTCATGTCTTCGGGAGACAAAAGCTCGAAGGGGGAAACTCAGGTGAATCAGTACGCCACGGTGGGGCACCGCGAGGACGTGACGGCTCGCGACTGGCTCGAAACCGGCCTGCAGAACCTGCCGGCCCGGCAACGGGACGCGCTGGTCCTGCGCTACTACGAGGCCAGGACCGAGACCGAGGCGGCCGGCATCCTCGGTTGCTCGGTCCCGGCCGTGAAACGCCGCACCACCCACGGCCTCCGCCGCCTGAGCTCCCACCTCGGCCCCGACGCGGTCCTGCTCCTGCAACGCGTCGCCCGCTGACCCACCCGCACGACAACCGGCCGGGACCCTCTGCCAGGGGATCCCGGCCGTTGCGTTCAGCAACCACCGCTCAGTGCCGTCACGCGTCCCGCCCGGATTAGGCTCTGCGGTGACAGGGAGGTCTGATGGACGAATCGTTCGCGACAGTGCTCCGGCGGGTGCGTGGACAGCGCGGACTCACGCAGGAAGCGCTGGCGCAGCAGGCGGGACTGAGCTCCCAGGCGATCGGGATGCTGGAGCGTGGCGTACGGCGGTTCCCGCACCCCGCCACGATCCGCAAGCTCGACGCGGCGCTCGGCCTGACGGCTGAAGAACACGAACTGCTCGACCGGCTGGCCTCCCGCGGCGCCTCGACCGCCGCCCCTGCAGCTACCACTGGTGCACCGGTCTGGGCGCCCCAGCCGGTAGCGGCCGTCAACGCGGTCTTCAGCGGTCGTACCGAGCAGCTCAGCCGTCTCACCGAGCTGCTGACCGGCGGCACCCCACAAGCCGGCGTACCGACGGTCGTGACAATTCGCGGGATGGCCGGAGTCGGCAAGACGGCCCTCGCACTCCAGGTGGCCGCCGCGGTGAGCCCGCGGTACCCGGACGGAACCTTGTCGGTCAATCTGCGCGGCTTCGGCCCCGGTACGCCACTCGGTCCGCTGCAGGCGATCGGCCGGCTGCTCCGCCGTACGGGCGTACCCGCCGAGGCCGTGCCCGACAACGTCCCCGAGGCGGCCGCCGCTCTTCGGACCAGGCTCGCGGACCGCCGCGTGCTCCTGCTGCTGGACAATGCGCGGGACATCGTCCAGGTCGCAGACCTGCTGCCCGCTGCCGCTGACTCGGCCGTCCTGATCACCAGCCGGAACACGCTCACGACGATGTCGGCGAACCTGCATCTCCAGCTCGATCCGTTGGACGCCACCGAGTCGGCCGACCTGCTCGTGGACGTAGCCGGCGCCGATCGGCTCGCCGACTCGGCCGAACGCATCGCGGAGCTCTGCGGACACCTTCCGCTCGCGCTGTCCATCGCCGCAGCATGGCTGGTCGCGCATCCCTCGACCTCGGCCGACGAGCTGGTCCGTCGGCTGGACAACGAAGCTCACCGCCTCGACCACCTGGGCGCCGACGACCGGGACGTGCGCACCAGCTTGTCCCACTCGATCGATCAGCTCGTTCGCAGTTCACTCGTGACCGACCACCACGTGGCCGAAGCCTTCACCCTGCTCGGACTGACCGACGCCGAGGACTTCACACCCGACAGCGCCGCGCCTCTTCTGGACCTGGCAGCGGCGAAGGCGGGTCCTCTGCTGGAGCGGCTGACCGACCTCCATCTCCTGGAGTCATCGGTGCCGGGCCGGTACCAGTTCCACGACCTGGTCCGGTCGTACGCTCGCGAACGCGCCCAGACGCTGCCGAGTCGCATCCGCGACGCCGCCCTCGACAGAAGCCTCGAGTTCCACCTCGCCATCGCCTGGCGATCCGTCGAACTCTCCGAGCCCGGCTCCGCGCGGCTGGCATGGCCCGGCCGCCCGGCAACGCCGGTGAGCCCGACCTTCACCAACGGCGACGAGGCTCTGAGCTGGATCGACACCGAGCTGTCGAACATGCTCGCGCTCGTCGACCAGCTGTCACGAGTCGCCAAGCGCGGCGAGCAGCTGGCCGGTCTGGTGATCGGGCTCTACGCCTACTTCACCAAGCGCGGCAATCTCGCTGACTGGCTGCCGGCGATCGACCGGGTCGCCACCGGCGACCCCGCCGACTGGACGCTCGGACAACTGCACGCCGACGCGGCCATCGCGCTGGCAGAGCTTGCCCGGTACGACGAGTCGGCCGAGCGCTTCAGCCTCGCCCGCGCGCACTTCGAGGCGGCCGGCAGCCTGCGCGGGGTCTCGATGGCGACGAACAACAACGCCCGGCTACTGATTCGGATGCATCGGTACGAGGAGGCGCTGCCGCTGGTCGAGCGCGCGCTGGCCACGAACCTGTCGCTCGGTGACGAACGCGCGATCGGCACCAACTACGCGACGCTGTCCGAGATCCACCTCGCGCTGGGCAGACCGGCCGCAGCCGAGGCCGCCGGCGACGCCGCGCAGGAGCATCTCCGCGCCGCCGGCGACACCGACGGCGTCGCCAACGCCAGGATCGAGAGCGCGTGGGCGAGAGTCATCGACGGACGGCCTGCCTCGGCCATCGCCGACGTCCACCAGAGCATCGAAGAGCTCAAGCAGCTCGGGCACCGCAAGAACGTCAGCGACGCCCACTACGTCCTCGGACTGACTTACCGGGATTTGCGCGACCACGAGCAGGCGCTGCAGAACACCGAGCGGGCACTCGAGCTCGCGGTCGACGCGGCGGACCGGCGGCGGGAGGCTCGCTCCCGGTTGCTCCTCGGCCAGCTGCTACTCGGCCTGGGCGAGCACGACGACGCGATCCCCAACCTCGAGTTCGCCGGCGAGTTCTTCCAGGACCGCGACTCCGCCTTCGCGAACGAAGCAACCGAGGCACTGCGCGCCGCCCGGAACGGCATCAGGGCCTGACGGATTCCGTCAGGCCCTGATCCTCACAACCCCACTTACACCGTGGACGCCGCGCCCTCGGAGGCCTTCAGGGCGGTGGCGGCCTGTTCCTCGGTGGCGTTCTCCGGGAAGTGGCAGGCGCTCTGGTGGCCCGGTGCGATCTGCAGCAGCGGCGGTTCGACCGTCTTGCAGATGTCCTGGGCTTTCCAGCAACGGGTGTGGAAGCGGCAGGCCGGGGGCGGGTTGATCGGGCTGGGGACGTCGCCCTCCAGCCGGATCCGCTCGCGCTTGGTCTTGCGGTTGGTGTCCGGGATCGGGACGGCCGACAGCAGGGCCAGCGTGTACGGGTGCATCGGCTTCTCGTACAGGCTGACCCGGTCGGCCAGCTCGACGATCTTGCCGAGGTACATCACCGCGACCCGGTCCGACACGTGCCGGACCACCGACAGGTCGTGCGCGATCATCACGTAGGTCAGGTCGAACTCGGTCTGCAGGTCCTCCAGCAGATTCACCACCTGGGCCTGGATCGACACGTCCAGCGCGGAGACCGGCTCGTCGGCCACGATCAGCTTCGGCCGCAGCGCGAGCGTCCGGGCGATCCCGATCCGCTGCCGCTGGCCGCCGGAGAACTCGTGCGGGTACCGGTTGTAGTGCTCCGGGCTCAGACCGACCAGCTCGAGCAGCTCCTGGACGGTCTTCTTGACCCCGCCCTCGGGCTTCACGCCCTGCAGCCGGTACGGCGCACCGACGATCTTGCCGACCGTGTGCCGCGGGTTCAGCGAGCCGTACGGGTCCTGGAAGATCATCTGGATGTCGCGCCGCAGCGGCCGCATCTTGCCGTCGCCGACGTGGCTGATGTCGTGACCCTCGAAGATGATCTGGCCGTCGGTCGGCTCCAGCAGCCGCGTCAGCAGCCGGCCGGTGGTGGTCTTGCCGCAGCCCGACTCCCCCACCAGCGACAGCGTCTCGCCCTTCATCACGCTGAACGTCAACCCGTCCACGGCCTGTACGGCGCCGGTCTGGCGCTGCAGCAGGCCCCTGCGGATCGGGAAGTGCTTGGTCAGGTTCGTTGCCGACAGCAACGGCTCGCCGTCGGCGGGATCGACCTTGACGGCTTCGGTTTCGGCATTCGTCACAATGGCTCCGTCGTTCCCAGAATCCGTCACAGCTTCGGCTTGATCTCGGTCGTCCAGATCCGCTCCCGGTCCGCGCCGGACAGGTGGCAGGCCACCTTGTGCCCGGCCCCGACGTCCAGCAGCTCCGGCCGGTCGGTCTCGCTGAGGCCGCCGTTCAGCTCCGAGTAGTTGCACCGCGGGTTGAACGCGCACCCGGACGGGACGTTGATCAGGCTGGGTGGGCTGCCCTTGATCGGGATCAGCCGCTCGGTCCGCTCCCGGTCGATCCGCGGCATCGAGCCGAGCAGGCCCCAGGTGTAGGGGTGCTGCGGCCGCTCGAAGATGTCGTCGGCGGTGCCGTACTCGATCGCGCGGCCGGCGTACATCACCTGGATGTCGTCCGCGAGCTCGGCGACCACGCCGAGGTCGTGGGTGATGATGATGACGGCGGAGTTGAACTCGCGCTGCAGGTCCCGGATCAGGTCCAGGATCTGCGCCTGCACGGTGACGTCGAGCGCGGTGGTCGGCTCGTCGGCGATCAGCAGGTCGGGGTCGCAGGACAGCGCCATCGCGATCATCGCGCGCTGACGCATGCCGCCGGAGAACTGGTGCGGGTAGGCGTCGACGCGCTTGTCCGGCTGCGGGATGCCGACCCGGTCGAGCATGTCGATCGCGTGCTTGCGGGCGACCGTCTTGGTCACCTTGTTGTGCACCCGGTAGGCCTCGACGATCTGCTTGCCGACCGTGTAGAAGGGGTGCATCGCCGACAGCGGGTCCTGGAAGATCATCGCCATCCGCTTGCCGCGCAGCAGCCGCACCTCCTCGGCGCTGGCCGAGACCAGGTCCTGGCCGTCGAGGAACACCTCGCCGCTGATCTTCGCCGTACCGGCCTTGTGCAGGCCCATGATCGACAGGCTGGTGACGCTCTTGCCCGAGCCGGACTCCCCCACGATGCCGAGGGTCTTGCCGCGCTCCAGCTGGAACGACAGGCCGTCGACGGACTTCACGACGCCGTCGTCGGTCGGGAAGTGCACCTTGAGGTCGCGGACGTCGAGGAACGCCTCGCCGCGCTCGACCCGCTGGACGGTGTCTTGAGGTTCGGTCACGAGATTCGCACCCTCGGGTCGACGACGGCGTACAGGAGATCGACGACCAGGTTCGCCACCACGATGAAGAACGCGGCGACCAGCGTCACGCCGAGCACCTTCGGCAGGTCGTTGGCGCGCAGCGCGATCACGGCGTACTGGCCGATCCCGGGCAGCGAGAAGGTCGTCTCGGTGAGGATCGCGCCACCCATCAGCAGGCCGAGGTCCAGACCGAAGATGGTCAGGATCGGGGTCAGCGCCGAGCGCAGGCCGTGCTTGACCACGACGTCGCGCTCTTTCAGGCCCTTGGCCCGGGCGGTCCGGACGAAGTCCTCGTTCATCGTCTCGAGCATGCCGGCCCGGGTGAGTCGCGCGTACGCCGCGGCGTACAGGAAGGCCAGCGTGACCCAGGGCAGGATCAGGTCGTAGGCCCACCAGATCGGGTTGGTCTCGTCGAGCGGGTTCGTCCCGCCCTGCGCGGTCCAGCCCAGGTTGTAGCTGAAGATCGACAGCGACAGCAGGCCGGTGAAGAAGATCGGCAGCGAGACGCCGGCCAGGGCGACCGACATCATGCTCCGGTCCAGGACCGACCCCCGTCTGAGCGCCGACACGATGCCGGTGCCGACACCGGTGACGAGCCAGATGAAGGCCGCACCGCCCGCCAGCGAGGCGGTGACGGGTATTCGCGAGACCAGGTCCGGCCAGACCGGCTGCTGGGTCAGGAACGAGTACCCGAAGCACGGCGCCGGGCAGTGCTCGGTCGTCGGGCCGTAGTTGTACTCCTTGCCGACGAACAGGCCCTTCACGAAACTGCCGTACTGCACGTAGAGCGGGTCGGTGAAGCCGAGGCGCTCCGCCGTCTGGTGGATCTGCTCCTGCCCGGCGCTCTTGCCGACGTAGCGCGAGGCCAGGTCGTCAGCGGTCGCACCGCCGAGCTTGGGGACAAGGAAGAAGATCGAGAACGTCACAGCCGTGACGATGAAGAGCAGGATCACTGCTCCGATCACCCGGCGGACCAGATATGCGAACACGTGCTCGGCGTGGTGGCCGGTGATCATCGCTGATCACCGGCCACCGTCAGCCTTCACCTACCTCTGCTGGCGACTGGTGGTTGTTCAGGGCAACCGACGGCTACTTGAGCCCGATACCGGCGTAGTCGTACATGTTCTGACCGTCGTTGGAGAACACGTTGGCCAGTGTCTCCGGGCGGTACAGCAGGCCCTTGGCCCAGGTTCCCGGCAGCACGCCGGCCTGCTCCATGACCTTCTTGTCGATGTCCACCCACAACTTGTTGCGGGCGGCCTCGTCGGTGGTCGCCAGCGCCTTGTCGACCAGTGCGTCGACCTCGGGGATCCGGATGCCCAGGTTGGTGTTACCACCCGTGGCGCGGATGGTCCGGCTGTCGACGATCTGGCTCAGGAAGCCGAAGCCGTCCGGCCAGTCGGCACCCCAGCTGTAGACGATCAAGCCGAGCTTGTTGGCCTTCGCGAAGTCCGGCTTGCCGGCGTACAGCTTGGTGTAGTCACCGGTCGGGTAGGGCTTGGTGGTCAGGTTGATGCCGACACGCTTCAGCGACTGCTGCAGCGTCTCGGCGACCGCCTTCTCCTTGGCCCGGTCGGCCCGGTAGGAGATGTTCATGTCGAAGCCGTTCGGCTGGCCGCACTTGGCCAGGGACTCCTTGGCCTTCGCGACGTCACCGTTCTTGTTGGCCTCGAAGCCGTAGTCGTCGAACTTCTCCGCACCGACGACCAGCGGCGGCATCAGGTTGGTGGCGATGTCGCCACCGATCGGACCGCCGTACGCGCGCTGGTAGCCCTCGTGGTCGGCGGCGTACAGGACGGCCTTGCGGCAGTCCAGGTTGTTCAGCGGCGGGACCTCCGTGTTGAGCACGGTGAAGTTCAGCCGGGTGGCCGCGACGTTGTCGGCGTTCGCCTTCAGCTTCGGGTCGGCCAGGATCTTCGCCTGCGTCTCCGGCTGCACGCCGGTACCGGCGATGTCGACGTCGAGGTCACCGGCGATCAGCCGGTTGTCGATGTCGGTGCCGTTCACGTTGAACGCGACGGTGATCTTGTCCGGCAGCGCCTTGCGACCGCTGTCCGGGTCGCTCGCCGGGTCGTACTGGTCGTTGCGCGCCAGCGTGAAGCCCTTGTTCGAGTCGTAGGTCTCGAACTTGTAGGGGCCGGTCGCGATCGGGTGTTCCTTGTACTTCGCCCCGGTGTCCTTGGCCTGCGGCACGGGAGCGGTCGACGGCAGCTGCGCGAAGTAGTCGAAGCCGGCGAAGGACTTGTTCAGGTGGAACACGATCGTGTTCGCGTCCGGCGTCTCGATCGCCTTGGCGACCCCGGCCAGCGACTTGTCCTTGTAGACGCTGTAGCCCTTCGGCACGTCCAGCAGGAAGTCGTTGAAGTACGTCGGGCCGCTGGGCAGCGTCGCCTTGTCGAGCGAGCGCGCGACGGCGTACTTGACGTCCTTCGAGGTGACCTCGGTACCGTCCTCGAACTTCACGCCCTTGCGGATCTTGTAGGTCCAGGTCTTGGCGTCGTTGCTCGGCACGCCCGGCGCCTCGGCGAGGTCCGGAACCGGCTTCGCGCCGTCCGCGCCAGGAGCGACCTTGAAGGTCATCAGCGGCCGGACGTAGTTGCGGACCAGGTTCCAGGACAGGCCGTAGTAGGTGTCACCGGGGTCCGTGGAGTCCCAGTTCTCGGTGATCGCCATGCGCAAGGTGCCACCCTTTTTGTCGCTCGGGTTGAACACCTTGTTGACCGCCGCGTCGAACGCCGCGGTCGTTCCACCCGCCGACTCGGACCCTCCGGGAGTGGCCTTGGGTCCCCCACCGCAAGCCACCAGGCTCATGGCGACAGCCGCAGCGACGGCGGTAGCCGTCGTGATGCGATTCCATCTCATCTGTTGTTGCACCCCTTTTTTTGTGAGAGCCAGGCTCCCTGGTTGGCGAGAAGTCTTAGCGTGAGCGAGGGTCGAGCGCGTCCCGCAGCCCGTCACCGAACAGGTTGAAGGCCAGCACCGTCACGAAGATCGCCAGACCCGGCCACACCATGTACGTCGGGTTGACCTGGTACCAGTTCGCGGCGATCGAGAGCATGTCGCCCCAGCTGGCCGTCGGCGGGCGGACGCCCACACCGAGGTAGGACAGACCGGCCTCGAACAGCACGTTGGTCGGGATCAGCAGCGTCGCGTAGACCAGGATCGGCGCGATCAGGTTCGGCAGCAGCTCGGTGAACAGGATGTACGGCCGGCGCGCGCCGAGGCTGCGGGCGGCGTCGACGAACTCGCGCTCGCGCAGCGACAGCGTCTGGCCGCGGATGATCCGGCCGATGTAGGGCCAGCTGAAGAAGCCGATGATGAACACGATCAGGGCCACCCGCAGCGCGTCGCCCTGCAGACCGAGGATCGAGTCCGGCACCGCGCCGACCAGCGCCAGCGCGAACAGCACCAGCGGGAAGGCCAGGAAGATGTCCATCAGCCGGCTGATCAACGTGTCGATCCAGCCGCCGAAGTAGCCGGCGATGATGCCCATCGCGACCCCGATCACCACCGATACCAGGGTGGCCAGGAACGCGATCAGCAGCGAGATCCGGGCGCCGTACACGATCCGGGCGAAGATGTCGCGGCCGTTGACCGGCTCGACCCCGAACGGGTGGTCCGCGCTCATCCCGCCGAGTTTGCCGATCGGGGTCTGCAGGGACGGGTCGACCAGGTCCTGGTGGAACTCGTCCGGGGTGACGCCGACGATCTTGCAGATCAGCGGCGCGAAGATCGCGACCACGATCAGCAGCAGCACGATGATCCCACCGGCGATCGCGACCTTGTCGCGCTTCAGCCGGATCCAGGAGATCTGCCACAGCGACCGGCCCTCGATCTTGCGGACACCCTCGAGGACGGCTTCCGGCTGTGCCGACGAAGAACCCGGCTCGACCTCGAGTGGCGTGCTCACGCGTTGTGTTCCCCTGCCTCGTAGTGGTGACCGACCGAAACCGGACATGGCTGCCGCCTTAACCTGCCGCCAGAACCGGCCGGAGTCAAACACGCAAAGAGGGCGTTGCCCGATCGTGATGACGAGGAGATCGTCCCGTATTGTGGACAGGCCTCAGGGTCGCACGGAGCTTTCGGACAGTTACTTTCGCAACGCCGAGAAGGTCAGGTAAGACAGTGGGTTGAGAGTACTGGTTACATTTTTGATCTCTTGACCGGCCACCACTGTCAGCCGCCCCTGCCACACGGGGATCAGCGGAGCGTCATGGGCGATCACGGACTGCGCCTGCTCGAGCACCTGCTCACGCTTCAGCTGGTTCTGCTCGGCGACTTCCTGGTCCAGCAGCTTGTTGGCCGTCTGGGACTTGTAGCCGTTCTGGTAGAGCCCGCCGTCACGGACGAACGGCACCAGGTAGTCGTCGGGATCCGGGTAGTCCGGCAGCCAACCCGAGTGGTACAGGTCGAACGCTCCGCTGCGGGCGAGCTGCTGGTACCTCGGCCACTCGGCGCTGCGCAGCGTGACCCGGAACAGCCCGGACGCGTCCAGCTGCCGTTTCAGCTCGGTCACCTCGACCTTCGCCCCGGCGCCGTACCGGGTGGGCGTCCAGCCGAGCGTCAGCGGCACGGGCGTGGTGATGCCGCCCTCGCGCAGGATCGCGGCCGCGGCGGCCTTGTTCGGTTCCTTGTACTCCGTACGGAACGCCTCGACGTGTCCCCCGGCGCCCGGCGGGACCACCGAGTACAGCGGGTTCACCTGGTCGCCGTACGCCTTCTTCGCGATCGCGCTCCGGTCGACCAGCTGCGCCACCGCACGCCGTACGGCGGGACGGCGCGACACCGCCGACCTGAAGTGGAAGGAGAAGTAGCGGATCTCGGCCGACGGCGCCTCGACGACCTGCACCTTGTCGCCGGCGCGGAGCTTGTCGAGGTCGGTCGCGCCGAAGCCGTGGAAGGCGAGATCGGCCTTGCCGGTGGTGACCGCGTCGCTGAGCGCGGCCGAGTCCGGCAGCAGCGTCAGGTCGATGCCGTCGTTCTGCGCCGCCCGCGGGCCTTTGTAGGCCTTGAACTTCGTCAGTGACGCGCTCGCGCCCGGCGTGTACGCCGTCAGTTCGTACGGGCCGCTGCCGATCGCCTTGGTCGGCATCAGCTTGTTCGCCGGGTAGACCTCTTCGTCGACGATCGAGGCGGCCGTGGTGGTCAGCAGGTACGGGATGCGGGCGTCCGGCTTCTTCAGCGTGAACACCGCCGTGAGCTCGTCCGGCGTACTGATCGTGGCGATCGAACTGAACAGCCCGGCGATCCCGCCCGGCGTCCTCAGCTTCATCATCCGGTCGAAGCTGAACTTCACGTCCGACGAGCTCAGCTCGTGCCCGTTCGGGAAGGTGAGTCCGCTCTTCAGGCTGCACGTGTACGTCGTCGGGGCGTCGAACTGGCAGTCGGCCGCGTCCGGCACCGGGGTCGGCTTGTCGCCGGTGATCGTGAGCAGGGTCTGGTAGAGGTTCGCCTGCAGGGTGCGCGACCCGATCTCGTACGGGCCGGCCGGGTCGAGCGAGGTGACGGTGTCGGTGCTGGCGACCTTGAAGGTGAGCTGCCGCGGCGGCTCACCGGTCTGCTGCGGCGCCGAACTGCCGGTCTTGTCACCGCACGCCGCCAGCGATCCGGCCAGCACGCCCGCGGCGGCCGCCGCCACGACCCGGCGCGTGTACACCTTCACCACATCCACCCTCTCGTCCCCAGTCGCCCCCGCGGGCACCCCAAAGACGGTACTGCCTCAGCGGAGCAGGTCGCGCAGCGACTCCGGGGTCAGCGGCTCGAGCGACTTCAGCACCAGCCGGCGCGGTGCGTCCGCGATCGGCACCCACTGCGGCACCGCGACGACGAACATGCCGGCCGCCGTACCGGCTTCGGTGCCGCCCGGGGAGTCCTCGACCACGACGCAGTCGGCCGGGTCGACGCCGAGCGTCTTCGCCGCGGTCAGGTACGGCTCGGGGTGCGGCTTGCCGTGCACGACCTCGTCACCGGCGACGATCGTGGCGAACAGGTTGTCCGGGAAGTGCCCGAGCACGGCGTCGATCATCACCCGGTACGACGCGGAGACCAGCGCGCACGGGATGTCCTCCTTCACGCAGGCCTGCAGCAGCTCCAGCGCCCCCGGCCGGAACACGACCTCCTGCCGCAGCGACTCGACGACCTGGGTGAACATCCGCGTCGCCAGCTCCTCGGCCGTGATCGCGCCCTCGGGGATCCGCTCCATCCACACGAGGACCGCGTCGCGAAGGTCGGAACCGACCAGGGTGACGCAGTCCTCCTCCGTCCACACGGCTCCGAGCCGCGCGAGCAGATCGATCTGCACCCGGGCCCAGACCGGCTCGGAATCGACCAGTGTGCCGTCCATGTCCCACAGCACCGCGCGCAGCGTCAAGGGAAAGCTCCTAAGTTTTGGTCGTGCGAAGTCGTGGGTCGGTAGGAATTTTACTAGAGCCTCTCCGACACGTTCCGCTGGGCGTGAAACCGCACGCGCGGCGCAGGCCGGAGACGTAGGCTGGCAGTCCGGTACGAAGCCCGTGCCGGAGACGACTAGGACAGGGGGTGGCGAGTGGTCGACCTCGCGAACCTGAGGGACCCGGTCGTGATCGCCGCGTTCGAAGGCTGGAACGACGCCGCCGACGCGGCCACCGGGGCGGTGGACCACCTGATCGACGAGTGGGACGCCGAACTGGTCACCGCGATCGACCCCGAGGACTACTACGACTTCCAGGTCAACCGCCCCACCGTCGGCTTCGACGACGACGGCGTACGCCGCCTGACGTGGCCGACCACCCGGGTCTTCCTGGCCCGGCCCGAGGACACCGATCGCGACGTCCTGCTGATCCGCGGCATCGAGCCCAACATGCGCTGGCGCACCTTCTGCCGCGAGCTGCTCGCGCTGGTCGACGAGTCGAACGCGCAGCTGGTCGTCGTACTGGGTGCTCTGCTGGCGGACTCCCCGCACACGCGGCCGATCCCGGTCAGCGCGTCGTCGTCCGACCCGGAGCTGACCGCGTCCTGGAGCCTCGAGCCCTCGACGTACGAGGGCCCGACCGGCATCGCCGGAGTCTTCGCCGACCTCTGCGGCACGCTCGGCGTCCCGGCGGTCTCGATCTGGTCCGCGATCCCCCACTACATCGCCGGCACCCCCTGCCCGAAGGCGTCGCTGGCGCTGCTCGGCAAGATCGAGGCCCTGCTCGACCTCCCGATCCCCGAGGGCGAGCTCCCCGAGCTGGCCCGCGCCTGGCAGCGCGGCGCCGACGAGCTCTCCGAGGAGGACCCCGAGGTCGCCGAGTACGTCGCCACCCTCGAGGAGCAGCGCGACACCACCGACCTCCCCGAGGCCTCCGGCGACGCCATCGCCGCCGAGTTCGAGCGCTACCTCCGCCGGCGGAACAAGAACCACCCGGACTGAGCCTGCGCCGGGAGCCCGCGGTCGGTTGCCGCGGGCTACAACTCGCGGGCGGCGGTGTCGATGACGTCGTCGAGGACTGCTCGCGACCTGGTGAGGTCCGCGATGAGTTTGGTGATGCGGGCTCGTTCGGCGGTCAACGACGTGACGAGAGCCGGAGTCGCGCGGTCGTTCGGTGCGCCGTCGGGGTCGCGCATGCACGGGAGCAGGTCGGCGATCTTCGGGCTGTGGAGGCCTGCGGCGTACAGCTCCTGGATCAGGATCACGCGGTCGACGGCGCGGTCGGGGTAGGTGCGCTGGCCACCGGGGGTGCGGTCGGAGACCAGCAGGCCCTGGGTCTCGTAGTAGCGCAGGGAGCGTTCGCTGACGCCGGTGCGCCGGGCCAGTTCACCGATGCGCATGTGCTCTCCCGAGGACTTGAACCTGACACTGGTGTCAGATCTTACCGTGCCGGTATGACACTCGAACTCTTCGACTACAGCCCGATCACCCAGCGGCCGCCGATCAGCTGGCCGGGCGGCAAGAAGGTCGCCTTCTACGTCGGACTGAACGTCGAGCACTTCCTCGCCGACCGCGCGTCGACCAGCATCTGGCCGCTCGACCTCGTCCCGGACGCGCTCAACCACGGTTGGCGCGACTACGGCGCCCGGGTCGGCGTCTGGCGCACGATCGACGTCCTCGACCGGTACGGCGTCCGCGCGAGCACGCTGCTGAACTCGATGGTCGCCGAGCAGAACCCGCAGATCGTCCAGGCCGGCGTCGAACGCGACTGGGCCTGGCTGGCGCACGGCTCGACCAACTCGGTCCTGCACACGGCGTACGCGCCGGACGAGGAACGCGCGATCCTCACCGGCATCACCGACACGATCGAGGCCGCCACCGGCCAGCGGCCGAAGGGCTGGATGGGTCCCGCGCTCACCGAGACCTGGAACACCCCGAAGCTGCTCGCCGAGCTCGGCTACGGCTACGTGCTCGACTGGACCAACGACGACCAGCCGTACGCGCTGAACGTCCCCGGCCTGCTCAGCGTCCCGTACACCGTCGAGCTCAACGACCTCGGCCTGTTCCTCCGCGGCCTCACCGGACCCGACTTCCTGCAGATGGTCAAGGACCAGTACGACGTCCTGCGCGCCGACTCCGAGCACAGCGGACGCGTGATGGCGCTGGCGCTGCACCCCTTCGTCATCGGTCAGCCGTTCCGCGCGAAGTACCTCGCTCTGGCGCTGGAGTACATCACCGCGCAGCCCGACGTCTGGCTGACCACCAGCGACGAGATCGCCGACCATTACCGCACCGGATTGTCACATACTGTGGCGTAATAATCGCGATCGTCCTATTGTCGTCGTCGGACGACGTCGGTCTGACGGGGAGTTCGAATGCGTGGGGCACCGCGGAATCAACGCGGCGGCAGCTCGATCGCCGCGGTGGCGGTCCTTGCCGTGCTCGGAATCGCCGGGGCTGTCGCGCTGCTCGACGACGGCAAGCCCGACGTCGACCTGACGACGCTGGCCGCGTCCTCGACGCACTCGACGATCAGCACCGCGCCTCTCGACACGCAGCCTTTCGCCGGAACCGACGGCGTGGTCGTGCATCCGCGTTCGGAGGCGGCGGTGTTCTCGGCGCCCGACGGCGGACCGTTCGCGAAGATCGGGACGGCGCAGTTCGGGGCCACCTGGTTGCCGGTCGTCGAGCGGGCCGACGGCTGGGTGCGCGTCCTGCTGCCGTCGAAGCCCAACCGGTCGACGGGATGGCTGGTGGACGAGGATCTCGACCACGCCTCCTCGGCGTACGTGATCCGCGTGCACACCGGCTCGCGGACCTTGGAGCTGTACGAGGGCGCGAAGCGGCTCGGGAAGTGGAAGGCCGGCGTCGGCGCGCAGAAGACGCCGACTCCCCCGGGCCGGACGTTCCTGCTCGGGTCGATCATCGACCCGAAGCGCTCGGCCTCCCCCGTCGTCCTGCCGCTGGGCGCGCACAGCCCCACGCTCGACACCTTCGGCGGTGGGCCGGGCACGGTCGCGATCCACGGCTGGCCGCGCCCTGACGTGTTCGGTGCCGCGGTCAGCGCCGGATGCGTGCGGGTCCCGCAGACCGCGCTCGACAAGCTGCAACGCGTTCCCCTCGGGACGCTCGTTCTGATCGACAGCAGATGAGGATGGGAGTGAGACAGATGCGACGACACATCGTTCCGGCGGCCACGACGGCCGCGGCCGTCACCGGGGTCGTGGTGCTGACCCTCGTCACCGGCGCCCCGGCCGGCAACGCGGCCGACCGGCCCTCCTCGGCGTACGCGATCGGCGCGGACGGGCAGGTACCGGTCGACCGCACGCCGTACGTCGAGTCGCGCGACGGGCGTGAGCGCAGCTCGTCGGCGCTCGAGCTGCCGAAGAACGCGCTGCTGTCCGCCCGCTCCGCGACCGTCACCGCCGGGAACGACAAAGCGTCGGTCGAGCTGCTCGACGTCACCGTCGGCAAGGGCGCGCTCGACAGCGTCAAGCTGCCGCCGGAGCTGAAGAAGTCCTGCGCCTCGCTCCCGCCGACCGGCGCCGACGACCTGCCGATCCCGGATCTCCCGCTGCCCGACCTCGGGCTGCCGCTGCCCGACCTCAGCACGCTCGACCTGCCGGTGAAGAACCTGCCGGACCTGTGCAACCTGCTGCTCACGCCGCCCAGCTCGATCCTCGGCATCGACGCGATCAACGTCTGGTGCGCCGGTGACAAGGGCGGCGTCGACGTCGGGTCGCTGACGCTGCTCGGCCAGAAGATCCAGATCCCGAGCACCGAGCAGGGCGCCGTCATCCCCGCCGCCCCGCTGGCCACGATTACGGTCAACCAGCAGGCGCAGCAGGTGGACGGCTCGTTCACCGTCACCGGCCTGACCATCAACCTGGGCGACGGCGCCCAGGTGATCCGCCTGGCCTCGGCCACCTGCGCCAAGCCCGCCGCCAAGGCGACGCCCACGCCGAAGCCGACCGTCCGCCCGCAGCCGGTCCCCGGCAACGACCTCGGCTACCCGCCGGCGGCGCCGGTCCCGACTCCGGTGAAGACCCACCACCCGGTCACCGGCTGACCCGCCCCCAACCGCGGATCCAGCGAGCGCAGCCAGGCCCGTCCCCGGCGATCACCCCAGCTCGGGGTACCTCGACCGCACATCACCCGACAGTCCTGCGTGAACAGCCGCCGACGCCTCGTCGACCACGATCTCGAACTGATCGGTCTCGATCCCGTCGAGCACGATCCGGACCACCTCGGCCGGGTCGTTCTTCGGGATGTCCCAGCCCGCCATCATGTCGGTGTCGGTCGCGCCGAGGTACACCCCGCTGACCAGCGTCCCCTGCCCCGCCAACTCCAGCCGGACGTTGTCGGTGAGGCTCCGCTGGGCCGCCTTCGCCGCGGCGTACCCGCCCGCGGAGGTGACCGCCTGCCAGGACAGCACCGACAGCATGTTCACGATCGCGCCCCCGCCGTTCGCGGCGAGCACCGGCGCGAACGCGCGGACCATCCCCAGCGTGCCGAAGAAGTGCGTGTCGAACTGCCGCCTGATCTCCCCGAGATCACCGGCGACCAGCCCCTCCGTCCCTCCGATGCCCGCGTTGTTGATCAGTACGTCGACGTCGCCGGCCACCCGCACCACCGCCGCGACCGCGTCGGGGTCGGTGATGTCGAGCGCCAGCGCCTCGACCCCGGGCAGGTCGATCTCCTCGGGCCGGCGCGCGGTGGCGTAGACCTTCCGGGCGCCACGCTCCCGCAGTACGGCGGCGAAGTGCCGTCCGATCCCGCGGTTCGCGCCGGTGACCAGGACAGTGCTTCCGGACAGTTTCACAGCTGTGCTCCTCGTTTCGAATGAATCGGTGAGACCAACCGTAGGAACCACTTGCTGCACCGGACGATGATCATCCGGCGCACTTTCATACCCGCTTGGTGCACCCGCGCTAGGCTGGTCCGCATGGATCTGCTCGCGGACGTGCTCTCGGTCGGTGGTGTACGCGGAACTCTCGGCGCCCGGATCGAAGGCGCCGAGCCCTGGGCCGTCAACTGGACGGACGTCCGAGGAGCCGCGTTCTACGCGGTCACCGCCGGGTCGGTCTGGCTCGACGTCCCCGGGCACGACCTCGTCCACCTGCTGGCCGGCGACGTCGTCCTGCTGCCGACCGGCGCCGGTCACACGATCAGCAGCGAGCCTCACACCAGGGCGCCGCAGTGCGATGCCGTGGCCGTCGAGCGCGCCCGCCTGGCCGGCGACGTCGTACAGCTGGGCCACGGCGAGGTCCAGACCCATCTGCTGGGCGCGAGCTACACCCACGACCCGGCCGTCTCGACGCAGGTGCTCGCTCAGCTCCCGGACATCGTGCACCTCCGGGCGGAGAGCGGCGCGAACTGCCTGAGCGACTCGATCCGGCTGCTCACGCGTGAGCTCGCCTACCCACAGCTCGCGACGTCCGTGGTCCTCGACCGGATGGTCGACATCCTCCTGATCCAGTTCCTTCGCGTCTGGCTCGCCCACCGGCCCGAGGACGCCAAGGACACCTGGCTCGGCGTACTAGAGGACCCGCTGCTCACCGCCGCGCTGACGAAGCTCCACACCGCCCCGGCCCGGCCGTGGACGACCGAGCTGCTCGCGGCCGAGCTCGGCGTCTCCCGCGCGACCCTCACCCGCCGCTTCGTCGGTACGACGGGCAAGGCGCCCGGCGCGTACCTGACCCAGTGGCGGATGGATCTCGCCGCTCGCCGCCTCCGCGACTCCCACGACACGCTCGACGCGATCGCCCGCTCGGTCGGCTACACCACGCCGTACGCCTTCAGCCGGGCCTTCACGAGATCCCGCGGCCAGTCCCCCGGCCGCTACCGCGTCACCGCCCGCGCCGAGGCCGAGCAGCAGACCGACACGTACAGCACCGCCTGAAGCCGCCCGAGCACTTCAAGTCGGAACGCCAACTGCCGCGTCCCGCACCCACCACGTCCAGCCGGCTAGAGCTCGATACCCAGCAGCCCGTCGATCGCCTGAGCAACCAACGCCGGCGCCTCGGTGTCCTCGCCGTTCGTCTCGGCCCAGGTGTCCACGGCCGACAACGCGGCGATCGTGTCCAGGTCGTTCGTCAATGCGGCTCGCAGCGCCTCGACGGTCGCCGCACCGTCCGGGCCGGTGCCCCGGGCAATGGCTCCACGCCAGACGTCCAGCCGGTTCTGCGCGTCGAGCAGGTCCGAGTCGGTCCAGAACCACTCGGTCCGGTAGTGGTGCGCGAGCAGCGCGAGCCGGATCGCCATCGGGTCCGACCCCGCCTGCCGCTCGCGCGACACCAGGACCAGGTTGCCCTTCGACTTCGACATCTTCTCGCCGTCGAGCCCGACCATCGCCTGGTGCACGTACGCGCGGGCGAACGGGTGCTGCCCGGTCGCCACCTGCGCGCCGCTGGCCGACATCTCGTGGTGCGGGAAGATCAGGTCGCTCCCGCCCCCCTGGACGTCGAACGTCATCCCGAGGTACTGCAGCGCGATCGCCGAGCACTCGACGTGCCACCCCGGCCGGCCGCGGCCGAACGGCGACTCCCACGACGGCTCCCCCGGACGCTCCGCACGCCACAGCAGGCTGTCCAGCGGGTCCCGCTTCCCCTCACGCTCCGGATCGCCGCCGCGCTCGGCGAACAGCGCCCGCATCGTCTCGCCGTCGTAGTTCGAGACGCTGCCGAACCCCGGATCGGCCTTCACCGCGAAGTACAGGTCCTCGTCGACGGAGTACACGGCTCCTGCGCGCTGCAGGTCCGCGATCGCGTCGCTGACCAGGTCGATCGACTCGACCACACCGACGTACTCCTGCGGTGGGATCACCCGCAGCGCGGTCATGTCGTCGCGGAACAGCTGGATCTCTTGCTCGGCCAGGTCGGTCCACTCGACACCGGTCGCGGTCGCGCGCTCGAGCAACGGGTCGTCGACGTCGGTGATGTTCTGCGTGTAGTGCACGCCGTACCCGGCGTCGCGCCACAGCCGGTTGATCAGGTCGAAGGTCACGTACGTCGCCGCGTGGCCCATGTGCGTCGCGTCGTACGGGGTGATCCCGCAGACGTACATCCGCGCCGTGCCGTCGTCCCCGGGCGGCACCTCGACCGGGCCGCCGGACGCGGTGTCGTAGAGGCGAAGACGCCGGGCCGGCCCGGGTACGACCGGGATGTCTGCATTCGTCCACGCCTGCATGGGACGGAGCCTATCCAGTCAGCGAATTCGCGCCACGACGAGGTTCCATTCTCCGGTACTCCGGGCACTTTCCGGCCCGACCTGCTACGGGCTCACCCTTGGCCCTCGCCGGAACGTGCGTTCGGCGTACGCCGCGAAGCCGGCTGCCGGGCGCCCCAGCACCTGCTCGACCCCGTCGGCCGGCGTGCTCACGTACCCGGCCCGCATGAGCGTGAACATCGTGTCGAGGATCTCCACCACGTCCTCCGGATACCCCTCGCCGCGCAGTTCCTCGGCGTACTGCTCAGGCGTCAGCTCGACGTACTCGATCGGCTTGGTCCACCGGCCGATCACCGCGACCGCCTCGGCGAACGTCAGCGTCTCCGGGCCCGACACGTCGTAGGTCCGCCCTGAGTGTCCGTCCTCGGTCAGCAGCACGGCCGCGACCTCGGCCACGTCCTCGACGTCGACGAACGGCTCTCCCACCGCCCCCATCGGCAACGCCAGCCGCCCGGCCTCGACCGGCGCCGCCCACACGTCCTCGGAGAAGTTCTGCGCGAAGTTGTTGGCCCGCAGCACCGACCACTCCGCTCCCGACGCCTCCACCGCCCGCTCAGCCGCAACCATCCCCGGCCCGAACACCCCCGGAGATCCATCGGCCCGCGGCTCCAACACCTCAGCCGCCCGATCGATCCCCCGCCCGGACAGCACCACAAACCGCCCGACTCCAGCGCCCACCGCCTCCTCCACGAACGCCTCAACCAACTCCGCCTCTTCCGGCGCCACCAGATAGACCCCAGAAACACCCCGTACGGCGTCCGCCCAACTCCCCCGATCCCCCCAGTCGAACCGCACCTCCCCCGACCGCGAGGCAGCCCGCACCTCGACCCCACGCTCCCGCAACCGCGGCACCAGCCGCCGCCCGGTCTTACCCGTTGCCCCAAGCACCAAAATCGTCATACGAAGAGTCAACCGCCAAAGCCCTCCAGCTCCCATCGGCGATCGTCCACATCCCATGTCCGTCCGTCCCGCTGCGCGGGACGGGACAGGGGTGGGAGCGAGGCCCCGCCCCCGCCACGCTGCGCGGGCGGCCGGAGCCCCATCGTTGTGCGAGCGGGCGGCCGGAGCCCCATCGTTGTGCGAGCGGGCGGCCGGAGCTCCATCTGCCTATCGTTGTGCCGTGGAACCCCTCGACGATCTCCTTCGTGCTGTCCGGGCCGACGGCGCCGTGCTCGGTACGCCTGTCCTTGCCGCGCCGTACGCGCTGCGCTTCACCGACCGCGCCGAGCTGACCCTGATCGCTCCGCTCCGCGGCGACGCCTGGATCGTCGCCGACGGGACCTCACTCCTCGTCCGCCCCGGCGACACCGCCGTGGTGCACGGCACCGACCCCTTTGTCGTCACCGACGATCCCGACCGCCCAGGCCCGACCCTCGACATCACCTGCGACGGCACCGTCCTCGGCGCGCCGTACAACGAGACCACCGGCGGCACCGTCCTCCTCGCCGGGGCAGCGAGCGTCCGCGCCGGCCTCCCCGCCCGTCTGCTCCGCGAGCTCCCCCGCGCGATCGTCGTACCGTCGGACCACGACTGCAAACCCCTGCGCGACTACCTCGAGGAACGCATCGCCGCCGGCGCGCACGGGCGCCGGGTCGTGCTCGACCGCCTGATCGACTGGCTCCTGGTCTGCGCGCTGCGCGACTGGTTCGAGCTCAACGCCCCGCCCTGGTACCGAGCCGCCGGCGACCCCGCCATCGGCCCGGTTCTCGAGGCCCTGCACACCACCCCAGCAGCGCCCTGGACCCTCGCGTCCCTGGCCGGCGTCGCCAACGTCTCCCGTACGACGCTCGCCCGCCGCTTCACCGACCTCATCGGCGAGCCCCCGCTCACCTACCTGACGAACCTCAGGATGTCCCTCGCCGCCGACCTGCTCACCGAGCCCGGTGCAACGGTCGCCGCCGTCGCCCGCCGCGTCGGCTATGCGGACGCCTTCAGCTTCAGCACCGCGTTCAAACGCGAACGCGGCACCAGCCCCAACCGGCTCAGAACGCCGGCCAAGGGATCGCCGGCCACTCGTCGCTCGGGTGCGGGAAGGTCCCCGTCTTCAGCAACGCCGCACACCGCTCCCGCGTAGCGCTCAGCTCGACCGCGGTGATCAACGCGCACAACTCCTGCCCGAACGCACCGGCCAGCCCGTCCGCGAGCTTCCGTACGTCCTCCAGCAGCTCGCCCGGAACCGGGTCACCGGCCCAGCCCCACAGCACGGTCCGCAGCTTGTCGTCGGCGTTGAACGTCACGCCGTGATCGACCCCGAACACCCGCCCGTCGCCCGGGTTGAGCACGTGCCCGCCCTTGCGGTCGGCATTGTTGACCACGGCATCGAACACCGCCATCCGCCGCAGCTGCTCGTTGTCCGCGTGCACCAGCGTCACCGGGTTGTGCCGCCCGTCGAGCGCGTCCAGCACTCCGACCCACCCGGCCGGCACCCGCCCCTGCGGGACGATGTCGACCAGCTCGGTCTCCCCCGCCGGCAGCTCGGCCTCGTCGATCCACAGCTGCACCATGCCCTCGCCGAGCGGCCCGTCGCGCAGCAGCGTCGGCGGTACGACGTGCCAGCCGAGCGCCTCCGACACGACGTACGCCGCGTACTCGCGCTGCGCCAGTGTGCCGTCCGGAAAGTCCCACAGCGGGCGCTCGCCCTCGACCGGCTTGTAGACGACGGTCGCGGTCTCGTCGCCGAGGCTGACGATGCCCTGGAAGGTGCCGTTCGACGCGGCCACCAGCCGCCCGTTCAGCGACAGCTCACCGCGCGCCAGCAAATCCGGGTCGATCATTCGCGGACGTGCCTGCGGTAGCCGTTGGCGCGCGGGCAGATGTGCCCCTCCGGGTCGATCGGGCGGCCGCAGAACGGGCAGCTCGGCCGGCCGGACGCGACCAGCGCGACCGCCCGGCGGGCGAACCCGCGGGCCTGCTCCTCGCTGATCCGGACGATGAACACCTCGGAGTCCTCCGACTCCATCGCCGCGGCGACCGGGTCGGCCTCCTCGAGCTCGGCCTGGTCACCGGTGACGACCGCGAACACCTCGATCACCACCCGCTCGGCGTCGGCCTCCCAGGCCAGCGTCATCGTGCCGGCCCGGAACTCCTCCTCGATCGGCTGCTCGAGCGGGTCGGTGTCGTCGACGCCGGTCACCGTGGCCGGCTCGCGGTCGAACCGCCGGGCCACCTCGTCCAGCATCACGTCGAGCCGCTCCGCGAGCGCCATCACCTGTTCCTTCTCACAGGCCACCGAGGTCAGCCTGGCCCCGGCTCGGGCCTGCAGGAAGAAGGTCCGGGCACCGGGTTCTCCCACGGTGCCGGCGACGAACCGGTCCGGGTCGTCGTACGAATGCACTACACGCGCCATACCCAGACCCTATCTAGCGCCCGCCGACAACCGCGTCCGAGGAGGGTACGGCGGACTTCTTCGCGCCCCTCTTCGCCTTCGGCGGCGGCGGGACCAGCGAGGCCAGCTCGCTGCCGGAGTCGTTCAGGCGCACCAGGAACGGGCGGGTCGGGGTGTAGCTGATGATCGTCGTACTGGCGGTGTCGACGACGATCCGCTGGAAGGTGTCCAGGTGCTGGCCGAGCGCGTCGGCGACGATCGCCTTGATCACGTCGCCGTGCGAGACCGCGACCCAGAGCGCCTGCGGGCCGTGGCTCGCGGCCAGCGCGGCGTCGTGCGCGCGGATCGCGTCGACCGCGCGCTGCTGCATGCCGCGCATCGACTCGCCGTTCGGGAAGGTCACCGCGGACGGGTGCTGCTGCACGACGGTCCAGAGCGGGTCCTTGGCCAGCGTGCCGATCTTCTGGCCGGTCCAGTCGCCGTACCCGCACTCGGTCAGTCGCCGGTCCGTTGCCGGACGCAACTCCGCGTGGTGCTTGGCGATCGCCGCGGCGGTCTGCTTGCAGCGGTCGAGCGGCGAGGTGACGATCGCGGCCAGCGGCAACCCGGCCAGCCGCGCCGCGACCGCCGCGGCCTGCTGCACGCCGGTGTCGTCGAGCTTCACTCCCGGAGTCCGGCCGGCCAGTACGCCGGATGTGTTGGCGCTACTACGGCCGTGCCGAACCAGAATCACCGTGGGCATAGACCGCACGTTATCCGGTCCGCGCAACTCCGGTGCCATGATGGTCGCGTGATCGTGGACTGCGGGGTGTACGCCGAGGGTGAGCGCAAGGACCTGCCCGCCGACCCGGAGACCGTGGCGCAGGCGATCGGCGACGACGGCGAGAGCTTCGGCTGGATCGGGCTGCACGAGCCGACCGAGCACGAGCTGGGCCGGGTGCAGAAGCTGTTCGGCCTGCACCCGCTGGCCGTCGAGGACGCGCTCAAGGCGCACCAGCGGCCCAAGGTCGAGCGGTTCGGCGACTCGGTGGTCGTCGTACTGCGCACGCTCTGGTACGTCGACCAGGGCGACGCGGTCGAGACCGGCCAGGTCAGCGTGTTCGTCGGGCCGCGGTACGTCGTGACCGTCCGGCACGGCGAAGGCGCACCGCTGACCACGGCCCGGCAGGACCTGGAGGACCGCGCGTCGCTCCTCGGCCACGGCCCGGCCGCCGTCCTGTGGGCGATCTGCGACTCGGTCGTCGACGGCTACGAGTCGGTCGCCGAGCAGGTCGAGATCGACGTCGACGAGGTGGAGAGCTCGGTCTTCTCCCCCGAGCGGACCAGCGACGCCGAGCGGATCTACCTGCTCAAGCGCGAGGTGCTCGAGATGCGCCGCGCGATCGGCCCGCTGCGCGACCCGATGGAGGCGTTCGCGCACGGTTCGGTCCCGCTCATCAGCAAGCACGCGGCGCCGTTCTTCCGCGACGTCGCCGACCACGTGATCCGCGTCTCCGACCAGACCGAGGCCCTCGACACGCTGCTCAGCTCGGCCCTGAACGCGCACCTGGCCCGCGTCTCGGTCCAGCAGAACGACGACATGCGCCGCATCTCCGCCTGGGTCGCCATCGCCGCCGCCCCCACCATGCTGGCCGGCATCTACGGCATGAACTTCACCAACATGCCCGAACTGCGCTGGTACTACGGCTACTTCGCCTGCCTGGCCCTGATGATCGCCGTCTGCACCACCATGTACGCCGGCTTCCGCCGCGCCGGCTGGCTGTGACCTCGTCCCGCTCCCAGGACCTCGGACACCACCCGGGGACCTAGGACATGTTATTTCCTGTCCGAGGTCCCCAGTTGGTGTTCACGGTCCCGGGACCGTGACCGCTCAGGTGGCCGTGATCGTGCTCGTGGCGAGCAGGATCAGGATGACGATGCCGAGCAGGATCCGGTAGAAGGCGAACACCTCGGTGGTGTGCTTGGCGACGAACTTGATCAGCCAGGCGACCGACGCGTAGCCCACGATGAAGCTGACGATCGTCCCGACGATCACCGGCATCACGCCGACGTCGCCCTTCAGGGCCTCCGGCAACTGGAACACCGCGGCGCCGACCAGCGCCGGGATGCCCAGCAGGAAGGCCATCTTGGTCGCCGCGACCCGGTCCAGGCCGCGGAACAGGCCGGCCGTGATCGTCGCGCCCGAGCGGGAGACGCCCGGAATCAGCGCGAGGCACTGGATGACGCCCATCACGACCGCGTCGATCAGCGTGATCCGGGTCAGCGGCCGCGCCTTGCTGCCGAGGCGCTCGGCCGCGACCATGAAGAACGACCAGCCGATCAGTGACCCCGCGACCCACCACATGCTGCGCAGCGGGCCGGAGATGAGATCCCGGAAGAGGAACCCCACGATGCAGATCGGCAGCGAGCCGACGATCACGAACCAGCCCATCCGGTGGTCGAACTCACCCCGGTACTCCGGGTGGCGCAACCCCTTGAACCAGGCGACGGCGTACGTCCTGATGTCCTTCCACATGAACAGCACGACCGCCGCGATCGCGCCGAACTGGATCACCGCGGTGAAGGCCGTGATGGCCGGATCGTCGATCTGCTGACCGAGGATCTTCGAGGTGATCGTGAGGTGGCCGGTGCTGGACACCGGCAGGAACTCGGTGAGGCCCTCGACGATGCCGAGGATGATGGCGTCCCAAATCGTCATGGGGAGGTCAGTCACCGATCCCGGCGAGCTCGAGCGCCTCGGACACCGTGCGCAGCGCGGCGATCCGCTCGTCCACGGTCGACGCGAACGGGGTCAGCGTCAGCGTCGTCGCGCCGGCCTCGGCGTACGCGGTGAGCTTGTCGGCCATCCGCGCCTTGTCGCCGAGCAGCGAGATCGCGTCGATGAACCCGAACGGTACGGCGGCCATCGCCTCGCGGTGCTGCTTGGCCAGGTACAGGTCCTGGACCTCCTTGGCCGCGTCGGCGTAGCCCATCCGGACCGCGAGCTGGTTGTAGAAGTTCTTCTCCCGGCTGCCCATGCCCCCGACGTACAGGGCGGTGTAGCCGCGGATCGGGTCAGCGGCGGCCTGCAGGTCGTCGCCGACCATCACGGGCACGGTCGCGACCACGTCGAAGCCGTCCAGGCCGAGGCCGGGCTCGCGCGTCGCGCGGCCGGTCCGGATGTGGTTCAACTGTTCTCCCAGATAAGCGGGGTCGTTCAGGATGCCGAGCCAGCCGTCGGCGATCTCGCCGGCCAGTTCGAGGTTCTTCGGCCCGACCGCCGCAAGGTACACCGGTACGTGGTCACGCAACGGCCGGGTGGACAGCTTCAGCGCCTTGCCCGGACCGTCCGGGAGCGGCAGCGTGAAGTGCTTGCCGTCGTACGCGACCGTCTCGCGGCGCATCGCGGCGTTCACGATCGCGACGTACTCGCGGGTCCGCTCCAGCGGCTTGCCGAACCGTACGCCGTGCCAGCCCTCGGACACCTGCGGGCCGGACACGCCGAGCCCGAGCCGGAAGCGGCCCCCGGACAGCCGGTCGAGGGTGGCCGCCGTCATCGCGGTCATCGCCGGCGTCCGGGCCGGGATCTGCAGGACGCCGGCGCCGACGTCGATGGTCGAGGTCTCGGCGGCGATCCAGGTGAGCAGCGTGACGGCGTCCGAGCCGTACGCCTCCGCGGCCCAGGTGACCGAGAACCCGAGCTGCTCGGCCTCCTTCACCAGCCTGAGATGGTCGAGGTGGTCGTCGCCGCCAAGGACGAAGCCGATGTTGAGTCCGAGTCGCATGACAGGCGAGCCTAACGAGCCGTTCCCGGTCGTCCGCAATAGGCTCGGTGTATGCAGCAGCGCTATCTCGGTCACAGTGGTCTGGCGGTGAGCCGGCTCGGTCTGGGCACCATGTCCTGGGGCCGGGACACCGACGAGCACGAGGCCCGTGAACAGCTCGCCGCCTTCGTGGCGGCGGGCGGGACCCTGATCGACACCGCGGCGGCGTACGGGGACGGTGACAGCGAACGCCTGATCGGCACCCTCCTCGGCGACGTCGTGGACCGTGACGACCTGGTGATCGCGACCAAGGCGGGCTTCAGCGTACGGCGGGGCGAACGGATCACCGACACCTCCCGCGGCGCCCTGCTCCGCGATCTGGAGGGCTCACTGCGGCGGCTCAACGTCGACCACATCGACCTCTGGCAGCTGCACACCTGGTCCGACGACGTCCCGCTGGAGGAGACGCTGTCGGCGCTCGACCACGCGGTCAACTCAGGCAAGGTCCGGTACGTCGGGGTGTCGAACTACGTCGGTTGGAAGTCGGCCCGCGCCGTCACCTGGCAGCAGGCGTGGCCCGGCCGCGCCGTACCGGTGTCGAACCAGGTCGAGTACTCGCTGCTCGCCCGCGACGCCGAAGCGGACGCGATCCGCGCGGCCGGCGGGCTCGGCATCGGCGTACTGGCGTGGTCGCCGCTTGGGCGCGGCGTGTTGACTGGGAAGTACCGGACCGGCATCCCCGCGGACTCGAGGGCGGCGTCTCAGCATCTGTCCAGATTCGTCGACCCCTACCTCGACGGCCGCGGTTCGGGCATCGTGGAAGCGGTGGCCCGGGCCGCCGACGGCCTCGGCTGGAGCCCGCTCGAGGTCGCCCTGACCTGGGTCCGGGACCGCCCGGGCGTGACGGCGGCGATCGTCGGCGCCCGGACGGCGATGCAGTTGAAGTCGGTGCTGGGAACGGAGGAGCTCACCCTTCCGCCGGCCATCGCGGCCGCGCTGGAGGATGTGTCGTGAGGTAACGCCTGAAGTGACGGAGGTGCGGATGGCCGAGTACGAGCTGCAACAGCTGGAGTTGTCCCGAACAGAGTCCCGCGGCGCGGTCCGCCGCCTACTCACCGAACACGCCGAGTACGGCGGCTGGGAACTCGCCCGCCTCCGCCGCTACCCGGACGGCACCAGAAGAGTCTGGCTCCGCCGCCGAATCATCAAGGTCATGCGAACGCTCTGAACCTCATCCCGCGCGCGCTCCGCAGCCGACCTCCGGACGTCAGCTACGCCCGCTCCCGCCCAGGTTCCGCGCCTGTCTATCCTCGGTCGCACGTGATCTCAGTGCCGGAGAAGCAACTCCATCCCCGGCCCCTCCACCATGTCCGCGGCGGCCAAATCCTTACCCCGCAGCGGTTCGGTCAAAGACCCTGTTCTGATCTGGGACCTGGGTGGACTTCATTCGCGAGCGCCGATCGTACGACCGGTGGCGTGGAACAGGCCCATCGGCAGCGTGCCGACGGCCAGGCCGAGCAGCGCCCAGCCGGGGTACCGCACGGGATGCGCGCCCCACAGGCATAGCCCGGCAAGCGCCAAGCCCGACCAGCCGGCGAGCACGTTGACCACCGGTGAGGACCCGAAGACGGTCGGGAACCGCTCCGCCGTGATGCCCTTGGCGAAGTGGGGGTACGCGTTCGCGGCCAGCACGCCGGCCAGGGCTGCAAGCAGTAACGCCTGCCACATGCGGATCTCCATCCTGTTGGCATGAACGTGGTGCCATAGAATCGGACTTGTGACTCCGGTTAGAGAATACGGACTGACCACTCCGTTTGCAAGGAGTGGTCGATGACCTCCGCCCGGCCGCCGCGCGCCGACGCCCAGCGCAACCGCGCGCGAGTACTGGCAGCCGCGGAGCGGGTCTTCGCGGAACGAGGTACCGCCGCCTCGACCGAGGAGGTCGCCCGAGCAGCCGGCGTCGGTGTCGGTACCGTCTTTCGACATTTCCCCACCAAGGAGGCGCTGCTCCAGGCGCTCATCGTCCAGCGCCTCACCCGGATCGCCGCCGACGCCCGCGAACACGCCGCGTCGCCGGATCCAGCAGCCTTCTTCGACTTCTTCGCCGCCGTCGTCCGGGGCTCGGCAACCAAACTCGAACTCGCCGACGCGCTGGCCGAGTTGGGTGTCCACCCAACCGAGGCGGTCGCGCCGGTCGCCGAGGAGCTGACCGGAGCCCTGGCCGCTCTGCTGGAGCACGCGCAGCAAGACGGGGCCGTACGCAGGGACATCGGCGTCGGGGACGTCATCGCCCTCCTCGCCGGCGCCTCTCAAGCCCGCCGACACGCCGCCGACGACCGTCCTCTAGCCGTCATTCTCGACGGTCTGCGCGTTCCGAACGCCGAGTAGCACCAACCTCACACAGGTGAAGCCGACCTCGTCAAAGTAGAGAATCAGCAGAAGGTCTCCAAGTACGGCTGCCCTACCAGCTGGTGATGCCTCGGCTGCGGCGAGCCTCAGCCGACGAACGCGAGCGCGTTGCCGTCCGGGTCGCGCACGATGAAGTCCGTGCCGCCCCATGCTTGTTTGGTCAGCTTCTGCACGATCTCGGCGTCTGCGGCCAGGTACTCCGCGTACAGTTCGCGGACGTTCGGCATCTCGACGAACGCCATGATGAGCCCTTCTCGTTCCGCGGCACCGGCCGCGAACACCGGCGCGTGCACGAGCTTCAAGTGCAAGGTCGCGCCGTCGCGCGACACCGAGCCGTAGAACGGCGGGTTGCCGTGCAAGAAGTCGATTCGGAATCCGAGTTGGTCGCGGTAGAACGCGGCCGAGGCATCGACGTCGGCGACGTACAGCACCGGTTTCGCGACCGCCGTGTCCTGGGTCTCCGGCTGCTCGCTGGTGGAAGGGGCCGCTTCCGTGCCCGCCTTGAGTTCGGCCCAGCTGGCAATGCCCTCTTCGAGGGCGATGATCTCCTGGGCTTCGGTGAGCGGAAACTTCAGGGCAAGTGCTTCGCGGTCGGACAACGTGCGATAGCGAGCGAGCTGCCGGATGCGGCCGCCGATCGAGAAGTTGCCTTCGCGGTGCCAGCGGACGAGCAGTTTCGCCTGCTTCTTGTACGTTTCGAGCTTGGGCATGGCGCTCCCTCTTCGGTGATGAAGTAGGTGGGCCTTGCCCTTTCGGCTTGTTGCCGCTGCGCCCTACGACCGGGTGTGAACCCGCGCCTGCGACGCAAAGATTACCACCCCAGGCCGCGTGAGCGCCGACTCCACGTCACAGCTCGTGCCGGACCCAGACGTTCGGCTCGACGTACACCGCATGGTCGTGCTCGACATCGCACAGCACCGGCGCCAGCGCCTTCGGGACCAGGACCGGTCCCGTCCGGTCGAACGGCAGCCCGGTCCACTCGCGCCACTCGTCCAGCGTCCCCGCGATCACCATCGACCGCGGCGCGACCTGAACGATCGTCCCACCGGCGCGCACATGCACCCGCAGCCAAGGATCCACCGGTAGACCGTCCGCGCGCAGCTGCTCGACGTACTCGACCATCGGCACCGCCGGATCAGCCTTCCCGTTCGGCCGCACCGGCGCGTACAACGTGCTGTGCCCCTTGGCCTTGGCCGCCGCCTTCATCGCCGCGAGCATCTCGTACGACAAGCCCCGCCCCATGTGGCTCGGCCGGATCATGATCTCCAGCGCGCTGGACACGTTCGCCGCCCGCCCGCGATCAAGATCCTCGCACCCCCACTGCAGCACCTGGTCCCACCCGCCGGCCGGCAACTCCGTCCGATCGTCGTCCCCGAACGCGAACGCGATGCTCCGAGCATGCGCGACCAGCTCTCCGTCCTCGGTCGCGATCAAGCACTGATCGGCAAAGGCCGCCGTCACCCGCCACAGCAACGCGTCGGCGATCAGATCGTTCAGCATGAACCGCGGCCACACACCCCAGAAATCACCCAGGTACGGCGTGACCTCAGGCCGCTCCGCCAACGTGCTGATCACGATCTTCGCCATGGCTCGCAGTGTGGCACTCCGCCACCCCCGCCGGCACCGCATTTCCCGGCCGGACCAACAGGACCCCAAGAGCAACCGCGCTCGTCAGCACCCCAGCGCCGATCAACGTCGCCTCTGCCCCCACCGCCGCGATGATCGGCCCACCGACGAACAACCCCGCCGAGCTGCTCGCACTCACCACCACACCCTGCCCCGACAGCAGCGCCCGCCGTTCAGCCCCGTACGACGACCGCGTGATCAGGATCGAGATCGCCGCGATCCCCAGCACGACAGTCACGCCCGACAACGCACCGAGTACGGCGATCGCAGCCGGCGTCGTCCACACCCCCATCCCGACCCAGCACAACCCCATCACCGTCCACGCCACCGAGGCGACCGGAATCGGCGCAATCCGCCGTACGACGGCCAGCGACACCGCCGTCCCCAGCAACGCCCCGGCGCCGTACCCACTCATCCCTGCCGCAAGGTAGACCCCCGGCCGCCCCCGCTCAGCCCCGATCACCGACAACCCCAACGTGAACGCGAACCAGGTCAAGCACCCAGTCCCCCGCGCGACCCACCCGTACAGCACATCTTCTCGCCCCCGCAGACTTACCCGAATGCTCGGCGCAGGCTCCCGCTCGCCTGAAGCATGCGCCCCACTCTCCGGTCGGGCCGACGCGAGCGACCGGGCCCGCTCCCCCTTCACCGTCGCAGCCAGCCCGCCGGCCGCCAGCACCACCACGGCCTCGACCCACAGCACCGTGTTCGTCAGCCCAGCAGCCACCGCAACAGCCCCCACCGAAGGCCCAACCAACATGCCCGCCCGCCTAAGCCCGTCCTGCCACGTCAGCAGCAGCACGGCTCGATCCCGACCCAGCCGATCCCCCGTATCCGCCAGCAATGCCGACCGCCCCGGCGTCGACAATGCATCCGCACACCCGAGCAGCAGCCCGCTCACCATCAGCACCCACGGCCGCAACACCCCGTACGCCGCACACGCCGGCACGATCGCCAACGCCACCGCTGACACGACCGCAACCGCCGCAAGCCGGGGCCCCGAATCCACCCACTGCCGCGCCCGTCGGGCCCACCAGGGCGACAGGATCACCGGAATCCCCGCAGCACCCCCGACCAGCCCCGTCGCAGCGATCGACCCGGTCGACTGCAGTACGACGAGCGGCAGCGCGATCTGCGCGAGCCGGAACGCGAAGTCCGCGACCGCACCCCCAGCCAGCAGTACGACGGCGTCCCGGCGAGCATCCATACCCGCGATCCTCGTCGCGCCGGCAGATCCCAGGTAGTCGGCAAGACTTGCCCTTCGGCCATAGCCTGTGCCTATGGCCTCATCACCCAGTCCTTCGGTCGACGACCTCCGCCTGGTCCTCACCGTCCACCGAACCGGCTCGGTCGGATCCGCCGCCCGCGAGCTACGGATCTCCCAACCCTCAGCCTCGCAACGCCTCGCGCGCCTCGAACGCGCCTGCGCCGCCAAGCTCTTCGACCGAGACACCCGCGGCGCCCGCCCGACCACCGCCGGCCTCGAGCTCGCCCGTCGCGCCGAGCACATCCTCGGCCACCTCGACGAGGTGTACGACGCCACCCGCGCCGCCGCGACCGGCACCCGCCTCGTCGTCGGCACGTTCGCCAGCCTCGCGCCGATCCTCTTCCCGGTCCTCGACGCCGAGCTCGCCGGCGTCGACCTGGAGCAGCAGGTCGACCACGGCCACTACCTCGTCGAAAAGGTTGCCGAAGGCACCATGGACGCCGCCTTCATCGCGATCGCCGACCAGATGGTCCTCCCCCGCGGCACGGTTGCCCGTACCGTCGGCCGCGACGAGCTCGTCCTCTTCGCCCCAGCCGGCGCCGACGCCCCAAGCCGCGGCAAGCAGCCCCTGAAGAACCGCCCGATCCCGTTCTCCACCTACGACCGCGGCGCCGAAGACCTCCGCACCCGCCTGATCGCGCTAGGCGCGACCCCACGCCGAGGCGTGACCCTCGCCACCACCATCGCCATGGCCCGCCGCCGCACTCACCTGGCCCTGATCCCTCGCAGCGCCCTGGCCGCCGAACTCCACCCCGGCGAACGCCTGCTCCCCGCCCCGTTCCGCTACCGCCTCACCCTGTCGGTAGTCACCCGCACCACCCCACCGGCGCCGCTCATCAAGCTCCTCCCGACCTTGAGATCAGCCCTCAACCTCACACGCTGATCCCCGGGCGGACGTCAGCCCGCCGACCAGGTCGTCACTCCCGATGCCTGGGGCTGACCCCAGCGGCACCACTTCATCGCCACGTCGCATCGCCGCGTGTGCCGACGTACGTCCAACTGTCCTTCCGACCGAGCCGCTCTACCAGTCCAGCGGTGCCGCGACGAACGGCTCGTTCTCCGGTGCTTCCTTGCGGGCCTTCAGCTGGGCGATCGCGGCCTCGCCGACCGGCACCCGGAACGGCACCTCGGTGTTCTCGACCGCATCGGCAACGACCGTGGCGAACTCGTCAACGGTGACCGGCGCGGTCCGGAAGCCGGCGAGCTGCTCCAGCATCGGGTAGTACGGGTCGTCCTTATCGAGGAACACCTTCGCCCGTTTGGCGCCGCCCGACGACACCGCGCCAGGCTCGAACACCTGCACCTCGACCCCGAAGTGACGCACCTCGATCGCCAGGCTCTCCGCGATCCCCTCCAGCGCCCACTTCGACGCCGAGTAGGGCCCGATCAGCGGGATCGCGACCCGCCCTTGCACGCTCGAGATGAACGCGATCCGCCCGGCCCCGCGCCGGCGCATCTGCGGCAGGACCGCCTGGACCACGCGCAGAGCGCCGAACGTGTTCAGCTCGAACAGCCGACTCACCTCGTCCAGCGGAACCGTCTCGAGCGGAGCGCGAACCGTCGCGCCGGCATTGCTGATCAGTACGTCGACCTCGCCCGCGGCCGCGATCGCGGCGTCGACGGACGCCTGGTCCGTGACGTCGAGCTGCAGCCGCTGCGCGGCAGGCACGTCATCGAGCGACGACAGGTCGCGTGCGGTGGCGATGACCTCGTGGCCGCGCTTGGTGAGTTCGTCCGCGAGGCCGCGGCCGATGCCGCGCGACGCGCCGGTGATGAGTACCCGTGCCATGAGTTCGATCCCTCGTTCGTAGACGAAGCCAATTCTTACTATGTCACCCACCATACATACTCAAGCAACAAACAAGACCCTCCGACTCGATCCGCCCAGCTCAGCGAACGGTCTTCTCGTACGCCAGCAGCGAGGCCTTGACCGCATCCCAAGGAGCCGCACTGCGGAACGCCCGCGACGTGACCATGGCGCCTTCCATCCCGGCGACCACAGCGTCGGCCAGCGAGCGCGCGGCGACGCGATCGATGCCGAAGGCCACGAAGTGGAACCCCACCCGGTCGACCATCTCCGCGAAGCCGCTTCTGCTCGTCTCGGCGAGCTCCGCGACATCGTGCGGCCCTTCGACCACCAGCGGCGCAATCCCGCATCCACGCGAGAAATCACTGCTCAGCATGCCGTCCCGGCCGGCATCGACGTACCGTCCGATCAGCTCCCCCGCCGAGGACGACTCAGCCGCGAGCTCGTCGATCATCGCCACTTGCAGGTGAGCGTGCGACGCCGCCGCCTCGACAGCCAACTGCGACTTCCCGCCGGGAAAGTGGAAGTACACCGACCCCTTCGGCGCCCCACTCCGCTCGAGAACGTCGGAGATCGCCGTCGCGTTCAGCCCACGCTCACGAATGAGACCCCGAGCCGCCTCGATCATCTTCCGCCGAGCATCACTTCTCCGTGGCATGACCGCCCCACCTTCTATATATGCTGCAAGACATAATACCAGGCAAAATTCTCGCTCTGCTCATTCACGAAATCACTCGTCTGACCTCATTCGTCCCACCTGTCACAGATTTTCAGGCGGCTCGAACATCTGTTCGATCTTCCTGTAAACTGCTGCCATGGCCGGGCGGAACGAGCCGGGGCCGACGGCCCTGCGCATCATGCTGGGCGCGCACCTGCGACGACTGCGGGAGCGCGCCGGAGTCAGTCGCGCCGACGCGGGGTGGGCGATCCGCGGCTCGGAATCGAAGATCAGCCGGCTCGAGCTCGGCCGGGTCAGCTTCAAGGAACGCGACGTCCTCGACCTGCTCACGCTGTACGACGTACGCGACGAGCCCGAGCGCGACCGCCTGGTCCAGCTCGCCCGCGACGCGAACACCCCGGGCTGGTGGCACCAGTACGGCGACGTCACGCCGGACTGGTTCGACGCCTACCTCGGCCTCGAGGCGGCGGCCGAGCTGATCCGCACGTACGAGATCCAGTTCGTTCCGGGGCTGCTGCAGATCCCGGAGTACACCCGGGCCGTCGCGCAACTGAGCGCGACCGGCGACCGGTCCGACGTGGAGATCGAGCAACTCGTCGCACTCCGCCGGACCCGGCAGGTGATCTTCGACCGCGAACCACCCGTCAAGCTCTGGGCGATCGTCGAGGAATCCGCCCTCCAGCGCCCGATCGGCGGGCCCGAGGTCCTCCGCGCGCAGCTCAACGCCCTGCTCGAAGCGGTCAAACGCCCGAACATCACCCTCCAGATCATCCCCACCACCAGCGCCGGCCACGCCGCCTCCGGCGGAGCCTTCACCGTCCTCCGCTTCCCGAAGCCCGACCTCCCCGACGTCGTCTACCTGGAACACTTCACCAGCGCCCTCTACCTGGACAAACGCGACGACGTCGACGCGTACACCAAAATCCTCGACACCCTGGCCGCGTCAATCCCCCCACCGCAGGAGACGCCGGCCCTTCTCAAAGCCCTACTCCGCAAGGTCCGCCGGCCGAAGCCCTGACGCACCTGTCAGGTCCGTCAGCTCCGCGAGGGTCTCGCGCAGGATGTCGACGATGTCCGCGTCCGGCCCGTCCACCCACCGCTCGAAGGACACTCGGAAGACCGTGACGCCGGTCTCCGCCGCCAGAGCCGCGCGGGCGGACGGGACGCCGCGCTCGCGAAGCGCCGCGCCGAAGGCTGCGACCAGCGAGGCCATCTTGATGAACTCCCGTTCGCGCAGCTCGGGAGTCGCCGCGATCACCGCCTGCCGGCGGCGCGAGTGATCGTGCCGGCCCTCGAAGAACTCCCCCGCCGCAAGCACCCCCGCGGCGACCGCCTCCATCGGCCCGGCCTCCACAGGCGTGGCCACCAAAGCGGCGACCATCACCTGCTCGAGGCCCTCCGAGCCCGCGAACAGCACCTCGCGCTTGTCCGCGAAGTGCCGGAAGAACGTCCGCGCGGTCACCCCGGCCCGGTCGGCGATCCCGGCGACCGTCGTGCCGTCGTAGCCCTGCTCGGCGTACAGCGCCATCGCCGCTTCGCGCAGCCGTCCTGCCGCGTCCGGTTCCCAGCGCACCATGCGACCGATCCTAGTCGATGTCATCGTGTGACATCAGCGGTGTAACCTGAGTGATGTCACACGATGACATCACTCGGAAGGAACCACCGATGCGCGTCTTCATCACCGGAGCGACCGGCCACCTCGGCTCCGCCCTCGTCCCGGAACTCCTCCAGCACGATCACCAGGTCGTCGGCCTGGCCCGCTCCGCCGCATCCGCCGCCCGCCTCACCGGCTGGGGTGCGGACGTCGTCCGTGGCGACCTCGACGACCTCGACACCCTGCGCACCGCCGCCACCGCGGCCGACGGCGTGATCCACCTCGCCTTCCGCCACGACGCGATGCAGGTGGGCGACCTGGCCGGCGCCGCCGACTCCGACCTGGCCGCGCTGCAGACGATCGCCGACGCCCTCGCCGGCACCGGCAAACCACTGGTCGGTACGTCGGGCACAGGCCTGCTCGCCCCCGCGGGGCTCGACCGCCCCGGCACCGAGGACGACGTCCTCCCCGACGGTTACCGCATCGACGCCGAGAACTTCGTCGTCGACCTGGCCGGCAAGGGCATCCGCTCGTCGGTCGTCCGGCTTCCGATCGTGCACGGCCCGCTCGACACCGGCTTCATCGTCTCGCTGGTCGAGTTCGCCCGGCGCAACGGCTTCTCGGCGTACATCGGCGACGGCACGAACCGCTGGTCCTCGGTCCACACCAACGACGCGGCCCGGCTCTACCGCCTCGCCCTCGAGTCGGCCCCGGCCGGCACCCGGCTGCACGCCGTCCACGACGGCGGCGTCGAGTTCCGCCAGATCGCCGAGGCGCTCGGCCGCGGACTCGACCTGCCGACCCGCTCGATCACGGTGGACCAGGCACCCGAGTACATCGGCTACCTGGCCCACTTCGCCGCGATCGACAACCCGACCACCGCAAACCGCACCCGCGAGCTGCTCAACTGGCGGACGCAGGAGATCGGCCTCCTCGAAGACCTTGCCCTAGGCCACTACTTCCAGTAGGCCTAGCCCAGTACGGGGGCGATCGTCTTCGTGCGAGCGCCCTCGTACGCCGCCAGCAGGATCCCGAGCACGGCGATGCCCTCCTCCTCGGTGTGCAGCGGACGCGTCTTCCCCAGCAGCGAGTCGGCAAAGTGCCCGATCTCCGCGACGAACCCGTCGACCGGCGCCAGCTCGATCGTCTCGACCTCACCCGACCGCGGCCGGATCGTCAGCGAGTTCCCGTCGCTGTGCAACGCACCCTCCGACCCGACGACCGAGAACCGCTCGGTCACGGCGGCCGGCTGGTAGGCCCAACTCGTCACCAGCTGACCGACCACACCGTTGTCGAACCGCACCAGCACCTGCGCCGAGTCCTCGCCCTCCATGAACTTCAGCCGGTGCGTCGACAGCATCGCGGTCGCCTCGACCGGCTTCCCGCCCGCCAGGTGCAGCAGCAGGTACGTCGGGTGGTAGCCGGTGTCGATCAGCTCGCCACCACCGCTCGTCGCGGCGCTCGCCCGCCACCCCATCGTCGACGGGTCGAAGTCGTTGTAGAAGCTGTCCGTCGTCCGCACCTCGTACACGGTCCCGATCGTCCCGGCCTCCAGCAACTCCTTGGCCTTGGCAACGGCCGGCAGGAACAGCTGGTTGTGCGCACACATCAGCGTCACGCCGGCCGCCGTAACAGCAGCCCGTACGTCGACAGCCTCGGCCGCCGTCAGGCACAGAGGCTTCTCGCACAGGATGTGCTTCCCGGCCTCGGCCGCGGCGACGATCGCGTCCCGGTGCAGGTGGTGCGGCAGGCAGATGTCGACCGCGTCGAGCTCCTCGACCTCGAGCATCTGCCGGTAGTCCGTGTACGGCGTAGCGCCCAGCTCCTCGGCCCGGGCGGCTGCCGTCTGCTCGAGCGCGTCGGCCACGGCGGTGATGCCGATCCGCGCGGCGTGCTCGCGGTACCCGCGAATGTGGGCGCCGGCGATCCCGCCGCCGCCGATCAGTCCGACCTTGATCTCCGGCATGTCAGCTCCCCGATCCGGCGTACTGGACGACCTTGCCCTGGGCCGCGGCTTCGTTGGCCGCGACCACCAACCGGGTCAGCTCGACGGCCCGCGCGATGTTGTCGTCGGCCCGCGTGCCGTTGGTGATGTGGTCGACCCACTGACCGAACGGATCCAGGCTGTGCTCGGGCACAGCCACTTGCCGTCCCTCCCCGAACGCCGGTCCGAAGACCCGCAGCACGTTGCCGTCGTCGGTGTAGGTCAGGCTTCCGGTGGTTCCGAAGAGCTCGATCGTGAAGGGATTGCCGCTCGCGAACCCGGCCTCGATCACGCCGATCCGCTGGTCGGCGTACCCGACCGTCACCACCGCGTTGTCCTCCAGCCCGAGCCCCGCGACCGACCGGTAGACAGCACTGACGGTCTCCGGCGCCGACCCCAGGAAGAGTTGCGTCAGGTAGACCGGGTGGCACCCCAGGTCGGTGAGCGCTCCCCCGATCGCGGTCTTCGGCTCGAAGAAGCGCTCGGGCAGCCATCCCCCCTTACCGCCGTCCGACACCGCGCCGTCGTGCGACAGCCGGACCCGGCCGTACGTGATCGTGCCCAGGTCGCCACTGTCGATCACCTCGCGGATCGCGTTCGTGTAGCCGTGCGCGAGCCGGGGCAGCGAGACGACGAGCTTCACGCCGTTCGCGTCGGCCGCGGCGACGATCTCCTCGGCCTCGGCCACCGTCGGCGCCAGCACCTTCTCGGTGAAGATGTGCTTCCCGGCGTTCGCGACCTTCACCATCAGGTCGCGGTGCACGTCGGTCGACGTGGTCACGGTGACGCCGTCGAGGTCGTCGCGGGCCAGCAATGCGTCCAGGTCGTCGGTGTACGGCACGCCGAACTTCTCCGCGCCGGCCTGACCGAGCACCGGGTCGTCGTCCCACACCGCGACCAGCTCGGTCCCCGGATGTTCCTGCGCTTGCCTCGAGTAGTCCCCAGCGTGCACATGCCAGAATCCCAGGGCCGCGATCTTGAGCGGTTTCGACACCATCTTCTCCCTCGCACCAGGTCGGGTTCAGTGGAAAACGATCTCCCGCTCTACCTAACCCCGCCGGACCCCGTCCTGCGGGCCGATCCGGCGGTTTGTCTCAGCATCCGACCGAGTTTTGGAAACGATTCCGATCTGAGGGTAGCCCGTACGCCGAGCGACGCGCCGATGCGTCAGCCGTCGTACTCGACGATCGGCCGGACCTCGACCGCGCCGTACCGGGCGGTCGGAATCATCGCCGCCCACATCTCGGCCGCCTCGGCGTCGGCCACGTCGACGAGGTAGTAGCCCGCCAGCACCGGCGTACCGGTGGCTCCGCCCTTCTCGCTCGTCGTCTCGCCGTCGCGCACCCGCACGGTCCGGGCCCGCGCAACGGAGTGGAAACCGGCCTCGTGCACGAACACGCCGGCCTTGCGGACGGCGGCGTCGAAGGCCAGCCAGTCGAGCAGTTCCTCCTTGGTCGGACCGGCGACGGCGGGGTCGTAGTAGTACAGCAACGCGAACTGCATGTGAGTCCTCCCAGGTGTCCGCACCAGTCAACCGGACAACGGTTGCACAGCCACAACCCCTTGACAGCTCGTGGTCAGTTGACAACGATGTGTCACGTCACCGCCCATGACAAGGTTGTCAGTGCCGCCTGCCAGGCCGACGACCCGCTCCGCCCCCGGTGTGCTCATGGGCGAATTCCGTGTAAGTGAGGACCGGAAGGAAACACCCATGAGGAAATTCCAGCGCGTGACGGTGCTGTTCGCGGCAGTGGCGGCCACCGTTCTCGGATCGGTTCCCGCGGCGTCGGCGTACGACCAGCCGGAGACCGCACCGACCACCCAGACCATGACGACCGCGGCCGAGGACAGCCACGGCACCGAGGCTCACGGCGTCCAGCTGGTGCCCGGTAAGGCCGCCCCGATGCCGGCCAAGATCCTCGGCTGGGACGTCCCGAGCGCCCGCTCGTACACGATCACGGCGTCCTGCTCCCAGTACGCCGGCCAGATCCGCCAGGGCGCGGCCGCCTGGAACGGCCTGACCGAAGGCGGCGGCACCCCCGTCTCCTGCCAGGACGGCTACATCACCGACTGCGGCGCCGGCACGGTGATCGGCTGCAACTACGGTGCCGGCCAGCGCATCACCCTGGTCGCCAGCGCCGTCGGCGACGTCGCGCTGCTCGCGGCCCACGAGTTCGGCCACGACTGGTACGGCCACTCCGAGTCCGGCTGCGCCAACTGGAACAGCCCGGCCGAGGTCATGCGAACGTCCATCTGCGGCTGACCGCTTCATCGATCTGCGGCATCCGTCGGGCGCAGGGTCCCGACGGATGCCGCAGCTTCATGCCCGGATCCCACCCATGTTGCAGCCGCCGCCCGTTCCCCGTTACAGGTTGTCCACAACCATCCACAGATTGTGCATCGAGCCTCCCGGAGCCTGTGGACAGAGCCCCGGACCCACCGTCGATGACCGGCTCGGCAGATAACCTCGCCATACCGGTGACACGCACCGGGGGCGGGGAACTACTATTGAGCCCGTGGGCTTGACGCCCCCGCACCGCTGATCCCGCCGCGACCACTTCGCCCGGGGCTGGAACTCACGGCCATCTACCCGTCGTCCCGTACGACAAGCCAGTTCCGCCGGAGGGTCCTCGGCCGCTCGACGAGTCGATGAACCGTGCTTGCACGCCGGTTGGTCGGACCGACGACGGCGTACGGCGGTGCTGTTGTGCCGCGGCACCGTGCCGTGGTGGCTCTGAGGAGGATTCTTGGCCAACCGAGGTCGTCGCCAGACCGGGACCGACGCGCAGCGCGGCGGTTCGTCCGGTGCTTCGCGTGGTGGTTCGACGAGCGGTGGGTCCCGTGGGGGCTCGGCCGCCGCTTCGCGCGACGGGGCCGGCAGTTCGGCCGGCGCGCGCGGCAGCTCCAGCACCGGGTCAGGTGCGCGAGGAGGGTCCAGTGGCGGTTCGCGAGGCCCCTCGGACGGAGTCCGGAGCGGGTCCGCCAACGCGTCACGGGGTGGATCGGGCAGCGGAGGCTCGCGGTCCGGCTCCGGTGGCGGCCGCGGCGGAGCCTCGCGGAGTACCGGTGGCGGGTCCCGGGGCAGCACCGGCGGCTCGTCCCGCGGGTCGGGTGGCGCTTCCCGCGGTGGATCGGGCGGCGGGACGCGGCGCAAGCGCCGTACCGACGATGCCGACGGCCTGATCCCGGTCCTCGCGCGCGCCGTACGGGAGGTCGAGGCCGCTGTCGAGCGCGGCGCGATCGTCCCCTCGATCCGGACAAAGTTCCAGGTCATCGGCCTGCTGGTCCGCCAGGAGCGGGCCCAGGTCAACAGCGACGCGACGGCCACCGACGCCTACCGCGCCGAGCAGCTGCGGCGACTCGACGGGGTCGCGACGATCCTGGCGAAGACCGCCGCCCGGGAGCCCTCGCTGCTCGCGCTGCTCGCCGAGGACGCGGTGATGTCCGAGGCGGCCGTGGCACTGCAGCGCGAGATGCTGCTCGCGGCCGGCCTCGAAGCACCTGTGGAAAAGCCCAAGCCGGTCGAGCAGCCCACCGAGGCCGCCCCGCCGCCGCGCCAGGTCGTGCCGCAGTCGGTCGTCTCCCGCCAGTTGGCGAACCCGTTCCTCGCGCCCGACTTCTCGGCCGCGCCGCAGAAGGAGGCCAAGCCGCGCCGCCTGGCCGGTTGGGAACTGATCGGTCCCCTACTGCGGTCGTTCGAGCAGGCCGGCGCTTCCGCCAGCATGTCCCTGCCCGCGCCGGCCTCGCTGCAGGCTGCGGGCGACCGTGAGCTGATGCTGCACCAGGCCCAGCTGATCGCCTCCGCCGCAGAGGGGCACCGGACCTTCCTGCTGGCCGACGAGCCCGGCCTCGGCAAGACGGCCCAGGCGCTGCTCGCCGCGCAGGCGGCGCAGGCCTACCCGCTGCTCGTCGTCGTACCGAACGTCGTCAAGACGAACTGGGCGCGCGAGGCCGACCTGTGGACGCCGAAACGCAAGGCGACCGTGATCCAGGGCGACGGCGACACCATCGACGGCTTCGCCGACATCGTGGTGGTGAACTACGAGGTGCTCGACCGGCACGTCGGCTGGCTGGTCGACTTCGGCTTCCGCGGCATGGTCGTCGACGAGGCGCACTTCATCAAGAACAAGAAGTCGCACCGCTCCCGCAACGTGCTGCACCTGTCCGAGCGGATCCGCTCGCGGACCGCGCGACCGTTGCTGATGGCACTGACCGGTACGCCGCTGATCAACGACATCGAGGACTTCACCGCGATCTGGCAGTACCTGGGCTGGATCGAGGAGCGCTCACCGGGCGCCGTCCTGATGGAGAAGCTCGAGGAGACCGACCTCACGCCGGCCGACCCCGCCTTCTACCCGGCGGCCCGGTCCAGCGTGATCGACATGGGCATCGTCCGACGCCGCAAGGTCGACGTCGCCGCCGACATCCCGGCGCGCCGGATCGCCAACCTGCCGGTCGAGCTCGACGGTTCCGTCGGCCGCTCGATCCGCGAGGCCGAGCGGGAGCTGGCCGGCCGCCTGGTCGCCCGGTACCGGCTCGCCCTGGAGACCCGCAGCTCCGGTGTCGTCGTGGACGGTATCGACCACGCGCTGGTCCACCAGGTCGCCGAGTGGGAACGCACCGAGATGTCGACCGCGAAGACCGGCGAGAACGTCTTCACGCTCGTCCGGCGGATCGGCAAGGCCAAGGCCGGCCTGGCCGCCGACTACGCGGCCCAGCTGGCGCACAACGTCGGCAAGGTCGTGTACTTCGCCCGCCACATCGAGGCGATGGACACCGCCGAGCAGCTGTTCGCCGACCGCGGCATCAGCTACGCGTCGATCCGGGGCGACCAGTCCCCCACCGCCCGGCAGAAGAACATCGACGCGTTCGTCAACGACCCGGACGTCTCGATCGTCGTCTGCTCGCTGCTGACCGCCGGCGTCGGCCTGAACCTCCAGGTCGCGTCGAACGTCGTACTGGCCGAGCTGTCCTGGACCAACGCCGAGCAGACCCAGGCGATCGACCGGGTGCACCGGATCGGTCAGCAGGAGCCCGTCACGGCCTGGCGCGTGATCGCCGCCCAGACCATCGACACCCGGATCGCCGACCTGATCGACAGCAAGGCCGGCCTGGCCGCGGTCGCCCTGGACGGCGCCGACGCCGACGAGCTCGCGACCACCGACATCCAGGTCGAGGCGCTGGCCACCCTGCTGACCAACGCGCTGGAATCCCAGTAGCTGAACTGCGAATTTCTGGCCGCTGACCCGGCAATGCCGCGACATTCCGGGTCAGACCAGAAATAGCCGGCCGGTGTAGACCACTTTAGGCCACACCGTATACACAACGGTAAATCGGCGCCTGACCTGCGCGGACGCAGGTAGTTGCCTCCAGCACCTTTTCCGGGGTGCGGCCGCCTTCGCAGGAAACCTCCCAGATTTCAAGGGTTTGGGCCGGTTCAGAATTTCGAGACTTTTGAGTCCTTTCAACGGTTTAGCCCTCCGGACCGGGGGTAGATCGGGAAAGTCGAAGGACCGGACAAGACTCGGGAACTGGATTTGGGAGGGAACCCTTGTCAACGCAAGCCCCGCCGGCACGCGCCACCGGCAACCGGGACCACGGTGGTCCCGGAAATGAAACGTCCGCTGTTCCCGAAGAGCCGCCGCTTCGGGGCAGATAGCGATTTCCCATGGATTCTCACGCCTTGGAACGCAGCTGGGACCAGGTCACCGAGCACGGCGAACAGGTCCCGCTGTACTTCTACTCGCACCTGTTCGTGTCTCATCCCGAGGTGCGGGCGATGTTCCCGCTGTCGATGGCCCACCAGCGCGACAAGTTCGTCGGCGCGCTCGGCCGGATCGTCAGCCACGCCGACCGGATCGAGAACGACGCGGCCTTCCTGCAGCACCTCGGCCGCGACCACCGCAAGTACGCCGTACTCGCGGAGCACTACAACGCGGTCGGGGCCTCGCTCTGCGCGACCCTGATGCACTTCCTCGGGCCCGAGTGGGACGAGGAGCTCGCCGCACACTGGACGGCGGCGTACCAGGTGGTCGCGCGGATCATGGTCGAGGCGGCGGAGACGTCGTCCGAGTCCAGCCCCGACTGGTGGGACGCCGACGTGATCTCGGCCGAGCGGCGGACCATGGATCTCACGCTGCTGACGGTCCGTCCGCGGCGCGCGTTCCAGTTCCGCCCCGGCCAGTCGATCTCGATGGAGATTCCGCAACGGCCCCGGCAGTGGCGCTACTTCAGCCCGGCCAACGCCCCACGGGCGGACGGCTCGATCGACCTGCACGTGCAGCAGATCGACGGCGGGCAGGTGAGCCCTACCGTCGTACGGTCGTTGAAGGCCGGTGACACCGTGAAGCTCGGGGCGCCAGTCGGCGAGCGTCTGACCTTGCGGGACGGTACGGCGAGGGAGTTGCTACTGGTCGCCGGTGGGACTGGCCTGGCTCCCCTGCTGGCCGTTCTCGAGCAGATCGACAGCGACTGGCAGCGGTCAGGCACCGGGCCGCTGGTCCACCTGCTGCACGGCGTACGGATGCCCTGGCATCTCTACGACCGTCCACGGCTGCGGCAGCTCGCCGAGACCCGGCCGTGGTTCGAGTACACCGAGGTCGTGTCCGACGACCCGTCCTATCCCGGGACTCGCGGAAAGGTCGGCACCGTTGCTGCCCGCCAGGCGCTGCACGGGCGGACCGCGATGGTGTGTGGCGGCCCGCAGATGGTCGCGCACACCCTCGAGCGCCTGGCCGCCGCCGGCATGAGTCCCGAGCACATCAAGTACGAGCACTTCTACTACGCGGCCGCGGGCGAACATGCCGTCGGGCCACCGCTACCAGGGCAGGAGACCCCCAGTGAGGACCAGCAAACACCGTCACGGCTCCCCACAGCAGACGGCTCGGTCGATCCGGGACGAGACGTTCCAGAAACGGCTCCGTGGGCTCGACGCGAGCGAGGTCTACGGGTACCTCGATCGGCTGGCTGACCAGCTGCAGGCGATGGACCGGGAGCTCGGCGAGACCCGGTCCCGCAACGAGCGCCTCCAGGCCGAGCTGCAGCGCGTGCAGGGCGAGCTCGACCAGTACGAGGGGGCCGGCGACCGGGTGAACGAGCAGGTGGTCCACATGTTCAGCCAGGCCCAGCTCGTCGTCGAGGAGATGGTCAACGACGTCAGCCGCGACGCCCGCGAGCGGATCGGCCAGGCCCGCGAGCACGAGCGCCGGATCGTCGCCGAGGCGATGGACACCGCCGGGCAGCAGGTGCGCACGTACGCGCAGACCGCCCAGGCGCAGATGCAGTCGATCGTGAGCTCGTTCGCCACCGAGGTCGAGCACCTCGGCGCCGGGGTCCAGCCCGCGAAGCCGGACCCGGCCACGTTCTTCGACGACCCCAAGGGCTCGCACACCCGTACGCCGAACGGGCGCGCTCCGGGATCCCGGGGCTAGGACCGGACCATGAGACCCGCACAGCACCGTCCCCTGGTGGTTCTCCTGCTGGCGATCCTCGGCCTCCTCCAGGTCGGCGACCGGCCGTGGCACAAGGCCCCACGAGGTGGCCGGCGGGCTTCGCCGGGACCCGGCAGAGTCCAGGCGAGGCCGACTCATCCCGTACGACGGCCGGATGCCGAGCCGCCACCGCCTCCCGCCCCAGCTCCTGGTCAGGCTCGTTGTCCGGCTCATGGTCAACCCCCTGCTCCGGCTCCCGCTTCGGCTTCCGTTCCGGCTTTGCGCGGTCCGGAGACCGACGACGTACGCGCCGCGGCCGAGGAGTTCCTGGAGCTCTTCGCCGCCGAGAACCCGCGGGCCGACCGGATCGGCCCGCGGATCGTCGCGGTGATGCGCGAGATCGACCTGACCGGGACCTACTGGCACACCCCCGAGGAGCTGGCGTTCGGCGCGCGCGTCGCGTGGCGCAACAACGCGCGCTGCATCGGGCGGCTGTACTGGCGCAGCCTGCAGGTGCGCGACCTGCGGACGGTCGGCGACGCGAGCGGCGTCGCCGGGCACTGCTTCGACCACCTGCGCGTCGCGCACAACGGCGGCAAGATCCGCCCGATGATCAGCATCTTCGCCCCCGAGACGCCGCAGCGGCCCGCGCCCCGGATCTGGAACGAGCAACTCATCCGGTACGCCGGCTACGACCAGCCCGACGGGAGCGTGCTCGGGGATCCGCGCTACGAATCGTTCACCAGCGAGCTCGTACGGCGTGGCTGGAAGCCGCCTTCGGACCCGGGAGCTTTCGACGTACTCCCCCTCGTCGTCGAAACGGTCGACGAGGGACCCCGGATGTTCCAGCTGCCCGCGCGATCGGTCCACGAGGTCCCGCTCGAGCATCCCGAGCTGAAGTGGTTCGCCGATCTCGGGCTGCGCTGGCACGCCGTACCGGTGATCAGCAACAACCGGCTGCTCATCGGTGGCGTCTCCTACCCGGCCGCGCCGTTCAACGGGTGGTACATGGGGACGGAGATCGGTGCGCGCAACCTCGGCGACGACGACCGGTACGCGCTGGTTCCGGAGGTCGCGCAGCGGTTGGGGCTCGACACGTCGAACGAGGCGAGCCTGTGGCGTGACCGGGCGCTGGTGGAGCTCAATCGCGCCGTACTGCACTCGTTCCGGGCGCAGGGGGTGACGATCACCGACCACCACACCGAGTCGCGCCGGTTCCTCGTTCACGTCGAGCGGGAGGAGAAGGCCGGGCGCAGCTGCCCGGCCGACTGGAGCTGGATCGTGCCGCCGATGTCCGGGTCGCTGACGCCGGTCTTCCACCGCCACTACGACACCGAGGAGCTGGTGCCGAACTTCTTCGCCGATCCTGACGCCGCGTCCCGCGGGCTGCGGGGGTGTCCGGCCGCGTTCCGGTGAGCTGTGGCCCCGAGCTCCTGACAATTTCCCGGACACCTGTCGAACGCTGCCAAGCGCGTTCGTAGCTAGGGCAAGAGACCGGCAACGGGCCGGTCGGTCCTGGGAGCACCCTCGTGGAATCCACCGCACGCACCATCTGCCGGCGACTGCTGGAACCGATCCACCAGGTCGCGTACCAGTCCGACGAGCCCACCAACGAGCTCCACGCCCTCGGCTACGAGGACTACTGGCCCGGCTACTTCGCCGCCCGCGCCGCACCCCTGGGCCGCGCCCCCGCCCGAGGTAGTCGACGCCGTCTTCTACAACTTCGCCCCAGGCGAGATCGCCGCCCACATCCCCGCCATCTGGACCATCGCCACCCCCGAGGCAGTCCTCGCCGCCCACCGCTCCGGCTGCACCCAAGCCCTCCACCGAATCCTCGGCCCGCTAGCCGACTCCCCCGAACTCTCCCGAGCCGCCGACCTATCCCTCCGAGCAGCCCTGAACGCCCCCACCCCCGGCCGCCCCCTCTACGCCGCCCTCCGCTCCCGCCCCGTCCCCGAGGCCCCCGTCCCCCGCCTCTACCACGCCGCCACCCTCCTCCGAGAACACCGAGGCGACAGCCACACAACCGCCCTGATCGCCGCATCAATCGGCGGCCAAGAATCCCACGCCTTAGCCGCCCTAGCTGCCAACATGACCTTCAAGGCCTACGGCCGCCTGTCCCCTCTAACCCCCACCCAACTGGCAAAGGTCCTAACCGGCCTGCACACCAGAGGCCTAATAACCCCCACCCCATCCCTAACCCCTGCAGGCCGCACCCTGAAAACCCAGATCGAGTCCCTCACCGACACCCTCGCCGCCCCGGCATACGAAATCCTCACCCCGGCCGAAACCAGCCAACTCCAAGCCGACCTCACCCCCATCGCAGCAACCATCAAGTCAGTCGGCTACTAGCCAACAACCGAACCCGACGAACAGAAGGACGCCGCCCGCGCAACGAGCGACGCCCTTCGAGGGCCCTCGACCAGGAAACGATGGTCAAGAACTTCACTTCTTGTTCGCGGCCGTGCCTAGTAGCAGGGGATGTAAACCGTGTCCGACTGAGCGATGGTTACGCCGTTGATCCGGATCTGGGTGTAGAAGCCACCGTTGCCCAGGCAGGTCCCGGTGGCGGCGAGTCGTCCGTAGGCGAAGGTCTGCTCGCGGGAGGCGACCAGCTGGTCGAAGAACCCGTTCTCGCGGTAGACCGTCACGACCACGCTCGCGTTCCCGCAAGAGTCACCAGAGCGCTGCACCTCACCGGTCACAAATCCTCGGCCGGTGCCGGTCTTGTAGGGCTTCCAGGCGGCGTTGTCGCAGGCCTGAACTCCGGTGGTGGCGGCCTGCGCGGTCGTGGTGATGCCTGCTGTCATGAGTGCAATACCGACTGCTGCCGCTGCCGCGACCTTCGTCTGAATTCGCATGAATCTCCTTTGTCATCCTTCGGGAGTGCTGAGAATCGTTCTCGCTCTGAGACCCTACGAGCGCTGCCGGGGCGCCTGGCAGGCTTCTAGGCACTCCCGAATGGCCTATGAAAGACAGGCCGGAAAAGGTACTATCCGCCCGGCGCGGTACGCCCCGCGCCAACCTGGCCCCAGATCGCCGGTCTCATCCACCACCAGCACCGCGCCGGGATCGCCAAGGTGATCCACGACGTAGGTGCGCAGGTCATCACGCATCGCACCGACGTCCCAGACCGCACGGGCAACAGATTCTGCATCACGTCCGGCCAGCCTCACCGGCATGCTCGGCGATCGTCCAACAGCTCGCCCGCGGCATTCCCGCCAACAACCCCAGCATGAACAACCGGACCCGCTTACCCAGATCACGAGCTACCAGGGTTCGACGACAATCAGCGTTTGCCGATGTCTCGCGACGCTGTGACGGGGTAGGTAGTTGCCTAGAGCAACCTATACTTAGAACGGTTGCGGCGCCTGACCCGACGAAGATTTCGGCACAACTGCCGGTCATCGTCGGACTCGGCGGCGACTGCGCTCAGGGTCAGAGTTCGTGGCGAGCTGCGCCCCGGCGCAGAGGTCGCCCCCGGTGCGGCTTGGCCGCAGGCTAGTAAGCCGAGACTCACTTATTGTTGGGGGCGACGCCGAGGGGATGATGCATGTCCGACCAAATCGACAGTCCACGTCTGCAGAAACTCGATCCGGCCGGAACCGACGAGTTCTGGGCCGCCGTCGCCGAGCAAGGTGCGCCATTGGTGGAGCCTGTGCTGGGTGACAACCAGCATGTCTGGCTGACTTTTCTCTACCGGTCGGGCGAGCCCGTTACCGGCGTCTCGGTGTTCGGCGGCCCAGCAGGATGGGAGGCACCAGACAATCAGATGCACCACTTGGACAGCACCGACGTCTGGTACCTCACCTACCGGGTCCGCGCCGATCTGCGCTGCACCTACCGGCTGGCGGTCGATGACGTGGAAGGTGCGGCCGTCAAGTCAGAGGACTGGCAGGAAAGTACGGCGCACTGGTTCGCCGATCCACTCAACCCTGCGACATTCGTCTATCCCGAGGACGAATTCCTTGGCACTCACGAGACCGTGGTGTCATTGATCGAGCTACCCGCCGCGCCCGCGCAGCCGTGGCTGACCCCGCGTTCCGACGGCAAGCCCGGCGAGCTCGTCCAGCATCTGCACCGTAGTGAGATCCTCGACAACGAGCGCCGCGTCTGGGTCTACACCCCACCCGGTTATCAACCGGACGACGAGCCGTATCCGCTCCTCGTGCTCTTCGACGGCGACGTCGTAGCCGGCCCGATGCCGTTCCCCACGATCCTGGACAACCTGATCGACGACGGCCGCATCCCGCCGATGCTGGCCGTCCTCGTCGACAGCCTGACCCAGGAAGTCCGCAACCGCGAACTCCCCTGCGGCAGACCCTTCCTGGAGTACCTGACCGACGAACTGTTGCCCTGGGCCCGCGAGCGGTACCGGATCACGACCGATCCCGCGCGCACGATCGTGGCGGGTCAGAGCCATGGCGGTCAGGCCGCCGCGTTCGCGGCGCTCAATCGCCCGGAGGTCTTCGGCGCCGTGATTTCGCAGTCGGGATCGTTCTGGTGGAGCCCCGCCGACGACCACGAACACGAGTGGCTGACCCGCCGGTATGCCGAGACCGAGCGACTGCCCGTGCGGTTCTACCTCGAGGCCGGCCTGCTGGAACGCGGTCAAACCCCCGACCACGGCCCATCCATCCTGGTCGCGAACCGCCATCTGAGAACCATCCTGCGCAGCAAGGGCTATGAGGTGGCGTACACGGAGTTCAACGGCGGACATGACTACGCATGCTGGCGCGGCTCACTCGCCGACGCTTTAGCCACTGTTACCGCCCACCGCGCTCTAGGTCCTTCAGACCCTCGAATTGGCCTCTGACCTGCGGAAACGCTATCGAATCCGCATGCCCGAGATCGCGCGGGAGATGACCAGCCGCTGGATCTCTGAGGTGCCCTCGAAGATGGTGTAGATCTTGGCGTCTCGGTGCATGCGTTCTACGGGGTACTCGCGGGTGTAGCCGTTGCCGCCGAGGATTTGGATGGCTTCTTCGGTGACCTTGACCGCGACCTCGCCGGCTTTGAGTTTGGCCATGGAGCCTTCGCCGTGGCGGTAGTCGGGGGTTTCGCCTCGCATCAACGCCGAGGACATGTTGGCGGCTCGCCAGACGAGGAGCCTTGCGGCGTCGATCTCCAGGGCCATGTCGGCGAGTTTGAAGGCGATGCCCTGGTTGTCGATGATCGGGCGGCCGAACTGTTCGCGGCCCTTGGCGTAGTCGAGGGCGAACTCGTACGCCGCGCGGGCGATGCCGATGGCCTGGGCGCCGACGATGTGGCGGGTCATCTCGAAGGTGGCCATGGAGGCGTTGGGGGCCTGGGCTGCCGCGGGGTCGCGGGGTTCGCGGGCCTTGGCGAGGCGGGCGTCGAGCTTCTCCTTGCCGCCGAGGACGTTCGCGGCGGGGATGCGGACGTTGTCGAAGAAGACGTCCGCGGTGTGGGAGGCGCGCAGGCCGTGCTTCTTGAGTTTGGTGCCCTGCTCCAGGCCGGTCACTTCAGACTTGGGGACCACGAAGGCCGCCTGACCTTTGGTGCCCAAGGCGGGATCGACCGTGGCGACGACGACGTGGATGTCGGCGATGCCGCCGTTCGTCGCCCACGCCTTCTGCCCGTTCAGCACCCACTCGTCGGTCTTCTCGTCGTACGTCGCCCGCGTGCGGATCGCGGACACGTCGGAGCCCGCGCCGGGCTCCGACGAGCAGAACGCGGCCACCTGTACGTCGTCCGCCGTGCCGTAGCAGCGCGGGAGCCACTGGCTCCACTGGTCCGGCGTACCGTTCGAGAAGATCGCGGACGACGCGAGGCCGGTGCCCACCAGGGACATGCCGATGCCGGCGTCACCCCAGAACAGTTCTTCCTGGACCAGCGGCATCAGCAGGCCGGACGGGTCGATGAACAGGTTGATGCTCGCCTCGAGCCCGTACAGGCCGATCTTCGCGGCCTCCTGGATCACCGGCCACGGGGTCTCCTCGCGCTCGTCCCACTCGGACGCGGCGGGGCGGATCACGTCGGCGGCGAAGGTGTGCGCCCAGTCGCGGAGCTCGCGCTGGTCGTCGTTGATCGCCAGCGAGAAGCTGCTCCAGCCCGGCTGGGCCCGCTCGGCGCCGAGCTCGCCGGCCAGGGACATCACGTCCGCGGAGACAGTCGGCTTGGGGTCGGTCATGGTCATCCAGTCCTCCGAGGAGCGCACAGGGGAGCGCGAAACAGGGTCCAAGAACAGCACAGCGATCAGGCGGTACGACGGACAGCGAAATGCATTCACCAGCGATGTTACCCACGAGTGTAACCGTCGTTTGCACCAGGGGGCACCCCTGCGACTAAGATCGGTCCATGAGCTCCGCGCTGCTCGCGATCGGACGCCGCCGCACCACGGCGGAGCGTCGTCGCGACCGGGAGCGGGACATCATCCGCTGCACCCGCGAGCTGTTCGACGAACGCGGCACGATCGACGCCCAGATCGACGACATCGCCAAGCGGGTCGGCATCAACAAGGCGCTGATCTACCGCCACTTCGCCGGCAAGGAAGAGCTGTTCGCGCTCACCCTGGTCGACTACCTGGGCGAGCTCGACGCCCGCCTCGAAGCCGTCGACGGCCCACGCCGTACGCCGATGAACCGGCTGCGTGCGCTCAGCGAGGTGTTCGTCGACTTCTGCCTGGAGTACCAGGCCTTCGCGGACTGCGCGATGAGCCTGCTCCGCAGGACCGGTGACGAGCTGTTCGGAGAGATCACCGAGCCGGTAATGGTCAAGCTCGGTACGGCGATGGGCAGCGCCCTCGGGCGGATCGCGACGATTCTGCGCGCCGGGCAGCAGGCGGGCGTGTTCGACGACGTCGATGCCGACTACCTGGCCAACCACCTGTACACCCAGACCCTCGGGTCGCTGCACATGGCGCGGATGGGGCTGATCGTGTCCGCCGCGCAGCCCGGCCACCCGGTCGTGCACCAGGCCGACATCGCCACCGTCCGTGAGACCGCGATCACCGCGACCCTCGCCACGGCGGTCGGACGCCAGGCCCTCGGCGCCCGGACGGCCTCCACCCGCCGAGCCGCCGACGCCAAGGTGCCCAAGGCAACGACCAGGGCAACGACCACAGCACCCAAGACTTCCGCCAAGCCCTCCACGGCATCCGCCGGCCGCACTTCCAGCAGCACAGGAGAACCCAAGTGACCGAACCCCGCAAGGTGGCTGTTGTCGCCGGCAACCGTATCCCGTTCGCCCGCCAGGACAAGAACTACCGGCACGCGTCGAACTCGGACATGCTCACCGCCGCTCTCAACGGGCTGGTCGACCGGACCGGCCTCGGCGGTCAGGAGCTCGGCGAGGTGGTCGCCGGCGCCGTGCTCAAGCACGCCCGCGACTGGAACATGGTCCGCGAGGTCGTACTCGGTTCGAAGCTGGCCGCGACCACTCCGGCGTACGACCTGCAGCAGGCCTGCGGGACCGGGCTCGAGGCGGCGATCCTGGTCGGCAACAAGATCGCGCTCGGCCAGATCGAGGCCGGTGTCGCGGGCGGTGTGGACACCGCGTCCGACGCGCCGATCGCGGTGAACGACAAGCTCCGCCAGATCCTGCTCGACCTCAACCGGGCCAAGTCGACGCAGGACAGGCTCAAGGTGCTCGCACGGGTCCGCCCGAAGGATGTCGTCCCGGAGATCCCGCGCAACGCCGAGCCGCGGACCCGCAAGTCGATGGGCGAGCACGCCGCGCTGACCGCGCTCGAGTGGGGTGTCACCCGCGAGGCGCAGGACGAGCTGGCGTACCGCTCGCACGTCAACCTGGCGGCGTCGTACGACCGTGGTTTCCACGACGACCTGATCACGCCGTACCTGGGTCTGGACAAGGACCAGAACCTGCGGCCCGACACGACGCTCGAGAAGCTGGCCAAGCTCAGGACCGTGTACGGCAAGGGCGAGACCGCGACGATGACCGCGGGCAACTCGACGCCGCTGACCGACGGTGCGTCGGCCGTGCTGCTGTCGACCGACGAGTGGGCCGCCGAGCACGGCCTGCGTCCGCTGGCGTACCTCACCCACGCGCAGACCGCCGCGGTCGACTACGTGAAGGGCGCGGAGGGCCTGCTGATGGCCCCCGCGTACGCCGTACCGAAGATGCTCGCGCGGGCCGGACTGACCCTGCAGGACTTCGACTACTACGAGATCCACGAGGCGTTCGCGTCGCAGGTGCTGGCGACGCTGAAGGCGTGGGAGGACCCGATCTTCTGCAAGGAACGGCTCGGCCTGGACGCACCGCTCGGCGAGATCGACCGCGCCAAGCTGAACGTCAACGGCAGCTCGCTGGCCGCCGGTCACCCGTTCGCCGCGACCGGCGGACGGATCGTGGCCGCGCTGGCCAAGCAGCTGGACGAGAACGGCGGCGGCCGCGGCCTGATCTCGATCTGCGCCGCCGGTGGCCAGGGCGTCGTCGCCATCCTCGAGAAGTAGGAGCCTGAAGATGACGGATCGCTACCAGACCTTCACCCGGACGCCGCTCGGCAAGGCCCTGGTCAAGAACCTCGGCCTGCCCGACCCGACGCCGCTCCCCCGCTGGCGCGACGGCGCGCCGGTGATCGACGGGCCGGTCGTCTTCGGCTCGATCGGCGAGACCGACACCGGTAAGGCCATCCAGGCCCTGCTGCGCGACGTCGGCGCGAACTTCAGTACGGCGGCCGAAGGTGTCGCCTCCAGCGAGCTGCGCCCCAAAGCGCTCGTCTTCGACGCGACCGGTGCCGCCGACGCGGCGGAGCTCAGCTCGCTGCAGCGCTTCTTCTCGCCGGTGATCCGCCAGCTCGGCGCGGCCGGGCGCGTGATCGTCGTCGGCCGGACGCCGGAGCTCGCCGCGTCGCCCGAGCAGCAGATCGCCCAGCGCGCGCTGGAGGGCTTCACGCGCTCGCTCGGCAAGGAGGTCAAGCGCGGCGCCACGGTCAACCTCGTGTACGTCGCCCCCGACGCGCACGACCAGCTCGAGTCGACGCTGCGGTTCTTCCTGTCGCCCAAGTCGGCGTACGTCGACGGCCAGGTCGCCCGGATCGGGACCGGTCCGCTGGTCGCGACCGACCCGACGCAGCCGCTGGCCGGCAAGGTCGCGCTGGTGACCGGCGCCGCGCGCGGGATCGGTGCTGCGATCGCCGACACGCTGGCCCGCGACGGCGCGACCGTCATCGGCGTCGACGTACCGCAGAACGCGAACGACCTGCGCAAGGTGATCTCGAAGGTCGGCGGCAGCGAACTGCTGCTCGACGTGACCGCGATCGACGCGGCCCAGCGGATCGCGGCGCACGCCGAGGAGCACCACGGCGGGCTCGACATCGTCGTGCACAACGCCGGCATCACCCGGGACAAGCGGCTCGCGAACATGCGGACCGAGACCTGGGAAGCCGTGCTGGACGTCAACCTGCGCGCGCCCGAGCGGATCACGGCGCACCTGCTGGAGTCGGGCGCGCTGCGCGACGGCGGCTCGGTGATCGGCGTGTCCTCGATCGCGGGCATCGCGGGCAACAACGGGCAGACCAACTACGCGACCTCCAAGGCCGGCGTGATCGGGCTCGTCCAGGCGTACGCGCCGAAGCTCGCCGAGCGGCAGATCCGGATCAACGCGGTCGCGCCGGGGTTCATCGAGACCGAGATGACCGCGCGGGTGCCGTTCGCGATCCGCGAGGTCGGCCGGCGGATCAACTCGCTGCAGCAGGGTGGGCAGCCGGTCGACGTCGCGGAGACGATCGCCTGGTTCGCGGACCCGGCGTCGGCGGGTGTCACCGGGAACGTCGTCCGCGTGTGCGGTCAGAGCATGCTGGGGGCCTGACATGCCGACACGCCGGTACGACGACTCGCCGGGACTCGGGTCGCTGTACGCCCGGACCGTGAAGGCGACGATCCGCAAGGCCGAGTACGAGCCGGACGTCGACGGGCTGACGCTCGAACTGCCGGAGGTGGTGGTCGATCAGGACCACCTGGCGTCGTACCGGGAAGTGACCGGATTCGCGGCAGGGCCGACCTTGCCCGTCACCTATCCGCACGTGCTGGCGTTCCCTTTGCACCTGGATCTGATGTCGGACCCGTCGTTCCCGTACAAGCCGATGGGGATCGTGCACCTGTCGAACACGATCACCCAGTACCGGCCGATTCCGTTGCACGCCGATCTGGCGATCACGGTGCACAGTGGGCCGGAGCGGGCGCACCCGAAGGGGACGGTATTCGACGTACTGAGTGAGGTGCGGGTCTTCGGCGAGCTGGTGTGGACGGACTCGACGACCCTGCTGAGCCGGTCGGCGGGCGATGCTTCGGCGCATGCTTCGCTGCTGACGGACCCTGAGCTCGACGGGGTCGCCTGGTGGGACCTGCGGGGGAACCTCGGGCGGCGCTACGCGGCGGCGTCCGGCGACCGGAACCCGATTCACCTGTTCAAGTTGTCGGCTCAGGCGTTCGGGTTTCCGCGGCAGATCGCGCACGGGATGTGGGCGAAAGCGGCGGCGTTGGCCTCGATCGACCGGGCTCTGGGGTTGCCGGACGCGTACGAGGTCCGGGTCGACTTCCGGAAGCCGCTGCTGCTACCGACGCGGGTGCAGTTCGGCTACACGCGCAGTGACTCGGTGACGGATTTCGCCCTGTACGACGAGAAGCACGACCTGACGCACCTCATCGGGCAGCTCACCGAACGCTGAGGCAGTCAGTTCTCCGGGCCGGGGACCGACAGCGGGTTGAAGCCGTACGGGAGCTCCAGGCGGTGGGCTGCCATCAGGGCCGGGTCGGCGAGCAGGTCTCGGGTCTTGCCGTCGGCGGCGATGCGGCCGGCGTCCATCAGGAGGCTGCGTTCGCAGATCTGCAGGGCGTACGGGAGGTCGTGGGTGATCATCAGGAGGGTGACGTCCAGCGACGACAGGATGTCGGCGAGTTCCCGGCGGCTGGCGGGGTCGAGGTTGCTGGAGGGCTCGTCGAGGACCAGGACCTCGGGGCGCATCGCCAGGACCGTGGCGACGGCGACGCGGCGGCGTTGGCCGTAGGAGAGGTGGTGCGGGGCTACGTCGGCGTGGTCCTGCATGCCGACCTGGACCAGCGCCTCCTGGACCCGTTCGTCGAGGTCGGCGCCGCGCAGGCCGAGGTTCGCGGGGCCGAAGGCGACGTCGTCGCGGACCGTGGGCATGAAGAGCTGGTCGTCGGGGTCCTGGAAGACCAGCCCGACCTTCCGGCGTACCTCTGGAAGGTGCTCGCGGTGCAGGTCGCTGCCGCCGATCTGGATGCGGCCGCTGCCCGTGCCGCCGGCGACCGCGCCAAGGATGCCGTTGAGGTGCAGGACGAGCGTGGTCTTGCCGGCGCCGTTCGGCCCGAGCAGGGCGACGCGCTCACCGCGTTCGATGGTGAAGTCGACGCCGAACAGCGCCTGCCGGCCGTCGGGGTAGGCGAACACCAGACGCTCGACGTGGATCGAAGGGCTGCTCACAAGCCAGCCACCCTAGCCGTCACCGCGACGGCGATCGCCGCCAGGGACACCACCAGCCCGGTCAGCCATTGCGTCCGATCGGCGCCGCGCACGGACAGCAGCGGCATCCGTCCGGTGTACCCGCGCGACTGCATCGCCAGGTGAACGCGCTCCCCACGCTCGAAGCTGCGAACGAACAGCGCCCCCACTCCCCCGGCGACGGCCCGCAGGTGCCCCACCCGGCCGCCGGTGTACCCGCGAGACTCCCGCGCGATCCGCATCCGCTGCAGGTCGTCCGACACGACGCTCAAGTACCGAACCATGAACGACAAGATCGCCACCAGCGTCGACGGCACTCGCAGCCGTTCGAGCCCGGCCAGCAGGTCCCGAGGCCCGGTCGACGCCGACAGCACGATCGCGGCAATCACCCCGAGCGTCCCCTTCGCCAGCACGTTCCACGCCCCGAGCACCCCGGAGGACGACAGCGAAACCCCCAGTACGTCGACCCGCGGCCCGGTCGCGACGAACGGCAGCAGCACGGCGAACACGATGAACGGCGTCTCGACCGCCAACCGCCGCAGAACCGTTGCGGCAGGCAACCGAGCGAGCGCCACGCACCCGACGATCAGTACGGCGTACAGCGCGAAGGCCCAGAAGATCGCGGCCGGCGTCGACACCACCGCGAGCACGAACAGCAGCAGCGCGACGATCTTCACCTGGGCCGGCAACCGGTGCACCAGGCTCCCGGTCGGCACCAGCAGACCGTCTCCACTCACGAGCGCGTCAGACCGTCGTGTCGGCGTTGGCCCGCGCCGAGCGCAGCGACGCGATCTTCGCGACCAGCAACCCGACACCGATCGTCACCAGGACGCCGATGATGCCCGCCAGCGCCCCCGAGACGTGGCTGTTCCCGATCCCGCTCACCCCGTAGTCGGCCAGCGGGCTACCAGCAACAGCCGACGACTTAGCCGCACTCTCGAACCCGAGTTTCGCCCCCACGAACTCCAACCCGTCCGGGTGCGCGCTCGCGAACAGACTCACCACCCCGGCGACGAGCAGCGTCACCGCAACCCCGACGCCCAGCGAACGCCCGGCCGGCCGGACCGCGATCGGGCGGTCCGGCGAGACCGTCGAGGTGTTGCCGTCGGCATCGACCAGCACGAGGTCCGGCTGCAGGTGCCGCGCGGCGTAGACGAGGTCCGGCCGGGTCGCGACGACCGCGCTCAGCACGGCCGCGGTAATCACCGCCTCCCCGATCCCGACGAGCACGTGCCAGCCGACCATCGCCGTCGCCAGCTTGCCGAGCGGGATGTCGACCGCGCCGCCCACGGCGTACAGGCCGGTGAAGCAGAGCGCGGCGACAGGCACCGACACCAAAGCACCGACAGCAGTCGCCGGTACGACGCTGCCGACCCGCTTGGGCAGGACCTGGATCAGCGCCCGGGTGACGAAGTACCCGACGAGGACCGTGATCAGGCCCATCAGCGTGATGTTCGTCCCGAGTGCGGTCAGCCCGCCGTCGGCGAACAGCAGCCCCTGCACCAGCAGCACCGTCGACATCACCAGCACCGCGGTCCACGGCCCGACCAGCGCGGCAGCGAGCGCGCCACCGAGCAGGTGACCGCTCGTCCCGGCGCCGACCGGGAAGTTCACCATCTGGACGGCGAACACGAAGGCGGCGGTGAGCCCCGCCAGCGCCGGCCCGGTCTCCTTGATCTCCCGGTTGGCGCGCTGGAGGCTGATGCCGACGGCACCGGCCGCGATCAGTCCGGTCGCGATCGAGGTCGGCGCGTCGAAGAATCCGTCAGGGACATGCATGCCCCCATTCTTGATCCAGTTGCGACCGGATCGCAACAAGAGCCGCCCGGCGTTCGTCAGAGGTTCTTCAAGGCCTCGCCGTAGGCGCGGTGGAACGTCGGGTACGCGAGGATCATCTGCTGCAGCTCCTTGACCGGTACGGCGGCGTGCACGGCGACCGCGAGCCCGCTCAGCACCTCGCCCCCGACCGGCCCCGCGCTGGTCGCACCGACCAGCACTCCCCGCGACGCGTCCATCACGACCTTGATGAACCCCTCGTTGCCCGCCTTGTGGATCCAGCCGCGGGTCGAGTACGGGATCGGCGTGCTCCCGACCCGGACGTCGAGGCCTTGATCACGCGCCTGCTGCTCGGTCAGCCCGACCGCGCCGATCTCGGGATCGGTGAACGTGACCCGTGGCATCGCGTGGTAGCTCGCCCGCGGAGCGTCGTCAGCGCCGAGGATGTCGAGCACCGCGATGTTCGCCTGGTACATCGCGTTGTGCGTGAACGCCCCGACCCCGGTGACGTCGCCGACCGCCCACACGTTGCTCGCGGCCCGCACGTGCTCGTCGACGGCAACGAACCGCGCCGCCGGGTCGATGCCGACCGCATCGAGCCCGAGCTCGCGGACGTCGGTCCGCCGGCCTGTTGCCACCAGCAACTTCTCGCCGGTGACCTCGGAACCGTCGCTCAGCCGCACGGTGAAGGCCTCGTCGTACGACACCGCTTCGGCCCGGACTCCGACCCGGAACGTGACCCCATCCCGCTCGAGCGCCTCCTGCGCCAGCGCGCTCGACTCCGGCTCCTCCAGCGCCAGCACTCGCTCACCGGTCTCGACCACCGTCACCGCGACCCCGAACCGCGCGAACACCTGCGCGAGCTCCAGCCCGATCGCGCCGGCACCGAGCACCACGATCGTCGCCGGCAGGGTGCCGGCCTCGATCGCCTCGTGGTTCGTCCAGTACGGCGTACCGGCCAGCCCTTCGATCGGCGGCACCACCGGCACGGTGCCGGTCGCGATCACGATGCCCTTCGACGCCTCGAACGTCCGGTCGCCGGCCTGCACCGTGCCGGGAGCGACGACCGAAGCGCGCTCCCGCAGGAACGTGACGCCCTTGCCCACCAGCCGGTCGACCGCGACCTGATCGTTCCAGTGGTCGGTCGCCTCCTCGCGGATCCGCCGCGCGACCGGCGCCCAGTCCGGCTCGACCGTCGCGCGACCGGCCATCCCGTCGACCCGCCGCGTCTCCGCGATCAGGTTGGACGCCCGGATCATCATCTTGCTCGGGATGCAGCCCCAGTACGGGCACTCGCCGCCGACCAGCCGCGGGTCCACGCCCACCACGTTCAGGCCGGCCTGGGCCAGTCGCCCGGCCGTCTCCTCGCCGCCCACGCCGAGCCCGATCACGACCACGTCCACCTGTTCAGCCATGCGGCCAAATCTCGCAGAACCACGCGCCCCGGCCAAGCGTCCGGGCCGACGCGCAAACGGTCACCACAGCGTCAGCAATCGTTCACCCACGCTCCGTACCGTTCAGGCTCTGGAGGGGGCATGGCCTTGGCAGTCGACTTTTCCGGTCTCGGGGACATCAATCTCGAGACCGTGATCGCCGCGATCGCTCTGATCAGTACGGCGATCGCCTGGACGGTGGACCGGTACTTCCTGCGCCGCAAACGACTCGTCTACCGGGTCCAGGTGGACGCCCCGATCGGGGTCTTCCCGAGCTCGCACATGGTCGACGTCGAGGTCCGGCACCAGGGCGACGTGGTCGAGGAACCGAGTGTCGTGCTGCTGCGGGTCGACAACGCCGGCGGGATGGACATCGAGCCGCACCACATGCACGAGAAGGTGTCGTTCGCCTTTCCCGACCGGACGATCGTCGGGCTGGAGGTGACCGAGGCCGAGCCCGAGGCACTCGGCGAGATGCTGCAGCGCCAGCTCGACTCGGAGAAGTTCGTCGACACCAGCCGGCTGGTGATCCCGCGGATGGCGATCAACCGCGGCGACAGCTTCAAGTTCCTGCTCGTGCTGAGCGGGCGCGGCGACGGCGTCACCCACTCCGGCTACCTTGCGGGTGGGTCGGCCGGCGGCGGGGTCTACCACGAGCCGCGGCCGCGCGGACCGGGCCGGCGGACGCTGATCTTCGGCGCGCTGTCGCTGGTCCTGGTGGGCGCGCTGGTCGCGCTGTTCCTGGTCGACGTACTGCAGCCGCCGGACAACTGCGCGGCCGGGCAGGTGCGGGTCGTCGGATCGACAGCGGTCGAGCCGACGGTCAAGGAGGTGCGCAGCGCGTACGTCGCCGAGTGCACGCAGGCCGACATCACGATCGCGGCGAGCGGGAGTCGCAGCGGGACGCGGTTGCTCGCCGACACCGGGAAGAAGGACCCGGCCGCGGCGGAGAAGCTGATCGCGCTCTCCGACGGTCCCGCCGAGGAGGCCTCCGAGTTGCAGAGCCGGCCGATCGCGGTCGTCGTCTTCGCGGTCGTGGTGAACCGGACGACCGACGTGAGCACGCTGACCATTAACCAGCTCCGCGACATCTACGCGGGCCGGCTGACCAACTGGAAGCAGCTCGGCGGCCGCGACCTGCCGATCAGGATGGTGAGCCGCGTCGGGCCGGACTCCGGGTCGCGGCGGACGTTCCGCGAGAAGGTGTTGGCCGGGGACCAGGAGCTCGGCATCACGTCCGACGACTGCCGGACCAAGGACGACGCGGTCGCGCGGCAGACGCGGTGCGAGGTCGGTACGACGGAGGAGCTGCTCAGCCGGGTCGCCGACATCGACGGCGCGATCGGGTACGCCGAGATCGGCGGCTCCCGCAAGTACCCGACGCTGACGCCGGTCGCGATCGACGGCGTCGTACCCGCGACCAACAGCGTGTCCGACCGGACGTACCGGTTCTGGGAGGTCGAGCACGCCTACACGGCCGCGCCGCCGAAGCCCGACTCGCTGCAGGACGCGTTCCTCGACTACCTCACGTCGGACCAGGCCAAGCCGATCCTGGCCCGCGACGGACTCGTCCCGTGCGGTGACCTTCCGGGAGACTTCTGCGGCTAATCTGGCAGGCCAACCGAGGAGGCCGCCGTGACCGTGATCGCCCACCTGAGTGATCCCCACCTGGACGGGACGACCGAGGCGCGCGACCGGCTGCGCCGCGTCACGTCGTACCTGCTGGCTTTCGGGCGGCCGGTCGACGTCGTCCTGGTCACCGGCGATCTCGCCGACCACGGCACCGAGTACGCCGAGGTCGCCGCCGAACTGGCCGCCTTCGGCGAGCTCCCGGTGCTCGTCCTGCCCGGCAACCACGACGTCCGCGCCGCCTTCCGGACCGGGCTCACGGCGTACGTCGTACCGGCGACTGGTGGCGAGGACCCGGTGCACCAGGTGCGCGACATCGCCGGCGCGCGCTTCGTCCTGCTCGACACGACCGTCCCCGGCGAGGACCACGGCCATCTCAGCGCCGACTCCCTCGACTGGCTCGACACCACCCTCGCCGAGCCCTACGACGGCCCGGTCTTCATCGCCTTCCACCACCCGCCGGTCGGCCTGCAGCACCCGACGATGGACCAGTGGCTGCTCCGCGACCCGGGCCAGTTCGCCGCCGTCCTCCGCCGCCACCCGGTCACCGCGCTGCTCGCCGGCCACCTGCACAACGGCATCAGTACGACGTACGCCGGCCTCCCGCTGCTCCTTGCCCCCGGCATCCGTTCCACCATCCCGCTCACCTTCGAGCCCTCGACCGGCAGCCTCGTCGACCTGACCGCGCCACCGGGACTCGCCCTCCACGTCCACACCGCCGACGCACCCGTGTTCACCAAGTTCGTGCACCTGTCCTGAACATCCGCTAAGAACCTCGGCGCGCAGGCATCTCCGGTTCGGCTCGACCGTTGATACTGGTGACAAGCCCTACGAAGGAGTTTTCATGAGCCTGATCGGAACCCTGCTGGGCTTCGCCCTGACCCTGTTCATCCTGGTGCTGATCGTGCGCATGGTGCTCGACTGGACCGGTCAGCTGGCCACCGGGCCGTCGCGGACCGCGAAGGCCCGCCAGCTGACCCACGCCTGGACCGAGCCGGTGATCGCGCCCGTACGACGCAAGCTCCCGCCGCTGCGGGCCGGCGGGATCGGCATCGACCTAGCGTTCACGCTCGTCTTCGTCGCCGCGCTGATCCTGCGCTCGGTGGCCTTCAGCCTGTAGCCCGTCCCACGACCACTGCGGGACGGTCAGATCAGCCGGTACGCCGGCCGCCGAGCCGGTGTACCTGGTCAGGCTGACCTCGGTCGTCCACTGGAAGTAGTCGTGCAGCACCGACCTCACCGGATCCTGCAGGCCGACGTCCGCCAGCGCCTCGTCGAAGCGCGCGATCGCGCGACGGTCCATCTCCTCGTGCGGCCCGTTCCCGCTGTGCATCCGGACGACCAAGGTCTCGCTGCCGTACATGCCGGTGTACGCCGCCGGGCCGCCGAGCGCCTCGATCCAGTACGCGGCGAGTCGTTCGGTGTGCTCGGGATGGAACCCGTGGCTGAAGGCGTGGCTCACGATCTCGTCCGCGAGCACCCGTTCGTGCCAGGCGTGCGCCAGTCTGCGGAGCCCATCGTCGCCGCCGGCGGCCTCGTACACACTGTCCATCTCCAGAGAGTGCCACAAACACAGGGACCTCCGGCAGTACGCCGGAGGTCCCTGTGGAAAAGCTGGATCAGAAGTTGATCATGTGCCCTTCGAGGCCGTGGAAGGCCTCCTGCAGGGCCTCGCTCAGCGTCGGGTGGGCGTGCACGTTGCGGGCCAGTTCCTTGGTGGTCAGGTCCCACTTCTGCGCCAGGGTCAGCTCGGGCAGCAGCTCGGTGACCTCGGGGCCGATCAGGTGGGCGCCGAGCAGCTCGCCGTACTTGGCGTCGCTGATCACCTTGACGAAACCGGTCGGGTCGGCGAGGCCGTGCGCCTTGCCGTTGGCGGTGAACGGGAACTTCGCGACCTTCACGTCGAAGCCCTCGAGCCGCGCCTGCTCCTCGGTCCAGCCGAAGCTGGCGATCTGCGGCTGGCAGAACGTCGCCCGCGGGATCATCACGTGGTCGAGCTCCATCGTCTCGTGCCCGGCGATGGTCTCGGCCGCGATCACGCCCTGCGCCTCGGCCGCGTGGGCCAGCATCAGCTTGGCGTTCACGTCACCGATGGCGAAGACGTTCGGCACGTTGGTGCGCAGGAACCCGTCGGCCTTGATCGCGCCGCGCTCGGTCAGCTCGACACCGATCTTGTCCAGGCCGTAGCCGTCGACGCGCGGCTGGAAGCCGATCGCCTGCAGCACCTTGTCGGTCTCCAGCACCTGCTGGTTGCCGTCCTTGCCGGTGACGGTGACCTTCACCTTGTCGCCGGAGTCGTCGATCGAGTCGACCCGGGTGCCGGTGAGCACGTCGACGCCGAGCTTCTTGTACGCCTTGGCGAGCTCCTTGGAGACCTCGGCGTCCTCCAGCGGGACCATCCGGTCGAGGAACTCGACGATGGTCACCTTCACGCCGTAGTTGGTCAGCACGTAGGCGAACTCGACGCCGATCGCGCCGGCGCCGGCGATCACGATGCTGCCCGGCAGCTCCTCGGTGAGGATCTGCTCCTCGTACGTGACGACCCGCTCGCTCAGCTGGGTGCCCGGGAGCAGCTTGGTGGTCGCGCCGGTGGCGATGATGCAGTTGTCGAAGGTGACGGTCTCGGAGCTGCCGTCGTTCAGCGAGACGTCGAGGGTGTTCGCGTCGACGAACGAGCCCCAGCCGTCGAACTCCTTGATGTCGTTCTTCTTCATCAGGAAGTGCACGCCCTTGACGCGGCCGTCGGCCACCTTGCGACTGCGCTGCACCGCGGTCGGGAAGTCGAAGCTCACCTCGCCGCTGATGCCGAAGGTCTTCGCCTCCTTGGTGAAGATGTGCGCGAGCTCGGCGTTGCGCAGCAGCGCCTTGGACGGGATGCAGCCCACGTTCAGGCAGACACCGCCCCAGTACTTCTTCTCGATGATGGCGGTCTTGAGCCCGAGCTGGGCGGCGCGGATCGCCGCGACGTACCCACCCGGGCCGGCGCCGAGGACAACAACGTCAAAGTGCGAGGCCATACGATGAACTTTAGTGCCTCGCACCAGCGGATCCCGCCGTGGGCTCCGTGGTGGTGGTCACGATCGGTGAGCGGGGCTATCGCGCGGCCCGGACGGCGCCTAGGCTGTGGGCGCACGGGGGGCCGTCATCAGCTCTCGTGCGCGCGTGAGGCGATGGTTGATGGGGGCTCGATGACGAAGAAGCGTGGGCTGCGGTTCGCCGCGCTCGGAACGCTGCTGGCCGTCTTCGCCGTGCCCGCCTACTCGGCGTACGCCGACGACCCGACTCCCCCGCCACCGGCCTCCGTCACCGACGTGAACCGGTCCCTCGAGCAGCTCCGCGCCGAGGCGGCCGCCGTCCAGGCCGAGGTCGCGAAGGCGACGATCGCCTACACGAACGCGCTGAAGACCGCCCAGACAACCGAGACCGCCGCGAAACGCGCCGAGGCCTACGCCACCACCAAGCGGGCCAGCTCGGAGGTCGAGCGCCGCAAGCTCGGCGTGCTCACCGCCCAGGCGTACCAGCTCGGCATCCCGACCGTGATCGGCACCGAGTCGATGCTCTGGTCGCTGGCCCCGATCGCGGAGAACCTCCAGGAGATCGCCGACCGCCAGACCGCGATCAAGCAGCTCGGCAGCACGCAGGTCGCCCAGTACAACGCGGCCAGCGCGGCGGAGAACGCGGCCGGTACGGCGGACAACGACGCCAAGACCAAGCGCAAGGCCGCGGACGACGCCTCCGCCAAGGCCCAGCAGCTCAGCAAGGACCTGCAGCAGAAGGCCGCGAACGCCTCCATGACCATGGAAGGCCAGCTCGCCGACCTGGCCGGCGCGACGCAGCTGGCCGACCAGCTCCAGATCAGCCGGAACCAGCAGGCCAAGTCCCGCTGGCAGACCTACCTGGCCGAGCTGACCGCGGCCGGCGTGAAGCCGCCCGCGGCGAGCGCCCTGAAGGACCCGGCCAAGCTGCCCGCCGGGATGAAGCCGCTGACGGCCGCCGGCAAGGCTATCGCCGGCGCCGCTACGCTCACCGCCGCGGGTCGTACGGTCAAGGTCCTGCCCGCCGAGACGATCCGCGCGGTCAACCAGGCCTTCACCCTGCTCAGCAAGCCGTACGGCGTCTCCGGCACCGGCCCGGACAAGTACGGCTGCCTCGGCGCCGCGCGCGCCAGCTGGGCGCCGTACGCGACGCTGCCGAGCCCGATCGGCAACGTCTACCGCGACTACCAGACCGTTCCGGCCGCCGCGACGCAGCCGGGCGACGTGCTGGTGATGGGCAGCCGCTCGGTCGGACTCTCCCACATCGGCATCGCGCTCGGCGACGGCGAGATGATCGCCGCCGACGAGGCCAAGGGCTCAGTGGTCGTGACGACCGTTCCGGAGAGCCTGTTCTCCGCGCTCCGGCCGACGCTCGGCAAGCCGGCCAAGGTGCAGACCGCGCCGGCCACGACCTCGCAGGCCAACGGCTTCCGCTGCGGGAACACCCCGACGTCGTACGACGTGGGCACCGGCGCGTGGACCTGGCCGCTGGCCGACGGGGCCTACGAGATCGGTACGCCGTTCGGTCAGTCCGGGTCGATGTGGGCGAGCGGGATCCACACCGGGCAGGACTTCCCGGCCGCGATCGGTACGCCGGTCCGCGCGGTGACCGCGGGCACGGTGCGGGTCGAGCACCCGGCCTGGGCGGGCAACCTGGTCCGGATCGACCACGGGAACGGGCTGGAGACGCTGTACGCGCACCTGAGCTCGATCGACGTACCGAACGGCACGCACGTGCAGGCCGGGCAGCGGATCGGTGCCGTGGGCACCGAAGGCAACTCGACCGGCGCCCACCTGCACTTCGAGGTCCGCCTCGGCGGCGACGCGGTCAACCCGATGCCGTTCCTGGCCACCGGTGGGACCAGCGTCGGCTGGGGCGGCTACAGCAACGGCATGATCCCCGCGAGCAAGCTGTGCGACATCACCAGCAACCACTCGCTGCGCTGCGACGCCGCCACCGCCTACCTTGGCCTCGCGTCGGCGTACCAGAAGCGCTTCGGCAAGACGCTGTGCATCACCGACTCGTACCGCTCGTACAGCTCCCAGGTCGACCTGTACGGCCGTAAGCCTTCACTGGCGGCCCTGCCCGGCACGTCCAACCACGGCTGGGGCCTGGCGGTCGACCTCTGCGGCGGCATCGAGAACTTCGGCACCGTCCAGCACCAGTGGATGCTGCAGAACGCCCCCCGCTTCGGCTGGATCCACCCCGACTGGGCCAAGCAGGGCGGCAACCGCGAGGAGCCCTGGCACTGGGAGTTCGGCAACTCCACCAGCGCGTAACCAGCTGCTGACGGTCGTGTGAACCCTGTCGCTCAGGGTGAAATTCAGGGCTTGCTCAGGGGGTTGGTTGCCTGGAAAGGAACTGTTCAGGACGTACATTTGGAACGTGGCCGAGCAGACCAGTCCGGACCGCACGGACGACAACATCACGCTGGACGCCCAGGACGATCGGTGGGAGTGGCGGCGGAAGATCCGTGCGAACCCGCGCAAGCACCTGATCTACCGCATCGGCGTGGGCGTCGTCGGCGGCATCCTGATCATCGCCGCGCCGTTGACCGGGTGGTTGCCGGGACCGGGCGGGATCCCCTTGTTCATCGCGGGTCTGGCCGTGCTGGCCAGCGAGTTCGAGTGGGCCCAGCGCCTGCTCTACCGGGTGAAGGACTGGGTCAAGGAGCTCACGGCCTGGACCGGCAAGCAGCCGGCCTGGCTGAAGGCACTCGGTACGGCGGTGCTCTTCGTCTGCGTGCTGGTTGCCATCTGGCTCTACATGGCCGTCCTCGGCGTACCGGGCTGGCTCCCGGACTCGTGGGAGTCCTTCCTGCACACGCTTCCGCTGCTCAAGTAGCGCTCCGTCACGACCTGCTGCGCACGATCGGCCGCGGGTACGAGGACTGGCGCGGGAACGCCGCGTGGGTGAAGCGGGCACGGTAGTTCGAGGCGGTCAGGCCGTAGTGGGACTTGAAGCGGCGGGCGAAGTAGTTGGGGTCCGGCCAGCCGACCGACTCAGCGATCCGGCTGATCGGCTGGTCGGTGTGCAGCAGGCGGTCAGCGGCAAGCTCGACGCGGTGGCGAGAGAGGTAGGCCATCGGCGGCAGACCGGTCGCCGACTTGAAGAGGCGGACGAAGTAGCCGGGCACCAGGTGTAGTTCGTTCGCCAGGTCGGTCAGCGTCCACTGGCGGGCCGGGTCGGCCTCCAGCCGCCGCATCGCGGTGAGCACGGCGGGATGGGTCTGTGTCTCGCGGCCGACGACGCCGGTCGCCGCCACCGCGCGAGCGACGCAGCTCAGGAAGAGTGACAGCCGGCCGACGATGTCGCCGCGGTGCAGCTGCACGAGCTCGTGCCGCAGCTCCTCGAGCCCTCGCAGGTGGCCGATCGCCTCCTCCAGGGCGACTCTGTCCAGGTGCGCGGTCAGTACGCCGCGGCGCTGCGCCGAGAACGGCCCGGTCCACAGCAGGTACCCGAGCAGCGGGTCCTCGCGGGTCCAGGCCAGCTCGCGCTGCATCAGGTCGGCGGAGAAGCAGCAGTTGTAGAGCCGCAGGTCGGTGCAGTCGGTGTAGGCGTGCCAGACGCCGGGCCGCAGCAGGATCACGTCGCCGACCGCCAGCTCCTGCCGCCCGGTCAGGCTCTCGTGGTAGCCCTCGCCGCCGGTGATGACGACCACTTCGAAGAAGCTGTGGGTGTGCACCGGGTGCCCGGTGGAGTGCAGGTTCGGCCCGGCGTAGGCGAGCGTTCCGTCAACGAAGTGCAGCAGCGTCCGCGTGTTCTCGACCGGCGGTTCCTCCATGCCTCAACGTACGCGGCAAGGTGCGTTTTGTGCTAGGTCCGGTGCACTCCGTTCTATCGCTCGTCCGGCGACGGCCCCAAGATCGGACCTACCCAATGAATCGTTTCATCCCGCTAGGAGTGCCATGTCGCGATCCGCCGCACCGACACACCTTCGCTTCGACCACCACACCGCCACCGAGCCGGTCCTGGGCATCGGTTCCGCGGCTCCCCGCCTGTCCTGGCAGGTGCCGTCCGCCGACGAGGACTGGGCGCAGACGGCGTACGAGCTGGAGATCGTCCGGGGTGACGCGGCCCCGCGGACCCACGTCGTCGAGTCGGCCGTCCAGATCCTCGTCGCGTGGCCCGATAATCCGCTCGGGTCGCGCGAGCGCGCGGCCGTCCGGGTGCGGGTGCGCGGCGCCGACTGGAGCGAGTGGAGCGAGCCGGCCGTGGTCGAGGCCGGGCTGCTCGGCACCGACGACTGGTCCGCGCGTTTCGTCAGCCCGCGCGAGATCGGCGACCACGACTCCCCCGCTCCCCTGGTGGCCGGCGAGTTCGAGCTGCCGGACGACATCGTCAGCGCTCGCCTCTACGCCACGGCGCACGGCACCTACGTCCCGACGCTGAACGGCCGGCGCGTCGGCGACCTCGAACTGGCGCCGGGCTGGACGGCGTACCAGTTCCGCCTGCGCTACCAGACCTACGACGTCACCGACCTCGTCCAGGCCGGCGCGAACCGGCTCGAGTTCCTGCTCGGCAACGGCTGGTACCGCGGCCGGCTCGGCTTCAAGAACCAGCACGCCCTGTACGGCGACCGCCTGGCCGTGCTCGCGCAGCTCGAGGTGACCACCGCGAGCGGCGAGGTCGTCGTGGTCGGCTCGGACGCCGGGTGGACCGCGCGGGAGAGCACGATCACCGCCGACGACATCTACGACGGCCAGTCCACCGACCTGCGGCTCACCCCCGCGGCACCGACTCCGGTCGACGTGCTCGACGCCGACCTCGGGCTGCTGGTGGCGCCCGACGGTCCGCCGGTCCGGATCACCGACGTGCTACCGGCCAAGGAGGTGACGACCTCTCCCGCGGGCAAGCTCCTGGTGGACTTCGGGCAGAACGTCGTCGGCCGGGTCCGGCTCGAGGTCCGCGGTGGCGCGGCCGGTGACGAGATCGTGCTGCGGCACGCCGAGGTGCTGGAGAACGGCGAGCTCGGCGTCCGCCCGCTCCGTACGGCGAAGGCGACCGACACCTACGTGCTGGCCGGGCCCGACGAGATCACGCTCGAGTCGGAGCTGACCTTCCACGGCTTCCGGTACGCCGAGGTGACGGGGGTCGACAACTTTGTTGCCGAGGACATCGAAGCTGTGGTCGTCGGCTCCGACCTGACCCGGACCGGCTGGTTCGAGTCGTCCAGCGAGCTGCTCGACCAGTTCCACGAGAACGTGGTCTGGGGGATGCGCGGCAACTTCCTCGACGTCCCGACCGACTGCCCGCAGCGCGACGAGCGGCTCGGCTGGACCGGGGACATCCAGGTGTTCTCGCCGTCGGCGAGCTTTCTGTTCGACAGCGCGGGATTCCTCACCAACTGGCTGGCCGACCTGGCCGCCGAGCAGCACAAGGACGGGTCGGTGCCGTACGTCATCCCCGACGTACTGCGGGACGCCGGTCCGTCGACGGCGGCTTGGGGTGACGCGGCAACGATCGTCCCGTGGGTCGTGTACGAGCGGACCGGCGACGCGGCACTGCTCGCCCGGCAGCTGCCGAGCATGAAGGCGTGGGTCGACCGGATGGTCGATCTCGCCGGCGACAGCCTGTTGTGGACCGGCGGGTTCCAGTTCGGCGACTGGCTCGACCCGACCGCGCCGCCGGACAACGCCTTCGCGGCCAAGGCCGACCCGGACGTGATCGCCACCGCGCACCTGGCCCGGTCCGCCGACGTCGTGGCGAAGGCGGCCGCGGTGGTCGGCGACGAGGACCTGGCCCGCGAGTACGGCGAACTGGCGGCCCGCGTACGGCGAGCCTTCGCGGCCGAGTACACGACCGAGGGCGGCCGGGTCCTGAGCGACGCCACCACGACGTACGCGCTGGCGCTGCAGTGGGCTCTGCTGCCGACCGGCGAGCAGCGTCAGGGCGCGGCGGAACGGCTTGCCGACCTGGTCCGCTCGTCGGGCTTCCGGATCAGCACCGGGTTCGTCGGGACGCCGCTGATCGCCGACGCGCTGGCCGATACCGGACATCCCGACCTCGCGTACCGGCTCCTGCTGCAGACAGGATGCCCGTCCTGGCTGTACGCAGTGACCATGGGCGCGACGACGGTGTGGGAACGCTGGGACAGCATGCTGCCCGACGGAAGCATCAACCCGGGCCAGATGACGTCGTTCAACCACTACGCTCTCGGCGCCGTCGCCGACTGGATGCACCGCCGGGTGGCCGGGCTCGCGCCGGGCGACCCGGGGTACCGCACGCTCCTCGTCGACCCGTTGCCGACGGCACGACTCACCAAGGCGTCCGCGCGGCACCTCACGCCGTACGGCGAAGCGGCGGTCACGTGGACTCGCGCCGACGGGCAGCTGCGGCTCAGCGTCACCGTGCCGGTCGGGGCGAAGGCCACGGTCCGGGTGCCGGGGGCAAGCGACCCGGTCAGCGTCGGGCACGGCACGCACGAATGGACCACCGACGACCCGTACGCCGAAGTACCGGCCCTGCCTGCCGATGCCAGCATCCGGCAACTGATGGACCACGAGGCCAGCTGGGACGCGCTCGTGGCCGTCGCGCTCGGCGAGCAGGTCGTCACCGACGACGGCGTACTCGCCGAGCGGCTCACCCGCTACCTCGACCTGCCCGCCACCCAGCTCGCCGACGCCGTCGGCGCGCGGGTCTTCTCGTCCGCGTCCGAGGCGCTGCAGAGCGAGCTCGACCGGCTGCTCAACCGCTGATGAACATCCCCTGGAGGTCAAAGATGACGTTCCGCCGACGCACCTCAGGACTGGCCGTGGTCGCGGCCTGCTCACTCGCACTGACCGCCTGCAGCGCGGGCAGTCTCGGCTCCAGCGACGACACGGGCGGCTCCGGCTCGGTCTCCATCACCTACCTCGCGGGCAACCAGGAGCAGGACGTCAAAGAGGCCCAGCAGCTGATCTCGGACTTCAACGCCAAGTTCCCGGACGTCTCGGTCAAGCTGGAGAGCCGGCCGGGCGGCACCGAGGGCGACAACATCGTCAAGACCCGGCTGTCCACCGGCGACATGAGCGACGTGTTCAGCTACAACACCGGTTCGCTGTTCCAGGCGATCGCGCCGCAGAAGAACCTCGTCCCGATCACCGACCAGCCGTACGTCGGTGACGTCGACGAGAACTTCAAGAAGACCGTCACAGCCGGCGACCAGGTCTACGGCGCACCGGCCGGCGGGTTCATGGGCGGCGCGGTGCTCTACAACATCCCGATCTACACCAGGCTCGGGCTCAAGGTGCCGAAGACGTGGGCCGAGTTCATGGCCAACAACGCCAAGATCAAGGCCGCCGGGATCGCCCCGGTGATCCAGACCTACGGCGAGACCTGGACCTCCCAGCTGTTCGTCCTCGGCGACTTCCACAACGTCGCGGCCGCCGAGAGCGACTTCGTCGACAAGTACACGAAGAACCAGGCCAAGTACGCCAGCTCGGCGGCGGCCAAGAAGGGCTTCGAGCACACCCAGCAGGTGCACGACTCGGCGTACCAGAACAGCGACTTCGCCTCGGCCAAGCTGCCCGACGGGCTCCGGATGCTGGCCCAGGGCAAGGGCGCGCACTTCCCGATCCTGACCGGCGTGGTGAACGACATGGTCGACACCTACCCGGCCGCGGCCAAGGACGTCGGGCTGTTCGCGTTGCCTGGTGACGACGCGAGCACCAACGGCCTGACCGTGTGGACCCCGAACGGCGTCTACATCCCGAACACCACCACCGGCGAGAAGCTGGACGCGGCGAAGAAGTTCCTCGCGTTCGTCGCCAGCCCGGACGGGTGCGCCTCGCTGGCCAAGGCCGGCGTACCGACCGGTCCGTACGCGATCAAGGGCTGCACGCTGCCGTCCGACGTACCGCAGTCGATCAAGGACATGCAGCCGTACCTCGACAAGCAGGGTGGATCCAGCCTGGCGCTGGAGTTCCTGTCGCCGGTCAAGGGCCCGTCGCTGGAGCAGATCACGGTCGAGGTCGGCTCGGGGATCCGCAAGGCGCAGGACGGCGCCGCCCGGTACGACGAGGACGTCAAGAAGCAGGCCCAGCAGCTCGGACTGGCTGGCTGGTGAGCTGAGTGGCGACCACATCGGTCCGACCACGCTCGCAAGATGCCGTCTCCCCGGTCACTTCGGCGGCCGGGGGGAAGGTCTACTCGCCGTACTCGAACTGGTTCTACCTGCCGGCCGCCGTGATCTACGGCGTGCTGTTCGTGGTGCCGACCTTCGCCTCGCTGTACTTCAGCCTGACCCGGTGGAGCCTGTTCGAGTCGAAGTTCATCGGGCTGGAGAACTTCCAGCTGTTCTTCCAGGAACCGCAGCTGATCAAGGGCTTCACGAACACGCTGATCTTCGCCGTCGTGACGTCGGGGTCGAAGGTCGTGCTCGGGCTGCTGCTCGCCGTCCTGCTGACCTCGCGGATCATCGGGCGGGGCTACCTGCGCTCGGTGGTGTTCTTCCCGGTGCTGGTCAGCACGATCGGTGTCGGGCTCACCTTCACCGTGCTGATGAACCCCGAGCGCGGGCTGATCAACGGCGCGCTCGAGGTGATCGGCATCAACGGGCCCGGCTGGCTGACCGACCCGAAGTGGGCGCTGCTGTCGGTCGCGCTGGTCGACGTCTGGAAGGGCGTCGGGCTGGCGACGCTGATCTACATCGCGGGCATCGTGTCGATCCCACGGGAGTACATGGAAGCGGCCCGGGTCGACGGCGCCGGGTCGTTCGAGACGTTCCGGCGGATCGTGCTGCCGCTGTCCCGGCCGGCCACGGTCACCGTGATCATCCTGTCGCTGATCGGCGGGCTGCGGTCGTTCGACCTGATCTGGGCGATGACGCGCGGCGGACCGGGGTTCACCTCGGACGTGATCGCGTCGGTGATCTACAAGCAGTACCAGGCCGGGTTCTACGGGCTGTCGACAGCGGGCAACGTCGTGCTGTTCGTCGTGGTCACCGCGGTCGTGCTGCCGCTGTTCTGGTTCCTGAACCGCAAGGAGGTGGAGATGTGAGTACGGCAGAACTGGTCAACCACAAGCCGGGCCGCAACTACCTGCTCAGCGCGGTCGCGATCGCCGCGTCGTTCGTGGTGTTCGTGATCCCGTTCGTCTTCATCGTCCTGACCGCGGTGAAGGACCGGCAGCAGGCGTCGCTGCTGGACTTCTCCTGGCCGCACCAGTTCCAGTTCGTCGAGAACTTCGTCGCGGTGGTCAAGGCGCGCGACTACATGCTGGTGATCGCGTTCATCAACTCGACCGTGCTGACCGTGGTCAGCGTCACCGCGATGGTGGTGCTGGCGGCGATGGTCGGGTTCGTGCTGCAGCGGCGGCGGTCGCGGTGGAACCCGTTCATCAACTTCATCGTGCTGTCGGGCCTGATCATCCCGCCGGCCGTCGTACCGACGATCTGGGTGCTGCAGGGGTTGCAGCTGTTCCGGACGATGACCGGGCTGATCCTGATCGAGATCGCGTTCGGGCTGTCGTTCTGCATCCTGCTGTTCCGGGCGTTCGTCGCGACCATCCCGCGCGAGCTGGACGAGGCGGCGGTGATCGACGGGGCCGGCCCGCTGCGGCTGTTCTTCCGGGTGATCTTCCCGCTGCTGCGGTCGGTGATCGTGACGGTGGTCGTCGTGCAGTCGGTGAACGTGTTCAACGACTTCGTGAACCCGCTCTACTTCCTGCCCGGCGACCAGAACGCCACCGTCCAGCTGACCCTGTTCAACTTCCAGAGTCAGTTCAACACCCAGTACAACCTGCTGTTCATGAACATCCTGCTGATCACCGTGCCGCCGCTGATCATGTTCCTGTTCTTCAACCGCCAGATTGTCGCCGGCATGACGTCGGGGGCGGTGAAGGGTTAGTCGGCTTTGCGGTAGATCAAGAGCGCCTGGCCGGTCTTCTCCGGGGCGATCGCCGGGCGGGTCAGCCGGGTGACCTCGACGAAGCCGGCCGCGACCAGCAGTTCGTGGATCGCGGCCGGCTCGTAGGCGTAGACGTCGAGCTCGAGCGGGTGCCCATAGCCCTCGGTCAGGTGGTAGGTGCCGGTGCCCGCCTTGAACCCGTAGAGGAACAGGCCGCCTGGCGCGAGCACGCGGTGGATCTCGGCGAAGGCCTTCGGCAGGTCCTCGGGCGGGGTGTGCACGAGCGAGTAGAACGCCAGCGCGCCGGCGAGCTCGTTGTCCGGCAGCGGGAGGTCGAGCAGCGAGCCGACCTCGAAGCGCAGGTCGGGGTACTCGTCCTTCGCGAAGTCGACCATGGCCGGCGACAGGTCCATCCCGAAGGCGTCCATGCCGAGCTCCGCCAGGTACGCCGTGACGTGGCCTGGGCCGCAGCCCAGGTCACCCACCGGCCCGGCGTCACCGGCGGCCAGCAGGTCGCCGTACAGGGTGATGATCGCCCGGTGGTACGGGTCGTCGAACCTCGGGGCAACGAGCTTGTGGTAGTCGGCGGCGACGGTGTTGTAGGAGCTCCGGGTGCTCTCCAGGTACGAAGTCATGACCCGGGACCCTAACCATCACCGCCGACAGTTTTCACACTCCGTCGTAGTAGCGCTCGATCGCCTCGTAGTCGACTGAGCTGTCAGGCTTCATGCCGAGCGCCTCGTACTTCTTGCGGCGGGCGCGCATGTCCGCCAGGAGGATGGCCCGGGCGTGCACGGCGACCTCCTCGGCCACCTCGGCCGGTACGACGATGATGCCGTCGTCGTCGCAGCCGATCATGTCGCCGGGGCTGACCTGGGTGCCGCCGCAGGCGATCGTCGCCTGGGTCTCGACGACCTTGATCCGGCCCGGGATGATCGTCCGCCCGCGGGCACGGGAGGCGATCGGCGTGCGCTGGGCGACGATCTCGGCGGTGTCGCGGCAGTACCCGTCGGTGACGATCCCGGCCGCGCCGTTCTGCAGCGCCCCCATCCCGTTCTCGGACCCCCAGAAGCCGACCTCCTTGCCGCCGCCGGCGTCCATCACCACCACGTGCCCCGGCGCGAGGTCGCCCGGCAGCTTCACGTTGCCGGTCTCCTCGAACCAGATCCGGTGCGCCTCGACGATGTCCTGGGTGTTGTCCAGCTTCCACATCGGCCGGTTCGAGGGGACCGCGCGGATCGTCGCCGCCGGGCCCCAGAACTTCATCCCCAGCCACAGCGGCCGCACGTCCGGGGACATCAGCCCGATGTCGAAGTAGCCGATCCCGTCGAGCGCGTCGGCGACGTCCACCACCCGCAGGTGCTGGTACAGGCTGCTCAGATCGTTGGCGTTGGCTGTTTCGGTCACAGTCACAGGGAGACCTTTCGGTTGATCCGGTAGTAGTCGGCGGCCGTACCTCCGAGCACGGCCGCGAGTTCGTCCTCGTTCTGCACCACTTGCTCCAGCGCGGCACGCAACCTGCCCCACGCTTCGCCGTACGACGCTCGCAGCAGCACCACGGGCCAGTTGCTCGCAACCATCAGCCGGTCGGGGCCGAAGCAGTCGACGACCCACGCGAGATACCGCTCGAGCTCCGGCCACTCGTCCAGCTCGGTCAGCAGATCGATCCCGAGCGACACCTTCATCCCCACCCGCGGACACCCGGCCAGCTGCCGAACCTGCCCCGCCCACGGCTCCCATCCCCCGCTGTCGATAAGAGGCCGCCCCAGATGATCGACGACGATCCGCAACTCAGGCACTGCATCCGCCAGCCCGAGCACTGCCTTGGTCTGCTCGGCAGTCACCGGTACGACGTCCCAAGCAACCCCCGCCGCAGCCAGCTCACGGAACAGGTCGACGGTCGATGGCTCGGAGAGCCAATCCAGCGGGTCCCGTCCAACGAGGCACCGAACGCCGCTGAATGCCCCCGCAAACCACCCGAGTCCGCCGGCCCCGCCCCCGGCGGGGCCGGCGGGCGGGGTGAGGGAGGTGGGGTGGGGGTGGGAGGTGGGGTGGGGGTGGGAGGTGGGGTGGAGGTGGGAGGAGCCGCCGCCCCCGACGACGCTTCGCTCGCCGGAGGTGCTCGCGCCGGCGCCCAGGGCGGTAGCCTCGGCGATGCTTCGCTCGCCGGAGACGCCTGGGCCGGCGCCCGAACCCCGGCCCAAGTCGGCGTTGGCGCCCTGGCCAGCATCCGCGCCCAGGATGACCCCGGCGACGCTTCGCTCGCCGGAGGTGCTCGCGCCGGCGCCCAGGGCGGTAGCCTCGGCGACGCTTCGCTTGCCGGCGGCGGTGCCCGGGGCGGCTGCCTCGGCGGCACCCTGCTTGCCGGAGATGAGGTCGGCGACTCGGTCGATCTCCTGGCGTGCCGCCTGCGGGTCTGACAACGGCAACCAGCCGACTACTGCACCGACGTACGGCGTCTCGGCGTACGCCAGCAGGCGGTCGTTCTCGGCGGGCTCGTCGACGGACTGGATGAGGACTGTGCGGTCGACGCCCGCCTGCGTCAGTTCGGTGGCGAGGTCCGTAGGGGTGAAGTCTCGGGCGAGCTCGTCGTGGCGGTGGTCTCGCCAGGGGTGCTCCTGGGCGGCGACCTGCCAGAAGTGGTGGTGGGCGTCGACGATCATCGGCCCTCCCACTCGATGTCCTCGTGGGCCAGGAACGCTTTGACGCCAGCCCGGAAGTCGCGGCTGGCGTAGACCTCGGCGAGCACGTCCTCGCCGTCGGCGAAGGCGCCGTCGCGGAGGATGCGGCGGTCGAACTCCTTCATCGACGCGAGCGTCAGCGGCGCGTTGGCGCAGATGACCGCCAGCAGCTTCTCGACGCGTTCGTCGAGATCCTCTCGTTCGACGACCTCGGTGACGAAGCCGGCGATCGCGGCCTCGGACGACGGCATCAGGCCGGCGGTCAGCAACAGAGCCATCGTCCGCCCGGCGCCCAGGCGTTGCTGGAGGCGGGCGATGACGAGCGGCGGGAGCGTGTTGCCGAGGGTGCGGGCGACCGGAGCGCCGAAGACCGCGTCGGGGGTGGCGACGACGAGGTCGCAGCACGCGGCGAGCGCGAGGCCCGCGCCGACGGCCGGCCCTTGGACCACCCCGACCACCGGCACACGGACCCGCAGCAAGCTCGTCAGCACCGCGGCGATCCGCCGCTCGTACTCGACGCCCTGTTCCCCCGTCGTGAAGTCCGCGAACTGCCGGATGTCCGTCCCCGCCGCGAACGCCTTCCCACCGGCGCCGCGCAGCACGACGACCCTGATCCCCCGGTCCTCGGCGACCAGCGCCTCGATGGACGACAACCCCTCGTACATGGCCCAGGTGATGGCATTACGCCGTTCAGGGTTGGACAGAGTGAGCCGCAGTACGGCGCCGTCGCGGTCGATCTCCAGCCCGCTCATTCGCCCAGCACCTCGTCCGTGTGCTCGCCCAGCAGTGGTGGGTGCCTTCGGATCCTCGCCGGCGTCCCGCTCAACCGCACCGGCGACCCGAGCACCCGCACCTTCCCCTCCACCGGATGATCGATCTCCTGCACCATCCCCCGCGCCCGGACGTGCGGGTCCTCATCCAGCACGTAGGCGTAGTCCCGGATCGGCCCAGCAGGCACCCCGGCAGCCAGCAGCAACGCGACCCATTCGTCCGTCGTCGCCGCGGCCAGCCGTTCCTCCAGTACGCCGGCCAGTTCGTCGCGGTGAGCCATCCGGTCGGTGTTCGTCAGGAATCGTTCGTCGGTGAGCAAGTCGGTGACCTCCAGTGCGGTACAGAGTCGTTGCCAAAGGCGCTCGTTGTTCGCCCCCAGCGTGAGGTGACCGTCCTTCGTCCGCAACGCCTGGTACGGCGCGGACATCCGGTTCGCCGACCCGAGCGGCTGCGGGACCTGCCCGGTCGCCCAGTACTCGGTCGACTCCCACACCGACATCGCGAGCGCGGCCTCGAACAGCGACGTCTCGACGTACTGCCCCACCCCGGTCCGCTCCCGGGCGTGCACGGCGGACACGATCCCGAAGGCGCAGAACAGCCCCGCCCCGAGGTCACCCACCGGCAGCCCCGACTTCATCGGCTGACCGCCGGCCGCGCCGGTGATGCTCATCACGCCCGACATCGCCTGCGCGATCAGGTCGTAGCCCGGCCGGTCGGCGTACGGGCCGGTCTGGCCGAAGCCGGAGACGCTGGCGTAGATCAGTCGTGGGTTGAGCGCGGCCAGCGTCTCGTAGTCGACTCCGAGCCGCTTGGTCACGCCGGGCCGGAAGTTCTCCACCACGATGTCCGCGCCCAGCACCAGCCGCCGGAACGACGCGAGCCCGTCGTCCGACTTCAGGTCCAGTACGACGCTGCGCTTGTTCCGGTTCAGCGCCAGGAACGCCCTGCTGTCCTCGCCGTGCACCGCGTAGCCCCACGACCGGCGGGTCTGGTCGCCGGTGGCCGGGTTCTCGATCTTGATCACGTCCGCGCCGAGGTCGGCCAGCAGCATCGTGCAGAACGGCCCGGCCATCACCTGCGTCAGGTCGAGCACCCGCAACCCGTCCAGCGCACCTGCGGGACCGTCGGCTCCCGCCGTACCAGCTGTCTGCGCCGTGTCCGTCATCAGCCGCCCAGTCCGGCGTTCGCCTCGGTGAAGAACGAGTCGGCCGCCTGCTGCACGGTCTTCTTGCCGAACGCGACCTCCTCGTACGCCCGCGTGTACGCCGACTCGAACGTTGCCTGGTACCCCGGCGGGTACAGGATCGTCGGCGGCTTCTTCTCCACGATCTGCGCATACAGCTCCAGCTCGTGCTTCTTCAGCGCGGGCAGCGCCGGGTCGTCGATCTGGGCCTGCAGCACCTTGGTGTTGGTGGCCGCGCCGTTGTCGGACTTGAACGACTTGCCGGCCTCCAGGTCGTTGGTGAAGAAGTCGATGAACGCCGCCGCGGTCGGCACGTTGTCGCAGTTTGTCGGGATCGCGAAGCCCGAGGTGAAGATCGCGTTGCCCGACCCGCTCGGTCCGGACGGCATCGGCAGCGTGGTCAGCTTCTGCCCGCCGGCCTTCCCGGTCAGCGTCGCCGAGGCCGGCGTCAGCGCGTTGCCCGGCATGCTGTCGGTCATCAACCGGCCCTGCGCGATGAAGTTCTGCTCGGCGCCCTCGGGCTCGTCGGCCTGCGCGTCGGCGCCCATCGTGACGCCGTCCTTGCGCAGCTTCTCCCACATCTCCCAGTACTCGACCAGCGACTCCTTGGTGAAGCCGAGCTTGCCGTCGTCGGTGAACAACTGCTTGCCGTTGGCAAGCTGGTAGGCGATGAAGTAGTTCGGTACGCCGCCGCGCGAGCCCGAGGCGAAGACGCCCGCGGGCAGCTTGCCCTTGGTCGCGGCCATCCAGTCGGTGTACTTCTTCCAGTCGTAGCCCTCCGGCGGCAGCCCGACCCCGGCCTGCTGGGCGAGCGTCTCGTTCACGCCGACCGCGTCGTACGCGGCTCCGTACGGCAGGAAGTAGAGCTTGCCGTCCGGTCCGCGGCCGGTGTCGACGACCTCCTTGGGGATGTCGTCGACCTTGATCGCGCCGGACTCGATCATCGGGTCGAGCGGCAGCAGCACCTTGCGCTTGGTGTAGTCGTTGACCTGCCGGCCCTGCAACTGCATCACGCAGGGCAGCGTCTTGCTGGACGCCTGGATGTTCAGCTTGTTGAAGTAGTTGCCGAAGTCGGCGTTCTGCCGGTCGATCGTCACGCCCGGGTGGGCCTTGATGAACATGTCCGCGACCGCATTGGTCTTGGCCGCCCGGCTCGCGCCTCCCCAGAAGGTGAGCTGCAGGCTGCCGGTCACGTCCCCCTTGCCGTCCTGCGCGGCCGCGTCGCCGCCGGCGGTGTCGCCGACCGACGTACCGTTGCATCCGGCAACCACCATCAGCGCGGCCGTCGCGAGCGCCGCCGTACTCAGTCGTCGTTTCATCGAAGTTCTCCAGTCACTTGAGGCCGGTGGTGGCGACGCCCTCGATCAGCAGCTTCTGCGCCCCCAGGAAGAAGCCGACGATCGGGGCCAGGGCGAGCGTGGACATCGCGAACAGCGAGCCGTACGCCGATTCGCCGGTGACGTCCAGGAACGAGTTCAGGCCGAGCGAGACCGTCCACAGCTCGGGCCGGTTCAGGTAGAGCAGCGGGCCGAGGAAGTCGTTCCAGCTCGCGATGAACGTGAACAGCGCGGTGGTGCCGAGCGCCGGCAGGGCCAGCGGCATGATGATCCGGGTGAAGGTGCGCCAGTGCCCGCAGCCGTCGATCCGGGCCGCGTCGTCGAGCTCGCGCGGCAGGGTCCGGATGAACTGGACCATCAAGAAGATGAAGAACGCCTCGACGCCGAGCCACTTCGGCACGACCAGCGGGAGGTAGGTGTTCATCCAGGCCAGCTCGTTGAACAAGATGTACTGCGGCACCAAAGTGACGTGATAGGGCAACAACATCGTTGCCAGCAGCACCCCGAACAGGATCCGCTTGAACGGGAACTCCAGCCGCGCGAACGCGTAGGCGGTCAGCGAGCAGGAGACCAGGTTGCCGACGATCGACAGCCCGGTGATCGCGATCGAGTTCAGGAAGTAGCGGGAGAAGTTGAGCTGTCCCGCGCTCCAGCCGTGCTTGTAGTTGTCGAGCGTGTAGTTCTTCGAGAACAGCCCGAGGCTGTTCATCACCTCGGCCGACGGCCGGAACGACGCCGCCACCATCCACACGACCGGGTAGAGCATCACGATCAGTACGCCGATCAGCAGCGCGTGGCGCAGCAGACCGATCACCAGCGGGTTCCTGGTCGCGCGCTTGCCGAAGAACGGCCGGGCGCCCACCGACACGGCGGTCATCGCTCGTCCCCGTAGTACACCCAGCGCTTGGCGGTCAGGAACAAGAACCCGGTGAACAGCCCCAGTACGACGACCAGCGCCCACGCCATCGCCGACGCGTAGCCCATCTTCAGCTCCGCGAACCCCTGCTGGTACAGGTACAACGTGTAGAACAGCGTCGAGTCGGCCGGCCCGCCCGACCCGCGGCTGACCACGAACGCCCCGGTGAACGCCTGGAACGCGTGGATCGTGTCGAGCAGCAGGTTGAAGAAGATCAGCGGCGTCATCAGCGGCAGCGTGACGCTGAAGAACCGGCGGATCGGCCCGGCGCCGTCGACCGCGGCCGCCTCGTGCAGCTCGGCCGGCACCTGGCGCAGCCCGGCGAGGAAGATGATCATCGTCGCGCCGAACGCCCACAGGTTCAGCGTCACGATCGTCCACAGCGCCGTCCCGGGACTACCGACCCAGCTGCCGTGGGTGATGCCGAACAGCGCCAGCACCTGGTTCACCAGCCCGGTGCTGCCGAAGATCTGCCGCCAGAGCACCGCGATCGCGACGCTCGCGCCCATCAGAGACGGCAGGTAGAACAGTGCGCGGTAGCCGGAGAGGAACTTGATGCCCTTGTTCAGCAGCAGCGCGAGGATCATCGAGACGACCAGCAGCAGCGGGACCGACACCCCGACGTACAGGAGGGTGACCTTGACCGACGAGAGGTACCGCGGATCGGCGGTGAACATCCGGCGGAAGTTGTCGAGCCCGATCCACTGCGGCGCGCTGAGCAGGTCGTAGCTGGTGAACGCGAGGTAGGCCGAGTAGAGCATCGGCCCGATCGTCAGCAGCACGATGCCGACCAGCCACGGGCTCAGGAAGAGGTAGGCCGTCAGTCCTTCACGGCCGGTGCGGGTGTTCTTCATGTCGCGCTGCCTTTCCGCGCGTGCGCCTCGACCTGGTCGGCCAGATGCTGGGCGAGCAGACCGGCGACAGGAACCTGTACGTCGGACTCGCGCGCGGCGGCGACGACGTCCCACAGGTCCTTGCTCCACGGCCGGCTCCGCACCGGCGTACCGGCTGCGTCGTACGCCGCGGCAACCCGGTCGAAGAAGCCCCAGTTGCGGGTGATCCACGAGTCGCCCGTGCTGGTCGCGACCGCGTCGAGCACGGTCTGCTCCGGTACGCCGTACGCGCCGGCCAGCTCGAGCCCCTCCTGCACTCCCGCGAGCGCGGCGAACATCATCAACTGGTTCGCCAGCTTCACCGCCGCACCCGCGCCCGCGGGTCCGACGTGGAGAACGCTCTCGGCGACGGAGTCCAGCACCGGTCGCGCTTGCTCCAGCACCTCGGCCCGGCCACCGGCCATCACCGTGAGAGAACCAGTGAGCGCTCTCTCCGCTCCCCCGCTGACCGGTGCGTCGAGCAGCCCGATCCCGCGGACCTCCGCCTGCAGCGCCAGCTGCTTGGCGGTCGCCGGAAGGATCGTGCTGTGGATCAGCACGACTGATCCCGCCGCCAGTAGCGGGACCAGCTCGTCCAGGATCTCGGTGACCGCTTCGTCGTCGGGGACCGCCAGCGCGATCACCCCGCAGTCGTTCAGCGCCGATGGTTCGCTCACGGCGTCCAGCCCGTCAGCTCGCCCGGGATCCTGGTCGTAGACCTTCAGCGACCAGCCGTCCCGCTGCAGGGACTCGGCCATCGGCCGGCCCAGATTGCCCAGCCCGATGAAGCCGATGGTGGTGTTGCGGTTGATGTCTTGGGCCACGAACACGCCTCCAGTCCGTCCCGGCAGCTGTCTATGAACTATTGTCTACAATAGATAGTCGACGCCCACAAGATCTCAGGGAAGAATGACCGCCATGACAGAGCACCAGCTGCAGTCGCCCAGCCTCGTGCAGCTCGCCGCCAACGCGATCCGCCGGATGATCCTGGCCGGGGAGCTGGCCGAGGGCGAGCGGCTGATCGAGGAGCGGCTCACCGAGCAGCTCGGGATCAGCCGTCCTCCCCTGCGGGAGGCGCTGCGGGTGCTGGAGCAGGAAGGGCTGATCGTCACCCGGCCGCGGCGCGGCTCGATGGTCGCCACGCTCACCGACCAGGACGTCTTCGAGATCCTCACCCTGCGCTCGGCGCTGGAGCGGCTGGCGGTCGAGCTAGGCGTCCCGGTCGAGGTGCCCGAGCGGCTCGAGGTCGCCCAGGACGCCCTGCTGGAGATGGAACGCTGCGCCGCCGCCGAGGACCGCGGCAGCCTGGTCCAGGCCGGGTACAAGTTCCATTCGTCGCTGGTCGCGCTCGCCGGTCACCGCCGGCTCGAAGAGGCCTACGCGTCCGTGCAGCAGCAGCTCCTGCTGTGCATGGCCCGCAACCTCTACGCCCGCGAGCACTTCTACGAGGACCTGCACGAGCACGTCGCCCGGCACCGCAAGCTGCTCGACCTGGTCGAGGCCGGCGACCCGGCCGCCGTACTGGCCGAGCTCGCGGTGCACGGGGAGCGCTCGTTCAACGAGATTCAGAGCAACGTCGGCAGTCGCGAGGCCAGCAGCTCGTAGTCGCGCAGGCTGTTGTAGGCGTGCGCCGACAGCCGGACGAAGATCCGCTCGTCGAACCCGGTCAGCGTGATCTCGGCCTTCAGCTCCCGCGACACCCGGATCTTGAACGACTCCCCCGCCTCCGACGACCGCTGGGCGCTGAACGGGATCTCCACCAGCCGTATCGTCGCGGCCGGGTGCACGATGTCGGGCAGGTCGGTGCCGAGCGCCTTCGCGAGCACCTGCGCGCCCTCGTCGATCAGCGACGAGAGCTGCGGACGGCGGACCGGCCAGTCGAGGTCGGCCAGCACCCGCAGCGACTCGGGCGCCGCGATCCAGGGCGTGTAGTCGAACGTGCCCTGCATGTCGAAGCGCTCGGGCAGGCGTTCGTCGTACTCGGACCAGGACACGATCAGCGGGAGCGTCGCCTCGCGCCATTTCTCCGCGACCACCAGCCCGGCGGTCCCGCGCGGCGCGGCCGGCCACTTGTGGAAGTTGCCGGTCCAGAAGTCGGCGCCGTCCTCGGCCGGGTTGTCGAGCAGCGCCGGGGCGTGCGCGCCGTCGACGATCACCGGGATGCCGTCGCAGGCCTCGACCAGGCGGCGGATCGGGAACACCATCGCGGTCGCGGAGCTGATCTGGTCGACGACCAGCGCCGCCGTCCGCTCGTCGAGCTCGGCGCGGACCGCCGCGACGACCGAGTCGTCGTCGGCCTCCAGCGGTACGTCGACCACGACCACCTCGGCCTGGTGAGCCCGGGCGAAGCGCTCGGCGGCGTACCGCACCGCGCCGTAGGTGTGGTCGGTCAGCACGATCCGGCTGCCGGGCCCGATCGGGATCGCGCCGAGCGCGGCGGTCACGCCGGCGCTCGCGTTCGGCACCAGGGCGAAGCCGGCGGGGTCGGTGCCGAGGAACCGGGCGAGCTCCAGGCGGCTCGCGGTCAACCGGTCGGCGACCGACCGGAACCAGAGCATCGGATTGGCCTCGGTCTCGGTCCGTAGCCTGGCCAGCAGCTCCTGCGTCCGGCGCGGAACAGCGCCGTACGAGCCGTGGTTCAGGTGCAGGACGTCGGGGTCGAGGGACCACAGGTCGGGGCGGGGGCTGAGATCCATCACCGTTACCACGGTACATAATCTGGCCTGTGTACCCCTACCTCGACCACGACGGGCCGATCGCGATGGCCCACCGCGGTGGCGCGTTGCACCCGGACAACCTCGGCTACGAGAACTCGCTGCGCGCCTTCGCGCACGCGGTGAAACTCGGCTACCGCTACCTCGAGACCGACCTGCACGCGACCAGCGACGGGGTCGTCGTCGCGTTCCACGACCACCGGCTCGACCGGGTCACGGACCGGACCGGCGTGATCGCCGAGCTGCCCTGGTCGGAGGTCAGCAAGGCCCGGATCAACGGGCACGAACCGATCCCGCTGCTCACCGACGTCCTGGAGGAGTTCCCGGACGTCCGGCTCAACCTGGACATCAAGGCCGACAACGGCGTCGGTCCGGCGGCCGCCGTACTGCGGGAGGCCGGTGCGATCGACCGGGTCTGCGTGTCCTCGTTCTCCCAGGCCCGGGTGCAGCGCGTACGGCGTGAGCTCGGGCCGCGACTGGCGACCGGGTTCGGGCAGAACGAGATCGCCCGGCTGCGGTTCGCGCCGTTCCGGCTCTCGTCGCCGGGGGCGTGCCTGCAGATCCCCGAGGTCTACGGGCGGCTGCGCGTGCTCACCCCGGGGTTGCTGCGCCGGGCGCATGCCCTGGGCAAGCAGGTGCACGTCTGGACGATCGACGACCCGGCCGCGATGCACCGGCTGCTCGACGCGGGGGTCGACGGGATCTTCACCGACCGGACCGACCTGCTGCGCGACGTACTGATCGAGCGTGGGCAGTGGCTCTAGTCAGGAACTGAAAGTGTTATCGATAGGTCCACCGAACGACGCTTTCACCTGACACACTCCTGCGCATGGGATTTCTGTCGGCCCCGGCGGCCGTCGACAAGCGGGAGTACTGGGGCTTCAGCCTGTACGACTGGGCCAACTCCGGCTACGTGACGACCACCGGCACCGTGCTGTTCGCGCCGTACCTGACATCGGTCGCCGAGCAGGCGGCCTGCGGCCGGGTCGGGACCACCGACAACCCGTGCCAGACCAACCTGGACGTGCTCGGACTCGGCATCTCGCCGGGCTCGCTGGCCTTCTACGTCGTCACGGTCGCGACGCTGTTCTCGGCGCTGTTCCTGCCGATCGTCGGCGCGATCGCCGACCGGTCGCCGCGCAAGAAGCTGCTGATGTGCGGCTTCGCCTGGGCCGGCGCGATCGCGGCCAGCTCGATGGTCTTCGTCACGGGCGGGAACTGGGCGCTCGGCGCGTTGCTGCTGTTCGTCGGGAACCTGTGCCTGGGTTCGTCGATGGTGGTCTACGACTCGATCCTGATCGACATCGCGCCACCGGACTCCCGTGACGACGTGTCCTCACGGGCCTGGGCGTTCGGCTACCTCGGTGGGTTCATCCTGCTGGCGATCAACCTCGGCGTGGTCACCGCCCACGACGCGCTCGGCATGAGCCAGGGCACGGCGGTCCGGCTGAGTCTGCTCAGCGCGGGACTGTGGTGGGGGTTGTTCACGTTCATCCCGTTCGTCAAGCTGCGCAACCGGCCGCCGACCGCCGTGGTCCAGGTGCGCAGCGGGTCGATGATCCGGCAGAGCTTCGGGCAGCTCGGCGCGACGCTGCAGCACCTGCGCCTGTACCCGATGACGCTGCTGTTCCTGGTCGCCTACCTGTTCTTCAACGACGGGATCCAGACCGTCATCTCGGTCTCCTCGACGTACGGCGAGAAGCAGCTCGGGTTCGAGACCCAGGTGCTGATCATGACCATCCTGCTGGTCCAGTTCGTCGCGTTCTTCGGCGCGATCGGCTTCGGCCGGTTCGCCCGCCGCTACGGGTCGCACCGCACGATCATGGGCGGCCTGGTGGTCTGGATGGTGATCGTGATCGCCGGCTTCACGCTGCCCGAGAAGCAGATCGTCCCGTTCCTCGCGATGGGCGTCGCGATCGGCATCGTGCTCGGCGGCACCCAGGCGCTGTCCCGGTCGGCGTTCAGCCAGCTGATCCCGAAGGGCCGCGAGGCCGAGTACTTCAGCCTGTACCAGGCCGGAGAGCGGGGCACGTCGTGGCTCGGCACCCTCGTCTTCGGCCTGGTCCATCAGATCACCGGTTCCTACCGCCCGGCGATCGTGGCGCTCGGCCTGTTCTTCCTGATCGGGCTGATCCTGCTCTCCCGCGTCGACATGCGCCGCGGCATCACCGAGGCCGGCAACGCCCAACCCACGCTGGTCTAGCGCGGCGACGCCGACGGGTTCGGGGTCCGCCCGAATCCGGTGATCCCGCCTGGCGATACCGCCGACCGACTGCGGCGCCCCCACCGGTTTCACCCACTCCACACCCGCTCCCAACGCCCTCCCCGCTCCACCGCTCCACGCCTCGCCACCCCGCTGCCCTCGCCACCCCGCACGCATCTTTGTGCACCGCCCAGCCACAATTCGGTCGTGTTCGTGACTGACCGGATGCTCAAAAGAGTCATCCGCCCGGGGACACCATCATCATCACTGTGCTCAAAGTGAAGATTCCGTGGCGGGTCGGGGCTTCGGAGTACCGAAGGACAGGAGGTCACCCGTGGTGCACCTGGGCTCCCTGCGCACTCGCGGAAGAAAGATCCCTGCGAGCCCGCAGACCTCCTGTCCGTCGGTACCATCCGGCGTTCGCACGCCAGGTTCGTGCTGGCTGGTGACCTCCACCGGCGCCGGGACGTTCGTGTCAGTGGCGAATCAGCTCAGCGGGGTGAGGGTGAGGCGTTCGGGGTCCGCCCGAATCCGGCGATCCCGCCCTGCCGGACGGTCCGCGCGGTCAGCGTCCCGTCGGCGTTCTCGCCGCTCACCACCACCTGCTCCCCTGCCTTCAAGTCCGTCGCCGACCCCTTGCTGCTGATCTCGTACGACGTGTCGCCGGTGAGCTTCACCGTCACGTCACCGGTCTGGGTCTTCACGACGAGCTTGCCGTCGGCCGCCGACACCACCGTGCCGACCGCCGCGTTCCCGGCGCCGGGGCCGCCGCCCTGACCTCCTTGTCCCCCGCCCTGGCCCCGGAACCCGCCGTACCCGCCGGCGCCTCGTCCGGCCTGCGGCGTCGGGCTGTCGGACGCGAAGGCCGCGTGCAGCCCGGCCCCACCCGCCAGCCCGATCGCGAGAACGACGACACCGCTCAGCACAGCCGTTGCCACCGGCAACTTGAGCGTCTTCTTCGGCTTCAGCGCCTCGTCGACCTCCTGGTCGGACCCGATCTGGGCGAAGTCGTCGTCGGGAGTCTGGTTACTCATCACGAACCTCTCTTACTCGTGCCGCAAGGCATCGATGGGACGGAGACCGGCCGCGCGGTGCGCCGGCATGCTGCCGAAGAAGAGCCCGACGGCCGCGGAGACGCCGAACGCGAGCGCGATCGACGACGGCACCAGCACCGGCCGGACGCCGGCCAGCTCGAACCGGCTGACCACCAGCGCGGCGGCCACCCCGACCGCGCCGCCGATCAGGCTGAGCAGCGTCGCCTCGATCAGGAACTGGCCGAGGATCGCCCGCCGCCGCGCGCCGAGCGCCTTGCGGATCCCGATCTCCCGGGTCCGCTCGGTGACCGTGACGAGCATGATGTTGGTGACACCGATCCCGCCGACGACCAGGCTGATCGCCGCCACCGTCGCGAGCAGCGCGGTGAACGTCGCGGCGGTGTCCTGACTGGTCTGCAGGATCTGCGCCGAGTTCGTGATCCGGAACGGTGAGGTCTGCGTCGCCGGGACCTGGTGCCTGGCCGCGAGCAGCTGCGTCACCTCGGCCTGCGCGACGTCGACCCGGTCCTTGCTCGCGGCCTGGACGACGATCTGGTTCAGCGCGCCGTACCCGGCCTGGGTCGACCGCAGCGTGCTGATCGGTACGACGACCGCCGCGTTCGGGTCGGCGAACCCGGTGCTGTCCTTGCTCGCCAGCACCCCCAGTACGACGAAGTCGACCGCGCCCAGCTTGACGGTCTGGCCGACCGCGGCCGCCGGGCGCGTGAACAGCTCGCTCGCGGCCGTCTGGCCGAGCAGGATCACCCGCGCCGAGGAGTCCACGTCCTGCTGGGTGAACGCGCGGCCGGTCCCGACCGGGGTGTTCGTCGCGGGCAGATACTCGGGCGTCGTACCGATCACCTGGTTGACGGTGTAGCTGGTGTCGCCGTTGGTCGCCGTACCGGTGCTGGTCATCACAGGAGCGACAGCGGCGATGTCGGGTGCGAGGCGGTCATCGGCCAGGGCTTCGGCGTCGGCCGTGGTCAGCGCGTACTGCTGCGCGGACGGACCGGCCTGACCGCGCGCGAAGCCGCCGCCTCCGCCGGTGGTCGAGACGGTCAAGAGGTTGGTGCCCATGGCCTCCAGCTGGTCCTGCACGGCCTTCCCCGAACCGTTGCCGACCGCAACGAGCACGATGACGGCGCCGACCCCGATCGAGACGCCGAGCACGGTGAGCAGCGAGCGCAGCTTGTTCGCGCCGAGACCGCGCAGCGCGGCCCCGAACAGGTCGCGGGGTGACATCAGCGCGTCACCTCGTCGACGACGATCCGGCCGTCGGACACCTGGATCAACCGTCGCGCGCGCCGGGCCACCTCGTCCTCGTGGGTGATCACGACCACCGTCCGGCCCTCGGCGTTCAGCGCGTCGAACATGCCGAGCACCTCGTCGGTCGAGTGCGCGTCCAGGTTGCCGGTCGGCTCGTCGGCGAGCAGGATCCGCGGACCGGTCGCGAGCGCCCGAGCGATCGCGACACGTTGCTGCTGGCCGCCGGAAAGCTGGTTCGGGCGGTGGTCCTCGCGGTCCGCGAGGCCGACCAGCTCCAGTGCCCGGCGGGCTCGTGCGCGTCGTTCGGAGCGGCGGAGGTGGGCGTAGGTGAGCGGCAGCTCGACGTTCGCCAGCGCGCTGGTGCGCGGGATCAGGTTGAACGACTGGAAGACGAAACCGATCTTGCGCCCGCGGACGAGTGCCTGCTGGTCCTCCGACAGCCGCGCGACGTTCGTCCCGTCCAGCCAGTACTCGCCACGGCTCGGGACGTCCAGGCAGCCGAGGATGTTCATCAGCGTCGACTTGCCGGAGCCGGACGAGCCCATCACCGCGACGTAGTCGCCGGCGCGGACCTGCAGCGAGACTCCACGCAGCGCGTGCACGGCGGTCTCGCCCGCGCCGTACGTCTTCGAGACGTCCCGGATCTCGATCAGGGCGTCAGCGGCCACGGTTCGCACCCGCGCCCTGGCCACCCTGACCGCCCTGGCCGCCGCCGAAGCCGCCCGGGAGTTGGCCGCCCTGACCGCCCGGGAACTGCCCGGTCCGGCCCTGCCCGGCGCCGGTCGCCCCGATGGCACCCTGCAGCAGCTCGACCTGCTCGCCCTCGTCCAGGCCGGACTTGATCTCGGTGAAGCTCCCGCCCTGGACTCCGACCTGCACCTCGCGACTGGTGCCGTCGGCCAGCGTCACCGTGTGCGTCGTACCGGACGTCACGACCGCCGTACTGGGCACGTAGAGCGCGTTCGACGCCTTCGCGGTCTGTACGGCGACGTTCGCCGTCTGCCCGATCCGCGCGCCGGCCGGGAGCTTGGCGAGGCTGAAGGTCGCCGAGTACGACACGACGCCGTTGGTGGTGGTCGGCGTCGGCGAGACCGACACCAACGTCGCCGTCAGCGCGGTCCCCGGGTCGGCGTTGAGCGTGACCGTCGCGGACTGCTTCGCCTTGATCTTGATCGCGTCCGCCTCGGGAAACGCGGCAACCACCTGCAAGGACTTCAGATCAGCAAGGTCGACGAAGCCTGAGGTTGACGTAGAGGTTGAGGTCGTCGTACTACCGGTACCAGCGCCTGAACCTCCGGCAGTACCGGAGCTCGAACTACCGCCACCGGTCACCGAGCCGACCGAGCCGTTCAACGCGGTGATCGTGCCGGCGATCGGCGCGCGCAGCGTGGTCGCGGTGACTGCGTCCTGCGCGGCTTCGAGGTTCTGGTCTGCTTGTTCCTTGTCGGCCTTGGCCCGTGCCAGTGCCGACTTGGCGGTGGTCACCGCAACCTCAGGATTCTGCGTCTGCCCTTGACCGGTCGTCGGCGTGGCCGTTGCCGCTTCCGCGTCCTCGGCGGCCTGTTCGGCGTCGTCGAGCGACTCCGAGGCGGCGTCCACCGAGTTGTCCGCGGCGATCTGGTTCTGCTCGGCGATCCGGACCTGACGGTCGGCCGGCGCCGGGTCGATCTTGGCCAGGGCCGCGTTCTTCGCGACCACCTGGCCGACCTTCACGTAGACCGCGGTGACCGTCCCGGAGGTCGCGAACTGGGGCGACGCCGACTGCGAGCTCTGCAACGTGCCGCTCGAACTGACGCTCGCGACGACCTCCCCGCGGGTGACGGCGACGCTCGGGCGCGTCGTACCGGCCGCTTCGGACTCGTCGCGGAAGAACAGGAGGTAGGCGGCGACCGCGACGGCCAGGACCACCGCCACCAGGGCCACGTTGAGCAGGCTGAGGCCACGGAGTTTGTGGCGTGGGAGGACCATGGGGCCAGACGCTAGGGAGCGTTGCTGAGGAATGGATCGGGGCTTGCTGGCAACTGGCTGTGAATGCGGCTGCTCGTAACAGAGTGTGGTACGGGACACACAGTCATCTGTGAACACCCGATGACAACGGGTCACGACGGGCTTGTCAGGTGCGTACCTTGGCCTCGGGCATGCCAAAATGGGAATGATCCGAGCCGGCCGACCGTTGGCACGGATGACGAAATCTCGGAGGTTTGACATGTCTAATCGCGTTCTGCGTGGTTCGGGGCTGGGTGGGGTCAGCTTCGAGGACGACCGTGGTGTGGAGTTCGCGCCGCGCCAGATGATCACTTACGACTGCCCGCGCGGTCACGTGGTCGAGGTGACGATGGCGCACGACGCCGAGGTCCCCGCGATCTGGGAGTGCCCTCACTGCGGCAGCGAAGCCGCCCGTTCGACCGGAGAGAAGCCGGAGCCGAAGCAGGAGAAGCCCGCTCGTACGCACTGGGACATGCTGCGTGAGCGTCGGAGCATCTCCGAGCTCGAGGAGCTGCTCGCCGAGCGCGTCCAGCTGCTGCGCAACGGTGAGATCGGTCCGGCGCACCTGCACCGGGCCCGCAACACGACGGGCAAGCGCACCGCCTGACCCACAGCACGCTCGAACGGGCCGTTCCGCAGAGTCGCGGACGGCCCGTTCGCTGTGTTCCTGCTCACACCCCGGCTCCGCCCAGCGGATCCCATTTGAGGGGTTGACCCTCGGCGTTGTGGGTTGGCCGGTCGCATGAGCACCGCGAACCCACAACGCGAAGGGTTAACCCCTCAAATACGGGCCGGGGGGCGACGGGGTGCGTCAGCGGTCCTGGGGACGGGGTGGCTGGTCGGGGTCGACGACCTCGCCCTGGACGACGTTCTCGTCGTTGCGGCGGCGCTGCGCCTCGGTCTGGTCGGCGGTCGGCGGCCGGAAGGTGCCGGGCATGAAGCCGGTGATCGGGTTGCCGCCCATCTGCGCGACGATCCGCCGGCCCAGGAACGCCGACATCACCTTGCGCGCGAGCGGCCGGGTGAACGGCAGCACGAAGAAGAACCCGAAGATGTCCGTGACGAAGCCCGGGGTCAGCAGCAGCGTGCCGCCGACCAGCAGCAGGGCCGCGTCGGCGAGCTCCTTGCCGGGCATCCGGCCGGTGTCCAGCGCGCCCTGGAGCGCGGCGAACGCCCGCCGGCCCTCGCGCTTGATCAGCCACGCGCCGAGCGCGCTCTCCAGCAGCAGCAGGCCGACCGTCGGCCAGCCGCCGATCACCTGGCCGACCTGGATGATCACGTAGATCTCCACGATCGGGACCACCAGCAACGCCGCCGCGACGAACCAGGGCAACCGCTTCACATCCGCACCTTCCGTTCGACGCCGAATCCACCCCGGCACCGATCCGCCCGGACCGGTGCCGTCGCCGGCACCGATCACCGAAGACCGGCACCGTCCTCGGCACCGGTCGATCTCCGACCGCTGCCGTCTCCGGCGTCGATCAGCTCAGACCGGCACCTTCTCAGTGCTGGGGGTCGCGGCCGGCGGCGTTCCCGGGTCCTCCGGACGCCGGGTGCGTCGCGCGGCCAGCGCCAGCACTGCTCCTATGATCCCCAGGCCGGTCAAGACCCACTGCGGCCAGCCGCCGAGACGGGTCGCCAGGGTCTGCCCGTCGCGGACCGGCACCGACGCGACGTACACGTCCGGCACGAACTGTCCCGACTTGTGCTCGACCGTCCCGTCCGGCCGGACGACGCCCGAGATCCCGGACGTCGACGCGATCAGCACGGTCCGTCCGGTCTCGATCGCGCGCATCCGGGTGATCGCGAACTGCTGCTCCGGCTGCCCGGTGCCGCCGTACGTCGCGTTGTTGGTCTGCACCACCAGGACCTGCGCGCCGCCCTTGGCGAGGTCGGAGACCACGTTGTCGTACGCGAGCTCGAAGCAGATCAGGTCGCCGTAGGTGACCCCGTTGATCGGCATCAGCCCGGGCCCGACGCCCGGCGCGGTCTGCCGGCCGACCATCTCCAGCCGCTTGATGTACGGCAGCAGCTGGTCGCGGAACGGGATGTACTCACCGAACGGCACCGGGTGCCGCTTCGCGTACCGCTGCCCGGGCCCGCTCGCCGGGTCCCACACGATGCCGGTGGTCTGCCGTTCGTCCGGCCCAGGGCCCTCGGTCACCGCACCGACCAGGATCGGCACGTTGACGGCCTTCACGGCCTCCTCGATGTCCGCGCGGGTCTCGGCGTCCTTGTACGGGTCGATGTCGGTCGAGTTCTCCGGCCAGATCACCACGTCGGGCTTGGCCTGCGTGCCGGCCTCGACCTGGCGCTGCAGGTCGAGGGTCGCGCTCAGGTGGTTCTTGGTCACGGTCCGGGCCCGGCCGAGGAACTCCAGCCCCTTGCCCGGCACGTTGCCCTGGACCATCGCCGCGGTGATCGTCTTGCCGTTGCCGTCGGTCGACAGCGTCATCAGCGAGCTGCCGCCGACGATCGCGACCCCGGCGACCAGTGCGACGGCGCGGAGGCTCAGAGCGCTCTTACGCCGCAGTACGGCGTACACGAAGACCCCGAGCAAGGCGATCACGAAGCTCAGGCCGGCGATCCCGACCAGCGAGGAGAGCCTGCCGAGCGGCGAGTCCGAGAAGGCCCAGGCCAGCCGGCCCCACGGGAACCCACCGAACGGCACCGAGGCGGTCGCGTACTCGGTCGCCACCCACAGGCACGGGATCCACAGCATCCACAGCCGGTGCTTGAGGATCTGACTGGCCAGCGCTCCGAAGACCGCGTAGAAGAGCCCCTCGAGGATCGCCAGTGCGATCGCGGCGTCGCCACCGATGACGCTGAGCCACGGCACCAGGACCGCGTAGTACGTGATGCCGAAGCCGGCGCCGACGAGGATGCCGCCCTTGACCGAGACGCCGTTCAGCGCGGCCAGGAACAGCGGTACGGCGACGACGGCGAGCCACGGGTGGTCGTGCGGCTCGAAGGCCAGCCCCAGGAGGGCGCCCGCGCCGACCGCCACCACGATCCTCGGCACCAGCCGTGCCAGGGCCTTCAACCGGTCCACTCGAGTCCCCTTCGCCTCACCGTCCCGGCACGTGCCGGTGCGCACGACGGTACAACGTAGGAGCACCCGGAAGAGATCCGGTCGATGGCGCGGAGGTGTCGTGATGGTGTTACGGCACCGACGCGGGTCGATTCGCCGCTGTCAGGTGATGACGAGAGGCTGTGCTCGTCGGAGAGAGGAAAGAGGTTCGGCTGCCCTTCGGACCAACCGGCGGACCCGCTGGATGCGAGCCGCCCGGCTGTTGTCTACTGGGCGCCGAACCTCTTCCACCTCTGCCCCGCGGGGGGCTGTCCACCGGCGATCTCAGCCCCCGTCGACTCAAGCCTGGCACTGGCCTGGTCAGCGTCGCGGGATCATCCGGTGGCCGAACTTTGTGTGTCCGTTGCGAGTTCGAACTTTGACGACGCCCAAAACGATGCTCGCTCACACCGGCGAAGTCAACCTCTACCGGGCCTCCTTCAAGGCGTTGTAACACATTCGGTCGTCATCGTTACCGAGGGCAACTAAATGTCACGCGACCGGGACAACGACCGTCCCCGTGGCCTTGGTGATCAGCAACGGCTCGGCCAGCACCTCGGCGGCCGACTCCGACCGGTCCGGCCTCCCCCGGCACACGACGTACGCCAAGAAGTCGAGCTGCCGGCTGCGGTTGCCGACCCGGGAGATCGTTGCCGTCACCTCCACCATGTCGCCGGCCCGCAAGGGCTGCAAGAACTGGACATCGGCGTAGGAAGCGAACAATCCTTCATCTCCGTCCGCCACGATGCAGACCTCGGTCGCGACGTCGCCGAACAGGCCGAGCACGTACGCGCCGTCGACCAGGTGCCCGGCGTAGTGCGCGTGGCTGTACGGCACGTAGCGACGGTGGGTGACCGACAGACCGACCTCGGCCTTGCTCATGCGCTTCTCCTGTTCGAGGTGCGGGCTCGCTTCGTCACCAGGGCGTCGACCAGGTAGCTGGCGACCTCGCCGGGCGTCGTACCGCGGCCGAAGACCCGGTCGACGCCGAGGTCGCCGGCCATCTGCTCGGTGAAACGGGGGCCACCGGCAACGAGTACCGGCCGGGTCTCCTCGGGGTAGGCCTCGCGGAACGCGGCCGACATCTCCTTGGTGTTCAGCACGTGCGCCTCGCGCTGGGTGACCACCTGGGAGACCAGGATCGCGTCGGCCTTCTCGGCCTTGGCCCGGCGGACAAGCTCCGGTACGGCGACCTGGGCACCGAGGTTGACCACCTTCAGCTCCCGGTAGTACTCCAGGCCCTTCTCCCCCGCGAAGCCCTTGATGTTCATGATCGCGTCGATGCCGACGGTGTGCGCGTCGGTGCCGATGCAGGCGCCGACCACGGTCAGCCGGCGGCGCAGGCCCTTGCGGATGGCAAGGTTCGCGTCCTTCGGCGCGAGCAGCGGGTAGTCGCGCTCGATCACCTCGACCTTGCTGGTGTCGACCAGGTGGTTCACCGGCCCGTACACGACGAAGAAGGTGAAGTCCGGCCCCATCGGCTTGGCGTGCACGACCAGCGCCGGGTCCATGCCCATCTTGTTGGCCAGCTGCACCGCGGCGCCCTCGGCCCGCTTGTCGTGCGGGACCGGCAGCGTGAACGACATCTGCACCATCCCGTCGCCGGTGGTGTCGCCGTACGGCCTGATGATGCTCACTGCGCCTCCTCGAGCAGCTCGATCGCCGGGTTGTAGTACGCCGCCGACCGGCGGGCCACGCCCTCCAGGCCGCGGCCGGCGTCCTGCGGGCGCTTCATCAGCCCGAAGGTGCCGTCACCGATCGCGTTCAGCAGTCCCTCGTCGACGATCCGGTCCAGCAGGTCGATCGACTCGGCCAGTACCTGACGGGCCCGGTTGGCGATGAAGCCGTCCGGCGCCGGGTGGAAGTCCTCGTGAAGCTTGCCTGCGGCACCTAAAACGTAGCGGACGTTCTGCAGCGCGAGGTCGCGGTCGGAGATCCAGGGCGTGACCACAGCCTCGGTCATCATCCCGACCAGCAGGATGCCCTGCCCGGTCATCGCGCCGACCAGGTTGAAGAACCCGTCCAGCAGGTACCCGCGGAAGACGTCGCCGGTCATGTGCCGGGTCGGCGGCATCCACTTCAGCGGCGCGTCCGGGAACAGCTGCCGGGCCAGCATCGCGTGCGCCAGCTCCATCCGGAACGAGTCCGGGATCTCCGGGGTGATCTCGAAGGCGTGCCCGAGTCCGAGCTGCCAGTCCTCGAGCCCGGCCTCCTTGGCGAAGTACTCGTTCAGCAGCTGCGAGACCGTCACCGTGTGCGCGGCCTCGACGGCGTCCGCGGTGGTCAGGTAGTTGTCCTCGCCGGTGTTGATGATGATCCCGGCGCGGGCGTGGATCTGCCGGCTGAACCGCTGGTCGACGAAGGTCCGGATCGGGTTGATGTCGCGGAACAGGATCCCGTACATCGAGTCGTTCAGCATCATGTCGAGCCGCTGCAGGCCGGCCAGCGTCGCGATCTCCGGCATGCACAGCCCGGACGCGTAGTTGGTCAGCCGGATGTAGCGGCCGAGCTCGCGCGACGACTCGTCCAGCGCCGCGCGCATCAGGCGGAAGTTCTCCTGCGTCGCGTACGTCCCGGCGAAGCCCTCGCGGGTCGCGCCCTCGGGCACGTAGTCGAGCAGCGACTGCCCGGTCGACCGGATCACCGCGATGATGTCGGCACCGGCCCGCGCGGCCGCCTGGGCCTGCGGGATGTCCTCGTAGATGTCGCCGGTGGCAACGATCAGGTAGATCCACGGCCGCTGCTCGGGATCGCCGTGCTTGGCGATCATCCGGTCCCGCTCGCGTCGCCGCCCGTCCACCTTCTTCATCCCGCCGGCCGCGGCCTTGCGCGCCGCGGCCCGCGCCCGTACGGCGTCGCGCCCTTCCGGCAGCCGGAAGGTGACCGAGCCCGACGCCGCCTTCTGCGCCAGCACCGACAGGTCCTCGGCCTCGCCGCGGACCAGCGCGTCCCAGACCGGCAGGGCCAGCCCGTGCTCCAGGCCGACGTCGGCCCGAACGGTGTCGGCCAGCCGGTTCACCCACGGGATGCCCTCGGAGTCCGCACCGGCCAGGCCGGCGAGCCGCAGCACGGCCCGCTCGACCGAGACCGTGGTGTGCTGCCGGGCGATGTTCACGATCGGTTTACCGGCCTTGCGCGCGAGGCTGCGCGCCTTCCGGACGGTGACCGGATCGAGGTCGAGCTTCTTCACGGCACGGGTCACTGCGTCCATCCTTCGGAGTCGTGGACCAGCCGACCACCGACGGCGGTCCGCACACACTGCGGCAGCACTGCCGCGTCACTGAGGTCCGGCAGCACCGGCACCCCCGCCCCCGGGTCGGTCGACCACGCCGCGACCCGCGGGTCCGGCGTCTGCACGACCAGGCGGGCGTCGCTCTCCCACACCGCGTACGTCGCGGCGCTGCCCGGCGCGAGCACGCCCTGGTCGTCGATCCCCGCGGCCCGCCAACCACCACGCGTGTGCGCCTGAAACGCGGCCCGCACGGTGATCCGCTCCGACTCGGTCCGGTGGAACGCCGCCGCGCGGACAGCTTCCCAGCCGCCGAACGCGGTCACCGGCGCGTCCGACCCGAAGGCCAGTACGACGCCCGCCCGCTGCAGCGTGCCGAACGGGTTCATGCCCTCCCAGCGATCGCCGACGCGCTCGGCGTACATGCCGTCGGGACCACCCCAGTGACCGTCGAACATCGGCTGCACGCTCGCCACCACACCACACTTGGCCAGCGTCGCGATGACGGCTTCGTCCGGCATCTCGACGTGCTCCAGCCGGTGCCGCGCGGCGAGCAGCGCCGGTACGCCGACCTTCTGCGCGGCCAGCTCGAACCCCCGCGCGATGTTGTCGAGGGCAAGGTCCCCGATGCAGTGGAAGCCGGCCTGGACACCCTTCTCGGTGCAGGCGACCACGTGCTCGGCGATCTGCTCCGCCGTCAGGTACGCGTGCCCGCGGTGATCCTCACGATCGGCGTACGGCGCGCGCAACGCGGCCGTCCGCGAGCCCAGCGCACCGTCGGCGTTCAGGTCGCCGGCGAGCCCGGCCAGGCCGTACTCGGTGAGGTTGTCGAAGACCCCGAGCTCACCCCAGTACAAGGTTGCCGAGAGCCCCAATTCGTCCGCGGCCTGCCGGACCAGCGGCAGCTCCCAGAGCGGCCCGATGTGCGGCGCCGCCATCTCGTGGAACGCGCCGATCCCCCGCTCGGCCATCGCCTTCACGGCCGCCCGCGCGTACGTGAGCCGCTGATCGGGACCGACAAGCTCGCTCAACGCGTCCCGTACGGCGTGGTTGGCGTCCCGCTCGACCCGCCCGCTCGCGTCGTACCCGGCCTGGCCTTCCAGTCCCTCGACGGCCTTCGCCAGGGACAGCGACACGACCCCGGAGTGCCCGTCGACGCGGGACAGGTAGACCCGGCGGCCGCCACCGGCGCGCTCCAGCTCCTCGGCCGTCGGCGGGCGGCCCTCGGGCCACTTCGTCTCGTCCCAGCCGGCGCCGTCGATGACGGCGCCCGTCGGCAGGGTGGCCGCGAAGGCCGCGAGGCGGTCGAGCCCGTCGGTCAGGCTGGTGGCACCGATCAGGTCGAGGCCGGTCAGCAGGGCGCCGGTCTGCGCGGTGTGGACGTGGGCATCGACGAACGCGGGCGTGACGAGCTTGCCCTGCAGGTCGATCACCTCGTCCGCGCCGTTCGCGTACGACGCGGCGCTGCTGTCGTCGCCGAGCCAGATGACCACACCGTCGTCGAACGCGATCGCGGTCGCGTGGGGGTCGGCGGGTGAGTAGACGGAACCGTTCGTCAGAAGTGTGCGCACAGGGCTAATCCTGCCCCTCCGCCTTCAGCCGGCCTTCGAAGAGGCGCCGGACACCCGGCTCGGAGCGCAGCAGCTCGAGCGCGTAGTCGGCGTGACCGGGCACGTAGCCGTTGCCGACGAGCATCGTCACGTCGGCCGCGAGCCCCTCGGCGCCGAGCGCGGCAGCGGAGAACGAGGTCGCCATCGAGAAGAAGATCACCGTGCCGCCGGACGCCGTCGCGAGCACCGCGCCGTGCTCACAGCCCGGTACGTCGACGCAGACCACGGTGATGTCCGCCGGTCCCCCGGACGCCTCGACCGCGGCCGCCAGCGCCACCGGGTCGCGGGCGTCGGCGAGGGCGACGACATCGGCCAGCCCGGCCGCTTCGAGCCGTTCGCGCTCGGCCTCGACCGGCACGATCCCGATCGTCCGGGCCGCTCCCGACCGGCGGGCCGCGGCCAGCGCCAGCGACCCGGATTTACCTGCGCCGCCAATAACTGACACGACAGGCTTTATGCCTTTGTCGACATACTCGCGCACCACGCGCGCGGTCAGCGCGGGCGCCCCACAGACGTCCATCACGGCCAGCGACAGCTCCGGGACCAGGTCGTCGGGCAGCTTGGCGACGATCGACCGGGCGAAGAGAATCGCGTGGCCCTCCGCCGGAACCTGCTCGCCGCGGCCGTCCCACCGGCGCAACCCGTCGGTGATCTGCAGCGGGGTGAGCGTCAGTGAGACCAATGTCGCAACCCGGTCCCCCGCCTTCACGCCGAGCGGCGACTCCGGCCCGACCTCGTCGACGACGCCGACCAGCATGCCGCCGGATCCGGTGACCGGGTTCTGCATCTTGCCGCGCGCCGCCACGATCTCGAGCACCGCACGCCGTACGGCCTCGCCGTCGTGCCCGTGCGCCTCGTCCAGCTGCCGGTACGACGCGGCGTCGAGGTTGAGCCGCTCGACGGAGATCCGGATCTCGTCCGGCCACAGCTCCGGATGCGCGTCCAGCCGGGCCGCCGCCTGGGGCAGCACACCGGCCGGCTCGATCACGCGGTGCAGTCCGACGGGGCTCGACGACACGCTTCCTCCAGGGTTCGCGGCTCGGGGTGAGCCGGGCAAAATACTACTGATTTCGGGTCTGCAAAGGAATTCTTGCGGCGTACTGTTGGATCTGAGGGAAGTTCTATCGCTATCCTCACATGAGACCGCATCGCCCGTGGAGCCCCCGGAGGACTTCTGTGACCGATCTGATCAGCCCGGAGCTGACCGTCCCCGACGGCCAGCCGTACGCCTACGCCCGGGCGGAGCTCGTCGAGCCCGACTGGACCCGGATGCCGGGCTTCAAGGACGTCACCGCCGAGGAGTGGCGCTCGGTGCAGTGGCAGCGCTCGCACTGCGTGAAGAACGTCAAGCAGTTGCGCGACATGATGGGCGACCTGCTCGAGGAGCGCGTCTACGAGGACCTGGCCCGCGACCAGGCCGAGCGCGCGACGATGTCGATGCTGCTCCCGCCGCAGATGCTGAACACGATCGTCCCTCAGGGTGCCCCGGACTACACCGAGGCCTTCTACGCGGACCCCGTACGGCGCTACATGCTGCCGATGTTCACCGACCGCCGGACGGACTGGGCCTCGCACCCGCACGCGACGCGCGACTCGCTGCACGAGCACGAGATGTGGGCCACGGAGGGATTGACCCACCGCTACCCGACCAAGGTCCTGGCCGAGGTGCTGCCCACCTGCCCGCAGTACTGCGGGCACTGCACCCGGATGGACCTGGTCGGCAACTCGACGCCGGTGATCGACAAGCTGAAGTTCACGATCAAGCCGCAGCAGCGGCTCGACGACATGCTCGACTACCTGCGCCGCAACCCCGGCGTCCGGGACGTCGTGGTGTCCGGCGGCGACGTGGCGAACATGCCCTGGCCGCGGCTGGAGGCGTTCCTGACCAGCCTGCTGGAGATCGAGAACATCCGCGACATCCGGCTGGCCACCAAGGCGCTGATGGGGATGCCGCAGCACTGGCTGTCCGACGACGTCCGCACCGGCGTCGAGCGGGTCGCCACCATCGCCCGGCAGCGTGGCGTGATGGTTGCCATGCACACCCACGTCAACGCGGCCCAGTCGGTCACGCCGCTGGTCGCCGAGGCGACGAAGGCGATGTTCGAGGCCGGGCTGCGCGACGTTCGGAACCAGGGCGTGCTGATGCGCGGCGTCAACGACTCGGTGCCGCAGCTGCTCGACCTGTGCTTCGCGCTGCTCGACGGCGCCACCATCACGCCGTACTACTTCTACATGTGCGACATGATCCCGTTCTCGGAGCACTGGCGGGTCTCGGTCAAGGACGCGCAGCACCTGCAGCACGGCATCCTCGGCTACCTGCCCGGCTTCGCGACGCCGCGGATCGTCTGCGACGTCCCGTACGTCGGCAAGCGCTGGGTGCACCAGCTGTCCGAGTACGACGAGGTGCGCGGCATCTCGTACTGGAAGAAGAACTACCGCACCGGCATCGAGCAGCAGGACCCGGAGGCGCTGAACCGCACCTACGAGTACTACGACCCGATCGACACCCTGCCAGGAGAGGGCCAGGACTGGTGGCGCACCCACGCCGGCGACTCGATCGCCGCCGCCACCGAGCAGGCCGCCGCCTCCCGCGCCGCGGCCGAGGCCCAGAAGCTGCTGCCCATCATCTGATCGCACAACACCTGATCAGCTTCCGCCGGTGCCGCCGCACAGGGGTCAGCGGCACTGGCGGAAGACTTACGGCTCTGCAACTTCGTGCAACGAACGACCCGTGACACGGTCGGTGCTCCCGGCAACCGCTAGCGTCGGCGGACGAATCAGTCGGCTCGGGGCCGGCTGCTCGTTCCCGGGAGTTCGCTGTGCGCTTTGTCAGGTTCCTGCTCGGCCTCTTGCTCGCGCTGCTCGGCCTGGCCGTCGCCGTGGTCGGCGCGTTCACGGCCTTCTGGCTCGTCGGTCCCGACGACACGGTGTACGCCGGAGAGCAGACCCTGACCAGCAAGGGGCTCGCGATCGCGAGCACTCCCCAGCTGCTCGATCGGCACGGGCCGACGCTGCACGTGAAGGCTCACTCGGCGGACGGCTCGCCGGTGTTCGTCGGCGTGGCCCGCGACCTGGACGTCGCCAGCTACCTGAAGAACACGGCGTACACGTCGCTCGCGCAGGTCGAGTACCCGATCGCGCTGACCACCCAGGAGCGGAAGGGCACCGCCGGTCCGCTGACCGCGCCGAACACACTCGACTGGTGGTCCACGAAGGCGAGCGGTCCGGGCACGCAGTCGATCGCCTGGCCGATCGAGGACGGTCCGTACGACGTCGTCATCATGCGGGCCGACGGCAAGGAGAAGCTGGACGTCCGGGCCGACTTCGGGATCGAGCTCAACGGGGCTTTCCTGGCCGGGTTGGGGATCCTCGTCGTCGGACTGCTGCTGCTCGCGGGGGGAGTCGTCTTGCTGATCCCCCGTCGCCGCTCGAAGACCCCGCCGGCGTCGCAGCCGGTCGCCACCGAGGTCCCGGCCGATCAGCCCCACGTCGGCGCTGGGCCGATGCGCCGGACGGCGCTCCCGCCCACCGCTCGCCGGATGGTCGGCGTGCCGATGGTGCTGTCTGTCGTGCTGGTCAGCGGCTGCTCGGTGATCCCCGCGACGGACACCGTGGACAGCCTGACCCGGCCGGCGATCACCGGGGACAGCGCGACGGCGGTGATCAAGCGGTACAACGCGGTCAACAACGCCGCCAACAAGGCCCGCGACGACAAGCTGATCGCGACCATCGAGTCCGGACCGCTGCTGCGCGCGAGCCAGGCCGGCTACACGATCGGCCGGGCGACCGACAAGGCCGGCAAGAAGGTGGACGGGCCGTTCAGCTACACCTCGCCGAAGATCGGCGCGCCGTCGTACGGCGGGTACCCGATGTCGTTCGTCACCTCCTCCGGTCTGTCCAGCTCCAAGGACCACCTGCACCTGGGGATGTGGGAGCGGGAGTCCGCGGGCAGCCCGTGGATCCAGACCTTCTCGACGGCGCCCAGGACGACCGCGAAGATCCCGGACCTCACCGGGCTCCGGGTCGCGACCGCGGCGGACTCGGCCAAGCTGGTCGCGGCTCCGCAGGCGGCTGCCACGGCGCTCGCGCAGTACCTGACCGCCGGCGCGAAGGCTCCGCAGGCGGGGCGGTTCACGCCCTCGCCGGAGGTCAACGCGGTCCTCGCGGACGTGGCCAAGAGCAAGCAACCGATCTCGAACAACGCCAAGGCGATCCGCAAGGTGGCGGCGACGGTCACCGTCCCCAACCCGCCGGCCACCTTCATCGCGGCGTCGGGCGAGGCACTGGTTCTCACCACCTTGAGCAGCGCCTACCTGCTGGAGGCAGGCGCGGGCTACACGTTCTCCTGGGGAAACTCGCCGCAGTCGGCGTTCAGCGCGGCCCAGTACGAGAACGCGCTCACCAGCACGACCCTGTACCAGGTCGCGCTCGCCGTACCGGTCAAGGGCGGCGGCAAGATCCGCGTGCTCGGCCTGGACACCCAGCTCGTCGACGCAGGTGGGTACTGAGCCGCTACGGGGAGCGACTAATCTGTCGCGGTGACTGAACACCTTGCCGCCACGAGGTCGTCGTACGACAACGTCGCGGACGCGTACCACGAGCTGGTGAAGGACCGGATGGCCGGGAACCCGATCGAGCGGGCGATGCTGACGGCGTTCGCGGAGCTGACCGGCGACCCGATCGTCGACCTCGGTTGCGGCGCCGGGCGCACCACCGGGTTCCTGAAGGCCGTCGGCTGCGACATCTCCGGGATCGACCTGTCACCGAAGATGGTCGAGCTGGCGCGCAAGAACTACCCCGGCGTGACGTTCGAGGTCGGCTCGATGACCGACCTGCCGTTCAAGGACGGCGAGCTCGGCGGCGTGCTCGCGTGGTACTCGACCTTCCACATTCCGCGGGAGGAGTTGCCCGGGCTGTTCACCGAGTTCGCGCGGGTGCTGCGACCGGGTGGGCGGGTGCTGATCGGGACGCACTCGGGCCAGGACGAGAGGCTGCAGCCGGAGAAGGCGTACGGCGTCGCGGTGAGCTACACGGCGTACTTGTACCGGCCTGAGGTGATCACCGAACTGCTGGCGGCGGCCGGGCTCACGGTCACGGCTTTGCTGACCGAGCCCGGGAGCACACCCGGTCGCGGGTACGCCGCCTTCATGGCCCAGAAGGTCTAGAGCGCCGGGGGGCGGCGTTCGTACGGTGTACTGAGGACGATCGTCGTCGTCGTGGAGACGTTCGCGCGGGCCCGGATCGTGGCCAGGAGGTCTTCGAGGGCACCCGGGGAGGCCACGCGGACGATCAGGACGTAGCTGGAGTCGCCGGCCACGGAGTAGCAGGACTCGATCTCGCGGACGTCGCGGAGGCGCTCGGGCGAGTCGTCGGGCTGGGACGGGTCGATCGGTCGGATCGAGATCAGCGCGGTCAGCGGGAGGTCGAGCGCGGTGTGGTCGATCGTTGCCGCGTACCCCAGCACGATGCCGCGCTGCTCCAGCCGCTTGACGCGCTGGTGCACAGCCGACGTGGACAGGCCGGTCGCCTTGCCGAGGTCGGTGAAGCTCATCCGCCCGTCCGACGCCAGCAGCGCGACAATCTTGCGATCCAGGTCCTCCACGCAGGTGACCCTACTGCCCCGGGCCGTCGGCATGAAAGCATCACCTCATGGCTGAGACTCCCCAGCGTTTGATGCTGCTCGACACCGCGTCGCTGTACTTCCGGGCCTTCTTCGGCGTCCCCGACACCATGAAGGCCGCCGACGGTACGCCGACCAACGCGATCCGCGGGCTGCTCGACTTCATCGCGCGGCTGGTCGACAACCACCACCCGACCCACCTGGTCGCCTGCTGGGACGACAACTGGCGGCCCTCGTGGCGGGTCGAGCTGATCCCGTCGTACAAGGCGCAGCGGGTCGAGTACGTCGCCACCGGCGGCGAGCAGGTCGAGGAGGTGCCGGACCGGCTGGAGGTGCAGGTGCCGTTCATCCGGGCCTGCCTGGACTCGCTCGGCATCGCCATCGCCGGCGCGCCCGACCACGAGGCCGACGACGTGATCGGCACGCTGTCGCACCGCGCGACGATGCCGGTCGACGTGGTCACCGGCGACCGCGACCTGTTCCAGCTGATCGACGACGCGCGCGGCGTCCGCGTCATCTACACCGCCGCCAAGGGGGTCGGCCGGGCCGAGGTGTACGACGAGAAGGCGCTGCTCGCCAAGTACGACATCCCCGCCAACCGGTACGCCGACTTCGCCACGCTCCGCGGCGACGCCTCCGACGGGCTGCCCGGCGTCAAGGGCGTCGGCGAGAAGACCGCCGCGTCCCTCGTCACGGCGTACGGCGGCCTGGCGGAGATCCGCGCCGCCGCCCTGGACCCGTCGACGCCGATGTCCGCGTCGGTCAAGCGCAAGATCGTCGACGCGAGCGACTACCTCGACGTAGCACCGAAGGTCGTCGCCGTCGCCACCGACGCTCCCGTCAACGTCCACCACCCGGAGATGCCGACGGAGGTCGCCGACCCGCAGCGCTGGCTCGACCTGGTCGAGCTCCTCGAGCTCGGCAGCAGCGCCCAGCGGGTGATGCAGGCTCTGAAGGTCGGCCCGAAGGAGCTGCAGTGAGCGACGATGACAAGCTCACGGAGATCGCTCACTTCGTCTTCGAGCTCGCGCGGAACGGTGACGACGAGCGGCTTGCCGCCTACCTCGACGGCGGCGTGCCCGTCGACCTGACCGATGCCTCGGGCAACACTCTCGTGATGCTTGCCTCGTACAACGGCCGGCCCTCGACGGTGAAGCTGCTCGCCGACCGCGGCGCCGACGTGAACCGGCTGAACGACCGCGGCCAGTCCCCCGTCGCCGGTGCCGTCTTCAAGGCCGAGCCGGACATCGTCCGCACCCTGCTCGCCGCCGGCGCCGACCCGGCCGCGGGATCCCCGAACGCGCTCGACACCGCCCGGATGTTCGAGCAGACCGACCTGATCGCACTCCTGGAAGGCACCGAGTGACCACCCGCGACCTCGCCGAGCAGTTCCGCACCGAGATCGTCGACCTGCGCCGCGCGCTGCACCAGGTCCCGGAGTTCGACCTCGACCTGCCGAAGACCCAGGCGCTGGTCCTCGAGGCCCTCGCCGGCCTCGACCTCGAGATCACGCTCGGCAAAGAGCTCTCCTCCGTCACCGCCGTGCTGCGCGGCACCGCCCCGACCGACGGCGTCCGTCCGGTCGTCCTGCTGCGGGGCGACATGGACGCGCTCCCGGTGACCGAGCGGACCGACGTACCGTTCAAGTCCCGGCACCCGGGCATGATGCATGCCTGCGGCCACGACCTGCACGTCGCCGGCCTGTTCGGCGCGGTGAAGATCCTGCACGCGCTGCGCGACCAGCTCGCAGGCGACGTGGTGTTCATGTTCCAGCCCGGCGAGGAGACCACGGGCGGCGCGCCGATCATGATCCGCGAGGGCGTGCTCGACGCCGCCGGTCGCCGCGCGGACTACGCGTACGGCCTGCACGTCGGCTCCGCCGGCCAGCCGTTCGGCATGTGGAGCAGCAAGCCCGGTTCGTTCATGGCCGCGGCCGACCAGCTGCACGTCCGCGTCGTCGGCGCGGGCACGCACGGCTCCACGCCGTACCGCGGCAAGGACCCGATCCCGGTCGCCTGCGAGCTGGTGACCGCGCTGCAGACGATGATCACCCGGCAGTTCGACGTGTTCGACCCGGTCGTGCTGACGGTCGGGCGGATCGCGGGCGGCACGAAGGAGAACATCATCCCCGACGACGCGTTCTTCGACGCGACGGTCCGGACGTTCTCCGAACAGGCCCGTGCGAAGGTGCAGCAGGCCTCGGTCCAGCTGGTCGAGTCGCTCGCAGCCGCGCACGGTCTGACCGCCGAGGTCGAGTACCAGATCGGCTACCCGGTGACGGTCAACAACCCCGCCGAGTACGCGTTCGCCCGCGACACCATCGTCGACCTCTTCGGCCCCGACCGTTTCCGCGAACGCGCCAACCCGCGCTGCGGCGCCGAGGACATGTCGTACGTCCTCAACGAGGTCCCCGGCGTCTACCTCAACCTCAGCGCCTGCGCGATCCCCGACCCCGACGCCGCCGCCGACAACCACTCCCCCTTGGCCAACTTCGACGACACGGTCCTCCCCGACGGTTCGGCCCTGCTCGCCGAGCTCGCCGTACGGCGGCTGACGCGCGACTAGTTCGCCGTACGCCGGCTGACGCGCGGCTGGTCCGCCGTACGGCGGCTGACGCGCGACTAGTTCGCCGTACGCCGCCTGACGCGCGGCTGGTCCGCCGTACGCCGGCGCGCCCACCAGGCGGGTCGGCGCGCGCTGCCGGCCGGCCGGCCGGTACCAGGCCGAGCACCTCCCGCTCCCGGGCGGTGAGTTGCGGGAACGCGGCCCGCTGGGTCGGAGGCGGCCACCTGCTGATCGGCTACGCGACGCTCGGCGTGCTCCTGGCACTGCGCCCGGACCTGGTCGTGGCCAAGGACCCGGCACCCCGCTGCCGCGCGTCAGGTGACCCGGGTTTCCAGCCAGTCCCTGAAGGCCGGGTAGTCCGCCCGGATCGACATCGCGATCTCGATGCCCTCGGCATCGATTGTCATCCGGGCCAGCGGGTCGAGCGCGACCCGCTCCCGAACGAACCGCACGCCCGGCCAGAACGTCGCGGCAGCCAGCGTCAGCGCGTCGTGCTGCATCGAGCCCGGGTACCGTTCCATCCACCGGTCGACGTGCGCCCGCAGGACAGCAGCCCACGGCGGACTTCCCGGCGCGGCCCACTTCTGGTAGATCGTCGACTCCGGCAAGATCTCCATCGCCGGGTTGAACGTCACGTCCGACACCACGAACGTCGGCACGGACAGCTCCAGCACCGGCAGCATCCGGATCACCGCCGCCGGGTCCATCCGGAAGTTGTGCTCGGCCCGCGACGGATCCCGGTAGTTGATCGCGCCGCCCATCTGCGTCACGACCATCTTCGCGACCAACTCCGGCCGCGCTTCCTGCAAGGCAGCCAGGTTCGACAGCGGTCCCATCCCCACCCACCGCACAGGCCCGGGCGTCGACTGGCACACCGCTTCCACCGTGCCCACCAGATCCTCGCTCTGCTTCGGCACGTCCTGCGGAAACAGCCCGTCCACGAAGTACAGCGGGTCGTCCTGGAGATCCGACCCAGCCACCACCGGCACCTCCGGCCGCCCGGCCAGATCCAGCAGGTGCCGTACGAACCGCGCCCGCTCCCCGCCGTACTCGTCGCTGGTCACCACCAGCGCCAGCTCCGGCACACTCCGAGCCGCCGCCACGACCGCCACCGAGTCGTCCGGATCCCCACCCGCATCCGTGTCGACGATCATCGGCGCGAAGGCCACCGGGTGCGGCCCGAGCGAGGGCGGCGGTCCGCCGTACGAGTCCTGGAAGCCTTCCTCGCCCTCAAACAGGATCTCGTCCGTCCCGACCATCGCGAGCCACTCCTGGATCGGGTCCTCGTCCTGACGCGGATCCTGTTCCTCGTCGCGGCCCTCGCCCATCCGTACCTCCACCTGTCTGAATCGCGTTGAGAACATTCTGTACGAACACACGTTTGTCGTCGTCCCGCGCGCAACGGTCGTAGCCGGCCCAGATCGCGGCCGTGCCCTGCTCCGGCAGCCGGGCTCGCTCCAGCGCCCGGCCGAGCCGCTCCGCGTGCCGGAAGTCGGACCGGTGCACGAAGGCGTCGAGCAGCTCCTTCAGCCCCGGGTCGCACCCGCCTCCGCTGATCCACGCCCGGAGCTCGGAACGGAACCGCCGGGCACCCGCCTCCAGGCCCGCCCGGTAGTTCCCGCCCGAGTCGCGCACCGCCGCGGCGTTTCCGGCGCGGTTCGCGACCGCCCAGAGGTTCACCACCTTCACGCCCTCACGCACCGCCGGCGACCGCAGCCGCGGCGAGATCCGTCCTCGGCTCAACCCCAGCAGCAGATCCGGCCGCTTTCGTTGAGCCGTCTGCACGGGACCGTGCCTGCCGATCCGGACCGGACTCGACATCGGGCCGTCGAGCAACTCCTCGACCGCGTTGATCCCGAGCACGTGCGCGAACGTCTTCGACTCGTCCGCGGGGAGCTCGTAGAACGGCTTGCCCTGCCGCGTCTCCCCTGCCGCAGGTGCACCTCGTACCCCTGCTTGCTGCCCGGATGCGGGTCGTCCGGCGACTCGGCGAGAAACGCGTACTTGCCCCGGAAGTTCGTCTCCGGATGGATGGCCGCGAGAAGCTCCTGCACGGTCCCCTTGAAGCTCGTGTCGAGCACCGTCACCCTGCTGCCTGGTCGGCCGACCGGAACCCCGCGGGACCGCAGGTACTCGGTCAGGACCCGGAAGCCGGCGACGGTGTCGGCCGGGTCGACTCGCGACGCCACGCGTCGATAGGCATGGACCAGCGGGAAGTCGCCGCCTTGCCGTTCGAGGTCCTGCAGTGCGTTCTCCGCCAGAGCGCGCGAGACCACCACGTCCGAGATGTGCCTGCGATGGAACGCCGGATCGAGCCGACGCATGGCGACGGTCAGGCCGAGCCTCGCACCGACGCGCCGGGCGGCCCCGATGCCTTGCCGGTGGGCGAAATCCGGCTCGTCTGTGGTCATGGAACAAGTAGGTCACATCCGGCGGTGACGCGTCGGAAGTTGTCCACAGGAAAGCCCGCAGGCGCCGCCCTGGGTGGGCGGCGCCTGTGGTGGGCTTACGGCGTGAAGGCCGACTCGTCCTCGTCGTCGGCCAGCAGCTGGGCCGTCGTCGGTACGGCGGGAACAGGCGCCGGGGCCGGTTCGCCGTCGTGGTCGACCACGGCTGCGGAGAACTGGGCGTTGTAGAGCCGGGCGTAGGCGCCGTGCACGGCCAGGAGCTCCGTGTGGGTGCCCTGCTCGACGATGGAGCCGTTCTCCATCACCAGGATGAGGTCGGCGTCGCGGATGGTGGACAGGCGGTGCGCGATCACGAAGCTGGTGCGATCGGACCGCAGAGCTGCCATCGCGCGCTGGACCAGGACCTCGGTCCGGGTGTCGACCGAGCTGGTGGCCTCGTCGAGGATCAGCAGCTGCGGGTCGGCCAGGAACGCGCGCGCGATGGTGAGCAGCTGCTTCTCACCGGCGCTGACGTTGCTGCCTTCCTCGTCGATCACCGTGTCGTAGCCGTCCGGCAGGCTGTGCACGAAGCGGTCGACGTACGTCGCCTTGGCCGCGGCGAGCATCTGCTCCTCGGTCGCGTCCAGGTTGCCGTACAGGATGTTGTCGCGGATCGTCCCGCCGAACAGCCAGGTGTCCTGCAGCACCATGCCGATCCGGTGCCGCAGGTCGTGCCGGGTCAGCTCGGTGATGTCGACGCCGTCGAGCGTGATCCGGCCGCCGTTCAGCTCGTAGAACCGCATGATCAGGTTGACCAGCGTGGTCTTGCCGGCCCCGGTCGGGCCGACGATCGCGACCGTCATCCCGGGCTCGGCGACCAGTGACAGGTCGGTGATCAGCGGCTCGTCCGGCTTGTACGAGAACGACACGTGCTCGAACTCGACCCGCCCGTGCGCCTCGGTGACCTTCTCCGGCGTCGGGTCCTCCGGCACCTGCTCCTCGGCGTCGAGGACCTCGAAGACCCGCTCGGCCGAGGCGACCCCGGACTGCAGCAGGTTCGCCATCGAGGCGACCTGGGTCAGCGGCTGGGTGAACTGCCGCGAGTACTGGATGAACGCCTGGACGTCGCCCAGCGACATCGTGCCCGAGGCGACCCGCAGGCCACCGATCACCGCGATCACCACGTAGTTGAGGTTCCCGATGAACATCATCGACGGCATGATCAGCCCGGAGATGAACTGCGCCCCGAACGAGGCCTGGTAGAGCTCCTCGTTCTTGCTGGCGAAGCTCGCCTCGATCTCCTTCTGCCGGCCGAACACCTTGACCAGCTCGTGGCCGGTGAAGGCCTCCTCGATCTGCCCGTTCAGCGCGCCGGTGTGCCGCCACTGGGCGACGAACCGGGCCTGCGAGCGTTTCGCGATCACCGCGGTCAGGATCATCGAGATCGGGATCGTCACCAGCGCGATCAGCGCCAGCAGCGGCGAGACCACGAACATCAGCGTGATCACGCCGATCACCGTCAGCAGCGAGGTGAGCAGCTGGCTCAGGGTCTGCTGCAGGCTGGTCGACACGTTGTCGATGTCGTTGGTGACGCGGCTGAGCAGCTCACCGCGCGGCGCGCCGTCGAAGTAGCTGAGCGGCAGCTTGTTGAGCTTGTCCTCGACCTCGCCGCGGAGCTCGAAGACGGTCCGCTGGACCACGCCGTTCAGGATGTAGCCCTGCATCCAGGACAGGAAGAACGCCCCGACGTACAGGCCCAGCACCAGCAGCAGGACGTTGCGCAAGGCATCGAAGTCGATACCGACGCCGGGAACCAGGTCGATCCCGCCGAGCAGGTCGGCCATCCGGTTGTCGCCCTTGGCCCGCAGGCCCTCGATCACCTGCTGCTTGCTCAGGTCCTGCGGCAGCGACTTCCCGATCGCGCCGGCGAAGATGAGGTCGGTCGCCCGGCCGAGCATCTTCGGCCCGAGCACGGACAGCCCGACGCTGCCGATCGCCAGCAGGATGACGCCGAACACCTGGACCCGGTGCGGCCGCAGGCGGCGCAGCAGCCGCTTGGCCGACGGGCCGAAGTTCATCGACTTGTCCCCCGGGATCCCTCCCGGGGGCCCGAAACCGCGGCCGGTCGTCGGTCGCTCGGTCGCCTTCACCGTCACGGCGCCACCCTCGGTGGGCTCGTCGGCGGCGGTCTTCGTCTCGCTCATGCTGCCTCCTCCGCGGCCCGCTGGGACTCGACGATCTCGCCGTACGTCGGACAGCTCTCGAGCAGCTCGTCGTGCGTACCGCGGCCGACCACCGCCCCGTCCTCGAGCACGATGATCTGGTCGGCGTCGATGATCGTGGACACCCGCTGGGCGACGATCACCACGCACGCGTCGGCGGTGACCGGTACCAGCGCCGCCCGCAGCCGCGCGTCGGTGGACAAGTCGAGTGCCGAGAACGAGTCGTCGAACAGGTAGATCTCCGGTTTGCGCACCAGCGCCCGGGCGATCGCCAGGCGTTGCCGCTGACCACCCGAGACGTTGGTCCCGCCCTGGGAGATCGGCGCGTTCAGCTGCTCCGGCATCGCCTCGACGAAGTCCTTGCCCTGGGCAATCTCCAGCGCGTGCCAGAGCTCGTCGTCGGTGGCGTCGGGGTTGCCGTACCGCAGGTTGCTGGCGACGGTCCCGGAGAACAGGTACGGCCGCTGCGGCACCAGGCCGATCCGCTTCCAGAGCGCCTCCGGCTCGATGTCCCGTACGTCGACGCCGTCGACCAGCACGCGGCCGTTGGTCGCGTCGAACAGCCGCGGCACCAGCGACAGCAGCGTGGTCTTGCCCGCACCGGTGCTGCCGATGATCGCCGTCGTCTGCCCAGGTGCCGCGGAGAAGCTCAGGTCCCGCAGGACCGGCTCGGCCGCGCCCGGGTACTGGAAGCCAGCGTTCTCGAAGACCAGCTCACCCTGGCCGGTGAAGGCACCGATCGGGTTGACCGGCGGGCGGACCGAGGACTCGGTGTTCAGCACCTCGGAGATCCGGTCGGCGCAGACCGAGGCCCGCGGCACCATGATCATCACGAACGTCGCCATCATCACCGAGAACAGGATCTGGATCAGGTAGCTGATGAAGGCGGTCAGCTGGCCGACCTGCATGGCCCCGCTCTCCACTCGCGACGCACCGAACCAGAGCACCGCCACGCTGGAGGCGTTCAGGATCAGCATCACGACCGGGAACACCAGCGCCATCAGCCGGCCGGCGCGGATCGCGGTGTCGGTCACGTTGGCGTTGGCCTCGCCGAACCGCTCGGTCTCGTGCGGCTCGCGCACGAAGGCCCGGACCACGCGGATGCCGGTGATCTGCTCGCGCAGCACCCGGTTCACGCCGTCGATGTTGACCTGCATCTTGCGGAACTGCGGCACCATCCGGCTCGCGATCAGGCCGATCGAGGCGGCCAGCAGCGGTACGGCGACAGCGACCAGCCAGGACAGTCCGACGTCCTCGCGGACCGCGGCCACGATCCCGCCGACCATGGTGATCGGCGCGGCCACCAGCATCGTGGTCGACATCACCACGAGCATCTGGACCTGGGTCACGTCGTTGGTGCTGCGCGAGATCAGCGTCGGCGCGCCGAACTGGTTCACCTCGCGCGCGGAGAAGCTGCCGACCTGGTGGAACACCGCGGCCCGGACGTCGCGGCCGAACAGCGCCGCGGTCTTGGCCCCGAAGTACACCGCGAAGATCGTGCAGACGATCTGCACCAGGCTGACGCCGAGCATCCAGCCGCCGGTGCGCACGATGTAGCCGGTGTCGCCGGTGGCCACGCCGTTGTCGATGATGTCGGCGTTCAGGCTGGGCAGGTAGAGGGAGGCGATCGTCCCGATGAACTGCAGGACGACCACCAGGGACAGGTTGCCGGCGTACGGACGCAGGTGCGTGCGCAACAGGCGAAGTAGCATCAGAGATCCCCAAGGTGGTGAAGGCGGACACCGTCGAGTGCGAAGTCGACGATCTCCTCGGCGGTCATCGGCCGACCGTCCGAAATCATTGGGTGGGTCGCGGAGAAGGTGATCATCCGGATCCGGTGCGCGACGTCCTCGGGCGAGAACCGCAGCGCTTCGGCGTCGGGCCGGATCAGGTCGACGAACACGGCACTGGCCCGCTCCGCCTCGGCCCTGCGACGCTTTTCCTCGTCAGGATCGCTCTTCCAGTCCGGCGGCCGGTGCATCCGCATCGTCAGCAGCAGCCGGAAGACGCTGCGCAGCCGGGACTGGCTCACCTCGACGGAGGCGATCAGCCGTTCCCGCAGCGGCAGCGACGTGTCGATCTGCGCGAGCGCCGCGATCAGCGGCCCGGACTCGAAGGCCGAGCCGATCGCGGCGTCGATCAGCGCGTCCTTGCTACCGAAGGCCCGGAAGATCGTGCCTTCGGCGACGCCGGCCGCTTCGGCGATCTGCCGGGTGCTGACGTCGGTGCCGTACTCCTCCAGGAGGGGCAGCACGGCGGCGACGATCGCGGCACGGCGCTCGTCGGGCGGCATCGGGGTCGCTCGTGGACTCACCCGGCCGAGACTAACTGAGTGAGTACTCACTCACAACTATTCAACCGTCAGCAGAGTCGCTATGCCGTCCAGCACTCTGTTCAGTCCGAAAGTAAACAGGTAATCAGAGTCGTAGGCGGCGTCGAACTCCTGCCCCACCGCCGTACCGACCCGGCTCGCGAGCGGGAACTTCTGCGCGTCGCCGATCTTCTCGAGCAGCGGCTCGTGCGCCAGCCACCAGTCCTTGTCCGTGATGCCGGACGACTGGATCACCTGCTTGGCGTCGACAGCACTTCGTACGGCGCCGTGCACGTACCCGTTGACCAGCGCGATCGCGGCGTCCATCTCGATGTCGGTCAGCCCGATCCCCTCGACCGCTTCCAGCTCGTACTCGTACTTCGCCATCAGGCCAGGCCCCAGCGACGGCCGGCTGCTGGCGACGTACAGGAGCCACGGGTGCCGCAGGTAGAGCTCGCGGTTCTCCTGCGCGACCTCCTCGAGCTTCGCCCGCCAGTCGCCGGCGACCGGGCGGCGCGGGAACTCGCCGTACGCGCTGTCGAGCATCACGTCGAGCAGCTCGGCCTTGCCGGGCACGTACCGGTACAGGGTCATCGCGCCGACGCCGAGCTCGTCCGCGACGCGGCGCATCGACAGCGCGGCCAGGCCTTCCGCGTCCGCGATCCGTACGGCGGCCGCGCAGACCCGGTCGACGGTGAGCGCGGGTTTCGGTCCGCGGGTCGGCTTGGACTGCAGTCCCCAGAGCAGCTCCAGGCTCTTCGCGGGATCGCCGGCACCGCTGTACTCGGAATTCATGTGCGCGATTCCCCCCGAGTGGCTACACTCCATCGACTACCCCGTACAGCGTACCCAGTTAAGCCACGGGTTTGACCTCTAGTCAAGTAGAGGTTCTACCGTCGTCGGAAAGTGTCGGTGGTCCACGAGAGCATCGACGCACCCTGGCAGACCGAGCGATCCCGGAGCACCGCCGTGAGCATGGAAATGACCGCGTGGAACTCGCTGTACCACGCGATGAACGCGCAAGAAGAGAAACGTCCCTTCTCCAAGGCGACGCTGAAGCGGATCCTCGTCTTCGCGCGTCCGCACCGGTCGCTGCTGATCGCGTTCCTGATCCTCAGTACGGCGGCGGCCGTGCTGGCGGTCGCCACGCCGGTGCTGGCCGGGGAGGTGGTCGAGGCGATCGTCGACGGCAAAGCGGTCAGCACTGTCGTGTGGCTGGCCGGACTGATCGCCGTGATCGCGATCGCCGAGGCGGGGATCAGCCTGTTCACCCGCTGGCTGTCGTCGCGGATCGGCGAGGGGCTGATCCTCGACCTGCGCACGGCGGTCTTCGACCACATCCAGAAGATGCCGATCGCCTTCTTCACCCGGACCAGGACCGGCGCGCTGGTCTCCCGGCTGAACAACGACGTGATCGGTGCGCAGCGTGCGTTCAGCGACACCCTGTCCGGCGTCGTGAGCAATCTGGTGATGCTGGTCCTCACCCTCGTGGTGATGCTCAGCAGGTCGTGGCAGATCACGGTGCTGGCGCTGATCCTGCTGCCGATCTTCGTGATCCCGGCCCGCCGGATGGGCGCCAAGCTGGCCTCGCTGGAGCGGGAAGCGGCCAACTACAACGCGACCATGAGCACGCAGATGACCGAGCGGTTCTCGGCACCGGGCGCGACCTTGGTGAAGCTGTTCGGCCGTCCGGTGCGGGAGTCGCAGGAGTTCGCCGACCGGGCCAGCCGGGTGCGGGACATCGGCGTCCGGACCGCGATGGTGCAGTGGGTGTTCGTCACCGCGCTGACGCTGGTCTCGGCGCTCGCGCTGGCCGTGGTCTACGGACTCGGCGGGTTCTACGCGCTGCGCGACCAGCTCGACGCGGGAACGGTGGTGGCGATGGCGCTGCTGCTGACCCGGCTGTACGCGCCGCTGACCGCGCTCGCGAGCGCGCGGCTCGAGGTGATGACCGCGCTGGTCAGCTTCGAGCGGGTCTTCGAGGTGCTCGACCTTAAGCCGCTGATCCAGGACAAGCCCGACGCCGGCCGCGTGCCGCAGGGACCGGTCGCGGTCGAGTTCGACGACGTACGGTTCGCCTACCCGTCGGCCGACAAGGTGTCGCTGGCCTCGCTCGAAGAGGTCGCCAAGCTCGACACCCGCGGCGGCGAGGAAGTGCTGCACGGGATCACCTTCCGGGCCGAGCCCGGGCAGATGGTCGCCCTGGTCGGTACGTCGGGAGCGGGCAAGTCGACGATCGCGCAGCTCATCCCCCGCCTGTACGACGTGGACTCCGGCGCGGTCCGGCTGGCAGGTACCGACGTACGGGACGTGACGGCCGAGTCGCTGCGGGAGACGCTCGGCATGGTGACGCAGGACGGGCACCTGTTCCACGAATCGATCCGGGAGAACCTGCTGCTCGCGCGGCCCGAGGCCGGCGAGGCGGATCTGTGGGACGCGTTGACGCGGGCGCGGCTCAAGGACCTGATCCAGTCGATGCCGGACAAGCTCGACACGGTGGTCGGCGAGCGCGGGTACCGGCTGTCCGGTGGTGAGCGGCAGCGGCTGACGATCGCGCGGTTGCTGCTCGCGCAGCCGCGGGTGGTCATCCTCGACGAGGCGACCGCCGCGCTGGACTCGACGTCCGAGGCCGCTGTCCAGGCCGCGCTGACCGAGGCGCTGGCCGGACGGACGGCGGTGGTGATCGCGCACCGGTTGTCGACGATCCGGAAGGCCGATCTGATCCTGGTGATCGAGGCCGGGGTCGTGGTCGAGCGCGGGACGCACACGGAGTTGCTGGCGCAGGGCGGGCGGTACGAGGAGCTGTACCGCACGCAGTTCGACCAGCCGCCGGCCGAGGACGAGGCGGTGGTCGTCGGAGCATCGTAGGGCGGGGTTCGGCCGGGTGGAGCTCGAGGAAGGTACGGGGTTGGTAGTGGCGGTTGGCGTTTCGGCTGAGGTTGCTCGTCTGGTGGCGGTCTTTCGGCCGGCCGATCCACCGCGTCTGGGGACCGTCGCGTTCTGGTCCCCGGACGCGGAGCCGTTGCCACTGGGGGTCGGCGAGCACGTCGACCTGCAGGTGGTGACGCCGGTTGACGGTGAGGTGCGGGAGCCGGACTACCGCGGGGTCGAAGCGCGGATGGTTCGTGCGGTCGAGCTGCCGGTGAGCGAGGCCGTCGCCCTGCTGGGGAGAGCCCGCAAAACCGCCGGCGCTCATCCGTCGGTGAGCTTCTGGGGTGCGGTGTCGTTGGTCGCTCTTCAACTGGTCGCCCGCGGTCGGCTGCTGCCGGGGGTCTCTCTAGGCGGACACGATGCTTGGCGGGTCGGACCGTACGACCAGCCCGACGTCGAGCGAGTGCTGCAGTTGGCGGAGGCGATGCCGCCGGAAGCCAGGTCCGTCCCCCTGGCGCCGGCCGGCGGACGCCAGGGTTCAGCAGGCGCAGGTGGGCTCGCCGCCGACGCGGGCGCTGGCCGGCCTCGCGCGGCGAGCGCGCAGGCGGGCGCGGGCCCGGCGGCGGGCGCCGAGAGTGACCTGCGGCTGCCGGTTGCCGAGGACCTCGTCCGCGCGTTCCTCGACGCGGTGGCCGACGGGATGCCTCGGTCGGCTGCGGCGGCCAAGGCTCATGGGACCGATCTGTTCACGGCGAAGGCTCCTCAGCGGGTGGAGCGGTTGCGGTCGTGGGCGGACGAGGTGTCGGCGGGGCTGGACACCGGCGTACGGATCTCTCTGCGGATCGATCTGATCGAGGGCGACGAGCTCGGGTTCCGGGCCAACGTGCAGCTGCACAGCCTGCAGGATCCGACGCTGGTGCGGGATGCGGCCGAGGTGTGGGCGGGCGACGTACCGGGCTTCGGCCCGCGGGCCAGGATCGACGCGACGCTGGCGATCCGCCGCGCCGCGCGGGTCTGGGACCCGCTGCACCAACTGCTCGACGCCGCCGTACCGGATCAGATGGAGCTCACCGACGGCGAGATCGCCGGGCTGCTCTCGACCGGCGCCCAGCGGCTCGCGGCCGCCGGGGTCGACCTGCACTGGCCGCGCAGCCTCGGCCGCGCGCTCACCGCGCGGGCCGCGATCACCACCACCCCGGACACGCCCCCGTCCGACCTGCCCAGCTTCTTCGGCGGCGACAGCACCCTCGACTTCAGCTGGCAGGTTGCTCTCGGCAACGATCCGCTCAGCACCGAGGAGATGGACCGGCTCGCCGAGGCGACCCGCCCGGTGGTCCGGCTGCGCGACCAGTGGATGCTGGTCGATCCCGAGCTGGCCCGCAAGGCCCGCGAGCGGATCCTCAAGCCCGTCACCCCGATCGACGCGCTCGGCGCCGCGCTCACCGGCACCGCCGAGATCGACGGCCGGCACGTCGCGGTCACGCCGACGAAGTGGCTCGACGACCTCCGCGCCCGGATCGCCGACCCGGACCGTAGCGACGAACCGCTCGAAGCCCCCGAGGCCCTCCAGGCGACCCTCCGCGACTATCAACTGCGCGGCCTCCAATGGCTGGCCCGGATGACATCCCTCGGCCTCGGCGGTTGCCTCGCCGACGACATGGGTCTGGGCAAGACGATCACGCTGATCTCGCTGCACCTGCACCGCCAGACCTCCGACGAGACCGCCGGCCCGACCCTCGTCGTCTGCCCGGCGTCCCTGCTCGGGAACTGGGAACGCGAGGTCAACAAGTTCGCCCCCGGTACGCCGGTCCGCCGGTTCCACGGGACCAGCCGGTCGCTCGACGAGGCCGACAGCGGGTTCGTGCTCACGACGTACGGGACGCTGCGGCGGGACGCGAAGAAGCTCGCCGGGCATCGCTGGGGACTGCTCGTCGCCGACGAGGCGCAGCACGTGAAGAACCCGTCCTCCGGTACGGCGAAGGCGCTGCGCACGGTGCCGGCGAAGGCCCGGGTCGCGCTCACCGGCACACCGGTCGAGAACAACCTGTCCGAGCTCTGGGCGATCCTCGACTGGACGACGCCGGGGTTGCTCGGCAAGCTCGGCACGTTCCGCAGCCGCTGGGCGACGCCGATCGAGGCGGACAAGGACCAGGAGATCGCGGACCGGCTGGCGACGCTGGTGCGACCGTTCCTGCTGCGGCGGAAGAAGTCCGACCCGGGGATCGCGCCCGAGCTGCCGCCGAAGACCGAGACCGACCAGACGGTGTCGCTGACGCGCGAGCAGGCCGTGTTGTACGAGGCAACGGTCCGCGAGCTGATGGACGAGGTCCGCGCCAGCAACGCGATGGCGCGCCGCGGGCTGATCGTGAAGCTGCTGACCGGGCTGAAGCAGATCTGCAACCACCCGGTGCAGTACCTGAAGGAGCCCGCGGGCGCGAAGCTCGCCGGACGGTCGGGCAAGCTCGAGCTGCTGGACGAGCTGCTCGGCACGATCCTCGCCGAGGACGGCGCGGTGCTGATCTTCACCCAGTACGTCGCGATGGCGCGACTGCTGGAGCAGCATCTTGCGGACCGCGGCGTCGGGACCCAGCTGCTGCACGGCGGTACGCCGGTGCGGAAGCGGGAGGAGATGGTCGAGCGGTTCCAGGCCGGGGAGGTGCCGGTGTTCCTGCTGTCGCTGAAGGCCGCGGGGACGGGACTGAACCTGACCCGGGCGGACCACGTCGTGCACTTCGACCGCTGGTGGAACCCGGCGGTCGAGGACCAGGCGACCGACCGGGCGTACCGGATCGGCCAGACCCGCCCGGTGCAGGTGCACCGGTTGATCGCCGAGGGCACCATCGAGGACCGGATCGCGGCGATGCTGACGAGCAAACGAGCGCTGGCAGACGCCGTACTGACCGCCGGCGAGGCGGCCCTGACCGAGCTGTCGGACGTTGAACTAGCCGACCTGGTGGAACTGCGAGGTGGGGCACGATGAGCGCGGCGAAGGGGTTTGCGCCGTTTCCGGCGCAGCGGGGGCGGAGTACGCGCGGGCGGTCCTGGTGGGCGCGGGCATGGGTGCAGGCGATGGAGGACACGTCGCTCGACAACGGGCAGCTGAAGAAGGGCCGCCAGTTCGCGAACTCGGGGCAGGTCGGCACGATCACCGTCAGCCCCGGGCGGATCGCGGCGTTGGTCGAGGCGCCGGAGGACCGGTACGAGTCGGTGGTGCAGGTCGAGCAGCTGACCGAGGACGAGTGGAGCCGGTTCCTGGATCAGGTCGGCTCGCGGGCCGGCCACATCGCGGCCCTGCTGGACGGCGACATGCCGCACGACTTGGTGAGCGCCGCCGAGGATGCCGGGGTGCAGTTGCTGCCCGGCATCGGCGACCTGGATCCGTCCTGCACGTGCGACGCCTGGGAGCTGCCGTGCCAGCACGCCGCCGGCCTCTCCTATCAAGTCGCGTGGTTGCTGGACGACGATCCCTTCGTCCTGCTGCTCCTCCGCGGTCGGTCGCGCGAGGACCTGCTCGACGAGCTCCAACGGCGAGCGACCACCGGAAGCACGCAAGCCGGACACGAGCCGGCGGAACCGGACGTCGAGCAGCGCGTCGGCGTCGACGCGGCTGCCGCCTTCGCGGCGCGGGTCGCCGCACTACCGCCGGCTCCGGAACTCCCCGGCAAGGTGGCGATCGAAGATCTGCCGATCACCGGTACATCCCCGCTGCCCAAGTCGGCTGCGGGGACGGGGGGTCAAAAGGCGGAACGCCCCGGGGGGATCGCGGCGGCTGGTCCCGGCTCGGACACGAATCCCGTTCTTCTGCCATTGCTCGTGCTCGACGCGGCTCGGCGGGCTCGGGGGTTGCTGAACGCCTTGCTGGCCGGGGCTTCCGATCCCTGGGTGCTGGACGAGTGGCAGGACTCCGTCCGGCTGGTTGCCGAGTACCCGGAGCTGCGCGAGCGGCTGCAGGACACCGAGCGGCTGGCGGTCGGCGTACAGGCTTGGGAGTACGGCGGAGCGCCGGGGCTTGATGTGCTGGTGAACGCGTGGGCTCCCGAAGGTGGGGAGTTGGTGCGGGCGCGGACCGAGGTGCTGGCGGCGGCTGATGAGCCGGTGGAGCTGGAGATCTCCGGCAACTGGCTAACCGCCTCGACCGGGCAGTTGCGGCTTGATCGGGTCGGGCGGTGGCATCCGTACCAATTGGTCGGCGACGAATGGCAACCCGCCGGGCCCGCGGACCGGGACCCGGCGGCGGCGTTCGCGGTAAATCAGGTGACGGAAGGGGCGCACCAGCAATAACGTGTCGACCAACGACCAGGGAGAGAGGAGTTGAGGCTTATGACCGCGCAGCGGTCCTTCCTGCCCAACTCCTCCTGGCCGAAAGGTTTTACCGTTGTCCATCACCTGGAACACCCGCGCCGAAACCGGCGCTGACACCGCGGCCGTCGACGCCGTCAACTTTCACGCGTTCGGCCGCCGCCTCGAGCCCGACATCATCGTGCGACTCCGGGCCGACGCGACCGCTTGGTTGCCGAAGCTCTCGTACGTCGCGACGCAGGGTGACGAGGTCGTCGCCCACGCGCTGCTGAGTCGTTGCCACCTCGACGACACCCCGGCGCTCGTGCTCGGCCCGGTCGCCGTGCTCCCGGCGTACCAAGGCACCGGTGCCGGCAGCGCGACGATCCGTGCCGCGCTGGAGGCGGCCCGGGCCGTCGGCGAGCACGCGGTCGTCGTACTGGGCCACGACAAGTACTACCCGCGCTTCGGTTTCCGTCAGGCGACCGAGTTCGGCATCCACAGCGAGTACGACGGTCCGAACCAGATGGCTCTCGGACTCGCCCCCGACCGCCCGCTCCCCCGGGGAACGATCCACTACCCGGCGGCCTGGCAGGCCTGATCCGGTGCCGCGCCTGTTCCCCTCCGGGAACAGGCGCGGCAACGCAGGAAATCCTTCACCCGGCAGTGGCACCGAAACGGTAAAAGGTTGCAGCAAACTCGCCGAAACCCTTGCGCGCATACCTTGTATACATGAAACAGTCGGCAGAACCCCTCATCCCCTGGAGGACGAAATGTTCCGTCGAACTCCGTCGCCACTGAACCGTTCCAGTTGGCGGAGAACCGCTCCCCCGGCCGCTGTGCTCGCGCTGGTCCTCGCGGCCACCGCCTGCTCACCGGTCGAGTCGAACGACGAGCAGACCGGCGGTGACCAGACCAGCTCGAGCCAGGACGTCTTCGGCGACGCCGCGGACGCCGCCCAGGTCAAGCCCGGCGGAACGCTCACGGTCGCGCTCTCCGCCGATCCCGACAAGCTCGACCCGTCGCTGTCGCGCAGCCTGTACTCGCGCTACGTCTTCCACACCATGTGCGAGAAGCTGTACGACCTCGGCCCGGACGCGAAGATCGTGCCGCAGCTGGCCACCGCGCTGCCGACGATCGCGGCCGACGGCCTGAGCCTGACCATCCCGCTGCGCGAGGGCGCGAAGTTCGCCGACGGCGGCACGATGGACTCGGCCGCCGTGAAGGGTTCGATCGAGCGCGGCCTGACGCTGGCCGGTTCCGGACGCAAGAGCGAGCTCGGCCCGATCACCGGGATCGAGACGCCGGACGCGAAGACCGTCGTGATCAAGCTGTCGAAGCCGTTCGCGCCGCTGACCGCCGCGCTGGCCGACCGGGCCGGGATGGTGCTGAGCCCGGCCGCGGTCGCCAAGCTGGGCGCGAACTTCTCCACCGCGCCGGCCTGCGTCGGCCCGTTCAAGTTCGCCAGCCGCGTCGCGCAGAACTCGATCAAGGTCGTCAAGGACCCGCTGTACTACGACGCCGCCAAGGTGCACCTGGACGCGATCGAGTACCGGATCATCACCGACTCCAGCATCCGCTCGGCCAACCTGCGCTCCGGTGACGCCCAGATCGCCGACTCGCTGTCGACCCAGGACGCGCCCGAGCTGCAGAAGGACGACACCCTGTCGGTCCTGCAGTCGCAGTCGCTGGGCTACCAGGGCCTGACCGTCAACGTCGGCAACGCCGAGGGCATCGGCAAGCCGGTCAAGCAGCTGGACACGCCGATCGCCAAGGACCCGCGGGTCCGGCAGGCGCTGGAGGCGTCGATCGACCGCGAGTCGCTGGTCAAGACGATCTTCAACGGGCTGAACACGGTCGCCTGCTCGCCGATCTCGCCGAAGAGCGAGTTCACCAGCGAGCCGGCCCAGGTCTGCCCGGCGCACGACCCGAACAAGGCCAAGGAGCTGCTGACCCAAGCCGGCGTCACCACGCCGTACAAGGTGGAGATGATCACCTCGAACAACCCGGACTCGCTCCGGCTCGCGCAGGCGCTGCAGGCGATGGTCAAGGAGGGTGGGTTCGACCTGGTGATCAAGCCGGTCGAGTACGCCTCGCTGCTGGACCAGCAGGACCGTGGTGACTTCGAGCTGCTGCAGCTCGGCTGGTCGGGCCGGGTCGACCCGGACGCGAACATCTTCAACTTCGTCGGCTCGGAAGGCAGCCAGAACGTTGCCGGCTACAACAGCCCGGAGGTGGACAAGCTGCTCACCGACGCCCGGCAGGCGACCGACCAGGCCCAGCGGGTCAAGCTGTACGGCGACGTGGTGACCAAGCTGCAGCAGGACGACCCGCTGATCTACCTGTACCGCCAGCGCAACCTGACCGGTGTCAGCAAGAAGGTGCTCGGCGTCCAGACCTACCCGGACGGGGTGATCCGGACCGCCTTCGCCGGCTTCGCGAAGTAGGCGGGAGCGATGCGTCGCTACCTGCTCGGCCGGCTCTGGCAGTCGGCCGTGACGTTGCTGCTGGCAACGATCGTGGTGTTCCTCGGAGTCCGGGCGCTGCCCGGCGACCCGGCGCTGGCGCTGGCCGGGGAGGACCGCGATCCGGAGTCCCTGCGGGCGATCCGCGAGCAGTACGGCCTGGACGACTCGCTGCTGGTGCAGTTCTGGCGATTCGTGAGCCACGCCGTCCGCGGTGATCTCGGGGTCTCGATCAGGACGGGAGAGAGCGTGACCGGCATGCTCAAGAGCGCTCTCCCCGTCACGCTCGAGCTGTCGTTCCTGGCGATCGTGATCGCCGGGGTGATCGGCATCGGTGCCGGTGTGGTCGCCGCCGTGCAGCGGGGACGGCCGGCCGAGTGGGCGGCGAACGCGCTCGCGCTGCTCGGCCTGTCGGTGCCGAACTTCTGGCTCGGGCTGATGGCGATCCTCTACCTGTCGGTGGCGATGGGGCTGTTCCCGGCGTCGGGTTTCGTGCCGTTCTTCGACAACCCGGTCGCGAACCTGCACCACCTGGTGCTGCCCGCGTTCATCCTCGGCACCGGGCTGGCGGCCGTGATCATGCGCCAGACCCGGTCGTCGATGCTGGACGCGCTGTCGGCCGACTACATCCGTACGGCGGAGGCGAAGGGCCTGCGGCCGAGCGCGGTGATCGGCCGGCACGCGCTGCGCAACAGCCTGATCGTGGTGATCACGATCGTCGGGCTGCAGCTCGGGGCGCTGATCTCCGGCGCGGTCGTGACCGAGCGGATCTTCGCGCTGCCCGGCTTCGGCAAGCTGACCGTCGACTCGGTCTTCCAGCGCGACTACCCGGTGATCCAGGCCGTCGTGCTGGTCACCGCCACGGCGTACATCGTGATCAACCTGCTGGTCGACCTGCTCTACAGCGTGATCGATCCGCGGATCCGGGTCAGGGGTGAGGCGTGATGGCTGTTGCCGAGGTCAACCTCACGGCCGGTCCGCCGTTGTCGTCGCGCCGCCGCAAGGTGCTCAAGCGGATCCTGCGCAACCCGCTGGCGATCGCCGGGCTGGTCGTCCTGCTGATCGCGATCGTGGTCGCGGTGTTCGCACCGTGGCTCGCGCCGCACGAACCGACCGACACGCACCTGAACGAGGCCTTCGGCCCACCCGGTACGCCGGGGTACGTACTCGGCACCGACGACCTGGGCCGGGACGTGCTGGCCCGGATCATGTTCGGGCTGCGAGCGTCGCTGCACGTCGGGCTGCTCGCGGTCGCCACCTCGCTGGTGATCGGCGTACCGCTCGGGTTGATGGCCGGGTACTTCCGGGCCGTCGACGCGCTGATCTCGCGGTTCACCGACCTGGTGCTGGCGTTCCCGTTCCTGATCCTCGCGGTCGGCCTGGCCGCGATCCGCGGGGCGAGCCTGGGCAACGCGGCGATCGCGATCGGGATCGCGCAGATCCCCGGCGTGATCCGGATCGTCCGGTCGGAGACACTGCGGCTGAAGTCGCTCGACTTCGTCGCGGCCGCGATCGTCGAGGGCGCCGGCGACCTGTGGGTGCTCGGCCGGCACATCCTGCCGAACGCCGCCTCGGTGGTGATCGTGCAGGCGACGGTCGCGATCCCGGCCGCGATCCTCGGCGAGGCGGTGCTGTCGTTCCTCGGGCTCGGCATCCAGCCGCCGGCCCCGAGCCTCGGCACGATGCTGTCCGACGCACAGCAGTTCGCGACCCGGGCGCCGTGGGCGGCGGTGATGCCTGGGCTGGCGATCATGCTGCTGGTGCTCGCGTTCAACATCGTCGGCGACAGCCTGCGCGACGCCCTCGACCCGAAAGCGAGCCGCCGATGAACGCGTCGATGCCTGAGGCAAGCAACCCCGGCCCGCCGGACGCACCAGCCGCCGAGCGGGCGGACGCACGGACCGCCGGGCGGGCGGACGCACGGACCCCTGCGGCCCCGGCTGCTCCGGCGGACCGCCGGGACGCGGTGCCCAGCGTGCTCCGGGTGCGCGACCTGTCGATCAGTTTCCGGACCGAGGACGGGCGGATCTCGGCCGTCGACAAGGTCGACTTCGAGGTCGCGGACGGCGAGGTGCTGGCGGTCGTCGGCGAGTCCGGGTGCGGCAAGAGCGTGACCGCGATGAGCCTGGCCGGCCTGCTCCCCCGCTCGGCGACCGTCGACGGCTCGGTCCAGCTCGACGGCGTCGAGCTGATCGGCGCCGACAAGCGCACGCTGCGGTCGATCCGCGGTCGCGAGATCGCGTACATCTTCCAGGAGCCGATGACGTCGCTGAACCCGGTCTTCACCGTCGGGCGGCAGATCGGCGAGGTGCTCGGCGTGCACAACGGGCTGTCCCGGTCGGCGGCCCGCAAGCGCGCGATCGAGCTGCTCAAGCTGGTCGGCATCCCGTCGGCCGACCGCCGCGTCGACGACTACCCGCACCAGCTGTCCGGCGGGATGCGGCAGCGCGTGATGATCGCGATGGCCGTCGCGTGCGACCCGAAGGTGCTGATCGCGGACGAGCCGACGACCGCGCTCGACGTCACCATCCAGGCCGGCATCCTCGACGTACTGCGTGGTCTGCGCGAACGGCTCGGCACCAGCATCGTGCTGATCACGCACGACCTCGGCGTCGTCGCGGACCTCGCCGATCGGGTCGCCGTCATGTACGCCGGCCGCGTGGTCGAGACCGCAGAGGTGCACGACCTGTTCGCCCACCCCACTCACCCCTACACCGCCGGGTTGCTCGGAGCATCCCCGTCGGCCGGACGTCACGCGGGCAGTGACCGCCTCAACGAGATCCCCGGCCTGGTCCCGGTCCTCGCTGAGCAGCCCGACGCCTGCACGTTCGCCGACCGCTGCCCCCGAGCACTCGACACCTGTACGACGGAGCAACCGCTCCTGACCGCAGGTGCTCACCAGGTGGCGTGCTGGAACCCGGTCCGTGAGCCGGTGGAGGTCCCATGAGCACACAAGAGAACGCCCTGGAGATCGAAGACCTGGTCATGCACTTCGGCCCGGTCCGGGCGGTCGACGGAGTCTCCCTGCAGATCCGCAAGGGCACAGTGGTCGCCCTGGTCGGCGAGAGCGGCTCCGGCAAGTCCACTGTCGGCCGCTGCATCGTCCGGCTGCTCGAACCGACTGGCGGCACGGTCCGGCTCGCCGATGCCGACATCACTCACCTCAACCGCCGCCAGCTGCGCAAGCACCGCCGTGACGTGTCCATCGTGTTCCAGGACCCGGCCGGCTCGCTGGACCCGCGGCTGTCGGTCGGCGACATCGTCAGCGAACCACTCCGGCTCATGCGGCAGCGTGACACCGCCGGGCAGGTCGCCGACTCGCTACGCCGGGTCGGGCTACGGCCGGAGGTCGCCCACCGCTCGCCGCACGAGCTGTCCGGTGGTCAGCGCCAGCGGGTCAGCATTGCCCGCGCCCTGATCTCCAAGCCGAGTCTGCTGGTCGCCGACGAACCGACGAGCGCGCTGGACGTGTCCGTGCAGGCGTCGGTGCTCAACCTGCTGGCAGACCTGCAGCGGGACCTCGGGTTCGCCTGCCTGTTCATCACCCACGACCTGTCCGCCGTCGAGTACCTGGCCGACGAGGTCGCCGTCATGTACCTGGGCCAGCTGGTCGAGCAGGGCCCGCGGGAGCGCATCTTCGGCGTACCGGCTCATCCGTACACGCAGGCGCTGCTGTCGGCCGCTCCGGTGCCCGACCCGACGACCCAGCGGGCCCGGGTGCCCGTGCTGCTCGGCGACGACCTGCCCTCACCGATCGACCCGCCGGACGGCTGCCGCTTCCACACCCGCTGCCCGGTGGCGGTGGACAAATGCCGGACAGTCGTCCCGGAGTCCCGGGTGATCGGCGAGGGTGGACACCGGGTCGCGTGCCACCTGGTCAACGACGACGGCACCGGACCCGACGTACGACGTACGCAAGACACCACTGACACAGGAGCTGCCCGATGACCTTCACCACCCGGCCCACGCTGCGCGGCACGTTCGGGATGGTCTCGTCCACGCACTGGCTGGCGTCGCAGTCGGCGATGCGGATCCTGGAGCTGGGCGGCAACGCGTTCGACGCGGCCGCCAGCGCCGGGTTCGTGCTGCACGTGGTCGAGCCGCACCTCAACGGACCCGGTGGAGAGGTCCCGGCGATCGTCGCCACCGCTCAAAACCCCACTCCCAGGGTGCTGGCCGGTCAGGGCGTGGCACCGGCCGGAGCCACCATCGAGCACTACAAGTCGCTGGGCCTCGACCTGATCCCGGGCTCGGGTCCGCTCGCGGCGACGGTGCCCGGTGCTGTCGATGCCTGGCTCCTGCTGCTCAGGGACCACGGCACGCTGCCGCTGCGGACGGTGCTCGAGCCCGCGATCGACTACGCCCGCAACGGGCACCCCGTCGTCGCACGGGTCGGTGACACCGTCGAGACCGTGCGGGAGCTCTTCACCGAGCACTGGCCGACCTCGGCCGCCGTCTGGCTCCAGAACGGTCGTCCGCCGGCTCCGAACGAACTGATCAAGAACACCGCGTACGCCGACACGCTGGAGCGTCTGGTCGTCGCAGGCGAGCAGTCCGGGTCCGACCTGGTCGCGCAGATCGAGGGCGCTCGGCTGGCCTGGCGTGAAGGCTTCGTGGCCGAGGCTGTCGACGCGTTCTCGAAGCTGCCGCACAGGGACTCCAGCGGCGAGGACCACGCCGGCCTGATCACCGGTGCCGACATGGCCGCCTTCACCGCGACCTGGGAGGACGCGGCGACGTACGACTGGCACGGGCACACCGTGGCGAAGACAGGCCCGTGGGGCCAGGGCCCTGCGCTGCTGCAGTCGCTCGCCATCCTGGCGGAGCTTGGCGACCCCAAGGACCTCGACCTGACCAGTGCGGACGCCGTCCACACGACGGTCGAGGTGATGAAGCTGTCGTACGCCGACCGCGAGGCCTGGTACGGCGACGGCGCCGACGTACCGCTGAAGACGCTGCTCTCCCCCGCGTACGCCGCCGCACGGGCGGCACTGGTCGGTGCGGGGGCCTCGCTGGAGCTGCGGCCCGGTCAGCCCGACGGACGGAAGCCGCGGCTGCCTTCGGTGACGACCAGTGATGCTGCTGTCGACGCGACGGTCGGCGAGCCGACGGTCGCGCCTGACGGCGGTACGCGTGGCGACACGTGTCACGTCGACGTGGCGGACAAGTGGGGCAACGTCATCTCGGCCACGCCGAGCGGTGGCTGGCTGCAGTCGTCGCCGGTGATCCCGTCGCTCGGGTTCCCGCTGGGGAGCCGGGCGCAGATGTTCTGGCTGGAGGAAGGCCTGGCGTCGTCGCTGGCTCCGGGCAAGCGGCCGCGCACCACGCTGACTCCGACGCTCGTGCTGCGTGACGGCGTACCGGTGCTGGCTTGTGGGTCCCCTGGTGGAGACCAGCAGGACCAGTGGCAGTTGCTGTTTCTGCTGCGGACCCTGGCTGGTGGGCAGGACCTGCAGGAGGCCATCGACGCACCGGCCTGGCACACCACCGGCTTCCCGTCGTCGTTCTACCCGCGGGCAACCGAGCCGGGCGGCCTGGTGATCGAGACCCGTCTGGGTACGGCGGTCCGCGACGAGCTGGTACGCCGCGGACACGTCGTCACCGAGTCGGACGCGTGGAGCCTCGGCCGTCTCTGTGCGGTCGGGCGTGAGCCGGGCGGCGTACTGTCCGCTGCTGCGAACCCCCGCGGCATGCAGGGGTACGCCGTCGGTCGTTAGCTGAGGGCTGCGGTGGCTGCTGCTTCGATGTGATCGGTGGCAGCGGCCACTGCGGCTTCGGCGTCGCCGGCGGCGATGGCGTCGACCAGGCGGATGTGTTCCTCCCAGGAGTGCGGCGCGCGCTGTGCGGCGCCGACCCGGAACACCCAGTGCACGTGGTGGTACATGGCGGACGACAGCGACGCCAGCCAGCGGTTGCCGCTGATGTCGATCACCGCGACGTGCAGCTCGCTGTTCAGCTCGGCGACCCGGGCGAAGTCCTCGGAGTCGGTCGCGGCACTGGCCTCTGCCAGCAGCGCACGCAGCCGGGTGACGTCCTCCTCGGTCGCCCGCTCGGCAGCGAGCCCGGCGGCCAGAGTCTCCAGCTGCTTCCGTACGGCGAACAGATCGCGGATCGCCGTGTCGTCCAGCGTCGCCACGACAGCACCACGGCGCGGGAGGATCTCGACGAACCCCTCGCTCTCCACCACTCGCAGCGCCTCGCGGACCGGGTTGCGCGACACCCCGAAGTCGTCGGCCAGCCTGTTCTCGGTCAGGCGCTCGCCCTGGGCGTAGTCACCGTCGACGATCCGGCGTCGCAGCTCGCTCAGCACCTGCTCCCTGAGCGCGATGTGGTCCGCACCGATCGTGCGTACCTGCCCGCCCCCGTACTGCTGGTCCACCCCGGACTCCCCTCTCGGTCGGCCGTGCCGTTGCGTGGCACGATCCGCCAGCAACCTACCGGACCGCGGGGCACAGAACCCGGTTGCCGCCTGGTGGTGCGACTGGATACGTTGACGCCTTGTCCATCACGATCACACCGTTGACCGACCCCGACTACCGGCCTTTCAGCCGCCGGTTGGTCTGGCTGGCGTCCGGCGACCACCCTGTCGGTTCGGCGTACCTGCAGCTGAACAGCAAACCGTCCCAGGAGCACCTGGCCGAGCTGGAGCTCACCGTGCACCCGGCGGACCGCCGCCAGGGCATCGGCTCGCTCCTGCTCGACGCGGCGCTGCAGGGCGCAGCTGAGAACGAAGCGACCACTGTGCTGGCCGACGCGACCGTCGGGACTGCTGGTGATCACTTCCTCGCCGCCCGCGGGTTCACTGTCGGCCTGCGCCTCGTCTACACGCGCCTGGCCTTGGCGGACGCCGACCCGTCCGCCACACCGGTGGCCGGCTACCGGCTGACCTCCTGGGCAGGTGCGCCGCCGGAGGGGTTGATCGAGTCCTTCACCGAGGTCCGTGCCGCGATGAGCGACGCCCCGGTCGGCGACATCTCGTACGGCGAAGAGGTCTGGGACGTGGAACGCAGCAGGTACGTCGCCGAGGTCGTGGCCCAGCGCGGCGACCTGCTGGAGACGATGGCCGTGCTGGACGAGTCAACCGGTGAGGTCGTCGCCTACACCGAGCTCGTCGTACCAGGCGACGGTCAGGGCGACGCCCAGCACTACGGCACGGTCGTCGTCCCCGCACACCGCGGCCGCGGCCTGTCCCGCTGGCTCAAGGCCGAGCAGATCCGCCAGACCACCGAACTCCACCCGAAGCTGGCCGGCCTCCTCACCGACACCGCCGCCACCAACCACGCCATGCGCCGCACCAACGAGACCCTCGGCTACGAGCAGACCCACGAGGTCCACCGCTACCACCTGCTCCTCAGCTGAGCCCGCAGCCGTACGGCGTCTTCGGCCAGCTCGACGCCGAGGATGGTGGTGTCATCGCGCTTGCCACTGCACCAGGTCAGGCGAGATCGGCGTCGTGGGCCAGGAGGGCGATCTGGACGCGGTTGTTGAGGTCGAGCTTGGTGAGGATCCGGGTGAGGTGGGTCTTCACGGTGGCGACGCCGAGGTCGAGGGCGGTGGCGATCTCCGCGTTGCTCTTGCCTTCGGCAACGGCCGCGGCGACGTCGCGCTCGCGGTCGGTGAGCTTGGCCAGGGCTGCCACGGCCTCCGCGCGGCGGGGAGCGCCGTCGTCGCCGACGACGTAGTCCATCAGGTGCCGGGTGACGCCGCCGGACAGGATCGGCTCGCCCTCGGCGACCCGGACGACCGCGTCGACGATCTCGCGCGGCGCCGCGTCCTTCAGCAGGAACCCGGCCGCGCCGGCCCGTAGCGCCTTCAGCAGGTGCTGCTCGGACCCGAACGTCGTCAGGATCACCACTTCCGGCGCCTCCGGCAACCGGCGTACGGCCTCGGTCGCGGTCAGGCCGTCCATCACCGGCATCGTGATGTCCATCAGTACGATGTCCGGCCGCAGCTCACCGACCGAGGCGATCGCCTCTTGCCCGTTGGCGGCGTCGCCGACGATCTCCAGCTCCTCCGCACCCCCGAGCATGCTCTTCAGCCCGGCACGCACCAGAGGATCGTCATCGACGAGCACCACCCGAACAGCCATGCCGCACAGCCTAGGCGCTCGGCCGGCGCCGCCGCCGCTCACCTCTCGTCAGCTCGCCCAGAGCAGGCCGCGCTCAGCTCTCGTCAGCACCAGGTCCAGTTCTCGTCGGCTCGGGCCAGGGCAGCCAGGCCGTCAGCTGGAACTCGCCTGCCTTCATCCGGTGCTCCAGCCGCCCACCGGCCAGCGTGGCCCGCTCGGCCAGCCCGACCAGACCGACCTGTGACCCCGGCGCGGACACCCCGGATGCCAGCCTGTTCCGTACGTCGATCGTCAACCCGTCCCCCGGCCCGCCAGTCAGCTCCAGGTGCACCAGTGAGCCCGGTGCGTGCTTGCGCGCGTTGGTCAGCGCCTCCTGCACGATCCGGTACCCGTGCCGCCCGGTAGCCGGTGCCAACCCGTCGGCCTCACCGGCCAGCGGCGAGAACTTCACTCTCATCCCGGCCGCCTCCGATTCCTCGACCAGCCCAGCGATCTCGCCGATGCCCGGCTGCGGCCGCTGCCCACCCGGATCGCTCAGCCCCGGCCCCCGCAGTACGCCGACGATCTCCCGCAGGTCGTCCAAGCACTCCCGCGCGCTCGACCTGATCACCCCAGCGGTCACAGCGAGTTCATCAGGCGGCATCTCCGGCCGGAACTCCAGCGCTCCGGCGTGCACGCTCAGCAACGACAGCCGGTGCCCGAGCGCGTCGTGCATCTCCCGGGCGATGCGCTCCCGCTCTCGCCGCCGTCCCTGCTCGACCCGCAGTTCCTGCTCCGACTCGGCCCGCCGCGCCCGCTCCTCCAGCGACAGCATCAGCTGCCGCCTGGTCCGCACGACGATGCCCCACGCCACCGAGGCCGCACAGGACAGGCTGACGAAGCCCACGATGAACAGGTACCCGTACGGGATGTCGATCACGATCGGGTACAGCCAGAACTGCACCGCGGACGACGCGATCGCCAGCCCCAGGATCGAGATGCTCACCGCCGGGCGCCGGTGGACCGCGACGCTGAACAGCGCGAGCGCGCCCGCCGTACCGACCCCTGGGAAGAAGATCGACAGCAGCGTCAGGACCACGACGAGCTCGACCGGCCAGCGTCGCCGCATCAGCAGCGACACCGCGGCCAGCAGTCCCAGGGCGGTGTTGAGCGCGCCCGGAGGCACCGGCAGCAACGAATCGGGTGCCAGGTCGGTCTTCAGCAGACTGCCACCGGCGGCGATCAGCACGAACAGGCCGTCGATCACCCAGTCCCGCGGCGTCCGACGGTCCTGCCCGGGAGCGGCCCGCGACCCCGGCCTCCACAGCTCCGCCACGACCCCTGGGCGATCGGACTCCGTCGACATACCCCCAGACGTTAGCTCGTGGCGGCCAGGATCTTCTGCACCGCTGCCGTGGTGATCGGGTGGTAGCCGGGCTGCGCGGTCGCGAACACGCGCGCCGCGAACTCCCGGCCGGCCTCCGACCCGCTCAGCGCCTTGTAGACCGGCAGCACCAGCTTCATCCGCCCGACCCGGGTCAGGAACGTCGCCAGCTCGTCGTACGCCGGGGTGTAGGCGCTGGCGGCAACGATCGAGTACCAGCGCCGGGCGATCTCGCCGTTCGCCGTACCGGTCAGGCTGAACTCGCGGTCGAGCTCCTGCAGCTGCTCGGCGCTCAGCACGTCCGGAGCGGCATCCAGGAAGCGCAGCCACTCCTGCGTCGTCCAGGTCTTGCCGCCGGGCGGCAGCTCACCGGTGGTCAGCCAGTTGTCCCGCAACTGGTCCACGATCTCGAAGCGGGCCGACTGCGCACGTGCGGCGAACGCCGGGATGCCCGGCTCGTCCAGCCAGGCCGCGACCTCGTCCGCCGTCACCACACCGGGGCGGGGCGTCAGCAGGTGCTCCTGCAGGTGCGCCACGAAGTCCTCGGAGTTGATGCTGCGGAACGCGAACCGGTCGAAGTAGCCGCGCAGGAACGGGTCGAACACCTCGCGCCCGAACCGCTCCTCCAGCCAGGACAGGAACCACGAGCCCTTCAGCGGGCCCAGCGACGTCGTGCCGTGGTACTCCGTGCCGTGGTTCAGCCCCGGCAGCTCCACCGCGAGCTGCGCCGGGCTCAGCGGGTCCAGCTTGAGCACGGTCGAGTGCTGCTTGATCGCGGTCTCCATGACCGCCAGCTCGGTCCCGTAGACCGCCTCGACGATCCGGTTCTCGACGTACGACGTGAAGCCTTCGTTGAGCCAGATGTCGTCCCAGCTGTCCTGGGTGACCAGGTTGCCCGACCAGCTGTGCGCCAGCTCGTGCGCGATCACGCTGACCAGGGACTTGTCGCCGATCACCAGGGTCGGTGTCGCGAAGGTCATCCGCGGGTTCTCCATGCCGCCGTACGGGAAGGACGGCGGGAGCACCAGTACGTCGTACCGGCCCCAGCGGTACGGGCCGAACAGGGCCTCGGTGACCCGCATCATCTCCTCGGTGTCGCCGAACTCGGTGGCGGCCCGCTTGGCCATCTCCGGCTCGGCCCACACGCCGGACCGCTCGCCGATCGGCTCGAACACCAGGTCACCGGCCGCGATCGCCAGCAGGTACGACGGGATCGGCTCGGGCATCACCACGTCGTACGAGCCGGTACGGCGCGACTGCGTGCCGTTGTCGGCGCTCATCAGCACCATCAGCTCGGGCGGCGCGGTCACGTGGGCCGCGTAGCTGAAGCGGACGATCGGGGTGTCCTGCACCGGGACCCAGCTGCGCGCGTGGATTGCCTGCGACTGGCTGAACATGAACGGCAGCACGCCGCCCGCGGTCATCTCCGGCTCCAGCCACTGCAGTCCGGTCGCGGTCGGAGCGGTCCGGTAGCTCACGCGGACCTGCTCGTGCCCGGCGGTGCGGATGGTCAGTGCCGAGCCCAGCTCGTCGTCGGGGAAGGCCAGGTTGTGCTCCAGCGGTTCCCAGCCGTCACCTGTCGAGCCCTCGACCTCCAGGACGGTCAGGTCGCGGCTGTCCAGGATCAGGCGGTCACCGGGCCCACTCCAGGCCAGGGTGTGCGTGGCGGTCCCGACCAGCACCTTGGCGGTGAAGTCGAGCTCCAGCTCCAGGTCCAGGTGGGTGGTGCGGACCAGAGCCGGTTCGGCGTAGGAGTGGCGGTCGTGGGTCACAGGAGGGCTCCCGGGCATTCAGGGGGTCGTGCGCCGCGGTCGTTCGCAGACGTCGTCCGCTGGACACTACCCAGCGGACAGGCCGATGACGCGGCCGATTAGAGCCAGGGGCAGCACCGTGCCAAGTTGCCCAGCTGGGCAGGACGGAGACGTGCGCATCACCGTCCTGCTCGCCCCGCCGGCCGGGGTGGTGTGTCTGTCCGACACCGACAGCTTGCAGACTGTAGGCATGATGGCCGAGCGCAGCAGCCCTGAGGTCGTGCTGCAGCGGAGGCCGTTCGGGTCGTGGTTGCTGGGGCCGGCCGACCAGAACGCCAGGGTCCTACGGATCCGCGTGCAGCTGCTGCTGACGTTCTTCTCCATCGGCACCAACGTGATCGGCGCGATCGTCGTCTTCGTGCTCGCCGTCTGGGTCCTGCCCGGCCCGGCGGTCGGCGACGAGTTGAGCCTGGTCCGCTGGATCGCGTTCCCGGCGTACTTCCTGCTCGCGCTGCTGGTCGGCGCGGTCTGGAGCACGCGCCTCGCGCTGCGCGTGACCGACTGGGTGCTGGAGGACCGCCCGGCCACCCGCAAGGAGCAGATCGCGACGCTGCAGCTCCCGCTGCGGCTGACGATGATCGAGGTCTTCCTCTGGCTGCTCGCGACCGTCTTCTTCACGCTCCTGACCCTCGCGCTCGAACCAGAGAGCGTTCTCCGCGTCCTGGTCACCACGTTCGACGGCGGGATCGTCACCTGCGCGGCGTCGTACCTGCTGACCGAGTTCGCGCTGCGGCCGATCGCCGCCCGCGCGCTCGCCGACGGCGCACCACCGCGCCGTCTGCTGGCCGCCGGGCTGAAGGCGCGCACGGTGTTCTTCTGGGCGGCGGGCTCCGCCGTACCGGTGCTCGGCCTGATGCTCACCGCCGTGATCGCGCTGATCGAGAAGGACGTCTCCGCGACCCGGCTGTCGGTGATCATCCTCGTGCTCGGCACGATCGTGCTGATCTGCGGCTGGCTGCTGACGTTGCTGTCGGCAAGGTCCGTGGTCGCCCCGGTGAGATCGGTGCGGAACGCGCTCTCGGTGATCGGCGACGGCGAGCTGAACGTCCGGATCCCGGTCTTCGACGGTACCGAGCTCGGCTCGCTGCAGTCCGGCTTCAACCAGATGGCCGCGGGGCTGCGGGAACGCGAACGGCTCCGCGACCTCTTCGGCCGGTACGTCGGTCCGGACGTCGTCCGCGAGGCGTTGACGAGCGACTCGCTCGGCGGGGAGGAGCGCTTCGCCGCCGTACTGTTCGTCGATCTCGTCGGCTCGACCGAGCTCGCCGCGGAGCGTCCGCCGACCGAGGTGGTCCAGCTCCTCAACCGCTTCTTCGCGATCGTCGTCGACGAGGTGGACCGGTACGACGGCTTCGTGAACAAGTTCGCCGGCGACGCGGTGCTCGCGGTCTTCGGCGCGCCGACCGAGCTGCCGGACGCCGCGGGGAGCGCTCTCCGGGCCGGCCGCGCGCTGGCCGAGCGGCTCACCGAAGAGTTGCCCGAGGCAACAGCCGGGATCGGCATCACGGCCGGTACCGTCGTGGCCGGAACGGTCGGCGACGTGCGCCGCTACGAGTACACGGTGATCGGCGACCCGGTCAACGAGGCCGCCCGCCTCAGCGACCTCGCCAAGCAGACCGACCACCACGTCCTGGCGTCGATGGCGGCGGTCGAGGAGTCAGCGCCCTCGGAGTCCGCCCACTGGCACCCGGGCGACGAGGTCACCGTCCGCGGTCGGTCGACGTCGACCAGGCTGGCCCACCCCAGGAACTAACGACCGCCCGCGACGTCCACCATCGAACCGGTCATGTACGACGCGCGCTCGGACGCCAGGAAGACGATCAGCTCGGCGACCTCCTCGACCTTGCCCGGCCGTCCGAGCGGCGGCGTCGTGCCGATCCGCTCCAACCGCCCCTCGGCGTGGATCTCGGTCTCGATCAGCCCAGGACGAATTCCGAGCACCCGGATCCCTTCCTTGGCGACCTCGTTCGCGAGCCCGATCGTCAGTGTGTCCACCGCCGCCTTGCTCGCCGCGTAGTCGACATACTCCCCCGCCGATCCGAGCACGGCACCCCGCGACGACACGTTCACGATCACCCCACCGGCGCCACCGTGCGCCGTCGACATCCGCCGTACGGCGGCTCCGGCGACCAAGAACGCGCCGATCGCGTTGACTCGGAACACCTGCTCCAGCCGGGCCACGTCGTACTCGTCGACCCGGCCCGCAGGCGAGACCACACCGGCATTGTTGACGACGGCACCGATCGCTCCGAGCTCGCGCGTCACGTCGTCGAAGAGCCGCTCGATCTCCGCGGCCTCAGCGACCTCGGCCTGCACCGCGACGGCCCGGCGCCCAACGGCCTCGCACGCGGCGACCACACGCGCGGCCTCGTCCTGACGCGTCCGGTAGCTGATCCCGACGTCCCATCCGTCGCCCGCCAGCGCGATCGCCGCCGCGGCACCAATCCCGCGACTTCCACCCGTCACCAGCGCGACCCCGCGCTCACTCGTCATACGCCCAGCCTTTCACGCCTTAAGGCCCGGGCTTGGCCGGCGGCTTCGTCACCTGCACCTGAGTCTCGGTCCCGTCGAACCCGAGTGCCCGGTAGATCCGGATCGCCAGGTACTCCGGGTCGGCGACCATCACCAGCGTCTCCGCCTTCAGTTCCTCGAACCCGTACGCCGACGCCGTGTGCACCAGCGTGCTCGCGATCCCTTGCCCACGGTCGTCCGGATGCGTCTGCACGTCCTGGAACCGGGCCACCCCGGACCCATCCGTCAGCAACCCCAGCGAGGCCTGCAGCCTGCCGCCGTCGAACGCCCCGAACCACTGCCCGTGCCCCGCCTCGACGACCGCCCGGTGCGCCGCCTCGCGCCGGCGTACGAATCCCTCGTAGTCCTCGACGTCCATCGGATTGGCCGCGAGGGCCAGGCCGACCAACTGCTCCCAGTCGTCGTCGCTGCTCAGGAACCGGTACGTCGAGGAGGTGTTCGGCCGCGCCGGCGGCACGACGCTCCGCGCCGTCATCACCGTGCTCCGCTCGACCTCGAACCCGGCCGCCGTCAACTCGTCCTCGGCCCCGGCCACCCCGTCCACCGAATCGATGCCGAAGGCAACGTGCTTGGCCGCCGGGAAGGTCCGCCCGAAAACCTCCAGCCAGCGGGCCGCCTCCCCGGTCCTGATCGCTGACGGCAGCAGCAGGAAGTTCCCCCACCAGAACGTCGGGTTCGCCGGCGTCCGCACGACCACGTGGTCGCCCGCGCCCGTTACCTCGCTCCCGCCCAGGGCAAGCAGCAACAGGTCGGTCCGGTAGCCCAAACTGGTGATCTCCACGCCTCTATGGTCGGGCGCCCGTCAAGACGATTGTTCGGCCGCCCGCGCGATGTTGCGTTGCATGCCGCCGAAGACGATGCCGTGGAAAGGCTTGATCGACCACCAGTAGAGCTGGCCGGGCAGACCGCGCGGATGGAAGAGCGCCCGCTGCCGGAAGATCGTCCGGCCCTGGTCGTCCTCGTCCACGATCAGCTCCAGCCAGGCGAGGCCCGGGAGGCGCATCTCGGCGCGGAGGCGGAGGAGCTTCGGCTCGTCGACGTCCTCGACCCGCCACCAGTCGAGCGGGTCGCCGACCTCGAGGTCCTTGGGGTTACGCCGGCCACGTCGCAGCCCTGGTCCGCCGAAGACCCGGTCGAGCAGGCCGCGGGCCCACCACCCGAGGCGCCAGGAGTACCAGCCGTTGCCGCCGCCGATCCCTTCGATCACCCGCCAGAGCTGGTCCGGAGACGCGGAGATCGCGCTCTCCCGCTCGTCGACGTACAGGGAGCCGCCGGCCCAGTCCGGATCGCTCGGCAGCGGATCGCTCGGCACGCCTGGCGTCGAGGCGGAGGCCCAGCTCGTCGTCACCTCGAGCTCCTGGATCCGCTGCAGCGCGAGCTCGACAGCCCGGTCGAACCCGATCAGCCCGGGCGCCGGGTCGGGAACGTACTGGGCGATGTCGTTCTCCTTGCGGACGACCTCGTGGATCAGGCTGTCGACGAGCGGCCGGGCGATGCTGTTCGGGACCGGCGTGACCAGGCCGACCCAGTGGCTGGACAGCGACGGAGTGAGCAGCGGGAGCGTGACGATCCGGCGGCGCTTGAGGTGCGCGGCGTCGGCGTACCGCTGCATCATGTCGCGGTACGTCAGCACGTCCGGCCCGCCGATGTCGAAGCCGCGGTTGACCTCGGGCGGCATCGACGCGCTGCCGACCAGGTAGTGCAGGACGTCCCGGACGGCGATCGGCTGGATCCGCGTGTCCAGCCAGCGCGGCGTCACCATCACCGGCAGGCGATCGGTCAGGTACCTGAGCATCTCGAACGACGCCGACCCCGAACCCAGGATCACCGCCGCCCGCAGCACAGTCGTCGGTACGCCGGACGCGAGCAGGATCTCGCCGACCTCGCGGCGCGACCCGAGGTGCGGCGAAAGCTCCTCGCCCTCGGGGTAGAGCCCGCCGAGGTAGACGATCCGCCCGACGTCCGCCTCGCGAGCTGCCGCTCCGAAGGTGCGTGCGGTGTGCCGGTCCCGGGACTCGAACTTCTTGCCGGTCCCGAGCGCGTGGATCAGGTAGTAGGCGACGTCGACGCCCTCGAGCGCGGCCGCGACCTCGTGCGGCTCCCCCGCGTCGGCCTCGACGACCTCCACGTCGTCGTACCAGGCGCGGCTCTCCAGACGGCGCGGGTTCCGGGCCATCGCGCGGACGCGGTAGCCGGCGGCGAGCAGTTCGGGGACCAGGCGGCCGCCGATGTAGCCGGTCACACCGGTGACGAGGACGAGCTTCTGACCGTCGGGCTTCGCTGGGATCACACCGTGCGGGTGCCCTGTCTCCGGCGTACTTATGCCGAACTTGTGCATTGCGCCTGGAGGGCGCGAACCTGGTCACCACCGTGCGGCGCGGACGGGAGAAGTTGCACTACCTGAACGCCGAGCCGATCAACGCCATCGCGGACCGCTGGATCACCCGGTACGACCGCCGGCGGGCGCACCTGTTCGCCGACCTCAAGACCGCATTGGAGCAGCAGACCATGAGGGACAACGACTTCGTCTACACCACCTACATCCGGACCACGCCCGAGCGGCTGTGGCGGGCGCTGACCGAGCCGGAGTTCACCCAGGAGTACTGGGGACTGCACCACGAGACCGACTGGCAGCCCGGCTCGCCGATCGACTGGAAGATGGGCGACGTGACGATGGCCGGCGCCGGCCAGAAAGTCGTCGAGCACGAGCCGTACCGGCGGCTGGCCTACACGTGGCACCACATCACCCCGGAGTTCGCCGCGGCTGCCGGACTGTCCGCCGAGGACGAGGCCGCCACCAAGGACGAGCCGCTGTCCACCGTCACCTTCACCCTCGAACCCGAGGACGACCAGGTCAAACTCACCGTCGTCCACACCGGCTTCGCCCCCGGCAGCCGGATTCGCGAGATGGTCGGCGAAGGCTGGGTCCGCCTGATCGCCGACCTGAAGTCCTTCACCGAAACCAGCAAAGCCCTCCAGAGCTGACCCGGCGTTCCCTGCGTGTTCAACTGGTAGCTGTCGGTACACCTGATCCTTGGACCGGGTACGGCGACCGCTGCTCCCCGGTGCATCGTAAGGAAAGGACCACCAACACATGCTGCGAACCCATCGGCGCGCCGCCGCCCTGGTTGCCCTGGCGCTCACCCTGACCGCAGCCTCACCGGCCGTGGCGGCAGCCCCTCGGTCGACCTGGCCGGGCGACGCCAAGGTCACCGTCGCGGACGGGTCGAACGTGTTCGGCGAGAACCTGAGCGGGCTGTCCTTCGGGTCGGCCGGCGTGCTGTGGGCGGTGAAGAACGGCCCGGGGACGCTCTACCGGCTGGTCCCCAGCGGCGCGACCTGGCGTCCGGACACGACCGGCGGCTGGGCGTCCGGCAAGTCGCTCAACTACGCGAACGGCAGCGGTGACCCGGATGCCGAAGGCGTCGTCGCCACCCCCGAGGGAGTGTTCGTCGCCACCGAACGCGACAACGACAAGGACGGCACAAGCCTGCCGAAGATCGTCCGGTACGACGTCTCGACGTCCGGCAGCTCGCTCGACGCGACCGCCGAGTGGAACCTGAAGTCCGACCTTCCCGCCGTCGACGCGAACAGCGGACTCGAGGGCATCTCCTGGATCCCCGACAGCTACCTCACCGCGCACGCCTTCCGCGACGAGCGCACCGGTACGACGTACAGCCCGAGCAGCTATCCCGGCCACGGTGACGGCCTCTTCTTCGCCGGCCTGGAGGACAACGGCACGGTTTACGCCTACGCGCTGAACCAGAGCGGCGGCGGGTTCACCCGGGTCGCGACCATCCCCAGCGGGTTCAGCGGTGTGATGGACCTCGAGTTCGAGCCGGAGACCGGTCACCTGTGGGCGGTCTGCGACGACACCTGCCAAGGCCGCGCCGCGACCCTCGGCATCAACACGCAGGGCAAGTTCGCGCCCACCGCCGTCTACGACCGCCCGACCGGAATGGCCAACTACAACAACGAGGGCTTCGCCATCGCGCCGCAGTCCACTTGCGCCGGCGGCCGCAAACCGGTCATCTGGTCCGACGACAGCAACGACGCCAAGCACGCCCTCCGCGCCGGCACGCTGCCCTGCACGCCGTAGCCCTACTTCTTCAGCTCGCCGCTGTCTGTGCTGACGGACTCCTGGTAGATCTCCGCATAGGTCCGCGAGTCCTTGATCAGCCCGTCACTGAAGGCGGCGACGTCGGTGCCGATGAGCTCCAGCACTCCCTTGCCCGCCGCGACGCCCTCCTCGAAGAAGTCGACGATCCCCGCCAGCAGGTTCCCGTCGGTCAGGTCGACCGGGCCGACTTTGAAGAAGTACTTCTGCATCTCCTTGTAAACGACCTGGTACTCCGGTGGCAGCGCCTTCACCCGCGCCACGTGCGCCCGCCACTGCTTCTTGCCCTCGATGATGTCGCGGATGCCCATGTCAGCCTCCCATCCGTGCGAGTTTGCGGGCCACGTTCCGGTTCAGCTGGTCACGCCACTTGTCCCGAAAGGTCCGGCTCCCCTCGCCACCGGCCAGCGCCGCACAGAACCCCGCGATGTCGTCACCCAGCACCTCGTCGACACTCTGCCCCTGCGCCGCGGTCTCCTCGAGCAGCCCCAGCGCGCCGTCGAGGATCGGCATCAGGTTCCGCCCGCTGAAGTCGCCGTACGGCATCAGGTTCCCCTGGATCTGCTCCCACGCTGCCTGGTATTCAGCCGGCAGAGCCTGCACCCGCACCGCGAACGCCTTGTACTCCCGGTTCAGATCACTGCCGGTGATGGTCTCCCAGAACGTCATCTCCCACCCTCCTTCAACTTGTCGATCCGCGAAGTCACGTACTCCCACTTCACCCAGAACGTCGCCAACTCCCGCCGCCCCGCGGCGTTGAGCGCATAGAACTTCCGCGGCGGCCCCTGCTCGGACGGCCGCTTCGTCACCCGCACGAGCTTGTTCCGCTCCAGCCGCAACAGGATGGTGTAAACGGTCCCCTCGACCACATCCCCGAACCCGAGCTCGTTCAACTGCCGCGTGATCGCGTACCCGTAGGTCTCCTCACCCCCGATGATCTCGAGCACACACCCCTCGAGCGTCCCTTTCAGCATCTCCGTCAGGTCATCCACCACAACTCCTTCCACCACCCCAGTACTCGGTAACACCAAGTACCAGCTATACAGTAGCACCGAGTAGCAGGCCCACAAGCCGTCCACCGCGCTTGCGCGCCTCGCGGACATGCGCACAATCGCGCTCCGGCCTGACCGAAGCCCCTACCCACAAGCCATCGCCTGCTGCAGTTCTTGTCGCCGGCGCCAGGTGCGTGCGTCGCGCGGCGGCCTGCCCGAGGCGCCAGCTACCAGCCGATATGGTGCGGCTACTGCGGCCAGGCTCCAAGCCTGCAACGGCCGACGCCGCCCGCGGCGGTCCGCTCGTACGGCCCCCGCACAAGACTGCCCCGCAGGCAACGAGCGCGGCCCCCGCTCCCGCGCCACCGCCGACGCCACCCGCCACGGACTCCGCTCGGGGCGGTGCACTCGTACGGGAACCTCTACTCGCCCCAAGCGCGAGACCGCCCCGCGGGCGCAGGAGCAAGGCCCGCTCCCGCAACGCGGCCGGCGCCACTCGCGGGACTGGCCGTTCGAGCGCACGCGCAGGGCAGCTCGGGCCCGACCTCAACACCTACCCGCGAGCCATCGGCCGTTGCAGTTGTTGTTGTCGGCACCAGGTGTACGCGCATGCGCGGGGACCCGTCGACGGGGTGCCGATGGGCGACCAGGCTCGCGGGCTCCAGCAGCGCGGCCGACGTCACTCGCGGGGTCCGCTCGTTCGGGAACCTCAGCTCACCCGGGCACGGGACTGCCCGCGGACCCGGGCACGCGGTTCCCGCTCTCGCAACGCGGCCGCCCGCTTCGCCGGGAGCCTCCAAACACCCCGCGCGGGTGTACTTCGCAGGCCGCGCGAACACAGCTCCTGCTCTTGCAACGCCACCGATGTCGCCCGCGGCGGTCCGCTCGTACGGGAGCCTCAGCTCACCCCGCGCAGGGGTGCCCCGCGGGCGCCCAAATTGTTCAGCATCGCGGCCGGCGTCGCCCACTGAACGCGGGGCGTTCAGCCGCACGTGCAGGACGCGCTCGGCCTCGCCCTCAAGCACCTACCCACGAGCACCGACTGTTGTAGTTGTTGCTGCCGGCGCTAGGAGTGTGCGTCGGGCGATGGCGTACCCGAGGCGCCAGCGGCCAGCCGACACGATGCGGGCACTGCGACCAGGAGCGGGGCCTGCAATGCGGCCGACGCCGCCTGCGGCGGACGCCGCGCGGCGTCCGCTCGTGCGGGAACGTCAACTCACGCCGGCGCGGGAATGCGCCGCGGGCGCGAAAGCGCAGCTCCCGGCCCGCGCGGCGGCCGACGTCGGGTGTATTCGGATGGTTCGTCGTGCGGGTGTGAGTTGGTGGATGGGGGCGCGGGGTGGCCGCGTGTGGCGTGGTGGGTCGCTGGAAGGGCTTCTCGGGTGGGCCTACGGGCGGCGGTGGATGAGGAGAGGCAGTACGGCGGCGGCGCCGGCTTCCCGGAGTTTGGCAGCGGCGACTGTGATCGGCCATTGGGAGGACGAGGCGTCGACTACCAGCAGGACCGAGCGGGCGGTGATGGCTTGGGTGGTGGTGGCGTCTACCTCGATGGCGTCTCGCCAGACTCGGGCTTCTTCGGCTGAGGAGAGACCCTCGTCCAGGGACGACGGATGCAGGGTGAGCTCGGTGCGGTCGAGGCGGCCGATCTCGGCCAAGTGGTCGGCGACTGCGGTGGTGAGGCCTCGGTGGCCGGCGGCCGGGAGGGGGATGACGATCTCGGGGCGGCGGGACCAGGCGTCGCGCCAGCGGGACAGCGCTGCGACGCAGCCGGCCTTCAACGCCTCCACGTGGGCCGGGTCGGGGGCGTCGCCGAAGACCGAGCGGAGGACCTCGCGCCACTCGGGAGCATCGGCGTAGACGATCGTGCGGCCGGGGTCGGCGAGCAGGGCCGGGGGGATCTTGCCCTTGGCGCCGAAGGCTCCGCCGGGCCACATCTTGCGCGGTTCGAGAACATGGGTCTCGCCGCGGAGTTGCCGGGTGATCGTCTTCACGGTCTCCGGGTCCGGCGCGGCGGTCAGCGGGTCCGGGAGCAGACCGAGGCACACCGAGCACCGGCCGCAGGGCTCGGCGGTCGGGTCGTCCAGCGACTCCTGGAGAAGTTGCATCAGGCAACGTTCTCCGCGGGTGTAGGCGCGCATGATGTCGGCCTCGCGCCGTCGTACGGCGACGATGCCGTCGTAGTGCGCGGCGTCGAACGTCCACTCGGCTTCGGTCCGCACCCAGCCCTTCTCGACCCGCTCGACCGCGCCGTCGACGGCGAGCTGCTTCAGCATCAGCTCGACGCGGCCGCGGCGGAGCCCGGTCTCGGCCTCCAGGGACGGGATGCTGGCCGGCTGATCAGGACCGTACGCCGAAAGCCCGGCCAGCAGCCGGTTCACGTTCTCCGGCACGGGGATGGTCGCGGTCGCGAAGTAGTCCCACACGCCCGTATCGGCGTCCGACGGGAGCAGCGCGACGACGGCATGGTCGATGCCGCGACCGGCACGTCCGACCTGCTGGTAGTACGACACCGGCGACGGTGGCGAGCCGACGTGCACGACGAAGCCGAGGTCGGGCTTGTCGTAGCCCATGCCGAGCGCGGACGTCGCGACGAGCGCCTTCAGGCGGTTCTCGCGGAGGGCGTCCTCGAGGGACTCGCGCTCCCCTGCCTCCAGCTGACCTGTGTACGCAGCGACCGGTACGGCGGCGCCGTGCACCTCCTGAATCGCAGCCGCCAGGCGCTGCGCGTCGGCGACGGTCAGGGTGTAGACGATGCCTGAGCCGGGAAGCTTGGGCAGGTGGTCGACGACCCACGCGAAGCGGTCGAGCGGTGAGAGCGCGTTGACGACGGCGAGCTGCAGGCTCGAACGCGCCAGCGGTCCGCGCAGCACGAGCGTTGATGCGCCGAGCTGGTGGGCGACGTCCTCGGTGACGCGCGTGTTGGCGGTGGCTGTGGTCGCGAGCACGGGGGTCTGGGGGTTGAGCTTCTGCAGTACTTCGGACACGCGCCGGTAGTCCGGCCGGAAGTCGTGTCCCCAGTCGGAGACGGCGTGGGCCTCGTCGATCACCAGCAGGCCGATCTGCCCGGCCAGTCCGTCGAGCACGCGCCGGCCGAAGCCGGGGTTGGCCAGGCGTTCGGGCGAGACGAGCAGCACGTCGATCGCGCCTGAGCGCAGGTCGCTCTCGATCTCGGACCAGGCGTCGAAGTTCGACGAGTTGAGCGTCGCGGCGCGCAGCCCGGCGCGCCCGGCGGCGGCGACCTGGTCGCGCATCAACGACAGCAACGGTGAGACCACCAGCGTCGGTCCCGCACCCTCGGACCGGCGGATCGCGGTCGCGGCCCAGTAGACCGCCGACTTGCCCCAGCCGGTCGCCTGCACGACCAGCACCCGTGCGTTGGGCTCGCACAGCGCCGCGACCGCGGTCTCCTGGTCCTCCCGCAGCCGCGCGGCATCCCCCGCGATCGCGGAGATCACCCCCGCGGCCGTCGCACCACGAGCCTCGGACAACTTCGACGCATCACCCATGCCGACGACCCTAGACGCCCGCACCCCCATCCCGTGGCCCCGTCGACCCGATCTGTGGAAAACCTGCGGGAAGGGGGACGGGAGGAAGAGGCACGCCGCCCCGAGCCTTCGCTGCGCTCGGCAGAGCGAGCCCCGTGCCGAGACACCGGAAACAACGGGCGCGAACTCCCGCCCACCGATAGCCTTCGCTGCGCTCGGCGAGATGGGCCTGGGGCAGGCCGTGGGGAGGAACCGGCCGCCGGTCAGTCCTTCCGGTCGGCGACCGTGCGGGTGGCCAGGGTGGCGATGACCAGTACGGCGAGGCACAGGGCGGTCAGCGACGCGAGAGGCAGTGCATTCTGGCCGGCGGAGCGTTCATTGGCGAGCAGGGTCATCAGCGGGCGGATCGGGGAGAGCCACTGGAGCAGGAGGACGGCGAGGATCGCCGCGGCGGCGGTCAGGGTGGCGATGCCGATGCGTGGGATGACGAGGCGTGAGCAGAGCAGGCCGATCGCGGTGCCGATCATGGCGGCGGCCAGTTGGGCGACCGTGCCGACTGCCAGGTCGCCGGCGGTGACCGTGTGGCTGCCGGTGACGATCGGATAGATGAGGCCGATGACGATCAGCGGGACGCACCAGGTCAGGACGACGGCGACGGTGATTGCGAGAACGCGCAGCGGATCGCCGATCATCACCACGGTGATCTTGTGCTGGGTCGGGTCCTCGTGGTTGATGACGGCGACGGCCAGCCAGGTGCTGCAGATCAGGACGGCCAGTACGCAGAAGGCGTACGACGACTGCAGCGGCCCGTTGTCCGACGTCACCCCGACGGCGAGCGCGGCGAGGAAGATCAGCGTCGGTGGAAGGTACCGCTGCGAGAGCAGGACGCTCGTCAGCAGGTACCGGTAGAGAGCACTCACCCGCGCTTCACCTGCCGCACGGACGTGACCGACCAGCCGTGGTTGAGCGCCGCGAGCAGTGCCGCATCGTGGCTTCCGGTCAGCACGGTCAGGGTCACGCCGCCTTCATGAGCTCGTGCCTCGATGACACCGGGATGGCCTGACCAGTCCACCTCAGCGCCGGCGAGCAGCGCGATCTCGGTCACCTCATTCGAGCTGGGCTGGAGCAACTTGCCGTTCCGAATCTCGCAGATCCTGGTGGCCGTCGACCGGACAACCTGATCCGAGTGCTCGGTGAAGGCGACCGCGCCGCCCTCGCGCGCAGTCTCGGTGAGAAGCTCGCGGAGAGTGCTGTGCGCGGTGGTGTCCAAGCCCGACCAGGGTTCGTCGAGGACCAGCAGCTGTGGAGGTTCGAGCAGCGCCTGGGCGAGGGCGACCTTCTGCGCGTTGCCCTTCGACAGCTTCCGCATCGCCGTGTCCACACCGCCGGTCAGTGCGAGTCGTTCCAGGAGAGCGTCGGACCGCTGCCGAGCCGCCTGGGAGCTGAGCCCGCGGATCCGTCCCATGTGCCGCAGGTAGGCGGACGCCGACATCCGGTAGTGGGAGGCGAAGGCGTCGGGCACGTAGCTCACGACCCGGGCGGACCGTCGTACCGTGCCGCTCGTCGGTCGCGACAGGCCGACCAGCAGCTTCAGCACGGTCGACTTACCAGATCCGTTGGCTCCCACGAGCGCCAGCAGTTCGCCCGCCTGCAGGTGCAGATCGATGTCTGTCAGGACCTCCCGCCGCCCGAAGCGTTTGGAGACCCGTCTCAACCGCGCTACCTCCACACGGCCAGCCTAGGCGCTCGCTTCGCAGGTGTTCGCACAGGCAGCACCCGGGTGGCACGGGTTGCCGGCCCGGTCGACCAGGCGTTGCGGACCCGGGCCGTTGGTCGCCAGTACGTCGTACGGGTTGGCCAGGCCGCAGCGATCCAGCGAGAGGCAGCCGCAGCCCACGCAGTCCTTGAAGTCGTCGCGGAGCTGTTCCAGCTGGAGGATGCGGCGGTCGAGCTCGGTCTGCCAGCACTCGGAGATGTGTTCCCAGTCCTGGCGGTTGGGCGTGCGGTTGTCGGGAAGCAGCGCGAGGATCGCGGCGACCTCGGCCAGCGGGATGCCGACGCGCTGGGCGATCCGGATCAGCGCGACCCGGCGCAGGGTGTCGCGCTTGTAGCGGCGCTGGTTGCCCGACGTACGGCGGCTCAGGATGAGGTTCTGGCGTTCGTAGAAATGCAGGGCGGAGACGGCGACGCCGCTGCGGTCGGACAGCTGTCCTACGGTCAACTCGCCTGGCTCGATGTCCACAACCCGTTCCCTCCGGTCCAACCTCAACTAAAGTCGAGGCTAACCGATCAGGTCGGGACAACGAGCCGCCGCCCAATGCATGCCGACATGAGCGCGGCAGCGGCACACAGCCCACCGGCCAGGTACCAGGCCAGGTTGTAGCTCCCCTGCACGTCCCGGATCGCCCCCGCACCGGTTGCCGCCAGCGCCGCACCGACCTGGTGCGACGCGAACACCCAGCCGAACACGATCGGCCCGTCCACGCCGAACCACTCGCGGCACAGCGCGACCGTCGGCGGCACAGTGGCCACCCAGTCCAGCCCGTAGAAGATGATGAACACCCACACGCTCGGCTGCGCGGTCGGCCCGAGCAGCGACGGCAGCACCAGCAGCGACAGTCCCCGCAGCGAGTAGTACGCGATGAGCAGGTACCGCGGGTCCCACCGGTCGGTCAGCCAGCCCGAGATGATCGTCCCGCCCACGTCGAACACCCCGACCAGCGCCAGCAGCGACGCGGCAGTCGTTACCGGCATCCCGTGGTCGTGCGCGGCGGTCACGAAGTGCGTACCGATCAGCCCGTTCGTCGAGGCGCCGCAGATCGCGAACCCGCCCGCCAGCATCCAGAACGCCGGACGCTTCGACGCGTCCCGCAGCGCCGTCAGCGCCCGCAGCGCGCTGCTGCCGGTCGTAGTCACCCGCTGCCCGGCCAGGCTCCCCTCCGGAGCGCCGTACGCGCGCAGGCCGACGTCGCTCGGGTAGTCCCGCAGGAAGAGCAGTACCAGCGGCACCACTGCCAGCGCGGCGGCCGCAGCGACCAGTGCCGGGATACGCCACCCGTACGACGTCGCCAGCGCCGCGATGAGCGGCAGGAACACCAGCTGCCCAGTCGCACCAGCAGCCGTGAGGATGCCGGTCACCAGCCCTCGCCGCTCGACGAACCAGCGCCCGGTGATCGTGGCGACGAACGTCATCGACATCGACCCCGTGCCGACGCCGACCAGCAGCCCCCAGCACAGCAGCAGCTGCCAGGCCGAGTCCATGAAGATCGTCAGCCCGCTGCCGAGCGCGATCAGCACCAGCGCGCCGCTGACCACCTTGCGCAGCCCGAGCCGATCCATCAGCGCGGCCGCGAACGGCGAGATCAGGCCGTAGAGCAGCAGGTTGACCGAGACCGCGGCCGAGATCGTCGCGTGCGACCAGCCGAACTCCTCGTGCAGCGGGTCGATCAGGACGCTCGGCACCGACCGGAAGCCGGCAGCCCCGATCAGCGTGACGAACCCGACGGCGGCGACCGGCCAGGCGCGGTGCAGCCGGAACGTCTTCTTCTCCACAATCTCGGTCACTCAGCCGAGTATGCGGACGCCGTACCGGCCAAACCAGTGGCCTGAACGCCACCATGTGTCAAGATGTGGCCATGCCTCATCGCATCGCCGTGCTCGCCCTGGACCCCGTGGTCGGCTTCGACCTGACCATCCCGTCCACGATCTTCGGCAACGCCACCCGCGCCGACGGCACCCCCCTGTACGACGTGAAGGTCTGCGGCGTCCGCGCCGAACCCGTCCGCGCGTCAGCCGGCTTCACGATCGTGCCGGACCACGGCGCCGAGGTGCTGGCCGAGGCCGACACCGTGATCATCCCCGGCACCTACCTGCCCGAGCCGCGCAACCTGGGCACCCTGCCGGAGGACGTCACCGAGGCACTCGCGCTGATCCGCCCCGGCACCCGGATCGCCTCGATCTGCACCGGCGCCTTCGTGCTCGCCGCGGCCGGACTGCTCGACGGCCGTCCAGCGACGACGCACTGGATCCGTGCCGACCTGTTCCGCGCGCTCTACCCGCTGGTGAAGCTCGACGAGGACCTGCTGTTCATCGACGACGGCGACGTGCTCACCTCGGCCGGGCTGGGCGCCGGCGTCGACCTGTGCCTGCACCTGGTCCGCAGCGACTTCGGCAGCGAGGTGGCCAACCGCGCGGCCCGGCACTGCGTCGTACCGCCGTGGCGTGATGGTGGCCAGTCCCAGTTCATCGAGCGGGTCATCCCGGACGAAGGCATCGAGGGCACCGGGCCGACCAGGGTGTGGGCGCTGGAGCGGCTCGACCAGGAGATCAGCCTGGCCGCCATGGCGTCGTACGCGCGGATGAGTGTGCGGACGTTCAGCCGGCGCTTCAAGGCCGAGACCGGCCAGTCCCCCGGCACCTGGCTGCTGCAGCAGCGCATCCGGCACGCCTGTCACCTGCTGGAGACGACAGACCTGACGGTGGACCGGATCGCCGAAGCAGCAGGACTCGGTACGGCGGCGTCGCTGCGCCACCACCTGCGTGGCAGCCTCGGCGTCTCGCCGCTGGCGTACCGGAAGACGTTCCGGGCCGCCTAGACCACCAGCAGCTCGTGCGGACGCTGGTTGACCGACTCCACGCCGTCGTCGGTGACGATGACGATGTCCTCGATCCGTGCACCCCAGCGACCTGCCTGGTAGATGCCCGGCTCGACGCTGAAGGCCATACCCGGCTCCAGCACCAGCTGGTTGCCCGCGACGATGTACGGCTCCTCGTGCACGTCCAGACCGATCCCGTGCCCGGTCCGGTGGATGAAGTAGTCACCGAACCCGGCCGCGGCGATCACCGACCGAGCAGCGGCATCGATCGACTCGGCCGTCGCACCAGGCCGGACAGCTGACACAGCCGCCTGCTGCGCTTCCTCCAGTACGGCGTACGTCGCGCGCACGTCCGCGTCCCGCGGCTCACCGACCGCGTAGGTGCGGGTGGAGTCGGAGTTGAAGCCCGACGGCAGCGGTCCGCCGATGTCGACGACCACCACGTCGCCGGACTCGATCACCCGGTCCGACACGTCGTGGTGCGGGCTGGCACCGTTCGGGCCGCTGCCGACGATCACGAAGTCGGCCAGCTCGTGCCCCTCCTCGACGATCGCCGCCCTGATGTCCGCACCGACCTCAGCCTCGGTCCGCCCGGCCCGGAGGAACCCGGGGACCCGCGCGTGCACCCGGTCGATCGCAGCACCGGCCGCACGCAGCTCGGCGATCTCCGCCGCGTCCTTGCGCATCCGGAGCTCGCGCACGATCGGTCCGGCCAGGACCTGCTCGGCCGCCGGAATCGCCTGCCGCAGCGCGAGCACGTGCAGGGCGATGGCGAAGTCGCTGACCGCCACCTGGTCCGGCTTGCCGAGGCGATCACCGACCAGCGCGTACGGGTCGTCGCCGTCGACCCAGGTCAGCACGTCGACACCCAGCTCGGCCAGCGGCACGTCGGCGTACCCAGGTGCCTCCAGCTTCGGTACGACGAGCGCCGGCGATCCCTCAGCCGGCACGACGAGCGCGGTCAGCCGCTCGAACGAGCCACCGCCCTGGCCGATCAGGTACCGGAGGTCCGAGCCCGGCGCGATCACCAGACCGGTTCCCGCGGCGACCTCCCGCGCTCGCTCCAACCGCTTCCTGAGCACCCCGGCGTCCGGGGCGGACTGATGCAACGATCGACGACTCATGCCCCCGACACTATGTCGGCGGGGCCTGTTAGAACTACCGGTATGTCACTCCACCACGTCACCCACGGCGAGGGCGTCCCTGTCCTGGCCGTCCACGGCTGGGCTCCCGACCATCGGTTGATGACCGGTTGTCTCGAGCCGGTCTTCGCCGACCTCCCGGGCTACCGGCGGATCTACCCGGACCTGCCCGGGATGGGTCAGAGCCCTGCCGGATCGATCGACAGCTCGGACGGGATGCTGGACGCGCTGCTGGGGTTCGTCGACCAGGAGATCGACGAGCCGTTCCTGGTGATCGGTGAGTCGTACGGCGGCTACCTGGCCCGGGCCGTCGCCGCCCGCCGGCCTGAGCAGGTGCTCGGGCTCGCGCTGGTCTGCCCGCTCGCGCAGGCGATCGACAACGCCGACCGCACGTTGCCTGAGCACGTCGTACTGCGGTCTGAGCCCGGTCTGCTCGACGGGCTGAGCGATGAGCTGGCCAAGAACTTCAGCGGGATCACCGTCGTGCAGACGCCCGAGACGCTGCGCGCGTTCCTGGCCGATGTGGTGCCGGGTCTCGAAGCTGCGGACTTCGACGCGATGGGCCGGATCCGCAAGAACTGGCGCCTGACCACGGATCCGGAGAGCGGACCGGCGTACGAGCGGCCGACGCTGGTCCTGTGCGGGCGGCAGGACGGTTCCACCGGTTTCGCCGATGTGTGGCCGCTGCTGCCGCACTACCCGCGCGCGACGTACGCCGTACTGGATGCGGCGGGGCACAACTTGCAGATCGAGCAGCCGGAGCTGTTCGGGGCGCACGTGCGCGAGTGGTTGCGGAGGGTGTCGCTGGAAGCTACCTGTAAGTAATATCGACGGCATGGACAAACGCCCGCCGGGATGGCCACTGCTCGTCGCGTTGATCAACGGGCGGAGCGGGATCTCGGACGCCCGGCTGGTGGAGGCGGTCCGGGACAAGGTCGTGCTGGTCACCGGGTCGTCGTACGGGATCGGCGAGGCGACGGCTCGGCGGCTGGCGTCGGCGGGGGCGGTGGTGCTGCTGGTCGCACGGACGGCTGAGCAGCTCGACGTGGTCGCTGCGGGCATCCGGGCTGCGGGCGGTCGAGCGTTCGCCTATCCGACGAACCTGGCGGACCCGGCCGCGATCGAGCAACTGGTGGCCGACGTACTGCGGGACCACGGGCGGGTCGACGTCCTGGTGAGCAACGCGGGCAAGTCGATCCGGCGGTCGATCGCGGACTCGTACCAGAGGTTCCACGACATCGAACGGACCAACTCGGTGAACTACCTCGGGCCGGCCAAGCTCGTGCTCGAACTGCTGCCGTCGATGCGGGAGCGCCACGCTGGGCACATCGTGAACGTGTCGACGGCCGGCGTACGGACTCCCCCGATGGCCCGCTGGTCGGCGTACTTGGCGTCGAAGAGCGCGTTCGACGTGTGGCTGCGCTGCATCTCCCAGGAGCTGCGGCACGACGGAGTGACGACGTCGACGGTGTACATGGGGTTGGTGCACACGCGCATGAGCGAGCCGACCCCGCTGCTGAACAGCCTTCCGGGGCTGACCCCTGAACAGGCCGCAGACCAGGTCTGCCGAGCGGTGGCGGAGCGGCCGCACAACATCACCCCGCCACTGGTCCGCCCGGCAGATGCCCTAGGCAACCTTCTCCGCGTGCCGACGGACCGGCTGTTCGAGCAGTACTTCCGGCGGGGAACGGCAAGGAAGCGGACGCCGTGAGGGCGACCCGGTACGGCGCTGAGGCAGGCAGGACGGCGATCGAGCAGAGCACGGCGGGCTCCCGCGCGCGAAGCGCTGCGGTCGGGGCGGGCCCCCGCACACGAAATACTGCGGCCGGAACGGGCCCCCGCACACGAAACACTGCGGCCGGAACGGGCTTCCGCGCGCGAAGCGCTGCGGTCGGGGCGGCCCGGCCCCTCCCCCTCTCCCTCCCTTCCCCTCCCGACGAGGTTGAAGGGTGCACACGGTGAGGCCGCCGATTCGGCCCATTAGGCCGTCGCGGATGCCGGACTGGTTGGTTCGGGGTGCGGCTGAGGTGGGTGGGGTTTCGGTCGCGCTGGCGCGGTCGGGGGTCTGGAGGTCGGCGGGGCCGTTGCAGGTGCCGGGGATCGAGCGGGCGTTGCGGCGGTGGGGGCAGTCGATGGCGGCGCTCGGCGCGATCGCGGCGATTCGGTTTCCCGATCGGGCGGGGGTGATCGACGAGCGGGGGCGGTTGAGCTATCGAGAGCTGGATCATTGGGTCGCGGCGATCGCGGCGGGGATGCACGCCGAGCACGGGATTGTTGCCGGGAGCAAGGTGGCGGTGCGGTGCCGGAACCATCGGTACTTCCTCGCGGCGACCCTGGCGGCCTCGCGGCTGGGGGCCGACGTGCTGTTCGTGAACACCGAGTTCGCGGCGCCGCAGGTGGCCGGCGTACTGGACAAGCACAGGCCGGACCTGCTCGTGCACGACGAGGAGTTCGTGGTCGAGAGCGACGTTCCGAGCGTGCTGGGTTGGCGAGAGGACGGCAGCGGGCTCGACGACCTCGCCGGCGCCGCAGCGCCCGAGCCGCCGGTGCCGGATCGGCCCGGGCACATCACGATCCTCACCTCGGGAACCACCGGTACGCCGAAGGCCGCGCCCCGCGCTCCGACCGCGCTCGGGCTCGCGGGGTTGACCGCCTCGGCTCTGCAGCGCTTCGGGTTGCGCGCCGGGGAACCGATGCTGATCTGCCCGCCGCTCTTCCACGGCCTCGGCCTGCTCAACTCGATGCTCGCGCTCTTCCTCGGATCGCCGCTGGTCCTCGCCCGCCGGTACGACGCCGCCGCGGTGCTCGCCTCGATCGAGTCGACGCGCGCGGGCTCGGTCGTCGTCGTACCGGTGATGCTGCAGCGCCTGCTCGAGCTCGGTCCCGCCGAGCTCGCCCGGTACGACGTGAGGTCGGTGCGCGCCGTGATCTCCGGAGCCTCCGCTCTCCCGCCGTCACTGGCCGAGCGGTTCATCCAGCAGTTCGGGCCGGTGCTCTGCGACGCGTACGGATCGAGCGAGATCGGCATCGCGACGATCGCCGCAGCGGCCGATCTGCTCGCCGCGCCCGGCACGGTCGGGCGGCCGTGCCTCGGCAGCTCGGTCCGGATCCTCGGTCCCGACGACCGCCCGGTGCCGACCGGCGGGACCGGCCGGATCTTTGCCGGCGGCGGGCTCGTCTTCGGCGGGTACTCCGACGGCAGCAGCAAGACGGTCGTCGACGGCCGGATGAGCACCGGCGACCTCGGGCACCTGGACGCGCGCGGCCGGTTGTTCGTCGACGGCCGCGAGGACGACATGATCGTCTCCGGCGGCGAGAACGCGTACCCGGGCGAGGTCGAGGACTGCCTGCTCACCCACCGGGCGGTCAGCGACGCGGCGGTGGTCGGCGTACCGGACGAGGAGTTCGGGCAGCGGCTGGTCGCGTACGTCGTACTCACAGAAGAGGTCACGCCGGATGAGCTGATCGACCACGTGCGCGCGAACCTCGCGCGTTACAAGTCGCCGCGCGAGATCGTGATCGTCGACGAGCTTCCCCGGACGGCGACCGGCAAGGTGCTCAAGCGGGATCTGGGAGCGACCGGGGGCTAGGTCCGGTGTACGTCGGGTTGATCCCCTTGGGCAGCGGGCCCTTGATGCGTGCCGGCTCCTGCTGCTGCTCCCACGCGTGGGCGAGCAGACCGACCGAGCGGGACAGCACGAACAGGCCACGCGCCAGCTCGGGTGCGAAGCCGAGCTCGGCGTAGATCGCAGCGGTGGCACCGTCGACGTTCATCGGCACGGGTTTGGTGCCTTCGGCAAGCACCTTCTCCAGGGCCAGGACCAGCTCCAGGAACACGCCGGAGACGACCCCGGCCTCGACAGCCTGCTGGAGAGCGGCGATCAGCGGGTCACGCCGCGGATCCCGCGGGTGCCAACGGTGACCGAACCCAGGGATGAAGGCCTTGCGTTGCTTGTAGTCGGCAACCAACGCTCGGGCCGCGTCCTCCGGTGATTCGCCGGACTCGCGGAGCCGCAGCAGGACCTCGAGGCATTGCTGACCGGCACCGCCGTGAACGTCGCCGAGGAGGTTGACGCCGGTGGCCATCGAGTTGTTGAGGTCGAGGCCGCACGACGCCGCCATCCGGGCCGCGGCGATGGACGGGGCCTGCGGGCCGTGGTCGACGGCGGCGACGAGAGTGAGTTCGAGGAGCTTGGCCTCGGCCTCCGACGGCAGCTCGCCGCGCGTCATCAGCCAGACCATCTGCGGGTAGCTGACCGCGCCGATCAGATCCTGTACGGCGTACCCGCGCAAGCGGATCACGCCCGGCTGGATGTCGGTGATCGCGGTCGACCACCAGTCCCCTACCGACTCGCTCATACGACTCCTTGGGCTCGCAGGTCCGCGATCTCGTCCGCTGTGTACCCGACTTCGGTGAGGATCTGGTCGACGTGCTCGCCCAACTCCGGCGGCCGTCCGACCGGGCCGACCGGCCGGCCGTCGACGTGCACGCTGCTCCCGAGAACGCGCAGAGAGCGCTCCCCGCCGGCCGGCATGGGGACCTCATGGAGCAGAGAACGCTCGGCGACCTGGTCAAGGCCCAGCGCTTGCGGCACCGTCAGGACGGGCGCAACCGGTACGCCGGTCGTCGCCAGCAGCTCGTCCCACTCGACCGCGGAGCGCTCTCTGAGCGTGCTCTCCAGCTCAGCCGTCAACTCCCCCCGATGCTGTTTGCGCGCCTCACGCGTGGCGAAGCGTTCGTCGGTGATCAGCTCGGGACGACCCAGCACCGTGCAGAGCTCGACGTACTGCTCCTGCTTGTTGGCCGCGATGTTCAGCGCTCCGTCGGCGGTCGCGAAGGTGCCGGACGGCGCGGAGGTCGCGTTTTCGTTGCCCATGGCCCGTGGTTCGCGGCCGGCGACGAGGTAGTCGGAGACGACCCAGCCCATCGCCGCGACGGCGGTCTCCAGCATCGACACGTCCAGGAAGCTGCCCGTCCCGGTGCGGGAGCGCTTCACCAGCGCCGCCGAGATCGCGAACGCCGCGGCGTACCCGCCGAGCGTGTCCGCGATCGGGAACCCGGTGCGCGTCGGCGCGCTCTCCGCCGTACCGGTCACGCTCATCATCCCCGACAGCCCCTGGATGATCTGGTCGTACGCCGGGCGCCCGCGCATCGGGCCGGTCTGCCCGAAGCCCGAGACCGCGCAGTAGACCAGGCCGTTGTTCAGCTCGTGCAGCACGTCCCAGCCGAAGCCGAGGCGTTCGAGGACGCCGGGGCGGAAGTTCTCCAGCAGCACGTCGGCCTCACGGATGAGCCGCTCGAACACCTCACGCCCGGCCGGCGCCTTGAGGTCGAGGGTGAGAGAGCGCTTCCCGCTGTTCTGCGCGAGGAACGAGATCCCGAGACCGCGCGCGCTCAGCTCTGGATCTCCACCGAGGTTGCGCGCGAGGTCGCCGCTGCCCGGCACCTCGATCTTCACGACGTCCGCGCCCATCAGCCCCAGTTGGTACCCGGCGAACGGCCCGGCGAGCACGTTCGTCAGATCCAGCACCCGTACGCCGGCCAGCAGGTCGGCGGTGGGCCCGGCAGGACGGTCGGCCCGGTGCGCGCGGCCGGCGTCTTCGAACGCTTGCAGTGCGGCACCGACGACCGCATCCCCCGGAGCGCGCTCTCCCGTGGCGCGCTCCGGCGAGGCGCCGGCTTGCCCGGGGCGCTCAGGAGGCACTGAAACCGCTCCAGCCGGTGGTGCTGATCGTTCGGGCGCAGCGGCGTACCGCCTGCACGTACGCCGGGAGGCGTTCCTCGTTGAAGCGGGTGGTCGGGCCGCCGATGCCGACCGCAGCGACGACTCGGCCGTCGGAGCGGACGACCGGGGCGGAGACCCCGGAGGCGCCGAGCTCGCGCTCTCCGTGGGTGATCGCGAACCCGCGGTCGCCGGTCGCCGCGGCGATCGCGCGCAGCTTCTTCGGGAAGTCGCTGCCGTACGGCGACTCGCCCGCGACGTCGTCGATCACCGACGGATCGGACTCGAGCACCGGCGGATCGCTGAGCAGCACCTTCGACGCGGCACCGCCCCAGAGCGGCAGGGCCGAGCCGACGGCGATCGAGTGCCGCACGCTTAGCGTCCCTTGGGCCTGCGCGAGGCAGACGCGGGTCCGCCCGACCCGGATGTACAGGTTGGCCGTCTCCCCGGTGTCGGCGGCCAGCTTGCCCATCGCGGTCCGGACGGCCGGCGGGATCTCCATCGACGCGCTGCTCAACCGCGACCACCGCAGGAAGCCCGGCCCGATCGCGTAGCGCCCCGGGCCGATCGCGGCCACCAGACCCCGCTGCTCGAGTGTTGTCACCAGCCGCAACACCGTTGTCTTCGGCAACTTGCTCGCCGTGGTCAGCTCGGCCAGCGTCCAGGTCGGGTGCTCGTCGTCGAACCGCTCCAGCAGATCCAGCGCCCGATGCACACTCCGCACACCGGCCAACTCCCGCTCCCCGGCACCCCCGGCAGCCCGCTCCACCGATTGACCACTCGCGATTCGCCCACCAGCTGAGGCGGAGTCACCAGGTCTCCCGCCGACACCGTCCCCCGCAGCCCCGCCTGCTCCGCGCTCGCCGGCCGACCCCGCCGCGGCGCGCACCCCGCCAGCCGTCCGCCCGGCCTCGTCCCGATCACCGGCCGACCCAGCCGCGGCGCGCACCTCGCCAGCTGTCCGCCCGGCCTCGTCCCGCTCGTCGGCTGCTGCTCGCGGGTTCGGTCTGCCGTGCGCGTCCGTCATGCCGCCCCTTTCGCCGGTTACTTCCACTGTCGAAGATAACCTGCTGGTCCGCAGAACGGAATCTCTGTACCTCCTGGTGGAATGCTGCTACGGTCGCCAGTGATCCAGGCCACCCTCCCCCCGCGTGCCTGAGGAGGTACCCCATGTCGCGCCCAGTAACCCGCAGGGCATTCGTCGCCGGCGGGCTGTCGCTGAGTTTTCTCGCGACGACCGGATGCGCCGCCCTGGAAGGCGGCAGCGTGGCGGGTGACTTCCCGTCCCGCAACGTCGAGATCATGGTGCCGGCCGCCCCGGGCGGCGGCTGGGACCTGACCGCCCGGCAGTTCCAGCACGTCGTACAGGAAGACGACTTCCTGCCCGGCCGGTCCACCTCGGTGGTGAACGTGACCGGGGCCGGCGGCGCCGTCGGCATCTCCAAGCTGGTCACCAAGAACCGCAAGGACCCGCACACGTTGATGATCACCGGTCTGGTGATGGTCGGCGCGCTGACCCTGAACCAGTCGAAGATCACCATCTCCGACACGACGCCGATCGCCACGATCACCGCCGAGCAGGAGGTGTTCGTGGTGAAGGCCGACTCGCCGCTGAAGACGCTGAAGGACCTGGTCGACAAGTACCAGGCCGACCCGGCGTCGGTCAGCTGGGGCGGCGGCACGATCGGCGGCACCGACCACATCGCCGCGGGGGTCCTGGTGAAGACCGCCGGCGCGGACCCGTCGAAGGTCAAGTACATCAGCTACTCCGGTGGCGGCGAGGCGACCGCCGCGATCCTGTCCGGTGACGTCACGGTCGGCATCTCCGGGCTGAGTGAGTTCGAGGAGCAGATCACCGCCGGCAAGATGCGCGTGCTGGCGACCACCGGCACCGACCCGATGACGGTCGACGGCAAGCAGCTGCCGACGCTGCAGTCCGAGGGCTACGACACCGAGGTGCTGAACTGGCGCGCGATCGTCGCCCCGCCGGACATCCCGGAGGCCGACCGGCAACGGCTGATCGAGTTCGCCACGTTGGTGAACAGCTCGCCCGAGTGGGACGAGATCCGCAAGAAGCAGGGCTGGACCGACTTCTTCCAGACCGGCGACGAGGCGACGAAGTTCATCGCCGACGAAACCACCAGGGTGGAAAGTCTTCTGAAGGAGCTGGGCATCGTATGAGCAGCGACGCAACCGACCGACTCCCCGCGACAGCCGAGGCCGAGCCGGTCCGTACGGCGGATGTCGAGGTCGAGGCCTCACGGCTGGTGCGGATCATCGCGGCCCTGGTTCTGGTGGTGCTGAGCGCGACGTTCCTGGTGGGCGTCTTCGACATTCGCAGCCCGAAGGGCCTCGATCCCCAAGGCCCGCGGTTCTTTCCGCTGCTCGTCACGGCCGCGTGGCTGCTGCTGAGCATCGGCTACCTGATCGAGGGCCTGCGCTCCCCCCGTACGGCGAAAGCCGAAACCGAAACCGGCACCAGCATCGCTGACCGCAGCTGGTTCGAGCCCGTCGCCCTGTGCGTGCTGCTCGTCCTGTACGCGTTCCTCGTCGTACCGCTCGGCTACATGCTCTCGACCGCGCTGCTGTTCTGGGGCGCTGCCCGCGTGCTCGGCAGTCGTCAGCTCGTCCGCGACATCGTCGTCGCCGTCGTCACGGCGGTCGTCGTCTACATCGCGTTCACGCAGTTCCTCGACATCTCGCTGCCGGAAGGGGTGCTCGGCCTGTGATCTCACTAGCCGTCTTCGGCGACCTGATGCACGGCTTCGGCACCGTGCTCGACCCGATGAACCTGCTCTGGGCCGTGCTCGGCGTGACGCTGGGCATGCTCGTCGGCATCCTGCCCGGGATCGGCCCGGCGCTGACCATCGCGCTGCTGCTGCCGATCACGTTCAACTTCTCCGATCCGATCGGCGCGTTCATCATGTTCGCCGGGATCTACTACGGCGCCATGTACGGCGGGTCGACCACCTCGATCCTGATCAACACCCCCGGCGAGTCCGCCTCGGTGGCGACCGCGATCGAGGGCCACAAGATGGCGCTCAAGGGCCGGGCCCGGGCCGCGCTGGCGACGGCTGCGATCGGGTCGTTCGTGGCCGGCACGATCTCGACCGTGCTGCTGACCTTCGTGGCCAAACCGATCGGCAGCCTGGCCAGCAAGTTCCAGGCCACCGACTACTTCGCGATCACGCTGCTGGCGATGGTCGCGGTGACCGCTCTGGTCGGGCACTCGCTGATCCGCGGGCTGCTGTCGCTGACAGTCGGGTTGTTCATCGGGTTGATCGGGCTCGACAGTCTGTCCGGCGCGCAGCGGTACACGTTCGGCACGCTGCGGCTGCTCGACGGCGTCGACGTGGTGATCGTGATCGTCGGGTTGTTCGCGATCGGCGAGACACTGCACGTCGCGTCGAAGTTGCGCAGTACGCCGGACCGCCCGGCCGTGCTCGAGAAGGGCCGGCTGCGGACCGGGTACCTGAACAAGTCCGACTGGAAGCGCTCGTGGGCGCCCTGGTTGCGCGGTACGGCGCTGGGCTTCCCGTTCGGCGCGATCCCGTCCGGCGGCGCCGAGGTGCCGACCTTCCTGTCGTACACGATCGAGAAGCGGCGCGCGAAGAAGGCCGGGCGCAAGCACCCGGACGAGTTCGGCGACGGCGCGATCGAGGGTGTGGCCGGGCCCGAGGCGGCGAACAACGCGTCGTTCTCCGGCGTCCTGGTGCCGCTGCTGACGCTCGGTCTGCCGACGTCGGCGACGGCCGCGGTGATGCTGGCGGCGTTCCAGATCTTCAACGTGCAGCCCGGGCCGCAGCTGTTCGAGGACCAGGGCACGCTGGTCTGGACGCTGATCGCGTCGCTGTACATCGGCAACCTGATCCTGCTGATCATGAACCTGCCGCTGATCCAGATCTGGGTCCAGGTCCTGAAGGTCCCCCGGCCGTTGCTGTACGCCGGGATCCTGGTCTTCGCCTGCCTCGGCGTCTACTCGCTGTCCGGCTCCGGCTACGAGGTGCTGATGGCGCTGGTGATCGGCGTGGCCGGCTTCTTCATGCGGAAGCTCGACTTCCCGATCGCGCCGGTGATCCTGGGCGTGATCCTCGGCCCGACGATGGAGGAGCAGTTCCGGCGGGCGCTGGTGATCTCCAACGGCGACGGCAGCGTGTTCTTCACCCGGCCGCTGAGCCTGATCATCATCGTGCTGACCGTGCTCGCGCTGTTCGTGCCGTACCTGCCGCGGCTGGTCGCCAAGGTCCGCGGCACCCAGCCCACCCGTGACCGGCTGACGTTCGGCGAGGACGACTGAGGGTGGGTACCGAGCGACAGGATGTGCCCGCCGGAAGCGAGCAGCCTGAGCGTGCGACCGCCGCGGAATCGCGGAAACGGGAGCAGACTTCCTGTCGCTCGGTACCCCAGCCACCATCAGATGGGAGAGTGACCTCGTGAAGATCCTCGTCGGCTACGTGCCCACCCCCGAAGGAGAGGCCGCGCTGACCGCGGCCGCCGCCGAAGCCGAGCTGCGCGGGGCCGGCGTCCTGCTGCTGAACACCAGCCGCGGCGACGCCTACATCGACAACCGCTACGCCAACGCCGAGGAGCTCGCTGCCGCCGAGGCCAAGCTCCGCGAGGCCGGCGTCGAGGTGACCATCCAGCAGGCCGTCGGCACCGGCGACGTCGCCGCCGAGCTCCTGAAGGCCGCGGCCGCGGACGACGTCAGCCTCATCGTCCTGGGCCTCCGCCGCCGCAGCCCGGTCGGCAAGCTCATCCTCGGCAGCACGGCCCAGCGGGTGCTGCTGGAGTCCCCCGTGCCGGTCCTCGCGGTCAAGGTCCCGAGCACTCGCGACTAGGACGTGCCGCGCAGCTCCCGCTGACGCGGGCAGGCACCGTACGTGCCGCGCGGTCGACCGGAACCGGCGACGTGCCCGTCCTACTTCTCGGCCTGCTGGATGCGGACGATGTTGCCGGCCGGGTCGCGGAAGGCGCAGTCGCGGACGCCGTACGGGTGGTCCTCGAGCTCCTGGACGACGCCGGCGCCGGCGGCGCGGATCTGCTCGTAGGTCTTGTCGAGGTCGTCGGTGCCGAAGACCAGCATGTAGTTGCCCTTGGCGATCAGCCGGCCGAGCAGCTTGCGCTCGTCGGCGGTGACGTCGGCGGCCTCCGGCGGGTTCAGCACGATCGAGGTCTGCGGCTGGTCGGCCGGGCCGACGGTGATCCAGCGCATGCGGTGCGCGCCGACATCTTTGCGGATCTCGAAACCGAGCACGTCGCGGTAGAAGACCAGCGAGGCGTCGGCGTCGGTGTGCGGGAGGAAGGTCCAGTGAATGGTGAGGTTCATGAGGGCAACGCTAGGTTCGCGGACCCGCCCGGTGCTTCTCGATTCCTGATCGATGGGTAATCGGGGTGAGTGATTGGAACGGGGCACCTAAACTGGTCGGTGCCATGCCTGATGCCCGGACCGAGTCCTCCAGTCCCACTCCTGCCACCGGTCCCGTCCAGGACCCCGCTCGCCGACGGCGCCCGCGCCGTCGTGGAGGGAAGTCGGCGTCCGCCCGACCGGTCGGCGATGCCACCGAGAGCGTCGAGGCGGAGAGCACTCCCCGCCCGAACACCGCTCGCCGCGAAGACAAACGCTCGCGGGCGGCCGAGGGTGAGGGCGCGGTTGAGAGCGGGCCGAGTGTTGCCGAGCTGCTGCCTCGGCTCGAGCAGCTGACGGTCCACGACCGCGAGCAGCTGGGCCGTCGGCTCGAGCGGGTGCGGACGACTCGTGAGCCGGCCAAGCGCGCCCAGGCGCTGCAAGGGATGCTCGGGGCGTTCGAGCAGGCCGAGCGGCGGGTGGAGCTGCGGCGGGACGCCGTACCGGAGATCACCTATCCCGAAGAGCTGCCGGTCAGTCAGCTGAAGGACGAGATCGCCGCGGCGATCCGGGACCACCAGGTCGTCGTGATCGCGGGTGAGACCGGCTCGGGCAAGACGACGCAGATCCCGAAGATCTGCCTCGAGCTCGGCCGCGGCGTGCAGGGCCTCATCGGGCACACCCAGCCCCGCAGGCTCGCGGCGCGCACGGTCGCGGAGCGGATCGCCGAGGAGCTCGGGACCGAGCTGGGCGACACCATCGGGTACGCCGTGCGCTTCACCGACAAGGTGAGCGAGCGCTCCCTGGTGAAGCTGATGACGGACGGCATCCTGCTCAACGAGTTGCAGCGCGACCGCGACCTGAGCCGGTACGACACGCTCATCATCGACGAGGCGCACGAGCGCAGCCTGAACATCGACTTCATCCTCGGCTACCTGCGCCAGCTGCTTCCCCGCCGCCCCGACCTCAAGGTGATCATCACCTCGGCGACCATCGACCCCGAGCGGTTCGCCGAGCACTTCGCCGACGCCTCCGGCACGCCCGCGCCGATCGTCGAGGTCTCCGGCCGCACCTACCCGGTCGAGGTCCGCTACCGCCCGGTCAACGACCCCGACGACCCGAGCACGATCGATCGCGATCAGACCCAGGCGATCCTGGACGCGGTCGACGAGCTGTCGGTCGAGGCGCCGGGCGACATCCTGGTCTTCCTCAGCGGCGAGCGCGAGATCCGCGACACCGCGGACGCGCTGAACGACAAGTTCGCCCAGGACCGCGGCCGGCCCGGCTCGTCGGTCGAGGTGCTCCCGCTGTACGCGCGGCTCTCGAACACCGAGCAGCACCGCGTCTTCCAGCCGCACAGCAGCAGCCGCCGGATCGTGCTCGCGACCAACGTGGCCGAGACCTCGCTGACCGTGCCGGGCATCAAGTACGTGATCGACCCCGGTACGGCGCGCATCTCGCGCTACAGCCACCGCACGAAGGTCCAGCACCTGCCGATCGAGGCGATCTCGCAGGCCAGCGCGAACCAGCGCAAGGGCCGCTCCGGCCGGACCAGCGACGGCATCGCGATCCGCCTGTACTCCGAGGAGCACTTCGAGGGCCGCCCGGAGTTCACCGAACCCGAGATCCTGCGCACCAACCTCGCCTCGGTGATCCTGCAGATGACGTCGATCGGGCTCGGCGACATCGCCGCGTTCCCGTTCATCGACGAGCCGGACAAGCGCAGCATCACCGACGGCCTGCAGCTGCTCACCGAGCTCGGCGCGGTCGAGTCCGCGAAGGCCAGCGAGCGGCACCGCCGGCTCACCCCGATCGGCAAGCAGCTCGCGCAGATCCCGCTCGACCCGCGGCTGGCCCGGATGATCGTCGAGGCGGACAAGCACTCCTGCGTCCGCGAGGTGATGGTGATCGCGGCCGCGCTGTCGATCCAGGACCCGCGCGAGCGGCCGACCGACGCCGAGGCGCAGGCGACCCAGTCGCACGCGCGGTTCCGCGACCCGAACAGCGACTTCCTCGGGTACCTCAACCTCTGGGGCTACCTCAAGAAGCAGCAGAAGGAGCTGTCCGGCAACCAGTTCCGCCGGATGTGCCGCAGCGAGTACCTCAACTACCTGCGCGTCCGCGAGTGGCAGGACATCTTCGCCCAGCTGCGGCAGGTCGCCTCCCAGATCGGTGTCACGCTCAACTCGGGCGATCCGGCCGACCCGCAGAGCGTGCACGTCTCGCTGATGTCCGGCCTGCTCTCGCACCTGGGGATGAAGGACCCGGCCAACCAGCACCAGTACATCGGTGCCCGCGGCACCAAGTTCGCGATCTTCCCCGGCTCCGGCCTGTTCAAGAAGCCGCCGCAGTTCGTGATGGCCGCGGAGCTGGTCGAGACGTCGCGGCTGTGGGCGCGCGTCAACGCGAAGATCGAGCCCGAGTGGGCCGAGGACATCGCCCAGCACCTGATCAAGCGCAGCTACTCCGAGCCGCACTGGGAACGCAAGGCCGGCGCGGTGATGGCCTACGAGAAGGTCACCCTGTACGGCGTACCGATCGTTGCCCGGCGCAAGATCAACTACGGTTCGGTCGATCCCGAGGTGTCCCGCGAGCTGTTCATCCGCAACGCGCTGGTCGAGGGCGACTGGGACACGCACCACAAGTTCTTCCACGCCAACCGCAAGCTGCTCGACGAGGTCGAGGAGCTCGAGGAGCGGACCCGGCGCCGCGACCTGCGCGTCGACGACGAGACGCTGTTCGCCTTCTACGACGAGCGTCTCGGCCCGGAGGTCGTCACCGGCCGGCACTTCGACACCTGGTGGAAGACGGCCCGGCAGCGCGACGCCGACCTGCTCGACTTCGAGCGGTCGCTGGTGGTCCGCGAGGGCGCCGAGGTGCGCGAGGAGGAGTTCCCGCTCACCTGGTCGCAGAACGGGATGACCTTCGACCTGACGTACTCCTTCGAGCCCGGGGCTGACGCGGACGGCGTCACCGTGCACCTCCCGCTGCTGGTGCTCAACCAGGTGACGGCCGACGGCTTCGAGTGGAGCGTGCCCGGCTTCCGCGAGGAGCTCGTCACGACGCTGATCAAGTCGTTGCCGAAGGCCATCAGGCGCAACATCGTGCCGGCGCCGGACCACGCCCGGCAGGTGCTCCCCCACCTCGATCCGGCGTCCGGTCCGCTGACCGACGCCCTCGCCCGCGAGCTGCGCAACCTGCGTGACGTGGTGATCGACGAGTCCGACTGGGACTGGACGCGGGTGCCCGAGCACCTGCGAATGACGTTCCGGGTGGTCGACGACCAGGGCAAGACCGTGGCCGAGAGCAAGGACCTCGCCCGGCTGAAGGAACGCCTGAAGCCGAAGACGACGGCCGCGATCTCGCAGGTCGCGTCGAAGGCGGTCAGCGGGCTGGAGCGCGGCGGGCTGACCGACTGGACGATCGGCGACCTGCCGCGCAGCTTCTCCGAGCACCGCGCCGGCCTCACCGTCGCCGGGTACCCGGCGCTGGTCGACGAGGGCAAGACCGTCGCCGTACGGCTGCAGGAGACCGAGCGCGACCAGGCCGCCGCGATGTGGGCCGGGACGCGCAAGCTGCTCCTGCTGACGATGCCGTCGGTGGTCGACGTCGTGCAGAAGAACCTGACCAACCAGCAGAAGATGACGCTGCTGGCCGGTCCGCACCGCAGCGTCGGTGATCTGCTCGACGACGCGATCTCCGCGGCGATCGACCAGCTGATGACCGCGGCCGGTGGCCCGGCATGGAACCTGACGGCGTTCTCGATCCTGCGTGACGCCGTACGGTCCGACCTCGCAGACACCGTGCTGACGATCCTGCAGCAGGTCGAGCAGGTGCTCGCGCACGCGCGGACCGTCGACAAGCAGATCTCGCGGTCGTCGAGTCCGGCGCTGCTGGCGGCGCTGTCCGACGTACGAGGTCAGCTCGAAGGGCTGGTGCATCGCGGGTTCATCACCGAGACCGGCGCGCAGCGGCTGCCCGACCTGATCCGCTACCTGCGCGGGATCGAGATGCGCCTCGACAAGGTCGCGGCGAACGCGATGCGGGACCGGTCCGGGATGGCGATCGTGCAGCTGCTGACCGAGGAGTACCAGGCGCGGTTGCGCGCCGTACCGGCTGGGAAGTACCCGAGCCCGGAACTCCTCGACGTGCGGTGGATGCTGGAGGAGCTCCGGATCAGCCTGTTCGCGCAGACCATCGGTACGCCGTACCCGGTGTCGGACAAGCGGATCCGGAAGGCGCTGGCTACGGCTTAGCGGGCTCCGGGGCGTCCAGGAAGCCCGTGACGAGCTCGCGGAACAGCTCGGTGCGGGCCAGGCCGGAGAAGTGCGTGCTGCCCGGGACGACGGCGAGCTGGTTGACCGGCAGGCCGACGAAGTCGGCGTTCACGTCGCCGCCGAGCAGTTGGTAGACCTTGACCGCGTGCTCGAGCGTGAGGCCGTCGTTGTCGCCGACGGTGAGCAGCGTCGGGACGCTGATCGACTTGATCTGCTCGTCGGTCCACTCCGGCACACCCTGGTTGAAGGTGCCGAGCTTGTCGAGCAGGACCTGCAGGTGCTCGAGGTCCGGGTGCGGCGACTTGGCCAGGTAGTCGGCCTCCATCGGCGTCCCGGCGATCATCTCGACCTTCATCTCGCCGACCGCCGCGTTCTCCGGGCGGTCGCCCTCCTTCTGGAACGACGCCGACGAGATGATCGCCTTGCGGATCAGGTCCGGGTGGACGATCGCCAGGTGCTGGGCGACCCCGGCGCCGACGCTGAACCCGAACACGTCGACCTGCTCGAGTCCCAGGTGCTCCAGCAAGCCCATGACGTCGGAGGCCAGACCAGGGCAGGTCAGCAGCCGGTCGATGTCGTTGGTCCGGCCGTGGGCCTGGAAGTCGGCGGCGATCACCTGCCGGGTCTCGGCGAGCTTCGGGAGCAGCTCGCCGAACTGCAGGTCGATGTTGAACAGCCCACCGTGCAGCAGGAGCAGCGGCGTGCCGCCTTCGCCATGGATCTCGTAGTACATCTCCAGGCCGTTAACGGGCGCGTATCCGGTCTTCACTGCGGTCTCCCCTGCGGTCGGTGGGCCCCCAGTATCAGCTACCGGGAGCCCACCGTCAGCGGTTACGGGTAGTTGGTCACGTAGCGCTGCTGCGTGGCCGCGTTCGCCGTACCGCCGGTGTTGTTGATGACGTTGCTGATCGTGCCGACGCCACCGAGCGAGACCGAGACCAGGCCGTGGAACCGGACGCCGGGGGTGTCGGGCACCTCGAAGGAGCGGGAGGCGACGATCGACGGGTTGGTGTTGAAGAACGAGTAGCTGCCGACGCCCCACGCCTCGTGGTTGCTGACGCCGTTCGCGACCTTGTACGCCGCCCAGCCCTGGGTCCCGCCGCCGCTGCTCCAGCCGGCCTGGTTCGGCACGTCGTACGGGAACTCGTTCTGGAAGAAGTACGTGCGGCCGTTGTTGCCGTTCCAGAGCACCTCGTACTGCTGGTAGTGCTCGACGAACAGGCCGTACATCGTCACGTTGTTGCCGTTGACCACGAGTCCGTTGGCGGCGGTGTTGACGTCCCAGCCGATGCCGGCGCCGTGGTCACCACGCCACAGCCACAGGTGGTCGCCGATCACGTTGTTGCTGTTCACCTGCACGCTGACCGTCGCCTTGCCTGCGTGCGCGCCGCCGATCCGGGCGTAGACGTCGTGCAGCGAGGTCGGGTTGGCGGCGTGGTTGGCGTTCGACCCGGCCGGGCCGACCTGGATCAGGACCGGCGAGTTGACCGGGCCGGCGTCGACCAGGAAGCCGGCCAGCTTCACGCCGTCGACGTCCGCGACGCTGATCGCCGCCTGCCCCGTGTCGGGGCTGAGCGTGGCCAGACCGAGGCCCAGTACGACGGTGTTGGCGCGGTTGACCTTGATGCTGTCGGTCAGGTGGTAGATGCCGGGCGTGAGCAGCAGGTGCCTGCCCTGGTCGAGCGCGGCGTTGATCGTGGCGGCCGTGTCGCCGGGCTTGGCGACGAAGAAGTCCGCCAGGCCGATCGACGTACCGGCGGCCGGGCCGTTGGACCAGCTGGTGCCGGAGGTGTTGCTGCGCAGCGCCGGGACGAACACGTTGTAGTTGCCGTCGGCCCCGAAGTACAGGAACGGCTTCTCCCGGATCTGCGGGGTCTGGCCGACCACCGTGTGCGACGGGTTCGGGAAGTTCTGCGGCGGGGCGCCGTTGACGCCGACGAAGACCATGTTCCAGACCGAGCCGGCCCAGCCGTTGCCGAACTCGGAGTTGCGCGACAGCCACTGCTGCTGGGAGCCGGACACGACCCGGCCGTCGATCTTGGTGTCGGCGAACAGGCCGCCGCTGGCCCAGCCGTCGCCGCCGTTCCAGAGCTGGATCTCCGGAGCGCCCTTCAGGTGCATCCGCCGGTACGGCGCCGCCTGCGACACCGCCCAGCGCTCGATCTGGCCGGGCGGCGTGGTCACCGCGAGGTTCTCGGCCGAGCGCCAGAAGTTCTGGGTGGCGTTGCCCTTGTTGTTCGGGTTGTCACCCTGCTGAAGCCAGTCGGCCTCGACCCGGACGTGGCCGTTCAGGTTCACGTCGTCCGGGGACAGCCCGAGGCCCGCGGCCTGGGTGTAGAAGCCGAGGTTCACGTCGGCGGTGTAGGTACCGGGCTTCCAGAGCGCGGCGTACCGCTGGGTGCCGAACTGGTTGGTGTGCATCTCGGCGGCGATCTGGTTGAGCCGGTTCTGCATCTCGGCCTGCGGGGTGCTCGGGCTGAAGACCGAGACGTTCGGGCCGAAGTCGGGGTTGCGAGGATCGGTCGGTCGAACCACGGGTCCGGTGCCTCCGTCGGTGGTGCGGACGGCGACCTCCCAGAGCGAGTAGCCGTACCCGGTCGCGCGCTGGGTGCCGGTGATCCGCAGGTAGCGGCCGGTGCCGTTGACGTCCAGGGTCTGGGTGCCGCCGGGGCTGGTGGTGGTCGCGTAGAGCTGCGTCCAGGTGGTGGCGTTGTCGGAGACCTCGATCCGGAAGGCCTTGCCGTACGCCGTCTCCCAGGTCAGCGCGACCTGGCAGATCGGCTTGCTCGACCCGAGGTCGATCTGCAGCCACTGGGGATCGGAGAACGCGCTCCCCCAGCGGGTCCCCGGGTTCCCGTCGACGGCGGCCGACGCGGGGACGCCGCCGTTCTCGGTGGACGAGGCGGTGGCCGGGCGGCCCTGGGCGGCGTTCGCCGTACCGCAGGCGGCGTCCTGCTGCTCGACCGCCGCGTCGGCCTCACCAGAGACGACGAGTGCGGTGGCCAGCAGAAGGCCTGCGGAGGCGAGGGCGAAACAGCGGCGGAGTAGCGCCGGTGACCGGCGTGAGGGCGCCGGAGAGCGCGTGCTGAAGGACATGGGCGAGACCAATCAGACGGTGAACAGGGCGGGTGAGAGAGCGCTCTCTGAGAGAGTGGCCCCGCTCCGCTTCACTGTCAAGGGAACGTTCCCCGAGCGCGGTTCCGGAACTTCAGAACGCCAACAGACCACGCTGGTAGGCGATGGCCACGGCGGCGGCGCGATCCTTCGCTTCAAGCTTGGCGTACAGGTGCAGGAGGTGGGTCTTGACCGTGGCCTCGGTGATGAACAACTGCGCGGCGATCTCGCGGCTCGTGGTGCCGCGGGCGACGAGGGTCAGGACCTCGAGCTCCCGGGGGCTCAGCTTCTGGTGCTCGGGGACGGCCTTGCGGCCGGTCAGTGCGTGGGCGACTGTCGGCGAGAGCACGCTCTCTCCGCGCGCTGTCGCTTCGACGGCGCGGCGGAGCTCGGTGCGTGGGGTGTCCTTGAGCAGGTAGCCGGTCGCGCCCTCGTCGATGGCAGTGTGGATCTCGGCGTCGTCGTCGAAGGTGGTGAGGACGAGAATGCGGACGGCCGGTTGCTGGGCGCGGAGTGCGCGGATCAGGTCCGCGCCGCTCAGGCCGGGCATGCGGAGATCGAGCAGTACGGCGTCGGGTTGGTGCTGGGCCGCGATCGTAAGAGCTTCGGCGCCGTCGCCGGCTTCACCGACGACGGAGAATGCGGGGTCGCTGTCGAAGATCCCGCGCAGACCGTCGCGGACGATCGGGTGGTCGTCGACGATGATCAGGCGGATCACTCGGTCGCCCCGGCTGTCGGTGGAATGGCAGGAACAGTCGCGGAGATCGCCGTACCGCGGTCCGGTGCTGACTCGACGACGAACGACCCCGCCAACCGAGCCACCCGCTGCCGCATCACCACCAAACCGAAGCCGCCGACCGAAGCCGCCCCCGGCCCGGCGCCTTGGGTAGCTGCAGGTGTGAAGCCGTTGCCGTTGTCGTGCAGGTCGAGGGCGACGACGTCGTCCAAGTAGGAGAGCGTCACGACGACCTGCGTGGCGTTGGCGTGCTTGGTGATGTTGGCGAGGGCTTCCTGGGCGACGCGGAGCAGCGTCGACTCGACTTCGTTGTGCAGGGCAACGGGTTCGCCGGTGACGGTGAGCGTCGCCGGCACTCCCCCGGCCTTCGACCAGCCGGTGACGACCTTCTCCAGCGCGGCGGCGAAATCACTGTCCTGCAAGGGGCCTGGGCGCAGGGCGTGGATCGACCGTCTGGCTTCGGCGAGGCTCTCGCGGGCGAGACCACCGATGGTCGACAGCCGGGCGCGGCTCGTCGCCGGGTCGTCCTCGGCGGCCTCGGTCTGGGTGACGATGCCGGTCAGGCCTTGGGCGATCGTGTCGTGGATCTCGCGCGCCATCCGCTGACGCTCGCCGAGTACGCCGGCCTCGCGGGCACTGGTGAGGAGTCGCGCTTGCAGTTCCGCGTTCTGTTCGGCGAGGGCAGCGAGTTCGGTGGTGGTTCGGCGAAGCTCGGCGATGAGTTGCCGGCGGTGCTCGGACTGGTTGGCGATCGCGGTGAAGAGGAGACCGGTCGCGGAGGCGATCAGTACGGCGATCAGGAACGAGACGATCAGGTCGGCGAGGTCGTCGCCCGAACGCGGTCTGGCGAGAACGAGGATGGCGGCGGTTGCGGCAACTCCGGCGTACGCGAGTCTGCCGGGGAGGAGGGTGAAGACCTGGAGGAAGAGGCCGACGCCGGTGACGGAGAAGAGCGGGTCGGCGTGGACGAGGAAGGCGAGGATCGCGAGCATGCCGGCGAGGTAGACGAGCCGGAGCAGTAGCCGGATGGCTGGGCGGTAAAGGGCTGCCGTCCAGGCGAGGGCGAGCAGGGTGAGGAGAAGGATCGACGGTCGCCAGTTGTCGAGTAGCGCGAAGGTCGCCGGCAGGAGGAGGAACACGTACGGGAGAACGGGGAGAGCGAGCTCCCAGGCCGGCACGTCGTCCGGTCCCGTGGCGGCGTTCATGCGCGGAAGAGGCGGGCCGCGAGGGCGGTCGTGGTTACGGTGATGGCCGCCATGACGATCAGGGTAAGGGCCGACAGCGGCTCTCCGGACCAGGCGGCGCGCATCGTCTCGACGACCGGCGCCATCGGGGTCCAGTCGCCGATCGTGCGCAGCGCGCCCGAGGTCAGCTCGCGCGGGATCATCGCGCCGGACACGAACACCATCGGGAAGAACAGCCCGAGCCCGAGCAGCGTCGCGCTGCGGTTGTTCGGGACCAGCGCGCCGATCAGGAGGCCGATGCCACCGAGGCTGCTCGCGCCGAGCAGCCAGGCCAGCAGCACCTTCGCGCCGTTCGCGGGCGCGGCCAGGTCGAAGGCGAGGGCGCCGATCGCGATCAGTACCGCCGTACCGGCAACTGCCAGCAGGAGGTGCGCGATCCACTGCGCGCCGAGCAGCAGCCCGGGTGCGGCCGGCGTTGCGCGGAGCCGCTTGAGGATCCCGCGTTCGCGGTACTGCGCGATCGTGCTCGGCAGGACGACGAGTGCGGCCACGCCGATCACGAAGACGCTGAGCATCGGCACGTTCGCGTCGATGTCGCGGACGCCGCCGGGCAGCGAGTCGGAGCTGCGCATCTTGACCCAGAGCAGCACCGCGGGGAACGCGAGCGCGAAGAACGCCGACGACGGGTCCCGGACGATCAGCCGAAGCTCCACGGCGACGACCTGCAGCAGGCCTTTCACGACAGGTCCGTTCCGGACAGCGCCAAGTACGCGCTCTCCAGCGAGTCCGTCGCGGTCTCCGCGACCAGCTCGGCCGGGCTGCCGGCGGCGATCACGCGACCGTTCCCGACGACGATCACCTGGTCGCACAACGCCTCGGCCTCATCCATGAAGTGCGTCACCAGTACGACGGTCAGCCCTCGTTCCCGGAGCTTCTTCAGCATCGTCCACGTCGTCCGCCGGGCCACCGGGTCGAGCCCGGTCGTCAGCTCGTCGAGGAACACGATCTCCGGATCACCAACCAGCGCGAGCGCCACGAACAGCCGCTGCTTCCACCCGCCCGACAAGCTCCCGAACCTGACCCGTTGCTTGTCCGCCAGATCCCAGTCCGCCATCACCGTGCGCCAGTCGCCGCCGTCGTACAGGGCGGCGTACAGACGAAAGGCCTCGCCCACCTTCAACGCATCGGGGAGCGCGGACTCCTGCAGCTGAACGCCGATCCGCTGCTGCAGCCGGCGCCGCTCGGTCCACGGATCCATCCCCAGCACCCGCACGTCACCGTCGTCGCGCCGCCGCAGCCCCGACAGGCACTCGACCAGCGTCGTCTTCCCTGCTCCGTTGGGCCCCGCGATCCCGACGATCTGGCCGCGCTCGACCCGCAACGAGATCCCGTCGACCGCGGGCTGCGCCCGGTAGTTCTTCCTGAGCTTGTCCACCTCGATCACTGTCATACCTCGAGGCTCCCGTCACCCCGGGCTGCGGACATCAACCGATCGATGGACCCCCGCTCAGGAACTCGATCAGCCGCTCGGCTGTCTCGTCGGGCGCCTCCTCCGCGAGGAAGTGCCCGGCATCGACAGGCCGGCCGCGGACGTCGTCCGCCCAGCCACGCCAGATCGCCAGCGGGTCGTACCAGCTGCCGACCGCGCCGGCCGGATCCCACAGCGCCAGGACCGGGCACGCGATCTTCCGCACCCCACGATCGGCCGCGTCGTGCTCGCAGTCCAGGGTCGCCGCCGCGCGGTACTCCTCACAGATCGCGTGCACCCGCGCCGGATCCCGGAACTGCTCGACGTACGCAGCCCGGACGTCGGCCGGAAACGTCGCGGGATCTTTCGACCACGTGTCGAGCATGTGGTTGACCAGTACGTCGGGTGCCGCGGCGATCAGCTGCTCGGGGATCGGCTCGGGCGCGCCCAGGAAGGACCAGACCCAGTAGCCGAGAGCGAACTCCTTGTCGGCACGCTCGAACGCGTCGCCCGTGGGAACAACGTCCAGCACGGCGAGCCTGCTGACGCCGGCGGGATGATCGAGCGCCATCCGGTAGGCACACCGCGCGCCGCGGTCGTGACCGGCCACCGCGAAGCGGTCGAAGCCGAGAGCGGCCATCACCTCGACCTGGTCGAGCGCGAGGCTCCGCATGCTGTACGGCGCGTGGTCGGGAGCGCTCGCCGGCGTACCGCTGCCGCCGTACCCGCGAAGATCGGTGGCGACGACGGTGAACCGCTCAGCCAGCCGTGGCGCGACGCGGTGCCACATCAGGTGGGTCTGCGGAATGCCGTGCAGCAGCAGGAGTGGCGGACCCGCTCCCCCGCGCCGGCCGTGGATCGTCGTGGCCGAGGTGGTCAGCGTGAACTCGTCGAAACCCTCGAACAGGTCCATCGGTCCACCGTAGACGTCAAAAGGCCGGCGTCCGCAGCGGGACGCCGGCCTCCTGGGGTCAGGGCGAGATTCACTCCAGGCAGATCCGGAACGGGTGACCGGCCGGGTCGGCGTACACGCGCCAGCCGCGGGCGTTCTCGGCCGGTGGGGCGTCGACCGGGTCCAGCGGTTCGGCGCCGAGTGCGACGACGGCCGCGTGCCCGCTGGACAGGTCCTCGACGATCAGGTCGAGGTGAAGCTCGAGGGAGTCGGTGCCCGGCCAGGTGGCCGGAACGTAGTCCTCGGAGCGCCGGAAGGCGAGCGACGAGAAGCCCAGCGTCGACCCGGGGCCGCTGAGGCTGCGCCAGTCGTCGTCACCGTGCTCGTCGATCTCCAGACCGAACAGCGTCGAGTAGAACCGGGCGAGCTCGAGCGGGTCCGGGCAGTCCAGCACCACCGAGCCGAGCCGCCCGGCGGTACTGCCCGGCTGCTCTGCCACCTGCGTCATCTGTCCTCCAGCTTCCTTGTCAGGAGTTGGGCCTGTCCTGGTCAGCAGGCCCGGAACACCATGACAGGTCACCGGCCCGTCGCGCACCTTCCGACACGCGCTCTGCTTGTTTGCCTCGCCTCCGGCTCGGCGGGTCATGGGGCTAAACTCCCGGCCTTCCCTCGTCGCTACAGTCGCTTCGCTCCCTCCGCTCCTCAGTCCAGGCCGGGAGGCCCCATGACCGTGCCGCCAGCCACGTTCGTGAAACGTCGCGTGGACGCTCCGCCGGGGTTCTTCGAGGTCGAGGCCGCCGGACTGCGCTGGCTGGCCGTGCCTGGTGGAGTGCCGGTGGCGCCACCGCTGGAGTTCACCGCGACCAGCATGACCACGCCGCACCTGGACACCGTGCCGCCGACCGGTGCGGCCGCCGACGAGTTCGGCCGCCTCCTGGCCGTCACGCACGCCGCCGGCGCCCGCTGGTACGGCGTACCGCCGGACGGCTGGGACACCGACGGCTTCATCGGCACGATCGAGCTGCCGCACAGCCTGCGGCCGCTGGACACGTGGGGCGCGTTCTACGCCAACCTGCGCCTCCGCCCGTACCTGCGCACGGCGTACGACGCCGGCACGATCGATGCCGCCCACCTGAAGGTCTTCGAGCGCCTCTGCCACAAGCTGGAGGCCGGAGCGTACGACGACCCGGCGGAGCGTCCCAGCCGTCTCCACGGCGACCTGTGGTCCGGCAACGTCGTCTGGTGCGCCGACGGCGTCCACCTGATCGACCCGGCCGCGCACGGCGGCCACCGGGAGACCGACCTGGCCATGCTCAACCTGTTCGGCATGCCGCAGGTGGAGCGAGTCCTGCGCGCGTACGACGAGGCGCACCCGCTGGCGGACGGCTGGCGCGAGCGCGTCGACCTGCACCGCCTGCACCCGCTCCTGACCCACGTAGTCATGTTCGGCGCCGCCTACGTACCCCGCGCCCTGGCGGTCGCTCACCACTACTAACGCAGGGAGCCGTCAGAAAGCCTTGACTCGCGGTGTGAGCAGACGAACACTTCCGGTCATGACACGACTATCCCGCCCCAGTCGTCAGGTCACCCTGGCCGGTCTTGCCGCAGCCGCCCTGCTGGCGTCCCCACTGCTCCCCGTCTCCCCCGCCTCAGCCGCGCCGCAGCCGCCCCCTGCGAACACAGCGCCCTCGCTGATCCCCAAGCCCGTCAGCCAGCAGGCGCTGCCCGGTCAGAGCTTCGCCCTGCAGCCCTGGTCCCTCGTGGGCCTGGAGACGAGCGCCAAGGAGAGCCGGGCGGCCAAGAAGGTCGCCGACGGGCTCACCAGCCAGCTCCGCCGCTCCACCGGCTACCCGCTCCCGGTCATCCCGGCCGTACCCGGTCTGGTCGACGTGAAGCTCTCCACGAACGGCCCTGCCTCGCTCGGCGCGGAGGGCTACCAGCTGCGCGCCGACCGCTCGACGCTGAGCGTCGTGGCGGCCACACCGGAAGGCCTGTTCCGCGGTGTGACCACGCTGCGCCAGCTGCTGCCCGCCAAGGCGGAGTCGAAGACCCGTCAGGCCGGTCCCTGGCGCATCAGCGGTACCGCGATCTCCGACTCGCCCCGGTACGGCTACCGCGGCGCCATGCTCGATGTGTCCCGCCACTTCTTCTCCGTCGCGGAGGTGAAGCGCTACATCGACCTGGCCTCGCTCTACAAGCTCAACAAGCTGCACCTGCACCTGTCCGACGACCAGGGCTGGCGGATCCAGGTGGACAGCTGGCCGCGCCTCACGACGTACGGCGGCAGCCTGGAGACCACCGGGACGCCCGGCGGCTCGTACACCAAGGCGGACTACGCCGCGCTGGTCCAGTACGCCAGTGACCACTTCATGGAGGTCATTCCCGAGATCGACACCCCCAGCCACACCAACGCGGCGCTGGCGTCGTACGCCGAACTGAACTGCGACGGCGTCGCTCCCCCGCTCTACACCGGGACGGAGGTCGGCTTCAGCTCGCTGTGCGTCGGCAAGGAGGTCACGTACGACTTCCTGGACGACGTGTTCCGCGAGGTCGCCGAACAGAACCCGGGCGGCCTGCTGCACCTGGGCGGCGACGAGGCGCACTCCACGCCCCACTCGGAATACCTCACTTTCGTCCCGAAGGCGGCCGCGCTGGTCACCAAGCAGAACAAGCGGGTGATGGGCTGGCAGGAGATCGCCGACGCGCCGCTCCCGCCGGGCAGCATCGCGCAGTACTGGGGCACCGACGACAGCCGCTCGCAGGAGCTGGCCCGGAAGGCGGCCGCGCAGGGCGCCAAGGTGGTCATGTCTCCGGCCAACCGGGCGTACATGGACATGAAGTACGACGAGAGCACGCCGATCGGTCAGGACTGGGCCGGGCTGGTCAGCGTCCAGAAGTCGTACGAGTGGAACCCGTCGACGCTGGTGCCGAACCTGCCGGAGAACGCGATCGCCGGCGTCGAGGCACCGCTGTGGACCGAGACGCTGGACGACGTGGACAAGCTCGAGTACATGGCGTTCCCGCGGCTCCCGGGCATCGCCGAGCTGGGCTGGTCACCGGCCTCCGCGCTGGACTGGACGACGTACTCCGACCGGCTGGCCGGTCAGGGCTCGCGCTGGGACGCGCTCAGCGTGAACTTCTACCGCGCGCCTGAGATCGCCTGGCGCTAGCAGAGCGGGGCCCCGGTTCGCCGGGGCCCTACTCCTGCGGGAGGACCCGGTCCAGCAGCCAGGCGGCGTCCCGGTCCAGGTCCTGCTCCGCGATGACCACAGCGGCTACTCGCTCGCCCGCACTGATCTCCAGCCGGTAGACGAACCGGTCAGGCTGCGGGCGCCCGGTCCCCGGCGGCTGCTCGGTCAGCCGTACGGCGACGGCCTCCAGCACCTCCGCGTCCGGCTCTCCCGAGGTGTCCAGTTCGCCACTGGTCATCAATCCGGCGAATCCACCGCTGCGGCTGACTTTGAGAAACACCGAATACTCCCCGGGTCGTGGTCTGCCCAAACCTTCCCGAACCGGCGGAGTTCTGTCCAGGCCCGCGCGACACGCCGACGAATTCAGCACCACCGGCAAAGCCATCACCCGGCGTACAGGAGGAGCTGTCCCACCTTGTCGCGGACTGGAATCGCTCACAGCGCCAGGCGCCGCGACGTTTCAGCAGGTCGCCGGGGGTTTCGTTGTCTTCAAGCGGTTCCGGAGCAGTACGCCGACCGCCCACCGGGCCCGTCAGGGCCCGGTCACAGAACGTGGCGGGAGGCAACTTACCGCGACACGTGTTCGTGGTCACCCCTTCCACAGCGGCCCAGATCGGCTACAGTTATCGCGTTGCAGTTTTGGACTCCCATTGACTTTCGCTGTGCTGCATGGCCGGTTCTGTCTATCTGGGGCCTTTCGGCGACACGTGGCCCATGAGGTGTGGGTCGCGGTTTGTTACAAGCCATCAAGGAGATAGACACAAATGGCTGTCGGTACTGTCAAGTGGTTCAACGCTGACAAGGGCTTCGGCTTCATCACCCCGGATGACGGAGGCGCGGACGTGTTCGCGCACTACTCGGCCATCCAGACCTCGGGCTTCCGCTCGCTGGACGAGAACCAGCGCGTCGAGTTCGAGATCACCCAGGGCCAGAAGGGCCTGCAGGCGGAGAACATCCGTCCGATCTGATCCCCGGATCTGATCAGCTCTTCAGCACGGCAAAATCGAGCGGGCCGTCCACTTCGGTGGGCGGCCCGTTCGCCGTTCCCAGGAGCGGTTGCGGTGGGATTGAATCGGGGTACCAGTTCGGCCACAGCAGCCACCGAGGAGACCGATGACCGAGCAGGACCGTGCCCCCAGCTACAGCCGTGCCGACGAGGACAAGGGCGAGCAGCTCGACCGGCACTGGAGCGAGCTGCTCCAGGAACTCCGGCTGGCCCAGACCGGCACGCAGATCCTGTTCGCCTTCCTGCTCAGCATCGCCTTCCAGGACCGCTTCCAGGAAGCGGACGCCTTCACCCACGACGTGTACGCCGGCACGCTGGTCGCCGCCGCCCTGGCCGTCGCGCTGTTCCTCGCCCCGGTCTCGTTCCACCGGATCGTCTTCCAGCAGCAGCTGCGCGACCGGCTCGTCCCGATCGCGCACCACCTGGCCAACGGCGGACTGGTCTTCCTGATCGTCGCGATGTGCGGCGGCGTCCTGCTCGCCCTCGACGTCGTGCTCAGCCGCACGGTCGCGATCGTCATCGTCGCGATCGTGCTCGCCTGGTTCCTGGCCTTCTGGTACGTCCTGCCGACCTACGTCCGCCGTACGAGCAAGAACGGCAAGAGCTAGCGGTAGCGGGGCATGACGTCGCCGGCGACCTGGCCCAGGACGGTCTCGGTGCCGGCGTAGACGCCCTCGGCGCGGGGCCAGTGGGTGATGACGTCGGTGAAGCCGAGCGCCGCGGCGCGGCCGACGGCGTCCTCGAAGGCGTCGGCGCTGGTCAGAGCGTAGACCTGCGAGTCCAGCGACAGGTAGCGGTCGAAGGCACGCCCCTCCAGTACGTCGTCCAGCCGGTGGCTGAGGTCGGTGACCGAGCCCCACCAGCTGTCCAGGTCGTCGGCCTTGCCGCCGGTGGTCACCCAGCCGGCGCCGTGTTTGACCGCGAGCCGGAGCGAACGCGGACCGTTCGCCGCCATCACGAACGGCACGCGTGGTTGCTGGACGCAACCAGGCAGCGTGCGGCCGTTGCGGGTCTCGAAGTACTCGCCGCGATGGTCGACACCGTCCGTGGTCAGCAGCCGGTCGAGCAGCTCGGTGAACTCGGTCAGCCGGTCGACCTTCTGCCGCGGCGTCAGGTCCGGCCCGCCGAGGATGGTCGAGTCGATCCCGCCGCCGGCGCCGATACCGCACAGGAAGCGGCCGTTCGAGATGTCGTCCAGGGCAAGGATCTCGCGGGTCAGCGCCAGCGGGTGGCGGAAGTTCGGCGAGGTGACGAAGGTGCCGAGCTTCACCGACGACGTGACGAGCGCGGCCGCGGTCAGCGTCGGCGTCGTGCCGTACCAAGGTGAGTCCTGCAGACCGCCCCAGGTCAGGTGGTCGTAGGTCCAGGCGTGGTCGAAGCCGAGCTCCTCGGCCGCACGCCACTTCGGCGCGGCCTCGGTCCACCGGTACTCGGGCAGGATCGTGATTCCGAATCGCATGCTCCGCACACTAGACGGCGGAACCGACATGTGGCCGGGCCCACACGATAGTTGCATTTCTCCACGATCTTCGACACGGTCGTAAGGCAGTCCCCCCGAACCCCTGAAAAGGAGGCGCGCCGAAGCGAGGCGTGTAGCAGCTGTGGCGATCGACATCGAGAATCAGCACGTGTCCCCCGACCACGACAACGAGCACCCCGCACTCGCGACCCCGCCACCACCCGGCAGCCGAAGTCACGGCTCAGGGGTGGACAAGGTCGTCTTCGGCGTCACCGCGGTCATCGCGCTGGCCTTCGTGGCCTGGGGCTTCGCCGACTCCAGCGGACTCGGTACGGCGTCCGACAGCGCCCTGACCTGGGTCGAGCACAACACCGGCTGGCTGTTCGTCCTGCTGGCCTCGGGATTCGTCGTCTTCGTGATCTGGCTGGCCGCCGGCCGGTACGGGCGGATCCCGCTCGGCGCCGACGACGAGAAGCCCGAGTTCAAGACCGTGTCCTGGGTCGCGATGATGTTCAGCGCCGGCATGGGCATCGGCCTGATGTTCTACGGCGTCAGCGAGCCGCTGTCGCACTTCACCGCTCCCCCGCCGGGAACCGTCGAGGCCGGGTCGTCGCAGGCGCTCGAGACCGCGATGGCGACCACGCTGTTCCACTGGACCCTGCACCCGTGGGCGATCTACGCCGTCGTCGGCATCGCGATTGCCTACGGCACCTTCCGGCGCGGTCGCTCGCAGCTGATCAGCTCGGCGTTCGCGCCGCTGCTCGGCCGTCGGACCGAAGGACCGATCGGCAAGGTGATCGACAGCCTCGCGATCTTCGCCACGCTGTTCGGGTCGGCGGCCTCGCTCGGCCTCGGTGCGTTGCAGATCGGGTCCGGCGTCCAGATCCTCGGCTGGATGGACAAGGCCGGCAACGGCGTCCTGGTCGCGGTGATCGCGATCCTGACCGCGGCCTTCGTCGCGTCGGCCGTCTCCGGTGTTGCCAAGGGCATCCAGTGGCTGTCCAACATCAACATGGTGCTGGCCGTCGTGCTGGCCGTGTTCGTGTTCGTGGTCGGTCCGACCGTACTGATCCTGAACCTGGTACCGACCGCGATCGGTGACTACTTCCGCGACCTGGCCGAGATGGCCGCGCGGACCGAGGCCAGCGGCGGCGACGCGATGGCCAAGTGGCTGTCCGGCTGGACCGTCTTCTACTGGGCCTGGTGGATCTCCTGGACGCCGTTCGTCGGCATGTTCATCGCGCGGATCAGCCGCGGCCGGACGATCCGGCAGTTCGTCACCGGCGTGCTACTGGTCCCGTCGCTGGTCAGCCTGGTCTGGTTCTGCGTGTTCGGCGGCGCCGCAATCAACACCCAGCGCAACGGCACCGACATCGCCGGCCAGTCGACACCCGAGGGTCAGCTGTTCGGGCTGCTCGACACCTTCCCGCTCGCGTCGGTCGCCACGATCGTGGTCGTCCTCCTGGTGGCGATCTTCTTCGTCTCCGGCGCCGACGCCGCGTCGATCGTGATGGGCACGCTGTCCCAGCGCGGGGCGATCACGCCGAAGAAGCCGCTGGTCATCTTCTGGGGCGTGCTCACCGGTGCCGTCGCGGCAGTGATGCTGCTGGCCGGTGGCGGTGGTGCCGAAGCGCTGCAGGGGTTGCAGAACCTGACGATCGTGGCCGCGCTGCCGTTCGCGCTGGTGATGGTCGGGCTGGCGGTCGCGCTGGCCAAGGACCTGCGCACCGACCCGTTGATGCTGCGGCACGAGATCGGGACCGAGGCGGTCGAGAACGCGGTGATCGAGGGCGTCTCGACGCACGGCGACGACTTCTCGCTGGTCGTCACGGGTAACGGCGACGACGCCGTACCGGACAAGCAGGACGCCGTACCGGCTCCGAAGAAGGAGTAGGCCTTGCCGGCCCCCCGCTCGTTGAGACGCCTCAGCGAGTGGGGGTCGGGAAGTGCGCGATGCTCGTCGTGCCGAGGCTGCTCAGCCAGACCCTGCCGTCGCGCTCCCGGACGCCGGTCGGCATGTGGAACCCCGGGTGCGTGCCGCGCAGGTCGTGCACGAGCGTGCCGGCGTCGTCGTACGCCTGGATCTCGATGATGTCGGCGGCCTTCGGCTTGAGCGCGTCGGGCAGGTTCCAGACGAGCTTGCGGAGGACCGGCGCCTTCGGCAGCAGCGTGTCGAGCACGGTGTTGCGCGGTGAACCGATGGCGACCCAGATCAGGCCGTCGGAGCCGCGCGCGATGTTGTCCGGCAGGCCGGGGATCGGCGCGACGAGCTCCGGTACGGCGTCGCCGGTGGTGAGGTCGAGCTTGAAGAGGCCGTAGCCGCCGGTCTCGACGAAGAACAACGTCTGCTGGTCACCGCTCAGCGCCACGCCGTTCGGGAACGAGCGGCCGGACGTCAGCAGCGTCAGCTCGCCGTCCGGGCGGAGCCGGTAGACGCTGCCGGTCGACGAGTGCTCGAGCAGGTCGGCCATCCACTCCTCGACGCCGAAGCGGGTCGAGGAGTTCGTGAAGTAGATCGTGCCGTCGTCGGTGACGTCGGCGTTGTTGCAGAAGCGCATCGGCTTGCCGTCGATCTCGCCGAGCAGCGTGGTCACGCGGCCGTCGCGATCCATCGTCAGCAGGCCGCGGTGCGCGTCGCAGATCAGCACCTTGCCGTCGCCCAGCCACTCCAGCCCGAGCGGCCGGCCGCCGGTGTCGGCCAGGGTCGTGATCGTCAGGCCGTCCGCGCTGACCCGCAGGATGCGGCCGTCGCGCAGGCCGGTCAGCACACTGCCGTCGTCGTCGATCAGCGTGTCCTCGGGGCCCTCCCCCGGTACGGCGACGACCTCGACGCTCAGGTGCCTGGGCTGCCGGGTCGGCGGCACGGGCGGGGGCGTCCAGCGGACCGGCTCGATGCGCGACTTCATGGAGCTGAGCCTAGGGCGTGTCTCCTAATTCCCGCCGTAGCGAGCAGGTGCTCGGTGCGGTAGCTCGGAGTGCTGGAGTGAAGCCCTCGATGTTTTTCCATCGTGGGCTTTGCTCCAGTGCTCCGAGCTGCCGTGCCGAGTGCCGCGCAGTAGACGGGAATTAGGAGACACGCCCTAGAAGGCCTGGTCCTTCGGTGGGAACAGCTCGCGCGTGTCACCGCCGCGGAGCCACACCCCGATCGCGAAGGCGGCCGTTGCCTCGAGCAACCGGGCGCGGTCCAGGCCGCCGGCGTGGACGGGCTCGCAGCCGAGGTCGCGGACCAGTACGGCGACCTGGTCGAGCGCCTCCTGGTCGTCGCCGCAGATCGGGACTCCGAGCGGCCGGCCGGGCTGCGGCGCTCGCCGCCAGACGCTGTCGGCGGCCAGGTTGAAGGCCTTCACGACGCGCGCTTGCCCGGCGTACTGGTTGATGGTCTCGGCCATCGCGTCGACGGCGAGCACGACGCCGGGGTGGGTGATCGCGTTCGTGCAGTCGATCAGCGTGCGGTGGCCGAGGTCGAGGGTCTGGACGGTGGTCACCGCGGCCTCCGCCGGTACGGCGAGCAGGAGGGCGGTGCCGAAGTCGGCAGCCTGCTGGAGCGTGCCGCTGCGCACCGGCCGCTCGAGCGGGCCGTCCTCCGCCGCCTCTGGCGGCGGGCCGCTCTGGGTGCTGAGCTGCTCGGCGAGCTTCCGCGCTCGCTCTGGCGACCGGCCGCCGATGAAGAGCTCGTGGCCGGCCTTCGCCCACCGGCCGCCGAGGGCTTCGGCCATCAGGCCGTTGCCGAGGATCCCGATCCGCATTCTTCCTCCAAGGTGTCGGAGGCCGTGACGCTAGCCGGGACGAAACGCACCTCCCGGTGCCCAACGCCCGGTGCACACTGGGTCGGTGACGAAGTTCTACGCGGACTGCCAGGCCCGGATCGCCGCCGACCTGATCAGCGGCACCTGGCCGATGGTGGTCATCTACTCGCTGTCCAATGGGCCGGCGCGTCCCGGCGACCTGCGGCGCAAGATCGGCGGCATCAGCCAGAAGGTCCTCACCGAGACCCTGCGCCGCCTCGAGCACAACGGCATCGTCGAACGCCGCCGCTACGCCGAGGCCCCGCCGCGCGTCGAGTACTCGCTCACCGCCGCGGGCCGCGACCTGCTGATCCCCATCGAGGCCCTCGGCGACTGGGCCGCCCGGCACGCGTCGACGGTCCTGGAGGCGCAGGAGTCCGCCTGACGCCCTACTCGCCGGTGGCGCCGTCCAGGTGCTCGCGCAAGAGGTCGGCGTGGCCGTTGTGGCGCGCGTACTCCTCGATCATGTGCGTCACGATCCACCGCAGCGTGTACGACGTACCTTCGTCGACGGCCACGTGGTCGGCGGGGACGCCGGCAATCGCCGTACGGGCTTGTGCAACGGCGTCCTGGTAGCGCTGGAGGTCGTCGGCGTACTGGGAGGGGTCGAGGTCGGACCAGGACGCGTCGGGAGTCTCCTCGGTCCAGTACGGGTACGGCGCCGGGGTGCCGCTGAACGGGGTCACCAGCCAGCTGAGCTCGTCCTCGGTGAGGTGGCGAACCAGGCCGTGCAGGGTGAGCTTGGAGGGGTGAAGCGCGGGGGTGCCGAGCTGCTCCGGTGTGAGGCCCTCGACCTTCCACAGGAAGGTGCCTCGCTGGAAGTCGAGGAAGCCCAGCAAGGTGTCGAGCTCGTCGGCGACGTGCGGGGGCTCGGGGCGTCCGTTCAGGTCCATGCCCGGACGCTACTCCGGGGGTGTACCGGAGGGGTCCTCCGATCTGGGCGTTAGGATTCAGGTCATGACATCGACTGAGTCCACCGATCGCCCCTATGCGAGCTTCCCGGTTCGCATCGGTGTTCAGATCCAGCCCCAGCACGCGCAGTACGCCGACATCCGCCGGACCGTGGCGAAGGTCGAGGAGCTCGGCGTCGACGTGGCGTTCAACTGGGACCACTTCTACCCGCTGTCCGGTGAGCCCGAGGGCCTGCACTTCGAGGCCTGGACGATGCTCGCGGCCTGGGCCGAGGCGACCGAGCGGATCGAGTTCGGCGCCCTGGTCACCTGCAACTCCTACCGCAACCCCGAGCTGCTCGCCGACATGGCGCGCACCGTCGACCACATCAGCGACGGCCGGCTGATCTTCGGCATCGGCTCGGGCTGGTTCGAGAAGGACTACGACGAGTACGGCTACACGTTCGGTACGGCGGGCGGCCGGCTCGACGCGCTCGGCGAGGCGCTGCCGCGGATCGAGCAGCGCTGGGCCAAGCTCAACCCGAAGCCGACCCGCGACATCCCGGTCCTGATCGGCGGTGGCGGCGAGAAGAAGACGCTGAAGCTCGTCGCCCAGCACGCGACCATCTGGCACGGCTTCGGCGACGCCGAGACGATCGCGCACAAGCACGCCGTACTGGACGGCCACTGCGCGACGATCGGCCGCGACCCCGGCGAGATCGAGCGCTCCGCGGCGGTCGGCGACAAGAGCCCCGAAGAGGTCGGCAAGGCGATGCTCGACGTCGGCACCCGCCTGTTCACGATGAGCAGCTCCGGCCCCGACTACGACCTCGGCCTGGTCCGCGACTGGCTCGCCTGGCGCGACGAGGTCAACGCCAAGGCCTGATCCCCCACCTGTGCCCGTGCTCACGACGAGCACGGGCACGGTCGTTTCTACCGGAAAGTGTCGGCCGCCTGCTGGATGCGGGCGTGATGGTCCTTCCACCACTGCTCGTCGTGCTGCATCATGTTCGAGTTGCCGGCGAGCAGACCCGCGGCGCCGTCGAGCCCCTCCCGCAAGATGTCCGCGTGACCCGCGTGCCGGTTCACCTCGGCCAGGACGTGCACGAGGATCCCGAACAGGGTGACCTCGTTCTCGCCCCACCACGGCACGGAGCCCGTCGAGTCCAGCTCCAGCGCGTCGATCGTGGCGTCGGCGTGCCCGATCACCCGGCGGTACAGGTCGACCAGCTCGTCGCGGGACTCGTCCGCGGTCGCCCAGTTCTTCTCGGTGTCGTCCTTCCCGAACGGCAGCTCCTCGGGGAATGGGCGCCCGAAGGTGTCACCGAAGTACCCGCCCTCGATCAGCGTCAGGTGCTTGATCAACCCGAGCAGGTTGGTCCCGGTCGGCGTGAGCGGCCGGCGGACGTCGTACTCGGACAGGCCCTCAAGCTTCCACAGCATCGCCTCCCGGGCGAAGCGCAGGTACTCGTGCAGCCGGGATTTCTGATCGGTCGTCGTCACGGTCGACACCCTAGGGCGGGGTCCGGGTCGTGGCCGGAGCTTCGCTAGGATTTCCCGCATGTCTACGCTGCCTACGAACGGTTCGGTGCTGCCCATCACGCGGTGGGGTGAGGACGTGATGCACCGGCTGAACCAGCCCGTCACCGACTTCGGCGACGACCTGCGGAAGCTGGTCGCCGACATGGTCGCGACGATGAACGCCGCCGAGGGCGTCGGGCTGGCCGCGAACCAGGTCGGCGTGGACCTGCAGTTGTTCGTGTTCGACTGCCCCGACAAGGACGGCAACCGGCACCAGGGGGTGGTCTGCAACCCGAAGCTCGACCTGCCCGAAGGCAAGGACCGCCGCCTCGACGAGGGCGAAGAGGGCTGCCTGTCGCTGCCCGGCGCCTTCACCAAGTGCGCGCGCCCCGACTTCGCCCGTGTCACCGGCGTCGACGAGCACGGCGAACCGGTCGCGTACGAGGGCGACGGCCTGCTCGCCCGCTGCCTGCAGCACGAGACCGACCACACCCAGGGCATGGTCTTCGGCGACCGCCTCTCCCGCAAGTACAAGCGCCGCCTGTTCGCCGAGGCCGAGGAGCTCGCCCCCGACTACCCGACCGACTGGCCGATCTCCCCCATGCTCAACCCCGAGGAGCACGAGGGCCAGCCGGTCGCCGAGTAGAAACCCCAGGCGTCCGTCGCCAACCGGTGGGACCATCGACACAGGACTCTCCTGTGAGGTGACGCGATGCGCGCACTACCGCCGTACGAGCGGCGGGCGGTTGAGGTGGATCTGCCGGTGGTTGTCGCCTGGGTGGCGGAGCGGCCGGAGTTGCGGGCCGAAGTCGTGCTGGACTGGTTGAAGTTTCTGGCGGGGACCGGGTCGATGCGGATCGTGGTCTACGTGCGGGATGCGGCTGACGTACGGCGTACTGAGGTGGAACTGGCCGCCCTGATGCGCTCGCCGGAGCGGCTTCGGGTGTGGGAGTGGACCGGGGTTTCGGACGAGCGGCGGCGGGTGCAGCAGACCGTCATGCGGTTGCGGAACGCCGAAGGGCCGGGGATCGCGCGGGTCACCTTCAGTGTGAGCGGTGGGGAGAGTCGGCTGGTGGAGGTGAGTCTGGACCGGTGGGATCCGGAGTATGCCGCTGAGTTGGAGGCGATTCGGCCGGGGTGGGTGCAGGTGTCGCGGGAGCCGTTCGACGGGGACTGGCACGACAGCGGGCGGTGACCGTTGCTGTTGGCAACTGTCACCACCCGCCTGCAGCTCTGGAACCGCGCGAGGGGTCGGCCGTCCGCGGTCAGGCCTCGGTCAGCGGCGTGGACGGGTCGCCCAGGCGGGAGGGATCGACCTGCCGCTGGGAGCGGATCAGGTCCTGGGTCGGGGCGATGCCGTCGTCCCACTGGTTGATGTGCATGCCGGCGACGACGCGGCGGTCGGCGAGCCAGAAGGCGTGGAACGCTTGCTTCTCGACGTCGCCGCGGGTGACGAGCTGGTCGTAGCCGCCGCCGATCCAGCCGGAGAACTCCATGCCCACGTCGTACTGGTCGGTGAAGAAGTACGGCAGGTGGTCGTAGCTGACGTCCTGGCCGAGCATCGACTTCGCCGCGGCCGGGCCGCCGTTGAGGGCGTTGTCCCAGTGCTCGACGCGCAGACGCTCGCCGTAGAGGGGGTTCTGGATGTTCGCGACGTCACCGACGGCGTACACGTCCGCGTCGTCGGTGCGGAACGCCGCGTCGACGACGATGCCGTTGTCGACGCTGAGGCCGGCCTGCTCGGCGAGCTCGGTGTTCGGCCGGGCGCCGATGCCGATCACGACGACGTCGGCGGCGTACTCGCTGCCGTCCTCGGTGAGCACGGCCTCCACCTTGTCGGTACCGCGGAAGCCGGACACGCTCTGCCCGAGGCGCAGGTCGACGCCGTGCCGCAGGTGCAGGGACGCGAAGAACGCGCCCATCTCCCCACCGAGCGCCGCCGCGAGCGGCGTCTCCTGCGGCTCGATGACCGTCACATCGCAGCCGTACTCACGGGCCGCGGCCGCGGTCTCCAGCCCGATCCAGCCGGCGCCCACGACGACGACCCGGCCGCCGGCGCGGATGGCGTCGCGCAGCTTGTCCGACTGGCCGATCCGGCGCAGGTAATGGATCCCGTCGAGCTTGACGCCGTCGACCTTCAGCCGTCGCGGTGATACACCGGTCGCGAGCAGGAGCTTGGTGTAGCCGATCCGCTCGCCGCTGTCGAAGGTCACCTCGTGCGCGGCTCGATCCAGCCCGGTCACCCGGTCACCGAGCACCAGCTCGACGTTGTGCTCGCTGTACCAGCTCTCGTCGTGCACGAAGGACTTCGCGCGCTCGTCCTTGCCCAGCAGGTACCCCTTGGATAGCCCCGGCCGCTCGTACGGCCGCTCCCGCTCGTCACCGATCAGGACCACGCGCCCGTCGAAGCCTTCCGCCCGCAAGCCCTCCGCCGCTTTCGCCCCCGCCAAGCTGGCCCCGACGATGACGTAGCTGGATCCGCTGCTCATGAATCTCCTTCTAAAGACGATTGCTGTCGACTTTAGAAGTCCGAGACACCGCAGTCAACGGCGGCAGGCCTACCAGCGGGACGACTCGAGGTCGTTCTCGAGGATGGTTTCGACGGACTGGTCGGGGGTCTGGTGGGTGGTGTCGAGCCAAAGGCCTCGGTGCGGAGTGTCTTCGAGGCTTTTCTGGAGGGCACGGACGGCGTCGGCGAGGGTGCCGCCTGGGGGTTGCCAGTCCCGGTACGACGTGGAGCCGCGGCCCAGTTCGCGGTCGACGATGGAGTCGACGGACGGAACGAGGACGACGAGGTGCGGCTCGACGTCGTGCAACGCGGTGAACCAGCGTTCCACGTCGGCGCCGAGGATGATGTCGGAGCAGGTGAAGTCGAAGCCCGCGTCGGCGTAATGCTGGGCGATCTTGGCGGTGGCGGCGTACCGGAGCTCCAGCTGGCGCACGGCTTCGGGTGCCGGGTCGGGAGTCATGCCGACCGCGCCGGCGACGACGCCGTGGTGGAAGACGTCGCCGTCGAGGGTCGCGGCAGGTGGGCCGAGCCGCGACGCGAGCAGTGGCGCGATGGTGGACTTGCCCGCGGCCTGCATGCCGGTGATCAGAACGACTTTCCGCATGCGGCCAATCCCATCACGCCCGTCCAGCAGATTTCATCGATAAGCTGCCCGGGTGCCATCGACGCAGGGCGGGCCAGGCTCCAGGCGCCCGGTCACGCTCGACGACGTCGCACGGTACGCCGGGGTCTCGCAGCCGACGGCGTCGCGGGTCCTGAACGGCAGCGCCCGCAAGGTCGCCGAGAGCTACCGCGAACGCGTCCTCGCCGCCGCGCGCCAGCTCGGCTACACGCCGAACCTGCCGGCCCAGGCGATGGCCCGCGGCACGTCGCGCACGGTCGCGCTGGTGATCAGCCTGATCTCCGACCCGTACTTCTCCGCGATGGCGGCCGAGATCATGAAGCAGGCCGAGGCGATCGGCCTGCACGTGTCGATCGCGGTCACCGAGCGGCACGCCGAGCGCGAGCTCGACCTGGTCCGCGAACTACGCGGCCAGCGACCGCGCGCGATCATCCTGGCCGGGACCGGGTCCGTCGATCCGCCGTCGGAGCAGGACCTCGTCGACGAGCTGCGCCGGTACGAGGAGACCGGCGGGCGCGTCGTACTGATCAGCCGCAGCGATCTCCCGTTCGAGACCGTCGACTTCGACAACCACGAAGGCGCCCGGTCGCTGGCCCGCGAACTGGCCGCGCTCGGTTACCGCCGCTGCCTGGTCCTCGGCAGCGCCACTCCCTTGCTCTCGATGCAGCGCCGGGTCGAAGGTTTCGTGCAAGGCCTGCTGGACGCCGGCGTCAGCGAGACGCGCGTCCACCATCCCGACTTCAGCTGGGTGGGAGCGCGCGACTTCGTGCTCTCGCTCACCGACGACGAGCTCCGCGACCTGCAACTGGTCTTCACCGTCACCGACGACATGGCGCTCGGCGCGCTCGACGGTCTGCGCGAGCGCGGCCTGCGGATCCCCGAGGACATCGGCGTCGCCGGCTTCGACGACATCAGCACCTTGCGCGACGTCGTACCGAAACTCACCACCGTGCACGTCGAGCTGAACGCCGTCGCCGAAGAAGCGATCTACCGCGCCACCACCAACGACGCGACTCTCACGCGCCGTACGGTCCCGGCGTACCCGGTCGTCCGCGCGAGCACGCCACCACTCACCCGGTGAGCGGGAGCCGGTAGGCATGTTCTTGGCCGTAGGCAACAAAGCCGAGCCGCTGCAGAATCGGCGAGCTGGTGTTGATCATGCCCTGCGAGAGCGCCCGCGTGGCGATGTCGGCCAGTACGGCGTCCGCCGGGCGTGACGATCGGACCCACTGCACCATCAGATGGCTGCCGTAGCGTTCCGGCATCCGCACCAGCCGATACTCCGGGGTCTCCACCACCTCCGCACCCAGCGGTGCCTGCCCCGCCCACGCGTCGTTCGCTGCCCCTACCCTCGCCCGCCCGAGCTCACCCATGCGGCCGGACGTTACCGGCCCTTCGGGCCAGGGGTGAGCCCCCGGTTTGAGACTTATCGGTGAGCTAGCCGCTCAGCCGGTCTTCAAAGCTTCCCCAAAGCACTTCAATCCTATGATTGAGAGACATGAGACAGGACCTTCGGGAGCTCGCGGCGCCGCCGTGCGAGCTGCTCGCGATCAGTGAACCGGCGCACCCCACCCAGGATCCTTCCTTCGGGCCGATCCGTAACGAGCTCGTCCGATCCCTTGTCGAGCGAGGGTTCCGGTCGATCGCGCTGGAGACCGACCGTGTCGCGGCGCTCGCGGTCGACGACTACGTGCGGTACGGCGTCGGCAGCCTTGACGCGGTGATGAACGTTGGGTTCTCCCACGGCTTCGGTGCGGTGGAGGCCAACAGCCAACTGGTTGGTTGGTTGCGCGACTACAACCAGGCGCGACCGGTTGAGGAACGCTTGTCCTTTCACGGCTTCGACGCGCCGACTGAGAACATCAGCGCACCCAGCCCGCGCGGGTACCTGGAGCACACTCTCGACTACCTGGCTGCCGACCGCGATCTCACCGATCTGCTGGGTGATGACGACCGCTGGAGCCGGCAGGAGGCGATCCTGGACTCGGCGGTATCGATCGGCGGCAGCCCCGAAGCTGTGCAGCTGCGGGCGATCGCCGACGATTTGCTCACCGCGCTTTACACCCGCGCGCCTGAACTGATCGCCAGTACCTCCCGCGACGCCTGGTACCGAGCGCGCATCCACGCCAACGCCGCGCTCGGACTGCTCCGCTATCACCAGCAGGCCGCCCAGCGGGTCGACGAAACCGCCCGTGTATCAGGCCTCCTGGCTGTCCGCGACACGATCATGGCGCAGAACCTGCTCGAGATCCGCAGCCTGGAGGACGACCGCGGCCCGACCTTGGTGTGCGCCCAGACTGCCCACCTGCAACGCAATCCGAGCATCCTGCAGATGGGCGGGATGACCCTGACCTGGCACTCCGCAGGCGCCATCCTCGACGCGCTCATCGGTCATCGGTACGCCGTCGTCATCAGCACCCTCGACCCCGCCGGGCTCGACCGAACCACCGCGGAGGCCGCCGACGCGATCCTGCCCGTGGTCGCCGACGCGAGTCCTCCGGGTGCCGGTGCAGAATGAGCCCATGCCAGCTCAGACCCTGACCCTGCTCCGGCCGCGCTTCGGCATCGAGCACCACGCCTGCTCGGCACCTCAGTTGCCGACCGGCGACTGGTGGGCCATGTCGCGTACCCCGGAAGGCGTCACCGTCCTGGCCGAACTGGCCGAGGACGGTGACGCTGAACCCTGGCGGGCCTTCTACAACAACGACGCCCACGACCTCGACCAGCCGGGCATGCTGGCCGCGATCGTCCAGCCGCTCGCCGCCGCGGGTCTGTCGGTCTTCGCTGCCTCCACCTACCAGGCCGACCTGGTGCTGGTCGCGGCCGGCTCGGTCGACCAGGCCGTCAAGACCCTCGAAGCGGCCGGCCACACCATCGTCTCGCTCTAGGTGGTGACCCGGGTGGCGTAGAAGGCGACCGCGGCGGACGAGGCGACGTTGAGGGAGTCGACGCCCCCGGCCATCGGGATCCGGACGGTGAGGTCGGACGACGCCAGGACGTGGGGTTTCAGCCCGTGGCCTTCGGTGCCGAAGATCAGCGCGAGCTTCGGGTCGCGGCGAGCCGCCAGCGCGTCGAGCGTGATCGAGTCGTCGGTCAGCGCGAAGGCCGCGGTGGTGAACCCGTGGGCCTCGAGCTTCTCCAGGTCGCCGGGCCAGGACTCCAGCCGGGTCCACGGGACCTGGAAGACGGTGCCCATCGAGACCTTCACCGAGCGGCGGTACAGCGGGTCGGCACAGGTCGGCGTGACGAGCACGGCGTCGACGCCCATCGCGGCGGCGGCGCGGAAGCCGGCGCCGACGTTCGTATGGTCGACGATGTCGTCGAAGATCGCGATCCGGCCCTGCTGGACGCCGTCCAGGAGAGTGTCGAGATCGGCCGGAGGCCGGCGCTTGTACGACGCGAGCGCGCCGCGGTGGACGTGGAAGCCGGTGACCTGCTCGGCCAGGTCCTCCGAGACCAGGTAGACAGGGGCCTCCGGCCACTTCTCCAGTACGTCGGCCAAGGTGTCCAGCCAGCGCGGGGCGAGCAGGAACGAGCGCGGCTCGTAGCCGGCCTCGGCAGCTCGGCGGATCACCTTGTCGCCTTCGGCGATGAAGAGGCCGTGCTCCTCCTCCAGCAGGCGCCGGAGGTTGACCTCACGCAGCTGAACGTAGTCGCCCAGGCGTGAGTCGTCGGCCTGGTCGATGTCGACGATCACTCGCACACCACCACGCGGAGAGCGTCGCCGTTCGCGCCCAGCGCGCCCAGCGCGGCGTTCGCGCCCAGCGCGGCGTTCGCGCCCAGCGCGGCGTTCGCGCCGACGGCGCCGTTCGCGGCGAGCGCGACGACCACCTGACGGCGTACTGCCGACGGCGTGCGGCTCATCGGCGGACCTGCGCGGCCACCTCGACCACGTTGCCGATGACAACGATCGCCGGGGCGCCGATACCGGCGGACCGGGCGGTGGTGGCAATGGTCGCCAGGTCGGCGGTGACGATCTCCTGCGACGGAAGGGTGCCGTCGGCAATGACCGCCGCGGGGGTCGTCGCCGGGCGGCCGTGGGCGAGCAGGGTGGCGGTGATCTTGGGCAGGTTCTCGACCGCCATCAGGAGGACGAGCGTGCCCGTGAGCTGGGCGAGCGCCGGCCAGTTGATCAGGGAGTCCGGGTGGTCCGGCGGGATGTGGCCCGAGACGACCGTGAACTCGTGGGTGATACCGCGGTGCGTGACCGGGATGCCGGCGACCGCGGGGACCGAGATCGAACTGGTGATGCCGGGGACAACCGTCCAGGTCACACCGGCTTCGGCGCAGGCGATCGCCTCCTCGAAGCCGCGGCCGAAGACGTACGGGTCTCCGCCTTTCAGCCGTACGACGAGCTTGCCGGCCTGCGCGCGGTCGACGAGGATCCGGTTGATCTCCTCCTGCTGGGCCGAACGGCCGCGCGGGAGCTTCGCGGCGTCGATCAGTTCGACCTCGGGGTGCAGCTCGTCCAGGAGCTGCTGCGGTGCGAGCCGGTCGGCGACGACCACGTCCGCCTCGGCGAGCAGCCGGCGGCCGCGGACGGTGATCAGGTCGGGGTCGCCCGGTCCGCCGCCGACGAGGTAGACGCCGGGCTGCTTGTCGAGCGAGTCGCGGGCCCCGAGTGCGCCGGTGCGGAGCTCCTCGAGGATCGCGTCGCGTACGGCGGCCGAGCGGCGGTGATCGCCTGCCCCCAGTACGCCGATGGTGACGTGGTCGTGCTGACCCGAGGCCGGCGTCCAGGCGGTCGCGCGGGAGCGGTCGTCGGAACGGACGCAGAAGATGCGCCGCTCCTCGGCCTCGGCCGACACCTGGTCGTTGACGTCGGCATCGTCGGTTGCGACGACGACGTACCAGGCGCCTTCCAGGTCGCCCGGGGTGAAGCCGCGCTCGACCCAGCGCAGGTCGGGGTTGGTGAGCAGGCCTTCGATGGTCGGGGTGATCGCGGGTGAGATGACGTCGATCTGCGCGCCGGTCTCGAGCAGGCGCGGCAGCCGGCGCTGGGCGACTCCCCCGCCGCCGACGACCACCACGCGACGGCCGGTGAGGACGAGGCCGGACAGGTACGGCGCGGGCTCGCTCACGCGTCGCCTCCCAGCACGGTCGCAGCGCCGGATGCGGGGCCGGAGCCAGCAGGAGCCGCGCCGGAGTCGGCGGGCCCGGCGACCAGGTCGTCCACCGAGCCGTCGCCCGAGGCGATGCCGGCCGACTCGAAGGTCGCCATCTCGGACAGGGCGCGGACGGCGCAGGTGAGAATGGGATAGGCCAGTACGGCGCCCGTTCCCTCCCCCAGGCGGAGGTCGAGGTCGACCAACGGCTGGAGGCCGAGCGCCTTGAGGGCGATCGCGTGACCGGGCTCAGCAGAGCGGTGCCCGGCGACGCAGTAGTCGATGGCTGACGGGTGCAGCGCCTGGGCGACGAGTGCCGCAGCGCCGGCGATGACGCCGTCGAGGACGACGGGGACCTTGTTGGCGGCCGCGCCGAGGATGTAGCCGGTGAGAGCGGCGTGCTCGAGGCCGCCGTACGCCGCCAGTACTTTCAAGGGCTCGGTGGCGGGGACCTCATGCAGAACCAGGGCGGCTTCGACGATCGCCGTCTTGTGGGCGAGGGTCGCGTCGTCGATGCCGGTGCCTCGGCCGGTGGCCTGGTCGGCGGTCGCGCCGGTGAAGGTGGCGATGAGGGCGGCGGAGGCGGTGGTGTTCGCGATGCCCATGTCGCCGGTCAGCAGGCAGCGGTAGCCGTCGAGCACGAGCTTGTCGGCCAGCTCGAAGCCGACCGCGACGGCGGCCAGCACCTCGTCGGCGGTCAGCGCCGCTTCGACGGAGAGGTCACGAGTGCCCGGGCGGACCTTGGCGTGCACGATGTCCAGCTCGTCCACGTCGGAGGCGACGCCGACGTCGACCACCCGCACGTCGACCCGGTTGTTGGAGGCGAAAGCGTTCACGGCCGCACCACCGGCGGCGAAGTTGGCGAGCATGGAGGCGGTCACCTCCTGCGGCCACGGAGACACGCCCTGAGCATGCACCCCGTGATCAGCGGCGAACACAGCCACAACAGCGGGAGCTGGAAACCCGGTCCCCGTCATTCCCGCGATGCGGATCGACAGCTCTTCCAGTACGCCGAGGGAGCCGGCCGGTTTCGTGAGCAGTTGCTGACGCTGCGTGGCGGCCGCCATCGCCTGTTCGTCGGCCGGGCCGATCCGGGCCAGGTACTCCTCCACCGCAGCTCCTCCAAGGTCGTCGTCGGGCCGTCTGGACACGGCCACCCCCGATCTTCGCATCCCCGGCGCCGCGCCCCGGCCGGAGTCCGCGTGCGGCGGCCAGTAATGTCGGAATCACCACACGCGAGATCCTGGGAGGATCATCAGATGTCGCTCGAACGGCCGGTCGCGCAGGACCCGTACGAGAAGCTCCCCACCGTGGGCTCCTTCACCGTCACCAGTACCGACTTCGCCGCCGGCGAGACCCTCGACGACGCGCAGGTCTTTGCCGGTGGCAACACGTCGCCGCAGCTCAGCTGGAGCGGGTTCCCGGCGGAGACCAAGGGCTTCGTGGTGACCTGCTACGACCCGGACGCGCCGACCCCGTCGGGGTTCTGGCACTGGATCCTGGTCAACCTGCCCGCCGACGTGACCGAGCTCCCGGCCGGCGCCGGGGCGACGCCGCGGCTGGACAACGGCGCGTTCCACGTCCGCAACGACTACAGCACGAAGAGCTTCGGCGGCGCGGCCCCGCCCGCCGGCGACCCGGCCCACCGGTACTACTTCGTCGTGCACGCGCTCGACGTGGACAAGCTGGACGTCGACGACGAGGCCAGCGCCGCGGTGGTCAGTTTCAACCTGGCCTTCCACACCCTGGCCCGCGCGATCGCGACGCCGGTCTACGCGGCTCCGGAGTAGCAGGTCCCCGGCAGCACAGCGTCCGAAGAAACGCGATGCGTCCGAAGAACCGAGCGCTATAGCCTCGGGTTCTTCGGACGCATCGCTGTTCTTCGGACGCAACGGGGGTGGCGGAGCGGGGGGCAGTCCTCAGTCCTTGATGCCCGACTGCGTCACGCCCTGGATCAGGTACCGCTGCAGGAACGCGAAGATCAGCACCAGCGGCAGGATCGAGACCGCGACCGCCATGAAGAGCTGGTGGATGTTGATCGTCTGGGCCGTCACGTACGTCGACAGCGCGACCTGGATGGTCCACGACGACGAGTCCTGCCCGATCACCAGCGGCCACAGGAACGAGTTCCAGTTGCCGATGAACGTGATCGCGGCCAGCGCGGCGAAGAACGGCAGCGAGTTGGGGACGACGATCCGCCAGAACGTCCCGAAGTAGCCGGCGCCGTCGACCCGGGCGGCCTCCTCCAGCTCGCGCGGGAAGCTCAGGAAGTACTGCCGGAACAGGAACGCCGCGAACCCGCTGAACAGCGTCGGGATGATCAGCCCGCGCAGCGAGCTGACCCAGCCCAGTGACGAGACCACGATGAAGCTCGGGATGAACGTCACCGCGCCGGGGATCATCAGCGTCGCCACGACGGCGTAGAAGACCTTGTCCGCGTGCTTGTACGGGATCCGCGCCAGGCCGTAGCCGGCCATCGATGCCAGCAGCAACTGCCCGGCCGTGCCGAGGACGCCGACGACCGCCGAGTTCCACAGGGCCCGCGCGATCGGCACGCTCTGGTCGTTGAACAGCTCGCTGATGTTGCCCCACTGCAGGTCCTTGGGGAACAGCGTCCACTCCGGCGCGGTGATGTCGGCCTCGGTCGACAGCGCGTTGCGCAGCACCAGGTAGAACGGCAGCAGGAACAGGACCACCGCGATCGCCAGCGCGATCCAGCGCAGCACGAGCGTGACCCGGCCGATCCCGCTGCGCGAGTAGCCGATCGGTTGCGGCGTACCGGAGGTGCGCTCTGCCCGTCGATTCACTGCCATCAGTCGTTCGCCTTGCCGAAGCCGAAGATCTTGTTCTGCAGCAGCGTGACGATCATGATGATCGCCGCCAGGATCAGGGCGCCGGCGCTGCCGTGGCCGAGGTCCTGGATCGTGCCGAGCGAGATCCCGTACAGGTAGACCAGCGGCGGCCGGGCGAAGTTCACGTTGCCGAGCAGGTTGTAGAACTCGTCGAAGGCCTGGTACGCCGCGATCAGGTTCAGGATCAGTACGGCGACCGCCGTCGCCCGCAGCTGCGGCAGCGTGATGAAGCGGAAGACCTGCCAGCCGGGTTTCGCGCCGTCGACGTACGCCGCCTCGTACAGCGCGGGCGAGATCCGTTGCAGCCCGGCGATGAACAGGATCATGTAGAAGCCGAGCTGCAGCCACAGCCGGACGGTGATGATCGGGATCCAGAACCACGGTGGATCGACGGTCGACAGCCACGCGATCTGGTCGATGCCGAACCAGTCGAGCACGGTGTTGGCCAGACCGAACCGGACGCCGTTGAAGATCGACAGCTTCCAGATCAGCGACGCGACGACGTACGAGCAGGCGGTCGGCAGGAAGAAGACCGAGCGGAAGAACGCGCGGGCGATCTTGACCTGGTTGACCAGCAGCGCGAGCGCCAGCGAGAGCACGAACGTCAGCGGCACGATGAACACCGCGAACAGCGAGAACGTGCCCAGGCTGGACAGGAAGTTGTGGTCGGTCAGCATGTCGGCGTAGTTGCGCAGCCCGACGAACTCGGTCGGGGTGACCGTGTTGCGCGCCTCGAAGAAGCTCAGCACCAGGCTCCACAGGATCGGCAGGTAGCTGAAGATCAGCAGGCCGATCACGAAGGGGCCGACGAACACCCAGAACCACAGGGTGTTGCCGCGGATCCCCTTCGCCGTCGTACGGGGGCTCATCCGAACAGCCGGGACAGTTCCGTCCCGACGGTCTTTTCCGCCTTACTGATCTCGGCGGCCGGGTCGGCGCCCTTGCGGATCACGTTGGTCAGCAGGTCGCCGAACGCGGTGGCCATCTTCGGGGTCCAGGCCGGGTTGTCGGTCCGGCCGTACTGCTCGTTCAGCTTCACCGTCTCCGCGGCGGCGCCGTCCTGCAGCTTGGCGGCCTTCGCGGCCAGGCTCTTGCGCGGCGGGATGTGGAAGCCGTAGTTCAGGCACCAGTCCTCCTGGTACTCCGCCTGGTCGATCCACAGCCACTTGACGAACTTCTTCGCCGCGTCGACGTTCGCACTCTTGGCCGACACGAACTGCGTCCAGCCGCCGGAGTAGACCGCCGGCGTGCCCTGCGCGTCGAGCGCCGGGAAGGCGAACACGCCGAGGTCGTCGCCGAAGGCCTTCTGCATGGCCGGCAGCGCCCACATCCCGATCCACTGCATCGCGACCAGGCCCTGGGTGAACGCGCTCGGGTCGGTCCAGTCGGTCGGTGCGCCGAGCAACGTCGACTTGCTCGCGTACAGCTCGTGCAGCTTGCCGAACGCCTGGGCCGCGCGCCCGTCGGTGAAGCCCGGCTTGTTGTCCTTGGTCAGGTAGGCGCCGCCGGAGGACCAGAGCGCCGGACCCCCGAGGGCGACGCCGCCGTCGTTGCCGACGAAGATGCCCTTGACCTTGTTCGTGGTGAGTTCCTTGGACGCGGAGATCAGGTCGTCGATCGTCTTCGGAGGCTCGATCCCGGCGCCCTGGAACAGCGACTTGCGGTAGTAGATCACCTGCGGGTCGACGATCATCCGGATCCCGTAGACCTTGCCGTCGACCGTGTTGGTGGCCAGGTCCTCCGCGCTGAAGTCGTCCTTCACACCCTCCAGCAGGTCGTCCAGCGCGACGATCTGGTTGCTCTTCACCATCCCGATGTTCAGCTGGCCCTCGAAGACGTCCGGGCCCTTGCTGGACAGCAGTCCCGACGACAGCTTCGCGGCGTAGTCGCCCGGCGTCCACTGCACGGTGACCGCGGCGTCACCGTAGGCCTTGGCGTACTTGAGCGCGGCTTCCCGCGCCCCGGTCTCGCCGTACTGGTGGTACCACTGGGCGAGCGCGGCCTTGCTGCCGCCTCCCCCGCTGTCGGCTGGTCGCCCGGTGTTGCCACCGCAGGCGGCCGTGAACGCGGCGAGGGTGGCCAGGCCACCGGTCCGCTTGAGCAGATCGCGTCGGGACAAACCAGCGTTCGGACGACCAGCGGCCATCGTCTCCACCTCCGAGAGCAGAGTCCGGAACCCAACGACCACAGCACCAGGTGAATCGTTGGAGAAGTGTTCCGACAATGGCCGAAAACGCTCTCCGGCGCAAGACCGGAGAGGTTCTCAGACGAAGCGCTCACCCTTCGTGGCCAGGCCTACCAGGAGCGACGGCGGCTCGAACCGCGGCCCGTACGCCGCCGCCAGCTCGCGCGCGCGGGCAACGAACCCGGGCAGGCCGCCGGCGTACTGGTTGACGTACTGCAGCGCACCGCCGTACAGGGGCGGGAAGCCGATGCCGAAGATCGAGCCGATGTTGGCGTCGGCCACCGAGCGCAGCACGCCCTCGTCCAGGCACTTCACGGTCTCCAGCGCCATGGCGAAGGTGAGACGTTCCTGCAGGTCGATCAGCGGGACCTCGACCGCGGGCCCGAAGTGTTCGCGGAGCCCGGGCCACAGGCGCTTCGGCCCGTCCGCCGGGTACTCGTAGAAGCCGGCCCCGGCCGCCTTGCCCTTCCGGTCGAACTCGGTGACGAGTCGATCGGCGACCGCCATCCCCGGGTGCTCGTCGAACGCGCCGGCGCTGTCCCCTGCCGCTCGCGCGGCGTCGCGGATCTTCTGCGGCAGCGTCAGCGTGACCTCGTCCAGCATCGCCAGCGGCGGTGCCGGGAAGCCCATCTGGGTCGCGGCCCGCTCGATCGTCACCGGGTCGACGCCCTCGGCAACCATCGCGGCGCCTTCCATCACCAGCGTGCCGAAGACCCGCGAGGTGAAGAAGCCGCGGCTGTCGTTGACCACGATCGGCGTCTTCTTGATCTGCCGGACCACGTCGTACGCCTTGGCCAGCGCGCGGTCCGAGGTCTTCTCCCCCACGATCAGCTCGACCAGCGGCATCCGGTCGACCGGCGAGAAGAAGTGCATGCCGATGAAGTCGGCTGCGCCTTGCCTTCGGCCCCACCCCAGCCCACCCTGCCGGGCGATCCCGTCGGCCAGCGAGGTGATCGGCAGGGTCGACGTGTTCGAGCAGAGCAGCGCGTCCGGCTCGACCACGCCGGCGATCTCGGCGAAGACCTTCTGCTTCAGCTCCTCGCTCTCGAACACCGCCTCGATCACCAGGTCGCACCCGGCCAGGTCGTTCGGGTCCGCGGTCGGCGTGATCAGGCTGAGGAACGCCTCCGCCTTCTCCGGCGTCGTCCGGCCCTTCTCCAGCTGCTTGGCCAGGAGCTTCTCGGAGTACTGCTTGCCCTTCTCGGCCGCCTCGAGCGAGATGTCCTTGAGCACGACCTCGATGCCCACTTTCGCGCAGGAGTAGGCAATCCCGGCGCCCATCATCCCGGCGCCGAGCACACCGACCTTGCGTGCCTGGTACGCCGGTACGCCGTCCGGCCGCGACGCGCCCGCGTTGATCGCCTGCAGCTCGAAGAAGAACGCGTTGATCATGTTCTTCGCGATCTGCCCGGTCGCCAGCGAGACGAACCAGCGCGACTCGATTCGGGACGCGGTCGCGAAGTCGACCTGGCTACCCTCGACGGCGGCACTCATGATCGCCCGCGGCGCCGGGTACGGCGCGCCCTTGAGCTGCTTGCGCAGGTTCGCCGGGAAGGCCGGCAGGAACGCGGCCAGCTTCGGCGAGGACGGCGTACCGCCCGGGATCTTGTAGCCGTCGCGGTCCCAGGGCTGCTTGGCGTCACCGTCGTACGCCTCGATCCAGGCACGCGCGCGGGACAGCAGCTCGTCGCGCGGGACCACCTCGTCGACGATGCCGACCGACTGCGCGTGCGCGGGCTTCATCCGCTGGCCCTGCAGCAGCACCTTCATCAGCGCGTCCTGCAGCCCGAGCATCCGGACCGTACGGGTCACGCCGCCACCACCGGGCAGCAGTCCGAGCGTCACCTCCGGGACGCCGAGCTCGATCCGGTGGTCGTCGGCAACGATCCGGTGGTGGCAGGCGAGCGCGATCTCCAGCCCGCCGCCGAGTGCCGAGCCGTTGATCGCGGCAACGACCGGGACGCCGAGCGTCTCCAGGACCCGGAGCTGGCGCTTGACCTCCTCGATCGTGTCGAACACCTCGGCCGCGTTCTCCGGCTGGATCTGCGACAGCATCTGCAGGTTGCCGCCGGCGAAGAACGTCTTCTTCGCGCTGGTGATCACCACACCCTTGAGTGAGTCGGCCGAAGCCTGCAGCCGCTCGACCGTCGCGGCCATCGCGGTCACGTAGGCGTCGTTCATCGTGTTCGCCGACGCGTCCGGGTCGTCCATCGTCAGCGTGACGATCCCGTTGTCGCTGTGCCAGGAGATCATGCCGCCAGCCTCTCGATGATGGTCGCGACGCCCATCCCGCCGCCGACGCACAGAGTGGCCAGACCGTAGCGGAGCTCGCGCCGCTCCAGCTCGTCCAGCAGGGTTCCGACCAGCATCGCGCCGGTCGCGCCGAGCGGGTGCCCGAGCGCGATCGCGCCGCCGTTCACGTTCACCTTCTCGTGCGGTACGCCGAGGTCGGCCATGAAGTGCAGCACCGCGGCGGCGAACGCCTCGTTCATCTCGAACAGGTCGATGTCGCCGACCTCGAGCCCGGCCTTGGCCAGCGCCTTGCGGGCGGCCGGCGCCGGGCCGGTCAGCATGATGGTCGGGTCGGCACCGCTGACGGCGGCCGAGACCACCCGTCCACGCGGCGCCCGGCCAAGCGCCTCGCCTGCCCTTTCGTTGCCGATGGCCACCAATGCGGCGCCGTCGACGATGCCCGAGGAGTTGCCGGCGTGGTGCACGTGCTCGATCCGCTCGACCGTGACGTACTTCTCCAGCGCGACCGCGTCGAACCCGCCGTGCTCACCGATCGCCGCGAACGACGCCGGCAGCCCGGCCAGCGTCTCGACCGTCGTACCGGGCCGGACGAGCTGGTCGTGGTCGAGGATCCGCAGGCCGTTGCGGTCGTCGACCGGGACGACCGAGCGGGTGAAGTAGCCGTTCGCCCAGGCCTTCGCGGCGCGCGCGTGCGACTCGGCGGCGTACGTGTCGACGTCGGTCCGGGAGAGGCCGTCGATCGTCGCGATCAGGTCGGCGCTGACGCCCTGCGGGATGAAGCCGGTCTGCAGCGCGGTCTCCGGGTCCATCGCCCAGGCGCCGCCGTCGGAGCCCATCGGGACGCGGGACATCGACTCGACGCCGCCGGCCAGGATGAAGTCCTCCCAGCCGGAGCGGACCCGCTGGGCGGCCTGGTTGACCGCCTCCAGACCGGACGCGCAGAAGCGGTTGAGCTGCACGCCGCCGGTGGTCTCCGGGTAACCCGCCGCCAGTACGACGGTGCGGGCGATGTCCATGCCCTGGTCGCCGATCGGAGTGACCACGCCCAGGACGACGTCGTCGATGGCGGCCGGGTCGAGCTCCGGGTGCCGGGCCCGCAGCTCGTGCAGCAGGCCGGTCACCAGCTGGACCGGTTTGACCTCGTGCAGCGCGCCGGTCGGCTTGCCCTTGCCCCGCGGCGTGCGGATCGCGTCGTACAGGAAGGCTTCACTCGTCATGGTGGTCCCGTCGGTCGAGTCGTCCTCCGATTGTGACAGTTCTGGTGTCACGATGGTCAAGAGGGGACTATGATCTCCGCCATGTCCGAAGCCGGCCCCGACGCGACGCTGACCGTCGACGAGTTGTCGGCCCGGGTCGGAATGACCGTGCGGACCCTGCGCTTCTACGCCGGGCGCGGCCTGATCCCTCCCCCGGTCCGCCGCGGCCGCGTCGGGTACTACGGTCCCGAGCACATCGCCCGCCTCGACCTGGTCCGCGAGCTGCAGGCCCACGGCTTCACGCTGTCCGCGATCGAGGGGTACCTGGAACGGATCCCGGACGACGCGTCGCCGCAGGACATCGCGCTGCACCGGACGCTGCTCACGCCCTGGATGCGCGACCTGCCCGAGACGCTCGACCGGCCGACCCTCGTACGGCGTACCGGCCGGGAGCTGACCGACGACGACATCGAGATGCTGGTCGCGCTCGGTGTGGTCGAGCCGACGCCGGACGAGGACGTGTTCCAGGTCGCGACCGCGCACCTCAGCCTCGGCGTCGAGCTGCTCGACCTCGACCTGCCGGTGGAGGCGGTGCTCGCGGCGGGGCGGATCTTCACCGACCACGGCCGCGCGATCGCCGAGGAACTGACCGAGGTGTTCCGGACGAAGGTCTGGCCGCACTACCGCGACTCGGGCGGCCCACCGGAGCACATCCAGCAGCTGGTCGAGCGGTTCAAGCCGGTCACCATCCAGGGACTCGTGCTCGCCTACGAGCGCGCGGTCGGCGAGACCCAGCGCGACACCGTACGGTCGCGGAACAAGCCACGACGCTGACGACCCGCGCACCGAGCCGGTTTCATCCGGCTCGGTGCGCCTTTGCTAACCGCGCCCGTGGCTGGCTCGGGAGCGGCGGGCGAGTGAGTCGACGCCGACCGCGAGCAGCAGCACGACCCCGGTGACGAAGAACCGGTACGACGAGTCGAGGCTGAGCAGCGTCAGGCCGCTGGAGATCGACTGGATCACCAGGATGCCGAGCACCGCGGCGAAGGCCGTGCCGCGGCCTCCGAACAGGCTCGTGCCACCGATCACAGCCGCGGCGATGGCGTTGAGGTTGACGTCGCCGCCGCCGCTGCTCTGGTTCGCGGCCGCCAGCCGGGCCGCGGCCAGGATGCCGCCGACCGCGGCGAGCGTCGTACAGAGCACGAAGGCCGAGGTGTAGACCAGGTTGACGTTGATGCCGGCGCGCCGGGCGGCCTCGACGTTGCCGCCGACGGCGTACAGGGACTTGCCCCACTTGGTCGAGGTCAGGCCGTAGTGCAGGATCAGCGCGAGCGCGACGAACAGCACGAACATCCAGCCGACACCGCGGGTGCGGTTCAGGTACCAGACCGCGAAGCCGAGGCCGGCCAGCATGAGTCCGCTGCGGACGAGCAGGTAGCGCATCGACCGTGCCGACAGGCCGGCCGTACGCCGCTTGTTCGCGTGCAGGAAACCGATGACGAACAGGGCGGCCGAGGCGGCGACCACCAGCACGTACGACAACCAGACCGGTACGAACCAGAGCTGGGCGAACTGGACCAGCGCCGAGTCGTACGGGAGGTTGACCGAGCCCGAGGTCCCGAGCGCCTTCAGCTGCAGCCCGAGAAACGACAGCAGACCGGCCAGCGTGATCACGAAGCTCGGGATGCCGACCCGGTTGTGCACCAGCGAGTAGAGCAGCCCGATGCCGATCCCGGCCGCGACCGCGGTGAGCACGGCAATCCAGACCGGCCAGCTCTCGTTGACGAACAGCACGCCCATGATCGCTGCCGAGAGCCCGCTGATCGAGCCGACCGACAGGTCGATCTGGCCGACCAGCAGCACGCAGACGATGCCGAGGGCAACGATACCGACGGGGACGCACTCCATCGTCAGGTTCACCAGGTTGGTGCTGGACAGGAAGATCGGGTTCAGCGCCTGCAGCACGGCCCAGATCACCACCAGGCCGGCCACCACCGGGATCATCCCGAGTTCGCCGGAGCGGATCCGGTCGAGCAGGCTCGCGCCGTACCCGCGCAGGCCCGGCCGTTGCCGGAGGCGCTCGTCGCTCAGATCCATCGCCGTCATCCCTGGGCTCCTTCCTCGACGCGCGCGGCGCGTTGCGTCACGACGTTGTCGGAGGCACCGGTGATCGCGGCCACCAGCTCCTCCGACGAGGTGGTACGGGCGTCGAACACACCATTCGGCCGGCCGAGCCGCAGGACGGCGACCTGGTCGGCGACGGCCCGTACGTCGGCCATGTTGTGGCTGATCATCACGACGCCGTGCCCGTTCTCCCGCAGCCGCTCGATCAGGTTCAGCACCTCGGTGGTCTGCGCGACGCCGAGCGCGGCGGTCGGCTCGTCGAGCACGACCACCTTCGGGTCGCCGAGCAACGACCGCGCGATCGCGACCGTCTGCCGCTGCCCGCCGGACAGCGACGCGACCGGGATCCGGACCGCCGGGAGCTTGGCCGACAACTGCCGGAGCAACTCCCAGGAGCGGACCTCCATCGCGACGTCGTCCAGCCGGTACGGACCGAGCTCGCGGCCGAGGAAGAGGTTCTCGACGACGCTCAGGTTCTCGCACAGCGCGAGGTCCTGGAAGACGGTCGCGATGCCGAGCTTGTGCGCGGCCGCCGGGCCGTTGATCGTGACTTCCCGGCCCTCGAAACCGATCGTGCCGGCGTCCGGGGCGTGCACGCCGGACAGCACCTTGACCAGCGTCGACTTGCCGGCGCCGTTGTCCCCGACGATCGCGACCACCTGACCGGCGTCGACGCTCAGGTCGACGTCGGTCAGCGCGGCGACGGCGCCGAAGTTCTTGCTGATCCCCCGGAGTTCGAGGACCGCCATCACTTGATCCCGAGCTTGTCGCAGGCCGCCTTGTACTCCGCCGTGCAGACGTCGGCGACCTTCAGCGCGAAATCCGGTGTCGCCAGTACCTCGGCGACGTTCTTCTGGGTGACGACAGTCGGGGTGAACAGCTCCGACGGGGTGTCGAACAGCGTCGTCTTGCCGGCCGGCTTGTTGCCCTGGGCAAACTCGTGGGCGACCACCGCGGCGGCGTCGGCGACGATCTTGATCGGCTTGGAGATGGTGTTGAACTGGTCGCCGGCGATCACCCGCTGGATCGCGGCCAGCTCGGCGTCGTTCCCGGTCACCGGCGGGACCTTCGTACCGGCTGCCTTGAACGCGGCGATCGACGCGCCGCCGGTGCCGTCGTTGGCCGCGACCACGCCGGCGATCTGGTTCGGGAACCGGGTGATCTGGCCGCCGACCCACTCCTGCGCCTTCGGCGGCTGCCAGCCCGGCGTGTCGAACTCGGCCAGCAGCTTGAACCCGCTCGGGTCGACCGCGCTGTGGATGCCCTTCTTGATCAGCCCGGCCGCGGCGTCGGTCGGCGAGCCGTTGACCTGCAGGATGCCGCCGGTCGCCTTGGCCGCCTTCAGCTCGTCGACCAGCGACTGGGCGATCAGTTGCCCGATCTTCTCGTTGTCGAACGAGACGTAGTAGTCGGCCTTCTTGTCCGGGATCGGCCGGTCGTAGGCGATCACCGGGATGCTCTGGGCCTGGGCCGCCTGCACGATCGAGGCCGCCGCGGCGGAGTCGACCGGGTCGATCACGATCGCCTTCACGCCCTGGGCGAGCATCGAGTTCGCCTGCTGCTGCTGCTTGGCCGGGTCGGCGCCGGCGTTCTGGTACAGCACCTCGCAGCCGCCGCACAGCTCCTTCATCTTCGCCTTGAACAGCGGAGCGTCGTACTGCTCGTACCGGGTCGAGGCGATGTCGGGCATCAGGAACGCGATCTTGGCATCCCCACCGCCGCCTCCGCCGCCGGCCTCGTTGTCCGCGCCGCAGGCCACGGTTGTCGTCACGAGCAGCGCTACCGCCGCCATCGCCCGGAGCCTCATCCGGCCCACCTCTCGCTCGATGATGTTAATTTCCCATGCTTTAACGTTACGAACACAAGCGCACGCGTGATGCGCCTGTCAAGCACGCCGACAGCACGAAGCGGCCCGAACGACCTGGTCAGGTCGCTCGGGCCGCTCGGGTACGGCGGGTCAGGGAGTGGTGGGCAGCCTCAGGTAGGTGAGTCCGCGCAGGTCGAGGTAGGTGTCGGTCGGCGTACTGACGACCCGCAGCAGTACCCCGTCGCACCCGGCGCAGCGAGCGACCATGCCCGGCGCGTCCACGTAGACGCGGGTCTCGGCGAAGACTCCGGTCTGGCCGCAGCCGGCGCAGCGGCCGATCGCGGCGGTGATGTCGACGGCGAACACCTCGCTGAGCGCACCCGCCGCCGCGTTACCGTCCAGGTACGTCGGGACATCGGCGGTCATCGCGGTCCTCCTGTCGGTCCGAAACGTTCGGTTCGCACCCGGGCCGGGTCGTGGCCGGCGGCAACGAGCAGGTCGGCGACCGTCTCCACGAACGGTGTCGGGCCGCAGACGTAGCTGGTCAGGTCGTCGGCCGGCGCGAACGACTTCGCCGCCAGCAGCTCGGCGTCGACGCGGCCGACGCGGGGTTCGCCGGGTGGCGCTTCGCGGGTGTAGACGAAGGTCAGGTCGACGTCGTCGGACATGGCCAGCTTCTTCAGGTCCGCCGCGTAGATGACCGACGCCGGCCGTCGTACGGAGTAGAGCAGCCGCGCGGGCGCCGTACTGGTCGCGTGCGCGTGCTCGCGCAGCATCGCCATCAGCGGTACGACGCCGGAGCCGCCGCCGATCAGCTGGATCGACCCGGTCGTCTCCGGCCGCCAGACGAACCAGCCGCCGACCGGGCCGCGCACCTCGAGCGGATCACCGACCTTGAGGACCTCCACCAGGTACGGCGAGACCTCACCGTCGGGAACCTGCTCGACAGTCAGCTCGATCGTGGAACCGGTCCACGCCGAGGCGATCGAGTACGAGCGCGAGGCGCGATACCCGTCCGGCGCCGTGAGCCGGACGTCCAGGTGCTGCCCGGCCACGTGCCCGGGCCAGTCGGGCAGGTCGAGCACGATCGTCCGGGCGGTCGCGGTCTCCTCGCGCACCTCCGTGACCGTGCCGGCCTGCCAGGTCAGTCGCCGGCGTACCGCTGTTCTTTCCATGGGTCTCCGTACTCGTGGTAGCCCGCGGTCTCCCAGAACCCGAGGTCGTCGGTGTCGGAGAGCACCAGGCCGCGGACCCACTTGGCGCTCTTCCAGAAGTACAGGTGCGGCACCAGCAAGCGGGCCGGACCACCGTGCTCGGCCCCGAGCGCATCGCCCTCGAACTCGTACGCGATCCAGGCCTGCCCGTCGAGCAGGTCGTCCAGCGGCAGGTTCGTGGTGTAGCCGCCGTAGCTGTGCGCCATCACGAAGTCCGCGCTCGTCTCGACGTCGGCGAACAGCGTGTCGAGCGAGACGCCCTTCCACTCCGACTGCAGCTTCGACCAGCGCGTCACGCAGTGGATGTCCCGCGTGACCTCCTCGGCCGGTAGCTTCAGGAACGACTGCCAGTCCCACTTGTGCACCTCACCGCTCTCGGTGGCGATGCTGAACTCCCAGTGCTCCGGCTGGATGTGCGGCGTGGGCCCGGCCGACAGCACCGGGAAGTCCCGCGTCAGGTACTGCCCCGGAGGCAGCTCCGACCCGCTCCGCCGCCGCCCGGTGAACCCCGGCGACACGATTCCCATCAGCGCGACCTCCCTCGCTCCGGACCTCTCCTCCGCAGTCTGGCACGAACCGGCCCGGAGATCGCGGTGTCGCTCAGATTCCCATCGTGCGCCCGATGATCTCCTTCATGATCTCGGTGGTGCCGCCGTAGATGGTCTGGACGCGGGCGTCGAGGTAGGCCTTGGCGATCGGGTACTCGGTCATGAAGCCGTAGCCGCCGTACAGCTGCAGGCAGCGGTCGACGACCTTCTTCTGCAGCTCGGTGGTCCACCACTTGGCCATCGCGGCCTCGCTGACCGTGAGCGTGCCGGCGGCCAGCTCCTCGATGCAGCGGTCGACGAAGACGCGGGCGATCTGGGTCTCGGTGGCCAGCTCGGCCAGGACGAAGCGGCTGTTCTGGAAGGAGCCGATCGGACGGCCGAACGCGGTGCGTTCCTTCACGTACGCCAGCGTCGACTCGAGGACGTTCTCGCAGGCGGCCGCGGCGACGACGGCGATCGTGAGGCGTTCCTGCGGCAGCTTCTCCATCAGGTGGACGAAGCCCTGACCCTCCTGGCCGAGCAGGTTGCTCGCCGGGACGCGGACGTCGTCGAAGAACAGCTCGGCGGTGTCCTGCGCCTTGAGGCCGATCTTGTCCAGGTTCCGGCCGCGCTCGAAGCCCGGCGTACCGCGCTCGACGACGAGCAGCGAGATGCCCTGGTAGCCCGCCTCGGGATCGGTCTTGGCGACCACGATCACCAGGTCGGCCAGGATGCCGTTCGAGATGAACGTCTTCTGCCCGTTGATCACGTACTCGTCGCCGTCGCGGACGGCCGTCGTACGGATGCCCTGGAGGTCGCTGCCCGCGCCGGGCTCGGTCATCGCGATCGCGGTGATCGTCTCGCCGCTGCAGAACCCCGGCAGCCAGCGCGCCTTCTGCTCGTCGGTCGCGTAGTCCAGCAGGTACGCCGAGTTGATGTCGGTGTGGATACCGAACCCGACCCCGCTCGCCCGCGCCCGGGTCAGCTCCTCGATCAGCACCGCGTTGAAACGGAAGTCGCGCACGCCTCCCCCGCCGTACTGGTCGGGCATCATGAACCCCAGCAGGCCCGCGCGGCCGGCCGCCGTCCACAGCTCGCGCGGGACGATGCCGGCCTCCTCCCAGGCGTCGTGGTGCGGCACGATCTCCTTGTCGCAGAAGGCGCGCGCGGTCTCGCGGAAGGCGTCGTGGTCGGCGTCGAACAGGTGGCGTTCCATGGGCGGTCTCCTCAGTCCTGTACGGCGGCGCCGGAGCGGAGCAGCTCGTCCACGCCTTCGACACCCCACTCGGTCAGGGCCGCACGGGTGTGCTGCCCCGGCTTGCTCGGTGGCTCGCCGAGGCTGGTCGGCGTACGGGAGAATCTCGGTGCGGGAGCGGCCTGGCGTACGCCGTGGTGGTCGACGAAGACGCCGCGCGCGGCGAGGTGCGGGTGCTCACCGGCCAGTGGGAGAACCGGCGCGACACACGCGTCGGTGCCGTCGAAGATCTCGGTCCACTCGGCCTGCGTCTTGTCCGCGAACGCGGTGGTCAGCTGGTCGCGCAGCTCGGGCCAGGTCGCCACGTCGTACCGGTCGGGCGGGGTGATGCCGAGCAGGCGAATCAGCTCGTCGTAGAACTTGGGCTCGATCGCGCCGACGCCCATGTGCTTGCCGTCGGAGGTCTCGTACACGTCGTAGAACGGCGCGCCGGTGTCGAGCAGGTTGGTGCCGCGTTCCTGCTTCCACGCGCCGCTCGCCAGCGCGCCGAGCAGCATCGTGGTCAGGTGCGCCGAGCCGTCCACGATCGCCGCGTCGACCACCTGCCCGTGGCCGCTGGCGCGTGCCTCGGTGAGAGCGGCCAGTACGCCGATCACCAGGTAGAGCGATCCCCCGGCGAAGTCGCCGAGCAGATTGGCCGGGATCTGCGGCGGCCCGCCCGCACGCCCGATCGCGTGCAGCGCACCCGACAGCCCGAGGTAGTCGATGTCGTGCCCCGCCGACTGCGCCAGCGGACCGTCCTGCCCCCAGCCAGTCATCCGCCCGTACACCAGGCGCTCGTTGACCGCCCGGCAGTCCTCCGGCCCGAGCCCCAGCCGCTCAGCCACTCCCGGCCGGAAGCCTTCGACGAGCACGTCGGCCCCAGCGACCAGCTGCAGCACGGCTTTGACTGCCTCAGGCCGCTTCAGATCCAGCGCAACACTCCGCCGTCCCCGATTCACCAGCTCGTACTCCGGCGCTCCCATCGCCAGCCCGCCACCCGGCCGCTCGACCCTCAGGACGTCCGCGCCCAGCTCGGCCAGCAGCATGCACCCGAACGGCGCCGGCCCGATCCCCGCCAGCTCGACAACCTTGACCCCGCGCAGTGGACCCATGGCCCTATTGTGACAGTCCTACTGTCACAGTCGTCAAGCAACCGTCAGCTGCCGCTCGACCGTGCGGAGCTTGGCGGGGTTCATCGCCAGGTCGAGGGTGGCGATGCGGTCGGCGGTGAAGGTGATGAAGCAGACCGCGCGGACGCCGGTCGGGTCGGAGGCGAGCATGACCGGTTCGCCGTTGGCCTCGGCGAAGATGAACTCGACGTCGGTGCCGAACTTCGTCAGCGAGCCGAGCAGGTAGCGGGCGACGCGGTCGGCGCCGACGACCGGGTTGCGGGCCGCGGTGACGACACCGCCGCCGTCCGAGCGGGAGACCACGTCGGCGGCCAGCAGTTCGGTCAGGCCTTCCAGGTCGCCTCGATGGGCGGCGGCGAGGAAGCGGTTGACGAGGGTCTGCCAGTGCTTGGGGTCGACGGGCTGGCTGCGGGTGTCCTCACCGGCGACGTGTTTGCGGGCCCGGGCGTGGAGCTGGCGGGCGTTGACCTCGGTGGTGCCGATCAGTTCGGCGACCTCGCGGTGCGAGTAGCCGAAGGCCTCCCGCAGCACGTACGCCGCTCGCTCGGGCGGGGTGAGCCGTTCGAGCACGGTCAGCAGCGCGTACGAGACCTCTTCCCGCTCGGCGACCACCTCCAACGGACCGGGGCGGCTGGTCAGCACCGGTTCGGGCAGCCACTCGCCGATGTAGGTCTCGCGCCGGGCACGGGCCGAGGTGAGCTGGTTGAGGCAGAGGTTCGTGACGGTCGTCACCAGGAAGCCGGTCGGGTTGGCGACCGTCGCGTGGTCGACGCCCTGCCAACGCAGCCAGGCGTCCTGCAGCACTTCCTCGGCATCGGTCACCGTGCCGAGCATCCGGTACGCGATCCCGAACATCCGGCCGCGCTGCTGCTCGAAGACCTCGTCGCTCACCCGGCCATCTTCGCAGCCGCCACCCGCGGCCGAGCTGGAACCCGCGGTTGGAGAACTCCTCAGTCAGCGACGCCGCCTCGCGGTCAGCGGAAGGTCTCGGCTGCCTGCTGGAGCTTGGCGTAGTACGCCGACCACCCCGCTTCGTCCAGTGCGCCGGCATCCTGACCGCCCTGGCCGTCGATCAGTTCGCGGACGATGTCGGCGTGGCCCGCGTGATGGGCGGTCTCGTCGACGACCCGGACGAGCAGTGCGCCGAACGTCGTGCTGCGGTGTTCCTCGGGCCAGTGCGGCACCTCGGCTGGAGTGTCCAGGTCGAGCGCGGCCAGTGACGCGTCGCTGTGCTCGCAGGCCTGGCGATACAAATCGGTGAGGTACTGACTCGATTCGGACGGCAGCGCCCACATGTCCGCGCCGTCCCAGACCGAACCGTCTTCCTCCCACGGCAGCCGGCGTTCCGGCGGGCGGCCGACGCTCGTGCCGAGGTAGACGTACTCGATGCCGATCAGGTGCTTGACCAGCCCGAGCAGGTTCGTCCCGGAGGGGACGAGCGGGCGGCGCATGTCGTACTCGCTGAGCCCTTCGAGCTTGGCGAGCATCAGCGCCCGGGTGTTTCGCAGGTACTCGTGCAGCACGGGCTTGAGGTCCATGCCCGGACGCTAACCCAAGCCGCCGACAGTTCAGGGTGCGCCAGGAGGAACGAACCGCACCCCGCTCGGAGCGCCCTTCTCGATCAGCATGAGCAGCGCCTCGGTGTCGAGGTGCTCGTCGATCGCGTCGGCCAGGCGGTCCAGCCGGTCCTCGCGCAGGCCGGCGAACGAGACCGTGCCGTCCGGCGCACGCTTGCCGGCCAGCGTGGCGATCTCGGCGAGGAACGCGTGACGTGCCGCGTCGTCGTCCAGCAGCCCGTGCCAGATCGTTCCCCAGACCACGCCGCTGCGACACCCGCCGGGGAACTCGTCGGCGTCGCCGGTCACCTCGACCACCCCGTGATGGATCTCGTACGCCGTAGGCGCCGGCCGCGCGAGCACCTTGGCCCGGGCGAACTCCGTGGCCACCGGCAACAACCCGAGCCCGGTGTGCGAGCCGCCGCCCTCCACGCCGTACGGGTCGTCGATCGCGCAGCCGAGCAACTGGTACCCGCCGCAGATGCCGAGCACCGGCCGACCGGCGGCGACCCGCGCCTGGACCGCGTCCGCGAGACCGTTCTCGCGGAGCCAGGCGAGGTCGGACGTCGTCGCGCGCGATCCGGGCAGCACGACGAGGTCGGCGTCGCGCACCTCGGCCGGGCTCGCGGTGAAGAACACGCTCGTCGTCGGCTCGACCGCGAGCGCGTCGAGATCAGTGAAGTTGCTGATCCGCGGGAAGCGCACGACCGCGATCGTCAGCACGTCGGGATCGTGGTCGGTCCGCCGCGCGGGGATGTCGAGCGCATCCTCGGAGTCGAGCCACAGCTCGGGCAGCCACGGCAGCACGCCGTACGTCGGACGGTCGGTGACGCTCGCGAGCATGTCGATGCCCGGCTGGAGCAGCGAGACGTCGCCGCGGAACTTGTTCACCACGAACCCGCTGACCAGCCGCTGGTCCTCGGCCGAGAGCAGCGCGACCGTACCGAACATCGCGGCGAACAGCCCGCCCCGATCGATGTCGCCGACCACGACGACCGGCGCCCGCGTGTGCTGCGCCAGACCCATGTTGACGTAGTCGGACTGCCGCAGGTTGATCTCGGTCGGGCTCCCGGCGCCCTCACTGATCACCACGTCGTACCGGCTCGCGAGATCGTCGTACGCCGCAAAGGCCGCTTTCGCGAGCTCAGCACGTTCCGTCAGGAAGCCGCGAGCGGTCAGCTCACCCCACGGTTCTCCCATCAGTACGACGTGACTGCGCCGATCGCTGCCCGGCTTGAGCAGCACCGGGTTCATCGCCGCCTCGGGCTCGGCGCCGGCGGCCACCGCCTGGATCCACTGGGCGCGGCCGATCTCCGCACCGTCGGCGCAGACCATCGAGTTGTTCGACATGTTCTGCGCCTTGTACGGCGCGACGCGCACGCCCCGGCGCGCCAACCACCGGCACAACCCCGTCACCACGGTCGTCTTGCCCGCGTCGGAGGTCGTACCGGCGATCAGCAGCGAGTTCACCCGGTCGATCCTAGGCTCAGATCTGGTTCGCCCCGCCGTCGACGTAGAGGTTCGCGCCGACGACGTAGCTGCTCTGCTCCGAGGCCAGGAAGGCCACGACCGCGGCGGCCTCCTCGGGCCGGCCCATCCGGCCCTTCGGCACGGTCGCGACGACGTTCTCCTTGACCGCCCGGGCGGTCTCCTCGTCGCCGAACGCGGCCGTGCCGCCAGGAGTCCCGATCCAGGCCGGTGAGACCACGTTGACCCGGATGCCCCGGTCCTTGAGCTCGGTGGACCAGGTCCGCGCGAAAGACCGGACGGCCGCCTTCGACGCGGCGTACGCGCCGAACGCGGCCACGCCACGATCGGCCGCCGTGGACCCGACCAGGATCACCGAAGCGCCGTCGTTGAGCAGCGGCAGCGCCTTCTGCACGGTGAACAGCGTGCCGCGGACGTTGACCCCGAACATCTGGTCGAAGTGCTGCTCGGTGGTTTCCTCGAGCGACACGAACGAACCGACCGCCGCGTTCGCCACGAGCACGTCGATCCCGTTGCCGCGCGCCCGGACCGCGTCGTAGAGCCGGTCCAGGTCGGCCGGTACGGCGATGTCGCCGGTCACCCCGGTCGCCCGGTCCGCTCCGATCGTCGTGACGGCGGTCTCCAGCTCGGCCTCGCGCCGTCCGGTGACGAACACGTACGCGCCCTCGTCCGCGAGCCGTACGGCGGTGGCCAGACCGATCCCGGTGCTGCCTCCGGTGACCACTGCGGTCCTGCCTTCCAGCTGTCCCATCTGAGTGTCTCCATCACTGTCTCGATGCTGATCTCTTCCGTCATCGATACTGCTGGAGCCACCCGGTACGATCCATGACGTACCGTCCGCAATTCTTTACACATCGTCCAGGAGGTGCTCGACGTGCTCGGCTTTCGGGATCCGGTGGCCGACGCGATCGGCCTGCTCAGGCCCCGCACGGTGATCGGGCCCAGCCTGCGGGCCGTGGGCACGTGGGCGTTGCGGTTCGACCCGTTCCTGCACGTGCGGATCGGCGGCCTCGTCCGCGGTACGTGCTGGCTGATCCTCGACGGGCACGAGCCGGTGCTCCTGCGGGAGGGCGACACGTTCATGCTGGGCAACCCGCCGCCGTATGTGCTGGCCAGTACGCCGGACGCGAGCCCACGCAGCGCAGGCCCGGTGCTGGCCGGCGCCCACGACGGGTTGGTGCGGATCGGCCCCGAGTCCGAGAACGACCTCTACCTCTGCGCCGGGCACATCGCGTTCGACGATCGGAACGCGGCCCTCCTGACCGATCTCCTGCCGCCGCTCGTGATCGTCCGCGCGGGCGATCCCCACGGCGGCCGGCTCGCGCAGTTGATCGACCACCTGGCCACCGAGGTCGGGACCGCCGCGGCCGGCGGCCCGCTGGTGCAGAACCACCTCGCGCAGATCCTGCTCGTGCACATGCTGCGCGCTCACGCCGGTCAGACCGACCGGCCCACCGGATGGCTGGGCGCCCTCAACGAGGACGGCATCGGTGCCGCGCTGCGGGCCGTGCACGCGGATGTCGCCTATCCGTGGAACCTCAACGAGCTCGCCGAGATCAGCCACATGTCGCGTTCCGCGTTCGCCCAGGCCTTCAAGAGCCACGTCGGGGTGCCTCCCCTGGAGTACCTGATCCAGTGGCGGATGAGCCTCGCCCGTGACGCCCTCACCCGCGACACGCTCTCGATCTCCGAGCTCGCACGGGCCACGGGCTACCGGTCCGAGAGCGCGTTCAGCACCGCGTTCCGGCGCGTCGTCGGCGCCTCGCCCCGGGCGTTCCGGGACGAGGCACGGGCGGCCTAGGTGTCCTTCGGCGGGTCCTCCTCGTCGCCGCCGTTCGGGACGATCGGGGTGATACCGCGGCCCTGGGCCTCCGTGCTCGGCAGGCGTGGGGTCGTGCCCTGGAAGCGGCTGGACGACGCGCGTTCGCGGGCCGACAGCGGCGTCGCCACGTTCTCCAGCGACTGCCCCTCGGCGTCGACGCCGAAGAACCACGCGATCAGACCACCGGCCAGCATCACGGCCGCGCCGATGATGTAGCCGACGGTCAGCGGGCCGCGGGCCGGGTTGTCGCCCTCGCCGATCAGCGAAGCGAACAGGAACGGCGCCACCACTCCACCGGTGAGCTGCGAGATCGCGAAGAAGAACGAGATCGCCTGGCCGCGCAGCTCGATCGGGAAGATCTCGCTGACCGTCAGGTACGCCGACGACGCGCCCGCCGAGGCGAAGAAGAACACCACGCACCACAGCGCGGTCAGCGACATCGCGTTCAGCGACCCGGCGTTGAACAGCAGCGCCGTGACGAACAGCACGACCGCCGAGATCGAGTACGTCGACAAGATCATCTTGCGCCGGCCGATCGTGTCGAACAGGTGCCCGAGCAGCAGCGGCCCGGCCAGGTTGCCGATCGCGAACGGGAAGAAGTACAGCGCGATGCTGGAGTCGTTCAGCCCGAAGTACGCCTTCAGCACCAGCGCGTAGGTGAAGAAGATCGCGTTGTAGAGAAAGGCCTGGGTGACCATCATCGAGAAGCCGAGGAACGACCTGCTCCGGTAGTCGCGCAGCATCACCCGCGCGATCTCGCGGTACGTCACCGGCGGGTAGTCGACGACGTTGATCGCCTCGTCGTCGCTCACCTCGCGCAGCTCGCCGCCCTGGCGCCGTACGGTCTCCTCGATCCCGTCGACGGTCCGCTCGGCCTCCTCGACCCGGCCGTGCGTCATCAGCCAGCGCGGGCTCTCCGGGATGTGCCGGCGCAGGTAGATGATCATCAGGCCCATCACCGGCCCGATCAGGAAGCACAGCCGCCAGCCCCACTCGATCGGCACGATGTCGTCGTTGAGGAAGACCAGGCCGACCGCCGAACCGATCAGCGCGCCACCCCAGTAGGTGCCGTTGACCCCGATGTCGACGCGGCCGCGGTACTTCGACGGGATCAGCTCGTCGATCGCGGAGTTGATCGCGGCGTACTCACCGCCGATGCCCATCCCGGCCACGAACCGGCACAGCGCGATCGACCAGAAGTCCCAGCTCAGGCCGGCTGCGCCGGAGGCGACCAGGTAGACCACGAGCGTGATGATGAACAGGTTCCGGCGGCCCCAGCGGTCGGTCAGCCGGCCGAAGAACAGGGCTCCGACGACCTCGCCGGCCAGGTAGATCGAGGCCAGCAGCCCGACCTCGGCGGTGGTGAGGCCGAGGGTCGCGCCTTCCTTCAGCACGTTGCCGACCAGGGAGACCAGCTGGATCTCGAGACCGTCGAGGATCCAGGAAACCCCGAGGCCGACGACGATCATCCAGTGGAAGCGGGTCCACGGCAACCGGTCCATCCGAGCGGGCACCAGGCTCGGTATCGCCTGACCTTCCTTTAACGCGTGTTCGCTCATGCCCCGCCTCTCCTCCCGGCCGGTGTGATTTTCTCCGTTGGAGCGGGTACCCACGCGTCGTTCTTTCATCCGTCACCGATGTTTCCGGCCTGCGGTCACCGCTCCCGCGCGGGTGGCCGGGCTGACTACAGTGGCGCCATGGACAACGACGACGTGACCGTCGCAGACGCCCCCGAGCACCAGCGGTACGAGGCGCGCGACGCCTCCGGCGCGCTGATGGGAATCGCCACCTACCGCCGGACCGCCGACCACATCACCTTCCTGCACACCGAGACGATGCCGGAGTTCCAGGGCCGCGGCGTGGCCGGCCGGGTCGCTCGCCAGTCGCTGGAGGACGCCCGGGCCGCGGGCCTCAAGGTGCGGCCGGCCTGCCCGTACTACATCCAGTACTTCGAGAAGCACCCCGAGTACGCCGACCTGCTGGAAGGGGTGGCGTCGTAGTGGCGGTCCCACAGCTCGGCAAGCTCGAGTGGCAGCCGGCGGCCGACGTACCGGAGCTGCTGGCCTCGCCGGTGCGGGCCGCGCTGGGTGATCTGCCGGCCTGGGCGGTCGCGATCGACCCTTCGCTCGCTGACACCGCCGCGTTCTGCGCCGAGTACGACGTACCGATGGCCGCGTCGGCCAACTGCGTGATCGTGCACGGCAAGCGCGCCGGCGAGTCGACGTACGCCGCGGTGATGGTCCTGGCGACCGACCGCGCCGACGTCAACGGCGTGATCCGCAAGCACCTCGGCGTCCGCAAGATCTCCTTCGCCGCCCAGGACGACGCGGTCAGCTCCACCGGCATGGAGTACGGCGGCATCACCCCCGTCGGCGTCCCCGCCGAGTGGCCGGTCCTGGTCGACGAGTCCGTCGCCCACGCCGGCCTGGTCGTCATCGGCAGCGGCCTCCGAGCCTCCAAACTCCTGGTCGACGGCGCTGACCTCGCCAAGCTCCCGGCCGCCACCGTCCTCACCCTGGCCGCACCCGCCGCCTGACCGAGAAGCTTTCCGGTCAACCGGCGGCTGACCGGAACGAGTCCGCGCCAGATCGGGCGATGAGCGATAGCATCGGGGTGCGTCTTGGGTGAGAGGCAGCTGCTGCCTGCCCGGGACAGGGGACTGCAGGGAGGCTGGGGAAGGCGTGATGAGGTCGTGACCGTGGCAGGCGGGGACGACGGCGGGCCGACCGCCCTGAGGATCATGCTGGGCGGGCACCTGCGGCGGATGCGGGAGTCGGCGGGGATCAGCCGGGCCGACGCGGGGTGGCAGATCCGCTCGTCGGAGTCCAAGGTGAGCCGGATGGAGCTCGGCCGGGTCGGGTTCAAGGAGCGCGACGTCGCCGACCTGCTCCGGCTGTACGGGCTGACCGACGAGGGCGAGCGGGACCGGCTGATGGAGCTGGCCCGGGCCGCGAACAACCCCGGCTGGTGGTCCCGGTACGGCGACGTGATGCCGGCCTGGTTCTCCAACTACGTCGGCCTCGAGGTCGCCGCGAAGCTGATCCGCACCTACGAGGTGCTGTTCGTCCCGGGCCTGCTGCAGACCGAGAACTACGCCCGCGCGGTGGTCCAGCTCGGCAACGCCTACCTGCCGCAGGAGGAGATCGACCAGCGGGTCGCGCTTCGTGTCACCCGCCAGCAGATCCTCACCCGGGCCAGCCCGGTGAAGCTCTGGGTGGTCATCGACGAGGCCGTCCTGCACCGCCCGGTCGGCGGCCGCGAGGCGATGTGCGAGCAGATCGAGCACCTGATCAAGATGACCAAGCTGCCGAACCTCACCCTCCAGGTGATGCCGTTCAGCAGCGTCGGCTACCCCAGTGCCGGTGGAGCGTTCAGTATTCTGCGCTTCCCCGAGGGCGACCTGCCCGACGTGGTGTACATCGAGCACGCGGCCAGCGCCCTGTACCTGGACAAGGTCGACGACCTCGACGAGTACGCCGCGATCATGGACGCGCTGAGCATCGCCGCGGCACCCGTCGGTGAGACGTCGCGGCTGCTGCTCGAGGCGCTCGAACGCATGCAGTGATCAGAAAAGCCTCCGGACGATCAGAATCCTGATCGTCCGGAGGCTGTTCCGAAGGGCTCAGGCGACCTTGAGGTCGACCTTGATGTTGCCGCGGGTCGCGTTCGAGTACGGGCAAACCTCGTGCGCCTTGGCGACCAGGTCCTCGGCGACCGAGCGCTCGATCCCGGGCAGGCTGACGACCAGCGCGACCTCGAGGCCGTAGCCGGCACCACCGTTGATCGGACCGATGCCGACCTCGGCGGCGACGGTCGAGCCTTCGCTGTCCAGCCGGGCCTTGCGGACGACGAGCTTCAGCGCGCTGTGGAAGCAGGAGGCGAAGCCGGCCGCGAACAGCTGCTCGGGGTTGGTGCCCTCGCCGTTGCCGCCCATCTCCTTCGGCGGCGCGACGGTGACGTCCAGCTTGCCGTCGTCGGACGCGGTGTGCCCGTCACGGCCGCCCTGAGCGGTGGCGCGGGCGGTGTACAGAACCTTCTCGACTGCGATGGTCATGCTTCTCCTTGGTGGGACAACGGTTCAGCGGGTGGGGTCGAGCAGCAGCTTTCCGACGGTACGACGGGCGCGCATGTCCTCGTGCGCCTGGGCGACCTCGGACAGCCCGTACTCCCCGCCGACGATCGGGCGGAGCTTGCCGGCGGTGACCAGTGCGAACAGGTCCTGCAGCGAGTCGGCGAGCATGCCGGGCCGCCGGAAGCAGTCGACCAGCCAGAAGCCGGCCACGGTCCGGGAGCCCTTCATCAGCCGTCCGGGAGCGAGCGCCTTCGCGGCCTCGCCCGACGCCGCGCCGAAGGTCACCAGGCGGCCGAACGGCGCCAGCGCCTCGAACGACTCGTCGAAGGTCTGACCGCCGACCATCTCCAGGACGACGTCGACGGGCTTGCCGCCGTTCGCCTCGAGGATGCGGTCCTTCAGGCCCTCGGGGGTCCCGTCGATGGCGGCGTCCGCGCCGAGCTCGAGGGTCTGCTTGCGCTTGTCGTCCGAGGACGCGGTCGCGATCGCGCGGCCGGCACCCCAGAGCTTGGCGAGCTGGATCGCGAGCGACCCCACTCCCCCGGCGCCGGCGTGGACGAGCACGGACTCACCCGGCTGCAGGTTCGTCGAGGTCTTCAGCAGGTGCCACGCACTGGTGCCCTGGACGACGAGCGCGAGCGCGTCACCGTCGCTCACACCGTCCGGTACGTCGAACACGGACTGGCTCGACGCGACCGCCTGCTCGGCGTACCCGCCGGTGCCGACCAGTGCGACCACGCGACGGCCGTCCGTCGTCCGGCCGACGACCTCGCCGCCGGGAACCAGCGGGAGCTTGGCCTTGGTGAGGTAGCTGTTCTCGACCTGGTGGGTGTCGGCGTAGTTGATGCCGGCCCGGTCGACGGTGATCAGCACCTGGGTCTCGCCGGCCTCCGGCGGATCGACCTCGGCGACCTTCAGGACCTCAGGACCGCCGAACTCGGTGATCTGCACTGCACGCACGCCTGGCACTTCCTTTCGAGTTGGTCTCCTTACACTGTACAGTACAGCGTATGCCAACCCGGACGCCCCGCAATACGCTCAACTCCGAGCTGATCATCACCAAGGCCCTGGAACTGATGGAAGGCCGCGGCCTCGACAGCTTCAGCCTGCGCGCCCTGGCCGGTGAGCTGGGTGTCGGCCCGATGGCGATCTACACCTACTTCCGTAACAAGGACGACCTGTACGACGCCGTCCGCGACCACCTGATGGGCCTGCTGCCCGCCGTACCGGCCGGCGCCGACTGGCCGGACCAGGTCCGCGCCGTCTGCCGCGGGCTGCGGCGCCTGATGCTCCAACATCCTTGCCTTGCGCAACTACTCGCGAGCCGGCCGCTGAGCGGGCACGAGACGGCGCGGGTCGCGGAAGGGCTGCTCGGCGTTCTGCACTCGTCCGGCTTCGGCCGGGAGATCGCCGCGCGGACGCACACGACGCTGTTCACCTACGTGCTCGGCGCGACCTCGTGGGAGATCCAGATGGCGACCGAGCAGCGGGACCCGGAGGGCTTGCGGCGGCTGCGCACGACGATGGAGTCGCTGTCGGCGACCGAGTTCCCGACCGTGGTCGACCTCGCGCCGGAGCTGGCCCGGACGACCAGTGGCGACGAGCAGTTCGACTACGGGCTCGACCTGCTGATCAGCGGGCTCAGAACAACATTGTGACGATCGCGACGACGCCGATCAGCACGATCAGGACGCGCAGCGCGATCGGTGGGAGCTTACGGCCGTAGCGGGCACCGACGAATCCGCCGATCGTCGAGCCGACGGCGATCAGCCCCGCGGCCAGCCAGTCGACGTCCGCGACGATCACGAACAGGATCGCCGCGACGGTGTTGACGACCGTGGCCAGGACGTTCTTCAGGCCGTTCATCCGTTGCAGGTTCGCGTCCAGGCCGAGGCCGAGGATCGCCATCAGCAGCACACCCTGGGCGGCGCCGAAGTAGCCGCCGTACACGCCGGTGAGGAAGACGGCCGGGATCACCCACCACGCGCCGCGATGGGTGTGGGTCGGCACGCTGATCCACTTCGACAGCCACGGCTGGAACGCGACCAGCACGCAGCCGAGCAGGATCAGCACCGGGACCACTGCGTGGAACGCGGAGTCCGGCAACGTCAGCAGGAGCACGGCTCCGACCACCCCGCCGACCAGCGAGGCCGGGACCAGCCGGATCATCCGGCCGCGCTGCCCCTCCAACTCGCGCCGGTAGCCGATCGCGCCGGCCGCCGTACCGGGTGAGAGGCCGACGCTGTTGCTCACGTTAGCCAGCACCGGCGGGAGCCCGACAGCCAGCAGCGCGGGGAAGGTCAGCAACGTGCCCGAGCCCACCACCGCGTTGATCGTGCCCGCGCCCACACCCGCCACCAGGACGAACAGCGCCTCGAACCATGTCATCGTTGGAAAACTGTACGCACCTGACCTGGCAACTTGTTCAGGCGTCCGGTGGTTGAGCCTTCAGACGGCACCGGCCCGGCCGTCACCGTGAGGTGAGGACCGGGCCGGAAAGCGTTGCCTGGAAGGAGAAACCTCTACTGCGTCGCCGGCGGCGGCGTGGTCGGCGGTACGACGTCCTGCGTCGGCGAGGTCGACGGAGCCGGCGCCGCCTGCGTCGAGCGCGAGCTCACCGCGGCCTTCTGCGCGGCCTCGATCGCCTCCTGCACCGCGTTGTCGGCCTCGGCGACCGCGGCGTCCGGCGTACTGGTCAGTTCCTGGGCCGGTGCGGCCTGCTCGACCTCGTGCGGCTCCGGGAACGGGCCTTCCGCCTTCTGCGGGATACCGGCGATCTGGCCGACGGCGCTGCCGAGACCCTCCATCGCCTTGCCGATCTCGCTGGGGATGATCCACAGCTTGTTCGAGTCGCCCTGGGCGATCGACGGCAGCATCTGCAGGTACTGGTAGGCGAGCAGACCCTGGTCGGGCTTGCCGGCGTGGATCGCGTTGAAGACCGTGGTGATGGCCTGCGCCTCACCCTGCGCCTTCAGGATCCGCGCCTCCCGCTCGGCCTGCGCCCGCAGGATCCGGGACTCCCGGTCACCCTGCGCGGTGAGGATCGCGGACTGCTTCTGGCCTTCGGCCGACAGCACGGCCGACTGCCGCATACCTTCGGCGGTCAGGATCGCGGCGCGCTTGTCGCGGTCCGCGCGCATCTGCTTCTCCATCGAGTCCTGGATCGACGGCGGCGGGTCGATCGAGCGGAGCTCGACCCGGTTCACCCGGATGCCCCACTTGCCGGTCGCCTCGTCCAGCACGTACCGGAGCTTCTCGTTGATCTCCTCGCGGCTGGTCAGCGTCTGCTCCAGGTCCATGCCACCGATGATGTTGCGCAGCGTGGTCATGGTCAGCTGCTCGATCGCCTGGATGTAGTTGGAGATCTCGTACGTCGCCCGCACCGGGTCGTTGACCTGGAAGTAGATGACGGAGTCGATCGACACCATCAGGTTGTCCTCGGTGATGACACCCTGCGGCGGGAACGCGACGACCTGCTCACGCATGTCGATCGTGTACCGCACCTTGTCGACGAACGGGGTCAGCAGGTTCAGGCCGGGCTGCAGACCCACCTTGAACTTCCCGAACCGTTCCACGATGCCCACGGTCTGCTGCTGCACGACCCGGACGGACTTGACCAGCGTGACGACCACCAGTAGTGCAACCAGTGCCAGCACGATGAGGAACGCTTCCACGTGACCCTCCACTCGAACGAAACAGGATCGACAGTCTTTCCTACTGACGGGCCACTGCCCAGCCCGGTTCCCTCACGATCCGGAGTCGTTCGGACGAACTCCGGTACGGCGTTCAGCGCGGCGGGTCGGAGTCCGGCTTGCCGTCGGTCGCCTGGGCGTCAGGCTGAGTGCGCTCGTGCTGAGCGGGCTCAGGCTGGGTGGCTTCGTGCTGGATGGCTTCGTGCTCGTGGTGCCCCAGCGGCAGGCCGACCGGGTAGACGACCGCGGTCGCGCCGTCGACCTGCATCACCTCGACCCGCGTTCCCGGGGGGATCGCGGTCAGGTCGTCGAACGGGCGCGCGGTCCACAGCTCGCCGCCGAGCTTGATCGAGCCGACGCTGTCGGGGTGGATCTCCTTGACCACCACGCCGGTCCGGCCGATCACGTGCTGGGAGCCGGTCTTCATCTCCACGCCGTGGTGGATCTTGCGGACCAGCAGCGGGCGGATCGCGCCGAGCATCGCGGCCGCGGTCAGCAGGCCGACGACGATCTGCAACCAGAGCAGACCGGGGAACAGTGCGGCGGCACCGGTCGCGGCGAGCGCGCCCGCGGCCAGCATCAACAGGGTGAAGTCGAGCGTGGCCAGCTCCGCCAGGCCGAGCACGACGGCGATTCCGAGCCAGGCGGCCCAGACGTTTTCGCGCAGCCAATCCATCATCTGCCAACCCTATCCGCGATCGGGACCTCTGGCAGGTCCACCACCCGTCGGACGCAGCCCGAACCTTTCCGGATTCCCCAGCCGTGACTGAGATGCTCTGTCTTCGACAGTACTCCGGAGGGTGGAAGAAACCCCGGGCTAGAAGGCGCGGGCGGTGTAGCGGCCGTCGAAGTGCTGGAGGGTGAGCGCCAGGTCGAAGGTCTCGCTCAGGGTTTCTGAGGTGAGGGCCTGCTCGATCGGGCCGGCGGCGACGACGCGGCCCTGCTTGAGCAGCAGGGCGTGCGTGAAGCCCGGCGGGATCTCCTCGACGTGATGGGTGACCAGCACCATCGCGGGCGCGCCTTCGGCGGTCGCGATCGAGCTGAGCGAGCGGACCAGCTGCTCGCGCCCGGTCAGGTCGAGACCGGCGGCCGGCTCGTCGAGCAGCATCAGCTCGGGATCCGTCATCAGCGCGCGGGCGATCTGTACCCGCTTGCGCTCACCTTCGGACAGCGTGCCGAAGGTGCGGTCGGCGAGGTGGTCGATGCCGAGTTCGGTCAGCAGTTCCTTCGCGCGCTGGTGGTCGAGCTCGTCGTACTCCTCGTTCCACCGGCCCATCACCGCGTACGACGCCGAGACGACGACGTCGGAGACCCGCTCGGCCCTCGGCAACTTGTCGGCCAGCGCCGCGCTGGTCAGACCGATCCGCGGACGCAGCTCGAACACGTCGACCGCGCCGAGCACCTCGCCGAGCAGCCCGACCACACCGGCCGTCGGGTGCATCTGGGCCGCGAGCACCTGCAGCATGGTCGTCTTGCCGGCGCCGTTCGGGCCGATCACCACCCACCGGTCGGTCTCGTCGACGGTCCAGTCGATGCCGTCCAGCAGACTCGTCCCACCCCGGACGACCGTGATCCCGGCCAGCTCCACCACAGCAGTCATGGGACAAAACCTACGGGGTGGCCGAAGAGTTTCGGCGAGGACCCTGCTGGTGTCGGCCCCCCTTCGGCGTGGTGGGAGACTTGCCGGTGTGCTGACCACTGCCGCCTCGGTGCGTTTCACCGTGTGGACGAACGCGATGCTTGCCGGGACGTGCGATCCCGACACCGCCGCCCACCGGATCCTCGGCCCTGACGTCGGGCACCACGTCGCCGGGCTCGCAGCGCATCCGGAGCCCGCGACGTTGCCGGTGGCGCTCAATCTGCTGCGCGCCGCCGGAGCACGTGAGGCCTACCTCGCCCTGCCCGTGCCGGGCGATCCGATCGGGCTGGCCGGTCCCCCGGCGTTCAACGAGTCCGCGCTCGAAGCGGGCGAGGCCGTCGTACTGTCCGGTGCTGGGATCGGACTGGTTCCGGCGTACGTCGGACCGGCGGTGCAGTGGTCGGTGCTCATGGCACAGAGCCCGCCGCCGGCGGATCTCGGCGAGGCCGATCGTGGACTGCGGGCTGCGTTGATCGAGGCGGCGGAGTCGCTGGCCGCGTTGGACGTCGCGCGCTGGAAGCCGGAGATCGCCGACGCACTGATCGACATCCGCAAGATCGGCCAGAGCAAGGGCGACGACCTCGCTCCCGGGTACGACGCCCGCGCGGTCAAGGCCGCCGCGACCGCCCGCCGCTGTCTGGCCATCGCCGACGCGGCGCTCGAGGACGACGGCGCCGCGGTCACCGGAGCCGAGGCCGACGCCCGCCGTCGGGCCCTCACGGAACTCGCCGCCTCAGCCCGCCGAGCCCTGGTCGCCGCCTGCGGCCCCTTCACCCCGCAGTAACCCCCATCTCCACCTCCACAACCCCTTCCCCACCTCCTATCCCTCCCCCTGAAGCGCACTTTGTGCACCCACCAGCCACCACGAGGCCGGAAATGTGGCTGAGCCGTGCTCAAAGTCGGAATGGGGTGGGGTGGGCGGCGGATCTGGACCGGGCGTCCACGGACTGGGCTGGCTCGGATAGATTTCCGTCCTGCGATGACTGGACAGCCTGAGCACGAGACGCCGCCGTTGGATCGCCCGACCCTGCTGGTCACGTTGACCGGTACGGACCGACCGGGTTTGACGTCGGCGGTGCTGTCGACGATCGCGAGTCGTGGGCTCGAGGTGATCGACGCCGAGCAGGTCGTGCTGCGCGGGCGGCTCGTGCTCGGCGTCCTGCTGTCGGCACCGCGTGACCACAAGCAGCTCAAGAAGGAGCTGAAGGAGCTCGCCGAGCTGCTCGACGTCGACATCGACGTCAAGAAAGGTGTCGGCGACAACGAACCGCGCCGCAAGGGCCGCACCCAGGTCACCGTGATCGGCTCGCCGCTGACCGCCGAGGGGTTCGCCGCGATCGCCGGGCGGATCGCCGACACCGGCGCGAACATCGACCGGATCAGCCGGATGGCGCGCTACCCGGTGACCGCCGTCGAGATCGCGGTCTCCGGTGCCGACACCGACGCACTGCGCACGATCCTCGCGCTGGAGGGTGTGCAGCAGGGTCTCGACGTCGCCGTACAGGCTGGTGGATTGTACCGGCGCGCCAAGCGGCTGATCGTGATGGACGTCGACTCGACCCTGATCCAGGGCGAGGTGATCGAGATGCTCGCCGCCCACGCCGGCCGGGAGGCGGAGGTCGCGGCGGTCACCGAGCAGGCGATGCGTGGTGAGCTCGAGTTCGCCGAGTCGCTGCACCACCGGGTCGCGACGCTGGAGGGTTTGCCGGCCGGCGCACTCGACGAGGTGTACGCCGCGATCCAGCTCGCGCCGGGCGCGCGGACCCTGGTCCGGACGCTGAAGCGGCTCGGGTACCAGTTCGCGATCGTCAGCGGCGGCTTCAGCCAGATCACCGACAAGATCGCCGCCGACCTCGGCATCGACTACTCCGCGGCCAACCAGCTCGAGATCGTCGACGGCAAGCTCACCGGCAAGGTGGTCGGCGAGATCGTCGACCGGCCCGGCAAGGCGGTCGCGCTGCGCCGGTTCGCCGAGCTGTCCCGTACGCCGTTGTCGCAGACCGTCGCGATCGGCGACGGCGCCAACGACCTGGACATGCTGGCCGCGGCCGGGCTCGGGGTCGCGTTCAACGCCAAGCCGGTCGTCCGCGCCGCGGCCGACACCCACCTGAGCGTGCCGTACCTGGACACGATCCTGTACCTGCTGGGCATCTCCCGCGAAGAAGTCGAGGCGGCCGACGGCCTCGGCTGAGGCTCATTCCGGCGCGTGGCCCAGCAGCTCCAGGAAGGCTGTGGCCGCTGGGCTGCGCGGACCGCGGCCCCAGATCAGGTACTCGGCGCGTTCCGGTGCGTCGACGACCTCGATCGCGACCAGCCCGGCCATCGTCGCGACGTACGACGGTGGAAGCATCGCCACGCCCAGTCCGGCGGCGACCAGACGCGTGAGGTAGTCCGCGTTGGTCACCTCGAAGGCGACCTGGCGGGTGAGGCCCGCGGCGGTGAAGGCCAGGTCGGACTGGGCGCGGCCGGCGGTCTTCGCGGGCAGGTCCACGAAGATCTCCTCGGACAGGCTCCGCAGGTCGATCGAGGTCTCGCCGGCCAGGTGGTGGTCCGGGGAGACCACGGCGACCAGCCGCTCGGTGGCCAGCTCGCGAGCCACCACGCCTTGGGGGCGGGCCGCGACCGGGATGCCCAGGAAGGCGACCTCCAGCTCACCCTGGCGGACCTGCTCGGTGAGCTCGTTGCTCGCGCCCACCGCGAAGCTGACCCGCACCTTCGGGTGCCGCTGGTGGAACTCCCTGACGACGGCGGGAACGTCCACGGCCGCGACCGAGGGGATCGTCCCGAGCGCGAGGTGGCCGCGCACCTCGCCGATCGTCGCCGCGACCTCGGCGGCGGCGCGTTCCGCCGCGTCCAGGCACTGCCGGGCGACGGGCAGGAAAGCCGCGCCGGCCGCGGTCAGCCGGACCCGGCGGCTGGTGCGTTCGAACAGCCGCGCGCCCAGTTCGTGCTCCAGCCGTGCGATCTGGTGGCTGAGCGCCGACTGGACCACGAGGCAGCGCTGGGCGGCCCGGGTGAAGTTGTTCGTCTCGGCGACGGCGACGACGTACCGCATCTGCTGGAGCTCCACGGGATCAATCATGATCCGAGATCAATCGAGTGACAAGCATGTGTTGGACCCATCGATGGTTCCCGGCCAAGACTTGGGACCATGACCACTCGTGAAGACACGACAGCCACGTCGTCCCAGCAGGTGTCCCCGGTCCGGGGATGGCTGGGCGTGGCTGCCATCACCGCCAGCCTGTTCGTCTTCCTGACCACCGAGCTGATGCCGATCGGCCTGCTCACCCCGCTCAGCGAGAGCCTCGACGTCTCCGTCGGCGCCGCCGGCCTGATGGTGACGGCGCAGGGGGTCGCGGCCGGGCTCGGCGTACCGTTCATCGTCGCGTGGAGCCGGCGCGTCAACCGGCGCAAGCTGCTGGCCACGCTGCTGGCCGTGCTGGCGGCCGGCAACCTGATCACCTCGATCGCCCCGAGCTACCCGCTGATCCTCGGCACCCGGATGCTGATGGGCTTCGCCAGCGGCGTCTTCTGGGCGATCGGCGTCAGCATGGCGATGCGCATCGTCGCGCCGAAGCACGCCGGCCGGGCCGCGGCCGTCGTGATGTCCGGCATCTCGATCGCCACCGTCGTCGGCATCCCGCTCGGCACCCTGCTGGAGAGCGCGACCAGCTGGCGCACCACCTTCGCGATCTGGGCGGCGCTCAGTGCGGTGATCATGCTCGCGGTCGCCGTCACGGTCCCGTCGCTGCCCTCGGCCAACGCGGTCTCGGTCCGGGAGGTGTTCAGCCTGCCGGTCAAGAACGTGCCGCTGCGCGTGGTGCTGATCATGGTCGTACTCTTCGTGCTCGGCCACTTCGGCGCGTACACCTTCGTCCGGCCCTACCTCGAGCAGGACGCGTCGGCCGGCGTCGGCTTCGTCACCGTCGTCCTGATCGTGTTCGGGATCGGCGGCGCGATCGGCAACTTCGTCGGCGGCCACACCGTCACCCGCAGCCTGCGCGGCAGCTTCGTCGTCGGTGGGCTCGCCATGGTCACCGCGCTCGTCCTGCTGCTGGTCGCCGGGAAGAACGACGCCGGGGTGATCGTCGCGATGACCTTGTGGGGGCTGGCTTTCGGCGTCGTACAGCTGAGTCAGATCACCATGACGCTGTCGGCCGCGCCCCAGGAGTTCGAGGCCGCGATGTCGCTCAACACGATGGCGTACAACACCTGCATCGCACTCGGCGCGCTGATCGGCGGCCTGTTCGCCGACCACGCCGGCGTGACGAGCGTGGTGTGGTTCGGCATCGCCCTGGTCACGCTCGCCGTCCTGCTCCGCGGTCTGACCGGGTCACCCCGCAGCGTCAGCTGAGGTCGAGCTTGCCGGTCTTCGCGGCAGGTGGCGCGACGACCGGCAGCTTGGCACCGAAGTGGCCGAACCGCGCCTCGACGGCGACATCTCCCCCCTTCATGTCGTTCAGGTGGAAGTTGACCCGCCGCGGCCGGTTTTGCGCATCGACCTCCACGGACATGCTGAACTGGGGCAGCAGTGTCTTCGCGTCGGTCTCGTCGAGGTACACCCCGAAGACCCGCGCCGCAGTGGCCTTCTTGAGATCGAAACTCATCGAGTACTGGCGCACCTGCACACCTAGTCTCACGTCGACGCCCCTGTCCTGGAACTTCGTCGCGTGGGCCGCTCCCCCGATCAACTGGTGGATCATCGCTCGATTCAGATCCTGGACCACCACCAGCGCCGCCGCGAGCACGTTGGGATCCTTGCCGGCCAGATCGAGCTTCACCCACGGCCTCTTCGGGTCACCGGTCAGCTCGTCGTTCTCCATGTAGAGCACCTTGCCGATCCGTCTGACCGGCAAGCCCTCGTCACTCGTGACCACCGCGTCGGTCACCGATCCCTTGAGCCGGATGTCCGCGGTGAGCGTCGGGTCCAAGCCAGGCGAGCCGTCGGCAAATTGTGCGGTCGTCCGGAACGTCCCGGCCGCGCGCAGGGCGCCGAGCACCTTCGGCGCGAAGGTCGCCTTGGTCAGCTCGACGGGCTCCGGTGGCCCGGTCGGCGTCGGCGTACTGGCCGCGAGCGTCGGCGTGGTCGCCGGAGCGGCAACCGGAGCGGGGTCGTCGGTGCCGCAGGCGGCGGTGAGCAGCAGAACGGCGGTGCCCGCGATCAGGGCAGGCAGGGTCGAACGCACAGCAAGGACTCCTCGTGAGAAGGGATGAGGGTCTTGCTGCTCCCGATCAGGTCGACCCGACTCGGGTCAGATGGTGACACAGCGGCAACTCGTGGGCCTAACCGACGGCGTTGCAACAAGTTGCAGGGGCTAGGTGGTTGCGGGGGTGCCGATCTTGCGGGCGGGCGGTGGGGTGATGGTGAGCTTCTGGCCGAAGCGGCTGAAGGTGGCGACCACGTCGGCGCGGCCGGTGGTGCGGTCGTCGAGGGTGAAGCGGAGCTGCAGCGGCAGGCAGCGCGCGTCGACGGCGATCCGCAGAGTAAGGGCCTCAGGCAACGATTCCGTGGCGGCCGTGGTCAGGTAGCCGTCCATCGCGCCGGCCGCGGCGGCCCGCGGCAGGTCGACGTCGACGACGTACTCCTGAGCCGGTACGCCGTTGACGGTGATCCGGTCACCGCGCTGGAAGGTCCTCGCGTGCGCCGCGCCACCGATCAGCGCGTGTACCTGGGCCGCGCGCAGCAGCTGCCTGCCGGAACGGCTCGACTGACCGCCGGCGGCGAGCTCGGACCACGGTCGCGCCTTGTCCCCGGTGAGCGCCGCGTCCTTGAGGTACACCGCGCTGTCGGACTTGATCACCTTCCGCCCGCCACCGGTCGCGATCAGGCCGGCGTGGTCGCCGGCGATCCGCAGGTCGGCCGTGACGACGGCGACGTCGCCCGCGGCGGTCGTCGTCCGGGAGACGACGCGGAACGTGCCCTTCGCGGCCAGCCGGCCGAGCAGCTCCGACGCGAGGTTCGTGGGCGACAGCCCGTCGTCGCTCGGCATCGTCGCCGACTGCCGCGGCGGCGCGGACGGCGTACCGGCGGTCGTCGTGGTCGAAGCGGTGGAGGTCGGTCCGGCGGCCGTGGTCGTCCCACAGGCGGCCAGACCCAGCACGGCGATGACGGCGCCGGCCTTCGCGATACGCACAGCCATACTCCTCGAGGCGGGGATCGCGAACAGGCCGACCCGGTTTCGCTCACATGGTGACAGATCCCGCGGTCCCCGCAAACACTGTGTGACCTACCAGGACGAAACGCGTTTGCGGCCGCCGTACGACGGAAGGCAGGATCGCGCGCATGCCCTCACCCGTGGACCTGCCGGAGACCTTCACCGCCCGCCCCGCGACCACCGCCGACGTACCGGCGGTGCACGACCTGGTGAGCGCGGTCGAGCGCGAGACCATCGGCGTGGTCGAGACCGGCGCCGACGGGATCGAGGCCGCGTTGACCCGGCCGGGGCTCGACGCGACCGTCGACAGCCTGCTCGTGCACGCCGCCGACGGCGAGCTCGCGGGCTGGGCCTGGATCAACCGCGGCCGGCGCGCGCAGGTCGACGTGGCTCCGGCCTTCCACGGTCGTGGGATCGGCAGCGCGCTGCTCGGCTGGGTGGAGGCCCGCGCCGCCGAGGTCGGGGTCGAGTGGGTCTCCCAGACCGTCGAGGACCTGGACCAGGCCGGCGCGGAACTGTTGCGCTCGCGCGGGTACGAGGTGCTGGCGACGAACTGGCAGCTGGAGATGCCGGCCACGGATCTGAAGGTCGAGCTCCCCGACGGCGTGACGACCCGGACGTTCCGGCCTGGTGACGCGCGGGCGGCGTACCAGGTGATCGAGGACGCGTTCGACGACTGGCAGCCGCGACGCAAGGAGTACGACGAGTGGGCGCGGATGAGCATCGAGCGTTCGAGCTTCGCGCCCGGGAAGTCGCCGGTCGCCTTCGTCGGTGACGAGCTGATCGGCGCCGTGCTCAGTCTCGACCTGCCCGATTCCGACGACGGGTACGTCGAGCAGGTCGCCGTACGGAAGGACCAGCGTGGTCGTGGCGTCGCGAAGGCTCTGCTCGCGGTCGCGGCGCGGGCGATGCACGCCGAGGGCCGGACGACGCTGACGCTGTGGACGCACTCCGGGACGGGCGCGCTGGCGATGTACGAGCGGCTCGGGATGACCGTGCGCCGCAGCTCGACGGTGCTGCGCGGGAGGGTCTGAGTCGCACCGGATCGTGACGAGCTGTTGACTCTCGGCGATGAGAGCGCTCCCATAGGCGTAATCCATCCAGGGAGGTCATGATGCGTCCCCGCCCGAACACACCGACCAGGACCAGGGTCGAGCTGCCAGTCGGCCTTCCACACCTACCGGTTCGAGTGGGACACCAGTACGACGCCGAACGCGTTCCGCTGGTACGTCGACGGGCAGCAGTTCCACTCCGTCACGCAGGCGCAGCTGCCGGCCGACACCTGGGCGAGCATGACCTCGCACGCGGGCTACTTCATCCTGCTGAACGTCGCGATGGGCGGCGCGTTCCCCGACGCGCTCAACGGTCCGACGCCGCGCGCCGAGACCGTGCCCGGCCACCCGATGGTCGTCGACTACGTGGCCGTTTCCACGAAGGGCGGCGGCACGACTCCGGCGGCGGCCAGAACCTGAGCCAGCTCGGCAACGTCAACTGGTTCGCCTTCGGCCGCTAGGTCGCAGCGAAGCCGCGGCCAGGATCCTGGCCGCGGCTTCCGTCGTACAGGAATCAGGCGATCTCGGTGGCCGCCGGAGCCGTGATCGTGACCGGCTCGCCGAACTTGCCGAACGTGCCGCTGACCTTCGCGCCGTCGGCCTCGTAGGCGAACGTCCGCGGCAGCGAGTCGGCATCCACGGTGACCTCCACCGGCAACTCGGACAGCCCGGACCGAGCCGCCGTCTCCGACGTCAGGTACTGCCCGAACGCCTTCGCCTGGGTCGCCTTCAGCACGTTCACCGTCATCGTGTACTTCGTCGTCGCCACGCCGTCGACCGGCTCACCGGCCACGCTCTTGAAGTCCGTCGCGTACGGCGCGGTCGACACCGCCACCCGGTACTGGTCCAGCTGAGCGCCGAGCAGTTGAAGCATCGCCCCGGCCATGAGCGCCGACGCGTCCTTCCCCGCGGCGTTCTTCGCCGCCGGGTCGTACTTCACCCACGGCTTCTTCGGATCGCTGGACAGCTGGCCACCCTTGCCGTACAGCGTGCCGCCAACCCGCACCAGCGTGCTCTCCAACGCACTCCCCTGCACGTCCGCCGCCGCGCCATCCAGCCGAACGTCCGTGGTGAACGTAGCCGGCCCGTCTTCGTCCGTCGTCGTAGTCACAACCTGAAACGTCTTCTTACCCGCCAGCGCCGCCTGAACCTTCACCGAAAAGTCCCCCTGCGACAGCGCAGTCACCTTGCTGTCCGCCACCACGGGCGCACCAGCGGAGTCGTCGGAGCCCCCACACCCCGCCGCCAGAACCAGCACCCCAGCCACAACCACCGATGTCATCATCTTCTTCACCCGCGGAGGATCCCACAGCCCCGTCGTCCAGCCGCACGCCGCACGCCGCGACCCGTTCATCGGCACTGTCTCAACATCGAGGATGATCTGACCCATGGGATGGGAAGCGCTCGAGCAGTGGGGTAACGACGTCGCTCGGAGAGAACCGCTCAGTGGCGGGGTCGTCAACGAGGTGTGGAGCGTGCGTGTCAACGGCCAGTACGCGGTTGCCCGTCTCGGCGCCCGCAGTGATGCCGATCTTGCCTGGGAGACCGACCTGCTGCGGCGTCTTGACCGCCAAGGGCTGACGGTGCCGGTGCCGGTCGCCACGACGGACGGCCGGCTGTTCGCTGAGGGTCTGGTGGTGATGTCCTACGTGGAGGGCGAACCGCCCGAGACAGCGGCCGACTGGCGCCGTGTGGCCGACACGCTGCGCCGGCTGCACCGGTTGACGCAAGGCTGGCCGCAACGCCCGGGCTGGCGTTCGTCGACCGATCTCCTGCACGCGGAGACCGGGACGAAGATCGACCTCGGAGCGATGCCGCCGGAGGGCGTCGCCCGATGCCGAGCGGCCTGGGCTCGGCTCACCGGGCATCAGACCTGTGTCGTTCACAGCGACCCGACGCCGGGCAACATCCGCATGACCGCCGATCGGGTCGGGATCATCGACTGGGACGAGGCGCACGTCGATGCCGCGGACTTCGACCTGTTGCTGCCCCACAACGCGGCCGATCTCAGCGACGCTGCACACGACATCGCCGCGCAAGCGTTCGCCGCGTGGGACGCCGCCCGTTGCTGGGGCCACGAGTTCGCCATCGAACAGCTCGCCGAAGTCAGAGCGGTCTGATTGCCGCTCACCGCCGAGGCTCGCGCGTGCGGCTCCTCCGGAGGGCGTGACCTATTCTTCGGCTATGTCTGAACAGGTGGTGAGCAGCGGGCCGGGTGCTCTCTTCGCGATCGGTGGGGCCGAGGACAAGCTGAAGAAGCGGATGGTGCTGCAGGAGTTCGTCGAGGCGGCCGGTGGGTCGAAGGCGCGGATCGTGGTGGTGCCCACGGCCTCCGCCCTGGGGCCGGACGTGACGGACGTGTACTCCGCGCTGTTCGCCGCGCTCGGTGCGGCCAGTGTGGTCGGGGTGCGCCCGGAGAACCGGGAGGACGCCGACGACCCCGCGTTCATCGAGCCGCTGGACAACGCCACCGGCATCTTCATGACCGGCGGCAACCAGCTCAAGCTGAGCGGCGTGGTCACCGGTACGGCGTTCGGCCGGGCCGTCACCGCCGCCCACCGCCGTGGTGCCGCAGTCGGCGGTACGTCGGCCGGCGCCAGCATTCTCGCCGAGCACATGATCGCCTTCGGCCGCTCCGGCGCCACCCCTCGTCAGCGGATGAGCCAGCTCGCCGGTGGTCTCGGTCTGGTCCAGGGCGCGATCGTCGACCAGCACTTCGCCCAGCGGAACCGGTACGGCCGGCTCCTCTCGCTGGTCGCCCAGTCCCCCGGGCTGCTCGGCATCGGCGTCGACGAGGACACCGCGGCCGTCGTCCGGGGGTCTCATCTGGAGGTTGTCGGGCGGGGTGCCGTGACGATCTTCGACGGCAGCCGGATCACCTCCAACGCCCACTACGCGAAGCGTTCCGAGGCGATCCTCGCCTCGGGTGTCGTCCTGCACGTCCTCCCGGCCACCGCGACCTTCGACCTGCGCGCCCGCGCCCTGCTGTCGTACGGGCCGCAGCCCCCGGCCGAGGAGCTGGCCGAGATCGAGCAGGCCGAGGCGGACCTGCGCAAGCTGGCCCGCGACATCGCGGCCGATGGTGTCTCCCCGCGGCACTACGCCGAGCACAAGCGGCGCGCCGGCAAGCGCGTCGCCCGGCGGGTGTCGCCGGCGACGGAGTCCAGACCGGAGGCGACCGAGCCTTTGAGCGCGGGCGCCGAACTCAGCCGACCAGACACCGAGCCGGCTCCCGAGCCGCAACCAGACAATAGGACGACGCAATGACCGAGACCGCCCCCCAGCGCCGTAAGTCCGCCGATCCGCAGGGTTCGCCGAGCCCCGACCTGAAGATCATCGAGACCTGGGTCTTCCGCGGCCCGAACATCTGGAGCTACGAGCCGGCCATCCACCTGGTGGTCGACCTGGGATCGCTGGAGGAATGGCCGTCGGACACGATCGACGGTTTCACCGAGGCGCTGCTCGCCGACCTGCCCCGGCTCGACCAGCACCACTGCTCGCGCGGCCGCCGCGGCGGCTTCATCGAGCGGCTGCAGGAGGGCACCTGGCTCGGCCACATCGCCGAGCACGTCGCCCTGCAGCTGCAGCAGGAGGCCGGCCACGACCTGCGGCGTGGCAAGACCCGCCAGGTCAAGGGCATCCCCGGCCGCTACAACATCATCTACGCGTACGCCGACGAGGCGGTCGGCCTGGCCGCCGGCGAGCTGGCCGTCCGGTTCGTCAACCACCTGGTCCAGGCGGACCCGGACTTCGACTTCACCACCGAGCTCGAGCGGTTCATCAAGCAGGCCGAGCGCACGGCGTTCGGTCCGTCGACGCAGGCGATCGTGGACGAGGCGACCTCCCGCGACATCCCGTGGATCCGGCTGAACAAGGCCAGCCTGGTCCAGCTCGGCCAGGGCGTGCACGCGAAGCGCATCCGCGCCACGATGACGTCCGAGACCGGTTCGATCGCGGTCGACGTGGCCGGTGACAAGGACCTGACCACCCGCCTGCTCGCCTCGGCCGGCCTGCCGGTCCCCCGCTCGGACTCGGTCCGTACGGTCGAGGACGCGGTCACCGTCGCGAACAAGATCGGCTACCCGGTCGTCTGCAAGCCGCTCGACGGCAACCACGGCCGCGGTGTCTGCCTGAACCTTGCCGACGCGGACGCGGTCCGCGAGGCGTTCCCGATCGCGCAGGACCAGTCCCGGCGCGGTTCGGTGATCGTGGAGAACTTCGTCACCGGCCGCGACTACCGCTGCCTGATCATCAACGGCCGGATGGAGGCGATCGCCGAGCGCGTCCCGGCCCACGTGGTCGGCGACGGCATGCACACGGTCGCCGAGCTGGTCGAGATCACCAACGCCGACCCGCGCCGCGGCGTCGGGCACGAGAAGATCCTGACCCGGATCACCGTCAACGCCGCCGCCCGTGAGCTGGTCCGCAGCCAGGGCTTCGCGCTGGACGACGTACCGCCGGAGGACGTGACGGTGAAGCTCACGCTGACCGGCAACATGTCCACCGGTGGGATCTCGATCGACCGCACCTACGAGGCGCACCCGGAGAACGTCGAGATCGCCGAGGAGGCCGCCCGGATGATCGGGCTGGACATCGCCGGGATCGACTTCATCTGCCCCGACATCACCCAGCCGGTGCGCGAGACCGGTGGCGCGATCTGCGAGGTGAACGCGGCGCCGGGCTTCCGGATGCACACCAACCCGACGATCGGCGAACCGCAGTACATCGCCAAGCCGGTCGTCGACATGCTGTTCCCACCCGGTGCGACCAGCCGGATCCCGATCATCGCGGTGACCGGGACCAATGGCAAGACCACCACGTCGCGGATGATCAGCCACGTCTTCAAGGGCATGGGCCGCAAGGTCGGCATGACGTCGACCGACGGGATCGTGATCGACGAGCGGCTGGTGATCCGGTCCGACGCGTCCGGACCGAAGTCGGCCCGGATGGTGCTGCAGAACCCGCGCGTCGACTTCGCGGTCTTCGAGGTCGCCCGCGGCGGCATCCTGCGCGAGGGCCTCGGTTACGAGCGCAACGACGTGGCCGTCGTACTCAACATCCAGCCCGACCACCTCGGGCTGCGGGGCATCGACACGCTCGAGCAGCTGGCCGACGTGAAGGCCGTACTGGTCGAGGCGGTGCCGCGGACGGGCTTCGCCGTACTGAACGCCGACGACCCGCTGGTGCGGAAGATGCGCCGCAAGTGCTCCGGGCAGGTGGTCTGGTTCAGCATGGCCGAGGCCGGCAGCGAGGTGCGCGAGTACATCGAGGGGCACTGCCGCCGCGGTGGCCGCGCGGTCGTGCTGGAGCGGTCCGAGCTGGGCGACATGATCATCATGAAGCACGGCCGCCGCTCGATGCAGCTGGCCTGGACCCACTTGCTGCCGGCAACGTTCGGCGGCCGGGCGATGATGAACGTGCAGAACGTGATGGCGGCGGCCGCCGCGGCGTTCGCGGCCGGTGCGCCGCTGCACGACATCCGCCAGGGCCTGCGCACGTTCAGTACGTCGTACTACCTGTCGCCGGGCCGGCTGAACGAGATCGAGGTCGACGGCCGGCACGTGATCGTCGACTACTGCCACAACGCGCCGGCGATGCGGATGCTCGGCGACTTCGTGGACCGGATCGGTGAGAGCCTCGGTGCGTCGTCCGACCTCGGGCGGCCGTCCCGGATCGGCGTGATCGCGACCGCGGGCGACCGGCGCGACGACGACATGCGCGAGCTGGGCGAGGTCGCGGCCCAGCACTTCGACGTACTGATCGTGCGGGAGGACACCCGGCTGCGGGGCCGCAAGCGCGGCGAGTCGGCGGAGCTGATCATCGAGGGCGTGAAGTCCGCGATCGCCGCCGGTGCGCGGTGCCGGTCGGTCGACCTGGTGCTCGAGGAGCTCGACGCGGTCCGGTACGCGCTCGGCCGGTCCAACCGGGGCGACCTGGTCGTGCTGTGCGTCGACCAGCACCAGTCGGTGCTGGCCGAGCTCGAGTCGGTGTCCCACCTCGCGCAGGCCGGCGCGCGCTCCGGCGACGAGGGTGGCGACCCCGACTTCGTCCGGCCGGAGGACGAGCCGACCGACGACCCCGCCTGACCTCAGGGCGCGGCGCCGAGGACCGGCGCCGCGCCGCGGTCAGACGGCGGCGATCGCTTCGACCGGTGGCGTCCACAGCGAGCGGACGGTCGTCGGCAGGGTCGCGAGGAAGGCCAGCGCGAAACCTCCGGCGACCACGCCGACATAAATCCAGATCGACCCGGCAGGAATCAGCGAGCCGGTCCGCACCATGCTGTACGGCGCGGTGGTGCTGACCGCGGCGATCGTGCCGAGCACCGTCGCCAGTCCGCCGGTCAGCAGCGTCTCGGCCAGCACGATCCCGATCACCTGGGACCGCGTCGCGGCCGTCAGCCGCAGCAGGCCGAACTCCCGCCGCCGGCGCCGGGTCGCCGCGATCAACGTGTTCAGCACGAGGATCGCGCAGAACGCCACGATCATCGCGACGATCAGGTAGTTGACCGACGACAGCGACGCGACGTCGCCCGGCGTCCGCGGGCCGGTCTGCACGCTGTCCTCCGTCGCCTGCAGGTACAGGGTTCCGCCCGCGATGCCGATCAGCAGCACCAGCGGCGCGACCACCACGGCGGCCCGGCCCGGCTCGACCGTGAGGTTCCGCCCCGCCTGTCGTACCGGCGCCCCGATCAGCCGGCCGGCGACCCGCCCGAGGCCCGGGATCAGCGCCGGACTGAGCAACGCCAGGCCGATCGCGACGGCGACGCCGGCCGGGCCGGCGGTGCTCGACAGCATCGCGTCGTTCGGCATGAAGAAGGTGGTGATGCTCAGCGCGGCCCCGAGTGCGGTCGACACCAGCCCGGCTGTCCGTCGTACTCGACTCAGGGCGGGTCCTCTGGAAACGGACGCCGCAGCCAGCGCACGGATCGGCGGTACGGCGCCTGCGCGCCGACTGGCGACGATCGCCGCGACCAGTGCGGAGACGACCGCCAGCGCGGCACCGCCGAGCAGCGTGATCGATCCGACCTGCGGACCGAGGCCGTCCGGCGCCGTACCGGCGGCCCTGAGCCGGGACAGCACGAAGGCGCCGAGGCCGACACCGGGAAGGATGCCCAGGGCAATCGCCGGTACGGCGACCGCGAGCACCTCGGCCACCACCACCCGGCGGACCTGACCGACGGTGGCGGCGATCGAGCGGAGCAGGGCGAGCTCGCGCTCACGCTGCTGGACGGTGAGCGCGATCGTCGACACCACGCCGAACACGACGATCAGGACGGTCCAGCCGCCGAGGATCGCGGGCAGCATGACCAGCGTGTCGTTGCCGGCGGCCCCCGGGGCCAGGCCGGTCTCGAGCAGCAACGCGAAGGCAGTCAGCAGCGCGGTGCCCGCGAACAGGACGGCGCCGGCGGCGAGGTACGAGGTCCAGCGGCGGCGGACGCCGCGGAGTGCGAAACGGATCATCGGTGAGTCCCTCCGATCAAGGACCGCTCGCCGGCGGCTGATGAGGGGGCGGTGCGGGCACGGGCGCCCAAGCGGGTCATCCGCGTGGCGACAGCCTCCGGGGCCGGGCTCTCCATCACGTCGGCGATCCGGCCGTCGGCGAAGAACACCACGCGGTCCGCGGACGACGCGGCGACCGGGTCGTGGGTGACCATCACGATCGTCTGCCGGGACGCGGCCTCCCGCAGCAGCGCGAGCACCTCCGCGGCGGCGCTGGTGTCCAGGGCTCCGGTCGGCTCGTCGGCGAAGATCACCGCGGGCTCGGCGAGGACCGCCCGGGCGATGGCGACGCGCTGCTGCTGACCGCCGGACAGCTCGCTCGGGAAGTGGTCGGCCCGCTCCCCCAGACCGAGACGGTCGAGCAGCCGGTCGACGGCGGCCGGTGACACCCGGCGCCGGCCGAACTCGAGCGGCAGCAGCACGTTCTGCCGGACGGTCAACGTGGGCAACAGGTTGAAGGCCTGGAAGACGAACCCGAGTTGCCGGCGGCGCAGCAGGGTCAGCGCGCGGTCGTCGAGAGCGGAGAGTTCGGTGCCGGCGACGGTGACCGAGCCGGAGGTCGGCCGGTCGAGCCCGGCCGCGCAGTGCAGCAAGCTGCTCTTGCCGGAGCCGGACGGGCCCATCACGGCGACGAAGCCGGTGGCCGGGAACGCGATCGAGACGTGGTCGAGCGCGGTCACCGCACTCGGTCCTTCGCCGTAGATCTTCACCACGTTCTCGAGCCGGACGGCGGCCGGTGCAGGTTCTGTACGAGTCATGAGTACACCGTACGACGAGCGTGACGTTTCTCAGCGGTGGTCAGAACCACTGCCGAGGTAGAGAAAACCCTACTATCCAACCCCCTCCGTGTGACGAAACCAGGAAGACGGTAGAGTTTCGTCACGCGACGAGGGAGGCAGCCAGTGGTGCGATGTCAGGTGTGCGGCCGGGAGCTGCCCGTGAGCGGGACCGGGCGACCGGCGAAGTACTGCAGCCGCGCCTGCCGGTCCCGCGCGTACCGGTTGCGCCAGGCAACCACCTCCGAGGACACCACGGTCCTGACGCTGGAAGCGATCGTCTCCGCGGCCGTCGCGCTCGGCGACGAGGAAGGCCCCGACGCGATCTCCATGCGCGGGACGGCCGCCCGGCTCGGCGCGGGAGCGATGTCGCTCTACCGGTACGTCGCCGGGCGCGAGGTCCTCGTCGACCTCATGGTCGACCACGTCTTCGCCGAGCAGCCGCTGCCCGAGCCGGGCCCAGCCGGCTGGCGCGACAAGCTGGAGCTGTCGGCCTGGGCGGAATGGGCGGTGTACCGAGCGCATCCGTGGTCGGCACGCTTGGTTGCCTCGATCACCCGTCCGCCACTCGCCCCGAACGTGATGGCCTACACCGACTGGCGGATGCGCGCCGTCGACGGCCTCGGGCTGCCGTTCCCGGTGATGATCCAGGTGGCGATCATGCTCAGCACTCACCTGCAGGGCGTGGCGCTGGGCCTGCACGCGGAGACCGAGGCGGCGAGCCGGCTCAGCAGAGAAGAGTGGACGGCGTTACGCCAGGAGGCGCTCAGCACCGCGCTCGCGGCGCGGGAGCTGCCGATGATCTCCCGCTTCGGCCCGGCCGAGTACGACGCGGTCACACCGGAGCGGATGTTCGAGTTCGGCCTCGGACGCCTGCTCGACGGGATCGCCGCGATGATCGGGCCCGGGGTGAGCCGCGACACTGCGGAGGCCGGAACTCAACCCGGGTGACGGTCGTTGGCTGTCCGTGAAGACGAAGTTGCTGATGGCCTGCCTGGCCGTCGCCCTCCCCCTCCTGGTGTCCTCCTGCGGTTCGGCCGACTCGGCGGCCGCGGACTCCGCGCCGTCGGTCAGTACGCCGAGCGTGCTGGTCGAGGACGCCTGGGTCCGTACGACGGCCGGCGCCAAGGACACCACGATGACGGCGGCCTTCATGTCGCTGACCAACCCGGGTGGCGCCGAGATCAAGTTGACCTCGGCAACCTCCCCGGTGGCCGGCACCGTGCAGCTGCACGAGATGACCATGAAGGACGGCGCGATGGTGATGCAGGAGAAGGCCGGCGGCATCGCCGTACCGGCCGGATCGCACGCCCATCTCGCGCCGAGCGGCGACCACGTGATGCTGATGGACCTCAAGCAGCCGCTGAAGCCCGGTGACGAGGTGCCGCTGACGCTGAAGTTCTCCGACGGCACCACTCACGACCTCACCCTCCCGGTGAAGAACTTCACCGAGGAGGAAGAGCACTACCACCCCTCCGAGACCCCGACGCCCGCCTCTTGACCTCGGCAAGCTCGGGCCCCTCGCGCCGGCAGCTCCTCTCGTACGCCGGAGTCGCCGCGGCGGGCGCCGCCGTCTCCGGCACAGCTGTTGCTCTGAGCAACAACCCTGCGCCGGCCGAGGCCGTGCCGTCGCGGGACCTCAGCCCGTACGGCGACCACCAGCCCGCGATCGCGGCGCCGACGCCGAAGCACGCCGAACTGGTCGCCCTCAACCTGCTCAGCAGCACCGACCGCGGCGCCCTCGGCCGCCTGATGCGGTTGTGGAGCACGGACATCGTCGCGCTGACCGAGGGCCGACCCACCCCCGGCGACACCGCGCCCGAGCTCGCGGTCCCGAACGCGGCGCTGACCGTGACGGTCGGGTTCGGGCCGCGCGTGTTCACCCGGCCCGGCCTCACGGCGTACAAGCCGCGCGGGCTCGACGACCTGCCGGTGATGCGTCACGACCGGCTGCTCCCGGCCTGGTCCGGCGGCGACCTGCTGATCCAGGTCGGGGCCGACGACCCGGTCAGCGTCGTGCACGCCGTACGGCGGCTGGTCGCGGACGCGGCGCCGTTCGCGAGGCCGGTGTGGCGGCAGACCGGCTTCTGGAACGGGACCGGCCCGGACGGCAAGCCGGTGACCGGGCGGAACCTGTTCGGCCAGGTCGACGGGACCGGGAACCCGGCGGTCGGGACGCCGGAGTTCGACGCGACGGTGTGGGCCGACGGGCCGGAGTGGTTCCGCGGCGGCACGATGCTCGTCGTACGGCGGATCCGGATGAACCTGGACACCTGGGACGAGCTGACCCGCTCCGAGCAGGAGCGCGCCGTCGGGCGGAAGCTCTCGACCGGTGCGCCGGTGACCGGCGCGGCCGAGCACGACGAGCTCGACCTGGAGGCGCGGGACGCCGACGGGCGGCTGGTGATCGCCGAGAACGCGCACGCCCGGCTCTCCCACCACAGCACCAACGACGGGCGCCGCATCTTCCGCAAGGGCCTGAACTACGCCCAGGACAGCGGAGCGACGCGCGAGAGCGGCCTGATCTTCCTCAGCTACCAGGCCAATGTCGCCGGACAGTTCCTCCCGCTGCTGGCCCGGCTGGACGCCGCCGACGCGTTGAACGAGTGGACGACGACGATCGGCTCAGCCGTCTTCGCGATCCTCCCGGGATGGCACGAAGACGGCTGGCTCGGGCGCGATCTCCTCGCTTGAGCCGGCTTCCTCCGGCGTCGTGCGGTGATAACGAGCCAGCAGCTTGCGCTCGGGCTCGTGCTGGTCGATCCAGTCGAGGTCGTCGGACAGGACGGCGTCGTTGGTGCGGCCGGCGTACGGGTCGAGCGGGGGTGGGGGCGGCGGCAGGGCGCGCAGCTTGAGCGCGGTCATCGGGATCGCCAGCAGGACGGCGAGCACCATCCAGGGCCAGTACTCGCGCAGCAGCGGTTCGAAGGCCTGGAAGAAGCCGTCGGTCCCGGCGTCGGCGATCTCGTCGCTCGACCGGCCCGCGGTCGAGGCGACGGCGCGGACGCCGTCCACGACCGCGAACGAGACGAGGTAGGTCGCGATCAGGACCGGCCAGAAGTACGCCGAGCGCCAGCCGCGACGCCAGCAGCACACGTACAGCACGATCGTCAGACCGACCGCGACGAGCAGCCCGTTGAGCTGCCAGAGCCACCGGAAGTCGGGGCTGAGGTCCCCGGCGGGGCGGGCGGCGTACCAGGCCAGCGGGAGCGCCAGCGCGAACGCGGCGACCACCGAGCTTCGGGTGCCGAGGGCACCGAAGAAGGCGCCGACGGCACTTGCCGCGAGCAACGTGATCAGCAGTTCGCGCCCGGACAGTGTGTGCCCGCTGAGCCACCACGTGCCCCCGGCAACCACCAGCACCAGCGGTACGGCGTACCGGATGCGGCCGAGCAGGAACCCGGCCGCCACTCCCCCGGCGAAGCCACCGAGCACGAGCAGGTCGATCCGGCTGCTGGAGGCCGGCACGAACGTCGTCGCCGCGTCGGGCAGGCCGGCCAGGTAGCTCGGGGCGAAGCCCGCCAGGAACCAGCCGATCACTGCCGCTGGGACGGCCCACAGGTAGCGCATGTCACCCCGATTTCGCCCCCGAACCGGGGGCCGGGGTTCAGTGCTGGGCTCGCTCGACCTTGCTCTTCAAGATCTCCGGTGTGTCGACCGTAGCCCCCTCGGACCGCAACCAGGCGTCAAGACTCGCCCGATCCTGCAGAGACATCACCGCGACCACGTCACCGGGCCCGGCCTCGGCGACCAGCGCCTTCGCCGCGTCCAGCTCGGTCGGGAACGACGGGACGTCGTCGACGCCGACCGAGCTCGTGCCCTCGCGGAACACCGCGTCCAGCTCCGACGGCGGCCGGCCGCGCAGGTAGGTGTCCTTGTGCCCGATCACGACCCGGTCGGCGCCGCGGGCACCGATCGCGCCCATCGCGGACACCATCTCGTCGGCGCGGTCGCCCGGTGAGCCGAGCGCGAGCAGCAGCCGCGCGCCTTCCCGCCGGACGCCGTTCATGATCTCCAGCAGCGCCTCGAGCCCGGCCTCGTTGTGGGCCAGGTCGATCACCACGGTGAAGTCACGGACCGAGTACATGTTCATCCGGCCGGGGTTGTTCTCGTTCGGCGAGAAGCTGGTCAGCCCCTCGACCACGGCCGCCTTGGGCAGCCCGAGCCCGAGCGCCGCCGAGGCCGCGGCGAGCGCGTTCTCGACGTTGTAGTGCGACAGCCCGGACAGCGTCATCGGGATGTCGGTCACCTTGAGCAGCGCCTCGCCATCGAGGTACGCCGTGCTGGCGTTGTCCAGCACCGTGACGAAACCGTCCAGCACCGTGGTCGCCCGGCCGCCCTCCTCCAGCACCGTCCGGATCGACGGCGAGTCGGCGTCGCGGGAGAACACCCAGCACTTGGCCGGCGAGCCCAGCCGCATCGCGAACGTGCGCGGGTCGTCGCCATTGACCACGCACCAGCCCCGCGGCCGGGTGATCTTGGTGATCACCGCCTTCACCTCGGCGAGCTGGTCGACGGTGTCGATGCCGCCGAGCCCGAGGTGGTCAGCGCTGACGTTGGTGACGACGGAGACGTCGTTCGAGGCGACGCCGATGCCGCGGCGCAGGATGCCGCCGCGAGCGGTCTCGGTGACCGCGAGCTGGATCCCCGGCTGGGCCAGCACCCGGCCGGCGCCGCTCGGGCCGGAGAAGTCGCCGTACTCGACCAGTTCGCCGTCGAAGTACACGCCGTCGGTGCTCGACCAGCCGACGTGCAGCCCGGCCGCGCGGCCGATGTGCGCGATCATCCGCGAGGTGGTCGTCTTGCCGTTCGTCCCGGTCACCGCGACCACCGGGACCTTCGGCCGCAGCGTCGGCGGCGGGTTGCCCGGCGGTTCGTTGCGGACCCGCTCGCCGACGGCCGTGACGAGCGCGGTCAGCTCGGTCTCGTCGGTGCCGAACGCGTCGATCACCTCGACGATCGCCTGGGCCAGCGCCCGAGCGCGCTGCTCGTGCGCCCACGGGAACGCGACCACGAGCCGCCGTACGGCGTTCTCCGGACGCACCCGGACGCCGATCCGGCCGATCCCGGCCTCACGGGCGATCCGGCGGACGATGTGCCCGACCACGCGGATCGCGAACCGCTGCCGGAAGCCCGACCCGATCCGCCCCGGCCGGGTGGCCCCGAGCCCGAGCGCCGACGCGAACGCCTTCGCGGCCGGCGCGGGGGCGTCGATCAGCGCACTCAGGTCCAGGGTCAGCTTGACCGCCGCCCGGCTGAAGTAGAGGTTCGCCCCGTCCAGAACGCGGAGCTCGACCTGGGAAGTCACACTAGGCACCCATCGCGTGGTAGCCGCCGTCGACGTGGATGATCTCGCCGGTGGTGGAGGGGAAGAAGTCGCTGAGAAGGCCGACGATGGTCTTGCCGGTCGGCTCGAGGTCGGACGGGTCCCAGCCCAGCGGGGCCCGGTCGAGCCAGGGCTCCTCGAACTTCTCGAAGCCCGGGATCGCCTTCGCGGCCAGGGTCTTCAGCGGGCCGGCCGAGACCAGGTTGCAGCGGATGCCCTGGGCACCCAAATCACGGGCCAGGTAGCGGGAGGTCGACTCCAGCGCGGCCTTGGCCACACCCATCCAGTCGTACCCGGGCCAGGCCACGGTCGCGTCGAAGGTCAGCCCGACGACGCTGCCGCCACGGCTCATCAGCGGCGCGCACGTCACCGCCAGCGCCTTCAGGCTGTACGCCGACACGTGCACCGCGCGGGACACGTCGTCCCACGGGCCGTCCAGGAACTTGCCGCCGAGAATCGTCTCGGGGTTGCCGTACGCGATCGAGTGCACGACGCCGTCCAGGCCGTCCACGTGCTCTCGGATCTTGTCCGGCAGCGCGGCCAGGTGTTCCTCGTCGGTGACGTCCAGCTCGAGCACGGGAGGCTCGACGGGTAAGCGTTTCGCGATCCGTTGGGTGATGCTCAGCGCGCGGCCGAAGTTCGAGATCAGCACGGTGGCGCCTTGTTCCTGCGCCACCTTGGCCGTGGCGAAGCCGATCGAGGAGTCGAGGGTGACTCCGGCGACCAGGATCCGCTTGCCGTCGAGGATGCCCACCGGCGTCCCTTTCTGGATTACTTGAAGTTGATGGTCAGTTGCCCATGCCGATGCCGCCGTCGACCGGCAGCACCGCGCCGGTGATGTACCCGGCTTCCTCGGACGCAATCCAGCGCACGGCGTTGGCGATCTCCGTGGTGAGGCCGAAACGGCCCAGCGGGATCTGGCCCAGGTACTGCTTCTGGGTCTCCTCCGGCAGTACGGCGGTCATGTCGGTCTCGACGAACCCCGGGGCGACGACGTTCGCGGTGATCCCGCGGCTGCCCAGCTCACGCGCCATCGAGCGGGCCATCCCGATCATGCCGGACTTGCTGGCCGCGTAGTTCACCTGGCCGGGCGAGCCGAGCAGGCCGACCACCGAGGAGATGAAGACGATCCGGCCCTTGCGCAGCCGCAGCATGCCCTTGGCGGCGCGCTTGGCGACCTTGAACGAGCCGGTGAGGTTGGTCTGGATGACCGAGTCCCAGTCGTCGTCGGACATCCGCAGCAGCAGCGTGTCCTTGGTGATGCCGGCGTTCGCGACCAGGACCTCGACCGGGCCCTGCTCCGCCTGGATCGCCTCGAAGGCGGCGTCCACCTGCTCGGTGTCACTGACGTCGCACTTCACGCCGAAAAAGCCGGCCGGCGGTTCGCCGCTGTGGTAGGTGACCGCGACGTTGTCGCCGGCCTCCTTGAACGCGGTGGCGATAGCGAGGCCGATGCCCCGGTTGCCGCCGGTGACGAATACCGATCTGGCCACGAACACTTCTCCTCACTCGATGGGAACCTGCTGCCGGACGAACGCTATCGCCCGCCCCGCGCCGCGCCGTGAACCGGGCGGCACCAAGGCGGCGTACGGCGTACCGGTCAGGAGTCCTCGAGGCGGAAACCGACCTTCAGGCCGACCTGGTAGTGGTCGATCTGGTTGTCGACGATGTGGCCGCGGATCTGCGTCACCTCGAACCAGTCCAGGTGCCGCAGGGTCTCGCCGGCCCGGCCGATCGCGTTCTGGATCGCCGCGTCGACGCCGTCCTTGGACGTGCCGACGAGCTCGGTCACCCGGTAGGTGCGATCTGTCATCGTGCTCTCCCCTTCACAGCTGGCTGCGGCGGCCCTGAATCAGCGGCGTACCGTTGTCTTTGGTGAGGAGAATAGATGCCCCGACGACGTGAGACCGACGACGAAACGGTCGTCTCCGTGACAACTGCCCAGCCGGGCCGGTCCGAGGACCTGGACAGCCGGATCGCGCGGTACGCCTGGATGATGTCGCTGCGGGTCGTCTGCTTCGTGGCGGCTGTGCTGACCCCATCGCCGTGGCGCTGGATCCTCCTGGTCGGAGCCGTCTTCCTGCCGTCGGTCGCCGTGGTGTTCGCGAACGCCCACCAGAGCCGCAGGGTCGATGGTGCCGAGGCCTACGAGGCGCCGCCGCGGATCCAGCTGGAGCAGCAGCCGGGGCCCGTCGTACAGGGTGAATACGTGCCCGATCAGGAGTTGCGTGGCGACACCGAAAAGTGATCTCGGCCGGGACTGGATTCTGCCACCGGATCCGTGTCAGAATCTCCCGCGTGCTCTGAAGTTCACCCGTGAAATTCAGGGACTTGATGCGGCGTCGGACGGCTCCCCCCGTGGCTGTCCGACGTCGCTTCATTTTCCCCAGGCTTTTGATTATTGAGTGATCAGGAACAATTCCTCATGAGTGAACAAGCACCGGCGTCCGTCTGCTCCGCAAGGGGTTGTGGCGCTCCCGCCCAGTGGGCCTTGCTGTGGAACAACCCGAAGATCCACACCCCCGACCGGCGTAAGACGTGGGTCGCCTGCGACGAGCACAAGCAGTCGTTGAGCGACTTCCTCGGCGCGCGCTCTTTCCTGCGCGAGGTCGAGCCTTTCACCGGCTGAAAGCACCCGGTCGGTGCGTTACGGGTGAAAAAGTAAATTTCCGGTTCAGATTCGCACCGGCAGCCACTCGTACGCCGTACTGGTAGGTGCGGCTAGCCGCCGATCGCGGACATCGGACGCACCGGCTGCAGGAACGCCGGATCGGCGATCCCGTGCCCGGGCAGCTTGCCGCGCATCGCGGTCCGCCAGCGGTCCGCGAGGTCCTCGTCGGAGGCACCGTCGCGCAACGCCGTCCGCAGGTCCGACTCGGTCCGGGCGAACAGGCAGTCGCGGACCTGACCGTCGGCGGTCAGCCGGACCCGGTCGCAGTCCCCGCAGAACGGGCGCGTGACGCTCGCGATGATGCCGACCGTCTGCGGACCGCCGTGCACGGTGAAGGACTCGGCCGGGGCACTCCCCCGCGTCGCCGCGTCGGTCGCCTCCAGGCCGAACCGGTCGCTCAGCTTCTCGAGGATCTCGTCGGCGGTGATCATCGTCGCCCGGTCCCAGCCGTGCTGGGCGTCCAGCGGCATCTGCTCGATGAAGCGCAGCTCGTAGTCGTGGTCCAGGCAGAACTGCAGCAACTCGGGCGCCTGGTCGTCGTTCACGCCACGCATCAGGACCGCGTTGACCTTCACCGGCGCCAGACCGGCCGCGTGCGCCGCGGCGAGACCGGCCAGCACGTCCTTGAGCCGGTCGCGGCGGGTGAGCTGCTGGAAGGTGTCCTGCCGAACCGTGTCGAGGCTCACGTTCACCCGGTCCAGGCCGGCCGCGGCCAGAGCCTCCGCCTGGCGGGCCAGGCCGATGCCGTTGGTGGTCAACGAGACCTGCGGGCGGGGCGTGAGCTTCGTCGTACGGTCGACGATGCCGACCAGACCGCGACGCAGCAGCGGCTCACCACCGGTGAAGCGGATCTCGTCGACGCCGAGGTGGGTGACGGCGATCGAAACCAGCCGGACGATCTCGTCGTCCGTGAGCAGCTCCGGCTTGGCGAGCCAGTCCAGGCCCTCCTCGGGCATGCAGTACGTGCAGCGCAGGTTGCAGCGGTCCGTCAGGGACACTCTCAGGTCCGTCGCCACCCGGCCGTAGTTGTCGGCCAGGCCTGGCTGCGTCTTGGTATACACACCGACCAGCGTACGTCGCGACGGGCGGCCGCGACGTGTTTCAGGTCATGGCCTAAGTTCGTGGGGTGCGTCGTTTGATGACAACCCGGTGGATCGGTTCCGCGTTGGTGATCGTGGTCCTGTCCGTGGCCTGTGTGCAGCTCGGCCGATGGCAGCTGCACCGGCTCGACGAACGCAAGGCGCGCAACGAGGTCACCCGGACCAACCTCGCCGCCACGCCCGCGCCGATCGACCAGATCGTCGGGCCGGACCACGTCGTCGGTCCGCAGCACGACTGGCGGAACGTGGTGGCCACCGGCCGGTACGACGCGAGCAAGCAGATCGTCGTCCGGTACCGGAACGTCAACGACCGGCCGGGCTTCGAGATCGTCACGCCGCTGCTGCTCGCGGACGGGACGGCGCTGCTGGTCGATCGCGGGTTCCTGGCGCGGCAGGGTGCTGAGCTGGCGCCGGGGACGATTCCGCCGGTGCCGACGGGTGAAGTGACCGTCACGGGCAAGCTGCGGCGCAGCGAGCAGGGCGGGCACACCAGCGGCGGTACGCCGGTCGACGGGACGGCGCGGCTGATCAACGGGCCGGATTACTCGAAGGTGCTGGGGCTCAAGCTGTACGACGGGTACCTGGCGACCGATCAGCAAGAACCGGCGGCGGACGCGGCGTTCGGGAAGTTCCCCGGGCCGGAGATCGACGACGGGCCGCACTTCTTCTACGCGCTGCAGTGGTTCTTCTTCGCGCTGATGGCGATCGGCGGGCTGGTGTACTTCTCGCGGCAGGATCTGCAGAAGGACGAGGAGCCGGGCGAGTCGGGCGACGTTGGTGGCGCGGGCCCGGCGGGCGACTCAGGTGGTGCGGGCGACCCAGGTGGTCCAGGTGATCCAGGCGCTCCGGGCGGTGAGGAGGCCGGGGACCCCGCCGAAGTTGCCGATCGCAACCGTCCGGCGACTGCTGTCGGCGTGTCGGACAATTCGGCGGGGTCGCCCGAGCGGTAGCGCGGGCTGACGCGTCGCCGTTCGCGGTGACGGTGAGACGTCGTTTCGGGATGTGAGACGGCGGGGCGTCGTCGCGGCGCGCGCGGCAGCGGCGTACGGCGTTCTGCGGCAGGATGGTGCTCGTGGACCTCGGACTTCGCGATCGCACCTACATCGTCACCGGCGCCAGCGGCGGGCTCGGTTTCGCCACCGCGCGGGCACTGGCCGCCGAAGGCGCGCGGCTGGTGATCTCCAGCCGCAACGAGGAGTCGATCGCGCGGGCCGCCGCGGGGCTGGGCGAGAACGTGGTCGGCATCCCGGTCGACAACGCCGACCCCGAGAGCGCCGAGCGGCTGGCCGCGACGGCGATCGCCAAGTGGGGTGATCTGCACGGCGCGCTGATCAGCGTCGGCGGGCCCCGTCCCGGTACGGCGCTGGACACCGACGAGGACGACTGGCGCGCCGCGTTCGACAGCGTCTTCCTGGGTGGTCTCCGGATCGCCCGCTCGGTCGCTCGCGCCGGCGCCGAGGGCACGTCGATCGCCTTCGTGCTGTCGTCGTCGGTGAAGTCCCCGATCCCGGGCCTCGCGATCTCCAACGGTCTGCGCCCCGGCCTGGCGATGGTCGCCAAGACCCTCGCTGACGAGCTCGGCCCGAACGGCGTCCGCGTCAACGGCCTGCTCCCCGGCAAGATCGCCACCGACCGGGTCCGCGAGCTCGACTCCAAGGGCGGCGGCGATCCTGAAGCCACCCGCCGCTCCGCCGAGAAGACCATCCCGCTCCGCCGCTACGGCCTCCCGGAAGAGTTCGGCCGGGTAGCAGCCTTCGTCCTCTCCCCCGCGGCCTCCTACTTGACCGGCGTCATGATCCCGGTCGACGGCGGAGCCCTCCGCACGATCTGACGTCCGAAGTACCGGGGCCCGACAGCGCCTAGCGTCCGAAAGAACGCATTGCGTCCGAAGGATCCGAGGCTATAGCGCACGCTTCTTCGGACGCTGCGCGCTTCTTCGGACGCCACGGTCGGGGCTGGCGGCTAGTCCTTCGGGCGGTCCTTGTCCTTCGACGGCTGGACGCGCTTGGGCTCGCCCGGCATCTTCGGATACTCCGGCGGGTAGGGCAGGTCCGCCTCCCCGTGGTCCCGCTCGTGCTTGGCCGACAGCTCCAGCAGTGAATCCAGCGAGAAGGCCTGCTCGCCGACCGCCGCATGCAGATCCCCGACCTCGGCGAACCGCGCAGGCATCGTGAGCACGTCGAAATCATCCGGTACGACGTCCTCCAGCTCCTCCCACCGCAGCGGCGCCGACACCCTGGCCCGCGCGTTCGGGCGCACCGAGTACGCCGAGGCGATGGTCCGGTCGCGGGCCATCTGGTTGTAGTCGATGAAGATGCGCTCGCCGCGCTCCTCCTTCCACCAGTTCACCGTGACCTGGTCCGGGAGGCGCTTCGACAGCTCGCGGCCGAGCGCGATCACCGCGCGCCGCGCCTGGATGAAGTCCCAGCGCGGCTCGATCGGCACGTACACGTGCAGCCCGCGCCCACCCGACGTCTTCGGGAAACCCTCCAGCCCGTGTTCGGCCAGCAGTTCACGCAACGCCGGCGCGACAGCGACCGCGCTCTTGAAGTCCGTCCCGGGCTGCGGGTCCAGGTCGATCCGCAGCTGGTCCGGCGAGTCCAGCTCCGGGCGTCGTACCGGCCAGGGGTGGAAGGTCAGCGTGCCGAGGTTCGCCGCCCAGGCGACCACGGCCAGCTCGGTCGGGCAGACCTCGTCTGCCGGGCGGCCGCTGGGGAACTTGATCGTCGCGGTCCCGACCCAGTCGGGCGCGCCCTTGGCGACCCGCTTCTGGTAGAACGCGTCGCCCTTGTTGTCCATCCGGGTGGACAGCTTCGCGCCCTCGAACCAGCCGCCCGGCCAGCGCTCCAGCGTGGTCGGCCGGTCCCGGAGCGCGCCGAGGATGCCGTCGCCGACCGCGACGAAGTAGTTCACGATGTCCAGCTTGGTCAGCCCGCGGTCCGCGAAGTACGGCTTGTCCGGGTTGCTCACCCTGACCGTCCGACCCGCCACCTCGAGCTCGATTGCCTTCGTCGCCGCCATGCCGCGACGCTACCGCCCGGCACCGACGAAAAGTGGGCGTGACCACCAGGAAAAGCGATCTTTTCCCAACCCCTGGCCACCCTGGGTGACCGAGCGGTAACGTTCCTGCACCTCGTTCCTGGGGCGTGAGGCCCCCGGGACACTCTTGAAGGAGCACGAGGATGAACAGATCCGCCCTGCTCGCCGCTGCCACCGCAGTCGCGACCGCCACCGCCCTGGGCCTGAGCACCGGGACCGCCACCGGCGCCCCGCAGGCCGACCCGGGTCCGTCGCCGGCCACCGCGGCCGCCCGGGTCAAGGCCGCGATCGGCCAGAACCTCGGCCCGCTGAAGGCCACCGACGCCGACGCGTTCACCGTCCGGGACGTGATCGTCGATGCCGACGGCACCAGCCACGTCCGGATGGACCGCAGCATCGGCGGCCTGAAGGTGCTCGGCGGCGACGTCGTCGTCCACCAGGCCAAGGACGGCGCCTGGAAGGACACCAGCCTGACTCTGGCTCGTACGGCGAACGTCGGCCGTACGCCGAAGATCTCCGTCGCCGGCGCCACCGCCAAGGCGCTCACCAGCGGGCTGAAGGCCGAAGGCAAGCCGTCGCTGGTGATCGAGGCCCGCAAGGGCGCGCCCCGCCTGGCGTACCTGGTCACGACTGGCGGCACCCAGGCCGACGGAACGCCGAGCCACGTCACGACGACCGTGGACGCACTGACCGGCGCGAAGCTGGTCAGCGAGCAGCACATCCACACCGCGAGCGGCGACGGCAAGAGCCTGTACTCCGGCACGGTGCCGATCGACAGCACCCCGGCGACCGGCGGCTTCACGTTGACCGATCCGGCCCGCGGCAACGGTTACACCGCCGACGCGAACAACAAGACCGACTCGATCCTGTGCCAGCTGCTGCAGATCGGCTGCCCGACGCCGACCCGGTTCACCGACGCGGACAACCACTGGGGCACCGGCGTCAACACCGACCGCGCCTCGGCCGCCGTCGATGCGCACTACGGCGCGGCGAAGACGTTCGACTACTACAAGCTGATCCACGGCCGCAACGGCATCTTCAACGACGGCAAGGGTGTCCCGAGCCGCGTCCACTACGGCACGAACTACGTGAACGCCTTCTGGGACGGCAAGAAGATGACGTACGGCGACGGAGACGGCGTCGCGGCCGGCCCGCTGGTCTCGCTGGACGTGGCCGGGCACGAGATGTCCCACGGCGTCACCACCGCGACCGCGAACCTCACGTACTCCGGGGAGTCCGGCGGCCTGAACGAGGCGACCAGCGACATCTTCGGCTCGCTGGTCGAGTTCTACGCCGGCAACGCGGCCGACCCGGGCGACTACTACATCGGCGAGGAGATCATGAAGGACCGCCCGGCGCTGCGGTTCATGGACAAGCCGAGCAAGGACGGCCAGTCCAAGGACTGCTGGTACTCCGGGATCGGCAACATCGACGTGCACTACTCCTCCGGCGTCGCGAACCACTTCGCGTACCTGCTGGCCGAAGGCACCGGCGCCAAGGAGTTCGGCGGCCTGCCGCACGACTCGACCACCTGCAACGGCACCACGCTGCAGGGCATCGGCCGGGACAAGCTCGGCAAGATCTGGTACCGGGCGCTGACGACGTACATGACGACCGGCACCACCTACGCGCAGGCCCGGACCGCGACGCTCAACGCCGCCACCGACCTGTACGGCGCGTCGAGCGCGGAGCGCACCGCGGTCGCCGCGGCCTGGTCCGGGGTGAGCGTCAACTGATCGCCGACAGCAACTGATCCGCGACCTCGTTGTGGTGCACGGATCGTTGACTTGATCACCGGCCCTGTCCCACTGGGGCGGGCAGGGCCGGTGATCAAAGAGGACGATGGGGAACAGCCGAGAACGCGCGCTGGGTCGTCGACCTGCGCCCGGGGCGCCCTGATCTCAGTCTGTTCCCGCACGCGCTCTGGGCTGCCAGCGTGAAGCGATCACTGGCCGCGGCCGCCCACAGCAGCCTCGACTACGGCGATCCGGCGGGCCTGGCTGTGCTTCGTGAGGCCGTCGCCGGGTACGTCTCCCGGACTCGCGGCGTGCTCGCCGATCCCGGCGCTGTTGTGATCGCCAGCGGCTTCAGCCACGGTCTCGTGCTGCTCTGCCGCGCCCTGCGCCAGTCAGGCGTCACCACGATCGCCACCGAGGATCCCGGCCTCGTCCATCACCGGACGCTGATCCACGAGGCAGGCCTCGCCACCACCCCGCTGGCCGTCGGCCCGGACGGCGCCGATCCGTCCAGCCTGTCGCGGGCCGCTCCGCCCGACCAGTCCCGGGCCGCCCCGGCCACCCTGTCTCCGGCCGCCCCGTCCGCTCCGGCCGACCCGCCCCAGCAGGCCGGCGCCGCGTTGCTGACGCCGGCCCACCAGCACCCTCGCGGCGTCGTGCTCAGCGCCGACCGCCGGAAGGCCTTCGTCGACTGGGCCGAGGAACGCGACGGCTTCGTCATCGAGGACGACTACGACGGCGAGTTCCGGTACGACAAGCAGCCCGTCGGAGCGCTTCAAGCGCTGGCGCCCGACCGCGTGGTCTTCGCCGGCAGCACCAGCAAGGCCCTGGCGCCGGGTCTTCGGATCGGCTGGCTGGTCCTGCTGGAGCGTCTGCGCATCCCCGTGCTCGACGCCGTCGCCGCGTCCGGCGCCACAGTCAGCGCACCCGACCAGCTCGCACTCGCCGACCTGCTCCACCGCGGCGACTACGACCGCCACGTACGCCGGGCCCGCGCGACCTACCAGAAGCGGCGAGCTGAGCTGTCCGCCCGGCTCGCCGAGCTGACCGACGTACCGCTGGACGGCGTACCGGCTGGGCTGCACGCGCTGCTCCCCCTGGCGTCCTGGCAGGAGGAGAGGCGACTGATCGATGCCGGGCTGGCAGCAGGTGTTCGCTTGCAGGGCCTGCATGCCGCCGGATACTGGCACTCCCCCGAGCGTGGCGGCGCCGGGCTCATCATCGGCTACGCCACTCCGCCGCAGCACGCGTGGCGATCGGCGCTCGACGTACTGACCGAGGTCCTCAAAGGCGCGTGAATCCCATTCGCCACGAAGGCCGGCCCGGCACCCAGCCCAGTTCCTTCCGCGCGTACGAGTTGTCCGCACCTCTCGCCCAGCCCGTCCGCTCCCCCGCCGTGACCGCAGCCTCCGGCACACCGACCGCTGCGCAGAACACCGGCACCCATTCGGAGCCCGCCGCAGGCTCGTCGTCGCAGACGTTGACCGGCCCAGTCGGCCACCCCAACGCGTCGACGGCAGCCGAGGCAGCGTCGTCGACATGCACGAAGCTCGACACGTCCGCAGTGGCGGGCAACTTCCCGGCGTGGGCCAGCTGCGCCATCAGGCCGTCGCGCTCGTACCAGGTGCCCGGCCCGTACAACGTCCCGTAGCGCAGAACGACCCACTCAGGCAGCTCGGCGACCGCGCTCTCCAGGCTCGCGCCGCCCTCGACCGTGCCCCGCCGGTCGGGCCGCCGTCGAGGTCCAGCGGCACGTCCTCGGTCGCGGGCTCAGCGCCCGGTGCGTACGCCCACGAGATGCTCTGGGCAACCATCCGCCGTACGCCGGCCGCCTGCGCGGCGTCGACGAGGTTCCGGGTTCCGATCGTGCGCACCCGTGCATTGGCAGCCCGGTCGCCCGCGCCGAGGAAGACCCGCATCGTCAGCGCCCCTCCGGCCGCGGCGCGCGGCGATCCGCACGCTCGGCGAGCTCGGCGGCGCTCGGGAACGTCAGCATCTCCTCGCCCGGCGCGAAGATCATCTCGCCTTCCAGCATGTACCCGAAGACCGGCCCGGAGTGCCGGTGCGGCGGCGTGCCCGAGTCGCCGGGCGGCAGCTCGATCGTCGCGGTCGTCACGTGCACGCCGTCCGGAATGTCCGGCGTCTGCGAGAGCAGCAGGGAGGGAACGGAGTTGGTCTTCGGCTGGGTGTCGGTCATGCCTTCGACGCTAGGCGCGGCCGGCCGACGCCGAGTAGTCCACTTGAGCTCCGCCGCACTGGTCCGGTCGTGTCACGCCGCTCGAGGTCCATCGTTCGATTGCCTCGACCACTGAACCGCCCGGTGCATGATCACCCTCGCGTTCGGCGCCGTACCAGGTGTTCACGTGTTGGGCCTTGGCGAGGTCCGGTGCGGGTGTGAGAATCCGGCACATGTCTGCCCAGAACCGATCACGGCGCCGCCTGGGCGCCCTCGTGGTCACATCGTCTCTCGCCCTGACCGGGGTGGTCGCCATCGCGGCCGCACCGGCGCAGGCCGCCTCGTCCACCGTGGTCATCACCGAGGTGTACGGCGGTGGCGGCAACTCCGGCGCGTCGTACACGAACGACTTCGTCGAGCTGACCAACAACAGCAGCGCCGCGGTCGACCTGACCGGCTGGTCGATCCAGTACGCGTCGGCCGCCGGGAGCTCGTGGACGAACAAGATCACCCTGTCCGGCTCGATCGCGCCGGGCGGCGTCTACCTCGCGCAGGGCGCGTCCGGCGGGGCCAACGGCCAGCCGATGCCGACGCCCGACGCGACCGGCAGCGTGAACATGTCCGCCGCGTCCGGCAAGGTCGCGCTCGTCAGCTCGGTGACCTCCCTGACGTGCGGGGCGGGCTGCGCGACCGTGCCCGGCGTCGTCGACTTCGTCGGGTACGGCGCCGCCAACGACTTCGAGACCGCCGCGGCGCCCGGGCTGACGAACACGACGTCGGCGACCCGCAAGGACCCGACCAAGGACGCGGACAACAACGGCACCGAGTTCGCCGAGGTGAACCCCTCGCCGAAGACGCTGACCTCCGCGCCGCCGGCCGAGGACCCGGTCCCGGCGAAGATCCACGAGATCCAGGGCGCGGCGCACCTGTCGCCGCTGAACGGCAAGCTCGTCGACGAGGTCACCGGTGTCGTCACCGCCAAGAGCGGCAACGGGTTCTGGTTCCAGGACACCGCGCCGGACGACGACCCGGCGACCAGCGAGGGCCTGTTCGTCTTCACCAGCTCGGCCCCGACCGTCGCCGTCGGCGACACGGTCACCGTCGAGGGCACGGTCGCCGAGTTCCGTCCGGGTGGTTCCGGCGGCAGCGACAATCTGACCACCACCGAGCTGACCAACCCGACCGTCACGGTGACCGGCACTGCCGCCGTACCGGCTGCGACGATCGTCGGTCCGGGCGGACGCGTGCCGCCGTCCACGATCATCGACGACGACTCCAACGGTGACGTCGAGACGACCGGTACGTTCCAGCCGGCCACCGACGGGCTCGACTTCTGGGAGTCGCTCGAAGGCATGTGGCTCGGCATCGACAAGCCGCAGGTGACCGGGCCGACGAGCTCGTTCCGGGAGCTGTCGGTGGTCCCGGCCGGCTCCGGGCTGCGCACGGTCCGCGGTGGGATCCTGCTGCAGAAGACCGACAGCAACCCCGAGCGCGTGCTGCTGGACGACGTACTGGCTCCGGTCCCGGACGCCAAGACCGGCGACACGCTCGCGGGCACCGTCACCGGCGTACTCGACTACGGGTTCGGCAACTTCAAGTTCCTGGTCACGCAGACGCCGACCGTCGTCGACGGCGGCCTGAAGCGCGAGAAGACCACGCCGTCGTCGCTGCTGCAGGTCTCGGTCGCGACGTTCAACGTCGAGAACCTCGACCCCGCCGACGGCGCCGCCAAGTTCGACGGCCTGGCCCAGGCGGTCGTCCACAACCTCGCCTCGCCCGACATCCTCGGCCTCGAGGAGGTCCAGGACAACGACGGCGCGACCAACTCCGGTACGACGGCCGCCGACGTCACGCTGAACACGCTGGCGACGGCGATCCGGAAGGCCGGCGGCCCGAAGTACGCCTGGCGCCAGATCGACCCGGTCGACGGCGCCGAGGGCGGTGAGCCGGGCGGCAACATCCGGGTCGCGTTCATGTACCGCACCGACCGGCCGGTCAAGTTCGTCGACCGCGCGGGCGGCGCCCCGACGGCCGGGACGACGATCACCACCGACCGGTTCGGCCGGCCGCACCTGAGCTCGTCGCCCGGTCGCGTCGACCCGGCCAACCCGGCCTGGGAGGCCACGCGGGTCCCGCTCGCGGGCGAGTTCACCTGGCTCGGGCAGTCGCTGTTCGTCGTGGTCAACCACTTCAGCTCCAAGGGCGGCGACGACCCGCTCTGGGGCCGGGTCCAGCCGCCGGTCCAGAGCTCGGCGCCGAAGCGGCACGAGCAGGCCCGGTCGGTGCGCACGTTCGTCGACCAGATCCTGGCCAAGGACCGGGGCGCCAACGTGGTCGTGCTCGGCGACCTGAACGACTTCGACTTCAGCCAGACCACCGACATCCTGGTCGGCTCGGGGAAGACGTCGCTGATCGACCTGCCGCGCACGCTGGCCGCGAAGGAGCGGTACAGCTACGTGTTCGAGGGCAACAGCCAGATCCTCGACCAGATCCTGATGTCGCGGAACCTGCAGCCGGCCTCGTCGTACGACGTGGTGCACATGAACGCGGAGTTCCCCGACCAGATCTCCGACCACGACCCGCAGGTGGTCCGGCTGATTCCGCTGCCGTCCTGGTACCGGTGAGCCTTACGGGCCGCTGACGCCGGGCCCCCGGGCGGGGTTTCGCTTGCCCTACCGCCGATACTGAAGAGGAGCCGGTTTCCCCGGGGAACCGGCTCCTTGACCTTGAGGAGGTACGGGCACCGTGACCGACGGCATCAAGCAGTACGCGATCGACAAGACCGACCAGGAGTGGCGCGCCCAGCTGTCCCCCGCGGAGTACCAGGTGCTGCGCAAGGCCGGCACCGAGCGGGCGTACACCGGTGAGTACACCGACACCAAGACCGTCGGCGTCTACAAGTGCCGGGCGTGCGACACGGAACTGTTCCGCAGCGAGACCAAGTTCGACTCGCACTGCGGCTGGCCGTCGTTCTTCGCCCCACTCGCCGAGGAGCGCGTCGAGTACATCGAGGACACCGCCCTCGGCATGAAGCGCGTCGAGGTCCGCTGCGCCAACTGCGGCTCCCACCTCGGCCACGTCTTCGAAGGCGAGGGCTACGGCACCCCGACGGACCTGCGCTACTGCATCAACTCGATCAGCCTGACACTGTCCGAGGCCTGATCAACCACTGGGCCCGGCACCCCTTCGGGAGTGCCGGGCCTTCGTACGTCGTCGGCCGGACCCGCGCGGGTTGTCCGCCGAAGGCAGGACCCGGGGGCGACCGGCCCCTCTCCCCCTCCCCACCTTCCCGTCAGATCGGGGTCGCCAGGGCGACGGGGTTGCCGTCGGGGTCGAAGGCGTAGGCCTGGCGTTCGCCCCAGGGCATGTTGGCCGGTTCCTGGACGATCGTGTAGCCCGCCTCGCGGAGGATCTCCACCTGGGTGTCGACGTTGTCGACGTACACGAAGAGCTCGAAGCGGGGGGCGGTGCCGACGGTGATGCCGAGTTGGGCTTCGGGCCAGCTGGTGTCGGCCAGGCCCAAGGACGACTCGCCGCGTTCGAGGCCGACGTAGTGCGGGTCGCCCTCGAGCGGGAACTGGTAGGTCTGCTCGTAGCCCAGCAGCGCGTAGAAGTCGACCGAGCGGCGGACGCTGCCGACGTACAGGACGGGAAACGCCTTGCGTTCCATATCAGGCGAAGTTGGCGACCAGCTCGCCGAGCTCTGTCCGCTTGCCGGTGTAGAACGGGGTCTCCTCGCGCACGTGCCGACGGGCCGTCGACGCGCGCAGGTCGCGCATCAGGTCGACCATCCGGTGCAGCTCGTCGGCCTCGAAGGCCAGCATCCACTCGTAGTCCCCAAGCGCGAACGAGGCGACCGTGTTCGCCCGGACGTCGGGGTAGCCGCGCGCCATCTTGCCGTGCTCGGCGAGCATGAACCGGCGGTCCTCGTCGGGCAGCAGGTACCACTCGTACGACCGGACGAACGGGTACACGCAGATGTAGGCGCGCGGCTCCTCGTCGGCCAGGAACGCCGGGATGTGGCTCTTGTTGAACTCGGCCGGCCGGTGCAGCGCGTACTGCGACCAGATCGGCACCAGGTGCCGCCCGAGCCGCGACCGGCGCAGCGCGTGGTACGCCTTCTGCAGCGCGTCCGACGTCGGCGCGTGCCACCAGACCATGAAGTCGGCGTCCGCGCGGAAACCCTCCACGTCGTACCAGCCGCGGATCACCACGTCGTCGGCCGCCAGCTTGCCGACCAGCTCGGTCAGCTCCGCCGTCAGCTCGTCGCGGTCCGTGTCGCCGAGCGGGGTCTCGACCTTGAAGACCGACCACATCGTGTAGCGGATCACGGTGTTCAGCTCGCGGGCCTTCGGCTTCGCGGGCGTGCTGGTCTCGGGCTGGTTCGCGTCGGTCACGAACCCATTGTCGCCAATGCGTCCAGGTGGGCCCGCACCCGGGTTGCCGCCTGGCCGCCCGAAGCGACACAGGCCGCGATTCCGACGCCCTTGTACGCCGCGCCGCAGACCGCCAGTCCCGGCTGCTCGGCGACGGCCGCCTCGACCCGGTCGATCCGGTCCAGATGCCCCACGGCGTACTGCGGAAGCCCGCCGCCCCACCGCGTCACCAGCGAGCCGACGACGGGCGCGTCGAGCCCGACCGCCGTCCGCAGATCGGCGCTCGCGAGCGCGGCCAGCTCCTCGTCGGACCGCTGCAGCACGTACTCCTCGCCGAGGCGCCCCACCGAGCACCGCAGCACGGCGAGCTCCCCGCCGGCCTCGGCCGACCAGGCCCACTTGGCGTGCGAGTAGGTCGCGGCCTTGATCGTCCGGCCCTCGTCGGACGGCACGAGAAAGCCTGACCCGGTCGCTCCGGCCGGCCAGTCCTTCTTCCGTACGGCGAGCGTGACGATCGCCATACTCGCGTAGTCGATCCCCGCCAGCTCGCTCGACGCCGCCGGCACCAGCTCAGCCAGCATCCGCGCCGCGGGCGACGCCGGCGTCGCCACGACGACCGCATCGGCGTGCAGGATTTGAGGAGCTGGCACCGGGCCTGTCTCCAAGGAGTAGCCGTCCGGCGTACGACTGATCTTCCGTACTGTCGTCGTCCGCCGAATCTCCACCCCACGGCCGATCAGATCTGTCTCCAAAGCCCCGATCAGGCGGTTGATGCCACCGCGGAGGCCGGCGAAGACTGGTTTGCCGTCGGTCGCGCGCCGTTGACTGATCGCCCGCAGCTCGCCCGTTGCCGCCAGCAAGCTCGGTGCGGTCTTCAACCTGGCGTACAACTCCGGTACGGCGGCCGCGAGCGAGATCTCCTCGGCGCGACCGGCGTACACCCCACCCAGCAGTGGATCGATCAGCTTGCTCGTGACGGCCGGGCCCATCCGTTCGGCGACATACCGCCCGATCGCCACGTCCTCGGTCAGCGCGGGCCGCGGCAGGCCCTTCTCCTCGGCAACCCGCGCCGCGGCGTCCTCGCCGAGCACGTCGACGGTCTCGGCCGGATCCACCGGCACGCCCATCACCGTCGGCGGGATCGCCCGGATCCGGTCTCCGACCCACAGCCCCGCCGAGGTCGTTGCCGGGTGCACCAGCTCGTCCCCCAGCCCGACCGCCGCGATCAGGTCGACCCCTTCAGGCCGCCGCGCCAGCACCGACTCGGCGCCGAGATCGACCGGCACCCCTTCCAGCACGTCCCCGGCGAGCTTCCCACCGAGCCGAGGCGAGGACTCCAGCACGATCACCCGCGGCGGATTGGCCCCGCTCACCAACGCATGAGCCGCCGCCAGCCCACTGATTCCACCGCCGACAACCACCACAGTCCGAGCATCCACAAACCCATCCTCACCCCACCGGCCAACTCCCCCGGGAGCGGGGTGGTGCCGCGCACCAGGCGGGAACTGGCAGATATGTCCTAGTGGTAGTCCGGCAGGACGAGCCCGCTGTGGACGGACCGGCTGTGCTCGGCAGACAGCGCGGTGCCGTCGGAGCCGGTCCGCTCGCCGGACTGACCAGCGGCGCGGAGGGTTTCGTCACGGGCGTCCAGGAGCTCTTGGGTGTTGGGCGCCACGACCCGGCGCCCGACATCGACCAACGCCTGGTTCTGCTCGACGAAGTCGCGGATGCGATGCTCGTACGCCGCGAAGGCGGTCTCGTGGTCGTCATGCGTAGCCAGCTCACCCGCCAGCACGTACGCCCCGACAAGCGAAACGCTCGACCCCTGCCCGGACATGAACGACGTCGCGTGAGCGGCATCGCCGGCCAGCGCTACCCGCCCGCGCGACCAGGTCGGCATGTAGATCTGGCTGACCACGTCGAAGAACAGGTCGTCGGACGACCGCACCGCCTCGACCAGCCGCGGAACGTACCAGCCCGCGTACGGGAACTTCGCGGCGACCAGGTCGCGCTGGGCGATCGGGTCACGGAAGGCCTCGTACGGCGGTTCGTCCTGCTGGAAGGTGAGGAAGCCGTGCAGCGGCTCGTCGGGCTCGTGCGCGTACAGCACCGCGGCCCGGCCGGGGACGTTCCAGATGACGCCTTCGTGGGAGAGGCCGAAGTCGTTGGCGAGCGTGAAGCCGGCGAACGCGTAGCCGACGTACGAGTGGAACTGCTCCTCGGGGCCGAAGACCAGGCGGCGGGTGTTCGAGTGCAGGCCGTCGGCGCCGATGACCAGGTCGAAGCTCCGGCTGACGCCGCTGTCGAAGACGACGTCGACACGGTCCCCGCGGTCGTCCAGCCGCGCGATCGAGTCGTCGAAGAGGAACTCGACCCGGTCCCGGATCGGTGTGTAGAGCGCGTCGGCGAGGTCGCCGCGGCGGACCTCGAGGTCGAGGCCCTCGGCTCCACCGGTCATCGCCTCGGGCCGGATCGTGGCGATCGGCGTCCCGCCGGGATCGACGAACGTGACCTTCTGCGAGTCGACGTGCGCCTTGCGCAGGGCCGGCAGCAGTCCCATCCGGTCGACGACCTCGCGCGCGGTCCCCCGGACGTCCACGGCGTACCCGCCGCCGCGGACGGCCGAGGCCTTCTCGACCACCGTGACCTGGAAGCCGTAGCGGTCGAGCCAGTAGGCGAGGGCGGGGCCTGCGATGCTCGCGCCCGAGATCAGCACCGTGCGGTTCATGACGTGTCCTCCTGACAAGCGCATCCGAGATGCGTACTTTAGGTATCTACTTACTGCTCAGAATACATACCTAAGTTAGGTAATCAAATGGACGGCGCAGAACGCCCTGCTCGCGATGCCTCACCGGAGGCGCTGTCGGCACTCCCCCGGCTCGCGCAGATCAGCAACGCGATGAACCGTGGCCGCCTCGCGCAGCGGGCGACGGAGGCGACCGGCCTGAGCCTGGACCGCCCCGCGCTGACCATCCTGCTGACGCTGGCGATGGCGGGCGAGCCGCTCCGGATCGGCGAGATCGCCGAGCGGATGCAGGTCGTCGGACCGCACGTCACACGGCAGACGCAGGTGCTCGAACAGCGCGGCCTGGTACGACGGGTGCAGCACGCGACGGATCGGCGGGTCAGCCTGATCGAGCCGACCCCGGAAGGCGCCGCGGCGGCGAACCGCTACACGGCGTCGATCGTCGGCTGGTTCAACGAGGTCGTCGCCGAGTGGCCGACGCAGGACCGGCAGAACCTGGGCCGCCTGCTGGCCAAGCTCGCCGACGACGTCACCGCACACCTCGCCAAGGAGGAGACGGGCTCGACTCAGGGCTGAGCAGCCCCCGGTCGCCGGGCCGGAATCGGGGCCCGGACGGGAGCAGGGGCAGGGATCCAAGCCGGAGCCTGGACCGGGGCGTCAGCTTCGGGCTGACTTCTTCTGGACGGCCTTGACGATCTGGTGCAGGACCTCGGGGTCGGTCGTCGGCGGTACGCCGTGGCCGAGGTTGAAGATATGGCCCGGCGCCGCCTTGCCCTCGGCAAGGATCCGGTCGAGCTCGGGGTCGATGACGTCCCAGCCGGCCGTCAGCAGCGCCGGGTCGAGGTTGCCCTGGACCGGCTTCGCGCGACCGCCGGCGGCGGTGATGCGGCGGACCGCCTCGTCGAGCGGCACGCGCCAGTCGACGCCGACGACATCGGCGCCGGCCTCGCTCATCAGGCCAAGCAGCTCACCGGTGTTCACGCCGAAGTGCAGCTTCGGTACGCCGTACTGCTGGAGCGCGGCGAACACCTTCGCGGAGTACGGCTGGACGAACCGGGCGTAGTCGCGCGGCGAGAGCGCCCCGGCCCAGGAGTCGAAGAGCTGGATCGCGGAGGCGCCGGCCTCGATCTGGACCGCGAGGTACGCGATGGCGACGTCCGCCAGCCGGTCGGCGAGCGCGTGCCAGAGCTTCGGGTCGCTGTGCATCAGCGCCTTGGTCCGGGCGTAGTCCTTGCTCGGCCCGCCCTCGACCAGGTACGACGCGACGGTGAACGGCGCGCCGGCGAAGCCGATCAGCGGCGTACCGCCGAGCTGCTTCACCAACTCCTGGACCGACTCGGTGACGAACGCCACGTCCGACAGCTCGACCGGGCGGACCGGAGCCAGGTCGGCCAGTGTCCGGACCGGTGACGCGATCACCGGGCCGACGCCCGGCTTGATCTCCAGGTCGACACCGACCGCCTTGAGCGGCGTCACGATGTCGGAGTAGAAGATCGCCGCGTCGACGCCGTAACGGCGTACGGGCTGCAGCGTTATCTCCACGACGAGGTCGGTTCGCATGCAGGACTCGAGCATCGTCGTGCCCTCGCGGATCGCCCGGTACTCCGGCAGCGAGCGACCCGCCTGGCGCATGAACCACACCGGCGTGTGCGGCCCAGGCTCCCCCCGGGCAGCGAGCAGGAAGGGAGAACGGCCAAGCTCAGCAGACGATGTCGAAGGCACCCACCGATGATCCCACGCGGCAAACCCACAGTTGCCACCGCTTCCCCCACGGCTACCACCCCATTCACAGCCCATCGTGAAGTCCCAAATTCACAGATGGTCCCAGGAGTCCCCCAGGTTTTGGGGCCGCCCGCTCTGGACTGAGGAGGGAGGGAGCGCAGCGACCGACCGACGAGGGAAGAGCGGGCGAAAAAGCCCCAAAACCCGCGGCGACGAAGTCGACGCAAAAAAACACAGCTGGTGACACCGCCGGCCCACAGTGCGACCAACACCCACGTACCGGCGCGTCGCCGCCCGCGTCGGTGAGTAATCAGTCGTAGGCTGCCGACTATGGGTGCCCGCAAGCAGGTCGACGCGCCACCCGCGGAGTTTGCCGAGGCCCTGACGCAGCTGCGTGAGGCCCGGTTCCGGCCCGAGGTCTTCGTCGAGGAGATGCCCGCGCCGCAGCGGATCGCTCCGCACGCGGCCGCGGTCAGCGCCGACGTGACGGTCGACGGTGACGATGTCGCCACCGGCCGTCTGGTCGTCCTCTACGACCCGGACGGTAACGACGCCTGGCAGTCGACCTTCCGCTGTGTCGCGTACGTGCGTGCGGCCGTCGAACCGGAGATGGTGACCGACGCGCTGCTCGGTGGCGTGGGCTGGACCTGGTTGATGGAGGCGCTGGCGGACCGGGGTGCGGAGTTCCTGGCCCCGAGCGGTACCGTCACGAGGGTGGTGTCCGAGAGTTTCGGCGGGATGGCCGACGACGACGCGACCGCGGAGATCGAGATCCGCGCTTCCTGGAGCCCGGTTCCGGGCGAGGACGGCGGGGTCGACGTGACGCGGCACGCCGAGGCGTGGGGCGAGGTGCTGTGCACCGCGGCAGGGTTGCCGCCGGTGCCGCCCGGTGTGGTCGCGATGCCTACCCGCCGCGGTCAGCGGGGCCGATGAACCCGGCAGAGACCCAGCAGTCGCCCGTTCCCGAGGACCCGACCGGGACTCAGCAGTCAGCTGCCCCCGCGGACACGAGCCGGACCAAGCAGCCGGCCGCCCCCGAGGACCCGGCCGAAGCTCTTCCGCTGCTCGAGCTGCGCGACGGGCTGTCCGACGTCGTCGACACCGACAGCGCGCTGCGGGAGGTCGTCGAGGCCTTCCAGGCCGGCAGTGGCCCGGTCGCCGTGGACGCCGAGCGCGCGTCGGGCTACCGCTACTCCCATCGTGCGTACCTGGTGCAGCTGCGCCGCGAGGGTTCCGGCTCGGCGCTGGTCGACCCGATCCCGTTCGGTGACCTGTCCGCGCTCGGTGACGCGATCATCGACGCGGAGTGGATCATCCACGCGGCCAACCAGGACCTGGCCTGCCTGGCCGAGGTCGGCATGGTGCCGCGCACTGTTTTCGACACCGAACTGGCCGGGCGACTGCTCGGCTACCCGAAGGTCGGCCTGGCGTCGCTGGTCAGCGAAGTCCTCGGGTACCGGATGCGCAAGGAGCACTCGGCCGCCGACTGGTCGACCCGCCCGCTGCCGAGCCCCTGGCTCGTGTACGCCGCGCTGGACGTCGAGATGCTGATCGAGCTGCGCAACGCGATCGAGCAGGAGCTGCGCCGCGAGGGCAAGTGGGAGTGGGCCGAGCAGGAGTTCGCCGCGATCCTGTCCGCGCCGCCGCGCGAGCCGAAGCCCGACCCCTGGCGTCGTACGTCGGGCATGCACCGGGTCCGGAACCGTCGCAGCCTGGCCGTCGTACGGGCGCTGTGGGAGGCCCGCGACCAGATCGCCGAGTCGGCGGACATCTCCCCCGGCCGGATCCTGCCCGACGCCGCGATCGTCGAGGCCGCGGCCGCGATGCCGGTCGACCGGGACACGCTGCAGAAGCTGACCGCCTTCAAGGGCCGCGGCGCGCACCGTCACATGCGGGTCTGGTGGGAAGCGATCGACCACGCCCGCCGGCTGCCCGACAGCGAGCTGCCGAAGCAAGGCCCCCGGTACGACGGCCCGCCGCCGGCCCGCGCCTGGGCCGACCGCGACCCGGACGCCGCGGCGCGGTTGTCGGCCGCGCGGGCGGCCGTCGGTGAGATCGCCGAGGCGCACCGCCTGCCGACCGAGAACCTGCTCTCCCCCGACACCATCCGCCGCCTCGCGTGGACACCGCCGGCCGAGCCCGGGCTCGACGTGGTGAAGACGTTCCTGCGCGAGCACGGCGCCCGCGAATGGCAGATCGGGCTGACCGCCCAGGTGCTTGCGGATGCGTTGACGGTCACGGCGCCGGCGAAAACACTGGACTGACTCGCGCCTCCGGTGGTCATTTCGTGGGTTGACCCATGAAATCGCCCGTTGGCCCACCAGTATTCGGTGGGCCAACGGGCTAAGTGCAGGGTTAACCCACCAAATGCGCGGACAGCGGCCGGGGTGGGTGAGGACGGCGCGGACGCGTTGGTGGACGGATGAGGCTCAGGCCTGGAGCTGGCGCTCGATCGCTTCGACGATCTCCGCGGACTCCGGGGTGGTCTTCGGGCGGAAGCGGCCGGCGATCGTGCCGTCGGAGGTCAGCAGGAACTTCTCGAAGTTCCACTGCACGTCACCGGCGGCGCCCTCGGCGTCCGGGGTCAGCGTGAGTTCGGAGTAGAGCGGGTGCCGGGTGTCGCCGTTCACCTCGACCTTGTCGAGCATCGGGAACGTCACGCCGTACGTCGTGGAGCAGAACTCCTCGATCTCCTCGGTCGTCCCGGGCTCCTGCCCGCCGAACTGGTTGCACGGGACACCGAGCACGGTGAAGCCACGCGCCGCGTACTTCTTCTGCAGGTTCTCCAGCTCGGCGTACTGCGGGGTGAGGCCGCACTTCGACGCGACGTTCACGACGAGCACGGTCTTGCCCTTGTACTCGGCGAGCGAGGTCTCGGCGCCGGAAAGGGTCCGCAGGGGAATGTCGTACAGGCTCATCTGATTCCTTCAGGAGGCAGTTGGCGGGACAGGAACTCGGTGGTGCGTTGCCAGGCCCGCGCGGAGGCCTCGGCGTGGTGGAAGGCGGGCATCGGGTTGTCGAACGCGTGCCCGGCGCCCGGGTAACGGTAGATCTCGGCATCGCCGAGCTCGGCGATGATCCTGTCGACGGTCTCGACCGGGAGGTAGTCGTCCGCGTCGCCGAAGTGGTGCAGGCTCGCCGCCGTCACGTCCGGCGCGAGCGGCAGCAGGTTCGGCAGGGCGGAGCCGTAGTAGCTGACCAGGGCGTCCGGCGAGGAGGCTGCTGCGACGTTGAAGCCGAGTCCACCGCCGAAGCAGAAGCCGACTACGCCGATCTTGGTGTCCCGCCCGCGTAGGTACTCCAGCGCGGCCACCGAGTCGGACACTGCCAGGTCCCAATCGAGCCGACCCAGTACGGCGAGCGCCCGGTCCAGCAGATCAGGCGCGTCCGGGTCGAGATCGACGTCGTCCAGGCGCCAGAAGATCTCCGGCGCGACGACGTGGTACCCGAGCGCGGCGAGCTGGGCACCGCGCTCCTGGATGTAGTCCGAGACCCCGAAGATCTCCTGCAGGAGCAGCAGACCGGGACCGGAACCTTCCCAGACGTGCACGGGCATCAGACCGGAGCCGGTGTCGATTTCCAAGGTCACACAGCGAGCCTACTGCGCTACTTGGGTCGCCTTCGGAACAGCCTTCGGAAACCGCGACGGCTCGGCCGGCACCCAGCTTCGGCACTCTTCGATCGCGTTGTCGAGCAGGCGGTAGAGCCGCTCGTCCGGGTCGGAGACGCAGGCCTGCGAGATTCCCTCGACCGCGCACGACACCGCTCTGGGCGCCGTACGGCGGGCGTAGTCGGGCGTCCCTCGGTGGGCCTTGGCGGTGAACGCGCGGGCCCACTTGGTCGCGGACGGGACCGAGTCGAGGGCCTCCTGCGAGGCCGGGTTCATGCTGTCGAGCGGGCGTCCGTCCAGCTGCGCGAGCTGCCGCTCCCCCACGATCAGGGCGACGGCCAGGATGTACTGCCGTTCCTGCGAGACCACCGGCAGGGCTTCCTGGATGCAGCGGGCGGTGACCCTCGGTACGACGTGCGGGTCGTCCGGCGTCAGGCCGATCACCGACGGAATCAGCGGCGCCAGCCGGGACCGGCCGGCGTCCGTCGTACAGTCGTTGACGTCGCGGGCGACTCCCGCGAGCAGCGGGTGCGTACAGGCCGGATGGTCCGACCAGGGTTCGCCGGCCAGGTACGACGCGAACTCCATGAAGCACGCGCCCTTGCGCGGATTGCGGTGCTTGCCCCGGCTCAGGACCGGGACGGCGAAATCGAAGTTGTTCATCAGAGCGACTCCCGAAGCGTGCCTGCCTCCAGCATGCGCCCGATCCCGCCCGGACGCCACGCCCAACTCACACCCGCCGATCAGCAGTTGTGAGCAGCCGCACAGGCGCGCCGTCTTGGGGCCGTTCATTACCGACGGGTAGCATCGGTGCTGCCACCCCAGACTAAGGAGGGCCTCGTGCCCCGTGAGATCCGCGATGTCGTGTTCGTCGACGGCGTTCGCACCCCGTTCGGCAAGGCCAAGGGTCAGTACGCCGAGACGCGCGCCGACGACCTGGTGATCAAGTGCATCCGTGAGCTGCTGCGCCGCAACCCGTCGCTGCCGCCGGAGCGGGTCGAGGAGGTCGCGATCGCGGCCACCACCCAGATCGGCGACCAGGGCCTGACCATCGGCCGGACCGCCGCGCTGCTGGCCGGTCTGCCGAACACCACCCCGGGCTACGCGATCGACCGGATGTGCGCCGGCGCGATGACCGCGGTGACGACCACCGCCTCCGGGATCGCCTTCGGCGCCCAGGACGTGGTGATCGCCGGCGGTGTCGAGCACATGGGCCGGCACCCGATGGGCGAGGGCGTCGACCCGAACCCGCGGATCATCTCCGAGAAGCTGGTCGACACCTCCGCGCTGGTGATGGGCTCCACCGCCGAGAACCTGCACGACCGCTACCCGAGCATCACCAAGGCGCGCACCGACGCGTTCGCGGTCGCCTCCCAGGAGCGCGCCGCCAAGGCGTACGCGAACGACCTGATCCAGCCGGACCTGGTCCCGATCGCGACCCGTTCGGCCGAGCACGGCTGGGGCCTGGCGACCACCGACGAGCCGATGCGGCCCGGGACGACGCTGGAGGACCTGGCCAAGCTGAAGACGCCGTTCCGCCCGCACGGCCGGGTCACCGCGGGCAACGCGGCCGGCATCAACGACGGCGCGACGGCTGCCCTGCTGACCTCCGCGGAGGCGGCCGAGGAGCTCGGCCTGAAGCCGAAGATGAAGCTGGTCTCGTACGCCTTCGTCGGCGTCGAGCCCGAGGTGATGGGCTTCGGCCCGGTCCCGGCGACCGAGAAGGCGCTGAAGACGGCCGGCCTGACCATCGACGACATCCAGGCCTTCGAGGTGAACGAGGCGTTCGCCGTCCAGGTGCTGGCGTTCCTCGAGCACTACGGCATCGCCGACGACGACCCGCGCGTCAACCCGTACGGCGGCGCGATCGCCTACGGCCACCCGCTGGCCTCGTCCGGCGTCCGGCTGATGGTCCAGCTGGCGAAGCAGTTCGAGCTGAAGCCCGAGGTCCGGTACGGCCTCACCACCATGTGCGTCGGCCTGGGCATGGGCGGAACCATCATCTGGGAGAACCCGAACTTCGAGGGGAACAAGGCATGAGTGACCTGCAGCAGCTGATCGACGCTGCGACGGCGATCGAGAACGACGAGCTGGTCACGCTCGCGCCCAGCCGGGACGTCGTGCTGCCGAACAAGGCCGGCACCCTCGCGCTGATCACGCTGGACAACGGCCAGGACCACACCAAGCCGAACACCTTCGGCCCGAAGGGTCTCGCCGAGCTCAACAAGGCCATCGACTCCGCGCTCGCCCGTGAGGACGTCGTCGCGATCGGCGTCACCGGCAAGCCGTTCATCCTGGCCGCCGGCGCCGACCTCAGCGGCGTACCGAAGCTGACCGAACGCGAGCAGGCGCTCAACCTGGGCCGGATCGGCCACGGCGTGATGCGCAAGCTGACCGAGGGCGGCAAGCCGAGCTTCGCGTTCGTCAACGGCGTCGCGCTCGGCGGCGGCCTCGAGGTCGCGCTGCACGCGTCGTACCGGACCGTGTCGGTGGCCGCCGGGATGATCTCCACGCCGGAGGTCTTCCTCGGTCTGCTCCCGGGCTGGGGCGGCAACTTCCTGCTGCCGAACCTGATCGGCGCCGACAAGGCCGTCAAGGTCGTGGTCGAGAACGCGCTGAACCAGAACAAGATGCTCTCCGGCCCCGAGGCGGTGAAGTTCGGGATCGGTGACGTGCTGCTGGACTCGGCCGACTTCCTCGAGCAGTCGCTGATCTGGGCGAGCAAGGTGCTGACCGGCGAGGTCACCGTCGAGCGGCCCGCGATCGACCGCGGCGACGCGTGGGACGCGGCCGTGGCCCGCGGCAAGGCGTTCGCGGACCTCAAGGTCAGCGGCGCGGCGCCCGCGCCGTACCGGGCTCTGGAGCTGATCGCGGCGGCCAAGGACAACGACCGCGACCGTGGGTTCGCGGCCGAGGACGAGGCGCTGGCCGACCTGATCATGAGCGAGGAGCTGCGCAGCGGCCTCTACGCCTTCGACCTGGTCAACAAGCGCGCCAAGCGCCCGGCCGGTGCGCCGGACAAGTCGCTGGCCCGCCCGGTCAACAAGGTCGGCGTGGTCGGTGCGGGTCTGATGGCCGGCCAGCTCGCGCTGCTGTTCGTACGGCGGCTCGAGGTGCCCGTGGTCCTCACCGACCTCGACCAGGAGCGGGTTGACCGCGGTGTCGGCTACGTGCACGGCGAGATCGACAAGCTGCTCGGCAAGGGCCGGATCCGCCAGGACAAGGCCAACCAGCTGAAGGCGCTCGTCACCGGCTCGGTCGACCGCGCGGTCTTCGCCGACGCGGACCTCGTGATCGAGGCGGTCTTCGAGGAACTGCAGCTGAAGAAGACGATCTTCGCCGACCTGGAGAAGATCGTCGCGCCGGAGACGATCCTGGCGACGAACACCTCGTCGCTGCCGATCACCGAGATGGCGGCCGGGCTGGAGCACCCCGAACGGGTCGTCGGCTTCCACTTCTTCAACCCGGTCGCGGTGCTGCCGCTGCTGGAGATCATCCGCGCCGACCAGACCGACGACGCCGCGCTGGCGACGGCGTTCGCGGTCGGCAAGAAGCTGAAGAAGTCGTGCGTGCTGGTCAAGGACGCGCCGGCCTTCGTGGTGAACCGGCTGCTGACCCGCTTCCTCGGTGAGGTCAGCGCGGCGGTCGACGAGGGCACCCCGATTCCCGAGGCGGACAAGGCGTTGTCGGCGCTCGGCCTGCCGATGCCGCCGTTCGTGCTGCTGCAGCTGGTCGGCCTGCCGGTCGCGCTGCACGTCGCCGAGACGATGAACCGGGCCTACCCGGAACGGTTCGCGGTCTCCGGGAACCTCGCCAAGGTCGTTGCCGCAGGCAAGAGCTCGTTCTACGTCTGGAGCGCCGAGGGCAAGCCGTCGGTCGACCCCGAGGTCGAGGCCCTGGTCACGGTCGGCGACCAGCCGTCCGGCGCCGACGAGCTGCGCACCCGCGTACTGACCGCGCTCGCCGAGGAGATCAAGATCATGCTCGACGAGGGCGTCGTCGCCGAGGCGCAGGACATCGACCTGTGCCTGCTGCTCGGTGCCGGCTGGCCGTTCCACCTCGGCGGCATCACGCCGTACCTGGACCGCTCGGGCATCGCCGAGAAGGTCAACGGGCAGCGCTTCCTCCCCAAGGGTGTCGCTTCGCTGGCCTGAACCACCTGATCCTGCTGGGGTCGGTGCGAGCCCGGAAGGCTCGTTCCGGCCCCAGCAGCACGTTTCGGCACCTCACCCGCGGCGTCCTGTTGCGGTCATCGCCGGGACCGGTCCCCCCTTCGCACCCTAGAGTGCCGGGGACGGAAGGGGCGCGTGAGTGAGTGAACTGGCAAGGGACGGGCTCGGGGTCACGGCGGCGAACCAGGCCGCGAACGTCGTCCGGGACCAGGTGGTCCGGACCCTCGCGGCGTACGTCGGGCTGTCGGCCCGGATGCGGGGTCTCGAGGAGGCCTTTCGCACGCAGGTGATGGGAGCGGGGTGCCAGCTCCAGCAGCTGATCGAGGAGCGCCGACGGCTGGAGGCCGAGCTCGACCGGATCCGGACGCGGATCGACGCCGGCGAGTACGCCGACGACGCCGGTCTCGCCGCCGACATCGACGCCACCGCGGGGAGCTGGGCCCGTTCGACGACGACGGCGCCGAGCTGTCGTCCGGGCAGGCGACCGAGCGGCTGGCGTCGTACCGGGCGGCGGCCGGCCGGCTCGATGAGCGACTGACGCGGCTGCGGGCGGACGCGACCGAGGCAGAGCTCACGGTGCCGGACGACGCGCAGGAGCGGATCCGCGAGCAGAACCAGGAGTTCCTGCAGGCGATCGACGAGGAGTCGGCCACCGTGATGCGGCTGCGCACCGACCTGGAGAACCTCCGACGCAAGGGAGACCAGCCGTGACCGGTGACTCGATCGAACGCGCGGGCCGCGGCGGCCCGGCCCGGCGGAGCGAGCTGCGCGACCTGATGCGCGCCTTCCTTCGAGAGCAAACAAGCCTCGCCGAGAGCGACCAGGACACCTTCGAGTGGACCTCGGTCACCACCGCCGACGGACTCCCCCACACCTGGATCTACGACCTGTTCGAGGACTCCAACGGCACCATCTGGGTCGGCACGTGGGGCGGCGGCCTGGCCCGCTTCGACGGCCGCACCTGGACGACGTACAGCAAGCGCGACGGCCTGGCCAGCAACGCGGTCACCAGCATCCGCGAGGACTCGCGCGGCCGGCTGTGGATCGGCACCGACCGCGGCCTCACCCTGTACGACGGCCAGCGGTTCACCAAGGCCGGTCTGACCGGCAAGAGCATCCTCACCCTGCACGTCGACGGCGACGACAACGTCTGGGCCGGCACCTGGCGCTCCCGGCTGACCGGCGGCGGCCTGCACCGGTACGACGGGCAACGCTGGGAGTCCTACGGCAAACGCGACGGCCTGCCCGGTGTCGAGATCCTGAAGGTCTTCGAGGACTCCCGCGGCCGGATCTGGATCGGCACCTACGACCACGGCAACGGCGCCGGCGTCGGCTGCTGGGACGGCACCCGCTGGCAGAACTTCCGGGTCGAGGACGGCCTGCTCGACAACTGCGTCTACTCGATGTTCGAGGACCCCGACGGCCGGATGTGGTTCGGCACGCTGGCCGGCGTCTCGGTGTACGACGGCCGCGACTGGTACCGGATGACGACCGCCGACGGGCTGGTGCACGACCGCGTCTACGCGATGCTGATCGACGCCGAGCAGACGATGTGGTTCGGCACCGAGGGCGGCGTGAGCCGGTACGACGGCCGCGACTGGACGTCGTACACGGCCGACGGTGAGCTCGTCGACGACCTGGTCCGCTCGATCCTGCAGGACCGCGACGGCGGGCTGTGGTTCGGCACCTACCCGTTCGCGCCCGGCTACGGCGGGATCAGCATCGCCCGCAAACCCGCCCAGCGGGACAGCCTGGAGCAGAAGGCGGCGCGCTACCTGCCGCAGCGGCCGGCGAGGGAGATCAACCCCGGAACTTCCTGACCGCCGTGGTCAGCTCGGCCGGGGTCTTGCCGGTGTGGCGCTTCAGGATCGCGCTGTACGCCGAGTCGGTGGTGGCGTGCACGGCCAGGTCGGCGTACAGGGCGGCGACCTTCTTCATCCCGAGCTGGTCGGCCAGGTACTCCACGGCCCACCAACTCTGGCCGTAGGCGCGGTCGCCGTTCGCGTCGAAGGCGTCGCGGTCGGGCAGCTTCTTCAAGCCGGGCAGGTAGTCGGACCTCACCGTCTTGCGGTACGGGTCGACGGTCCACTCGGGGTCGTCCTCGACCGACCGGCAGCGCACGTACTCGGCCAGGCCCTCGGCGAACCAGAGCGGGACCAGCGGGCCGATCGGCACGGTCGCGACGTGCGTCATCTCGTGCACGAGCAGGTCCTCGTCGAGGTCCTTGCGCAGCGCCGGGTTGATCACGATCCGGCTGCCGACCGCCGGACCGGACGGCTTGCCGAGCTGCTCCCCCTCGTACAAGGTGACGGCCTTGGCGGCGATCGTCCAGCCGCGGCCGTCACCCGAGGTCCATGCGGTCGCCATCACCTGCGGATCCGGCATCGCGACGACCATCACCGAGCCGTTCCAGCCGCGCGGCCAGTGCCGGCGGACGGCGGCGACGGCGTCCTGCGAGACCCGTGCGACCGTCTTGCCGAGCGCGAGCTCCCGCTGACCGACCACGACGACGACCTTGCCGCGCCGCACCAGCGCGACCTCCTGGAAGTCCCACGGCTGCCGGTGCCCGTCGCGGCTCAGCGTCTCGTCGATCGCGCCGTCCTCGACCAGGACCCACAGGTTGTCGCGGCGGACGAACGTGTAGCCGAGATCGGTCTGCACGGGCGTGGGGTCGACGCCGGCGATCTGGTACCGCATCATCACCCGCGTGGTGTACGTCGACGGCCCGTACTTCTCGGCCAGCTTCGGCGCCGCCCAGTCGTCGGCGGTGAAGTACTTCAGGCTGCTGAACCCGAACTTGCGCAGGTTCACGAACAGCAACTTCTGCCGCGCGACCAGCTTCGGTTGCTTCGGGTCGACCGCGGCGAGGAAGCCGTTCAGATCACCTTTGAGTACGGCGGTCGCCCGCTTGCCCAGCAGCAGATCGACCTCGTGCTGCCGGCTCTTCTTCTCGGCGTCGCTCAGCTCGCGCGCCTTGCCCGGCGCCTGCAGCGCGGCCGCCGTACTGCCGGCGGGTGCGTCTCCCGAGCGCGTCACGACCACGGCACCGGCAGTCCCCGCCAACACAAGCGCGGCCAGGGCCGCCACCAGGCGCCTCGGGTGCTTCATGAGAGAAAATCCTGCCCTCTGCGAGAGTCAACTGAGGGATCCTACCGTCATGACCCCTTACGCCGAGCTGAACGAGCTCCTGCAGGATCTCACCACGACCACTCGGCGCATCCTCGGCGACAACTTCGCCGGCGCCTACCTGCAGGGATCCTTCGCCCTCGGCGACGCCGACCTGCAGAGCGACTGTGACTTCCTGATCCCGGTCCATCGGCCGATCACGCCGGCGCAGGAGAAGGCCCTGCGTGCGCTGCACGACGAGATCCCCACCAGGTCAGGCTTCTGGACCGGGCACCTCGAGGGCTCGTACCCGCTGCTGTCCGAACTCAGCAGCCTCGACGGCCTCGGGAAGGACTGGCTCTACATCGACCACGGCTGGCGCGAGATGCAGTGGTCGACGCACTGCAACACCGAGGTGGTGCGCTGGACGCTGCGCGAGTACGGCGTGACGCTGGCCGGCCCGGAGCCGAAGACGTTCGTCGAGGTGGTCCCGCCCGACGTGCTCCGCCGGCGGATGCGCGTGGACATCCCGCAACTGCTGCCGGGGCTGGCCACTTGGGTGTCGATCGAGCTGGCGTGGGGACAGCGGTACGCGGTGACGACCCTGTGCCGGACGCTCTACACGCTCACCGAGGGCCGGGTGTGTTCGAAGCGCGCGGCGTTGCTGTGGGCCATCGACACGCTCCAGCCGGAGTGGACCGACCTGTGCCGCCGGACGCTGGACGGCCGCGCCCTCGGGTGGGATCCCGAGGACGCGGCCGATCCTGCCGACGTGGCCCGGACGGTCGCCTTCGCGGAGCACGCGACGGCGACCGCCCGGCAGGGTTAGGCCTTGGTGGACTCGCCCGTCTTCTCCTCGATGCCGACACGGCTGCGGCGGTAGCCGTACACGGCGTACACGATGAAGCCGAGCGCCATCCAGATCGCGAACCGCAGCCAGGTCTCCAGCGACAGGTTCAGCATCAGGTAGATGCAGATCAGCGCGGCCAGGATCGGGATCACCGGGTTGCCCGGCACCCGGAACGAGCGCTGCACGTCCGGCCGCGACCTGCGCAGCAGCGGGACGGCGATCGAGACCAGGGTGAACGCGGCCAGGGTGCCGATGTTCACCATCTCCTCGAGCTTGCCGATCGGCGTCACGCCGGCGACGATCGCGACCACGACGCCGATCCCGATCGTCAGCCGGTACGGCGTACCGAACTTCGGGTGCGTCTTGCCCAGGTTCGGCGGCACCAGGTGGTCGCGGCTCATCGCGAAGACCACGCGCGCGGCACCGATCATCAGCGTCAGCACGACGGTGGTCAGACCGGCGACCGCACCGGCGGAGATCAGCGTCGCGAAGCCTGGCCGGCCGACGGACCGGAACGCCTCGGCCAGCGCGGCCTCACCGTTGATGTCCTTGTAGTTGACCATGCCGGTGATCACGATGCAGACCAGCACGTAGAGCACCGTGCAGATCGCCAGCGAGCCGAAGATGCCGCGGGGCAGGTCGCGCTGCGGGTTCTTCGCCTCCTCCGCGGTGGTGGCGACGACGTCGAAGCCGATGAACGCGAAGAACACCAGCGACGCACCGGACACCAGGCCCATCACGCCGAACGTCGACGGGGTGAACCCGAACAGGGCCTGGAACAACGGTGTCGTGATCGTCACGTCGCCGCTCTCGGCCGGCACACTCGGCGGGACGAACGGGGTCAGGTTCGAGCCCTTGACGTAGAACAGGCCCGCGACGATCACGAACAGCACCACGAACAGCTTGACCGCGACCAGCGCCAGGTTGACCCGCAGCGACTCCTTGATCCCGATCGTGGCCAGCACGGTCAGCACGAGCACCAGCAGCATGGCCAGGACGTTCACGTGGCTGTCCGGGCCGATCGAGTCCGGCCAGCCCAGACCGATCTGCTCCAGGAACAGCGCGGCGTACGTCGACCAGCCCTGCGAGACGACGCTTGCCCCGAGCATCAGCTCCAGCAGCAGGTCCCAGCCGATGATCCAGGCGAAGATCTCGCCGAGCGAGAAGTACGAGAACGTGTACGCCGATCCCGAGACCGGGACGGTGGAGGAGAACTCCGCGTAGCACAGGGCCGCCAGGCCGCAGCAGATCGCGGCGAAGACGAACGAGATCGCGATGCCCGGGCCGGCGTAGGCCTGGGCGGCGCGGCCGGTCAGCGTGAAGATGCCGGCGCCGATGATCACACCGATACCGAAGACGGTCAGGTCGAGGGCGGTGAGGCGTTTCTTGAGCTGGTACTCCGGCTCGTCGGTGTCCGCGATCGACTGCTCGATCGTCTTGGTCCGCAACAGACTCATTACGCCTCCTATGACTCGGACGGAACATCCCGAGCGTGCCCCTCTGACGCGGTGAGGTCAAACCGCCACTCAGCGTTGGGGGCGGTACTCCTTGAGGGAGATCCACAACGTCGCTTCGGTGTACCCGGTGCGGGTCAGGAGTATGCGGTCGCGGTTGGCCTGGTCGGTGCCGTGGCGGGCCAGGTCCTCGTACAGTTCCTCGACGCCCTTGACGCCGATCTCGCGGACCAGGAAGCGCACGGCCAGCCAGCTCACGCCGTACACGTCGGCGTTGCTCTGGTAGAAGCCGAGGTCCGACGGCAGCGCGTTCAGGCCGGGCAGCGCCTGGTCGATCACTTCCTGCTCCCACTTGGCGACCTCGCCCGCGCCGCTGACCGCCTCGATCCCCCGCCAGGACACGTACTCGGCGGCACCCTCGGCCAGCCAGAGCGGCTCGTACCCGCCGAGGTCGGCGGTGGCCACGTGGGTGATCTCGTGCGACAGCAGGATCTCGTCGATCCGGTCGCGCTCCTTGGGGTTGACCACGATGTACGCACCGCCGACCGTGCCGTCCGCGGTGTCCTGGCCGGGCAGCGAGGTGAACGTCGAGCCGGCGCTCGCCGCGGACTCGATGTCCTCGTCGGCGAAGCGGGCGTCGCGGACCTCGGTGTCGTCCAGCGCGGCGATCAGCACCGAGCCGGTCCAGCGCCGCGGCCAGTACGCCGCGATCTGGCCCAGCGCCTCTCCTGCCTCGGCAACGATCGCCTTCGCGCGGTCGGTGTCGCCCTTCTCCACGATCGCCAGCACCCGCGGTCCGCGCCGGACCTCGATCCGGCCCAGGTCCCACGGCTCGCGGTGCGCGGTCGGGCCGAGCTCGTCGTCCAGGTCGTCGTCGTCGGTGATGACCCAGCGGCCGCCGTGGCTGACGAACGTGTAGCCGAGCTCGGTGGTCACCGGGTCGTGGTCGACCTTGGGAATCTGGTACCGCATCAGCACCCGGACCAGGTACGTCGACGAGCCGTGCTCGCGGACCACCGCCTGGTCGAACCGCTCCTCGGCCTGGCTGAACCCGACCTCGGTGAAGCCGATCTCGACCAGGTTCGCGAACAGCGTCCGCTGCTCCTGGCGCAGCTTGGTGTCGGCCGGGTCGACGTCGGCCAGGAAGAGCTTCTCGTTGCCCTCCCGGACCGCCTTCGCGCGGCGCAGCAGCACGGTGTCGACGGCCAGTCGCCGAGCGGCGATCGCGGCCGCGGTCTTGGACGGCGGCTTGTTGCTCTGGTTCGGCGGGGAGGTCGGTCCGACACTCACCTTGGGCCGGCTGCGGGCGTCGTCCTCGCGCTGGTCGACGGCGTACCCGACGCCGCCGCAGGTCACCGCGACCACCACCAGCAGACCCAGCCAGCGGCGGGGCCTAGGGGGCGGGGCCTGAGCGCCCGGCCGGGCAGCGTCAGGTGGTGACAAGCTCACGTCGGGTCGATTCCTCCGGGTCCGGCCTGCGACAGCCCGGCTACCCTACTCGCTCTTACCGAAGAACACTTCACCAACTACTACTCAAAAAAAGTTTGAATTTTTAAGCAGAGCTAACCTTCTGGAGCGCTTGAAAAAGGCCCTTTTCAGTGAGCCCGAGGTGCTCGAGCATGATCCGGTCGCGCTCGGCCTGGGTCTGCCCGAGCGCTGCCATCTCCTGGTACAGCGTGATCAGCTCCGTCCCGCCGTACCGCTCGATCAGCAGGTCGACGGCCAGCCAGGACAGCGGGTACGACTTGAGTGAGTCCTGGAAGAACGTCGTGTCGGCCGGGAGCGCCTTCGCCTTGGCCAGGTACTTGGTCCGGACGGTCTGCCGGTACGTGCCGATCGCGAGGTCGCGGGCGCCGTCCATCGGCAGGAACTCGACCCAGGTCGCGGCGCCCTCGACCAGCCAGCGCGGCGCGAACGTCCCGTACGGCGCGGTGGCGACGTGGGTGAACTCGTGCGCGAGCGTCCGGGCGTCGACCTTGCTCCGGTTGCGGGGGTTGATCACGACGTACGAGTCGGTCCGCTCCCCCACGCCGCTGACCTCGCCGGGCAGCGACCGGTAGACCCAGGTCGCCATCGCGAGCGCGTCCTCGGCGTTCTTCGGCAGCGTGTAGTCGGCGCCGCGGACGACCTTGTCGTCGAGCGCGATCACCACGCCGGACCCGGTCCAGCCGCCGGGCCAGCTCTTGCTGACCGCCTTGACCGCGCTGCCGGCCTTCGTGAGCAGACTCGTCGCCAGCTTCCCCTGGCCTGGTTCCACGACCACGAGGACCCTTGGCGCTCGCTTGACCAGGACCTCGCCGACGTCCCAGGCCTCCTGGTGCGAACCCCGCGGGAGGCGCTTGTCGAGGTCGGAGTCGGAGACCAGGGTCCACTTCTTGCCGGCGCGCTGGACGAAGGTGTAGCCGAGCATGGTGCGCGCGGGGACCGGGTCGATGCCACGGATCTGATAGGTCATCGCGACCGCGACGACGAAGGTGCTCGGGCCGTACTTGTCGGTGAGCGCCTGGTCGTACTGCTCCTGGAGGCGCTCGTACTTGAGGCCCGCGAAGCCGAAGCGGCGCAGGTTGTCGAAGAGCGTGCGCTGGCGGGTCCGGAGCGTCTTGTCGGCCGGATCGACCGCCGCGAGGAACTGGTCCGGCTTGTTCAGCTTCACCGCCTCGGCGCGGGCGGTGAGTACGGCGTCGACGCCGGAGGCCCGGGCTGCCCGGTCGATCTCGGGGGTCTTCGGCGCGACGGCCACGGGCGGCGTCGTACTGGTTCCTGACTTGTGCAGAGCCAGTCCACCGGCCACCGCACCGGCGACGACCACCAGTGCGACGAGAACCGGTCCTACCGAACGCCGTCGAGGGGCCGCCGCGTGACGGCCCCTGACGGGATCAGGCCCCGGCGGGCCGGCCGCGGGCGGTGTCGGGCTCACTGGTGATCGCGTCCCCCTGGTGGCGGGTGATCATCTCGATCACTTCGCGGGCCAGTTCCTGACCGGTCAGGCCGATCTCCTGCAGGATCGCCGGCCGCTTGGCGTGGTCGAGGAACCGCTGCGGGATCCCGAAGTCCCGGACCGGCGTACCGACATCGGCGTCCCGGATCGCCTGCGCGATCGCGGCACCGCAGCCGCCGACGCGGCCGTTGTCCTCGATCGTGACGACGAACTTGTGCTTGGCCGCGAGCTCGACCAGCTCCGGCGCGACCGGCTTGACCCAGCGCGGGTCGACCACGGTGACTCCGAAGCCCTGCGCCCCGAGCCGCTCGGCGACGTCCACCGCGGTCGCGGCCATCGCGCCGATCCCGACGATCAGGACGTCGGTGCCGGTCCGGACCAGGATGTCCGTCGTACCGATCCGGTCGATCGCCTCGAGGTCGGGGAACACCTCGCCCTTGGCGTAGCGCAGGACGGTCGGCGCGTCGTCCACCTCGACCGCCTCGTTCAGCAGCTCGCCGACCCGCTTGCCGTCGCGCGGCGCGGCCAGGCGCAGCCCCGGCACGAGCTGCAGCAGCGACATGTCCCACATGCCGTTGTGGCTCGCGCCGTCGTCACCGGTCACGCCGGCGCGGTCGAGCACGAACGTCACACCGCACTTGTGCAGCGCGACGTCCATCAGCAGCTGGTCGAACGCGCGGTTCAGGAACGTCGCGTACAGCCCGACGACCGGGTGCAGACCACCCATCGCGAGGCCTGCCGCGCTCGTCACCGCGTGCTGCTCGGCGATACCGACGTCGAAGATCCGGTCCGGGAACTCCTGCCCGAACGCGGCGAGGCCGGTCGGGTGCAGCATCGCCGCCGTGATCGCGACGACGTCCGGGCGGCGGTGGCCGATCTCGATCAGTTCCTCGGCGAACACGTCCGTCCAGCCGCGCGGCTTGTGCGCCGGGCGGACCTGGTGGAAGTTGTCCTCCTCGTCCTGCTCGGCGGCGGCGTACCCGAAGCCCTTCTGGGTGACCGCGTGCACCAGGACCGGGCCACCGAAGGCCTTCGCCTTGGCCAGCGCGTCCTCCATCGCCACCCGGTCGTGCCCGTCCACCGGGCCGACGTACTTCAGGCCGAGGTCCTCGAACATGCCCTGCGGGGCCAGCATGTCCTTGAGGCCCTTCTTGACCCCGTGCAGCACCTCGTACATCGGCGGTCCGACGTACGGCGTGCGGCCGAGGTTGGTCTTCACCAGGTCGAGGATCTTCTCGTACCGCGGGTTGGTGCGCAGGCTGGTCAGGTGCGTCGCCAGGCCACCGACCGTCGGGCTGTACGAGCGGCCGTTGTCGTTGACGATCACGACCAGCTTCAGGTCCTCGCCGCCGGCGGCGATGTTGTTCAGCGCCTCCCAGGCCATGCCACCGGTCAGGCCGCCGTCACCGATCAGCGCGACCACGTGCCGGTCCTCCTTGCGGAGGCGGTACGCCTTGGCCAGGCCGTCGGCGTACGACAGCGAGGTCGAGGCGTGGCTGTTCTCGACGATGTCGTGCTCGGACTCGGCCTGGCTCGGGTACCCCGACAGGCCGCCCTGCTGGCGCAGGGTGTCGAACTTCGGCGCCCGTCCGGTGAGCAGTTTGTGCACGTAGGTCTGGTGCCCGGTGTCGTAGACCAGCCGGTCCCGCGGCGAGTCGAAGACCCGGTGCATCGCCAGCGTGATCTCGACCATGCCGAGGTTGGGGCCCAGGTGACCACCGGTCCGCGACACCGTCTCGACCAGGACGTCGCGAATCTCCGCGGCCAGGTCCGTCAGCTGCTGATCGGTCAGGTCCTCGAGGTCCGCCGGCCCTCCGACCGTGTCCAGCAAGCGCATCCAGCCCCTCCGCAGGTTGTCTCGGTTGGTCGAGTCTATGCACCCCGGTCGGCGAAGCCGAACGCGGCAAGGCCTTCCGGAGCAATCTCACAGTACGGGACGCTGCCGGCGGCCGAGTGGTTCACCGGTGGCGCCCATCTCACCTAGAGTAACCGTCATGGAGACGGTGCGGACCCTGTTCCGCAAGTACGACGGCCGCCCGCACCGGCTGATGGAGTCGGTGCACCTCGGCGAGGACGACCACGGCCTCTGGGTCGGCTCCCGCCCCGGCGACCACGCCCAGCGCGCCGACGGCAGCTGGAGACCGGTCGACCACAGCCGCGTCCGCCTCTTCCCGCGCGGCCAGTGGTGGAGCGCCCTGTTCAACGACGCGCCGCACCCGACCGAGATCTACTGCGACATCACCATGCCGCCCGAGTTCGGCGTCGACACGGTCACCGCCGTCGACCTCGACCTCGACATCCGCCGCCTGCGCGACGGCACGGTGAAGGTGATGGACGAGGACGAGTTCGCCGCCCACCAGGTCCACTACGGCTACCCACCGCAGGTGGTCGCCACGGCCCAGGCCACCTGCGCCTGGGTCGTGTCCAACATCACCACCGCCGAACCGTTCCTCACGGTCTACAAGACGTACCTGGACCGCGTCCGGGAGCTGTCGAGGGACTGAGTCAGCGGCCGAGGACCTTGTACTTCGCTTCGGCCGAGCCCTTCTGGGGCTCCCACCACGCGGTGTTGGCCTTGTACCAGTCGATCGTCGCGGACAGGCCGGCGTCGAAGTCGGCGTAGCGCGGGACCCAGCCGAGCTCGGTGCGGATCTTGGTGGAGTCGTTGGAGTAGCGCAGGTCGTGGCCGGGGCGGTCGTTGACGTGCACGAACGCGTCGGCGGGCTCGCCCATCAGGGTGAGGATCTTCTCGATGATCTGCTTGTTGCTGCGCTCGTCGCCGGAGCCGATCAGGTAGGTCTCGCCGAGGCGGCCGTCGGTGATGATCCGGTGCACGGCGTCGTTGTGGTCCTCGACGTGGGTCCACTCGCGGACGTTCTCGCCGGCGCCGTACAGCTTGGGCTTGTCGCCGATCAGCACGTTGGTGATCTGGCGCGGGATCAGCTTCTCGACGTGCTGGTACGGGCCGTAGTTGTTCGCGCAGTTCGACAACGTCGCGGCCACGCCGTACGAGCGGGCCCAGGCGCGGACCAGCATGTCCGAGCTCGCCTTGCTCGCCGAGTACGGGCTGGACGGGTCGTACGCCGTGGTCTCGGTGAACTGGTCGACCGAGTCCAGCGGCAGGTCGCCGAAGACCTCGTCGGTGGAGATGTGGTGCATCCGCTTGTCGTGCTTGCGGACCGCCTCGAGCAGCGTGAAGGTGCCGATGATGTTCGACTTGATGAACGGCGACGGGTCGTTCAGCGAGTTGTCGACGTGCGACTCGGCCGCGAAGTGCACGAGCACGTCGGTCTCGGCGACCAGCTTGTCGACCAGCGCGGCGTCGCAGATGTCGCCGTGCACGAAGGTGACCTGCTCGGCGACCGGGTCCAGGTTGCCCTGACTGCCGGCGTAGGTGAGGGCATCGAGCACGGTGACCTCGACGTCGGCGTACCGCCGTACGGTGTCGTGCACGAAGTTCGAGCCGATGAAGCCGGCGCCGCCGGTGATGAGCATCCGTCGCATGCGGCACAGGATAGCGAGGCCGGAGGTGACCGGCGGCGCCGGTACGGTGACGCCATGCGCCAGGTCCGGGTTGTGTATCGCAAGTACGACGGCAAGCTCCACTGGCACCAGTGGATGACCTTCCTCGGAGAAGACCAGTACGGCGTGTGGTTGGGTGCGCCGGCCGGGGCGGTCGCCCAGCGCGGCGAGGAGCCGGCGATCACCATGGAGGCGGCCTGCGTGATGCTGTTCCCGCGGGAGAAGTGGTTCACGGCGAGCTTCAACGACGTGCCGCAGAAGACCGAGATCTACTGCGACATCACCACGCCGGTCACGTTCGGCGAGGACGAGTTCACGATGGTGGACCTCGACCTCGACGTGGTGAAGCGGCGCGACGGCAGCTTCTACGTCGACGACGAGGACGAGTTCGCCGAGCACCAGGTGAAGTACGACTACCCGGCCGACGTGATCCGGGCGGCGCAGGCGTCCTGCGACTGGCTGGCGGGCGCGGTGCTGACCGAGGAGCCGTTCCTGTCGGCGTACCAGGCGTACCTCGACAAGGTCCGCCAGAGCTCTGCTGATTCAACGACGAAGGCGGCCGGGCCGGCCACGACCGGAACCGCCCCGTCCCAGTGCGGCCGACCCGGCAGCGATCCAAGAGTCCACTAACTGAGGGTCACCCGCAAGCTTTTGCAGGCTCACTCACGAAACTTTCAGTAACTACGGTGCAGACTGAGCGCCAACCGGTCGAGTTTCACCGCGGTCGACAGCCGCCCGTCCTGCCCGGCGAACATGTCGGCGGCCGGCGCGACGGTGAGGTAGAGCGACTTCCCGGCCGGTACGTCGACGGCGATCCCCGGCAGCTCGACCGTACGGCGGACGTTCCGGACGACGCGCGGTTCCCGCAGCGGCATCGTGTTGTTCTGCACGATCTTCGCGTCCAGCGGCGACGAGCCCACGCTCAGCGCGAAGTACGCCGCGGCGTCCGGCCGCAGCGTGGTCACCTTCGCGTCGAGCCGCGGCACACCGGTGACGGTGATCGGGCCCTTGGCCACCTCGACCGTGACCGGCAGCCCGGCGTTCGCGCTGCTGGTGACGTTGCCGAGGGTGAACCGCCGGTTCGGCGTGAGGTCGCGCTCGGTCGCGCAGCGGCCGTCGGCGGTCGCCAAGTGGTAGCGCCCGAAACCGGTCAGCCCGCTGCCGCGGTGCTTGAGGCTGAGGTCGAGGAACCGCTGCGCGAGCGCGCCGAAGTTCGGGCTGCCGAGCGCGATCGAGCACGGGTCGCCCGGCGTCGCGTAGCCCGGCGGTACGACGCTCGGCAGCGTGTGGCCGCCGTTGTAGCCGACCAGCATCGACCGTGCCCGCGCCCGCGGCGTAAGCGCCTGGTCGAAGTTCTGCAGGCCCTGGTTGAGGTTGAACAGGTTGTCCGACAGTCCCTGCCCGATCAGCACCGGTACGTCGAGCTTCCGGCCGTGCCGCACGTGCCAGGCCGGACCGTTCTTCGCGAAGAAGGCGTCCAGGTCACGACCGGCCTGCCCGGCCGGCCAGGCGCCGGTGGTGATCAGCGCGACGAACGCCGCCTGCACCGCGGGTGGCAGGTTCTGTCCGCCACCGGCGTACAGGCTCGTGAGCCACAGCGTCCGCGCCGCCTCGTCCGGCGCCAGGCTCTGCTTCAGGTCCCACCAGGTGATCTCCGGAACCAGCGCGTCGAACCGGGTCCGGCCCTTGTCGCGCAACTCCGTGAACGCCCCGGCGAACTGGTAGCCACCACCGTACGAGCCGCCGATCGCGCCGATCAGCGGATCACCCGGCCGTTGCTCGGTCACCCAGTCGAGCCCCGCGACCAAGTCGACCAGCCGGACCACGTCGCGGCCCTCGAGATCGGGGTTCATCACGTGCGCGACGCCGCTGCTCTCCCCGAAGCTGCGCTGGTCGAAGCTCAGTACGCCGTACCCGGCCTGCAGGTACGACGCGAACGCGGCGGCGTCCTTGGTCCGGCTGCCACCCCACCCGTGGCTGTGCAGAACCAGCGGCACGGTACGGCGCGCGGACGCACCGGCCGGCTTGAACAGCGAGTAGCAGATCCGGACCGGCGTCGTGCTGCCCGGCTCCGGCACGCTCTCGACGCAGCCGTTGGTGGTGGTCGGATCGGTCGCACCAGCCGCGGCCGAGGCCGGCAGCCCGACCGCCAGCAGGGCAAGCACGGTGCCGAGGGCAACAGTCTTCAGACGGCGCACGGTGACTCCTCGTACGGGGACGGACCGGTGCGGTCACCGTAGACGACACCCAGGACCGTTGGAACAGCCGGGCGCGAGAGGGTTGTCCACAGGCGCCCGGTCCTTACAAGCGCAGCGCGGATCTGCCTGACACACTGTGCGCGTGGAAATCGCGATCGAGATCGTCGCCCTGGTCGCCCTGGTGGCGACGGGGGCCGCGCTGGCCCGCCGGATCGGGGTGTCGGCTCCCCTGCTGCTGGTGGTCATCGGCGTCGGGGCGTCGTACCTGCCGTTCGTCCCCCGGGTCGAGCTGTCGCACGAGGTCGTGCTGGTCGGCTTCCTGCCCCCACTGCTGTACTCGGCGGCGATCAAGACCAGCCTGGTCGACTTCTCCCAGCACCGGCGCTCGATCGGCCTGCTGTCGGTCGGCCTGGTCGCCTTCACCGCGGTCGGCGTCGGGTTCGTCGCGTACTGGCTGCTCGGCGGGCTCGCCGAGGGTGACGGTCAGGAGGCGCTGCCGCTGTGGGCCGCGTTCGCGCTCGGCGCGGTCGTCGCGCCGCCGGACGCCGTCGCGGCGACCGCGATCGCCCGCAAGGTCGGCCTGCCCCGCCGGGTGGTCACGATCCTCGAGGGCGAGAGCCTGCTGAACGACGCGACCGCGCTGGTCTGCCTGCGGACCGCGATCGGGGCCGCGCTGATCACACCGACGTTCGTGCACGTCAGCCTGGACTTCCTGCGCGCGGCCGGTGGCGGTGTCGTGGTCGGTCTGGTGGTCGCGATCGTGCTGGCCAAGATCCGCAAGCGGTTCACCGACCCGGTCCTGGACACCACGCTGAGCCTGACCGCACCCTTCATCGCGTACGTCGCCGCCGAGAACCACTACGTGCACGCGTCCGGCGTACTGGCTGTGGTGGTCACCGGGCTGCTGCTCGGGCACAAGGCGCCGATCATCCAGTCCGCGGCCTCGCGGATCTCGGAGCGGACCAACTGGCGCACGTTCCAGTTCCTGCTGGAGAACACGGTCTTCCTGCTGATCGGCCTGCAGACCCGGTGGATCCTCGACGACCTGGCCGAGAGCCCGCTGTCCGGCGGCACGATCGCGATCGCCACCATCGGGGTCTTCGTCGCCGTGGTGCTGATCCGGCCGCTGTGGCTGTTCCCGGTGACGATGCTGTCGCGCAAGATCATCGGCCGGTCGCGGCCCGGCCCGGTGTCCTGGCAGGCACTGGTCGTGGTGTCGTGGGCCGGGATGCGCGGCGTGGTGACGCTGGCCGCGGTGTTCGTGCTGCCGGAGGACACGCCGCACCGCGAGGTGCTCGTGTTCATCGCACTGGCCGTCACCGCCGGGACGCTGCTGCTGCAGGGCTCGACCCTGCCCTGGCTGGTACGACGGATCGGGCTGCCCGGCCCCGACCCGGCCGAGGACGCGCTGCAGGAGGCCGCCGTACTGCAGGCCGCGCACAAGGCCGGCGAGGAGGTGCTCGACAAGGTCCTCACGCCCGAGGACCCGCAGCAGGTCGTCGACCTGCTCCGGCAGCGCGGCGAGGCCCGGGCGCTGGCCGCGTGGGAACGACTCGGCCGGCCCGAAACCGAGTACGAAACGCCGAGTGAGGCTTATCGTCGACTTCGGATGGTCATGCTGCAGGCCGAGCGTGGCCACATCCTCAAGGTCCGGGACGAGGGCCTCGTCGCCGACGAGGTGCTGCAACGGGCACAGATCGCACTCGACATCGAGGAGTCCATCTTGGATCGCGCAGAAGCCGACGACGTCGGCGGACAGTCCGACGACCTCCGCGTACCGGCCCCCGCGGGCGGTCCGTGCGAGCACCTGGCCGACGCGCCGGTGGTGAAGACGCCGAACACGCCCGAGGGCTGTGAGGAGTGCCTGGCCGAGGGCGGCAACTGGGTGCACCTGCGGCTGTGCCTGGGCTGCGGCCACGTGGGCTGCTGCGACTCGTCGCAGATGAAGCACGCCAGCAAGCACTACGCCGGGACCGAGCACCCGGTGATGCGGTCGTTCGAGCCGGGTGAGAACTGGCGCTGGTGCTTCGTGGACGAAACCCTCGGGTGATGGCCGACTGCCTGTTCTGCTCGATCGTCGCGGGGTCGACCCCGGCCCACCTCGTGCTGGACACGCCCGAAATGGTCGGGTTCCTCGACATCCGGCCGGTGTTCAAGGGGCACACGCTGATCGTGCCGCGCGAGCACGTCGCGACGATGGTCGAGCTGCCGGACGAGCTGACCGTGCCGCTCTTCGGCGCGGCGCGGTCGGTCGCGGCAGCGGTTCGTACGGCGTACGGCGCGCAGGGGTCGTTCGTGGCGGTGAATAACGTGGTGTCGCAGTCGGTGCCGCACCTGCACGTGCACGTCGTACCGCGGACGAAGGGTGACGGGCTGCGCGGGTTCTTCTGGCCGCGGACCAAGTACGCCGACGACGCCGAGGCGGCGTCGTACGCCCAGCAGTTGTGGGACGCACTTCAGCAGTAGCTGTCCATCTGGGGCCTGGTCGTTCGTGGTAGTGCCGTACCGACCGACGAACCGAGGAGATCCACCGTGAAGTACCTGCTGCTGATCAACGCGTCCGCGACGCCGTCCGGCGAGGTGGAGGGCTGTACGCCGGCCGACTGGATGGCGTACGACCAGGAGGTCCGCGACGCCGGGATCATGGTCGCGGGCGAGTCGCTGGCCGACCTGGTCACCGCCACCGTCGTGAAGGTGGACGAGGGCGGCCACCGGACGGTCACCGACGGGCCGTTCGCCGAGACCCGTGAGGTCCTGGGCGGCTTCTACGTGATCGACGTGCCCGACCTGGACGCGGCCCTCGACTGGGCCGCCCGCTGCCCGGGTTCGCGCGGCGGAGGCAACATCGTCGTCCGCCCGGTCGCCGACTTCGACTGATGCCCGACGAGCGCTCGGCCACCTCTTCGGAGGTGGTCGAGCAGGTGTTCCGCGAAGAGCGCGGCCGGCTGCTGGCCGCCCTCTCCCGGCGGTTCGGCGATCTGGATCTTGCCGAAGAGGTCACTTCTGAGGCCATCGAGATCGCCCTGGAGAAGTGGCCTGTCGACGGCGTACCGCCCAAGCCGGGCGCCTGGTTGATGACCACCGCCCGCCGCAAGGCCGTCGACCGGCTCCGCCGCGACAAGACCTACGCCGCGCGCCTCGCCGTACTGCAGGTGGAGGCTGATCTCCGGGACCCTGCGCCGGCTCCGGAGTTCCCCGACGATCGCCTCCAGCTGTTCTTCACCTGCGCGCACCCCGCCCTACCGGCCGAGGACCGCATCGCCCTCACCCTCCGCTGCCTGGCCGGCCTCACCACCCCCGAGGTCGCCCGCGCGTTCCTGGTGCCGACGGCAACGATGGCGAAGCGGATCGTGCGGGCGAAGCAGAAGGTCCGCGACGCCCGGATCCCCTTCCGCGTACCGGCCCCCGACGAGCTGGTCGAGCGGCTGCCCGGCGTACTGCAGGTGACCTACTCGGTCTTCACCGAGGGGTACGCCGCCAGCTCCGGCGCCGACCTGCAGCGCGTCGACCTCGCCGAGGAGGCGATCCGGCTCGCGCGCATCCTGCACCGCCTGATGCCCGCCGACCGCGAGGTCGCCGGGCTCCTCGCGCTCATGCTGCTCGTCCACGCCCGCCGCGACGCCCGCACCGGCCCCGACGGCGAGCTCGTGCTGCTCGACGAGCAGGACCGCGCCCGCTGGGACCGCACGATGATCGAGGAGGGCCGCGCCCTCGTCCTCGACGCGATCACCGGCCCACCCGGCCCGTACGGCGTCCAGGCCGCGATCGCCTCCCTGCACGACGAGGCCGCCGACGTCGCGACCACCGACTGGCCGCAGATCGTTGCCCTGTACGACGTACTGCTCGCGCTCGTCCCCTCCCCCGTCGTCGCCCTCAACCGCGCGGCCGCCATCGCACTCCGCGACGGCCCGTCCGTGGGGCTCGCGCTGATCGACGAGCTGGCCGACGAGCCGCAGCTGCGGACCTACTACCCGTACCTGCTCGCCCGAGCCGACCTGCTCGAACGCCTCGGCCGCCTGCCCGAGGCCGCCACGGCGTACCAGCGAGCCCTGGAAACCGCCGGCACCGCCCCCGAACGCTGCCACGCCGAACGCCGCCTGCAGCAGCTCGACTACCAGCTTTGACTGCTTCCTGGAGTGTGACGCATTCTCCTTGTGGACAAGGGATTCCGGGCCGTTTCCTGTCGGCGGCATGGTTCATCATGGTCACCATGGCACAGTGCGACGAACGACCGATCTGGTCGATGAGCGGCAGCGAGATGCTGTCCGCCCTCGACACGATCCAGGCCGATCTCGCACGCCTCCAAACCCGCCGCCTCGACCTCCTCGCCGCCCTCGAAGCCAACGGCCACGCCACCGAGCTCGGCGCCCGCGACACCACCGAACTCATCGCCGTCCGCCACCGCCTCGACCGCGTCGACGTACGCCGCGACCTCCGCCTCGCCAACGCCCTCCACAGATATCCCGAGGTCCAAGCAGCCCTCCCCTCCAGCTTGCATCCCGCCCAAGCCGAAGCCATCGTCACCGCCCTGGAACGCATCCCCACCACCGCGATGGTCCCCGTCGAAGACCTCCGAGTAGCCGAACAACAACTCGTCGAAGCCGCCGAAGTCCTCACCCCCAACGACCTCCGTAAACTCGCCAAACGAGTCCGGGACACCCTCGACACCGACAGCCCCGAACCAGCCGAAGACCGCGCCCTGGCCGCCGAAACCCTCCTCTTGAAGCCCGGCGACCACGGCGTCGAATTCCGCGGCTACCTCGCAGGCCCCAACGCCGAACTCTTCCAAACCCTCATCTTCGCCGGGGCCAAACCCCACCTCACCCCCAACGGCACCCGCGACCCCCGAAGCCGAGGCAAACGCCAAGCCGACGCCCTCACCGCCGTACTGACAGCGGCCGCGTCCACTGGCACCACTGCCCCCGCCCACGGCGACATCAAACCCCACATCACCGTCACCATCGCCCTGGCAGACCTGAAGGCCGGCACCGGCGTAGGCACCCTCGCCACCGGCACCACCCTCTCCGCAGCGACCATCCGCCGCCTGGCTTGCGACGCCGGCATCATCCCCCTGGTCCTGGGCTCCAACTCCGAACCCTTGGACGTGGGCACCGAACACCGCTTCGTAACGCTCGCGATCCGCCAGACCTTGAACGCCCGCGACAAAGGCTGCGTCATCTGCGCCGCCCCCACCGCCATGTGCGAAGCCCACCACCTCATCCACTGGGCAGACGGCGGCCCCACCACCATCACCAACTTGGCCTTGCTCTGCAAAGCCCACCACCACGCCGTACACCAAGGCCATTACACCCTCACCTTCCACAACGGCCACCCCCAAGCCACCACCCCCGCCTGGGCAACCCCCACCCCCAACTCAGCCAAAGACCCGCCCACCGCCGCCTGACCACCACCCCACCCGGCCAGCCGCCGCCGTCTCGTCACCATCGTCAAGCAGGTGGGCAGCGGCTACCGCCAGCGGCTGAGTAGCGGCCCTGGTCAGCAGTTGACCCGCGGCTGCCCCCTCCTCCCGGCGCCAGCGCAGCGGCAGCGCAGCGGCCTCCTCGTCGACAGCGCGGTCGACCAGGGCTCGGGGCTCCGCCGTCACGCTGCCCTGCTGGTTCTTGGTGGGATCGGAGTCCAGGACCATTCCGAGGTTCGTGTCCATCCGTGGCGGTCTCGTTCGTGGTGATGCAAAGACCGACGAGAGGAACCACCATGGACGACCGCGCCGTACTCGCCTTGACGACCGCCGAACGGCTCAGCCTCGCCGACTTCTTCGAGAGCCTGACCGCCGCTGAGTGGCAGGCCGACTCGCTGTGCGCCGGGTGGACCGTGCACGACGTCGCCGCGCACATGACGCTGTCGACGCGGACGACCGTGCCGATGGTGATCAAGGGCGCGATCAGGGCGCGCGGCAGCTTCGACCGGATGGAACTCACGTTCGCCACCGAGCGCGCCGCCCGCTTCTCCCCCGCCGAACTGGTCGCCCAACTCCGCGAGACCGCGACCTCGGCCCACCGGACCCTCGGCGCCGGCATCGTCGACCCGCTGCTCGACGCACTGGTCCACGGCCAGGACGTCGCCCGCCCGCTCGGCCGCCCTCGCCCGATGCCCGCCGAGTCGGCGGTGATCGCGCTGGAACACGTCCTGAAGAGCAAGTTCTACGGCGCCCCCCGGCGCCTCCGCGCCACCCGCCTGGTCGCCACCGACCACCCGTGGTCGGGAGGCGTCGGTCACCAAGGCGCAGGCAACGCCGACGTCCAGGAGCTCCACGGGCCGCTCGCGGACCTCATTCTCACCGCCACGGGCCGCCCCGCAGGCCTCGCTAATCTCTCAGGCGCGGCCCTCCCCCAGGTCACGGCAGCGCTCTAGACCTCCCTGTCCAAGCGCTCGGACAATTTCTCCAAAGCTTTTTCAACGGCTGCTCTGACTGTCGGGTCGGGATCGTCCCGGAGCGCATCGATCGCCTCGGCGTGCTCGTACTCACCGGCCGCGCCAACAGCCCGTACGGCAGCCGCCCGGACCCTGGGCAGCTCGTGGTCCAGCATCGGGATCAGCAGGTCGACCAGCTCGCCCAGCTCGCGCTGGGCGGTGATCCGCGCGACATGCTCCCGGACCCGCCACGCCGGATCGTCGGCAACAGCCCGCAGTGCGTCGACGGCCTCGTCCCGCCACGCGTACAGCAGCACCCGCGCCGCCCAGACCCGCACCCAGTAGTGGTTCACCGGGTCGACCGGCTGCTGCCATCCGCCGGGGTTGGGGTTGCCGGTGATCGCCTGGAGCTTCGGGAGGTCGGGCCCGTACGCGTCCTCGCCGGAGATCTCCCCGGTGAGCAGCGCGATGCACCAGCCGACGACCGTCTCCTCGCCGTACCGGGCGCACGCGGCCTCGACCACCGCTCGCGGATGAGCTGCCACCCGACCAGTAAAGCGGCCCGCGCCGACAGTTCAGAGCAGCGACTTGAGGATCACCAGGATCGACGACAGCCCGGCCAGGATCAGGATCGTCTGCCGCAGCCGCGGGCCGTGGAACCGCTTCTGCAACGGCACCGCCACCGCGAACCCGATCCCCAGCGCCGGGATCCACGACAGGCCGTAGTACAGCTGGTGCCGCGTGAACTCCCCACCGATCGCCACCGCCGCCAGCGACACCGCGGACCCGAGGAAGAAGAACGCGGCCAGCGTCGCCCGCAGCCGCGGCCCCTGCTCGTGCTGCAGTACGACGGCCGCCGGCGGACCGCCGATCGACGCCGCCGTACCGGAGATCCCCGCGACCGCGCCCGCGATCACCAGGTTGCGCCGGGTCGCCCGCACGTCGAGCCGCCAGAACGTCAGCACGACAGCCCCCAGTACGACGAACCCGACCACCGCACCGATCGCCCGCGCCGACAACCACCCCAGCACCAGCACGCCCAGCGGCGTCGTCACCACCCGTGCACCGGTCAGCCACCCGGCCTGCCGCCAGTCGATCTGCCGCCACTCCCGCGCCAACGTCAAGATCGGCAGCAAGGTCCCGAGCACGAGCATCCCGCCCGGCATCAGCGACGGGTCGAGCAGCGCGACGACCGGCGCACCGACCAGCATCAGCCCGAGGCCGAGCGTTCCCTGGACGACGGCCGCCACCGCGATCGCCACCCCGCCCAGCAACAGAATCCCCAGGTCCACGCCGCCCAGCCTCTCCAGCATCGCGGGCCCCGGAGCAGGTCCCGCCGGTCACGGCCGAGTGAGGCCGGGCCGCACCGAGGGCCCGGATCGGCCGGCTCCTCGCGGCGCGACCGGCGCCGTACCGGCCGGTCGCACCAGGACCGTCCTACCCCATCCAGGTCCGTCCACACTCGACGGGGCTGACCTGTAACGACCGCCATACTCCCGGACATGGGTGGAGCATGAGGAGTCCTTCGAGTCCGCCCCCGCCGGTCGCCGTCGTACCGGACCACGACGATCCGCCTGAGCGCCCGTCCGCCTCCGGCCTCGCCGACGAGCTCAGGTTCCGGGCGCTGTTCGACAGCCAGTTCCGCGCCCTGCTCGGCTACGCGTTGCGCCGGGTGGGCTCGGCCGAGGACGCCGCCGACGTCGTCGCCGAGGCGATGCTGGTCGCCTGGCGGCGCATCGACGAGGTCCCGGCCAACGACACCGCCCGGCTCTGGCTGTACGGCGTCGCCCGCCGCGTCGTCGCCAACCACCGCCGCGGCGAGCTCCGGCGCGACCGGCTGGCCGGGCGGCTGCGGCAGCACCTCAGCGAGGTGATGCCCGACCACGCCGACCTGACCGGCTCGACAACGGTGATCCAGCAGGGCCTGGCCCGCCTGAGCGACGACGACCGCGAACTGCTGATGCTCACGGCCTGGGACGGACTCGAACCGCGCGAGGCCGCGATCGTGCTCGGCGTACCGTCGCGGACTGTCCGAACGCGGCTGCACCGGGCGCGGACGAGATTGCGCGAGGCGATCGGAGACGCCTTCGCCGATTCCGGACATGAACGGGAAGACCAGCCCAAGCGACCAGCGCAGGAGGACCGATGAACGACCACGAACTCGACCAGCTGATCGCACGGGCCAACCCGTACGGCGACGCGAAGGTCCGGCACCTGCCGACCGCCGCCGCCGAGCACGACCTGCTGGAGGACATCATCAGCACCGACCGACAGGCTCAGACGCACCCCGCGCCGGACGCCGACCCTGTACCGGCCTCGACTCCCGCAGCTGTCTCGCCGCTCGTGCGGGCACGACGGAAGCGGACGCGGCGGCTCGGGGTCGTCCTCGTGGCGGCCGCCGCGACCGCGGCGGTGGCGCTCACCGGGGTGCTGCTCCCCGGTGAGAACAACCCGGTGGCGCCGGTGTCGGCGTACGGTGCCGAGTTCCGCGCGGTGACCGACGCGACGCCGAGGCTGGTGCTCGACGACCCGGCCTGGAAGATCGACGCCGTGCCGGTGTTCCGTGCCAACGAGGGGGAGATCAGGTTCGCGCGGGGCAAACAGAAGCTCCAGGTGAACTGGATCCCCACCGGCCTGTACGAGGGCCGCCTGACGAACCAGAGGGATCCCGGCGTCAAATGGCGGCGTATCCCGATCGAGGTGCTCGGCCAGAAGGGCACCGCGCATCAGGGGGACGGGTCGACGGACCTGACCACCCTTCTGCCGCCGAAGGGGCCCTACTTCCTGGAGATCCGCGGCGACGTCGGTTCGGTGGCGGCGTACCGGAGCCTGGTGACCAAGCTGAAGACCGTCGACACCGACACGTGGCTGGACGCGATGCCGGAGTCGATCGTCAAGCAGTCCGACGCCCCGCGGGTGATCGACGAGATGCTGGCCGACGTACCGGTCCCGAACGGTTTCGACCGCTCGCCGTTCCTGAAGATCCTGGTGCTCGACCGCTACCAGTTCGGCGCCAAGGTCACCGGCGCGATCAGTTGCGGGTGGCTCGCCCAGTGGAAGGCCGCGAAGAAGTCCGGTGACGCCGCGAAGATGCGGGAGGCCGTGACGGCGCTGTCCGGCAGCCGCTCCTGGGACATCCTCCAGGAGATGGACAAGCAGGGCGGCTGGTCGTACTGGATCTGGGCCGGCGGGGATGCGCTCCGCAAGGGAGACATGGTCAGGGTGGACCAGACCCTGGGCTGCAGAAGCTGACCCGAGAGAACGGCAAGAGCCGGCAACCCCGCGTCGGGGCTGCCGGCTCTTCGTCGTACAGGCCGGCTCAGTTCGCGATCAGCGAGCGGAGCACGTACTGCAGGATGCCGCCGTTGCGGTAGTAGTCGGCCTCACCGGGGGTGTCGATGCGGACGACCGCGTCGAACTCCTGGGTGCCGCCGTCGGTGCCGGTGACCGTGACGTGCACGGTGCGCGGGACGTCGCCGTCGTTCAGCGCGGTGACGCCGCTGATGTCGAAGGTCTCCTCACCGGTCAGGCCGAGGGACTCCGCGTTCTCGCCCTCGGGGAACTGCAGCGGCAGGACGCCCATGCCGATCAGGTTCGAGCGGTGGATCCGCTCGAACGACTCGGTGATGACCGCCTTCGCGCCGAGCAGCGCCGTGCCCTTGGCCGCCCAGTCGCGCGACGAGCCCGAGCCGTACTCCTTGCCGGCCAGGATGACCAGCGGCGTACCGGCTTCGAGGTACGCCTCGGACGCCTCGTAGATCGACGTGACGGGCGCGTCGGCCTTGGTGAAGTCGCGGGTGAAGCCGCCCTCGGTGCCCGGTGCGATCTGGTTGCGCAGCCGGATGTTGGCGAACGTGCCCCGGATCATCACCTCGTGGTTACCGCGCCGCGAACCGTACGAGTTGTAGTCCTTGCGATCCACGCCGTGCTCGGCCAGGTACTTGCCGGCCGGGCCGTCGGCCTTGATCGCACCGGCCGGGGAGATGTGGTCGGTCGTGACCGAGTCGCCCAGCTTCGCCAGCACGCGCGCGCCGCTGATGTCGGTGACCGGCGACGGCTCCTTGGCCATCCCCTCGAAGTACGGAGGCTTGCGCACGTACGTCGAGTCGGCGTCCCACTCGAAGGTCTTGCCCTCGGGCGTCGGCAGCGACTGCCAGCGCTCGTCACCGGCGAAGACGTCGGCGTAGTCCTTGGTGAACATCTCCTTGCTGATCGAGGAGGCGATCGTCTTCTCGACCTCGTCCGCGGTCGGCCAGATGTCGCGCAGGAACACGTCGTTGCCGTCGGTGTCCTGACCCAGCGCGTCGGTCTCGAAGTCGAAGTCCATCGTCCCGGCCAGCGCGTACGCGATCACCAGCGGCGGGCTCGCCAGGTAGTTCATCTTCACGTCCGGGTTGATCCGGCCCTCGAAGTTGCGGTTGCCGGACAGCACCGACACGACCGCCAGGTCGGCCTCCTGCACACCGGCCGAGACCTCCTCGGGCAGCGGGCCCGAGTTGCCGATGCAGGTCGTGCAGCCGTAGCCGACCAGGTGGAAGCCGAGCTTCTCCAGGTACGGCGTGACGCCGGCCTTCTCGTAGTAGTCGGTGACGACCTTCGAGCCCGGGGCCAGCGACGTCTTCACCCACGGCTTGCTGGTCAGGCCCTTGTCGACGGCCTTCTTCGCCAGCAGCGCGGCGGCCAGCATCACCGACGGGTTGGAGGTGTTGGTGCAGGACGTGATCGACGCGATCACGACGTGGCCGTGGTCGAGCTCGGTCTCCGCGCCGTTCAGGGTGATCTTGGTCTTCTTCGACGGACGGCCGGGGCCACCGTGCGGCGTGTGCGGCTCGTCGTTGACGTGGCCGTGACCGTTCGGCGCGTCGCTGGCCGGGAAGCTGCCGAGCTCCGACGGGTCGACCTCGAGCTCCTCGGTCGCGTAGTCGGTCAGCGCACCGCGGAAGGCCTCTCTCGACTCGCTCAGCGAGACCCGGTCCTGCGGCCGCTTCGGGCCGGCGATCGACGGAACGACCGTGGACAGGTCCAGCTCGAGGTATTCCGAGAAGCGCGGCTCGACCGACTGGTCGTGCCACATGCCCTGCTCCTTGGCGTACGCCTCGACCAGCGCGACGTCGGCGTCGGACCGGCCGGTGAGGCGCAGGTACTCCAGGGTGACGTCGTCGATCGGGAAGATCGCGCAGGTCGAGCCGAACTCCGGGCTCATGTTGCCGATGGTGGCCCGGTTCGCCAGCGGAACCGCCGCGACGCCCTCGCCGTAGAACTCGACGAACTTGCCGACCACGCCGTGCTTGCGCAGCTGCTGCGTGATGGTGAGCACCACGTCGGTCGCGGTGGCGCCGGCCGGCACGGAGCCCGTCAGCTTGAAACCGACGACCTTCGGGATCAGCATGCTCACCGGCTGGCCCAGCATCGCGGCCTCGGCCTCGATGCCGCCGACGCCCCAGCCCAGCACGCCCAGGCCGTTCACCATCGTGGTGTGGCTGTCGGTGCCCACGCAGGTGTCCGGGTAGGCGATGCCGTCGCGGACCATCACGGTCCGGGCCAGGTGCTCGATGTTGACCTGGTGCACGATGCCGGTGCCCGGCGGGACGACCTTGAAGTCGTCGAAGGCGGTCTGGCCCCACCGCAGGAACTGGTACCGCTCGCCGTTGCGCTGGTACTCGAACTCGACGTTGCGCTCGAAGGCGTCCGGACGGCCGAAGACGTCGGTGATCACCGAGTGGTCGATCACGAGCTCCGCCGGGGCCAGCGGGTTGATCTTGGTCGGGTCACCACCGAGCTCGGCGACGGCCTCGCGCATGGTGGCCAGGTCGACGATGCACGGCACTCCGGTGAAGTCCTGCATGATCACGCGCGCCGGCGTGAACTGGATCTCCGTGTCCGGCGCCGCGTCGGCGTCCCAGTTGCCCAGCTTGGTGATGTGGTCGGCGGTGATGTTCGCGCCGTCCTCGGTGCGCAGCAGGTTCTCGAGCAGCACCTTGAGCGAGTACGGCAGAGTCTCCGCGCCCTCGATGCCCGCCAACCTGAAGATCTCGTACGACTGTCCGTTGACCTCGAGTGCACCCTTGGCACCGAAGCTGTCGACGCTGGCCATCAACCTGCTCCTCTGTCCGTCCTGTTCCGCTGGTACCCATCCTGCCGAGCCACCCACCCGACCTACAGGTCAGGCTGCCCTAACTTCCCGGCCGAGCTCCTCAGCGGCAAACTCTCTCGACATCAAGATACACGACATCGAGCCACCGCCCCAAGTCGGAAATTGCTTTGCCGCAGGGCGCCGGGCGCTGATCGACTGCAGCGTGGACAGTTCGCGGGAGGACGTGCTGACGCGCGCGTTCGTCCGCTGGAACTGGGCCCGCGCCGTACTGCACAACGGCTGGTGGCTCGTCACCTCGGTCTACCTGGTGCTCGACGCCGGGCTGAGCGCTGCCCAGATCGTGGCGATCGGAGCCGCTCAGGGGATCTTCGCGCTGTGCTGCGAGGTGCCGGCCGGCGTACTGGCGGACACCGTCAGCCGGAAGTGGTCGCTGGTCGTGTCGCAGATCCTGATGGGGACCGCCATGCTGACCACCGGCCTGGTCACGTCGTTCCCGTTGCTGCTGGCGACTCAGGTGCTGTGGGGGCTGGCGTGGACCTTCGCGAGCGGTTCGGACATCGCCTGGATCACCGACGAGCTGAATGCCCCTGATCGCATCTCGGCCGTGCTGACTCGGACAGCCCGCGCCCAGCTGTCCGGCGCGGCGACCGGGCTCGTGGTGATCGGAGCTCTCGCCTGGGCGACCCGGCGTGAGGTGGCGATCATCGGCGCCGGCGCGGCGATGCTGCTGCTGAGCGTGTACGTCGTCGCCCGCTTCAGCGAGGAACGGTGCGTCCCCGCATCCGGTGCTCGCTGGGCGGCGTCGTGGACGACGTTCCGCCGTGGAGTCGGTCTGGTCCGCGGCAGCCCGGAACTGCTGCGGATCTTCCTGGCGACGTTCCTGGTCAACGGCGCCACCGACGCAGCCGGCCGGCTCGCGCCGAAGCAGTTGCTCGAACTGGGCCTGCCGATCCGGCTCGACCCGATCGTCTGGTTCACCGGGCTGGGTGTGGTCGCTCTCGTCCTCGGCGCCGTGACCTTGCGGATCGTGGCCCGACGCCTTGACGGGGAGCACGCGCGTCACTCGTACGGCGTCGCGGCGCTGGTCGGCACCGTGGGCGTCATCGGGCTGGCGGTCGCACCGACCTCGATCAGCGCCACCGCGGCGCTGATCCTCGTGTCCGGGATCGCCGTCCCGCTCACCCGGGTGATCGCGATGATCTGGGTCAACGCGCGCACGACGAGCGACGTACGGGCGACCACGCACTCATTCCTCGCCCAGGCCGAGTACCTCGGCGAGGTGGTCTGCGGGTTGCTGATCACGCTCGTCGCGCACCTGGCAGGCCTGCCGGTCGCCCTCGCGGGAGCCGCCGCACTCTTCGCCCTGACCGCGGCGATCATGCGGCGGCCCGCGGACTAGGAGAGCTGCGGGAGGACCTCGGAGGCGATCAGGTCGAGGTGGTCCAGGTCGGTGAGGTCCATGATCTGGAGGTAGAAGCGGTCGGCGCCGAGCTCGGCGAAGCGGCCGAGGTGGTCGACGACCTGGGCGGGGGTGCCACCGACGCCGTGCTCGGCGAGCTGGTCGAGGGACCAGCCGACGTTGGCGGCGCGACGTTCGACCTCGGCCTGGTCCTTGCCGACGGCGACGCGGTGGGCGGCCGACAGGGCCAGGGTCTTCGGATCGCGGTCGATCGTCGTACAGGCTGCTCGGACGCGGTCGAAGAGGACCTTGGTCTCGTCGAGGTTCTTGAAGCCGGCGTTGAACTCCGTGGCGTACTGGGCGGCGAGCGCGGGTGTGCGCTTCTTGCCGGCGCCGCCGACGATGATTGGCGGGTGCGGCTGCTGGACCGGCTTCGGCAGCGCCGGGGAGTCCTTCAGCTGGTAGTGCTTGCCGGTGAAGTCGTACTTCTCCCCCACTGGCGTGTCCCACAGCCCGGTGATCAGCTCGAGCTGCTCGGTCAGCAGGTCGAACCGGCCCGGCGTGTCCGGGAAGTCCAGCCCGTACGCCGCGTGCTCGGCCTCGAACCAGCCCGCCCCCAGCCCGAGCTCGGCGCGACCGCCGCTCATCTGGTCGACCTGCGCGACGCTGATCGCCAGCACGCCCGGGTTACGGAAGGTCGCGGAACTGACCAGCGTGCCGAGCTTGATCCGGCTGGTCTCACGCGCCAGCCCGGCCAGCGTGATCCACGCGTCGGTCGGGCCGGGCAGGCCGTCGTCGTCGCCCATCGCGAGGTAGTGGTCGGAACGGAAGAACGCGTCGAAACCGCACTCCTCGGTCTTGCGGGCAACGGTCAGCTGGTCGTCGTACGAGGCGCCCTGCTGGGGTTCGGTGAAGATCCTGAGCAACATGGGGACAACGCTATCCCGGGCTCACTGCACGGTGACGTAGAGCTGCTCCAGGTAGGACGGCTGCCAGTCCGGGCCGCGGCGGTAGAGGCGTCGTACGAGCCCTTCGACGTCGATCGCGCCCGGGAGCTGCGTGTCCCACCACTCGGGGACCTGATCGTACCAGCGGTCGATGCGCAGCGTCCGGCCCGCGGCGTCGATCCGCGCGAACAGCCAGCCACCGTGCTCGGTCTGCGCCTCGTCGATCCAGAGATCGCCAAGCAGCTCCGCGAGCCGCTCGTCGGGCCACTCCTGGTCGTCAACCTGAGCCGGCTCGAGATCGAACCTGTACGACGGACGCGCGGGGTCGAGAACCTGCACCTGAATGGTGAACCCGGACGGCACGACGCTGGTGCGCGCGCGACACCACTGACGAAGGGCCTCGAAGGCGGCGGACTCGGTGAGGCGCGGGCGGGGACGCTCGGGCTCGGCACGCATGGCCTGCTCGACACCGAGCGGGAGCGCGATCGGGACGCCCGAGCTGGTGAGCTCGGGGATGAGCATGCCGGCGTTGGGGTGGTGGCCGTTGTCTTCGGGGTGCTGCCCATTCAGCCCGTTGACCTGTACGGCAGCTGCCTGAACACCAGGCTCAACCCCACCAGCAGCTTCAGCCGCCAGTTCGCGGCCACCCGTCTCCGAGCTGCCCTCGACCTCGTCGGCTGTTTCTGCAGTCCGCTCGGGCTCGGAGGCCTCCGCGAGCCCGGCAACCTCCGCGGTGTCATCAGGCTCGTACGAGTCCAACGCGTCAGCAAGCCCAACGATCTCAGCCGTCTCGTCCGGCTCGTAAGCGTCGCCAGCCTCGGCAGACTCGTCGAACTGCTCGGGCGTACGGGCGTCGTCCGGCTCGGCGATTCCGCGGGCCTGCTCGGGCCCGCGGGCATCACCCGCCTCCGCAGCCTGCTCAGACTCGTCGGCGCCACCCCGCTCCGCGACCTCGTCGGCCTGCTGCGGCCCGCGGGCATCACCCGCCTCCGCGGCTCCGTCGGCCTGCTCGGATTCATAGGCGTCGCTCGCCAGCGCCGCCTCCGGCTGCTCGGGTTCGCGCGTGTCCGCCGACTCGTCGATGCCGGGAGCAACCACCTCGGCGACCGGCGTCTCCTCCGGCGCGGGCGACTTCTCGGCGGCCGGCTCCCGGTCGGATACGGCCTCCCGGTCGGATGCAGCCTCCCGGTCGGGTGCGGGCTCCCCTTCAGCAGTTGACCCCTGCTCGACAGCTGACACCCGCTCGGCGCCTGACACCTGATCGGCGGCGGCCGCGACCTGCTCGGCGCTTGATGGCTCGTCGGCACCGGTCTCCTCGGCGTCCGCGCCTTGCTGATCGGACTCCTCGACCTCGCCCGCCGGCAGCTCGACATCCTGCGGCTCCGGCGTACGAGCTGGCTCAACCTCAGGTCGAGCTTCACCCGGCGCCACCGAGATCTCGCCCAGCTGGTCGGCCGTCCAGTCCGCGCTGCCGAGGATCTCGTCGTGGAAGACCTCGGTCGAGTACTCGTAGTCGTCCAGCTCGCCGCCGGACCCGCCGTACTGATCACTCAGCGGCGGATACGTCCGCGGCCCATCGCCCGCGGCAGCGCTCTGCCCCGAGTCGACCCGCGCGATGTCGTCACCGCCTGGCTCATCAACCAGCGCGGCGATCTCGGCCGTCGGCTCATCGTCCCCAGGCTGAACGTCAGCCGACCGCCCATCCCCCGCACCGCTGCCGGCCCACCGTTCGTCCTCCGCCGCGGAGCCAACCTCTTCACCAACCAGCCGATCCTCCAGGAACGACTCATCGGCCACTCCCGACTCTGCGGCCCATCGCTCGTCCCCGTCGGACGCGGCATCGTGCTCGATCGACGAATACGAAACAGTCGGCTCGTCAGCAACCCACCGCGCGCCGCCCGCCCGACCATCACCCCGTACGTCGAGCGCCCGCTCGCTTTCACCTCGTACGTCGGCCGCTCGGCGATCGCGGTCCCCCGGCGCGTCGCCATCACGGCCCTCGACGTCACCCCGCAGCTCATCCGCCCGGCGGTCATCTCGTACGTCGGCCGCATGCCCGTCGCCGTCACCTCGGACGCCGAGCCGGCGACGATCGCCGTCACCCTCAACCTCAGCGTCGCGCCCGTCGCCATCAGCCTGCAGATCGCCCGTCCTGCGCTCGCCCTCACCCCGCTCGTCGTCACCGTGCCCGACGGCGCCGGCTTGCAGGTCGTCCGCCCGGCGGTCGTCCCGGAGGCTGGCACGGCGGCTGTCGACGTCCGATCCCACGTCGCCCGCCTGCCGGGCGTCCCGAAGGTCAGCACCGCGCCCGTCAACGTCGGTTCGCACGCCATCCGCCCGGCGGTCGTCCCGACCGCCGGCACCGCTCCCGTCGACGTCCGCTCCCACGTCGCCCGCCTGCCGGCCGTCCCGAAGGTCGGCGGCACCACGCCTGTCGGCATCGGCTCGGTGGTCATCCGCACGGCGATCGTCTCGGAACGCGGCGCCACGCCCGTCGACGTCCGCTCCCGGCCCATCCGCCCGGCGATCGTCCGCCAGGGCAGCACCGCGCCGGCCGGCGTCGGCTCGCTGGTCATCTGCCTCGCGATCATCCCGGCGGCCGGCGCCATGCCTGTCGCCGTCCGTTTCCGAGTCGCCCGCCTGCCGGGCGTCTCGGAACGCGGCACCGCCACCGTCGACCTCAGGTCCCAGGTCGCCTGCATACCGGTCGTCTCGGAGGCTCGCACCGCGCCTATCGGCGTCGGCTCGCTGGTCATCTGCCTGGCGATCGCCCCGGCGACCGGCGCCATGCCTGTCGCCGTCCGCTCCCCCGTCGCCCGCCTGCCGGGCGTCCCGGAGGCTGGCACTACGCCTGTCGCCGTCCGCTCCCACGTCGCCCGCCTGCCGGGCGTCCCGGAGGCTGGCACTGCGCCTGTCGACGTCCGCTCCCCCGTCGCGTGCCCGGCGGTCGTCGCGGAGATCCGCACCGCGCCTGTCGGCGTCGGCTCGTAGGTCGTCTCCTCGGGGGTCGACACCGCGTCTGTCGGTGTCGGCTCGTAGGTCGTCCGTCTGGTGGGCGCGGTTGCCTTGGGCATCGGTCGACTGGTGGTCGGCTCGGGCTTCGGCGGTGCTGTTGTTGCCGTCTGGTCGGGCGTCGAGGCGGTGGCCGTCGGCTTCTGGGGCGTACGTGTCGGCGTTGATCGGTGCTTGGGCGGCATCGGCCGACGGGGTTCTGCGTTGGCGGCGGGCGGGGCGGGGTTGGTGGGCGAGGTGCGGATTGGCTGCCAAGTAGGCGGCGGCGTCCTCGATCCACTCGCCGTTGATCCAGGCACCGCCGACCCACTCGCGCTCCATCGGAGATGGGGGCTCGGGCTCGGACTGCGCCGGGTGGTCGGGCGCGAGGTCGTCGAGGGGCGAGGTTGTGCGGGGGTTCTGGCGGGCGTCGAGCGGCGAGGCTGAGCGGCCGTCCTGGGGTGCGTCCAGAGGGGACGTCGAGCGGCGGTCCCGGGGTGCGTCCAAGGGCGAAGCTTGGCGGTCGTCCTCCGGCGGGAGTGCGCGGTAGTCCTCGGTCGCGTCCTGGGGTGAGATCGCCTGGTAGTTCTCGGTCGCGTCCTGCGGCGAGATCGCGCGATGGTCTTCGGTCGAGTCCTCGGGTGAGGTCGACCGAGCGGCCTCGGATACGTCCAGCGGCGAAGCCGCGCTGTGGGCCTCGGGCGAGACCGGCCGGTCGTCCTCGGTCGAATCCTCGGGCGACGTCGACCGATCGGCCTCAGGCGCGTACGGCGGCGAAGCCACGCCGTGGTCCTGGGGCGAGACCGGCCGGTGGTTCGCGGTCGAATCCTCGGGCGAGGTCGACCGATCGGCCTCAGGTCCGCCGAGGGGCGAGGTGGCGCGCGCATCCAGCGGTGAGGTGGGGTGCTGGTAGTCGTGGGTAGTGCCGAAGGGCGCGCCGGGGCGCTGGTCCTGGGCGGCGTCGAAGGACGAATCGGAGCGCCGATCCTCGGCCGCGGTGAAGGGCGAACCGAGGTGCTGGTCCTGGGCCGCGTCGAGGGACGAGCCGGAGCGCTGGTCCTCGGCGGCGTCGAACGACGAATCGGAGCGCCGATCCTGGGCCGCGGTGAAGGGCGAACTGGAGCGCTGGTCCTGGGCCGCGTCGAGGGACGGGCCGGAGCCCTCAGCCTCGGCGGCGTCGAAGGGCAAGCCGGCGCGCTGGCCCTGGGCGGCGTCGAAGGACGAATCGGAGCGCCGATCCTGGGCCGCGGTGAAGGGCGGACTGGAGCGCTGGTCCTGGGCCGCGTCGAAGGACGAGCCGGAGCCCTCAGCCTCGGCGGCGTCGAAGGGCAAGCCGGCGCGCTGGCCCTGGGCGGCGTCGAAGGGCAAGCCGGGGCGCTGATCCTGGGCAGCGTCGAAGGGTGAACCGGGGTGCTGGTCCGAGGGGGCGGCCGGAGGGGTGGACGTCTGGTGGTCCTGGTCGCGGTCCAGGGGTGAGGTGGGGCGGTGGTCCTGGGGGGCGTCCGGCGGGGTGGAGAGAGGGGCGACGGGTGGGATTACTCCGGTGTCGTCGTCGGGGGTGGGATCCGCGACGGCGTCGGTGATTGGTGGGATGACGCCGGTGTCGTCGCCGGCGGTGAAGGCGTCGACAGTGCCGGGGTCGGCTATCGGTGGGGTGGCGCCGGGGGCATCTGTCGGCGGGGTGGGGTCCGGGGCGTCGTCTGTGGGGTACGGCTCGCTGTCGACGGGGGCGAGCACGCCGGTGTCGTCGTCGGCGGCCGAGAACTCGTCGTCGGAATCGATGGGAGTGATGACGCCGGTGTCGTCTGCTGCGGACGACGAGAATTCGGGGGCGACCGGGGGCTCGCCAGGTGAACGAGCGAAAGGAGATTCGGGGTCGGAGGGGGCCGGCTCGTCGTACGGCAGCGCGAAAGGCGAGGCGGGCTGGGGGGCGTGATCGCCGGGCGCGGGGTCCTGGAACGAGCGGGCGCCGGGGGCCGGCGCGTAGGGCGACTGGCTGTCGGGATCCGCAGCGTAGGGCGAGCGGTCGTCAGGTCCCGGAGCGTAACGCGAGCGGTCGTCGGGTCCTGGAGTGCGGGACGTGTCAGGAGCGGGCGCTGAAGGGGAGCTGGGCGCACGCCCGTCGAGGCCGGGGCGCTGGGGGGCGAAGGGTGAGTCGGGTGCGTCTGGGCCGGGCTGGTGACCAGCCGGGGGCGCGAAGGGTGAGGCAGCCTGGGGTGTGGGGTCGCCCTGGCCGGGGTCGCGGAGCGAGCGGGCCTCGGGGGGCGGTGTTTGGGGGCCGTCGGCAGATGGCGCGAAAGGTGAGGCGGAGTGGGGTGAGGGGTCGCCCGGGCTGGCGTCGCGGAGCGAGTGGGGCTCGCGGGCCGGGCCTTGGGGGGTGGGGGCGAACGGGGAGTCGGGGCGTGGCGGGTCCGACTCGGGGAAGGGCGAGAACGGGGCCGTGTCGTCGGGGACGGCGAAAGGAGCACTGTCGTCGGGGACGGCGAAGGGAGTGGGGACAGCGACGGGGGCGGTGTCGTCGGGGGCGGCGAAGGGGGCTGCTTCGTCGGGGACGGCGGTTAGTTCGCTGGTGGCGTCGTTGGCTGACCAGGTGTCGCTGGCGGGCTGCTGGTCGGTCGGGGTGTCGGGGGTGTACGTCGCCGCGGCGGGGGCGTCGGCGAAGAGGCTGGCGTAGAAGTCTTCGCCGTCCTGTACGGGGCCGCCTACGCGTGGGGGCTCCGACGACGGGAGGGGGCGGTCGTAGGTGCGCGGGGCCTGGGGAGTCGGATCGGGGTCGGGGGCGGCCAGGCCGAGGCCGGCCAGGGAGGCGTTGTCGTCCTCGCGCTGCTTCTTCTTGCGGCCGAAGAGGCGGGGCTTCTTGTTGACGACGCCGTAGTTGTCCTCAACAGGAGGCTCGGGAGCCGGCTGAGCTTCGGACGAAGGCGGGGCCTCGTACGAGGGCTGAGGTTCGTGGGAAGGCGGGCCTTCGTACGACGGCTGGGCCTCGTACGAAGGCTCGGCGCCGATGATCTCGTGGGCGTCCTCGGCGATGGGCTGGCCGGTGAAAGGGCTGACCCCCGGAGGCACGATGTAGAGCTCTTCCTCAGGCTCCTCAGGCTCCTCAGCAACAGGAGCCGGCGCAGCAGCAGCACCAGCAGCCCCAGGATCGAACTGCTGCACAGCCGTCAGCGCCGCGTACAAGTCCGGCTGCTGCGCCGACCGCGGCCCGACCCCGAGCCGCGAGAAGAACTCCCCCAGCTGCTCCGCCGACAACGCCGAAGCACCAGCGGATCGAATCAGCGCCACGCCCGAAGGCACCAGCTCGTCCAGCCCGCCCAGGTAGTCGGCCCACTCCGCGGCCCACTCGATCAGTTCCCGCGCGGCCTCCTCGTCCGAGGTGATCCACTGCCCGATCGGTCCGAAACCGTCGTCCACCGGCTGCCAAGGATCACCCTCGTACGACGCCCGCGCCCACGTCCCGTTGAACGACCCGTAGACGAACCCGAGCTCTCCCGCGGCGATCCGCCGCTTGACCTCCGGCTGCCCGATCCAGTCCGGGGCGCCCGCGAGCAGGTCCGTCCCGGCGGTCCGGCTGTGCTGCGTGTGGTACCCGAAGAGAACCGACCGGCCGTCGGAGAGCCGCACCAGCCGCAGGTCCGAACCGGTCTCGTCCTGGTGGTACCAGCCGTCGGCGTCCGCGTACCAGCGACGGTCGAAACCGGTCGCGTGAGCGACCGCGGCGAGGGCGCTCCAGCGGGCGCGGAGCTCCTCCGGGTCATCCAGATCGACGAGCGGCATCGGGTATCAGGTCTCCAGCGAACATCAGGGCACCAGCGCAGAACGGTACCTGAGCCGCCTAGTAACTAACCAGTCACAGGTTCCAGCACGGCCACGCACTCGATGTGATGGGTCATCCCGAACAGGTCGAAAGCCCGCAGCGAGCTGACGCCGTACCCGAGCCCTGCGAACGTCTTCAGGTCGCGCGCCAGCGCCGCCGGGTCGCACGCGACGTACGCCACCTTCCGCGGCGCCAGCCCGGCGATCCGCTGGACGACGTGCTTGCCGGCGCCGGTCCGCGGCGGATCCAGTACGACGAGGTCGACCTGCGACAGCCCCTGCCGTACGGCGCCGTTCAGCACCCGATCCACATCGCCCTGCTCCAGCGTGACCCCGCTCAGGTCGTGCAGGTTCCGCCGGGCGTTCTTGACCGCGTCCTTGTCCCCCTCGATCGCCAGCACCGCACACCCGGCCTCAGCCAGGAACGCCGCGAACAGCCCCACCCCGGAGTACAGGTCCAGAGCGGTCTCACCAGCAGCAGGCTCCAGCCCAGCCAGTACGGCGTCCACGAGCGTGGTAGCAGCCGCCGGATGCACCTGCCAGAACCCACCGGCCTCCACCCGGAACCGCCGATCCCGCACGACCTCGACAACCCGGCCGCCGCTCTCGGAGTCAGTGATCACGGCCTGCTTGCCCTCCGACGACACCACCGCCTGTACAGAGGTGGTCCCCGGCCAGCGCTGGTCCAGTACGTCGGGCGTCCCCGGATGCGCGATCAGGCACTGGTCGATCGGGATCAGGTCGTGCGACCGGTGCACCCGCATCCCCGGCCGGCCGCCGGGCCCCACGGCGTACCGCATCCTGGTCCGCCAGCCGAGCCCGTCGTCACCGGGCGACTCCATCGTGACGGTCCGCTCGATGCCGCCGATCCGCCGCAGCGTGTCGGAGACCACGGTCGCCTTGAGGCGTCGCTGCTCGACGATGTTGGCGTGCTGGAAGTCGCAACCGCCGCAGCGCCCCGGCCCGGCGTACGGGCAGGGCGGCTCGATCCGGTGCGGTGACGGCGTCAGCACCTGTACGACGTCCGCCCGCAGGTACTTGTTGGTCCGCTCGGTCACCCGGGCGTGCACCAGCTCCCCCGGGAGTCCGTGCCGGACGAAGACCACCTGGCCCTCGTACCGCGCGACACAGTGCCCGCCGTGCGCCACCGGGCCGATCTCCAGCTCCAGCACCGTTCCGACGATGTCGTTCTCGCCCGTCACCGATCTCCCGACGTCTTGCGAGCGCCCCGGCGTACTTGTCCGGCCACCCGCTCCACCCTGTCCTGCCGTTCCTGGGCCGCCTCGGACGAGATCAGCTGGTACGGAACCGACGTCACCATCACACCAGGTGTGAACAAGAGCCGCCCCTTGAGCCGCAGCGCGCTCTGGTTGTGCAGGATGTGCTCCCACCAGTGACCGACGACGTACTCGGGGATGTAGACCATCACCACGTCGCGCGGCGACTGCCGCCGGATGTCGCGGACGTACTGCAGGATCGGCCGGGTGATCTCCCGGTACGGCGACGCCAGCCGCTTCAGCGGGACCGGGATGTCGTGCCGTTCCCACTCGGCCTGCAGCGTCTCGGACTCCTCGCGGTCGACGTCGACGGTGACGGCCTCGAGCATGTACGGCCGGGCCGCCTTCGCGAAGGCCAGCGCCCGCAGCGTCGGCTTGTGCAGCTTGGAGACCAGCACGATCGCGTGCACGCGGGCCGGCAGCATCAGCTGGTCGCCCTCGTCGACCGCCATCTCGCGGCCGACCGTGTCGTAGTGGCGGCGGATGCCCTTCATCATCACGAACAGCACGGCCATCGCGATGATCGCGATGTAGGCGCCGTGGGTGAACTTGGTGATCAGCACGATCACCAGCACGATGCCGGTCAGGGTCAGGCCGACCGCGTTGATCGAGCGCGACCGCATCATCCGGCCCCGGACCGCGGCGTCGGTCTCGGTCTTCAGGTGCCGCGTCCAGTGCCGGATCATGCCGAACTGGCTGAGCGTGAACGAGACGAACACCCCGACGATGTACAGCTGGATCAGCTTGGTGACCTCGGCGTCGAAGGCGATGATCAGGCCGACCGCGCAGGCCGCGAGCAGGATGATGCCGTTGCTGTAGGCGAGCCGGTCGCCGCGGGTGTGCAGCTGCTTGGGCAGGAAGCCGTCCCGGGCCAGGATCGAGGCCAGCACCGGGAAGCCGTTGAACGCGGTGTTCGCGGCCAGCACCAGGATCAGCATGGTCGCGGCGAGCACCAGGTAGAAGCCGGGCGAGAAGTTCGAGAAGACCGAGTGGCTGATCTGCCCGATCACGGTCTTCTGGGTGTAGGAGTCACCGACCGGTACGCCGTCGCGGTACAGCTGGGTGGCCGGGTCCTCGGCGAAGCGCAGGTGGATCTTGCTGGCCAGGAACAGGATCGACATCAGCATCGTGATCGCGATCGTGCCGAGCAGCAGCAGCGTGGTCGCGGCGTTCTTGCTCTTCGGCTTGCGGAACGCCGGTACGCCGTTGCTGATCGCCTCGACCCCGGTCAGCGCCGCGCAGCCCGACGAGAACGCCCGGGCCAGCAGGAACGCGGCCGCGAGACCGCTGAACACCTCGTGCCCCGGTTCGGGATGGATGTCGTACGCCGCGCTGTCGGCCAGCGGCAGGCTGCCGGCACTCAGCCGGACCAGGCCCCACAGCGTCATGCCGATGATCGCGGCCATGAAGATGTACGTCGGGATCGCGAACAGTGCCCCCGACTCCCGGACGCCGCGCAGGTTCAGCGCGGTCAGGATCAGCACCAGCCCGACCCCGAGCGGGACCTCGTGGCCGGCCAGGAACGGCAGCGCGGACTTCGCGTTCTGCACCCCGGACGAGATCGACACCGCCACGGTCAGCACGTAGTCGACCATCAGCGCGCTGGCCACGGTCAGCCCGGCGTTCGGCCCGACGTTCACGGTCGCGACCTCGTAGTCGCCACCGCCGGAGGGGTAGGCGTGCACGTTCTGCCGGTACGACGCGACCACGATCAGCATCACGAACGCGACCAGCAGGCCGATCTTCCAGGAGAAGCTGTAGGCCGCCAGCCCGGCCAGCGACAGGGTCAGGAAGATCTCGTCGGGCGCGTAGGCCACTGACGACAGCGCGTCACTGGCGAACACGGGCAGTGCGATCTTCTTCGACAGCAGCGTCTCGCCGAGCTGCGTGCTGCGCAGCTTGCGGCCGATCAGGATGCGTTTGCCGATGTCGCCTAGGGCAGGGGTCACACGAGGATGTTAGAGGGAGCCCCGGTCCGGTGTAGCGTCTACACCGCCGAATGGATGCCAGCGGCCCCCCGCGGGGCAGGGAGTGATCACGGAGTGCACGTCGTCATCATGGGCTGCGGTCGCGTCGGGTCGACGCTCGCCCGGACCCTGGAGAAGCGCAGCCACACAGTGGCGATCATCGACCAGTCGGCCGACTCGTTCCGCCGGCTGAGCCCGAACTTCTCCGGCCGCACGATCACCGGGATGGGTTTCGACCGTGAGGTGCTGATCGAGGCCGGCATCGAGGACGCCGAGGCCTTCGCCGCGGTCTCCAACGGCGACAACTCCAACATCCTGGCCGCGCGCGTCGCCCGGGAGAACTTCGGGATCGAGAACGTCGTCGCCCGGATCTACGACCCGGGCCGTGCCGAGGTCTACCAGCGGCTCGGCATCCCCACGGTCGGCACGGTGAAGTGGACGGTGGACCAGATGGTCCGCCGGCTGCTGCCGAGCGGGTCCGAGCCCGAGTGGCGCGACCCGTCGGCGACCATCCGGCTGGCCGAGGTGCACGTGCACTCCGGCTGGGTCGGGCGGGCCGCGTTCGACATCGAGAAGGCCACCGGCGCCCGGGTCGCGTTCCTGACCCGGCTCGGCGAAGGCCTGCTGCCGAAGGCGGACACGGTCATCCAGGAGGGTGACCTGGTGCACGTGGTCATGCTGGAGACGAGCGCCGCGGCGATCGAGTCCCAGCTCGGCACCAAGCCTGAGGAGCTGTGATGCGGGTAGCCATCGCCGGCGCGGGGAACGTCGGCCGCTCGATCGCCGGCGAACTGCTGGAGAACGGGCACGAGGTCCTGCTGATCGACAAGGATCCGCGGGCGATCAAGGCCGAGTCGGTGCCGCGCGCCGAGTGGCTGCTGGCCGACGCCTGCGAGCTGTCCTCGCTGGAGGAGGCCGCGCTGCAGCGGTGCCAGGTCGCGATCGCGAGCACCGGTGACGACAAGGTGAACCTGGTCGTCTCGCTGCTGGCCAAGACCGAGTTCGGCGTCCCGAGGACCGTTGCCCGGGTCAACCACCCGCGCAACGAGTGGATGTTCAACGAGGCGTGGGGCGTGGACGTGTCGGTGTCGACACCGCGCATCATGTCGGCGCTGGTCGAGGAGGCCGTCTCGGTCGGTGACCTGGTCCGCCTGTTCACCTTCCGCCAGGGCGACGCGAACCTGGTCGAGCTGACGCTGCCCGAGGACTCCCCGATGATCGGCCTGCGGGTGGGCGACATCGACTGGCCGACCGACACCGCGCTGGTGACGATCATCCGCGAGGGCCGGGTGCTGCGGCCGGACCCGGAGGGCACCTTGGAGCTGAACGACGAGCTCCTCTTCGTCGCGGCGGACGAGACCGAGGAACAGCTCGAGGACATGCTCTCCCCGCACCACCGCAAGTAACGAAGAAACCGCCGCACACCTCTGAGGTGTGCGGCGGTTCTGTACGTCAGGACTACTTCTTCTTGCCGCCGCCCAGCAGGTGCGTGACGTGGTCACGCGCCTCGTCCCACTTGTCCGCGGGCATCGAGCCCCGCAGTACGGCGTACGCGAGCCACAGCGCCAGCGCGTAGAACGGCAGGCCGAGGCCGACCTTCGCGATGCCCAGCGCGTTCAGGCTGCCGGCCAGGTAGAGCGGCACCTGGACGATCAGGCGGATCGCGAACAGCGCGACGAACACCCACGTGGCCCGGCTGAAGCCGCGCAGCAGCGCCGGGTCGCGGCGCCACGCCGTACCGGTCTGGGTGATCAGGCCGTAGAGCACGCCGAACAGCGGCCAGCGGATCAGCACGGTGATCAGGTAGAGCAGGCCGTAGCCGACGTTGGTCAGCAGGCCGGGCAGGTAGACGTCCTCGGCGTTGCCGCTCCGGTTCGCCACCCAGGCGGAGATCAGCACGCCGACGAAGCCGCCGAGCACGTTGCGCAGGGGCTGCTTGCGGACCAGCCGCAGGACGGCGACGGCCGCGGCGCACGCGATCGCGACGATCAGCGCAAGCTTCAGGTCGTGGTCGCTGACGCCGTACACGATCAGGAACGCGATCCAGGGCAGCCCGATGTCGAGCAGTGCGCCCCAGCCGCCGAGCGCCTGGAAGAAGTCCTTGTCGGTGGTCTTCGGCCGCTCGTCGGCGGACTCGCCCGCGGGCTTGTCGTCGGTCAGCTCGGCCTCGGCCGCCTCGAGCTCCGGCCGGAGGACCTCGACGAGCTCCTCGTCGGTCGGGTGCTTCGGGGCCTGGTGCCCCAGGTTCGGGTCGATGTGGCCGTCCAGGTCCCGCTCGGAGTCCTGGCCGGCGCGCGGCTCAGCCATTCGCGGCCGTCGGACGCAGCTCGTAGCGCGGGTTGAACATCACCCGGTCGCCGTCGACCACACCGATCCGCCCGGAGGCGATCAGCTCCGAGCCGGGGTGGATGCCGGCGATCTTGCGCCGGCCGAGCCAGACCAGCTTCACCGTTCCGGTGCCGTCGTACAACTCGCCCTCCAGGGCCGGGACACCGCCGCGCGGGCTGAAGGTGATGGTGCGCAGCGTCCCGTACAGCGTCACCATCTCCCGGTCGTGACAACCGGTGATCGACCGCGCGCCACAGTCGTGGGCGAAGTCCTTGAGTACCTCGGCGTCCTGCTCGTCCTGGTCGCCGGCCAGGCCGCGGAAGGCACGGCGCCACAACCCTGCGGGTTTGTCGCTCCCCATGGGATCAGTGTAATCCGCGCGCGAGCGCGCCGAACCGGTATCCGGACATGAGGATCAGGCCTCTTCCTCGGCGGCCGGCTGAGCGCCCGCGGGCAGCTTCAGGGCCAGCGACTCGCGCGGCGCCATCGGCTCCGAACCGCGGACGACGACGACGTTGCGGAAAGCCTGCTCCATCGGCGGCGCGGCCTCCGGCTCGACCGCCGCGCGACCGAGCACGGTGCCGCGCAGCAGCCAGCGCGGGCCGTCGATGCCGATCACGCGCGAGGTCTGGCTGAAGATCTGGCCCTCCGGGTCCTGCACCGGTACGACGAGCACGAGCTCGGTCCCGAACGGGCCCTCGGTCTCCGACGCCGTACCGCCCATCTTGGTGGCCTCGCTCGCGATCTCGCGGCGGACCTCGTCCCAGATGCCGGCCGTCTTCGGGGCGGCGAACGCGCGCAGCTCCAGCGCCGAGTCCTCCAGCACCAGCAGGATCGCCTGCACGTCACCGCTCTGCTCGTCGACCTGCAGCCGCAGCTCCATGCCCGGCAGACCGGTGATCACCAGCGCCCCGAGGTCGATCCGGTCCTCGGCCTCCAGCGTCGCCGGGTCCACCTCGGTCACGTCGAACGGACCGCCACTGGTGTCCACGGCGGCCGGGGACTCCCCAGTGCCCGTGTCCTCGGCGCCACCGTCGCCGGTGGCCTCCTCGGTCGTCGTCTCCTCGACGGCGTCCACAGTGTCCGGGGCGTCCTCGTTCTTGGCCTTGCGGCGGAAGATCACTGCTCTTGCCTACTTCCTCGATCGTCAGTCTTCTGGGGGCGGCACGAACCCCGCCGTAGTCTCCCGTACCCGCAGGTCAGCGGGCGGCAACCTGATCAGCGTGTCACATCACCGAAACCGCCGGTCGAGCCGTGTCCTCCCGTACCGCGCGCGGAGCCCGGCAGGGTGGTCACCTCGACGAACCGGGCCTTCTCGACCCGCTGAACCACCAGCTGCGCGATCCGGTCACCACGCCGCAGCGTCACCTCGGCGCGCGGGTCGTGGTTGACCAGGCACACCTTGATCTCGCCGCGGTAGCCCGCGTCCACTGTTCCCGGCGCGTTGACGATCGACACCCCGTGCTTCGCCGCCAGCCCCGACCGCGGGTGCACGAACGCGGCGAACCCGTCCTGCAACGCGATCGCGATCCCGGTCCCGACCAACTGCCGCTCCCCCGGCTTCAGCGTCACGTCGTGCGCCGCCACCAGGTCGGCCCCCGCGTCCCCCGGGTGCGCGTACGCCGGCACCGGCAACTCCGCGTCGAGCCGCTGAATCAGTACTTCGGTCATGGGGTTCACCTTTGTGTTTGGCGTCTGGCAGTGGCGGGTCACTTCTCCGAGTGCCGGACCGACGATCGAGAACCCTACCGACGTCACTCCTGGACCCACGTGCCAGGCTGGTCCTGTGACGAACTATCGGGAGCGGTTGAGCGTGCCGGTGCGTTGGTGGGTTATCGCCGCCCTGCTCGTTCTGACCATTTGGCTGATCGTCGCGGTGCCTGCCGGGCAGCCGGCCGGGCTGGCCGCGGGTGGGGTGTGCGCTGTCCTGCTGGCCGCGCTCTTCATCCGGTACGGCGGCGCGCAGGTCGCGGTGGACGCCGAGCGGCTCCGCGCGGGCAAGGCGTCGATCGAGCGCGAGCACCTCGGCAAGGTCGAGCCGCTGACCGGTGAAGCGGTCCGGAACGCGTTCGGCCGCGACTGCGACCCGGCGGCGTACCTGGTGCTGCGCGGCTACCTGAAGGGCGCGGTCCGGGTGGAGATCACCGACCCGCACGACCCCGCGCCGTACTGGCTGATCGCCACGCGGAAGCCGGAGCAGCTCGCAGCCGCGCTGACGCAGAGCAGCGTGGCAAGGTCCTGACGTCACGGGATCTAGCGAGGAGGCGGCCTGAGAACGTACCAAGGGACCGGCCCCCGGGAAGGGGAACGGTCCCGATTGGTACGGATCAGCCGAGCAGGGCGGCCGCGTTGCCGTGTGTCAGGCAGCGCAGTCGCGGCAGATCAGCTGGCCGTTCTTGCTGTTCGCGAGCTGGCTGCGGTGGTGGACCAGGAAGCAGCTCGAACAGGTGAACTCGTCGGCCTGGCGCGGGAGGACCCGTACCGCCAGCTCCTCGTGGCTCAGGTCGGCACCGGGCAGCTCGAAGCTCTCGGCCGCCTCGGCCTCGTCCTCGTCGACCTTGCCGGAGTTCTTGTCGTGACGGCGAGTCTTCAGCTCTTCGATCGACTCCTCGCTGGAGTCCTCGTCCGTCTTGCGCGGGGCGTCGTAGTCAGTCGCCATGGTGTTTCCCTGCCCTCTTCGTACCCGTGGTGTTGCCTGCTGAGCCCTGGAACGGATAACGCGCCCGAGAAATTCCACCCGGAATCCTCTGGTCCCCCGAAACCCTTGACAGACAGGCTGGGACCGGACTCGCTTCCGCTCCCGAGGCAGGGATTGTGCCCTATCGACAGGCCTTCGCGCGCGCCGGGGTCCACCTTGTGACCCGCGTGTCGAAGAAATTGTCAGGACCGAACAGAAGAATGCTCGTTACCGCTCAGTATGAGCACTTTGTGAGCACAAATGTGCAAAATTATGCGCGCAGCGGGTCCGCGGCGGCCAGTGCGTCGTGTAACGCATCGAACACCCCAGGCGTGGCCGCGATCGACATCTCCGGCGAAACTTGTGCACCGTTCAGGCCGCCGACCGTCGCCCCCGCCTCGGACGCGACCAGCGCGCCGGCGCCGTAGTCCCACGGGTTCAGCCCGCGCTCGTAGACCGCGTCCAGCCGCCCGCAGCCGACGTAGCACAGGTCGATCGCGCCGACCCCGATCCGCCGGATGTCGCGAACCTTGGCGATCAGCTGCTGGACCACCTCGGCCTGCACCAGCCGCCGGTCCGGGTCGTAGCCGAAGCCCGTGCCGACCAGGGCGCGGTCGAGCGACGTACAGTCCGAGACCCGGATCGGCTTGCCGTCCAGGAACGCGCCGCCGCCGAGCGTCGCGGTGAACACCTCGCCCTTCGGCGCGTCCACGACCACCCCGGCGACCGTCACGCCGTCCTGCTCGACCGCGATCGAGACGGCGTACGTCGGGATGTCGTACAGGTAGTTGACCGTGCCGTCGATCGGGTCGACCACCCAGCGCACGCCGCTGGTCCCGTCGATGTCGTCACCCTCCTCGCCGAGGAACGAGTCGTCCGGCCGGGCCTGCAGCACGCGGGCCCGGATCAGCTCCTCGGACTCGCGGTCGACGGCGGTGACGATGTCGGTCGCGGTGCTCTTGGTGTCGGCGACGGTGACCGTGCCGCGGCGCCGCTCGACGATCAGCTCGGCCGCTTCGGTGGCGACCGTGACGGCCAGCTTCAGCAGTTCCTGCGGGGTGCTCATGCGGTTTCCTTCGATCCTGCTGTCGTTGGTACGGCGGTGTGGGTGGAGGGGGTCGGGCGGCGCAAGGCCGGGCAGCAGTCGGGGCGGCAGTTGTCCCAGCCGGGACCCAGCTTGCCCACGCAGGGCCGCTCGGGCTGGCCGCCGCGCTCGGCCTCGGCCCGCTCGACCACCAGGTCGCGCAGCATCGTCACGAACCCCGGGTCGGTCCCCGGCGTCGCTGCCCGGGCCATCGGCAGGCCCAGCTTGTCGGCGGTCGCCGCGGCCTCGGTGTCGAGGTCGTAGATGACCTCCATGTGGTCGCTGACGAACCCGATCGGCACGACGGCCACCCCGGGCGCGCCGGCCGCAGCCAGCTCCTCCAGGTGGTCGTTGACGTCCGGCTCGAGCCACGGAACCTGCGGCGGGCCGGACCGCGAGCAGTAGACCAGGTCGGTCCGCCGGGAGACGCCGGTACGCCGTTCCAGCTCGGCGGTGATCTCGGCGGCGACGTCGAGGTGCCAGCTGACGTACCCGTTGCCGTCCGGTCCGCTGGTCGCGTTCATCGCGGTCGGGATGGAGTGCGTCACGTAGGCGATCGCGGCACCCTCGGGCAGCTCGCTCAGCGCGGCCGCGGTCGACTCGACGAACGAGGCGACGAAGGCCGGGTGGTTCGCGTAGTGCCGCAGCTTGTCGATCACCGGCGCGTTCTCGACCGCGGCGGTCGCGTCGGCCAGGTTCTCCCGGTACTGCCGGCACCCCGAGTACGACGGGTAGGCGCTCGTCACGATCACCACCGCCCGGCCGATCCCGTCGGCGGCCATCTCGCGCAGCGTGTCGGTCAGGTAGGGCGCCCAGTTGCGGTTGCCCCAGTAGATCGGCAGGTCCAGGCCGAGGTCGCCGAACGACTCCCGCAGCGCGGCCAGCAGCGCGCGGTTCTGGTCGTTGATCGGGCTCTTGCCGCCGAAGCCGTAGTAGTGCTCGCCGACCTCCTTGAGCCGCTCGTCGGGGATGCCACGGCCGCGGGTGACGTTCTGCAGGAACGGCAGCACGTCCTCGGGTTTCTCGGGACCGCCGAAGGACAGCAGCAGCACAGCGTCGTACGGGGTGGAGTCAGGCGACACGGGGTGGGGCATGTAACGAGTTTGTCAGGCCCTGCGGATACGGTGTGCACGGTCCCCCATGCTGATGCCCTACGTCCACCTCATGCGCCGTCCCGGCGCCGCCGCGTTCTGCGCCGCCGGGATCCTCGGGCGTATGCCGATCTCGATGATCGGGCTGGGCATCGTGATCCTGATCGCCCAGGAGAGCGGCTCGTACGGACTGGCCGGAGCGGTCTCCGGCGTGGCTGTCGTCGCGGGTGCGATCACCGGTCCGATCCAGGGCCGGCTCGTTGACCGGTTCGGGCAGCGCAGCCTCCTGTTGACCGGCAGCGTGCTCTGCACGATCGGCCTGGTCGGGCTCCTGCTGGCGGTCCGGGCCGACGCCCCGACCGCCGTGCTCTACCTGCTGTCGTTCCTGGCCGGTGCAAGCCGTCCGCAGGTCGGCTCGTTCGTCCGGGCCCGCTGGACCCACCTGCTCGGCCGGGGCCGGGCGCTGCAGACCGCGTTCGCGCTGGAGGCTGTCGGCGACGAGGTGGTCTTCATCATCGGGCCGGTGCTCGTCACCGCGCTGGCAACCCAGGTCAGCCCGTACGTCGCCCTGGCGACCGCCGGCGTGCTCGGGTTGGCGGGTGGCATCTGGCTGGCGCTGCTGCGGCGCTCCGACCCACCTGGTCGCGGCAAGGCCAACGGGGCCGAGCAGGCTCCGCTGCCCTGGCTGTCGCTGCTGCTCCTCAGCCTGATCGGCGTGGGGCTCGGGGCGACGCTCGGGAGCGCTGAGGTCGTCACTGTCGCCTTCACCGCCGAGCAGGGACAGCCGGGCATGTCCGGCGTCGTACTGGCGGTGTGGGCGTTCGGGTCGCTGCTGGCCGGACTCTGGTACGGATCGGTCCACTGGCGAGCTCCGGTGGAGCGCCGCCTGCTGATCGGGACGATCCTGCTGGCCATCTCGCTGGCACCACTCCCCTGGGTCGGCAACACCGTCGCACTGGGTGGAGTGCTCTTCTGCGCCGGGCTCACGATCGCGCCGACGATGGTGGCGGTCACCGCGTGCGTCGAGGAGTGGGTGCCGCCGCAGCGGCTGACCGAGGCGATCACCTGGACGGTCACGGGGATCCTGCTCGGAGTTGCCCCCGGCAACGCGGCCGCCGGTCACGCGGTCGACGTGTGGGGCGCCTCGTCGGCGTACTGGGTGCCGGTGTTCATCGGGGTGCTCTGCGCGGGTGTCGCCGGTGTCTCGACCACGTTCGCCCGGCCGAAGACCGTGTTCGCGCACAACTAGCGCGATAGCGGGGCGTTCGCGTAGATCTCCGAGCGCAGCACCACAGACCCGTCCATGCTGCGCACGCCAACCGTCCACCACCCACCAGAAATGAGAGGCTCGCTGGGCGCTCGGCAGCTAAGGTCTGCGGCATGCCCGGTCCCCCCGTCGTCGACTACCGCGCCACCTCCGCCCGCCCCGGCTGGGACACCCTGCCCGCGGCCCTCCAGCACGCCTTGGCTGTTGCCCTGGGCACCGAGATCGCCGAGGCCGGCGCCGTCGTCGGCTCCGGTTTCACCGGCGGCTTCGCGGCACCGGTCCGGCTCGCCGACGGCCGAGAGCTCTTCGTCAAAGCGGCCCCGGACACCTTGCACGCGTACGGCGCCTACCAGCGCGAAGCCGAGATCGTCCCCCAACTGCCGGACGTCATCCGAGTCCCGCGGATCGTCGCAACAGCAACCACGGAGACTGAAGACACCAAATGGTTTGCTGTCGCCTCCGAGCTGATCGACGGGCGGATGCCCAGCTCGCCCTGGACCACCGAAGACTTCGCTGCGGCGAGTACTTCCTGTGAGGTCATCGCCGAAGCCCTCACGCCCGCACCTTTGACCGGCCTCGACGCTTTCGTCGACGACATCGCCAACGGCTGGCCGATCGACCTCCCCGAGCGGATCCGCTCCGGCGACCGACCGCTCCCGACGGGCTTCCAGCCCTGGCTCCCCGGCGTACTGCAAGAGCTCTCCGACCTCATCGCGCTCTACCCCGAGGCCCTCGCCGGCGACACCGCCCTGCACAACGACCTCCGCCCGGACAACCTCCTCATCGACCGGTCCGGCACCTGCTGGACCGTCGACTGGAACTGGCTCGCCCTCGGCCCGCGGTGGCTGGACTGGGCCAGCCTGCTCCCGATCGCCCAGTACGACGGCATCGACACCCAGGCGGCGATCCGCAGCAGCCCGCTCACCGCCGACGTCCCCGCCGACCACCTCGACTGCGGCGCGGCCCTGATCGCGGCGTACATGCTCGACGACCTCGACACCCCACCGCCGCCCGGCTGCACGCCCGAGCTGCGCCGCCACCAGCGCCTCTACGCCTGGACGTTCCTCGACTGGCTGGCGCTCCGAAGAGGCTGGCCCGCCTAGGGCGTGTCTGCTAAATCCGGGCGGCGCTGTCGTTGATGATTGGTTGGTGCTTCGTTCTGGTGTGATTTCTGAT